>CALFMO010000014.1 GCA_937879855.1 uncultured Acidobacteriaceae bacterium | reverse complement strand
ATAACTTGGGAGCGTACAGCATCCCGTCCGGAGACCGGCCTTCTCATCCCATCTGATAGCGCCAACAATCGGCAAGAGCAAATTCTCACTTTGCAGGCGAAAGCGAATTTCCGACGAATTGATGAGCGCGTACGGCACAGGCAGCGACTAGACTCACTGCTGGAATGATGAAAACAGAGATGGGTTCCGCATCCCTCACGATGAAGTGCAGGTACACGGCAGAGAGCAATCCGGCAAGCAACGAAACGAAAGCAACTCCGTAGAAAGCGCGATTTGTCAGGGTTCTCCGAAAGAACGTGATAATAAGCAGGAATCCCCAAACTCCGCCAACAATGAAGCCGACCACCGCAGCTTGCACGGCGATGAACAGACAGTACCACCACGCAGTTTCCTTTAAGAACGCGGCCAAGAGGGCACCCTGCGCGAATCCGATGACCCCGCTGACTTCCATGCAGGCAAGCAAAATGATTGACCATCCTGCTCTGCTACTTTTACTTGTCGCGCCTTGGACATCAGGAAGCTTCATCCTTGGAAATCCTAAGCCATGTCAAACCCCTTAGTCCACGTTACCTTTGCTCAAAGTGACGGAGACTATAGTCGGTTGCTGTTGCAAAATCGCCATAGCGCTCAAAATGCCCGGAACAGGGGTTCTGAGCGCTATGGCCTGGTTTCGACAGCTAAAGAATTTCTACCCCGCGGGACGCGCTCTTCCCAGCCCCTTGATAGCTGACACTGCGACTGGCAGCTTCGCGTATTCGGCTTCGGTTGTTTCAGGATGGGATGCCGGGAGCGCCGTCGAACAAGATAGTCATCTAGCCTTTAGCCTGTATTTCTGCGTCATCGGTGGGACAATGCCGTTCAAGCGCAGATACTCGACAAGCTGTCCGTAATGGTCGGTGATGTGCCAGACGGCAACCACAGAGATGCCAAGTTTTGTGTTTGGTCCGGCGTAACGGCCTTCGACACGGTCGAGCGCATTGTTCGCAGTGAGCGTGGCGAGGATGTGGTTCGAGTAGTCGAAGGAGTCCTTGAGATACTTAATCAACTCGGTCTTGGTTTTCGCCGGATCGTGGCCACCCTTTTCGCAGTCTGCGGGTGGTTTCTTGCCCTCAAATTCGTTGAAGAAGGCGAACTGGGCGCAGGCGACGTGCTTCACCTGCTCCCCGAAGCTGCGGGCATCATCGAACTTGCCGACTGTGGGAATGTAGGAATACTTGTCTTCCGGCATGGCTTCAGCGAGGTCAAGAAAATTCCCTTCCGCAAACTGGAGTGTGCCGCTGACGCTTTCCGCGATGGACTTGGGAATGTCATCCGGCGGGGCGGCTTCCTTCGCTGTTGAGTTCTGTGGCGTTCCAGATTTCCCAACAGAAAAGAGGGCGGTGCCACACATGACAAGAAGGGTAGCGACACGAAGAAGCCTCATTCTAGCCTCCGATATTCAGAAGAGGATACTTGAGCCATAGGGGGAAGTCGAACGTGACACCTGCTGCACTGATGCCCCGTTCTTTTGCTAGCCGTGGATGAATGACGTAACATCTCGATTACACTCAAAACCCTCATGAGCGAACCCGCGTGGGTTACAGCAGTTACCTGCCAGATCCCTCCGCATTTCGTTAGACTGAGACTTTCCAAGGTGGGGCACGCACATGAAGGCACTCTTCCTTAAGTCTTTAATTGCCGCAATTCTTCTCGGTCCTGCAATTGGCTTTGTGAGTCAATTGGCGACAATTCGCGGCGGAATAAAGTTCGAGCCACCGCTGAGCGACAGTGAACGTCGTCAGATGGGAAATCTCACCGTAAACGAAATGGAAGCCACCCTGAGCAAAAGGAAGGTAAGGATGACTCGGTTGGACTGGCTAAGGGATTCGATTCCCTATTCGTATTTCTGGAAGCAGGTTGCGTTCAACGCCATTGTGCCAAGTGTGGGCGTATTTCTTGGATGCGTTTGTGTGGGATGGATGGAAGTGAGGCGAGTGCAGCGACTTCAGCCTGCTACTTAATTGTTGCAAAATCTCGATTTCACTGCTTGACCTGCGAAGGGGGTTCTGAGCGCAACCGCCTGATTTCAGTAGTTACGCACGTAATCGTGCTCGTTGATTCTCCCCGGTGTCCAATAAGGCATGCGTTGGTTCGTTATCGTCGGCGTCGTTCTCTCCGTAATCTCACCTGCACAGCCACAAAAGGACAAGACCACGTCCGGGCACATGGCGAGCTTCACTCAACAGCAGCAAAATGATATTCGCGAGGCCGTGTTTCGATACCAGTTCGGCCACAATGCATCGATTCAGGGGAGCAGCGCTGCCGTCTATTGTATTTCGGTTGAAAACGGGGCCGATCCGCCCGATGACTTCATGAAACGGTTTGCAGGGTTCAAACTGCCAGTCCACAGAGCGTCGGATTGCAGCACAGATGCGTACAAGGGCGTCGTGGAAAAAGCCACAGGCAAGCGCGGGTTGGTCTTTTGGGTGAAGAGCATCAAGTGGATTTCGCAGACACATGCTGAGGTTGCTGGCGGATATTTCGAGGACGGCCTGAGCGCGTCACACAATACCTACATCGTTTCGAGAGCCAAGGAGGGAAGATGGAGAGTGTCCAAAGAGTGGATGACCCGGCTCTCTTAGAGGAATTCACATCCGGCAGTTGACGTTAAATCGCCATAGCACCCACGGGTCCTGCGTTCTGAGTGATAACCCCGTGCGCCATCCTACAAATACAGCCTTCTCTCTGTATACAATGCCGACTACTGACCCGTGCTACTATCCTACCGCGCATTGGCGGAGGTGCCTGGAATGAACGGACTGCGGCGTATCACAAAACACCAACTTCTAATGCTGGTGGCTATCTATTGCATTTTGTCAACGTATGCCGTCGCCGATAGCACGAGTTTTGAGTTCACGGGTACCCTGACGTGCATTCAAGGTACGTGTAACTCGCCTTCAGGGACTGCTACCGGAACCTTCAGCGATGATTTTTCGTCATCTCACGTGATTGGAACCTGGTCTTTTGTAACTCCTGTCGGAAATATCTTTTCCAGCGCAGCCGGGGCTTCGGGGGTTGCGTTCCCATCTTTTCCCAATACCACAGTGTTCACTTTCTGCAACGACGCGAATTGCGACATCATGATCGAGTTGTTGTTTTCGAACACGTCCTTGCTGAGCGGCGGTCCGCTTCTCACGAGCTTCAATGGGAAAACCAACCTCTCCGGGATCTGTGTTACTTCAACCACAAGCAATCTCTGCAACCCATTTGATGCATTCACCTCGGGCACTCTTTCCGTCACACCGCTCGTCACACCCGAACCATCCTCGTTGTCGTTGCTTCTTTCCGGTCTGTTCGGGGTGGGAGCCAAGTACGGCCGAAGGTTTCTGGCTTAGAGGTTGAACCAACCAAACGGTATGAACTGGATCAGCGAATCGCGGAGCCAAACGCCGAGATTGAAGTAGCTGTCGAAATATCCCCATAGCACTCATCAACCGGGAGTTGAGACGGTTTTTCTCGTCCGCAACCCGAGATAACGGGTTGCGACAGCCATGCTAATTCGCCCAACACGCCCGGCGAGTAGAGCAATTAGCAGTCGGGCAATCGACATTCAATTCTTACTCGTCATTGCTCATTCGTGGCTGACTGCTGAATGCTCCCCACCCGAGCGGCATGGATCGCATCAAAACATAACATTGGCCGAAGCGTGAAAATGAGCGTTTTCGCATTGGGGCTGTACTTGCCCTTTCCCTCTCAGGCAAAATGGATGGCTCTTTCGATTCGATCTCAAGAGGCATCCATGCATCTTGCTCGCCGCGCAGCAATTGTTTTAGCATTCCTGTCTTTTTGTCTGCCCCTGCTGGCCTCCGCTCAGAGTTCGTCGGCGCCGCTCATCTATCCGCAAGCCAAGCGTGGCGATCAGGTCGACGATTACCACGGCACAAAGGTTGCCGATCCTTACCGTTGGCTTGAGGACACGGACTCCGCCGAAACCCATGCCTGGGTCGACGCCGAGAACAAAGTAACTTTCGGCTACCTTGACCAACTTCCTTACCGGCAAGCCATTCACGATCGCCTCACCAAGCTTTGGAACTACGAACGCTTTACCGTGCCTGAACAGGAAGGCGGCCGCTACTTTTTCGAGCACAACGACGGATTGCAGAACCAGAACGTGCTCTTCGTCGCCGAGTCGCTGAATGCTGAACCGCGCGTCCTGCTCGATCCCAACACGCTTTCCCCCGATGGCACGGTCGCGCTGGCCGGCACTGCCATTTCAGATGATGGAAAACTCATGGCCTATGGCCTCGCCACCTCCGGTTCCGACTGGACCGAGTGGCACGTGCGCGACGTCGACACCGCCAAAGATCTCTCCGACGATCTGAAGTGGGTGAAGTTCTCCGGCGCATCCTGGAGCAAAGACAACAAGGGCTTCTTTTACAGCCGCTACGACGAGCCGAAGGGCGCGGCGATGCGCGACACGAATTATTTCCAGAAGCTCTACTACCATCGCCTGGGCACGGCGCAGACGGAAGACACGCTCATCTACGAGCGTCCCGACAACAAAGAGATGTTGTTCGGCGGCAGCGTCACCGACGATGGACACTATCTGATCATTGAAGTCTCGCAGGGCACCTCGCCGAAGAACCGGCTCTATTACAAAGATCTGACGCAACCGGATTCGCAGGTCATGAGGTTGCTCGACGACTTCGATGCGCGCTACCAATTCATCGACAATGACGGCCCCGTCTTCTGGTTCCATACCGACCTCGACGCTCCGCGCGGACGTTTGATCGCGATCGATACGCGGCATCCGGAACGCGCCAACTGGAAGACCATCGTCCCGCAGGGCGCGGACAAGCTCCAGTTCGCCAATGTCGTCGACAATTCTTTTCTGGTGGGATACCTGAAGGATGCGCGCACTGATGTTCGCGTGTACGACCTGAAAGGCGGGTTCCTGCGCAACGTGGACTTGCCCGGCATCGGTACGGCATCAGGCTTCGGCGGCAAGCGCAAAGACAAAGAAACTTTCTACGGCTTCACCAGCTTCATTTCTCCCAACACCGTCTATCGCTACGATCCTGAAGCGGGCAAGAGCGCTGTGTTCCGCCGGCCTAAAGTCGACTTCGACCCTGGCCGTTACGAAACCAAACAGATTTTCTACCACAGCAAGGACGGCACGCGCGTTCCCATGTTCCTCACTTACAAAAAAGGATTGAAGCTGGATGGGCAGAATCCTGTGCTGCTCTACGGCTACGGAGGGTTTGACATCTCGCTGACCCCGTTCTTTTCGGTTCCCAATCTTGTCTGGCTGGAGATGGGAGGCGTGTACGCCCAGCCCACCTTGCGGGGTGGCGGCGAGTACGGCGAGGAGTGGCACCAGGCGGGCATGAAACTGAAGAAGCAAAATGTCTTCGACGACTTCATCGCTGCCGCCGAATGGCTCATTGCCAACAAGTACACTTCCACGCCGAAGCTGGCGATCCGCGGCGGAAGCAACGGCGGCTTGCTGGTGGGCGCTTGCCTGACGCAGCGTCCCGACCTGTTTGGCGCAACCCTGCCCGAGGTCGGCGTTATGGACATGCTGCGCTTTCACAAATTCACCATCGGCTGGGCGTGGACCTCGGACTACGGGTCCTCCGACAATCCAGAAGAATTCAAAGCGATCTATGCATACTCTCCGCTGCACAACCTGAAACCGGGAGCCAAATATCCGCCAACGCTGATCGCGACCTCCGACCACGATGACCGCGTGGTTCCTGGCCACAGCTTCAAATTTGCCGCCACTATGCAGGCGTACCAGGCCGGGCCGGCGCCCGTCCTGATTCGCATTGAGACCAAAGCCGGACACGGCGCCGGGAAGTCGATCACGAAATTGATCGATGAGACCGCCGACAACTGGGCCTTCCTCGCCCATAATCTGGACATGAAGGTGGCGCTGCAATAGGCTCTGGCAAGTTTCTGCGGGAGCATGGCAGAACTTCTTGTTCGTTTTTCGTAACAATTTTCCGGTTGCGTCGGACCTCGCGCGCGATTGGGTCTAATATGCGCGCTACTTCTTCCCCCCAAGTGAAATCCGTCTGCGACCGCGCTTGATGCGGGCGGGCGGATCTTTTCGCATTCCAATTCCGGGCCATTTTCAAATCTTGCCGAAGGAGACTCCTATGCCTGTAAGGAAACTGGACCGTTCCGCTCCCGACTCGCGAGCCGGCGTCACCATGAGATCGGACCCGACGCGAATCGATCCGCGCAAACTCAAGCTGGGCAAGAGCCCGGCACGACATGATCCGCGAACCCTCTTGCTGGCCTCGTATGTCACGCCAGCGTTGCCCACGCCGCCCGCGAGTGCCGATCTCACGACGAAGGTGGGAACGTCATGGGGAATGATGGACAACGATCAGATTGGCGACTGCACGTGCGCGGCCGCGGGCCACTTGCTCATGGAGTGGACCGCGAACGCGGGAAAGAAAATGTTCACGCCCACCGACAAGCAGATCGTAGCCGCGTATTCGGCCATCACCGGCTACAATCCCGCGACCGGGGCGAATGATAATGGCGCGATCGAGGTCGATGTGCTGAATTACTGGCGGCAGACCGGGATCGCCGGGCACAAGATCGGCGCCTATGTCGCGCTCGAGCCTGCCAATCACAATCACATCATGGATTCGGTTTACATCTTCGAGGGCTGCTACATCGGGATGCAGTTGCCCATCAGCGCGCAAGCCCAGGTGCAGAATCACCAGCCTTGGTCGGTGCCTCCGGGAGGCCCGATCCGCGATGGGAAGCCGGGTTCGTGGGGTGGGCACGCAGTTCCGGTGGTCGCCTACGACGTGCGGGGTGTAACGGTTGTGACCTGGGGAGCACTACAAATGATGACGTGGTCGTTCTGGGAGGCGTACTGCGACGAAGCCTACGCGATTTTGAGCAGTGACTATCTGACGAGCAAAAAGACCACGCTGCAAGGCTTCAGCCTGCAGCAGTTGCAGGCGGATCTGGCGGACTTGAAATAACAGCATCAAGGCCCAACCTCAGCGCAAAACGCGAGAAGAACGGGCACAATCGCCCAAGCACGGAGAGTTTGTCCATGAACACGCTTCGGCAAGGACTCAAAGATGACCCGGAAGTCTTCTTCCTGCAGCAATTGCTAAATGAACAACATCTGGGGAGGCATTTCTGGACCGATGGCTATTTCGGTGCCGAGACGCAGGCTGGAGTAAAGGAGGTCCAACGTAAGAACAAACTATCTCCCAACGGGATCGTTAATCAAGACACCTGGGCCGCTCTACGCAAGGGCGTCGACATTAGCAAGAACATTCAAATTACCATTGACGATGCTCCCGGCCCTCAGAACGCGGACATGAGGGCGCTCTTGCGACGTTTCAAGATCTCCACCATGTTTTTTGTTGAAGGCGAATTTGCTGCAAAACGTGAGCATGATATCAAGGCGATCGTGGCGGACGGTCACGGTTTGGGCCTGCACACTTGGGACCACCCAGTGCTTACAAAGCTGAGCGACACGCAGATCACCGATGAAATCATGAGAACCGATGCCGTCATCAAGAAGCAAACCGGTAAGAGCATGGCTCCCAACTGGCGGCCGCCGTATGGGGCGGTCGACGGACGTGTCCGCAAAGTGGCCGCTGCCGCTGGATTTACCAAGGCGTGGATGTGGGATGCCGACTCCTTGGATTGGAAGTATTTGGACCGTACCAATGCCATCGTGATGCAAGTGGTCAAAGAATTGGCCAAATGTCATAAGAAGACCTGTGACATTCTTTTTCACGACAAGCCAACCACGCTAAAGGCGCTCAACACACTGCTGCCTCTACTCATCGAGGAGGGAAACAAAATTGTCGATTTTCCGTAGGAACAATTTGGTTCTGTTGCTGGCGGCGAACCTCACGATGTCGTTGTTAGTCGCGGCGGCGGGGAACGAGAACGTCAGTGGAAAAGGAATTGTCGTTCAGGGAGACGTAGTTGTTTTTTTCGCGGAGGTCCGGGACTGTGGCTCCGAGATTTCATCTGCCCAGGTTTTCGTCTCAAGCGATGGAGGAAAGAGCTGGCAGAAGCGAGGGCCGTCGCTCGAGGGTAGCGAGTTCGACTTTTTCCATCCGGCAGCGAATGGACTGTGGCTGGCCGGAATTCACATCGCGGAGGGTCCAGGAATTGATCCTTTCATTTGGATACCAGGCGAGAAGCCTTACGAATGGGTGCAATCCACGATTTACGAAGGGCCAGCGTCACTAGAGGACATTGCGCGCCTGCCAGATGGCAGTCTACTGGCTTGGGTACGGCATATCGATATTCATCGTCCCGAGTGGCCGGGGGCCCTTTACGTTCATCGCAGTGTAGATAGCGGGCGCTCATGGAAGGTGTCAGCGCCGGGGAAGCCAATGTCACGAAATTCGGGAACGAAGTTTCGGAGGATTGGCACACACAGTAAAAATTGGCGTTTTGTCGACGGGACGAATGGAGTCTCGATCCAGCATCGGAAGGACAATAACGGCGGCTGGGAAGATGTCAGTCAGATCTCGCCGCAGGAATGTGGGAATCAACAGGAAAAACGCAACTGAGGTACATCCGGATCTGGCGGACTTGAAATAGACGCCGTCGGAACCGGGCCAGGAGCCACGCCGGGAAGGAATACCGCCATGGGCGCCCTCACAATTGCATTCGACATCATCATCGTGGGAGCGCTCGCTGCTCCCTGGGTGGTCCTGGCCATTCACTTGTTTTATTTCGAAGGCGAGAATCGCATCGGAAGCTTCCTGGGCTGGCTGAAAAAGCAAGAGCAGCCGGCAGCTGTGGGCATTCTTCTGTTCGCCGTCGCATACACGCTGGGCTCTGCCGTCACTCGCGTGGCGCAGGATATTTTCAACGACGACGATCTTTATCTCCAGGTCGATGGCCAACTATTCCGTTGGGCGCTGACGGAAGACCGAATTCTTGCTAGCGTCTACTGCGACAGTAATGGCAACAATCTCCTACCCACTAACGCGGGAACTCCTGCCATTGCGGCGAAGGTCCGCACATTCCTGGTGCAGGTTTCCACCGGTGGGTGCGATCGCAACCTGAAGTTCCGCGAGAGCCATCGGTACAACAAATCGGACCAAGACTTAATTGGGACTGCGAGAAATATTTTTGGCCTGCAGGAAAATGCTTTGATGGACAAGGGCGGGGACTATACCGTGCGGCTGCGCCAGCTGCACGACCAGGTGATGGTGCTTCGGGGCGCGGCGTTCAATGGGGTGACCGCATTCTCGCTGTGCCTATTCGCCTGGGGCGCGGCGCTGCGGCGCGAAAACGCGAGGCGGTGGTTGCGCCTTGTGGTCGCAATTGCGCCCGCGCTTTATCTTGCCGCAGCCCTGATCGCTGCGATTCATCACTTTTGGGGAAACACTCCCTCCGATCCGCCCTTGATGGAATTTACTTTGGGTCTGCTGGGATGGGTCGGCGGGTGGTTGGTGTGGCGACGCCCGTCGACGCAGAGGCCGGACGATGCCCGCGCGAAGGAGTTCGAGTCCGCACGGGAAGTGGGGACGAGGTGTCGTTGGAGGAAGGAGCAGTGGGCGGCGCTCGTCTTACTTTCCGCAATTCTTACCGGCGCTGCCATTCTGGGATGGTGGTCGACAGAATTGCTCTATGGCGAGCAGGTGATTTACTCCTACGACTCGCAGATGAGCACTGCCCGATCGCAGGACGGGGGACTAAACCCGAGGTGACACGGTTCAAGAAAATCGTTTGCATCCCCCGGTTCCGCTACGGACTCAGAGTCGCGCTGGGATTTCTCTTGGCGGGAGCGATTGCGAATGCGCCCGCAGCATTTGGCCAGGTTGCGAAGACTCCCGCTGAAAAGTTCGTATTGGAACACCTGAAGATAAAAGGCGAGGCGGACCTTGAAGAATCGCCGCTCAAAGAAAATGAGAGGGTGCTCCGCCACGAGTTTCTGGAAGAACTCATCACGAGCACGCACCCTAATGCTGCAATCGTCGCGTATGGAATCAATATTAGTAATGTCACGGTGCATGGCCAACTGAATGTGAATAACGCGACGATTGCGTTTCCACTGCGTTTCGCCAAGTGCAAATTTGAAGGCGGGATTGATTTCAGTTACGACAAGTTCGCTCACGATCTGTCGCTCGACCACAGCGTGATTGGGATGAAGGACATGAACGCGAACACTTCGAGCGCACTTTTCCTCGGAATGAAGGTCGAGGACGCGCTGAATCTGCACGGGACGTACTTCTACAGCACGGTCAACTTCACTTACGCCGAAATCGGGAGCGAACTGCTGTCCGACGAAGTCCACTACGAGTCGCCCGAAGATGCTGACTTCGACAGCCTCAAAGCGAAAGCGCCGGTTTTCTTCCGGAAGTGTCACTTTGCAGGGAAACTGAATCTAAGCGATGGGGATCTGTTCTCGCTTCAACTGGAAGGGTCTCTGCCGCTTGGCCAAAATTCTTCAGATCCGCTGGGCAACATAGATCTTGAAATCAACCAAGCCCAGATTCGACATGGGTTCGAAGTGAAGAACGTTGCACTCTCCCGCCTGCAAGCTGGCTTTGTGGATATGGAGGGTCCGACTGATTTGGAGAACGTCGTTCCTGTAGGCCATGTCGATCTCAACCACAGTCATTTTCAAGACCTTACCATAACTGGTTTCGACCAGTGGCTTCAAAGAGGAGTGAAGACGCGAGACTTTCGTCTGGAAGGCCTCACGTTTGACGGAATCGAGCTTCCGCAGTATCAAGTAGAACCTTCAGCCATCAGGATGCTGGCTTTGATCGATTCATCTCCATATAGTCCGCAGCCATATCTTGAATTGGAGAGATATTTACGCGCGCATGGCAACCCAGACGAGGCGGACGATGTCTACATCGACATGCGCCGACGAGGGCGTGCGCAACTCTATTTCTTGCAGAGGCCCTTCGACCTGATGCTCGATCTCCTGGTGGGATACGGCAGAAGGCCGTGGAGGTCAGGCCTGGCCGCGCTACTATTAATCTTAGTGGGAGCCCTCATTTTTCGACGCCAGTGCATGGAACATGACGACGAAAAGTGCAGCGATGAATGGTATAACCCATTCTGGTTCAGCCTGGATTTGTTATCGCCGATTGACCTGGGCGTTTCGAAGAGGTGGAGGGCCAAGGACTATCGACTGAGAAACTACGCGCAAGTGCACCGGGTCGCCGGCTGGATCTTGATTCCACTGATCGCTGCGGCGATCACAGGGATCATCAAATAATTATTTCACTTAGGCTTCTGACCCGTGACAGGCGCGGCCAAGTCCCGTGGTCGGCGGCCTTCTCCAAATTGCAGATGCTCGAGAATTGGCCAGAGGGCGCAGAATTGAGCGATTTCCTGCGATCTGGACATATTCGACCGCGTCAGTATCGTTTTTCAGAACAGCGTACATATTGAACTCACCTTTGCGATACGGGGTGGTGAGTTGTAATTATCGCCTGGGAGGGACGTTGGCAGGTATCGAGCGTTTCTCGTGGCATCTTGCAGAATCTGAACTCTATAGCGTGGACTTCTACCCCAGCTTATGCTTCGCGCTAAGTGAGAAAAGATTTCCACAAGACCACAATGGTTAGACAACCTTGACTGTAAAAATTAAGAAGTTATAGGATCGCCGCATCCTAGAGGCCCATATGCTCTATGGTAGAAAGCAATGACGAGTCACCCGGATAACTCGAATGAGGAGAGGACCTTCAGCGAATTTCGCAGGAAGGTAAAGTCGGCCGAAGTGCTATCGGCATCCATGGAACACCTGCTGATGTCGCTGCACTTCACGGGAAAAGTGAGCGTAGTGATGCAAAACGGGCGCGTGCTCAAGTCGGGCTACGAGGAAGGCTACTTTCATCAACGACACGGTGGGGGCGGGGACGAGGAGAGCGCACAAAAACTTTAAAGCCAAAAGAGAGTTGGCCAAATCTCATTTGATTACGCAGCGACGCGGATCCTATTACAGCACTGAAAACTAAATAACCTAAGCAGGTCATCGTAAGAGAAACGAGCCCTGCGTTCGGTTCCCGCCATGAGCGGGGATCGGCGCAGGGCTTTTTGTCTTTGGGCTTCCGGCCTTCAGCTTCCGGCTTCCGGCGGAACATCTGGTTCAACATCGTTTGGAGGACTAATGAGAACTGATCGTAAAGGAAAACGAGATAACGAAGTTGGCGTGGAATTGAAGTACTGCGAACACTGCGGGAGCTTGTGGGTGCGGGAGTGTGGGGCGGGAGTTTACTGCAAGAAGTGCGAAGCTCACGTAGCAGACTTGCCCAAGCCGGCGAAGAAGCGGATAAGACCACCGATGCTGCCGGTTCGTACACACACGGTCGTCGACGACTTCGAGTTTGAAATCGAGGTTGAAGATGTGCACGACTTAGATGCGGCGGGGGGTGCGGCGTGAGCGAAATGATTGCATCGATGGCAGCGGCGGCGGAGCATCCGAGCAGCGGGGCGAGCGTTGGCTTTCCGCGGCGGAAGCGAGATGTGGAGGAACAACCGGCGGAAGGTTCGTCGGTTCAGGTATTTACTTATGAAGTTCGAGAAAACCGTCATTTTGGAAAAGCGGGGGAGGCGACTCACGAGACAGCGGAACTGGATTCGTTTGAGCAGCGGCAGCGGGCGGCGGAGGATCGCGAACGGGAACGGCGAACGTACCGGGGGCGGGTGGTGGCGATGCTGCGGCGCTACATGCGTTACTCAATCGAAACGGGGCGGCTGCCGTCGCTGCTGGGGCGGGAGTTCTTTCGGGCGAAGGTGACCTCGTACACGGTGAGCACGTTTGAGGATCGAGTTATCTTCGTGCATGACATGGAGAAGTGCCTGGAACGGCTGGACGAATTTTCGCGGCAGCTGATTGCGCGGCACATCCTGCAGGAGCATGATCGGTGGGCGACGGCGAAGCTGTTGCACTGCAACGAAAAGACCGTGCGGCGATATATGCCCGTAGTCCTGGACATGTTGATCGAGATTCTGCTCGAGGTCGGACTTATGGAGCGACTCGACTCGAGCGGAAGAAATTCTTGTCAAGAGGGGGAAAACGATCAATTCCCTTCAAGTGATTGTGAAGATGGAGAATATAAAGTTTGAAAATTGTCCACTTTACCCTGTGTGATTTGATATGCTTGAAATATAGAGTTAGAAAAAAGAAAAAGTTATTGAGGAGGGCGCGCTTTCGAGCGCGCCCTTCGTTTTTGTGGTGACATTTTCATAATTCAACGGAATCGAGTATGGGCCATGATTAAAAAAAAGGCGAAGAGTAAGGCAGCAGCAAAGAAGGAGACTAAGAAGAGAACAAGGACGAAGAAGGCAAAGACGCCGGCGAACTGCGCAGAGGTGCGGAAAGACATTGCCAAGATCGTCAAGTCTGGAGCCAAGAAGATAACTAAGGCGGTAATGGAACAGGCGATGACCGGGCAACTGGCGCCGGCGAAGTTCTTGTTTGAGGTGGCGGCGATTTATCCCGCGTCGACCGACGGAAGCGAAGCAACAACCGACGAAGAGAGCCTGGCGAAAACTTTGCTGGACCGGTTGAACATTCCGGATAAGCCGGTAGGACGCGATGAAGAGGACGAACCGGTGAGTTCGGGAACTGGGGCGAAAGAAGCGAATAAGTCGCAGGGGCAGCCGGAAGGTTTTGAGGCGGATGGCGAGGAAAGTAAGTGCGTCACTGCGTTGGTGTGAGCGATACCGTAAAATGAGGCGGGGCAGTGGAACGAAATAATCGGGTAGCGGTTTGGGTCGGGCCAACTGGCGTTCGCGGGGAAGGCGATGGACAGGATACACAAGTTAAAATCCCCACCCTTCGCAAAGGACGCGAAAGATGGGGCAGTCGGGTTAATACCGGAGTCAAAATCCCCACCCTGTCGCAAAATTCGCGACAAGGGTGGGGCACCCGGGTCAGAACTGCGAAGAAGACATATGGAAGAAAGTCATATAGGACGGGGATGGATATTACATGGGTGACCGACCGGATCGCGGTCGGAGGCGGGATCTGGACATCGGAAAACATGGCGAGGGTGGCGCAGGCGGGGATCACGCACATCATCGACATGCAGATTGAATTCGATGACACGCCGTTGGGGAAGGCGCACGGGGTTGAGGTGTTGTGGAATCCGACGGATGACGATTTCGAGGCAAAGCCGGCGTGGTTGTTTCGGCGAGGCGTGGACTTTGCAGAGTTGGCGCTGGATGGCGCAGATGGGAAGTTATTCGTCCATTGCGCAGCGGGGGTACACCGGGCGCCGATGATGACGTTGGCAATTTTGGGATCGATGGGGTGGAGTTTGCAGGATGCGATGGAGTTGATTCAAGGGCGGCGACCGGTGGCGGATTTTGCCGATGTGTATGTACGGAGCGTAGAGGAGTTTTTGGGAGAGCGCGGGGGGTAGTTTGGGAAATATGTGAGCCCTTCCGAGTCGGTGTGTAGGTTTCTTTCGCCCCTTCGGGCTGGCTTTATTTTTCGCTGCATACCCACGGCTTGCGCCGTGGGCTGCATTCTATCGCCGCTTCGCGGCTGGAGTTGGGGGCCGCGGCTGGAATTTCGAGAACCGCGGCTAGAGTTTCGCGGACAGCGGCTGGAGTTTGGTAGGCGAATGAAGATGGATTCGTGAAGCGGGAGCCCTGGCGGGCTCTTTTTCTTTTTAGACGTTCTGATGAGCTCGAGGAAATGCGGACAGGAGTCCGCTCTAGTGCGGAGTTGGATGGAGGAGACGATGTTTGACGCGGGCCGCCGCCCTTTCGGGCGGCTTTTTTATTGGTTGGTGATGGCGATGATGATTTCCGGCCCGGGACTGAGGGCCAACGGGGCGGCGCCAGTTCCGCAGAGCGGGCCGGCAACGACCACGATCTCCGACACCGTGTTTCTGGCGGATGGCAGCAAGGCGCAGGGCAATCTGATCATCACCTGGCCGGCGTTCTTGACTGCGAGCAGTACGGCGGTGGCTGGAGGCATGACGACTGTGACGCTGGGGGCAAACGGCGCGTTGAGTGTGGCTTTGGTGCCGAACGCGGGCGCGAGTCCGGCGGGAGTGTATTACACCGTTGTCTACCAGTTGGGACCGGGGGAAGTACGAACCGAATACTGGGTGGTGCCGACGACGTCTCCGGCGAACCTGGCGGCGGTGCGGACGACACCGGGTTCAGGCACAGCGGGGCAACCGGTTTCCATGCAGTACGTGAATTCAGGGTTAGCCACGAAGGCGGACGACAGCGCGGTGGTGCACTTGAATGGAGCGGAGACGATCAGCGGAGTGAAGACATTTGCCGCCGCACCGACTGTCCCGGCGCCGACGAGTACTGGGCAGGTCGCGAACAAAGCTTATGTGGATCAATCGGTGTCGAACGTGGGAGCGGGAAACTATTTGCCGACCACGGGGGGGACGATGACTGGTCCAATCACGCTGCCGTCGAATCCAGCGTCGGGGATGCAGGCGGCTACGAAGCAATACGTGGACCAAGGGTTTTCGGCGAAGGCTGATTTGATTTCGGGGTTCGTGCCGGCGAACGAATTGGGAAGCGGCGCCGCCGGGTCGACTACGTGCCTGTTAGGAAACGGAACGTGGGGCGCATGTGGAGGTGGAGGCGGGCCCGCGGGCGTGGCGAGCGGAGCGGCGCTGGTTTCCAACGGAGTGGGACAGGCCAGTATTTATCAAACGAAGGCTGTTGCCGATGTGCGCGACTGGGGAGTTGACTGCACGGGGGCGACCGATCCCACTGCGATTTTGAATTCGCACACCGGTGTGCAGGACGGAATCGCAGGGCAGCACATCATCATTCCTGCGGGTTGCATTCTGAAACTTACCAGCGACCAGTGGCAGATTTACGGCAACGAGGGGTGGGAGATCGAGGGGGTTGGGATTCTGGCGAGCAAACCGTTGATCGAGTATTGCGGTCCCGCGGGGCGGGATTCGGTGTTGAAGATCGAGCGCTCGGGAGGGTGGACGATCAAGGGCGTCAACATCCAGGACGGTGGCGCGGGATGCAGTAACACGACTCCCAACGGCGTGGTGGTGGATAACGATCGCAGCGGCGGATACACGACCACGGATGGATTGTTTGAGCGCGTGCAGATTACGCCCTATGCAGCCATCGCGAATTGGACAGGAGTCAACGTCGCTCCGACGTCAAATTCGAACACCGAGGATTTGCGCTTTTACAACTCGCTGATCGGATGTGCGAATTCCACAGGCGCGGTCGGAGTCTATCTGGGTTCCAGTTTCAACGCCAAGATGGAAGATTTTCAGCATACGCAGATCGTGCAGTGTCCGGGCGGAGGGGTTTATCAGTACAACGGCGGGATGCTGCTGCGTGGCATGGACACGTTTGGCAATGCAGGCGACGTGGTGCTGGGGCCGGGATCGGATCCGACGCTGATCGAAGAAGTCACATCGGAAAGTCCGCAGATGATTACCACCAGTGGCGCCGCCAACTATCCGGTCACCATTACCAGCAGCCACGAAGGGTGGGCGGGCGGCGGGCTGTCCGCGGGGCTGTGCGGAGTGGATCTGACGCATGCCTTCAACGGGCAGTATGTTTTTCTTGGCGATGGCATCGATACGCCTCCGGCGGGCGCGTTTCCATTATGCGCGACGACGAGCAGCAACCTGACGATGATCGGAACGCAGTTTGGCTTCGGGAACAATGCCACGTCCAGCGGGAACGCGGGTTTCATTCTGCCGAACGGGAAAAACTTTGGGGCCACGTATGGTTTTTTCAACGGCGGGCGGATGCGCATGGGCAATGGAGCCAACTATGGTACCGAGGATATTGGCTACGGATTCTTCACCCAGTACGGGGCCGAGTTGCCGGGATACGGCTTTAACGCGCAATCGCTGGAGGATGCGCACGTTCCCGGGACTTTAAATATTGGACGTGACGTGATGTACATCGGCAACGAAAACATCACCTTCAAAGGGATGTGGCCGATACCGATGCAGTCGATTTCGTGTAGTTACACGGGCGCGGCGGGGAGCACGCAGTGGAGTGTTGAAGTGTTCCCGAAAGATGCGGCGGGAAACCGCGGAGGATTGATCAGCTTAAACGGGAGGCAGTGCGGTTCGGGGGCAGCGATGCTCGACGCATCGGACTATCTGACTGTGGCCTGGCCACGCGTGACCTCGGCGGTGAGTTATGACGTGGTGCTGGTGAATCCGTCGAACATCTCGCAGGGGCTTTTGTTTGCCAATATCGCCGATTCCGGGTCGGGCGCAATTGCGACTGCCACCATCAACTCCGGGAGCACGGGGAGCACATTTAACTACGCGTTCCCGAACTTTTATGATTCGGCAATCACCGACTTCTATGGCGAAGCTCTGAATTTCCATCTTCCTCTTACGTTGAAAGGGTCGACGAGCGGATCGGCAACGATTTCCGTCTCGGCCACGGGCGGAACGCTGAACCTGGGAAGCACGAATGCGCAGGTGACTGCGGGCGGAGCTCTGACCGTCACCTCGTGCTCGGGCTGCGGGAGCGGCGGATCGAGCGCGTGGGGCAGCATCACGGGAACACTATCGAGTCAGACTGACTTAACCGCAGCATTGGCGGCGAAGGCGGGATTGACTTCAGGACTCGTTCCCGCGAGCCAACTGGGAACGGGCACTCCCAGTGCGACTACGTGCCTGCTGGGAAACGGAACTTGGGGCGCGTGCAGCAGCGCCGGGTTTCCGGCGGTGGGAGTAGCGAACTCGACGGGATCGGGGTGGGGAACGTCGTACACCGTGGGAACGGCGGCAGGAAATTTGTTGGCGCTCGACACGAGCGCGAATCTGACGCTGCCGGGGAATCTGACGATCAACGGGCAATTCGCGGTGGCGGGGCCGTGGCTAGTTTCGTCGATTCCGTCGCTTTCGGCGATGGTTGCGGCGGCGGCGGGACATAGTTCCCTTGGAGTCTCGAACGACGGAAATTTTTATATTTCGACGAACGCGGGAACGCCCAGCCAAGTTGCGACTACGGTTTATGCGGACGCTGGGGTGGCGGTGGAAAAAACGCGCGCACAAGCTGCCGAGGCGCTGCTGGCTCCTCTGGCGTCGCCAAGCTTTACGGGAACGCCGACCGTACCAGGATATGTTCCTACCTCGACTATGGTGAATGGACATGCGCTGGCAAGTAATGTGACGGTGAGCGCCAGCGACGTGACGACTGGAACATTGCCACATGCGCAACTTCCCGGGCTGGTTTCGGGAGACATACCCGCGAACGCGGCGAACACGAGCGGCACGGCGGCGAACTTGAGTGGAACGCCCGCGCTGCCGAATGGGACAACGGCAACAACGCAGGCGGCGACGGATAGTTCAACCAAGCTGGCGACGATGGCGGCGGTTCATGCCGTGGTTCCGCCGGACACCACGAAGACGCCGTGGATCACGGCGATTCATGGAGGTTCTCCGGCGGCGGGCACGCAGTTCTCCTCTAGCGCCAATCAAGCGAGCGTGTATGGCGTGGTGCTGCCGTTTCAGAAGACCACCTCAACCGTCTCTTACAACGTTGTGACGGCAGATAGCGGCAGTTCTAATTATGACATTGGGATCTACTCCGGCAACCCCGGAGGGCCCTGCACGCTGGTGGCGCACACCGGGCCGGTGGCCGCGACTACTTCAATGACCGCCGGTTGGCATGTGAACGTGGCGTGGACCGGCGGGTCGGTGACTCTGCAGCCCGGCCGTTACTACCTCGCGATTACTTCGGCGGACATCACGTCCGGGAATCAAGCGACGATTACGTCCGACATTGGCGGCATGATGTTCGTCGGGGGAAAAGGAAATTTGAACGTGACGGCGGGCGGGACACTGGATGCTTCGGTTACCTGCCCCAGCGATTGGCCGACCAGCAACACGCTTCCGGCGCTGGTGATCAACTAACATGCGAAGACTTTTTCTGATGCTTTTGGTCGCTACGCAATGCGTTGCGGCGACGAGTTATTACGTCAGCCCGACGGGGAGCGACGCTAACAACGGGACCTCTGCGGCGACTGCGTGGCTGACCCTGGCTGATGTGAACGCGCATTCGTTCTCGCCGGGGGACACGATTTTTTTGCAGCGCGGCGGGACGTGGAGCGAGCCGTTGATACCACCGTCATCGGGCACGAGCGGGAATCCGATCTCGTTCGATGCGTATGGAGTGGGAGCGGCGCCGGTAATAACAGGTGCCGCTCCGCCTCTGACCTGGACTTATAACTCCGGGAACGTTTGGTCCGCGCAGTTACCCGCGGTGCCTGCGTCGGCGACTGTATTGAATATGGAGTTTGGAAGTTTGTGGGGACAGTACAAGGCTCCGGTCTCGTCGAGTTGCCTGACGGCGGGAGTGATCGCGAGCGCGCGAGACTTCTGTTCTTACGGCGGATACGTCTACGTGTACGACTCGTCCGCCACGAATGCGCCGGCTGTGTTTTATGGAACGACAGTCACTCCGATACTGACGGTTGCGGCCGGCTACCAACTGATTAACATCAGCAGCAAGAAGTGGCTTACATTCCAGCATCTCAGGCTACAGAACTTCGACCAGCAAGGCGTGTTGGTCTGGTCAGCGTCGGACAATCTGGTTTTTGCCAACATGGAAGTGGATGGGATGGTGCCCTATGGAACCACTCCGTTGGGGATCTACATCAACGCGAGCAGTCCGGCCAGCATTAAGTTCTACAACGTGGAAGAACTTTTCGCCAGCAAGTCTGGGTCGGAGAAGAAGGACGCAGCAATGTCTTTTCTGGAAAATGCACTGGCCACCGTAGATGCGGTAGCGGCACGGGAGATTGTCGACCCAAACAAATTTAGGGATGGCATTTCAAAAATTATTGATGGGACTGTCGAGTGCCTGAACGCTTCCACCTGGGCTAAGGGAACGACGCAAGCTCCAGTGATACCTCTCCAGCAGTAGTCAGCCCCCAGTTACCGCAGAGGACGCAGGGGAGCAGAGAGGCACGCTTCTGTGAGGTCATCCGACCTCTTCGCTCCAGGTTTCGAGATTCTTTTTCACCTGGGCCATGAACTGGTCGGCGATGGCGCCGTCGATGAGGCGGTGATCGTAGCCGAGCGTCAAATGCACGACAGAGCGAATCGCAATCGAATCGGTTCCATCCCTGTCGGTAATTACCAGCGGTTGCTTGGTGATGCCGCCGACGCCCATGATGGCGGAGTTCGGCTGGTTGATGATGGGCAGACCGAAGACCGCACCGAACTGGCCGGGATTGGTGACAGTAAAGGTGGAGCCCTCGACGTCCTCTGGCTTGAGCTTCTTGGTGCGGGCACGCTCGCCGAGATCGGAGATGCCGCGCTGCAGACCGAGGAAATTCAAGTCTCCGGCGTTCTTCAGGACGGGAACGATCAATCCCCAATCGAGAGCGACGGCAATGCCCATGTTAATTTGGCGATGGTAGCGAATGCTCTCGCCTTCGATTGAGGCGTTGACGATGGGCCACTGTTGCAGGGCCATGACAGCGGCGCGCACGAAGAACGGCATGAAGGTGAGGCGAGCGCCATGGCGCTGCTCGAAACCGGCCTTCTGCTTGTTGCGAAGGTTGACGACGCGGGTGAAGTCGACTTCGTACATGCAGTGGACGTGAGCGCTGGTGCGTCGCGACTCGATCATGTGTTTGGCGATCAGCTTGCGCATGTTCGTCATGGGGACGAGATCGCCGGGGTAGGGTGCGGGAGCTGGCGGGCGTGGCGCAGGCGAACTGGGTGCAAGTGCGGAAGTCGCCTCGCTGCGCTCGGCGGGACGGACGAATGCGTCCGTCCCTACGTGGGAGGGCTGTGATCCCTGGCTCTCGATGAACTGCAGGATGTCTTGCTTGGTGATGCGGCCACCGAGTCCGGTGCCGGAAACTTGCGAGAGACTGACGCCATGCTCGCGCGCGATCTTGCGGACCAGCGGCGAGGAGCGAGCTTCTTCTTCCTCTTCTTGAGCAGCTGGAGCTGGTGCTGGAGCCGGCGATGATTTCTTTTCTTCCGTCTTCGCTTCAGCCTTGGCGGGCTTCTCAGCCGCGGGGGCCGCAGCGGCGGGCTTGCTGGGTGCGGAAGCGGCCTCTCCATCGACGGCGATGGTCCCCACGATTGTGTTCACGCCGACAGTGGTTCCTTCGGTGACTTTGATTTCCTGTAAGACGCCGGACGCAGGCGCGGGGATCTCGGCGTCGACCTTGTCGGTGGAAATTTCGAAAAGCGGCTCGTCGCGCTGAACCTTATCGCCAGGCTTCTTCAACCACTTGGTAATAGTGCCCTCAACAATGGACTCGCCCATCTGGGGCATGATGATGTCAGTTGGCATTGTTCCCTTCCACGCGCGGGCCCACAGGGTACGACCGGAGTCCGGACGCAAACAAATATTATAGCGTTTGGCGGTGAATGCTTGAATGGCTGGCAAAGTTGCCGGTAGCGTCGCGAATTAATGGTGGTCGTGATCGCGTTCCTTCATTGGCTCTTTTTTTTCGACCGCAGGCTCGACGTTGAAATTCGTCTTCCAGTATTCCTGCACGGCCGGCGGAAGTTTATCGAGGTGAGAGAGCAGCATGGTGATCTTCCACATGTCCGGTTGGCTGAGAGTCTTGTCCCAGGCGGGCATACCGGTGTAGCGCACGCCGGTGCGGATCGTATAGAAAATGTGCCATTCGGGATCGTCGGGCGGGTCGGAGACGAGGTTTGGAGGCGGCGGATAAAACGAATTGGCCAACTGGGAAGGCTTTCGGTCGAGACCTCCGTGGCAGAGAGCGCAGTTCATGGTGTAGAGCTTCATGCCATCTTCGAGATTGGGATCGGTAGGTGTGAGCGGGTTGGTGATGCGCGGCGCGTGGCGCTCCATGGAGGCATCGACGGCTCCCATGGCCAAGCGCCGTTCGATGTGTGGAGGCTCGACGTTAGCAGCGGTGGGGAAAAAACCGAGCATGGCGAAGCCGAGTCCGCCGAGAATGATTACCAGCAGCGTGACGATTACACCGAGGGCGAATTTTCCCATGAGTCCTCCGGAGTTATTGTGGCAGATGGACAGGGTCGGACGCTAGGGCAGCTACCGATTCGCAGCCGGGCAGCCAGGAGTTCTTTTAAAGGGCAAGTCGAGCTTTGCTCGACCGGACAGCCGATGGCGGCTGTCCCCACAAGAACCTAGGCGGCGGACGAATGCGTCCGCCGCTACGTGAATCAATACGCTTTCAGGCGACGCGCTTCTCGGACTACGTCTTCAACCTTGGGCAGGTAATGATGCTCTTGTGGCGGAGAGAAAGGGATGGCGGAGTCTAGTCCAGCGATGCGGACGATGGGGCCATCGAGATCGTCGAATGCTTCTTCGTTGATGATGGCGGCGATTTCTCCGGCCAAGCCTCCGGTGCGCGAGTGCTCGTGCAGGAGGATAACTTTGTTGGTCTTTTTGACGGTCTCGGCGATGGCCGCGCGGTCGAGCGGCGAGACGGTGCGCAGGTCGAGGATTTCGAGGTCGATTCCTTCTTTGCTTAGAATCTCGGCGGCCTCGAGCGCGGTGTGGACCATCGCAGCATAAGTGATGATGCTCAGATCACGGCCTTCGCGCGCGATCCGCGCCTTGCCGATGGGCACGACATAATCGTCCGCGGGCACTTCCTCTTTGATGCGGCGATAAAGATATTTGTGCTCGAAGAAAATGCACGGATTGTTATCGCGGATGGCGGCTTTGATCAGACCTTTGGCGTCATAGGGGGTGGCGGGGCAGATCACTTTGAGGCCGGGATTGTGGACAAACCACATCTCGGGATTCTGCGAGTGAAAGGGACCGCCGTGGACATATCCGCCGCTGGGCCCGCGCAGCACGAGCGGAGCGGGCGCGCCCCACAAGTAGTGCGTCTTTGCGACCATGTTGGAAATCTGGTTGAAGGCGCAGCCAATGAAATCCATGAACTGGAATTCAGCGACGGGACGCATGCCGGTGAGCGAGGCTCCGAAGGCCGCGCCCACAATGGCGGACTCCGCGATGGGCGTGTCGATGACGCGCTCGGGGCCGAAGCGATCGATGAATCCGTCGGTCACTTTGAACGCGCCGCCGTAAATGCCGATATCTTCACCGAGGCAGAAGACAGTTGGATCGCGCTCCATTTCTTCCCAGATTCCCTGGCGGATGGCTTCGAGGTAAGTGAGTTGCATAGGATCAGGTTTCGGAGTATCCACGTTTCATAAGAAAACTGCTGGCCACGGATTTTCACAGATCTGCACGGATTTCATTTCAGGTGCACGGCAGCTTCGGTTTCTTTGTAGCCGCCGGTGCCCTTCTTCACTTTCGGCACCCCGTACTTCGGCTTGATTTCATGGCAGCCATGTTCACAGAAGACGCCGCCTTCGGCTGATTCTGGCGTGGGCATCGGCGAATTCACGGCGATCTCTCGTTCTGCTTCGATTACTTTTTCAACTTCTGCGATCAGGACTTCATTCTCTTTCGGCGTCAGCCACTTTTTCTCTTGCACCAGGTAATTCTCGAAGCGCGCAATCGGATCGCGCTTTTTCCAATACTCCATCATTTGTTTTGGCACGTACGCCGCCGCGTCGTGAATGGCGTGGCCCTTCATGCGCATCATTTTAGCTTCGATCAGCGTGGGGCCTTCGCCGCGGTGGGCGCGTTCGACGGCCTCGTGTGCTGCGTCATATACCTGGCAAGCGTCGGTGCCGTCGACGATCACGCCTGGGATGCCGTATCCGATGGCACGTTCGGCAAGGTCATGGCAGCGGTATTGCATCTCTGACGGCGTCGAGTAAGCCCAGAGATTGCTTTCGACGAAGAGCACGAGGCCCAGATTCTGCACTGCGGCGAAGTTGATGCCTTCATAGGTGACGCCGGTGGATTGGCCACCGTCGCCGATGTAAGTCATGACGGCAATGTTGCGTCCCTGCAGACGAGCGCCCAGGGCCACGCCAGACATCACTGGAATGAGATCGCCGAGCATGGAGATGGGCGAGACCATGTTGCGCTTTTCGATGT
>CALFMO010000013.1 GCA_937879855.1 uncultured Acidobacteriaceae bacterium | reverse complement strand
AAACGGGCTTCTGGTAAGTTCTGGTAGGACGGTGGGCAATCCGAAAATAGTTCTACGAATCGTCGCCGAAAAGGCGCTGTGCTGGACTGCTACCAGGCATCAACCCAGGAATGCGCCATACACGTGACCTGACAGACCAACAGTGGAACATCCTTGACTCCCTAATCCCAGAGCTCGCCAGGCGACATGACGGCCGGGGTCGCCTCTGGAAGGAGCGGCGGGCAGTTCTGAACCGTGTCTTATGGGTTTTACGCACGGGTGCTCCCTGGGCTGAACTTCCGGATGGATATCCGTCGTACCAGACCCGCCATCGCCGATTCCAGCAATGGGTCCAGTCCGGAGTGATGAGAGGAATTCGGTAGGCACTTGCGGCAGACCTCAAAATCCGCGGCGTGATCGACGTGGAAGAGGCCTTCATCGACGCGAGCTTTGCTCCGGCGAAAGAAGGGGCTCCAAGATCGGAAAGGCAAAACGAGGTAAAGGGTCGAAAATCATGGCTGTATCAGACCGGCATGGTCTCCGCGTCGCCGTCTGTGTCGAGAGCACGACTCCTCACGAGGTGAAGTTGGCGACCAACACGCTTGTGCAGATGGTCATCTCGGATGCGCCCCAAAATCTAGTAGGCGACAATGCTTATGACTCCTACAAATTGGATAGCGAGCTTCGCCGTTACGGAATTGAACTGATCGCCCCACACCGCATGAATCGGAAGAATACGACCCAGGACCTACGTCGCCTGCGACGGTATCACCGACGCTGGAAAATTGAGCGACTGTTTGCGTGGTTGCAAAATTTCCGCAGGCTGGTTGTTCGTTATGAACGCTACGCTGAAAACTTTCTTGGACTGCTGTACTTAGGCTGCGGTCTGATCTTGCTGAGGCATTTGTGAGATCGGTTCTAGGCGCGCACGAAAACAGCGAGTCTCCGCTCTTCTTGATTGCGCCAGGGTATTTTTGTTCACTTGAGCCTTGTACAACTCAAATCGAGCCTTCGAATGGATCGTTCTAGGAACGCTTACAGACTATTGCTTCTGGCTAGCATCGAAGTTCGGAGCGAAACTACGACCTTCCTGTCAAGTTGCACATTCGATGCGATTATGCCCTTTATGTTTTGCAAATGCTTTCTCTTCAATATCCTTGCAAACATGCGAGCTTGAGCCGTGCATGTATCAAAGTCATGAGGGTTTAATCCCTGACTTATTGCCATCATAGAGGTGGACGTCCGAGTCCGCGTCAGTTTGTTCGCACTTTGGTAACTTTCACTTCATTTTTCCTCATCTAGAATTTGAATGTCATAATGTTGTCAAGTGTCGACGAGTGGATTGGCGGCCTTTGCTGTGAGTAGATACTCTCGGAGTAAAATAAAGATTTCGGCCGTCCACATGCGCCAAGTCGAGGGGCGGGAATGGTGGCTTTGGGGCTCCGCTGTAGCCGTCACCTTAGTCCTAACATTCGGCATCCTTTCTCTCAGCCTCCCGGTTTTCCACTCGCCGGACGACACTTATTCCCTGAATCTCAAAGAGTGGGTTCGCGGATTGGCCGCTTTGGTTCTGTTATTCGACATTTACACGATCTATCAACGACGGCAATTGCAGCGAATACGCCGCCAATTGGCCGAGCGCGAACAAATCTTTCAACTGATCACGGAAAATGCCGCGGATATGATTGCAGTAATAGACC
>CALFMO010000012.1 GCA_937879855.1 uncultured Acidobacteriaceae bacterium | reverse complement strand
CCCCCACCACAGGCCCCGCCCTGGGGTTGACTTTAGGCCCGCCCGCCCGCGCGCTCGATGGGGCCCCCTCGGTGCGATGTACCATTCTGCAAGTGGCAAAACCACCCGGCGCTCGTTCGAGCGTTCTGCAAGAAGCCCCCCGCGGAGTGCACGCCGATGGAAAGTGTGTGTAAATGCGGTTGCGTGACCATCGCGATAGCATGCATTGAGATATCCGAGCGGTATACTCCCTTCTATGGCCGAGGTCGACTGGCACAGGTGCAAATTCCTAGAGAGCGCCGAAAATCTCAAACCGCTTGTGAAAATGCGTTTTGGTCGAGAGCCCTCCACTTCAATCGCGCGGGAGATTGCATCATGCCTGCTGCAAGGGCGACTGTTTTATCAGGCCGCCGCGTCTTCGCCCCTAGAAATCCGACCTCTTCAACAGTTCTATGGCATCGTAAACTTCGCGAAAGCATTAGTCGTGGCAAGTAGGCTCAGCACCCTTGCGACACTACGCCCCTCGCATGGATTGACAGATATATCGGCCGGAAATTCGCGCATTGCCGATCTTCGATTGAGGATCGATAAAGTTGGAACATTTCAAGAGTTCAATGATGTCGTAGCCCCCTTCTCGCGCCTCTGCTACATCGATAACGCGACGAGATGGCGTACCGTTGCTCTGCCTTCTAGCACTTCCGCCCCACTCAGCAGCGTGGAACTATCGCTGACCGATATTCTTAGTCGCATTCCTCGATTGGAATCATTATTCCAACTGACTTTCGGCGAGGAGGCGCGAACGGGCATCATCAATCTGGAGACCCCTTACCAAGACGATCAGGGTTTTCAGATTCGGATTGGTGACCCACAACTGTTCTCTGATCGGGATACTCTTAAGCTGATCGTTGACAGATGGCGCTCTCGATTTCCCTTCTTGAACATCTGGAGATTGCAGGCCGCTCAACATGGTTGGGGCAATTCGATCATCTACTTTCGAAACATGCACAAAAACAACATTGACGAGTTTTCCGATGCCTATCTGGGATATCAGAATGGAACGTTCCAGGAATTACCGGTGCCAGGTGACACGAACTCGCGATTTGCACTTGAGAACGGTTTCTATTCGCTGGCAGGGGGGTGGCTGGGAGGGCCAATTTATGCGGTATCTCCCATCGCGAATTTGTATATTTCCGAATTCTCAATTCAATACATGGGTTTATTCCTGCTTAGTTCGTTGGTGCGGTATCGACCTCAAACATGGGTTCACGCTATTTCTCGGTCTTCATCTCAAACGGAACCGGCAGACGATAGGTCGCTCAGTCTCATTGAGCGTTTCTTAGATCTTAATCAAGCGGAGATCCCAGACATGGTTGTCACAATTCTTAACCCCCATGAAGACGATTTCGCCTAGACCCAATTCTTGAGGAGAACGAATCCGTGATCTCGTATCTTTTTTCACGCGCGAATATTTTCGACGTCTTAGAACATCAGAAGCAGATGCTGAAAGCAGACGTTAGTCGACTGGACTCAAGTGTTTTTCGGGACATGCCCGAAGAACAACTGGTCCATGACTTCGCGGCAAAGTACAAGTTGGAAGTTCCAGTGCTCGAAGAGGATAAGGCATACATGTCATATCGGGAAATGGATGTGGATGTGAGCCGCGACCCGATGAGGATAATTTTTGATAGGAGTAATCCCTTTTACATCAAAGGCACGGAGATTACAGTGAGAGTCCCATTCAAGGGAGATGCCAATATGTTTCAGGTACGACCCTCGACTTTCCACATGAATCCACCAAGAGGCATCGTGCATGCCAATGAGATTCATCTCATTTATGTGAGAACAGATAACAACGCCTCAGCCGTGAAGTCCGAATATCAGAGCGCAATTTCAGACATAAAGCAGCACTTGGGCTGGTTGGAATCCTCGATCTCGCAGTTCAACGGCAATATTGGTCAACAAGTACAAAGCTTGATCGGACAACGACTGCAGCAACTAAGTGCCGCTTCCGATATGGTTGCAGCTATCGGACTCCCTGTGCGGCAGACAGCGACGGGGGCAGAAGACGAATCGCGTCCCCGAACGACAAATCTAGACAGAAGCACCAGCAGTCCTAAGAAGTGGGATGTTTTCATCTCGCATAGCAGCGAAGACAAGGACGAATTGGTCCGCCCACTCGCGATAGCACTTAGGCAGGCAGGGGTTTCGGTTTGGTATGACGAATTTTCGCTTAAATTAGGGGACAGCTTAAGAGCATCTATCGACTATGGTCTGGCAAATTCTCGTTTTGGTGTCGTGGTGCTGAGCAAGAGCTTCTTCGCGAAACACTGGCCCGTACAGGAATTAAACGGACTCGCGACACGGGAGGTAAAGGGAAACAAGGTCATACTTCCTGTTTGGCACAGAGTGAATTTTGAGGAAGTACTAGAATTCTCGCCGATGTTGGCTGACAAACTCGCAGTTTCCTCCCACGCGGGAGTAGAGCAACTGACGGACAAGATCATTTCCGCTTTGGAAGATAAGTAAGACGAAGCGTTCAGGTCGTCAAACGCGACACCAATGCCTCAAGCAATTTCTGATTCCTGTCATGAGGTCTTCGCCGCCCAGTTCTTGCATCTACCAACATCCTGCGGGATAGGCCTGTCTCCCTTTGTAAGACGGACAGGGCAACTTGCCTCAGCAAGGGTCGCGTTTTGGTTTCCCATTCGTCACGTCTTGGGTCCGGATATTCTGTGTAGACGTTCTGCTCAGAATGGGCCAAGCCGGATTCGACGCTTTCCAGACTGTTAGATTCCTTCCCGATGTACTTGATCTGCTCGATTCGAACATGCCGACGTTGCAGCAGACCAATAGTCTGCTTGTTGCAAGGCTCGCCGGTTGCGTCTGCGCACTTGGATTCCGGATGGAATTCGTATTCCCGGATCACGTCGCCGTAAGTCTTTACGCGCGCTGTCCCTCGGGTGCCGTGATGTCCGGCCGTGGTGATGCGATAGCGTTTGCCTGAATACTGGTCGATCCAAAGCATCTCAAGCCACTGTTTTGGGATCGAGGTGTACGGCGCAATAAGGTGGAAGCGTTCAGGGTCTGCGCCTAGAGGATAGCCAAACTGTTTGACATGACACGTCAACAGAAAGTTGAACGGTTTGAGCTGGTTGCAGTAGTTTTTCCCTGCGTTGAAGTCTGCCAGTGGTCGCCAGATGCCGGGACTGCTAACGGTTACTCGCCCTACGGCTGGTGAATTCTCAAAGCTTCGAGGTTGAGTAGGTAGACCGAGAACGCGACGCACCATATCGACCCACACCGTGGCGGTCCATTTGCGATCCTCACTTTCCGGATCAGTGGGATTCAGGAGATGTCCCAGGCCATGCTGGGACCAACGGTCTGATTTGTTATTTATTCCCTTCCGAAGTAGAACCGGATTCCCATCGGCATCTGGTAAGAAGGGCACATATCGCTTTGCCGAAATCGCAAAACAGTAGAGCTGGCGCTGAATGCCGGTCTGGGAAATGAAATTGTCGTCTTCGATCTTAAGGATCGAGCCCGGCACGGCATCGCGCTCGTAAGGGTTCAATGCCGCAAACCGTTCGGATATTGTTCTGACCTCTTGCCAGGACAGCGCCCGAATCGCCGCGCGCCCGTCCTGCATTCGAAGCGAACCTCCGGGACAGGGAACCAATCCTCCGTGCTCGGTGGCACCAATCGCCATCGAGTCCGTGTCTTCCATCGCGTACGTCCCGCCAAGTTTTACGACGGAATGTTCCAGTAAAGCCAACATGAGGCGCGCGGCCCCCGTGATGAGCGATGCGAGTGGTGGAAAGCAATATTCACCCGGCACATCGGGATGCGCAACCCGGCAAGTGAAAGGATCGCCATCAATACCGTAACAAGTCACCTTAACCGGACCGTCTGCTTCTTGACGATTCATCTCAGCGTAAATGCCGTAACTCGCGGCATTGGCCAGAACTTTTAATGCCTTGTCGAGCCGTTCCTTTTCGACTTCGGAAAGGTCCGAGCGGGATCGCAACCCCTTACGTTCTTCGATAACGACCTTAAAGAAATCTTGGCGTCTGGGATCAATCTCGATTGCTCCACGGAGCTTCGTCAGTTCCAGCTCTGAGAGTGTGCCGATGGCTTCTATCCGAAACGCATCGATAATTTTGGGAATACGGCCAGTCAGAAGGACGGATACGACTACGTCCGGTATTGAGAACCAAAGCGCATGACTCGGGTTATCCAAACTGCCATAGAGATGATTCACTGCGACTTGCCAGTCATTGGTTTCAACGCTGTACTTCCCCCGAGTCGGCAAGATGTCGCCATCTGGGATTATCTTGACGAACCCAGTTAGATGCTTCCAGGTTTCAGGCTTGAAGAGATTGTCTGCGCTCACCCAGCTAAGGAGGGCTTGAATCTCTGCGCCGCAATGCTCAACGACCCGGATTTCCTCGGCTATGACGAATTGCCACAAGCCCATGAGGCTGTTAACAGTGGGATACATAGAAAGAAAATCGGTGTAGACAATGGGAACTGGCACTTTTCGAATATGCGCGCTGGTGCGACCTCCAAAAAATGCTGATTCAGCGTACCCCAGGTATTCTTTGGGAAACTCTGGCTGTCGCACTAGGACTGGCTTAATTCCCATCGCGTGCAGATACGCCTTACCGATGGATGCCGGGGAATATGCCTTCGTGGCCTGGAGTGTTATCGGATGCTTGTCATATTCCTCAAGCAACTTGACCGCTAGCTCCCGCGTCGCCAGCACATCGCGCCTGTTGTAGTCGATGTATTCCTCGGTGACGATTCCGTGGCGAGACACACTCTGCTTCCCATGTTCAACGCCAAACGCTTCGCATGCTGTTTCCAAGGAGTACCCTCTGTCAGTAAGCGCAAAAGCGAGTGTTCGGAGGTCGAGGAAGTGACCGCGAAACTTGTAGCCCTTTTCGGGTTTCCCGTTCGTAGATTCTTCAGGAATCAGATCCGTTTTATCGGGATCGTTCCGACCTGTAAAACCTTTCAGCGCACGTTTGCTGTCGATGTGTTTGATTCCAATTCTGGGCCTGTACTGGTTTGCACACTCGTTGCCCGACTTGTCGAAGTACGACCACAAGCCAAGAGAAAAGCCGCCAGCGAACCGCCCCCGAGCGTCCGTGACATCGTAGGCAATCCGAGACAGGTCGAAAGGGAGATTGAAACCGACGAGGAGGCAGCGACCCTTGTAGACAGCCTGATAGAACTTTGCGAGGAACTGCCGACGTGTCAGCAGGTATAACTGTCGAACTCCTCCGTTTGCCGTCTGCGCACCATGTTTCGCGACGTACGCTTGAAGAACTTGCAGGTCTGGCTGTGGCAAGTCATCACCGTAGAACAGACCCTCTTCCAAACAGCGTCCGGCCAGGACGAAACGGTAGCTCCCAAAGGTCATGCTCTGGGTTGCGTCTGTGCGAGTCTCAGTGTCGAATACGAGCGTCGCGTCCGGACATTGCCATGATTTCCGCGAACGAGTTTTTGCCGGAGCATCCTTCCCTTGCGGATAGACACGAACAGCAATTCGGAGTGATTGGGGTCCTTCTGGCATGGTATTAGCGCTTTGGCGCAAAACGCTCTAGTGGCGTGTTGACCCACCAGTGTGGCCCGAATCTCTCGGTAAGGAAAGTATCCAAAGTTTCACAGAATTCAGCATCCGGAACTAGAAGCTTGTCGGCGAGATAGGCCTGAGTATCGAGGTATCCGCGAGAACGCGCCGCATGCGCCAGGAGTGGACTGCCCAGCGGATTCTCGCGGGTCTGCTTCGGCCAATCGTACTGAGCAACATTCAGCACGGCGCGATGGTCATTAACTGGTGTTGGTACGGTCGTCGGGTCATTTGCTTTTCCAGCAGGGTGATGATCATCATAGATCGACTTCCCTTCATTCCTACGTTGGCACTCCGCACAGATGGCGGGATCGCTGTTGGGTAACAGTGCCCACAGGCGCGCCTCACCGCACGCACATTGCCGCTGCCCGACGATCCGAGCGGCATTCGCCTCGCGCGTGTATGCGGCGATGGGATCGCGTTGTGGAAGTTTCTGCGGCATTCATGCAGCCTTCGCATACATCGATTCGAACGACAGAACACCGGCAGAACCGAGACGCTCCAACTCACTGGCATCTTTGAGAAGTCGGAATCGTTTGCCGCTCGCGTCATTAATCGTTTTACGGCGAATTTTTCGAAGTGCCGACCCATCTCCTGTTTCGAGATGCTTCTGCACCGCAGCCCAGTATTCCCCCAGCTGACTTGCTTGCCGCGAGTCACGAAGTCCGATTTCCCGTAAGCCGTCGGTCGTGGGAATTACAAGTACGCGCAAAAGAGAATCCTTTGCTCGGGCTGCATAGCGCCCATTCGCGCCTTTCTTCAGCGCAGGCCGGACCAAGCGGGCTACGGTGCGTGGATTAATCCCATACTCTCGTGCTGCCTCGGGTAGAGAGGCGTTATCTGACCTCATTTTCGCTACGACGTGAGTCGCGCGAGTCCACGTGTCTTGGGCGCGCTCAGACATCGCGAAGAAATCTTCGATACTCCGAGGTGCACGATTTCCGGCTCGTTTGGGCTGTCCACTCCGTTTGCGTTTCATGTTTCCTCCACTTGGGAGATTTGCAATATGGAGACCAACAAGCGACGCCAAGTGACTGATGGAAAAGGCTGTTATCTATTTCCTGGCGAAGCATAGAGGACGGAGGGGAGGTTTTCTGGCAATGAGCTATTTTGGATAAATAGTTTCCTGGTGGTAGTTTCGTAAGTTGTTAACTATGCTAAGGCTATCATCGAGGCTGGGTGACGAAATTCTTGCACAAGGAGAGTAAATTTGGGGGCGACCGAGGGGAACGATGGCTAGCATAATCTCCAACTACTTTCCACAAAGCTCCCGCCGTCCGCCCGGTCGTCCAACCTCAGACGACGACACTCTAGCAGGCATCCGCAACGATCTCGTACATCTTCTTTCTGTCTGGTGGGCTGAGATCGGATGGCAACTGTGTCACGCTAACTCACGCGAGGAGCTCCGGCGAGCTTTTGAACCGTTGCGGGGGAAAAACAACGAACACTTGGTTGCGTTGTTTCTGAAAACCACTCCATTGGCGACAACGGGCAAGGAGGTGCGACGAAGTAGAAAGTCTTTGGGAAAGGCGGTGAAGCGCAGATACGAGGCCCAAGCCAATTGCAATGATCCGGTGAGGATGTATTGCGAGGCTGAAACAGCGGTGATGCAGGCGCAGCCGGAACAGCTGTGGAAAGTTCGCGGTGAGCTTCTGAAACGTCAGTCAACACTGCTAACCGCCCGGAAGGAGCTACGTTCGGGAGAGGAATTGGAACAAACTCTTCAGAAACAGTTGACTGAACAAGAAGCGAGCTTCGCTCAGGAAGAGCTTGTTCGAATTCTGGTAGAACGCCGATGTGCTCGCAACCCACTAAAACTGGCTAACGCCATGGCGGGCCTCCCGTATCTGACGGCTCGGGTTTCCTATGATCGGTGTTCGAAAATAAAGTGCGGTGTGTGGCCTAAATTTGACTTTCAGGTGTTCCAGAAAATCGAGTCGATCTGGAATTCGCGTGACCGCTACCGTGGGCTTTCAATCGTGGAGTTGTATCGGCAAGAGATCAAGAAACTACCAAGGACTCTCAGACGAAACAAAGCAGAAAACTATTTGCGAAAGCGTCTCGCTGAAGATTTTGGATGTCTAAAGTTGGCCATTGAGAGAGGCTTGGAGTTAGGCGTCGATCCTGCAGAGATGCCGTTCGTTATCACTTCCAACTTTGACAAAAATCGTGGCGCACCCACGACCGCTCTGAGTCGTACCCTAGCTGCCAGCGAAAGAATCGACTAGCTACGCAGTGCATTATTATGGTCTTCGTCCGGGTTTCCGCATCGTTCGAGCGCGTGCGAATCTTGCGCATCTGCTTGATATAAAATGAGATAATAATGACGCGAGCCTGCCGACTGTTAGAGCAGCCGACAGGCCCTAACCACCATCGGAGGAGTGCTCCAATGGCAGCTATGAAAACCGTACCGCAACTCCCGCTGTCCCACAATCGCTCCGCTGAACTGCTGATTCCCCGACATGGCGTAGTGACTCTCTACGGATACGGCATTCAGGTCCGCGTGGATCGTGGACATCTGCTGATTGAGGACGGGATCGGCGCTGATCGCCGTCATGTTCGTTTCCCGCGTATCGGACATGGTCTCCGCCGTTTGGTCGTAATCGGCTCGGAGGGAATGGTCTCTCTTGGCGCGCTTCGATGGCTGGCGGATCAAGACGCGGCATTCGTAATGCTTGATCGGGACGGCTCCGTTCTTGCGACAACTGGCCCGGTGCGGTCCTCTGATGCCAAGCTCCGACGGGCTCAAGCTGTCGCGCATCAATCGGGAGCTGCGCTGCGGGTCACGCGGGAGCTCATCAGCCGGAAGCTCGCGGGTCAGGAGCAAGTCGCTCGTAACAAATTGCTGGATTCCAGAACGGCAGACACAATCGCTCAGTTTCGCTCCGAAGTTCCAACCGCCGACACTATTTCTACAGTACGGCTCATCGAATCACAGGGAGCAGCCGCTTACTGGTGCGCATGGCACGATCTTCCAATCAATTTCCCAAAAAACAACCTTCGCCGAGTGCCCGACCACTGGCGCGTGTTTGGAACCCGTAAATCGCCGTTAACGGGATCACCTCGGCTCGCGGCCAATCCGCCAAACGCAATTCTTAATTATCTTTATGCACTGCTCGAATCCGAGGCTCGGCTCGCCGCCGCTGCTCTAGGACTCGATCCCGGCTTAGGTGTCTTGCACGTGGACACAACCGCTCGTGACAGCTTGGCGTGCGATCTTATGGAACCTCTACGCCCTCAAGTTGATGCCTATCTCCTGGACTGGATTACGCGCCAGCCATTGCATCGGGAATGGTTCTTTGAGGAGCGCGATGGTAACTGCCGCTTGATGGCACTCTTCGCGTCTCAACTCTCTGAAACAACTCCGACCTGGGGTCGTGCCGTCGCACCGATTGCAGAGTGGGTTGCTCGTGCGTTCTGGTCAACCATTCACAAAACCGATGCTCCGCTAGCGACGCGACTGACTCAGACCAACAAGCGCGAAGCAAAAGGCAAAACAATTTTGCTTTCCACGCCCGCGCCTCGTCCGGATAACATTTGTCTTGGCTGCGGGAAGACCGTGGCTGCTGGCAGCACTCGTTGTGCTACCTGTGCCGTCGAAGTCTCAAGAGAAAAGATGCTCGAATTGGCGCGGCGCGGACGCATTGCCTCAAAGTCCCCCAAGGCCAGGGCACGAGTCGCTGCGACACAGCGCCGTCACGCGGCAGCTTGGGGAGATTGGTTGCCCTCCAACCAACCTGATTGGCTGACAGAAAAGACATACGCGACTCAGATCAAACCACTCCTGATTCAAAATTCAATTTCCAAAATCGCAACTACTCTTAGCGTATCTGTTCCGTATGCAGCCAACATTCGTTTGGGAAGACGCCGTCCGCATCCGAGGCATTGGCAGCTGCTCGCGAAACTGGTTGGTGTCACGAGTTGATCTTCAAAATCGCAGATGCTCCGACGACACTTGGTAGGCATTGACACGAATGAATCATTCAGCAGACAATCGTCAGTTCCCTCGGCTAGATCCCCCCTGGCCTTCGGTAAAGTCCTTCATCCCAGAGGAGGGCGCGCAAATGAAATCTCTGTCGGTTTTCGTGAAGTTACCCACCATCATATTTGTAATCGCGACCTGCAATGGATGCAGTCCCGCAGCGAGGAACAATATCGGCGCTGCTATTAGCGCAACGACGGCGAGCAGTGCGCCTCCATCAAAACTTATGATCTTCGGCGGTGAAGGGCATAAGACTTACTTGGGATGCCTTAGCTGCTCCGAATATGCGACGGACTCGATTTTCAATAACTACGGCGATCACGGCAGCCGTTACTCGAACGAAAGCGTCTGGAATCATTACAGCGATTATGGTTCTCGCTACTCAGATGAAGGAGCATGCAACCCTTACGCTTACGATCCTCCGGTGATTGTTGATTCAGACGGGAGGTTTTATGGACGACTGACGCTGAACGTTTATCACGCACAAATTGGAGGAGGTACGCGATACCACGACTGGCTTGCGAATACGGTTTGTGAGCAATGATTAAATTCAGACCAAGCTACCTGCGCGGGAGCGGACAAATGCTGCGCGCCTACATCCTTGCCCTTTCGCTTTTCGTTTCGCTTCAACCGCAGATATCTTCTCAGTCCCAGTCCACATCACGGCCCAGTACCACTAGTACTGCTGCGGATACTAAACCGAAGCAGAGTGAGCCGAATTGCACAAATAACGGAACCTACGTCAATAGCAAGGGCCAGACGGTTCCACGGCCCGAAAACTGTTCAGCGGTTCCAAAGGGAGCAACCGCCCAGTGTCGAGACGGCAGTTACAGCTTCAGCCGGAGCAGGCGTGGAACGTGTTCACATCATGGGGGTGTAAGAAAATGGTTTTAAGGATTTCGCTCGCGATCACATTGTGCTGCGTGTCCGTGAATGTTTATTGCCAAACAAGAACACCGGTGGTCAGCTCTTCTCCAACTAACGTGCAGTTGCAAAAACAGCTTGCGGAGTTGCGAACAGAGATTACGCGCCTGGGGCAAAGAGCGGACTCTTTGGAAGCGATGCAAAAACTGCATGGATATCAGATAAATAGCAAACAGGACCGACAGGATTCCATTGCATTAGACCTTACCGACCATTCATTTCAGCGATTGGACACTGATACGGGATATTTTCTGATCAGCGTTATAGAAGTCGTTCCATACCTCAACGGCTTCAAGATTCGGCTTAGCATCGGCAATCCGTCGTACGCGAGCTATTCGGCAGCGAAGATAAAGGTCGCCTGGAAAACGAGGTATGACTTCGACAAATACACGCAAACGTCATTTGAGGAATGGAACAAGATCACCGCCCAGGAAAAGGAAACTGTACTGACAGATACGCTTGATGCTGGCAGTTGGAATAAAGAAGAACTTATATTGGCACCTGCGACAACAGAACAACTTGGTATCGTCACCTTGTCAATGAGTGCAAATACGGTCAGGCTGACCGTGAAGTAGCTAGATACATCGGATGGGATTGCAACAGTCGCATGTGATGAGGACGGATTCAAGCAATTCGGGCTTAAGACACTCTTCCCAGTGACCCAGCCCCCGAAAAGTGGACCACGTAGAATGTGAGTTCTCCCAAACCCAT
>CALFMO010000011.1 GCA_937879855.1 uncultured Acidobacteriaceae bacterium | reverse complement strand
TCGGCTCCTTTCTCCCGAGCCTGTTGGTTGGATTCAGCACCACCAACTTTACTCGGGCGTGGGAGCCGACATTGTCATGGAATCAATAGCACTCAGAATGGCCGGACCAGCCAATTTTTTCATAGTTTTACTGCACCGCGACATTTTCCACATCGACCGACTTTGGGGCATTTTGAGGGACCCGAAGGAATTTCGAATTCTCCCAGAACATCAGCGGCTTCGCGGAGTGCCTGGCTTCCGACGTGACCGTTTAACCATGTCTCTATCATGATAGTTACTATAAGATGATAGTGACTATCGCCCAGCGGTTTTATATAATGTCGCGCGTTCTGCTAAGCCGCAGAGAAGACGCCAACTCACATGGACTTCGCATTTAGCGACAAGGTGAAAGATTTGCAACGGCGGTTGCAGGACTTCATGGACGAGCACGTTTATCCGAACGAGCAGCGCTTCTATAACGAGATTGAGCGCGAGCGTTGGTCGCCGACGCAGATAATCGAGGAACTGAAGCCAAAAGCGGGCGCCGCGGGTCTTTGGAATTTGTTTTTGCCGGACCGGGAGTACGGTTCGGGTTTGACCAACCTTGAGTATGCGCCGCTCTGCGAGATGATGGGCCGCAGCATGATGGCGCCGGAAGTCTTCAACTGCTCAGCTCCCGATACCGGCAACATGGAGGTGATCGCGCGTTATGGCACGGAGGAGCAGAAGGAACGCTGGTTAAAGCCACTGCTGGCTGGCGAGATCCGATCCTGCTATGCCATGACGGAGCCTGCCGTTGCATCCTCAGACGCAACCAACATCGAGGCCAGCATTGTTCGTCGAGGCGACGAGTACGTCATTAACGGCCGCAAATGGTGGGCCTCCGGCGCGGGCGACCCGAGATGCAAGATTGCGATCTTCATGGGCAAAACGGATCCGTCAGCTCCGCGGCATCAGCAGCAGTCGATGGTGTTGGTGCCGATGGATACTCCCGGTGTGAAGATCGAGCGACTTCTGACGGTTTTCGGTTACGACCATGCCCCTCATGGTCACGGGGAAATATGGTTTGAAAATGTGCGCGTGCCGGTCTCCAACGTATTGCTTGGCGAAGGGCGCGGATTTGAGATTGCCCAAGGCCGACTTGGCCCGGGACGAATTCATCATTGCATGCGCTGCATCGGCGTAGCCGAGCGGGCCCTGGAAGCCATGTGTAAGCGAGTACAGTCACGCGTGGCCTTCGGCAAGCCATTGGCTGAGCAGGGCACCATCCGGGCCGATATTGCTAAATCGCGCATGGAAATCGAACAGGCCCGCCTTCTGACTCTCAAGGCTGCGTACATGATGGATACGGTTGGAAATAAGCAAGCGCGCGCTGAGATCGCAATGATTAAGGTCGTGGCGCCGAATGTCGCCTTGCAGGTGCTGGACCGCGCGATTCAAGCACACGGTGGCGCAGGAGTTTCCCAGGATACGTTTCTCGCCGCAGCTTGGGCAAATGTGCGCACCCTGCGTTTGGCTGACGGGCCGGACGAGGTCCACACGGAATCGATCGCCAAGCTGGAACTTCGGAAATGGGGAATCTCACAGGCAAAATCGGCGCGGCCTTGATCGTTCAATGGAGAAACTTTGCCGCTGATTCTCAAAACGCCATATGCCCTGAAAGACCTGCTCGGTCGCGAGTTCGCCACGACCGAATGGGCTGTGGTTTCTCAGAAACAGATTCGGCAGTTCGCCGACGTCACGGATGATCGGCAGTGGATCCACATCGACCGCGAGCGCGCAAGCCGTGAGTCTCCTTACGGCACGACGATTGCTCACGGATTTCTGACGCTCTCGTTGCTGAGCAAGTTTCTGCGGGATGCGATCAGGATTCAAAGCGGTGTTCGGATGAGCGTCAACTACGGATTGAATCGAGTCCGATTTCCTGCGGCGGTCGTCGCAGACGCCAGGATTCGCGCTCGTTTCACGCTGCAGTCCGTAAAGGAATTACCTGGAGCGCTGGAAGCCGTCTTCCATGCGACCCTCGAAGCCGAGGGAACAGAAAAGCCTTGCTGTGTCGCTGAGTGGGTGCTTCGATATTATTTGTGAGCGAGCACGTGACGAGCCTGCTCAGCGATGAGTGCGAAGTCCGGTGCCCGAAAGATGCGGCGCCGCATTGAAGGTGAATAGCCTGAGTTGTCCATCGCGCAAACGCATCACCGTATAGGATGCGTTGTATAACACGCCCGCAAGTTGCATGAGCTTACCGTCACAAATATCGAGCGACATACCAGTCCAGATCGCAATCGGCGTGGCCGAAGTAAAAACAACGATATTCTCGCGCCGCTGTGAATTCCCCAGGTCGAGCCGGCAGGATGCAACGCGCTCGCAGAACTGCTGCCATGTCTCCCCAGTGTACGCATATCGGCCGGAGATCCACGCGGTCACAAGCTTCGTATCGCACGGCAGCCATTTGCGATGAATCGCCGCATGCGCCCCGTCGCTCACGCGGATCTGCTCCTGCATCTTTTCGTATTCGAGACGGAATTGATGATCTTCCGCGCACAACTGGGGAGCAATTTCGGAATACACGTGCCCAAGATCAAATTCATTCCAACGCGAATCAATCGTAAGCGAAGGGAACGAAACGCCAGCACGAGAAAAGGCGGCGCCTACCTCTTCACCCGTTTGCCGCTGGCGCGATAACGCTCCAGTGAAAGCCGCGGCAAATTCGATCCCTTGCGAGACGAAATGCTCGCCCAAAAGCCGCGCCTGCCGTGTTCCTAGATCAGAAAGGGAATCGTAGGCGTCGCGCGTGCCCGCCTGGCCGTGGCGCACAAAGTACACGGTGCTCAACTGATTTTCCCCGCGAGTGAACTTGCGAGCTCTATCAATGAGTGGACGCGTTTATCAAAATGCTGGAATCGCGCGTCATTCGTCTGCCCCCGACGGAAGCGATAGTAAATCTGTTGTAGGATCACGGCGAGCTTAAAGATGCCAAGCACTTCGTAATAACCAATGCGTGTGAGATCGCGGCCCGTTTGTTTGGCATAGCGATCGACGAACTGATCACGAGTGTACCAACCGGGTTGGGATGTGAGGGCCCCCAACGTCTCCGATCCGAATTCCGGCGATGTCGCCCAAGCCCAGTAGCAGAGCGTCAATCCAAGATCCGCAAGAGGATCGCCGACTGTGGTCATTTCCCAGTCGAGCACCGCCTCGATGCCGTCAGCCGAAGGCCGAAGCATCACATTATCCAACTTGTAATCGTTGTGGACCAGAGTTGGCGTCGGCGAACTGGGCAGGCGATCTGTGAGCCAGCGGATCACGTGATCCATCGTTGGCATTTCATCAGTCTTCGCCCGGTTCCAGCGATCGGCCCATCCCTGTACCTGTCGCGCAAGAAACCCTTCCGGCTTACCGAGAGCGATCAAGCCTGTTTTCGCGAGATCGATAGCATGCAGGCGCACCAGGCAATCAATAAAAGCCTCACTCATCCGTTGCGGATAGTCTTTCACAACGGTCAACTGAGGAGGAACGGCATCTCGCAAGATGAGTCCGTGCCGACGTTCCATGACAAAGAAAACTGCGCCCAGCACCGTTGGATCTTCGCATAGAAGAAAGACCGCCGGGGCCTCGGGAAAATGTGGATGGAGCATTTGGAGCACGTGAAATTCGCGCGCCATGTCATGAGCTTTGGGGGCAACTGGCCCCAGAGGGCCTCGCCGCAGCACATATTCACGTCCATCGATTTGCAAGAGATACGTCAGGTTGGAATGACCGCTGGGAAATTGTTGCACCGCGAGGCCGCGCTCGGCACCTTCGATCTTTCCCCGCATGTACTCGGCGAGCGCACCTAAATCCAACTCTTCGCCAGGCCGAACAGGAGCGGTATCGCAGTGCATCCTTATGCCATCACCGTGGGTTGCGCCGTGAATTCCGCGAAGGTCTTGCCTTCTTCGACGAGTCGCTTCAACGCCGGGGCCGGCTCCCAAAGTTCACCGAACTGCCGATGGAAATCACAGATCCGCTCGTAAACATTCTTCACTCCAACGGTGTCGGCATACCACATCGGTCCGCCGCGGTAAGCCGGGAATCCGTAACCGTTTATATAGATGATGTCGATGTCGCCGGCGCGGAGGGCAATGCCTTCATCGAGAATGCGAGCACCCTCATTCACCAAGGCATAGATGCAGCGCTCGACAATTTCTTGAGACGAAATCTTCCGCTGCGGAATGCCGGCCTCCAGCGCCCATTTGCGGACCAGTTCGTTAACCTCAGGATCCGGTGTTGCGCGCCGGTTAGCACCGTACTTGTACCATCCGGCGCCGGTCTTCTGGCCAAAACGTCCAAGTTCGCAAAGCCGATCGCCGACGATCGGTTGGCGGATGCCTGGCTTTTCCAAATGGCGGTACTCTTTTCGGATTCGCCAACCGACGTCGAGGCCCGCCAAGTCGCCTGTTGCGAGCGGGCCCAGCGCCATCCCGAAATCGTAGAGGGCCTGGTCAACGGCTTCGGGTTCCGCACCTTCTTCGACGAGAAACATCGATTCGCGGACATAATGATGGAACATGCGGTTACCCACAAAGCCACGGCAATTGCCCACCAGAACGCCAACCTTGCCAAGCTTGCGCGAGAGTTGCATGCAAGTGGCGATCACATCTTTGCTGGTGGATTTACCTCGCACGATCTCGAGTAAGCGCATTACGTTCGCCGGGCTAAAGAAGTGAGTCCCAACGACAGATTCCGGGCAGGAAGTAGCGGATGCGATCTCGTCGATATTGAGGGTCGAAGTATTGCTCGCCAGAATTGCGCCTTTCCGGCACACGCGATCTAATTCGCCAAAGACTTCTTTCTTGAGCGCCATGCCTTCGAAAACGGCCTCGACCACCATATCCACGTTGCCGAAATCGTCGTAGCTGAGAGTTGGGCGAATCAGTTTGAGGCGTTCGTCCACAAACTCCTGGGCGAAGCGGCCGCGTTTGACGGAACTGGCGTAGTTCTTCTGAATTGTTGCCAGGCCGCGATCAAGCGCGGGCTGATCAGCGTCCTTGAGCAGCACGGGAATGCCGGCATTGGTGAACACCATGGCGATTCCGCCCCCCATCGTTCCGGCACCCACAACTGCAGCCGTGCTCACCGGAAGAATCGCCGTCTCCTTCGGAATATCGGGAATCTTAGCCACTTCGCGCTCGCCGAAGAAAACATGGATGAGCGCCTTGGACTGATCGGAAAAAAGGCACTCGTCGAACAGCTTCCGTTCTACTTCGCAGCCTTGCTCAAAGGAAAGTTTGGTGGCGGCTTCCACGGCATCGATCGCGGCGAGCGGAGATTTCATCCCGCGCTGTTTCGAGAGAGCTTTCTCGCGGGCGGCGGCGAAAAGCGGCGCATTCTGTTCAGGAGTGCCAAGCTTGTCATTGCGCTCGCGAGTCTTTGGAGCCGGTTTTCCGGCGATTTCTCCGGCGAAGGCAAGTGCGCCGGCCAAAAGATCACCGTCAATCAAACGATCCACCAGGCCAAAGTTCAAAGCTTCCCGCGCGGAGATGGCATTGCCGTCGGCACACATCTCGATGGCTTTCGCAACGCCGACGAGGCGAGGCAGGCGCTGCGTTCCGGCAGCACCGGGAATAATGCCGAGCTTCACCTCAGGCTGGCCAAGCTGCGCATTGGGAGTGGTGACTCGATAATGACCAGCCATTGCCAGCTCCAGCCCGCCGCCGAACGCGGTCCCGTGGATGGCCATGACGACCGGCTTCGAATCTTCGATTCGCAGCAGCAGCGGAAGCAGGCCGGGACCGCGCGGAGTCTTGCCCGACGTGATCTTGCCGAATTCCTTGATATCTGCGCCCGCAATGAATGTACGGCCACCACCAATCAGCACCACCGCTTTGATGCTTCCGTCGCTCCCCACTTGCTCGATCGCTTGGGCGATTCCCTGTGCAACCGCCGGGCTGAGCGCATTTACCGGCGGATTATTGATGGTGATGATTGCGATCTCGTGATCTCTGGTCAGTTGAACTAAGTCGTCCATGAGAGAAGTTGTCTCCAGATGCGATTACTTTTTTGCGGTCAACTCATTCTGCGCCTGGTTCGAAGCGGTCCAGTACCTTGCGCGCAAACCCTTTTTGAGAATTTTTCCTGTGGCGGTTTTGGGCAGGTTCTCGACGAACTCCACAAATCGTGGGCATTTGTAGTGAGCGATGCGCGAACGGCAGAAATCGATGAGTTCCGTCTCAGTGACGTTGGAACCCGGCTTCGTTACCACCAATGCCCGAGGCACTTCTCCCCATTTGTCGTCCGGCACTGGAATGACGGCGGCCTCGTAGACGGCAGGATGCGCCAGAATGGCCTTCTCCACTTCGAGCGACGAGATATTTTCCCCGCCGCTGACGATGATGTCTTTTTTGCGATCCACGATCAGAATGCTTCCATCTTCATCGACGACGGCCATGTCGCCGGTATGAAACCAGCCACCGCGCATAACCTCGGCCGTGGCGGCGGGTTGCTGCCAATAGCCTTGCATAACGCCATCGCTGCGAGCGACAATCTCGCCCATGGTCTTGCCGTCGCGGGGCACATCCTGCTCATTGAAGTCGACCACTCTAAGTTCCACGCCGGGGATTGCGTAGCCCGTCATCGCTTGGGTCACGTAGCGACGGTCACCGTCTATCTGCGTCCCAGGCTTGAGCCGCGCGGTAGAGAGTACGGGCGCCGTTTCAGTGAGGCCGTATCCGGAGAAGCATTCGCAGCCAAGAGCCTTCTCCACCTGTTCCACCAGCGTGGGAGATGAGGCCGCTCCGCCGATCGAAATCCATTCCAAGCTGCTGAGGTCATATTTCGTTCGCTCGGGCGAGTTGACGAGAGCGGTTGCCATGATCGGCACCAGGCTCAGAGAGTCGACGCGCTCTCGTTCGATAAGCTGAAAAACTTCCGCGCAGGTGAATCGCGGGAGCATGATGTGCCTGCCTCCCATCAAAGTGACGGAATGCGCAGTGCCCCAGCCATTGGCGTGAAAAAGGGGAATCGTATGCAGTTGCACGCTGTCCGCTTTGGTGTGGAACGTCATGCAGACCGAGAGCGCGTGAAGATACACGTTTCTGTGGGTCAGCACCACTCCCTTGGGGTTTGCGCTGGTGCCGCTGGTGTAGAACAGTTCGGCCGCAGAATTCTCGTCGAACTCCATCATATTGGAGCGGTGTGGAGTTACCGCTTCTAGCATGTCGTCATAATTGTTTGCTGAAAGCCAGGGCGCGGACGGGGCTGAGTCGAGCAATACGAAACTTTCTACGGAAGGAACGTTCTGTCGAAACGAGTCCACAGTGCTTAGGAACTCTTTCTGCAGGAAAAGCATTTTCACTTGCGCATCATTCAAAATGTGCGCCAGTTCCTGAGGCGCAAGCCGGACATTCAAGGGCAGAAGAACAGCGCCCGCTTCCAAAACGCCGTAATAGGCTTCCAGCAGGCGATGGCAATTCAGGCTGAGAAAAGCAACTCGGTCGCCGGCTTTCACGCCCGCATTCCGCAACGCGCCGCCGAGACGAGCCGAACGTTCGGCGAACTCCGCATAATCAAGGCGCTCGTCTCCGCAGACTATGGCGGTTTTACGGGGGAACTGCTGCTCGGCATAACGAAGGAATCGCACCGGGGTGAGGGGAATGTTCATGGCCTAAGATCGCTACCAGGCGGACTGACCTCCATCCACGACAAGAACGTGACCAGTCACATAATTGGATGCGTCGGAGGCGAGAAAAACAGCCGCACCTTTCAAATCGTGTTCGCCGCCAAACCTTCGCATGGGAATCTGTGAGAGGAAGAGATCCTTGTGATGCTCCAGCACTCGATTCGACATGTGGGTAGGAAACCAGCCCGGAGCGATGGCATTGACCTGGATATTGTGAACCGCCCACTTGCACGCCAGGTCCTTAGTAAAACTGATCACGCCGCCTTTGCTGGCGTGATAGCCAATCGCGGGAAGTTCCGGCGGCGCCCCGCCCAGCCCCGCAACAGAAGCAATGTTGATGATTTTTCCGCAGCCCTGCCGGATCATGATTTTTCCGACCGCTTGCGCGCACAGAAAAGTTCCGGTCAGATTGGTCTCGATGACTTTGTTCCAATCCTCGAGGCTCATCTCCTCGGCGGGGGCGCCCCAGGAAATTCCAGCGTTATTGATGAGGATGTCGATTTGGCCGAATTCCGAGAGCGTTGCATCGACAGCATCCTTAATACTGGCAGGGTTCTTCACATCGCAGGCAAGTGCCAGCGCTTTAACGCCGAGCCGCTGAATTTCCTCCGCTGCCTGCTGGCATCGCTCTTGTTTGCGAGCACACAGCACGACGTTGGCGCCCATCTCTGCCAGACCTTCGGCAATTTGCCGGCCCAGCCCAATCGAGCCGCCCGTTACGATGGCGACGCGGCCGGTCAGATCCAGAAGCTGCTTTACGGTTACTGGTGCTTCCTGCGTGATTCCGATCGTCGGCTTCAAGATGGACGAGCCTCCTGCTGCGAAAAGGAATGATCGCGAGCGTCGTTGGATTCATGCGGTGGCCGCCCGTCCAGCCGCACACCTCCCCTTTGCTCGCCTAAGAAATCCAGAATCGCCTTATGCGAAGCCTCTGGCTGATCCGTCGCGAAGAGATGGCTGGCGTGGGGAATCACCACCAGCTTCACGCCAGGGATGCGCTCCGCGATCAGCTTGCCATTGCCCGGCGGGATCAGCCGGTCTGACTCCCCATGAATCACAAGCGTGGGTACGCGGATTGCTGGAATCCGGCTGTAACTCTCCCAGGCGAGAATCCCTTGCAGCTGTGCAGCGTAAGCTTCGGGACGAGGAAACCATCGGCGGCGAATTGCAATATCCTCATCGATCCTTTCCCGCGGTGTTGCCCGATCGTAAATAAATGGGACAGGCGCTTCCAAAGCCTCCTCGGTCGTCATGTTTCCTCGCGCCATCAGCATCTGTGCCGCTTCCTTCTCAGCCCGCACCGCTGTTGGCCCACCTGCGGAGGTACAACCGAGGATCAGCGACCGCACACGCTTCGCATTCTGCAGCGCCAACTCCTGAGCGATCATGCCGCCCATTGAAACTCCGAAAACGTGCGCGCTTTCGACCTTGGCTGCGTCAAGAACCGCCACCGCATCAGAGGCCATTAACGGAATTGAATAAGGTCCCGGAGGAACATCGCTCTGCCCTACACCACGATTGTCGAAGGCCAGCGTCCGAAATTGCTTTGCCAACAGCGGGCGCGTGCGATGCCACAGGTGCGAGGTGACTCCCAAGCCCATGATGAGCAAGATCGGCTCGCCCTGCCCATGCTCGTCCCAATAAATCCTGGCTCCCTGATTCTCAACGAAGGCCATCAACGCTCCCGCATTAGAAGCTCAAACGAACTCCGAGCTGAATCTCCCGCATCGGAAATGCCGAGGTGAACGCCAGTGGAGTGCTGGAGGTCGCGACTCCATCGCTGGCCAGCGTCGTTCCCGGACGAATCCCATGCACGTTGAAGGTAGTGAAACCCGGCATCAGACCAAACAGCGGATTTACCTCATTGTTCACGCTCGCAAAGTTAATGTGGTTGGCGATGTTAAATCCTTCCGCGGTGAACTGCACGTTCGCTTTCTCGCCGACTTTATGTTGCCAGGTCAAACGCGCATCTAAGTTGACGAAATTCGGGCTAAGGCCGGTATCGCGCGGCGCTCCAATCGGACGCTCGTTCGTCGTGTGATTGTCGCCATTGACCTCGCCGCCGGCCAGCAAATTGAAGGGATGCCCACTGTGATAGCTGAAGATCGGAGACAGTTGGAATCCAGACAATATGGGTTGTTTCCAGGGACTATCGATAACCCCGGCGACCACCACCTTGTGCCGCTCATCGAACTCGGAGACGCTGCGGTCCAAGTTGATGTTGGTCGGATCTTGCGGCCCATAATCGCTGTTGAAATCCGTCGATGTATCGATGGCTTTGCTGTAGGTGTAGTTGCCGAACAAAGTGAAGTGACTGCTGAATCTCTTCTTCAGTTCGACAATGCCGCCCTCGTAGAGAGCATAGGCCTCGGAACTGTACTGATTGTTCTGAACTACCAACGGATTTACGAAACATCGAACCGCGGGGTTATCGCAAGGCAAGCCCCCGGGCTCGGTGCCGCCGATCGGATCAGCGCCCGCGAGCGTGGTGTTCCAATTGCGATAAGACACCGTCTGGCCATTCGCCAGTTTCAAGGTTGTGAATGGCGCGGGCAGCAGGTTGGTATCGATCGCCACCGGCAGCCGCTGCGTATGCGAGTAGATGCCGCTGATCGAGAGAGAAAATCCCGGCGCGATTTCGCGTTCGATTCCAACCGATACCTGCTGAGCGATCGGCGGTCTATAGCCCGGTTGATTCACGAAGACCACCTGCAGCGGACCGACCGGGCCTGTATTCGTAACATTGATGCCTAGCGGAGCCACGGCCGCAGGCGTGATGCAGGCGGCATTCCCCCCAGTTGGGGTTGTGCACTGTATCAATCCTTTCGCGAAGAGCGTCTGAAACACGGTTGGCGCGCCCGCTAAACCTAGCGCCGGAATCCCACCGATTGGATCCACATAAATGGAAATTTCCCGGTTGCATGGGCTGGAACCACTGCCCGGAATGATCGGAAACCCGAACTGAGAAAATCCACAGACTGCGCTCAAATTCGCCACCTGCCCGGCGCTGGTTTGGTTTTCGACTGCGGTCTTATTCCCGTTCACAACTCCCAGGCTTAAATCGACAGCGGGGATCTGTTCATCGACCGGGCCGAAAAAGATTCCATAGCCTGCGCGGATCACGGTCTTGTGATCGTTGAAAGGATCCCAGGCGAACGACACTCGAGGCGCAAAATCCTTCTTATAAGTTGTCAATGGAAGATATTGCGTGTCCAGTTCATAGCGCAGTCCGTAGTTGAGCGTGAAACCTGGTTTGATCGCCCATGAATCCTGGGCATACGCCGCGGTGAGTGGTCGCGTGTAGTAGGGATAGACGGGATTGCCGAAGCCCTGCTGAAAAACCTGGGGAAGCCCGAACGACGCGGATTGCAGGGACGTGATCGTGGAAAGCAAGGGAGTCAGCAGATCGCCGGGAAGCGATCCGAAAACGAAGCGGCCAGGGAAGAAGGTGTGCGATTCGGTGTGGTTGCCACGAAAAATTTCGTCGACTCCGAATTGGAATGTATGACGGCCGCGCACCAGCGTGAAATTGTCGGCAAACTCATAACGCCGCAAGATGCTGAGGTTGGGGAGGAAAATGTTCGTTCCCAGATTGTTGATGAAACCGGGAATCTGAAGTCCAACCTGGCCTGGCTCGTTGGGAATCACTCTGAAACTGTTGTAATCCCATTGCACGCGAGCCTCATTCTGCGCTCTCGGGGTGAACTGGTGGTACCAAGAGGCCTGAGAATTATTGTCGTAGTTGTGAATCGAGCTGCCGGCCGAGAAAGCAGTCAGCGACTGGACATCAGGAGACTCTTCCAAGTCATGTCCGTATCGATAAGTGAGTGAGAGTTCGTTTCTCGTATTGAAACGGTGATCCAGGCGTCCGGATGCGAGATACTCACGCGTGTTGTAAGGGAAGACTCCGCCGTCGGTTTCGAACTGATTCACCAGAAACGCGTTCACGGGGCTGAGGGCCGGATTTATCGTCAAAACCCCATTCAGAATGGCAGCGCACTCCGCTGCCGGGACATTAGTCGTTGGGTTCGGGGCGGGAAGACCCAATTGGGCCGCAACTGCCGCACCCACCGGACCACTGAGGCAAGGAACTGAGTTTCCGCCCGTCAGAGTTGCAAGGATTGCCCCCTGCGCGAGGGTCGGTCGAAAAACATTCGTGTCCGTGAGGATGGGAACGGAATTCTGAGCATCCTGCCGTAAACCTTCAAACGCAGCAAACAAGAAGGTCTTGTCTTTCTTAATGGGGAAGCCGACTGCAGCACCAAATTGCTGCCGGCTCAACGTGTCCTTAATGGGCGAACCCACGGAATCAGGTTTAGTAGGATCGAAAGTCGCGCCGACTGGCAATGCCTGGCTGAAGGCAAACGGATTGCGGGCATCCATCGCATCGTTGCGGAAAAAACCGTATACCGTGCCATGGACATTGTTGGTACCGGACTTTGTCACGATATTGATGGAACCACCGGTGGCCGATCCAAGATCAGCGGCGTAGTTGCTGCGATTAATTTGGAATTCCTGTACGGCATCTTGGCTCACCGTCAGGCGTACCCCTCCGGTATCATCCCCCGTTTCACCTCCGTCCACCGTAATGCTGTTTCCTCTGCCATTGCTCCCGTAGAACGAGAGTCCGCTCTGCGGCGTCTGTTTCACGCGAAAATCCTGGTCGCCGGCCAGGCGACTGGAATCTGAAACCCCCGGAGCGAGCAAGGTGAAAGTAAGATAGTCGCGCCGATCAATGGGCAGATCGGCGATGTACTGTTGACTGATTCGGTCGGCCTGGCTGCCTCGTTCGGTTTCCACCGTTGGTGGCTCCGACATCACCTCGACCACCGTGCCCACCGCTGACGGCTTCATGCTGAAGTCCGAAATGACGGTTTGCCCAATTGCAATCGTGACACTCCTGCGAAGCTCGGTGGCAAAACCGGAAATGGAGGCGCTGACCGAATACGTGGATGGAGACAAGCCCGTTATGCGGTAGTGTCCCGTGCTGTCGGTGACCACCTCTCGTTTCAAAGCTGTCTGCAAATCGACAGCGGTGACGGTTACCCTTGCCATCACAGCCCCGGAAGAGTCGACCACGGTTCCGCTGATCTCTCCCGAAGAACCTACCCCCTGCGCCACTGCGGATTCAGCCGTAAACAACAGGCACGCAAACAGAACCACGACTGGCTTCATAGGAGTCTCCTTTATCGGTCACGAAGGCACATCGCCGAAGTGATTACGAGTGTGTCCATATTCGCCAACTCTTCCAAGGCCACGACTTGCACGGTTCTTTCCCGGTACCGTAATAGTGATCGCGGCTGGGCTTTTGCTCGATTCAGGGTGCGCAATGCGAGGGAGCGAGCCTCAATCGATCTTTCTCTTTCCTCTCAAACACGCGAATTAGTCGGATGGTTTGGGATTTGCCAAGTGTCACAGCCCAAGGCAAGCCCAAATTGTGATAGCAAATATCACATAATAGTTACTAACGTCAAGAACGAAGCGAACTCGGCCGAAAAGAATCCTGCGGAAGTGGGATTTACTTGATATCTGGCGGATCTCAGTTGGGGGTGAGGACGATTCGGCCGCTCCCTTGCCCGCGGCGCAAGTCATCGAGCACCTGGTTCACTTCCGAAAGCGGGCGGGCAGTTACCTGGCAGTGCAACTTTCCGGCAGCCGCCAAGGAGAGAACTTCTCGAAGATCGTCCCGGGTACCGACGGCGGATGCCTGGATCCGGATTTCGCCGGCGGCCATCAAAATTGGCGGGAAGCAGATATTCTCAGCGGGAAGTCCCACCACGAGCAGCGTGCCCGTTGGCCGCAAGCACTGGAAAGCGGTGTCATACGCGGTCTTGGCTGCCGCGCAGACCAGACAGACGTGTGCTCCGCCATTACGCCGCAATTCCTTGACGACATCCGTGGTTCGAGCATTAAGGCCGGTGGCCGCACCCAATTCTTTGGCAAGTTTCAGCTTGTCATCCGAAACATCGATTGCGGTCACCTCCGCTCCGAAGATTTTTCCCAACTGCACTGCGAAGTGTCCCAGGCCGCCGATTCCGAAAACAGCCAGTCGACGATTCGCCAACGGGCCCGCCCGTTTGAGCGCTCGATAGACCGTAAGGCCAGCACAAAAGAGCGGGGCTGCATCAAGCGAAGAAAGACTGTCAGGAATTTTCAGTGCGTGACTGGCTGGCGCTCTTACGAATTCCGCATATCCCCCGTCCAGAGTAACGCCCGTGATCTTCTGGCGAGGACACAGGTTCTCGTTTCCGCTTTGGCAGAATTCACACTCGCCGCAGGTCCAATAAATCCAGGGCACTCCGACCCGGTCGCCAACATGAAGATCGCGTACAGCACCGCCGCACTCGACGACGCGCCCGGCGATTTCATGACCAAGGATGAGAGGTCGTTTGACGATCCGGGCGAACTGCGTCCAGTCGCCATCGGCGACGTGCACGTCGGAGTGACAGACGCCACATGCCTCCACTTGAATCAAGACTTCATCGTCTGCGGGAGTCGGGCGGGCGACCTCCTCAATCGACAGCGGAGTCTTGAACTCGCGCAGGATGGCGGCTTTCATGAAGTTCGACCGATGAGACTAAACAGACAGAATCTGTTTCAAAAGCCAGACTTAGGGCTTAACGCCGCGCAAGAAAAATTCCACGGCGCTGTCGACGCGCTCGGTCAACTTGTGCGGTCCGGTAAGATCAACGGTCCACTGGCGGACAACGGTGTGATACAGAGCTTCCATGAATTCGGCGAGATGAACGACTGGAAATGCGCTCGTGATCTCGCCTTTTTTTTGCCCCTGCGCCAGAATCTCGCGCAACAGTCCCGCCACAATACATTCGGCGCCACGCACTTCCGGAGAGCGCACCGCATCCATCGCACCCGATAGCACGACCGCCTGCCAAAGCGGCCGATCGCCCTCGGCCTCGCACGCCAAAGAGTGATAGAGGCGACGCAAGCGTTCTCCCGTGCTGGCCTTGGTCGAAAGTTCGGATTTGAGACGCTCGGCAATGCATTCGAATCCGCGCTGGCCCACGTCGCGTAGAACCGCGTCTTTGCTGGGAAAATAGCGGAAGAATGTCGGTTGGCTGATTTCCAGGATCTTCACGATGTCATCGACCCGGGTCTTCTCGTATCCCTGTTTGCGGAACAGTCGAATGGCAGTCTCAACAATCTGTTGGCGCAATCGTGCCTTTTTTCGCTCGCGCAGTCCGCTGATTTCCTGGACCGCCACTGGAGCACTTCGGCTCATCATCTTTCTGTGGTTCCGGGTTCTGTGGGCAGGGGCAACCTGAACGCGGGGCATACTCTTCTCCTCTAGTATTGCGAATGAGTTAACGATCACCGCTTATGAAATCCGAGATCGATACTAACAAAACACAAGAATTCCTCCGCCCGCAGAATTCGCTGCGAAGCAATTATTTTTTTCATCGAATCCCCGGTTGACGTTAGCGACTAATATCTGATATAGACTAACACAATTTGCCTCCGAGTCGCGCCAGGCGAAGAATCGCTTCCGAGGGAAATCTATGACACCGCTTGCCGCAGCTCCTCTTCAAGCCCATGGCGGAGCCTTCTTACTCGAAGATCGCGCGCCTGACGAGATCTTCACCGCGGAAGATCTGACCGAAGAACATCTCGCGATCGCTCACACTGTCGACCAATTCTGGGCCAATGAAGTCGAACCGAACCTCGAGGCAATCCATAATTATGAGCCCGCGGTTGCGTTGCGGGTGCTGCGGAAGTCTGCGGAATTGGGGCTGACGGCCATACCGATTCCCGAAAGATTCGGCGGCATGGAAATGGATTTGGCCTCGGTCATGATTGCAAGCGAGCATTTGGCCAAGGACGCTTCTTATGGATCCTGGCATTCGTCGCATACCGGAATCGGCACCCTGCCCATTCTCTTCTTCGGCACCGAAGAGCAAAAGCAAAAGTATCTTCCCCGGCTCGCAAATGCCGAGCTATTGGCCGCCTATGCGCTGACCGAGCCTCTTGCCGGTTCCGACGCCCTCGCTGTGCGCACCCGGGCAGATCTGAGTCAGGACGGGAGGCATTACGTGCTCAACGGACAAAAGATGTGGATCACCAATGGTGGCGCAGCCGATTTGTTTACGGTCTTTGCAAAAGTGGGAGGCGAAAAATTTACCGCTTTCCTGGTGGAGCGTAGCTTTGCCGGCGTCAGCAGCGGCGCTGAAGAACACAAGATGGGCATGCAGGGCAGTTCGACCACGGCCGTGTACTTCGACAACGTGCGCGTCCCAGTGGAAAACGTTCTGGGAGAGATCGGGCGTGGCCACGTCATTGCGTTCAACATTCTTAATATCGGGCGGCTGAAGCTTGGCGCGGGCGCTCTGGGCGGAGCAAAGAGAGTGATCGCCACCTGCCTGAAATACGCCAAAGAACGGAAGGCATTCGGTTCCGCTATCGCTGAATTCGGTGCGATCCAGCACAAACTCGCGGAGATGGCGATTCGCACCTTTGCCGTCGAATCGATGGTGTGGAGAGTTGTAGGACTGATCGAGAGTCAGCTCAGAGCGGCACCCCAGGCGAAATCCGACGACTCGCGAACCGAGCTCAAAGCGGTTGAGGAATACGCCGCGGAGTGCTCAATGATTAAAGTCTACGCCTCTGAAATGCTGGACTACGTGGTGGATGAAGGCGTGCAGATTCATGGTGGCTATGGCTACCATCAGGACTATCTCGTCGAACGCGCCTATCGCGATTCGCGCGTCAATCGCATCTTCGAGGGTACCAACGAGATCAATCGCCTGCTGATTACAGGCATGCTGTTGAAGCGAGCGGCCCGTGCGCAGTTGGCGCTCATCCCCGCCGTTCAGGCCGTGCTGAATGCAACTGACAAAAGCATGGCCGATACAACCGCCGATGAAGAGATGCGGCTTGTGAGCAACGCGAAAAAGATTGCGCTGCTTACGATTGGGATCGCTTATCAGAAATACGCCGCTGAATTGGAAAAACAACAGGAAGTGCTGATGAATATCTCGGACATCATCATGGAAACCTTCGCGATGGAATCGAGCCTGCTTCGCGGCCGCAAGCTGGCTGAGTCCGCGAAAGGCGCCGGTGTCGCACCCATGTGCGCTGTATTGTTACGCGATGCCATGGATCGAATCGAATGCTCCGCCCGGAATGTCATCGGCACATGTTCGAGCAAGAGCGCTTTGCCACAAGATGCTGCCACCGTACGAAAATTGGCGGGTCACGATCCCATCGACGCCATTTTCTTGCGGCGAAATATTGCCCGCCGCCTGCTTGCCAATGAGCGTTATGTTTGCGACTGAGTTGAGCAGTCAAATCGGATCGGGCGGGCTCGCGTCTGCGGATTACGAGGCGAGCAATTTGCGCCGTGCTAGTGCGGATGACAGACGTTTCCAGAACCTCGCTAGAAGTCGAAACGGGTATACAATCGCTGCCGTTTTCGTCAATAAGAATTCGGTATTGAAAGGTGGGTCTCCTTTTATGTGGCGTATGACAAAACATACTTTTTCTATTTGTGCCCTTACGCTTCTGCTGCTTTCCGTCACTCGAAGCGCGGTGGCAGCAGTCACCACTTACACGGGCACTTTGCCGGATGGAGCAACTTTTCTCATTCAGGTGCCTTCCCCGTGGAATGGGACCTTGCTGTTATACAGTCACGGCTACGTAATTCCCGGCTCGCCGAATCCCGCACGAGACGTGGGCGATCCGGCGACTGGCGCCTTCCTGCTTAGCAACGGATTTGCCTTGGCTGGCTCTTCTTACGCCCACACTGGCTGGGCAATTCAAGAGGCCCTGCCGGACCAGATTGCGGTGCTCGATGCATTTGCCGCCCTCGTGGGCCCGCCGAGACGTACGATCGCCTGGGGCCACTCGCTTGGCGGAATCATCACTGCCGGGCTCATCCAGCGATTTCCTGACCGCTTTAAAGCTGCGCTTCCCATGTGCGGAGTTCTCTCGGGCGGCGTTGGTACCTGGAACCAAGGGCTGGACGCCGAGTTTGCCTTCAAAACGCTATTGGCCTTCGGCACTTCATTGCAAGTAGTCAACATTACCGACCCGATCACCAACCTTGGTTTGGCGGAGAGCATTTTGGCTTCAGCCCAAGCCACGCCCCAGGGCAAAGCGCGATTCGCACTATCAGCAGCGCTGGCGGATACTCCGGGGTGGTTCAACCCTGCCTCGCCTGAACCGGCGGCCAGGGATTTCGCTTCTCGAGAAGTTAATCAGTTTCTGTGGGCGTCTGAGGTGGATTTTCCATTCCTCTTCGCCTTTCGTGCCGAACTCGAATTCCGCGCTGGCGGCAATGCCTCATGGAACACAGGGGTTGACTACAGAAAACAGTTTGAGCGCTCTGTGGACCGAGACGAGGTGCGCGCTCTCTATAAGCAAGCCGGCCTGAGTTTGGACGCCGACCTCGACACCTTGAACGATGCTGCCAGAATCACTGCCAATCCAGATTCAGTCGAGTACCTGGAGCACAACATTATCTTCAATGGCCGCATCAGCTTTCCGGTGCTGACCCTGCATACGACTGGTGATGGCTTGGTATCGAACCAGAACGAAAGCGCCTACAAAGATGTCGTCGACGAGGCTGGCAACCAGAGATGGTTGCGGCGGACCTTTGTTCATCGCGCGGGACACTGCACGTTCACTCCCGCTGAAACGGTCATTGCCCTTCAGAACCTGATTGAACGGCTGGACAACGGAAGATGGCCTGACCTCGATCCCAGCACGCTCAACGCTGAAGCCGCAGCGCTGGGACCACTAAACGTTGCCGAACCCTCATTCCTGCGTTTCGAACCCGCGCCCTTCCTGCGTCCATTTGATACGTTCGATGAGCGCCATTGCGACGGCGAGCACCACGATTCCGTCGCGTGTAATGTTGAATTCTGACAACGGTTTTCCTTCTGGCGCGTTTGGCCCTTCGCAGAGTTTCAGGGGGAAGTGGTGCTCGGACACTTTTGCGTGCTTTGGAACAGCCATCTTTGTTTGCATTGCGGAGCGACCTATCGCGTCGCGTTTAGCGCTTTCTCCAACGTGGCTCATGCAGTGAACTAGCGCCAGCCATACCCCTCATTCGGTGGGAAACCAATCCGTCGATCGCGCGGCGATTTCAGGCAGACCGATTGCTCAAGAACTTCTTGATCTCTTATGTTCCGTTTCGCTTAACAACAAGACGTGAGCGATGTGAGTGTTCTTTGTATATCAGCTAGAAATACTGCGAAGAACGGCATAGGATGTTTTATCGTTCTTCCGAACGAGTCTGGTCGTCCGCAAAAAGTGTGTCATTACAGGGGACGAGATTGTCATGGGAACGAACCCAAGCCCGAAACCTAGTGAGATGAAGCAACTGTCCGCCGCCAGCGGGCTGGCACTTGTACGCGTCACGATTGGGGCAATGTTCGTGTCGGTCTTTTTCGAGAATCTGGGCAAAGGCCTGTACAAGCCAGCGGGTTATGCCGGTCTGATCGATTACTACATCAAGTCGGGCCATTCGCCAGCCGCCTGGAAAGCAGTGATGGGGCTGGCGGCAAGCCACGCTGCGATGGCAGCACCCATGCAGGCACTGACAGAGATTTCTCTCGGAATCCTGCTCATCATCGGTCTGCTCACGCGACCGGTCGCATTTGTCGCGTTTCTGTATCTCGGCAGCCTTTGGATGTCAGAGTGGGGCACGGCGTGGATCTGGGAACTTCTGGTTCCGGTGCTCGCGTCTCTGGGCCTCGCTATCGGAAGCGCCGGCCGGAGATGGGGCGTTGATGCGTGGCTGTCGCAACGGTGGCCCTCTTCTCCGTGGTGGTGATTGGGCCTAATTCAAGTGCGAGTGTCCGTCATCATTCCTACCCATAATGAAGCGCAGGCGATTGAGCGCGTCCTGGCGGATCTCCCCTGCGATCTCACGACGGAGGTCATTGTTGTCGACAGCAACTCGACTGACGGGACGCCCGAGATCGCCGCGAGAATGGGAGCCCGCGTAATTCAGGAACCGCGCCGCGGCTATGGGCGAGCATGCCTTACGGGTCTTGCCGCGGCAAATTCCCCTGACGTGGTTGTATTCCTGGATGGTGATTACAGCGACCGGCCCTCTGAGCTTCCGATTCTCTTAGCGCCAATTACTGAGGGGCGCGCGGACATCACGCTCGGTTCCCGCCTGCAGGGGCCGCGTTCTGCTGGGGCGCTGCCTTGGCATCAGGTGTTTGGGAATCGTATCGCCGCGGGCCTGATCAGGCTTCTGTATGGAGTAGACATCACTGATCTCGGCCCCTTTCGCGCTTGCCGCGCAGATGTGCTGCGCGAGCTCGCACTCGAAGAGACCACCTACGGCTGGGCGGTGGAGATGATTCTCAAAGGCGCCCTGGCAGGATACCGCGTCGTGGAAGTCCCGGTGAGCTACCACCCGCGTATTGGCAAATCGAAGATCAGCGGCACCCTGAAGGGGACGGTCGGGGCTGGGTGGTTCATTCTCAGCTTGATCGTGAAGTACTATTTTCGGCGGAGAAGAGCCAGGACGGCACGCCCAGCGTGAGTCCGGGTGGCCCATTCAAGCCTGGTTTTGGCTTGAGTGGGGCAGTTCTACTGCTGGACCGAATCTTCCAGATGCTCTTTCGTGCTTTCGTGTCGCTATTCTAGGTCGATCTCGGCGCGTCCTCGCACCACACGAGCACAAGGTCCCTCCACTCCGCAGGTCATCGCTTTCGCGATGATCTGCTCCGGTCGGGATGACAGGATTGGAGAGATCTGAACATTCCGACTCAACATTTTCGCTCAGCATTGCCACTCAACATCCCCACTCAAGCCAAAACCGGGCTTGAATGTGGCACCAGGTCTCGTTGTTCGTCGTATATTATTGCCCCAACAATCTATGAATTCTTCCAGCGAGAGCGTCTTGTGTTCGTCAGGCCACGAGCGTGTGCTGGTGATCATGGCGAAGGCACCTAGGCCAGGCGCGGTCAAGACCCGCTTGGCGTCCAGCCTTTCTCGTGCGGCTGTCACTGCTTTCTATTGCTGTCTTCTGGACGACACGCTGGCGCTGGCGCGGTCATTGAGCAATGTGGAAGTTGCCATCATGTGTCCGGACACCGACGTAAACGAGCTGGCGCAGTTGGCTGGAAACGAAGTGAACGTAGTTGCGCAGAAAGGTGAAGGCCTTGCTGCGGGCCTCACTTCGGTATTTGCGCATTTCGCAGAGGGTAATCAACGACGCGTTATCGCTTTCAACAGCGACAGCCCACACCTGCCGCGTTCTGTTCTTGAGGACGCGTTCGAAAGGCTGGCCGCTCACGATGTGGTCGTGGGACCAACGCACGACGGGGGCTACTATCTCGTTGGGGCAAAGACTTCTCATCCTACACTTTTCGCAGGCGACGGAATGGGCACTAGCAGCGCGTTAGAGAGGCTTCTAGCGCGCGCGCGGGCCCTCGGGTTATCCGTAGGTTTCGCCGATCCTTTTTACGATATCGATGTAGCTGACGACCTGTCGCGCTTGGCAGAGGAGTTGCGTCGGGCTCCGGCAAGGGCGCCCCGGACGGCGGCCTGGCTTAAAGAGTGGTGGAGATTATGCGGAGCGGGCCCTGCTGCCCACTAATTCTTATCGCCGCAAACAGAGCGGGCAGGAGTGCCCGCTCCACATCGAAATCTTGCGTTGACGCAATCACGGACGGGCACGGGAGAATTGTGAAGATCACCCCCGCGTGGAGACTGTACATACTCGGCGCCATCTTGCTGGTGGCACTGACGATCTGCTCGCGCAACTTCGGCGACCGTGGTGGACCGTACTTCATGGCCGCTTTGACGGTTGCGGGGATCGCATACCTCCTGGCGGTCCGTGAGTTTTTTCGCGGGCGGGGTCCTATTCGACTTCGCTCAGAACTGGTCCGCGCCACAGCAGAATTTCCGCGGCACGTCGTCGTGATTGGGCTCGTCCTGGCTGCGGTGTGGCACGTTGAATTTCTTCGACTGCCCCCGGGTTCCGATGATGATATCCATCGATACGTTTGGGATGGCCACCTGCAGAGGCTCGGCTACAACCCCTATCTGGTTATTCCCAGCGATCCTGCTGTCCAGGGGTTGCATACTCCGGAAACCCGCAACTTGAACAACCCAGATTTACCGAGTCCATATCCAGCGGGAGCCGAGCTTTTTTTTCGCGCTGTAACCGCCATTCAGGAGTCCACCTTTGCACTGAAAGTGGCTTTTCTCGTTTGCGAGTTTGCGATTGTTTTCGTGATGCTCGATCTCTGGCGTTGCACTCGGCAGGGTGCCCACCTGGTTCTGGTATTCGCCTGGAATCCATTGCTGTCCGTTGAGGTAGCGGGAAGCGGTCACATTGACATTGTTGGCGCGCTATTGTTGCTGGTGTCAGCTGCAGCGCTCGTGCGCCGATGGCGGGCGATTGCAGCCGTCGCACTTGGGCTAGCTATCGCGGTGAAATTTCTGCCGATCGTACTCTTACCCCTGTACTGGAAGCGGGTTCGAATTCGCGACGCTGCGCTGGCGGCAGTCGTCGTCGGACTCCTGTACGTGCCGTTTCTCAGTCATGGCCGCATTCCGATCGGCTCGCTCGGCACGTATGTGCAGACTTTCCGCTTTAATGGTCCCGTGTTTGCAGCACTCGATCGAGTCGCGCCTCCGCAGATGCTGGTTGGAGTGGCAGTCGTCGTCGGATTGGTAACTGCAACCTGGCTAAGAAGCAAAGAGTCTGAGTGGTCTCCGGACTCATTTGTCTGGCCCATGGCAGCATCTCTCTTGTGTGCACCCGTCGTATTCCCATGGTATCTTCTCTGGCTGCTGCCATTTCTGACGTCGGCCTCGACGCTGCTGATCATCGTCTGGACGGTGAGCATTATCCCGACCTATGTGCAATGGCACTTGCGCGCCCTTGGACGTCCGTGGGGATCGCTTCCCGGTTGGGTCATGCCGCTGGAATACGGATGCGTGGCAACGGCTGCCGCAATTATCGCTGTGCGCCGGATCGTGCGGCCCGCAGCACTTCCTGCGCACGCGGATTAGTTCAGTCAAGACTGTTGGGCCAAAACGCGATTTTTGTATCCGGAAATCCGGGGGCGTCATCCAACGCAACATCCGTTCAATTCACCGAGGAGGGACGTTCATGACAAATTTGAGCCGACTCGCCGTGATCCGCCTTTTAGCGTGTAACCTGCTGCTGATCCTCCCTGCGACCTTAGGGGCGCAGACCCGCCCGCCCATTCTCGAGAAGGTGGCCAAGACGTATGGCCTCGATTCGTGGGATAAGATCGAGGCGATCCGCTACACCTGGAATGTTGACATCCCCGGACTATTCAAGGCTTCGCACAAGTGGGAGTGGGAGCCTAAGACTGGAAAAATCACCTTCGAAAGTACGGATAAAGATGGCAAGCCGGTGAAGGTCACGTACGACAGTTCTCACCTCGCCAGCCAATCCGACCAGGTAAAGAACGAAGTCGAACCATCTTTCGTCAACGATAATTATTGGGCTCTGTTCCCCTTCCACGCTTATTGGGACAGCAGCGCCACCGTCACCGATAAAGCTGCGCAAAAACTTCCGATTGGCGCCGGCTCGGCGACGCTGGTATCGGTGAAGTATCCGGCGGAAGCCGGCGGTTACACGCCTGGCGACACCTGGGACCTTTACGTCGGCAAAGACGACCGCGTTCAGGCAATGGTCTATCACCGCGGCGGACCCAAGAAGCCGAGCGTCGTAACAGCGAGCTGGGCAGGCTATAAGAAGGCCGGTCCGATATTGTTTTCAACGGAGCACCGCGGCAGCGCCGATGGCAAGCCGCTGCACATCTTCTTGTCTGACGTGGCGGTGAAAGTGAGCGGATCAGACAACTGGATGAACGCGCAATAAATCGCGGGCGACAGATGAAGCCGTCTCCCAGTGCTCTGGGGACTGTAAAATGCATGCATTCCAATGAGGGCTGACGTCGATCTGGATATTGGGCGAAAGACCTTTGCGTCTGGCCTCCTGCCAGAGTTGCTGGCTGCGGTGCGCCGGAGCCAGCCGGGCGATCTGGTCGCGGTGGTCGGTGACGAAGAGAGCGTTGGACCTGAGTTAGAAATATGGTGCCGGTTCACCGGAAATCCACTACTGGAGGCTGCGGTCGAAAAAGGCCGCACGCGGTGGGTCTTCCGGTGTGGGGCTGTTCCGGCGCATGCGGGGGGAGCGGAAGGAGACAAACGGCCAGTAGGCTCGCGGCTTTGGCTCTACACGAATTTCGACTGTAACCTGCATTGCGACTACTGCTGTGTGCGTTCCTCGCCGACCGCGGCGCGACGGGAACTAGGGATCGAGCGCGTCCAGCGGATCGCTCGGGAAGCGGCGGAGCTTGGCGTCAAAGAGATCTTCGTGACCGGAGGTGAGCCGTTTCTTCTGGAAGACATCGGCGACATTCTGCTTTCTTGCGCTGCTGCCGCCCCGACCACGGTGCTGACCAATGGAATGTTGTTTAGCGGGCGGCGCGCGGAAAGCTTGCGAGCGTTGCCCCGCGACCGAATTGTCCTGCAAATCAGCTTGGACAGCTCTACTCCAGAACAGCACGACCTGCATCGCGGAGCAGGCACATGGGCGCGCACGCGCGAAGGGATTCAGCGTGCCACCGAGTATGGCTTTCGAGTGCGACTGGCGGCCACGGTCTCAACCGATGCCGAGGCAGAGGCGTTCCGTCAATTCCTCGATGACGAGAAGATTGCGTCTGAAGACCGAGTCATCCGCCGGATTGTGTTGCGTGGCTCTGCGACAGACGGGGTCGCATTGAGTCGAACCGATTTAGTACCGGAAGTCACCATTACAGCCAATGGTGTGTACTGGCATCCAGTGGGCGCGGAGGATGCCGATCTGCTGGTCACGCGCGACATTTTTCCTCTATCAGAGTCTTTTGCTGCGGTCCGGCGCGCCTTCGATCGCGAAGGCGAACACGCGCATAAGCTGGCCAGAATCTTTAACTGCGCTTAGCGATCGCAGTAGTGGCCCGCTCATGCCATGAGCGGGCTCGAACAGCACATTTCGTGGTTTTCGAATGCGAGACCCGACCCGACGTTGACCGTTCGAGTGAGCCCTGAACCTTTCGAACTTGCGGGGTCCAACTGGTAGGACAAGCTCCACTTCTCGCAAACCCGGCGAGAAATGGGCATCCGGTTGGGGAAGCGGCTTACCAGTTAATGTTGAACAGGCGTAAACTCAGGGCCTAATCGAAGGAGGCATCATGAATAAAGGCTATTGGGTTGTATTCTATCGGAGTGTTTCAAATCCCGCTGCAGTCGCTCAATACGCCAAACCAGCTGAAGCCGCCATTCTGGCTGGTGGTGGACGTTTTCTTGCCCGCGGTACAGCCGTCAACGCGTTCGAAGCGGGAATAAAAGACCGGTCCGTCATCATTGAATTTGACAGTCCCGCGAAAGCAATCGAGGCGTACGAGAGTCCCGCGTATCAGTCCGCTTTGAAACTTCTCGAAGGCGCGGTTGAGCGCGACGTGCGCATCTTAGAGGGTGTTTCCTGAACATTACGCCGATTTCGCCAATTGCTGCTCGAAGAATCCTTGTTGGGCGGCGGCTTCCCGCAACGCATCGTATCCATTTACATGCGGCGGCAGCCAACGCTTAAGTCCTTCGGCTTCGAGAATTGGGCGATGAACCGGGTTGTCGTAGTTCATCGCCGAGAGCGCTTCGGCGAACCGGCGCTCCCGCTCTGGGTCGAGATCGGGCCGTGCCGTAAACATGCAATGGTTATATTCCGGAGAGGACCATATCTCACGAAGGGCTCCTTCGGGCACCAGTCGCTCGTTGCGAACCGTGTACCAGAAGGGGCTGCCGATCGCTCCGGCATCGGTTCGTCCGTCGAGGACGGCGCGCACCACTTCCACCTCGCTGGTCCCGGTATCGCCATGTTTGCCGACATCGCTGTCGAAGCGTAGCGTCCGGTAATCCCGGCCCTCGCGCATGCCTTGCTGCTCCAAAAAGTGAACGGGCAGGATGGCGGCGTGTCCGCTGTCTCGGCTGCCCAGTGCGAGCGAGCGATTTTTCAGGTCGGCGAGCGTAGAAATCGGACCTCCGCTAACGGCGACGATCTTTGTCATCCAGCCGAGATCGGTATCGCGCATGGCAACGGGGCGGCAGGTGTGGCCGCTCCACTCGTCCGCTTGCAGGTAAGCAAGGTTTGTATTCCATGCAATATCGATCCGTGGCACTGCATCGCCCGCCTGAGCGAGGAGCGCAAGGACCTGGGCCTCGTAGCTCTGAAAGAGAACGACTTCAACGGGCAGGTTGGCTTCCTCGTGGAAGTAACGCCGCATCCCCTCCCAAATGCTAACCACTTTCGGATTGTAGGCAACAGCTCCCAGCCAGATTGTTTTGCTCATATTTGTTTACCCCATAGCTCTTTCAGTTCTTTGTCAGCGGCAAAAACACTTTATGGTGCGGGCCCTTGGTGTTAGAACAGTGGCATTCCCAACAGCGCCTTCCCGATGAATTCGCGCAGAACGTCGCCGGTTGGCGCCATCACAGCGCCCGCATGCGCATCACGAAACAGCCGTTCGATGTTTAGATGTTTTGAGAACGCAGCGCCGCCGCAAATACGCATGGCGGCTGAAGTAACGCTGATCGCGATGTCACCAGCGGCGGCTTTGGTCTCAAGCACGCGCAGCATGGTGGTCTCGCGGGGCTTTTCAAGATGATCAATCAAATCATCGATGCGTACCGACAGTCCGTCGGTGTCAATCTGCATCGTCGCGAGTTGCGCGCGTAACGTGGGCAGGCTCTCCCCGAGGCTCTGGCCAAGATGCTCGAATTTCGCGCTCTTGAGGTGCGAGGCCGTTCCGGCAACGGCCGCCCGGCACAACCCCAGGGCCACAGCTGCCGTCCCCAAATTAAACAGCGGGAGCACTACGTTCAGCATTGCTGGAAAGCCGGCACCATCCTCAGTGAGTTGAAGATCGGACGGGACTTCGCAGTCATCCAGAGTAACGGGTGCAGACGCGTTGGCCCGGAGTCCCAAGCCATCCCAAGGACCAGCCACGGAAAGGCCGCGCGTTTGCGTTGGAAGAAGATAAAGGGTCGAATCGGTGGGCCCGGTTCCGTCCGGGGAAAGAGAAGAAACGACATAGCTCTGCGCATGACCCGCGCTGGTCACCCACGACTTCTTGGCGCTGATTCGCACGCCATTGCCACTTCGATGTGCGCGTGATGTGGGCGCCCAGAAATGGCTGCGCGAACCGACCTCACTGAAAGCGAGCGTCGATAAATGACGGCCCGCACCAATCTCCCGCAGTATGGGCGCGAGTGCCTGAGCCGCGCTTGGCCGAGCCGCCGAGATCGTCGCGGCGCCGAGAATGTGCATGAGATACACCATGGCGACCGAAGCATCTGCCTCGGCCAGCGTTGCGACCACGCCTGCAAACGTGCGGGGACCTAACGCTGAACCGCCAACATCCGCGGGCAGCAGCAGGCCCAACAGTCCGGACTCGCCAAGCGACGCGACAGCTTCAGTAGAGAATCGTCCCGCCTTATCGTTTTGCCCTGCAGAGAGAGCCAGCACGTTATTGGCGATCTCCTGAGCTTTCGAGACGGCCGCATCATGAGTCATGACGTCTCCCATCTTCCAAATCTACCGATCAAGTTCAGGATTGTCGCCGAGGATGCGCGAAGTGGTCAAACCGTCTTTGGCGGCTGTCGTGCTTCAAGACACTTTACGTGCTGGGTATGAGCCGTGGTCACGGCGTTGCATTTGCCACTTGCTCGAACAAAGAGTTCGACGGCCGCGATTCGCCGCGGCCGCCGATACGGCATCAGTGAGTGAACTTCGACTGCAAGTGTTATTCTTTAGCTCGCTTTCGCTTCCGCGTCGCGCTTTCGGAACGCGGCTTCTCCAACGTCAGCTACCTTGACCCACTTCGGGTTAGGCGACGCCTCGGCGTCGTAGTTGTCGTGCCAGTTCCACCACTTGTACGGCGGGGTCTGCGGGTAACCTTGTGGTGAGTCCTCCCAAGTCTCCTGACGGCCGAGCGGGGTGATGTCGAGGAAGCTCCAGGTGGTCCCCATCGCCTCATCGCCGCGGTTGTTGATGAAGTACGTACGGAACACTCGGTCACCATCGCGAAAGAACACATTGTGACCGTGCCATTCATGGACGCCGAAGTCCGCGTCGAAGCTGTCGGTGATGGTGTACCAGGGCATCTTCCAGCCCATTCGCTCCTTCAGGCGCGCGATGTCTGCCTGCGGCGCGCGTGAGGCGTAGACAAGGGTAGTGTCGCGGGCGTTCACATGGGCCAAGTTGGTGACTTGGTCGGCGCCCAGCGAGCAGCCGCGGCAGGCATGCTCGGGCCAGCCGAATACCCCTGGCTCGAAGAAGGCGCGATAGACGATCAACTGCCTGCGACCCTCGAACAAGTCAAGCAGGCTTACCTTCCCGTTCGGTCCGTCGAACTCGTAGTTCTTGTCCACCGCCATCCACGGCATCCGTCGGCGTTCGGCGGCGAGCGCATCACGCGAGCGGGTCAAGGCCTTCTCTTTCACAAGAAGTTGCTGCCGCGCAGCCTCCCACTCCTGCTGCGACACGATCGGTGGTTTGTTCATCGCGAGATGCTGTTTCGACTGCACCTTGTTCGTCGACATTTTCATTTCTCCTTGTTATTCAGATTTGGGCTGATTTCTTCTGATTCGTTCTTTTTGCGAGAGACTTTTACAGCCAACGCTGCCAGACCGCCGGTCGAAACCGCCCCGGCGACGACTAATCCCACAGTTGCCAAACAGAATGGGCACATTGTTTACCTCCTCGGCGGCCAACTCGACCCTTAAGCTGCCTCTATTGGGATGACGGGCAGGGTGGTGGGATTTCGACAGGAAAAATAAAAAAATCAGCCTCGCCTTTGGAGCAGAAACTGCCTCACTGCAGGGTCCTCGGTCAGACCAATCGCCCGGTCAAAGGCATCCAGGGCCTCAGGTGTTTTCCTTAGTTGTTGCAACACGTGAGCGCGAACCGCCCAATAAGGCTGATAGGCGGACACATCGTCGGGAGCGATCGAATCCAACGCTGCCAAGGCTGCTTCGGCTCCCTTCGCTTCGGCTACGGCCGCAGCGTATCCGGTTCGCGTGCCGAGCGTCGGCGATATCCTGATCAGCTGTTCATAGAACATCATGACCGCGTTCCAGTGGATCTTGCCGCTCCGCGCCCGCTCGGCATGTACCGACTGAATCGCGGCTTCGAGTTGAAACCGGCCCATGCGACCGCGACTCGAAGCTTCACCGAGATGCCGCTCCGCCTCCTCCAGTAAAGGCCGAGACCACTTCTGACAATCCTGCTCCGAGAGAGGAACGTAGCGGCCGTCCGGCGATCGGCGTGCCGCGCGGCGGGCTTCGCAATGGAGCATGAGAGCCAACAGACCGTGAGCCTCTGCCTCCTTGGGCATCAACTCCAGGAGGACTCGTACAAGCCAGATCGCCTCCTCTGCGAGATCGCGTCCGCGTTGGTCCACACCGGCCATGTCGTCCCAGCCAATGCCGAAGGCGGCGTAAATCGCTTCCAACACCGCGTCCAGCCGCTGCGGCAGTTCACGCTCCTGCGGGATTTCAAATTGAATACCGCCGTCGCGGATCTTCGTTTTAGCCCGCACCAGGCGCTGCCCCATCGTCGCAGGCGAAATCAGGAATGCGTGGGCAATGCGCGCGGCATCCAGGCCGAGAACGGTCTGGAGCATGAGCGGCGTGTGCATCGCTGGATCAATTGCCGGATGGGCGCACACAAACAGCAGTTTCAATCGTTCATCTGGAAATTCCAGCGACAAAGTCATCTCCTTAGATTCTTCTCTGAGGAGCGCGAGCGTAGGCTCGCTGGCCTCGGCTACTTGCTGATGACGCACAAGATCGATAAAAGAGTGGCGCGCCGCCGTCAGCAACCACGCCTGTGGATTTTGTGGCACGCCGTTTTGCGGCCAGGTTTCGAGCGCTGCTACTAGCGCATTGCTGAGAGCATCCTCCGCGCTTCCCACGTCGCGAGTGTGCGAGGAAAGGTACGCCACCAAGCGACCGTAGGACTCGCGAGCCACCCGTTCGATCGTCCGATGAGTGCTCCGCTCGGAGTTCTCTTGTGCGTTTCCACTCATCCAGTGACCCGACGCCGGTATTCAGGCGACACGGGACGGACCTCCACAGCGCCGATCGCGGCGGCCGGGCATCGCGCGGCCCACTCGAGCGCAGCGTCAAGCGAGGGAAGTTCCAGGATTGTGAATCCTCCCAGTTGCTCCTTGGTATCTGCGAAGGGGCCATCCTGTACACGCCGCTTTCCATCCCTCAGTCGCACTGTGGTCCCCGTCTCCGGGGGTTGCAGTGGATTGCCGCCGACATAGATGTTGGCCTCGACCAGCGCTTTGTAGTACGCCCTCCACGCACCGAGGTAGGGATCCTTTTCGTCCCCACTCCGTGCCGCAAAAGCTTCTGATGATTCAAAGATCAGCAAGGCAAATTGCATCACCTTTTCTCCTTGAGAGCAATTGGGAGCGTTTGTGCGCTCCCTGAATGTATGACGGATGAGACGCGGCCCGTTCGACAGATTTCAGGAAATTTCGAGAAATTTCAAGCGGGCAGGAGCGAATTGTCAAACCCATTCTAAAGGTGGGGTATTTTATCGGCGTTCGAGGAGTTGAAGATCTGGAACACCTCGGGCAGAGGTGCCTGAGCCTTCGCAACGATCGCTACGTTCAGGAGAATCTCTTTTCGCGTTAGCGTTGCAGCCGCCCATCGAGAGTGGCGGCGAATAATCCTGATTGGGCATAGCGCTCCGCAAATGCGGCCTGCGCTAGTGTGAGGTAGGCTCCGTCGGGCTGTTCGTGGTTGCGCCGGTAATCACGAGCATGTTCTTCTGACCAGAAGAAGACGGTTTGGGTTCAATAATCATGAATGATATTTGCGCCACGAAAGTTGTTCCAATTCACGTCGGGTTCGAAGATCAATGGTGATGCTCCGCGCGACCGCATCTGGAAGCGCAGGCGTTCATCGACATCCATCGTCAGCGGCCGCGAACAATGGTGGCACTCCGATTCCACCCGGACCCGAATCGGTTCTCCCCTTAGGCATCCTTGCACGAAGGATGTGGCGAAGGCGTCCTCTGCTCAAGCACCAAAAATCTTCTCTCCGGTTGAAAAGGTCAGGCGATGCGGCGTCGGGGAGGTCGTGACCGGGAACGCCCAACTCACATTGCCTTCAGAATCACGTACCAGGAAAAACAGATTTTTTTCGAGATCCGCGAGAATGGCTGACACAGTTTGGCGAGTCAGGCCCGTGACCTGCGCAATCTGAATCGGAGAAAGCGGCCGGTCTTGCCTCGGAAGTTCGCGAACTACGAAGTCGCGTACTACATGATGGTCATGAGACATGAACGCCAAGCGCGAGGCCATGCGCGCGGGCAGTCCCTTTACACTGTTCACAAAGGCATCATCCGGCGTAGTTTGAATGTTGCGGCCGACGCCCAACAACAGATCGCTGCGCATGGGCTCTTCCTCCTTCTTGTGGCCGGCGAGACTGCGGTTTGGATTAAAACGACCGGCTTTTCCCCCGATCTCAGACGCCAGCGTCTCGTCGCACGTACGGCGTGCTTGTACCGAGGTACCATGGTACCTTAAATTATAGGTACAAGAAGCTTCGAAAAGTCCTTATCCTCACATGTGCGCGCACCTGGCGAAGCGCGCATCGAGCGATTATTGAGGTGTAACATCCACCGAATTGCTTCTGCGAGACCCTATCTTTGTGGCGGGAGTGGCGCAAAAAAAACCGCTCACAGCATACATGCCGTGAGCGGGGTTGTGAAGAATATTCGGAGGCTAGAAGATCAGCTTGGCTCCGAGTTGGAATTCTCTCGGATCAAACGCGCCTGTAACCGCACCAAAGTTCCCGGCGCCAGCGTTAAGACTGATGCCGCCATTGTTTACATCTCCCCTGAACTGGGTGTGATTCCAGGTATTGAACGCATCTGCGCGAAGCTCGAAGCGGCTTCCACGAGACTCGCTGATCAGGAAGCTCTTAAACAATGAGAGATTCCAGTTGTCGCGTCCCGGTCCGCGCAATGCGTTGAATCCAAGGTTGCCGTAAATGTCGGTGCCTGTACCTGTCGGCACCGAAAATACTGCAGGGTTGAACCAGGTTTTGACCGTCTTGGGATAGCTGATTGATCCGTTGACGTTAGGCCGGTTCCCGGAATTCTGTATCACGCTAGCCACATTGCTGCCGGTTACGCCAAGGTTAAGCGGCGCTCCCGACATCATGGTGACGATGCCTGACAGTTGCCATCCTCCGAGGGCGGTCTTCAGCACACGATTGTCTGTGGTCCTGAAGATCGGCAACTGGTAGACGAAGTTCACGAACGCGACGTTAGTGCGGTCGTATGAAGACGGACCAACGTCATAACGCCATCCCGCATATGGGTTGGTGATGTTGTTGAGGTCTCCACCGCTGCCGTTGCCGCCCGCGTTCGGATCGATCGCGCGTGACACGGTGTAGGCAAATTGCAGTTGCAGATCGCGCCGCACATTGCCATGCAGATCGACCTGGAAGGCATTGTAATGTCCGTTCTGCCCGTTCTCGGCCAAGCGGATCGCACCATAGCCGGCATAGTTATAAAGCTGGTTGATGCCCGAACCACCCGATTTGATCAAAGCAGGCAGAGAGGAGAACGGTGGCAGGTTGACTTCCTGGTAGTAGTCCATGTGCCGATTCTGGCTGCCTACATAGGCCAAGGATAGAATTGTTTTTCTTCCCAGGGCCTGCTGTACTCCAGCGCTGTATTGATAGGTCGTCGGCAGCTTATAGCCGCTGGCCTGGATTCCCGTCACGCCCAAGGGAAGGATCGGCAGACTCGCTGCGGTGATCGTGCTTCCCGATTTCACATTGAGACCCGGGTTAGAGAGGGAAACGTTATTCAAGGTAGGGCTGGCATTCATCGGCGGATTGGTAGCGCCGTTGTACATGTCATTGCCCTGGATGCGATCGAACATGATGCCGAATCCGCCGCGGACAATCGTTTTGCCTTGACCGGTAACGTCATAAGCAAACCCAATCCGCGGGCCGAAGTTGGCCCAGGTATTGTTGACGAGGCCCTTAGGAATTCCGTTCACACCGCCGATACCCATGCCGTTGGTGTAGAAGCGCATTCCCGCCAAAATTGGATTCGGGCTGGTGCCCAGACCCGGGCTGGCTCCGGTGCAACCGAAGTTCGAAGTCGCCGTAGCCGCTCCCGAACAAATGTTCCCGCTGCCGTCAGTCCAGAAGGTGGGTGCGGCTGCAGGATTGTAGAGGTTAGGGTAGAAGTTTGCGGATTGGTGGTTGGCCTCATAGGTGTGAGGCATTCCATCCCAGCGCAGGCCTAAGTTCAAGGTGAGGCGATTGGTTGCGCGCCAGGTATCCTGGGCGTATGTGCTGTAAGAGACGTTGTTCCAATGGCCGGTCGCTTGGACGGCATTCTCTGTGTATTGCTGTGAGTATCCGAGCAGGTAATCGGCGAAGTCATATCCGCAGCTTACCGTCGAAGACCCAGTGCAACCCGCGGGACTGGTAAACGACCCGTTGAAGTTGAAGTTGCCCTGCGTGTTGGCGAAATAGGATTGGACTTTTTTGTAGAGCATCCAGCTAAATCCAAATTTCAACTGGTGCGCGCCTTTGGTCCAGGAAACATCGTCGCGAAGCTGATAGTCGTTGGCTTCGTTGTTCCATGGAGTCCAGTTCGCGGTGTAGTTCGCTCCCGTAATGCCATTCAGGTTGATCGAGGGGATGCGGTTACTCGCATTCGGTCCGGAGAATAACCGGTTAAATGCGAAGCCGGACGGGGCGGATACCAAGCCCTGCGGCAGGATGTGAATGCGATTTCCATTGTAGTTGAAAGCAACCTCGTTGAGCAGCGTCGGGTTAATCACATGAGTAAGGTGAATCACGGCGCTGTAGGCAGGATTGCCAAACGTGTTGCCGATGGTAGGAACGTTGTCTCCGCTCCACATGGTGTTGCCGTAGTTCTGGGAGATTTGCTCGGAGACCCAATGTCCGAACACCGAGAACTTGCCGTTGAATTGATGATCGACGCGAGCAATTTCCTCGCGCACGTGGGTGGGCACATTGTTGCCGCCAATGAAGTTGGCGCCGCTGGTCGGCTTAGGGAAGATGCCGCCATAATTGCCGCCGGCGTTCAGCAGCAGCTTTGCGTTGGAATCGACCAGGCAAGCCGGGATGGTATTGTTCGGAAAGGGTTGCCCGGGTACGAGTGTCGCCGCTACAGCGGCGGAGCAGGTTGCCCCGAATCCGGCGATTCCGGTTGGAACCACAATGTTTAGCGTCTTGCCATTGTAGGTTGCAGGCAGAACCGCATCTCCTGCGGCATTCGGATAGGCGCTCGCAGGTGGCACCGTCTGGTTCAGTAGTTGGCCTTGAATCAGGCTGCGCCATTCCATGTTGTAAAAGAAGAACGTCTTGTGCTCGTTCTTCCAGAAATCAACTGGGCCGCCGCCATTGAAGCCATAGAGGTTATAGCGAAGTTCGGCTACCTTGGCCGGGGCGGGGTTGAAAAAGTTACGTGAGTCGAGCGCGTCATTGCGTCCGAACCACCACGCATCTCCGTGAAACGTTTTGGTACCGGACTTTACAACCTGAGTGATCGTCGTGGCGCCGGACATTCCATATTCGGCACTGTAGTTCGACGTGTTCATGCGGAATTCGCCGATCGATTCAAGTGACGGCGCAACGCTCGCCTGGCTGCCACCGCGGTCGAGATTCTCGCCGCCATCGATGAGCAGAAGGTTGTGGCCCATTCTCTGGCCGTTAATGCTTACGTTGTTGTCGCCGCTCACTGCTGTGGGGCTGATGTTGTCTCCCTGAAGGCTGACTGCCCCTGCCGTCAAAGAGTACAGGTTGTAGAGCGTTCGCCCGTTGGTGGGTAGATCGCTGACCTGCTGGGCGGTGACTACGCTACTCACATCGCCCGACTCAGTTTGCACCGCGACGGCATTCGCTTCCACAGTGATTGTCTCTTGCGCGTTGCCGACCGGCAAATTGAAATCAACACGCGTGCGATCTCCGATCTGGAGCAGGAGATCCTTACGTTCCGCCACTTTAAAGCCGGCTGCTTTTGCGCGGATCAGGTAGTGACCGATGTGAAGGTCGGGAGCTACATACTGGCCATCGTCCGCAGTGGTGATCGTGCGGGTGATTCCGGTGTCGGTGTTGGTGATTAGGATGGAAGCATTCGACACCGCAGCGCCTGTCGGATCCATGACAGTGCCAACAATGGTTGCTTCCTGGGCTAGAGTGATTGAACTGAATAACGTAACGAAGAGTAAGAGAATGAGTGAGAGACGAAGGTCGCACCTTTTTATGAACAGGATGAGGCCCTCGTCGTACGTGGACGAGAGTAATTTCATTTCCAGCCTCCTGGATTTTCTACTGCTCGCGAAACTCGACACTGGTGTCGAGTTATTAGGATTTATTAGTACCAAGCATGCTCTTCTTGGTCGATCATTGTTGTCAAGAAAAATCGTTTTTCTAGACGGTGATAACACGTTTCGGTGTGATTGCAATCACACTAATTTGGGAAATATGTTCTCGGCCTAATGTGCGCGAAATCACATTGACGCGAGATTCTGTGTGGCGAGATCTGGAACGGAGGGTACACGGATCAGAGAAGGCGTCGCCCTCCTCAAGCTATTTCACGGATATGTTGCTGAGTAACACGTCTGGCGTCGGCTGAGGTCGGCGCCGCGATCGGTAGTACCGGAGGAACTGTTCCCTCATGCCTTGCTGAAGGCGCGGCATCTTGTTGGCATCTCCGCAGTGTATACACCTTTGTAATCAGGCGCGGCATGCGAATGCCAGTAGCATGTAGATTCAGCGTCTCTCTCCCATGGGATCAGAAAGTAACCGCATTGGCGCAATCGCCGTGAGGCAGTTAAGTGCACGACACGGCATAATCGAACTCGAGGATATGTGACAAAACCGGTTCTCAACATTTCGATTGTGCTCACCGGCATACTTCTCAGCCTGTTCCATTACGAACTGAAGCCCAGACCAAGCGACAAGGAAGTCCGCGATCAAGCCCGGGGCATGATGGGAGGAGTGGAATGGCGAGGCCGTGTTGCCCCGGACTTCGAACTGAAAACCACGAAGGGCGAGCGCTTTCGGCTGTCGGACAACGTCGGCAAGAAAATTGTCGTACTCAATTTCTTCGCCACGTGGTGCGGACCGTGCCGGGCCGAGATGCCGGAATTGAATCGGTACTTCAATGAGCACAAGGCCGAGTCTTTTTTGCTGATCGGTATTGACGCGGAGGAAAAGGAAGACCGGGTACAGGCGTTTCTGGACGAACTTAAGGTGGATTTTTCAGCAGGAGTCGATGAGGGAGCAATCAGAAAGCAGTACGGCGTCGATTCCTTCCCCACGACTGTGGTGATCGGCGTAGATGGGAAGGTGCAATTTTATGAGACCGGTACGCTGGTCAACGCTGAGGTCGCCTTCGACAGCTTATTACAAAAAAATCGTGAGCTGATGCAAACTGGCCATGTGATTTCGGCTGAGGATTACCGCTTGCAGGCACAGAAGCAACCGTCCTTGCCCTCGCGCGAACCGGAAGCGAGCCACGCCTCAGGAGATGAGTTCAAGTTGGACGAGCGTGGAACGCGGATCGCAGCGCGCATGGACTGTCCCTGTGGCTGTGACGATAAAGTCCAAAAATGCTCCTGCAATAACTCAAAGAAGATCAAGAAGGCCCTGGCGACTGAGGACTTCAAAGATCGTTCGGATGACGAAATCGTGAGATCCCTCAATAAACGGTTATGTTCGGGGGCAATGTGATAATCGCTGAAGATCTGCACGTTCGTTTTCGTACTGGTCTCTTCCGCCGGGAGGTGAGAGCCCTGAACGGCTTAAGCCTCGAGGTGCGGCATGGCGATTTTTTCGCTCTTGTCGGCCAAAATGGAGCGGGTAAATCGACGGCCATGTATTGCTTCCTGGGTTTGTTAAAACCCACGTCGGGAAGGGTGCGGATTTCAGGTCAAATTCCGGATCTCGGGTCGCGACTGTATGAGAAAGTGGCTTACCTGCCGGAGGAACCGCACTATCACCTGTATCTCACAGTCGAGGAAGCAACGCGCTACTACGCTTCCCTCTACGGCAAGAGAGTGTCCGACAAAAAAATCAACGAAACCCTGGAACGACTTGGGTTGGCCCAGTTCAAGCACCTTTCTCTCTCCAAATGCTCGAAAGGCATGAAGCAAAAAGTTGGCATCGCGCAATGCCTGATCCACGAACCTCAGGTGCTGTTCCTGGACGAGCCGACACGGGGACTGGATCCACTGGCGGTGAGAGAGTTTCGCGAGACACTGCGCGAAATTCACCAGCGCGGAGCAACGATTGTAATGAACTCGCACGTCCTGTCGGAGATCGAAATGCTGGCCAATCGAGTAGCAATTATCGAGAGCGGCAAGGTCGTCGTTCAAGATGATTTGCGCAACCTCCTGACTTTGAATCAGGAACTCTACACGGTTAGCTTCGAAGCCAACGGCCATGTGCCGAACTATCTCAGTTCCATCGAACGTGCCGGGAATGTCGTGAAAGGATCGATCTCTAAGGACAAGCTTTACGAGTTCATGGAGTTCGCACGCGACTCGAGCCTGCACTTGCACGAATGCTCACTCAAGAGAAATTCTCTGGAGGACTCGTTCTTCAAGATTGTGAAGGGCGGGGAATTGGCCTCTGCTTCGGAAGCAATGGAAGCTGCGCCGGTTGCTGGGGAGCATCAAAGTTAGAGCTTATCGGAAGGACGTATGGCGGAATTGCTGAGAGCAAACATTCTCGCGGATCTTGCGTACTATCGGCGAAGCCGGCTGTTGCTGGCATTTATGCTCCTGTTCTTATTGTTGACGGGATTAGGATCGCTGCCGCCGCTTTTCGCCAACTCCGGCATTCAGAGTTTTAACGCCTTGCAGGACATTTTTTCCGAACTCAACGGGTTCCTACTGGTTCTTTGCGCAGGTCTTGGTCTCTTCATTATCTCGTCGCACCTTCGTAGCCGCAGTCTGAAGATGGTGTTTACCAAGCCGTGTCCGCCCGCTTTGTGGCTGCTTTCTGCTTTCCTGTCGGCGGTGATCGTATCTTTACTGCTGAATCTTGTAGTCCTGGTCAGCACGACGATACTGTCGGTCATCTGGCACGTTCCGGTCCGCCAAGGTCTGATTTTTGTCTCCGGAGAAACGTTTGCCGCATCGATCGGACTCATTGCTTACCTGATGTTGCTGGCGACGCTGGTACATCCTGCCGTAGCGGCCGTTTCCGCACTGATCTTTAATGCCGATCTTTTTTACGAATTTCAGGTGTGGACCCAGGCCTCTATTCGCTCAGGCAATTCAAGTCCATGGCTCCGCGCACTGGAGAAGCTGTTCCACGGGCTCTACATTCTCTTCCCTATGCTGGAGCCTTTCGGCAAGAAAACCGCCCAGATTCACAACAGTTTGCGTGTGATGCATGGAGAGTGGAAGTTTCTTCTTTACTCCCTTATCTACGCGCTAACTCTTTCGGCCTTCTGCTATTGCCTGGCTCTGTTCGCTTTGCAGAGAAAGAAGCATATCTAACGCGTGTCGCGCGGTGGACTCGCGCCCGGCTCCTATCGATGTGAGCAACACTGAAAAAGGCAGTTGTGTCTGCGATCACTGACTTTTGCAGAAGGAACACCTAAAGTTTGTGGCCGGATAGCGGAGGAACTATGGCTACAAGAACTGCATCTCTGGAAATCATCGAGAATTTTCTGGCTCAGAAGCGGATTGCAATGGTGGGGATTTCGCGGGATCCAGCAAGCGACAGTGGAAGATTGTTCGAAGAACTTTGCCGGCGTGGGTATGACATGGTCCCGGTGAATCCCAACACTGCCGGCGTGCAAGGGAGGAAGTGCTACGCGCGTGTGCAGGATATTCAACCTCCCGTTGAAGCGGCGTTGGTGATCACTACCCCCGAGGTCACGGAGACGGTGGTGAACGACTGTGCCGAAGCTGGTATACGGCGGATTTGGATGTACCGTGGGATCGGCAAGGGCTCGGTGAGTGAGAGGGCCGTTGCGTTCTGCGAGGAGCGCGGGATGGAGGTGGTTCCGGGGCAATGTCCATTTATGTTTCTGCCGGAGACCGCGGGCTTCCATCGCTTTCACGGATTTGTGCGCAAGATTATGGGCCGGTATCCGCGGCACGAGCACACGACCAACATGCATGCGGCTTAGCTAGGGCCGTGCAAAAGCATGGTGCGCAGTTTCAGGCTGCCTGTAGTGTCTCCTTTGCGGCGACGACGCTCGCCAGCAGCACGGTCAACCCTTCGGCCATCGTGGGATGCGTGAAGATGGCGTCGCGCAGCGCGGTGTAGGGCAGGTCTCCTAACATCGCCGTCTGCACGGCCGCCAGTAGTTCGCTGGCCTCGACGCCGAATACCGTGAATCCGAGAATGCGATCACTGTGCGCGTCAATCAGCATTTTCACAAAACCGCGAGGTTCAGATAGGGTGCGGGTGCGCAAAATCGCAGCCATCGGCATGTTGGCTACGCGGTATGCGATGCCGCGAGTGTTGGCTTCGGATTCGTTCAAGCCAACCCGCGCGAGCTCCGGATCGGTGAAGATGCAGAAGGGGATGAGACGGCCTTCGGTGGTGCGATTGCCGCCGTTCAGGTTGTCGCGCACAATACGAAAATCGTCGAAGGCGACGTGGGTGAAGTGCGGGCTGCCGGCGCAATCGCCCATAGCCCATACGTTGGGAGCTGTGGTCTCGAGCCGGTGGTTGACTTTTATATAGCCGCGCGCGTCCAGTTCAACTCCGGCCTGGTCGAGATCGAGGCCGCGCGTGTTCGCAGTTCGGCCAGTCGCCACCAGCAGGTCGCTGCCTTCTATAACTCTCTCACCTTTCGCGTCGCGGACGTGCACCCGAACCTGCTGGCCGGAGCGACCTTCGACTTTGAGGACTTCGGTGTCGCGCAATACTTCGATTCCTTCGTCGCGGAATAAATCGAGAAGCGCGGCGCCTACGTCGCTGTCTTCTTTACTGAGAAGTTGGTGATTTTTCTCGATCACGGTAACGCGAGAGCCGAAACGCCGCATAGCTTGGGAAAGTTCAAGCGCTACGAAACCTCCGCCGATTACGATGAGATGTTCGGGCAGACGGTCGAGGTCGAGGACTTCAACATGCGTCATCGGCTGCGAAGCGGCGAGACCGGGAACATCAGGGATCGTGGCTCGAGTTCCAACATTGAGGAACACTCGCTCGCCTGCAATCGTTTTTGAACCTCCGGCATTGAGGGACACCTCAACCGTTCTGGGAGCGGTGAAGCGGGCAGTGCCCATGATCAGTTCTGCCCCCGAGGCTTTGTAGCGGTCGAGATGAACTTGAATCAAGTCGGCAACCATTTTTTGCTTGCGACGCTGCACGCCCGCCATGTTGGTCGTGGGCGATCCTATTTCGAGTCCAAACTCCTGTGCGCGATGGGCAAAGGACGCGACTTTGGCACTGCGAATGATGTTCTTGCTGGGCAGGCACGCGATGTTGGGGCAGGAGCCACCAACCAGCTTGCGCTCGATGACGGCGGTGTGATGGCCGGCCTTGGCCAAGGTCCACGCCATAAGTTTTCCGGCTTCGCCGCTTCCGATGATAAGAGCTTCGTAACGTTCGGTGTCAGGCATCATCTGCCTCCTCTCGTCGGTTGATTTTTTTTCTGGGCCCCCAGTATTGCGCGATTCTTACTTCAGAAGTATCGAGTATTGTAGTGTGGTGCTTTGCTGTGCAGCCTTGTCTGAGGCACGTTTTCTACCTGTAATTCTAACCACAATTGAGGGCCATCGAGAGGTGATTCACTTGGCGCGAAAGAAAATGTTCTTACACGCGAATCCAGTTGAAGAAGATAAGCGCCAAGGTGCCGGCGCCAACGATGATCCAGAGCGCGAGTCCCTGGAGAAGGGGACGAACGCCAACCCGCTTGATGGTTTGCTGGTTGAGCCCGGTACCAATCAAGAACAGGGTTACCGTGAGGCCGATCTTGCCAACGTGATTTAGAAAGCCGAAAGCTGGATTAAATGCGGGCAGCAAAGTGTTGAGAAGCGCTGCCAGGCAGAACAGCAAGATGAACCATGGCCACTGGATACGGGCCTTGGACTTCAGGATGACGGCGGTCACGAAGGACAAAGGAACGATCCAGAGAGCGCGCGCCAGCTTGATGGTGGTGCCGACGGCCAGTGCGGTTGCTCCGTATTTGGCGGTTGCGCCGACCACGGAACTGGTGTCGTGAATGGCGAGTGCGGACCAGAGGCCGAACTGCGACTGCGTCATGTGCAGGGCGTATCCGATGACTGGAAACAGAAAAAGCGCGATCGAGTTGAGAATGAAAACAGTGCCTAAAGATACCGCCATCTCTTCTTCGCTGGCGTCGGCGATGGGGCCGACGGCGGCGATGGCGCTGCCGCCGCAGATAGCGGTGCCCGCGCTGATCAGGAACGCGGGCGTCTTTCCAACCTGGAGCAGATAACCGAATCCCAATCCAAGGAGCATTGCCGCGGTGATGCTGCCGGCGGTGTAGACGAAACCGGAGCGTCCGGCGTGAAGAATTTCATGCAGGTTCATGCCGAAGCCTAGGGCAACGACGGAGGCTTGCAGCAGAAACTTCGCCAGGCGCTTGCTCTCTGCGTGAAATGGGTGGGTTGCGGTGAATCCATAAATGAGACCGCCTAGCAGCGCGATGGGCGGAGAAATCAGGCCGGTGGCCGCTACGATCACTGCCAGGAAAAAGACGCTTTTGCTCACCAGAAGAGTGTGGCTTGAAGGATGGAGAAGCGTCCAAGCAGTAGTTTTGATTAGCGATTAGCGGAACTTATCAGCTGGAGGGGCGAGAACGTGGGTTTCGGGTAGCGTTCGCGAGGAGTTGGGCGCGGCCCAGGGCGAAGGCCCGGAAAGCTCCCGCCGGACCTTGCAATTCAGGACCCGTGCGCGAAACTAAGGAAAAATGGCGCGCAATCCTGAGTCCGGCGACCTCGGCAGTCTTTAGCACCCCGAGTTCCAACTCTTTCGAAATCGACCAACGCGAGACGAAACCAATGCCAAGCCCGGCTTCGACGGCGGACTTGATGGCTTCGGTGGAATCGAGGTCCATTGCTTTCTTGAAAGACTTGAGCTTGAGGCCAGCCTTCTCCAAGGCTAACTCGACGACGCGACGCGAGCCGGAACCGTGTTCGCGCATAAGAAGATTCGATCCGAGGAGTTGATCGCGGGACATGCGATCGGATTCGAAGGCCGGAGACGTAATCAAGACCAGCTCATCCTGCATGAAAGGCTCGGCACGAATGCCGCGCGCTCTGGCCGGGCCTTCGATAACGCCGACGGAGAGTTTGTCGTCGAGAAGGAGTTGGACGATCTCTCCGGTGTTGCCGCTGTGCAGCGAAAACTGCACGCGAGGATGTTCGTCGAGAAAAGCGCCCAGAAGGCGCGGGAGAACGTATTGCGCGATGGTGGTGGAAGATCCGAGGGAGAGCTGTCCGGAAACCGTGCCGTGCTCGGCGCCGAGTTCCTGTTCTGCTTCGGAAGCCAGCGTCGCTATTTTGTTGGCGTAGCCGAGAAGGAGAGATCCTTGCCGAGTGAGGGAGACGCGATTGGCGGAACGATCGAAGAGCCGAACTCCGAGATCGTCTTCGAGAGCCTTGATTTGAAGCGTGATGGCGGGTTGGGTAAGGAAAAGGTATTCGGCTGCTTTGCGAAAGTTGAGATGCTGGGCTACGGTGCGGAAGACCTTGAGGCGAAAGTTCTCTAGCTGGGGCACGCAATGATTATCCACAGAAACGGACCGTGGAGGGTACTCAACCTTGCGAGCTTTCAAAGCTTTGAACCGCGGAGGTCACTGAAAAACATCGCGGAGGACGCGAAGAAAGGCGCCGATGGCCTCGGGGCCTTTGCTTGTTCGGTTTTCGTAAATTGTAAACAGGGAAAACGCCCTGCCTCTTTCTTCGTCCTTAATATGGACGGCAGTATGGAGTGCGGTATGAACTGCGGAGGCTGGGTACAACGTGAGCTCAAGCGGAGGGACGGCGCTCGAGAAGTTCAAGAATGCCAGGCGGAGTACAAGGCTGTCGCGGCGGATTCCAGTTGCGATTCGCAGCCTTGATCCTGAGCAAAGGTTTTCCGGAAAGCATGAAACGGTGGTGGTAAACGCGCACGGGTGCGGCATCATCTTGCCCGTGCAACTGAAGAACAGGACGCCGGTAACGGTGGAATTGCTCTCGCATGGCCGGAGCAAGACGGCGCAAACGGTGCTGGCAGTCACGGTCCTTGAAGGGGCGTCATGGCTGGTGGGGCTTGAGTTCGACAGCCCGTCGAGCGAGTTCTGGGGGATTGAAAATCCGCCGGAGGATTGGCAAGTCTGAATGTGAGCCCGGTGAACATGTGGCGATTCTTATTGCCTGGGGACACGCGCGAAATCGTCTAAAATAGACAGGATGCAATTGGGCCTGTCATGACCGATGACAAAATAACGATTTCTGCGGGGCCGCGGTTTCAGGCGGCCATGATTGTGGCAATCATTGCAGATGCGCTGCAGTTGGCGGTGTTTCCGATGTTTGTGGAAGGCGCGCTGTCACCCGCGGATGACGTGCTGGACTTTGGGGTGGGTGCGTTGATGGTTCACCTGCTGGGCTGGCATTGGGAATTTCTGCCGTCATTTTTTGCCAAACTGGTGCCGGGGGTGGATTTAGTTCCTTTCTGGACGCTTGCCGTCGCCAATGTGTATCGCAAGACGAAGCGGATGGCAGTCAGCACAGAGGAAGAGCAGCAGTCGCGGCCGGCGCTGGATGAGCCACGACATTCGTAAAGCGTTCCTCAGGGGCTAAAGCCCGCGTCCGGGGCTGGTTTTGGCGGCACGGCTGAAGCCGTGCCCTTCCCAAACCTTTCGTTCCTCCGACAATCGGTTCCTCGAAAAAGTCATTTGGTTTTTCGTCCGCACAACAGGTCTTCCAAAAAATCATTTTCTCTTTCCGTCAAGCGTTCGTCATTCAAACGAATCATTTTCTTGTCGGTGTCGCGACTGCGGTATTTGCTTTTGCGATTTGCTACAATCCTGTCGGCATGATGGATATGGTATTGGTTCCGGCGAAGACGGTGGCCAGCGCCAAGGGCGATGGACCCAGCGTGGATGTGAGTGGTGCCTCCAATCGCGTGTTCCTGGTGACGCTGGCTATCACGAAGATCATCGAGCAGGAGTCGCTCGACCTCAGCATTTTTGGTTCGGCGGATGGGGCAACCTGGGACGCGAAGTCAATCGCGGCATTTCCCCAGAAGTTTTATTGCGGGGAATCGCCCTTGCTGCTGGATCTGAGGCCGCATGCAGCGGTGAAGTTCGTGCGCGCACACTGGGAAATGGCGCGCTGGGGGCGAGGCACGGAGACGCCGATGTTTGAGTTCGGCGTAACGTTGAAGGAAGTGCCGGCAGAGATTTTGAAAGAGGTTATGGCTGAGGCGAGGACGGCCTAGAAAATCTGTTTTCAGATTGCTGATTTTTGATGGCAGATTGAAAACCAGCGGCCAACCGAGATGTCTGCAATCATCAACCTGCAATCTGAAATCCCTTCCTTTATATTGATCTCAGAATGAAAAGCGAGTCGCAGGTGGTGGTGCGTCCGGCGCGCAACGTGCGCGGTAGTGTGCGACTGCCCGGAGACAAATCGATTTCGCATCGCTATGCCATGCTGGCAGGAATCGCGGAGGGAGTGTCGCGGCTGGAGAATTATTCGACCGGGGCAGATTGTGCGAGCACTTTGGGCTGTATGCGTTCGCTGGGCGTGGAGTGGGAGCGGAAAGATGGCGTGATCGAAGTGAAGGGACGCGGCTTGGCGCTGGCCGCACCTGCGCACGCGCTCGACTGTGGGAACTCAGGTTCTACCATGCGCATGCTCAGCGGGATTGTGGCGGGACAAGAATTTACCAGCGAAATGGAAGGGGATGAGTCGCTCTCGCGGCGTCCGATGGAGCGCGTGATCAAGCCGCTTTCGGCAATGGGCGCGAAGATCACGTCGCGGGAAGGGAAGCCGCCGTTGCGCATCACCGGCGGAGCACTGCAGGCGATCGAATACAAAATGCCGGTGGCCAGCGCACAGGTGAAATCGTGTTTGCTGTTTGCCGGATTATTTGCCGATGGCGAGACGCGGATCGAGGAAGCGGTGCGCACTCGCGATCACGGGGAAGTGGCATTGCGTGCGTTTGGGGCGCAACTGGATCGGAAAAGCGTGGGGCAGGGAAGCGAGGTGCGCATTCGCGGATGCCAGCGGTTGCGGGGGATTGAAGCCAGCATCCCGGGCGATCTTTCGAGCGCGGCATTTTTTCTGTGCGCGGCAGCTTTGTTTCCGGGGTCGGCGCTGACCATTCCTAACCTGCTGATGAATCCGACGCGGGCGCGGCTCCTCGACATACTGATGCAAATGGGACTGCACGTGTCGGTGATGCAACTCCAAGAGGTGCACGGTGAGATGGTAGGAGCGCTGCAGGTGGAGGGCGCGGGGCTCAGAGGAACCACGATTGCAGAAGCCGATACGGCGGCGGTAATTGACGAGATTCCGGTGCTGGCGGCGATCGCGCCGTATACGGAGCAGGGAATGGAAGTGCGGGATGCGAGAGAGTTGCGGGTGAAGGAATCGGATCGCATTGCCGCCGTGGCGGCCAACCTGCGCCTGATGGGTGCGCAGGTGGAAGAGCGAGAGGATGGTCTTCGTATACCCGGGGGACAAAGACTGCATGGAGCTGAGCTCGACTCGTTTGGGGATCATCGCATCGCGATGGCGTTTGCGGTTGCAGGATTGCGGGCGCAGGGCGAAACGGTGATTCGTGGGGCGGAGTCGGCGGCAATTTCTTATCCTGCGTTTTTTGAAACTCTGGAAGCTATCACGGAACGGTGACGGACTGCAGTTGCTGTGCGCCTTGGGAGAAGCTCTTGACGGCGAAGATCGGGAAGGCAAGTGGAGTTCGCGGAGAACAACCGGTTCAGCCGTCCTCGATCGAGATCCCTGATCGAGAGCCCTTCGGCTTGCCCTTCCATTTAGGAACCAGACCTCACATGACCCTTGAGGTAACTTCGGGGCTATTACTGTCGTGACCTGTTTTTGCTATTTGGCCCATAGAAAAATGCGGATAACCGAGGGACTGTTTGTTATCTCCACTCGTGGAGTTCACAATTTTTCTGGGGGAGCCTATGCAATCTAAGTGGGTGCTGTGCGTCGTGCTGGGGCTGGCGTCCGTAGTATATGCCAAAGATCCCAAGACCTATCAGACGGGGAAGATTCTACAGATGGATTCGGTGCAGTGCGGCATGACGGAAAAAGATGCCCAGAGTCTTGCCGGCGAAATGTTAGGCACTGATTCAGGCCACAAGAAGACGCAGGAAGTTCTGTGTCAGGAGTACGTGGTCCAGGGCGAACGAGTGATTTATAGAATCCGTCCGCGAGATGAGAAGCATCCCGTGCTTTTGCCGGTGGGCGAGCAGGCGCAATTCCGTTTGCAGAAAGACAAGATGCTGCTGCGCGTGGAAGATCTGGACAGTAAAGAGCGCGAATACATTGTGGTGTCGATGACGCCACGGTCTGAGAGCAGCACGGCGGACGGCACGCCTTCGCGGATGAGTCACTTGCAATAACGAAACTCTAAGAGAGTGTGTGTGAAAAACGGCGCGGAGCCTTCATCCCGCGCCGTTTTTGCTGTCCATGGATTCGGCTCCAGAGCGCCGTCTACAGGGTTTTTCCTAGGGGCATACGGGATGTGGCCGCGGTAACGAATCGCAACCCTGCCAAGTGAAAATCGCATCCATAGCAGTACCTGCCGCTCTGCCTTCCGCTCGCTCTCCGCTTATGAAGAGGGAGAACTCTGCGAGGGTACAAACTCAACTAGGAGTAAAACGATGAAACGTTGTATCGGTCTTCTAATCGCGTCCGTGTTCCTGGCTGTGCCCATGTTGATGGCACAAGAATCGAACTCGGACCATGTCGAAGTCGGTGTTTTTGCCGATTACTTTCGGCTCAACAACAACGCTGCGCCTGTCGCAAACTTCTTCGGGCTGGGTGGACGCGCCGCCTTTAATCTCAACGCCAATGCGCAACTGGAAGCTGAGATGGCGTACGACTTTAAACGGAACTACACCAGCACTTTCTCGAACGGCGTCACCACGGCAACGGTGAACTCCAATTTCCGAACTCTCCACGGATTCTTCGGACCGAAATTTCAGACCGGGTCGGGAGCATTCCGGGTGTTCGTTACGGGTAAAGTTGGATTCGACAACTTCACCGTCAACAACCAGAGTGCGCAATCGGGCTTCGTCAACACGGTCGGTTTAACTAATGGCGCAACCTACTTCGCAGTTTATCCGGGCGGGGGACTTGAAGCCTTTATCGGACCCATTGGGCTGCGCGCGGAAATTGGTGACGACATTTATTTCAACAGCGGAGCTCACAACAATGTGCGGGTTACGTTTGGTCCGCAGTTGCGGTTCTAGTATTTAGCTAGAAAAAGCCCCATTTTTCGTGAAGACCGCGAGAAATGGGGCTCTCTGCTTTGTTCCTTTCGTTTTGTTGTTAACTCCAAGTTCATCGCCTACGGCTAAGATTGGTCGTCTCTGCGAAGAGTCTGTGGTAAAGTATTGCCCACTCGCACAGGCTGGCCGTCAGCTAGCCCTTTCCGCAGGTTCGGTTTTCGAAGGAGTTACCAATGACCACTCTTCGCGATCTCGTAAAAGAACGCAGGCTGTATTCCATTGAGGCGACGCGGACAGTGCTCGATGCCGCGCGTTTCATGATGGAGCACAATATTGGCGCCCTGCCGGTGTTGCGCAATGGACAACTGGCAGGCATCCTGTCGGAGCGTGACATCATGAATCGCGTGGTGGCGGTGGGACGCACCCCGGGAACCACCGCCGTGTCGGAAGTGATGACTGCGAATCCGCGTGCGGCTTCGGCCGACGAAACCATCGAGGAGTGCCTGTTCATCATGCGGGAGTTTGGGTTTCGCCATCTGCCGATCCTCGACGGCAAAGAGCTCAAGGGACTGGTGTCGCTGCGCGACATTCTTATGCATCAGGCTGCCGAGATCGAGCGGTCGGCGCGGAAGGCAGCGTCGTAACAGGCCGCTTCCGGCTCTTACTTTCCGACTTTCAGTTTGAAGGCTTGGTTACGGTCAGAGTGACGGTCGGATTTGCGCCGGTCGTGGAAGTGTTGCTGGAGACGACGCCGTCGGCGTCAACGCCCTGGACCGTGAAGCTGTAGGTATTGGCCGGCGTCACACCGTTCGGCGTGATCGTCGTAACCGCGATGTTGCTGCACGCGGGCATCAGGAAAATTGCTCCGCTAACGATAAAAAGAGCAAGCAGGCCCCACGCCTTTCGCGAACGTTTTCCTCCTATCGCAGCGCCCAATCCCACCAGAGCGAGCATTGGCAGGGGCAGCCACAACGCCCAGAAGGTTCGGGGATGATGGGCCGCATCTGTGGTGGTGATGGGGCCGTATGTGCTGATAGTAAGGATCGAAGTGACCGGAAGTCCATTCACCGGCGGGCTCGGAGGGTTGAAGGAGCACACCGGAGGATTCGTCACCAGCGGAGTTATGGAAACGCAGGACAACGTCACTCCCTGCTGCGGATAGCCCGGGTTCACGTATCCGTTGATCGGATTGATGAGAATCATTCCCTGGCTGCCGCTGCCAGCTGGCACGCTGCTCGGTGTGACGGCATTTTGCACCGTGATTGTGAACTGAGCGGTCACCGCAAGCACAGTCAGGTTCTGCGGCGGTGTGGTGTGGGTATCGGTGGGCGCCGCAGTCGCAGTTCCGGTGATGGTGATGGTGTAACTCACCGTCGTAGTTTGAGCCGTGGTGGTGATGGTAACGGCCGCATTCGCCGGAGGCGTAGCGGTTTTCGGGCTCACCGCACAAGTGGGAGGCGAGGTGGTGGTCTGCGTGGATGAGACGTTGCAGGTGAGGTCGACTGTGCCGGTGAAACCATTGACGACGCCGACGGTGACGTTGGAAGAGGAGGTGCCACCGGGAGCAACTGCACCAGGGGAGAACGGAGACGCCTGCAGAGTGAAGTCCGCTTGAGCAGAGGCGGAGGAAGCCATTGTGCACAGCACCGCCGCCAGGCACAGGATGGATAGCAAGGCGTGCCGGGCGCGAACTTTCACCTTTGACAAGCTTGATGTTGACAATCTGGATTTCGACGGATCGGAATTCAACATGAGCAGGTTCAAGTAGCTTCGATTCACAGGGCAACCCAAAGGCTGCCCGCCCTCAATTTTCACGAATCCCCGCAATATGCTAGCGCCGAGGATTCACTGACAGTTGACCGGAACATTGCCGCGGAATCATCCATACTACCATTTGCCGGGGCGAGTCGTGGAATGCGGCGAGGGAAAGGGAGGGGCAGCCGAGGGCGGCTGTCTCCACACAGGCGTGAGTCTCTTGGCCACAGCCGAGGCGGCTGTGGCTACATGGTCAGTTGACGGTGAAGGAGAGTGCTGGAGAGCCGGTGACGATGGCTGACCCGCTGGTGCCCGTTACAGTAATGGAGTACGTGCCGGTGGGCGTGCCGCCGCTCCCTCCGCTGCCACTACTGCTTCCGCAGGCTGGTAGCAAAAGCAAAGAAGCGATTAATAGTCCGAGCGTGAGAAAGCCGAACAACTTTCTGCGGCCTGATCCGAAGGATCCGAAGCCAGCGCCCAGCAGCGTGATTCCGAGCGGCAGAATTGTCGCATACAAGATTCCCAAAGATCGGCGAGTCGACGGTCGATCGACCCGAGCGCTGGCTGTCACCGTCGCCAGATTGAGCGTTGAGGTCGCGCTGCCGTTAGCAGCTAGCGTTACTGACGCGTTGCTGAATGAGCAAGTTGGTCCCTTGGCAACTGCGGGTGCGACACTGCAGGCGAGAGCGACGGATCCAGCGAAGCCGTTTTGCGAGGTCACGGTGATGGTGGCGCTGGCTGAAGCGCCGGCATGTCCGGAAGTTGGGTTGAGCGCTCCGTTCGCGATTGTGAAGGGTGTGACTGCTAAATATTTGACGACGAAGGCGTCGCTCGCACCGCCTCCAAGAGACGCTTGAAACGCACCGCTCGTCGTTGGGAAAGGCAAGGGCGTGCTCGAGGCTGTACTCCCGGTTACATAGATGTTGGCGCCGGCGCTGTCGACGGCGATACTGGCGAGCGACCCCCCACCGCTTGATGTAGAAGTGTTCTCGTTTTGAGATCCGCCTAGGTAAGTCGAGAACAAGAGCGAGGAACCGCCTGAACCGAACTCCGTCACGAAGGCGTCATTTTGTCCAGCGTTGCTTTTTTGGGTTGGATTGGCGGTGGGAAAGTCGGTAGATCCTGTGACTCCGGTTACGTAAGCATTCTGATTCTTGTCGACCGCGATGGCGAGACCGAATTCGCTGCCGCTTCCACCGAGGTACGTGGAATTGAGAAGCTGCGTTCCCGTGGGGTTTAACTCAGATACAAATGCGTCCGAAGAGCCCTTTAAGGTGGGGAAGAGGCGAGCGACACCCAGCGGGAATTGAGTGGAGGAAGTAACGCCGGTTATATATGCATCCCCCACACTGTCGACAGCAATGCCAAGACCTTCATCTCTCGATTCACCACCGAGGAATGTGGAATATACCAAGCCGGCGGTGAGCGGTTTGATCACCGTCACGAACGCGTCGTACAAGCCGCCATTGCAAGTTCCATCGGTGCCGCACTTGGGCTGAACCACGCCTGTTGTCGTTACGAATGAAGAGCTCCTGGTGGCGCCGGTGACGTAGGCGTTGCCGGAGCCGTCGACAGCCACTGCCGAGGCAATGTCGTTTCCGCCCGCGCCGAGGTAGGTGGAATAGACCAACGCATTTCCTGACGAGTTCAGTTCAGTAACGAATCCGCCTGCAGTCTCGTTCGGCAGTGGATTTTTCTGGGGGAAGTCCATGGAAGTAGTTGAACCCGCCACGTAGGCGTTTCCGTTTTTATCCAGAGCAAGTCCGCTGGCCACATCGATTCCCGTTCCGCCAAGGTAGGTACTGTAGACCAACGTCGAGCCGGTCGAATTAACCTCCAGCACGAACGCATTGGTGCCTCCCTTCAAAGCGCCCTGGTACGCGCCTTTGGTCGGGAAGTTGACAGATTTCGTGCCGCCTGCCACGAAGGCGTTGCCGGAAGCATCGATCGCAATCGCATTACCGCTGTCGTCGCTGCCACCGCCGATATACGTCGAGAAAAGTAGGGAGCCGGTTGAAGAGAATTTGGTAACGAATACATCGAAGCCGCCACCGTTGGTTGCGTAGAGAGGACTCTTCGGGGGAAAGTCTGTGGACTTGGTTTGCCCAGTGACCCAGGCGTTGCCGTTGGCATCAACCGCGATTGCGTTGCCGTCGTCTTCGGCCGTGCCGCCTAAATAAGTGGCATAGCTTACCGACGGATCGATTACGAGTTCGCGGCTGTGATCGTAGTTACCCAGCGTGAAGCTCACTTGATTGTGCGCCTGCAGAACGAATCGGGCATCGACGGGCTGGCGTGCTCCCTCTTTCTGCTGGTAGGCGACGGGCTTGTGCAGGAACACATTTCCTGCAGAGGAAGCGAGTATCAGATTCCCTGCATCATCGGTCGCGATGCGGTCGGCGCCAGTGATGCCAAGACGGATGGGAGCGGGGTCGGCCCCGGTAGCGACGATGAAATCAAATTCCAGTTGCTTCTGCACGCCGTAGTAAGCCAGGCTCACGCCGGGATAGGCCTCGCGGTAGGAGACGCGCGCATATTGCGGCACGTTGGTATGCCACCGGCTGCGATCGTTGCCGATGAAGTAATTGCTGCGGCTGGGCAGTGGGCCACTGGCGGTGAGGTGAGCGTCCGAATTACCACCTACGAGATGCATGTGAATGGCAGCGGTGCGATCGTTTGTGCGGACTTCTTGGTTTGGTGTGTGTTGGACAAATCGTGACAGGGACTGCGAGTTGGAATGCAATGCGAAGACGGCGTCGTTGGCGGTGAGGAATACCGTGTAGCCGTTGCCCCGCGCCATGTACTTGACCTGACGATCCGTCTGGCCCTGGTTTGCTTCGAAGGCGAGAGGTAGAGTTCCCATGCTTGCCAGGACCCGCGCACTCTGCTGCGCGTTGGACGCAACCTGCACGGGGGTGGCGTGGTCGGCCGCAGTTTGGCTGTGCCAGCCTTTGCCGGTTGCGATGCCGAGGGCGGCTAACCCCGCGATGGCAATGACGCAAACTGAGGGCACGAATATTCCTGGGACGGACCTGGACACTGAAATCCTCCTTGCAAACACTCACAACACTGATAGGAGAGAATAAGCTCGGCCTGAGGACGAACCATCCTAAAACGGCGGCCGCTCCCTTGAGTCAACAAAGCGGCGTGTTTAGGGAGCTTAGACGAAAGTATGAATTGGCGAACAGGCCTTGTCAACGCACAGCAGGCCGCAATTCGAGGGCCATTTCGAGCGTCTGAACGATTTAGCGCAACGGGTAATTGCCGGGAAAAGCGTTGCTCTAAGGGACGGTCACGATGACCCCGGTGCAGGGTTTGGAACCGCGCCGACGATAGCTGTGGGGCACCGCTGAGTCGAAATAGATCGCGTCCTCAGGCTCGAGCAGGAATTCCTCGCTGGCGATTTTGAGGATCAACGAACCCTTTAAGACATAGAGAAATTCCACGCCGGCATGCTGATGAGGCTTGAGCTTCTCCGGCGGAACATCCTGAAAATCTGCCAGGAAAGCACTCAACTTGCGGTCGGTGGCGCGGTAATCCAGGCATTCAAAGTAGTATTGGACCTCCTGCGTGCCAGGCCGCTCAGGGAAGCGCACGCGCTCTTCACGGCGGACTATGCCTACGACCCGGCGCTTGCGTTCGTCAGTGAAGAAGTGGTCGAGCCCCACGCCAAAAACCATGGCGATGCGCAAGAGTGTGGGCAGAGTGGGAAACAACTTTCCCCTTTCCAGCTTCGAGAGCAGTGCTGCGGAAAGTCCAGTGTGCTTGCCCAGTTCCACTAGTCCCATGCTCTTGCGAAGGCGAAGGGTGCGGAGTTTTTCACCAATGGAATAGCGTCCGAGACCTTGGGAGATGGTGTCGGTAAGGCCGGAGGGCATTTCTTAATAATAAAACGGTTGTTCGTTATAGTAAATGTCCTGAAAACGCGGTCACTGCCGTGCAGTTTTGAAAAAGCTCTTGACCGCTGAGAACGCGGAAAAAGATCGCGGAGGTCCCGCAGAAAATTTAGCACGTGCTAAAAGGCCAAGCCGCGTGACGGCTTGGCCTTGGCTTTTGGTGAAAGCGTTTGAGATCTCTTTACTGCGGCTTTTTCTTGTTGAAAAGTCCCATGACGGTGTTGACTGGATTTTGCTGTCCGTTGGCGCCTTGGCCTTTGAGGGCATTGTTGAGGAGGCCGGTAGCAAGTCCTTTCACGTCGGGCATGAACTTTGGATCGGAAGTGGTTCCGGAGACCGCGATGGGAACCGCGCCCATCCCCGCAACATTGGCATTCAATTTGAATGCGAGTTCGTTGGACGGACTCACTACGCCGGCGCCGGTGACCACACCGATCGAGGGCACGGTGAGATTGATATTGTCGGCGCGAGTGCCATCGGGAGCGACACGAAAATTGGAACTCAGGTTCTGTATGGTGGTGTCGTTGCCAGTGGCGTTGCTCTTGCCCGCGAGCGCGGAAATGGCGGCGAGCTTCGATCCCAGGTTGAAGTTGGCGAGCGTGGCATTTTGCATTTTGACGTTGCCCGCGGTGACTAGTTTATCGACCGGACCAACGATCGTCATCTCGGTATTGAGATTGCCGCCTTTAAGTTGCGACTTCGGTGGCAATACCACCCCCAAGGCCGGGAGCATGGCTTCGAGATCGTCCACTGGCATGCCCTGCCCGTTGAGTTTCAGGTTGACGACAGTAATCTTCCCGTGGGCGTCATAAGTGCCGGTCAGGTGCGAGACGGCCTTGCCCATGGCGATTTCGCACCGCTCGATTGTGCCCGCTTCCCGCGCGAGGTCATAGTTCACAGTGTAGGTAACCTGCACTGGTTTGCCGGCAGGCGATCCCTTCTTCACGACCTGCAAATTGGTGGCTTTAAGGGTGCCCGTGGTTTTCGCTACATGGCCATCGGAGACGACCGTGCCGTCGAAATCTGCGATGCCAGCGATTCCGGCAGCGGGATCGATGAAGCCGGACTCTGCCAAGTTCATTTTCTGCACATTCACCTTGGCCTCGAGCGGAGTCTTGGCCGCGTCGCTGGCGTCGATCGGGCCGGCCTTGCCATCGAGTTTCAAGGTTCCGTCGCCGGGAAGCCGACCCGTTACAGAGAAGGGAAACGACGAGTTGAAGGAGAAGTCCGATATGGTGATATTTACTTTGTCGTAAACGCGGGGCTTGTCGGACGTTCCGAGGCGCGTAACAGTAAGACGCCCATCATTGACGTTCAGCTTCGCTATCGTCACGTTCGGATTGGCGGAGGGAGTTGAGGCCGCGGGCTCGGAACTCGGGTTACTGGTTGCGGCTCCAGTTTTTGGATTCTGTGCTGGAGCGGGAGCTTCGGTCGCGGGCTTCGATTTGTTATTTCCGCCCAGGCTGGAGAAATTCCACTTGTCGCTGTTCTCCGCTTTCACCAGGCTGATCTCGGGCTGGTTCAGGGTCAGGTTGGTAATGTTCAGGGTTTTGGAGAAAACCAGTGGAATCAGTTCCACGCCCACCTTGAGCGACTTGGCCTGCACAAACGGGGTTTTGCTGAATTGAGGGTCATCGTTAATGGAGATGTCGTCGGCACCAACGCTGCCGGACAGCAGCGAGAGAGAAAGATTCCCGACCTTGACCTGCCGGCCCAGCACCTCCGTCAATTCCGACTCGAGTCTCGGGCGGAACGCGTTGGCGTCAATGAAGAACGGAATGGCGATGACGATGAGGATGAGCACGACCACCACAATGCCAATAATTTTCAGTGTGCGGTTCATGATTGGTACCTCCTGCGAGAACGGAATACGACGGTCGCGTGTACGGCGGGAACGGGAGAGACAGTCGTCGCGGGTAAGGTCTCTCTAACCGTCGAGTGTATCACCGCGTGGTTGAGTGCGATGTCCGGCTCAAGCGAAGTGTGCTTCTGACTCTGCTTTGTGAACGAAGGCAGGGCCATGTAGTCTGTACCACGGTTTGCGCCGTGGGCTGCATTCTTGCGCCGCTTCGCGGCTGGGTCACACAGGGCTGAACCGTCTTGCTCGAGAATCAGATCGCAATCGCCAACAAACATGCGGTATTTAGATAAAACATCCCTAGCTTCGATGAGTTGTTTAGTTTTGCGGTTGTCGCGAATGTGATTGGCGCCCTTGACAGTGGTATGGCTCTCTGCTGTAGTGTCCGCGAATGCAGGGTCGCTTTCAGTCGTGAGCGCCAACTGCGACGCTCCGGAAATCGCATTCAGCAAGATCAGAAGCGGACAGGCGAGACGGCTGTCCTACATGGTTCGGACGGGGCAAGGTCTGCGATGGTGACCATTCGAGACGTGGCGAAGGAGAGCGGGTTTTCGTCGACCACCGTGTCGATCGTGCTCAACAACGCGCCATTAGCCCGCTACATTCCGGCGGTGACGAAGAAGCGCATTGAACGTGCGGCGCAGAAACTTGGATACCGGCCTAACCAGTTCGCACGCTCTCTACGCAGCAAGCGGAGCCATACGGTGGGTGTCATGGTCTTCGATATGACGGATCCGTATTGCACGCTGGTGCTGCGCGGTATCGAAAATACTCTGTATCAGTCGTCGTATCTTCCCATTCTCACTGATGTCCACAACGAGCGCAGCCGTTTCGAGCGCTACCTGGAAATGCTTCTTGATCGCCGCATCGAAGGCCTGATTGTTCTGGCCAACTGGCTCGTGCTCGATATCAACCTGCTCGGCGATCTGGAAAAGAGCAGCATCCCGACCGCGATGATCGGCTGTGAACTGAATACGGATTCAATGAGTTCGGTCATCGTCGACAACGAAATGGGCGGCCACATGGCGCTCGAACACCTCTACTCGCTCGGTCATCGCAAGATCGCAGTCATCCGTGGGCCCAAGGCGCTCACCGACAGCGCGCCTCGCTGGCGCGGCATCCGCACTTGCGCCAAAGAGTGCGAACTGGAGCTTGATCCCCGCCTGGTCGTGGAGCTTCCTGAATCGCGCGATCCCATGTCGAGCTTCGAATCGGGTTATAAGCTCACCGAAGAACTGATCCGGCAGAAGCGCGTTTTCACCGCGCTGCTGGCGTTCGATGATATGAGCGCCTTCGGGACGATTCGGGCATTGAGCAAGGCGGGCATAGGAGTGCCTGAACACTGTTCCGTGATTGGGTTCGATGACATCGCCAGTTCGGCTCTATACACGCCATCACTCACCACCGTGCGCCAGCCGATGGAAGCGATGGGAGCGTCCGCTGTAGGGATCGTGGTGGACGGGATCAATGGGGTACTGGAAAAGCGTGAAATCATCGCCACACACCGCAAAGTCGCGCCGGAATTAGTGGTGCGCGAGTCGACGCGCAGCCCTCTGTAACGCACTCGCGTTGCGAACGGGGATGCACCCCAGCCCACATTTTCCTTGACAGTTTATATCCAAAAAACGCAGTATTCATACGATTTAATAACCCCAGGTCACAGGTCGTTCCTGCCACCTGGAAGTAGTGTCTTCCGAAGAACGAGGAGCCGACCGCGTGAATGTCGGGTCGCGAGTTTGGGATTGGGAGGTGGTCATGTCGAGAAAAAATCGGGTTGTCGCGTCTGTGCGGAATTGTCTCGCAGTTTGCATTCTTTTTCTGTGCGCGAGTTCCCTTGCACTTGCCCAAGCCGGCAGAGGCAGCATCAGCGGCACGGTCACCGATCCCAATGGCGCCGTCGTTCCCGGAGCGCCGGTGACGTTGCTCAACAAGGCCACGGGAGGGATCCAGCACACGGTCACCAGCGGCGCCGGACTCTACAGCTTCATCTCACTCAACCCCGGGATGTACCAGGTGACGGTCAACCAATCCGGTTTTGCCAGCATTACCCAAGACAAGATTACGGTCAACGTCGATCAGACCACCGAGGCCGACATCACGCTCAAGGTCGGCGCCTCGACCGAGTCCGTGACCGTGACGGGAACAGCCGATCTGGTGGAAGCCACCAATTCCACTGTGGGAACGCTTATCCCCGCCGAGCAGATTGATCGTGTCCCCTTGCTGTACCGCAACGTTTACGATCTGGTCCAACTGAGTGCGGGCGTGATTCCGGTTAACGGTTCGCCCAACTCAAGCGACTCGATGCAGTCGGTTCAGAATATTTCGATCGGGCGTCCGGGAGTCGACGTCTCCTCCGCGACGATTAACGGTTCCATCGTCGGATCCGTCTATTACATGCTCGATGGTAGCCCCATCGGAATCGCTGAGAACAATTCAGGCGCCATCATTCCGGCAATGAACATTCCGGAGGATGGGGTTCAGGAAGTTCGCGTCGAGACCCAGAACACTCCGGCTTCTTACCAGAGCGGTGCCGCGGGCGTGATCAGCCTGGTAAGTAAATCCGGCAGCAATCGGTTTCATGGTGACGTCTTCGGGGTATTCCGACCGAACGCTTTGTCGGCGAACGAGTACTTTAATAAGCTAAGCGAGACACAGCAGGGCTTGAGCAACACGCCTCCTGACTTTCATCGTTACCAGGAGGGTGGCGCCATCGGTGGCCCGATTAAGAAAGACAAACTTTTCTTCTTCGCGGATTACGAGGACACGCAACAGCAGCAGTTCGAGGGCATCGACTATTTCACCGTTCCAACGAGCGCCGAAAGGACCGGAGACTTTTCGGCCATGGGTTTCACCATTTATGACCCAACTCAACCTGACAATCCCGACGGTACCCGGCAGCCATTTCCCGGCAACAAAATTACCAACCCGAATCCCATCGGGTTGTTGTATCTGTCGCACTTTCCCAAGTGCAATGTCCCTAGTCCCACCACATGCGACTCAGCGACCACGGATGTCACGGATAACTTCGGCTTGCCGGGACTGGATCCGTTCAAAGGTCACCGATTCGACGTCCGCGTGGATTGGGCCAAGAGCGAAAAGCAGCGACTTTTCACCCGCTTCTCGTACGACAAACTGATCTTCTCCACGGCCAACGTTTTTCCTCCCCCGGGTTGGGATTTCAACTACGCGCAGAACGTTACGAATGCTCGCAACATACTGGTTGCCGACGACTTGACCCTCAACTCCTCGACTGTGCTGAACTTGCGCTATTCCTTTACGCGCCACTACGAGAACCAGGGAGGGCCGCCATCCTACAGCAGCACTGACATTACGAAACTAGGTTTCCCCTCTTCGCTGTCAGCGGAGCAGGCTTTTAAACAACTCCCCTTCATGATCTTCAACGATTATCCAGGCCCGGGTAACGGTATCGGCGGTACCGGTGACTACAATACGTTCGTTTATGCCAGCGAGAACAGCGATGCCAACGCGACCGTCACAAAAATTTGGGGGAAGCATGAGTTCTCGACCGGCTTCGAGTGGATGAAGCGCTACCTTAATGTTGGCCAGCCGCCAGCCGCGGCGGGCGCATACGGCTTCGACATCACTGCGACGGATCAATCCGTGTCAAGTGGCTCGGGCGGCAGCGATTTCGCCTCGATTCTGGTGGGTATGGGCATGTCGCCCGGCTCCGAGGGAAATATCGGCTACCCGAATTTCACCAAAGATATTTTCGCGGCTGAGTCCAACCCCTACTATGCGGCTTTTTTTGAAGATACATATCACGCGTCAAAGTCTTTGACCATTACCGCCGGCCTGCGCTGGGACATCTTTGGAGGGCGTAACGAGCGGTTCAACCGGATGGAGTACTTCAATCCTAACGTAAGCAACACGTTCAATGGCGTCTCGTACACCGGCGCTGAAGTCTACGTCAACGGTAGCAATCGTTCTCCCTTTTCAGCAAATCTGCACGACTTTGGACCTCGCCTGGGTTTCGCCTGGCAGCCCATTGCCCACCTGGTGCTGCGCGGAGGCGCAGGCTTCTACTACGGCCCCAGTACTCATAACGTAGCCAGCGCCAGCGCCAACACCGATGGTTTCTCTTCCAGCACCACCTGGAATGCCACCTGCTTGAACGCAGATGGCAATACGGTCTTCAACGCCGCCTCGGGATGTTCAACACCCGCACCTGGGGTCTACACGGCCCCCTTTTCCCTCAGCAATCCCTTTCCAGGTGGAGTGGTCCCGGTTTTCACCTCCGCGCCGGCGGGTCTGGCAAATAATTTGGGCACAACTTTGAATACCGTTTTACGCTCGCAGCGCACGCCCACGACCTACAATTTCAACGTCGCCGTGGAATATGAACTGCCCCATCAAGTCATCGTCAGTTTGGGGTATGTAGGGAGCCGGGGACTTTTTCTGCCCTTTAGCAGCGTCGATCTGAACGATCCTAATTTAGCTACGATCCAGAAATACGGCGCTTCGTTGTGCGTCGATACCTCCAGTCCGTCGTGCCAGATGGTCCCCAACACTTGGGCACCCATTCAGCCTTCCACCAACAACTTCAATGGAGCTTCCACGGTCCCCTTGTGGGTCGCGCTGCAACCCTTCCCCCAATTTGGCAGCGGAGGGTACGGTGACGGCAACGGCGTCGTCATTCACGGCTATCCAGCAGGCGATTCGGAATACAGTTCCATGCAAGCCAAAGTTCAGAAGAGGCTGACCAACCACTTCACGACACTCACCACTTTTACCTGGGGAAAGATCATGACCGACGACGATTATCCTCCCTTGGGTTTTGTAGGTTCCCACGTGGCCCGGCCTCAGGACTGGAAGGATTTGAGGTACGAGCACTCTGTTAGTGCGCAGGATGTCAGATACGTATTCACTGGCCAGGCCTCGTACGACTTGCCCATCGGCAAAGGCCAGAAGGTGAATCTGAATGGGATTGCAAATGCCATCGCAGGGGGTTGGGTGGTGAATGGCATCCTCTATCTCGGCTCGGGCATTCCCATTGCTTCACCGACGGTGGGATCAAACATTCCGAACGTATCAGCCGTTTCGTACTTCGATCAGCGGCCGAATCTGATCTGCAATCCGGCGAGCGGTTTTACGCGGTCCGTGAACCAATGGGTTAACAACAGCTGCTTTGCATATCCCGCCAGCCCATTTGTCCCGGGGAACGCTCCCGCATACCTCGACAGCGTCCGCACCATGGGCGCACGCAACCTGGATCTTTCTATCTATAAAATTTTCAAGCTAGGAGAGAACAAGGATATCCGATTCGATATCTCCTCCTACAACGTGGCCAACAAAGCGCAGTTCGGAATGCCGACCGTACAAGATATGGCAGCAAGCGGCGGAGCGCCATTCGGTCCGCTCACCAATACGATCAACACTCCGCGGCAGTTCCAGTTCGGAGCGCGGTTCAGCTTCTAGACAGAATTTCCCCCAGAGTGCAGAACTGGTCTCGCAAGAGGCCAGTTTTTTCTGGGAGGACAACATCGCCTGAGCGTTGGTCGCCTTAAGAGAAAAGTTTTTAAAAGACAAAAGCCTTTAACCGCGGAGCGCGCCGAGATTGCGCGGAGAACCCGGAGAATAACCCCCGACCGCTGACTGACGAGAACGTCCTACCCTACTGGCACGGACTGGCGAGCGCCGGCGGCTTCGAGCGCGTGCTCTAAATCGGCGATCAGATCGTCGGCACTTTCGATCCCGACGGATAGCCGCACCATCTGCTCGGTGACGCCCATCTTTTCGCGCTGATCGGCGGAGATCATGGCGTGCGAGGTCAGCACAGGAATCGACACCAGCGATTCCACGCCGCCCAGGCTTGTGGCCAGGGTGAAGAGTCGCATCGCTTCGCTCACCCGGCGCGCGTCCTCGCCCGTGCCTTCGACCTCAAACGTGACCATGCCGCCGCCGCCACTCATTTGTTCGCGCGCAATGGTGTACTGCGGATGGCTCTTCAGGAAGGGGTAGTACACGCGTCGCACTTTGGCGTGTTGCTCGAGAAATTCTGCGACACGCAGTGCGTTTTCGTTCTGGCGCGCTACACGCACGGCGAGCGTCTTCAGGCCGCGGATGAGCAGCCACGAAGCATGCGGATCCATGCAATTGCCCAGTGTTGTCCGTGTTTCCCACAATTGTTCCATCAGTTCGCTGCGCCCCGCGACCACGCCGCAGGTCAAGTCCGCATGCCCGCTTAAATACTTCGTACCAGAGTGCATGACTATGTCGATACCGTACTCCGCCGGGTGCTGGTTGATGGGCGTGCCGAAGGTGCTGTCGATCATGGTGATCAGGTGGTGCTGGCGGGCCAGGGCTACAGCTTTCTTAAAGTCGACCACGCGCAGCGAGGGATTAGTGGGCGACTCAAGGTAGAGCAGTCGCGTCTTGGGCCGGATTACCTGGGCCTGCTGTTCGTGGTCATTGGTATCGACGAAAGTCGTTTCAATCCCCATCTTGGGGAGCCATTGCGTAAAGAACTTTGTGACTCCGCCATAGATGTCGCGCTGTGCGACTACGTGATCGCCCGCCTTGAGCAAAGCCAGGATGGTGGTGGTGATTGCGCCCATGCCGGACGCGAAGGTGCGGGCCGCCTCAACGCCCTCGATGGCGGCGACCGCCCGTTCGGCAGCCGTGTTCGTGGGATTCCCCCAGCGCGTGTAGTAGCGGTCGGTAGTCGTCACGCGCTCTTGCTCGTCGTTGTCGGTGACTTCGAAGGTCGAGGTTTGATAGATGGGGGTGGAGACCGGACCGTGTTTCTTTTCCAGGTCCGCGGCGCCGTGGACGGCGGCGGTTTCGGGGCGACGAGTTTGCCGTTTCATATTGCCTCGCTTCTTCAAGATTAATCGCGCAGATTCTGGCGGGCAAGGGAAAGCGCAGCGCGCACCATTTATAATGCCCCATTCACGCTATGGAGTTAGGTTTGAGAAACCGCGTCGCCCTGGTGGCCGCGTCCAGCCAGGGGATTGGCCTTGCCACTGCCGAGGCCTTCGCAACCGAGGGCTGCCGGGTCGCCATGTGCGCGCGCAACCCGCAAACGCTCGAGACCGCGGCGGAACAAATCAGAAAAAAGCACGGCGCGGAGGTCTTCGCAGAACCTTTGGACGTTGGCGACTCGGCTGCGGTCGGCCGATTCGTCGCCGCGGTGGCAAGGGAGTTCGGGAGTGTCGATATTTGTGTGACAAACGCTGGCGGTCCGCCTGCCAAAGGGTTCCTGTCGGCCACACTGGAGGATTGGCAGCGTGCGCTGGAGCTGAATTTCCTCAGCACGGTTTATTTTGCGCGCGAAGTAATTCCTCATATGCAGCGCAAGCAATGGGGCCGAATCATTACGATCACTTCGATCACGACCAAGCAGCCGGTGGCCGACCTGGTGCTCTCCAATGCAGTTCGGGCGGCCGTAGTTGGACTCGTCAAGAGCCTGGCCAACGAGTTTGGCAAAGATGGGATTCTGGTGAACAATGTCGGGCCCGGTTTCACCGCGACGGATCGTTTAAAGGAGTTGGCGAGGGCGCGATCTTCTGCGTCCGGAAAAAACGAGCGGGAACTTTTCGACGCCTGGGCTGCCGAGGCTCCGCTTAAACGGCTGGGAGAGCCGCGCGAGGTCGCCGAGAGCATCGTGTGGCTGGCGTCGGAGCGCGCGTCTTATGTGACGGGGCAGACCATGCTGGTGGATGGCGGCATGTATAAAGGGCTGTGAAAGCTTTTGACTGCAAAGAACGCTGAGAAATCGCGGAGATCGCTGAGCAAATCCTAGTCAAGGCCAGTATTCTACGATGTAAGGCTGGTCGTGTCAGAGAGGGCGGCACTATGGCGAAGACAAAATCGAAGGCACTATCGAAGAGGCGTGCTGGAGCGAAACTTACGAAGTCTCATTCGCGCGCAAAACGCGCCGTTACCAAACATGCTGCGGGTACCGCTGCTTTGCAATACATTCCGTGGCACACGATCCCGCTCGAAGAGCTGAACCCGCTGCTGCAGCGGCAGTTCGTGGTGGGACAGGAAATCATGCTGGCGCGTGTGTTGCTCAAGAAGGGCTGCATCGTTCCCGAGCACAGCCACCACAACGAGCAACTGACCTACATTCTTGACGGAGCCCTCAAGTTTTGGATCGACGGCAAGGAGATTGTGGTACATGCGGGCGAAGTGCTCTGCATCCCGGCGCACATGCCGCACAAAGCCGAGGCGATGGAAGATACGGTTGATCTAGATGTGTTCAATCCTCCGCGCGCCGACTGGATTAACAAGACCGACTTGTACCTGCGAGAGAAGAAATAGCGCCGGCCCATGCCTAATCTCTCCACTTCTACGCCGGACGTGCGCCAAGCGGCCTTCCGCTTCCGTTGCATCGCGTGCGGCGATCTGAGCGACAACGCCAGCCAGAATTTCCGGTGTTCCCACTGCGGAGATCTGCTGGAAATTACCTACCCGCTCTGGAAAGAAACTGCGCCCGAGGCGCGAAATTTAAAAGACGCTTGGCGCCAGCGGCGGCTCTCGCAGTCGGCCATTGATCAGAGCGGGGTGTGGCGCTTTCGCGAGGCGCTTCCCGCCCTTGCCCGCGAAGAGCAAGCCATCACTCTGCGCGAGGGCAACACGCCACTGTACGAACTGCCGCAATGCGCCCGCATCACCGGTGTGCCGCGACTGTTTGCCAAACATCAGGGACTGAATCCCACCGGTTCGTTCAAAGACGCCGGCATGACCGTCGCTGCTACCTTCGCGCGGGTCGCCGGATTCCGCTGGGTGGCCTGCGCGTCTACCGGAAATACCTCCGCCTCGATGGCCGCCTACGCGGCGCGAGGTGGCATGCGCAGCCTGGTGCTGGTTCCCGAAGGCAAGATTTCCTGGAGCAAACTTTCGCAGGCGCTCGACTACGGCGCAGTGACCTGCCAGCTGCGCACCGATTTCGACGGTTGCTTGCGCCTGCTGCAGGAACTGGTTTCGCGCGCGCCGGTCTACCAGCTAAATTCGATCAATCCGTTTCGCCTCGAAGGCCAGAAGACGCTCGCGCTCGAATTGCTGGAACAACTCGACTGGCAGCCGCCAGACCACATCATTGTCCCCGGCGGCAATCTGGGAAATAGTTCGGCGATCGGCAAAGCGCTGGTGGAAATGCGCGACTTGGGTCTGATTTCTCGCCTGCCGAAGTTATCGGTGATTCAGGCGGAAGGGGCGAATGCGCTGGTGCGAACTCTGCGCGAGGCTGCGGGCAAACGCCTGATCAGCGTGCAGGCCGAGACTCGCGCCACTGCGGTTCGAATCGGCAACCCCGCTTCGTGGAAGAAGGCAGTCCATGTTCTGGAAGCCACTTCGGGTGCGTGCGAACAAGTCAGCGAAATCGAGATTGCCCAGGCTAAGGCGGAGATCGGCGCCGAGGGTATCGGGTGCGAACCTGCATCTGCGGTTACGCTTGCGGGGTTGAAGAAGCTGGTGAAGCAGGGCTTCGTGAAGCCCGAAGAAACCGTGGTGTTGGTTTTGACGGGAAACTTGCTGAAGGACCCGGACTTCACCATGGAATTTCATCGTGGCGACTTGTTTAAAGGCAGCGCAGACGAAAGCGCCAGTGCCGCATTGGAGTCGTTACGGCGCCCGCCGATTGTGCTGGATGCGACGCTGGAGGCGGTCATTCGGACGCTGGAGCAGGCTGAAAAGTAGCGCCGCCGTCTCGGCGGCTGTCGTGGCGTCCCGCCCACACTGCGCGGGCGGGATGCCCCCGCGACAGCCGGCAGGATGCCGGCGCTACAAGGTTCAATTCAAGGTGACATCTAAAATCCGCAACTCGAAACGATCCCGGCTTCGCCTGGCACTGCCTGCCACGTCCGCTAATCTTGGACCGGCCTTTGACGCTGCCGCGCTGGCAATGGATTTTTACATCAAGATTGACGCCCGGGCGGCCGATGAATTCTCCATTACGGCTACAGGCCGCGACCGCGCAATCTGCGGGAAGCTCGAAAACCACCTCATTTTGAACACTTACCGCGAGGTGCTGGAAGCGTCCGGCCGGTCGATCGTTCCACTCGCCCTCACGATCGCGAATGACATTCCCATCGGCAAGGGCTGTGGCTCATCCGCCGCTGCCCGGCTGGCGGGCATTGCCACGGCGGTGTATTTTGGCCGTTTGTCCTGGAGGGATGCGCAGATCATGGACGAAGCGTCCCGCCGCGAGCATCATCCCGACAATGCATCCGCCTGCTGGATGGGCGGCCTCACGGTGGCCCGCATGGGCAGCGCGACCAACGATGCCGCTGCAGAGGTGGTTAGCATCCGCCCGAAAGGCAAGTGGCCGCTGCTACTGGCGGTCCCGGAGCTGGCCTTGCCGACCGAAGAGGCCCGTCGCGTGTTGCCGGCGCAGTATTCCCTGGCCGACGCTGTCGCGAACGTGCAGAATTCCATGCTACTACTTGCCGCCTTCATGCAAGGGCGGCCGGAGATTCTTTCTGTTGCGCTGGAGGACCGCTTGCACCAGCCTTATCGAGCCGCCCTGTGCCCTCTGCTGGGTTGTTTGCAGGAATTAAAAGGAAAGGATGGAATCCTGGGCCTGGCGCTCAGCGGGGCGGGCCCCTCGGTATTGATCTTCCTCGATCCCCGCGGATCTCTGCCCAAGGCGCGCAAACTGGCCGCCTCCCACCTATCCCGAAGCGGGCTTACAGCAGAACTTCTATCCACATCGATCAGCTTACGCGGAGCGCGTTTTTCCTTCATCAAAATCTGATTCGAGGTACAGCGAACACCTTATTTACCCGCGCATTTTCCGTCGATAAAGTGAAGTTCCCTCCCTTACGAAACAAACCTTTAAAAACCGTGTTTTTACGATTATCAGAATCCGCGATTGTCCCTGACCAGCAGATGCCAGGGGATTTCAGCAGATGCGGACGGAGTACTGCAAGGCAGGTTGTGGTGAAAATGAAAGGGCAAGTTCGTGATGTTCGTGCTGGCGACCGGCGCCGTTCAGAAAACGCGCAGGTTCGCCGAGAGATTCAAAGTTTTCTGCAAGCTCTCCATTCTTACCCGGAGCGTTTCGCCCAGGATCCCAGCATCACTTTCCAGGAACATCACGTGGACCTGGTTCGTGCGACGCTCTCGGAGTCTCGTCGACGGTTGTAGTTTCCTTCACCCTTCGTCGTAGTTGAGCGCTGCGGCCCACCTGGCTGCACAAAAAGTCAGTCTCATTTCAGGGCGAATTCCACCGAAAACGAGGCACCGAGAGGAATAGTTCTCTCTTGAAGCTCAGAAGCGGAAAACAATGCCGCCGGCGACAAAAATGTTGTGTTGTCGGTCGCTGGTGGTGGTTACACCGAACTTTGGCATCCCTGCCCAGAAGTCCCGCGCCTCACCTCGCACTCGAAATCTGCCGATGAGCTTCACATCGAGCCCGATGCCGGCCTGTAATACGCCGCTGGTATTTCCGCCTTTGAATGGGTTCGTTCCGCCAAATTCAAGCTTGGGACTCTCGCCGAAATGGCTGAAACCGCCACCAAAACTCACCCAAGGAGAAACCCCTTGTTCAGGGAAGATATTCAACCGTACCGCCGGAGTCACGAAGATCGTTGAGTAATCTCCGGGGACCAGGTTCTGAGCGGCGTGTATATCCTCGTCGGGGTTTACCACGAACGGAACTTCTCCAACGATCGACCAAAATGGTCCGTCTATTAAATGCCGGGCGTAATTGACTTCGAAGGTGAATCCTTTTCCGTAGCGCAGTTCGGGATCGAAAGAGGGAGCACCGATGATGCCCCTATCGCTGATGAAGATGCGCCCAACTGTGCCCGACAATTCATTTTTCTGCGCTGCGGCCTGCGCCGCAAAGGTGCAAACTGCCAGCACAACCCCGATGGTCAGGTGTTTCAGCGACATTTCTCCTCCTGCCTTCTGATCTTGCGAGCCCTATTGTTGCGACGTATTCCTTAGCACCACAGGTTCGTCGGTTGAAAATGATCGAAGTTGCAGCTCCGTTTATGTTGATGAAGGATTATATCGACTGTGCCAAGGAGTTGCCATTGTCAGACGGAGTGTGATGTTCACTCTCTTCATGGTCGGGGCCGCGAGACCTCCCCGCCCTGGATACCTTAGCCAAAGGAGACGCGGCCAAACCGCAAAGCACATAGAACAGCGCAGCGTTCGCCGGGATTTGCAGATTGAAATCTACGAAGCTGTGAAACAGAATACCCGTACATCCCAGCAAAGCGGCGAGCGAAACCGCTCCGTCCCATCTTAATTCCCACCGCCTAGAGGTCGGCAATCCTCGTTGGTACAGGCGCACCAGAAACCAAAGCATCGTCGTGAAACCGAGCAAACCAGTCTCTACAAGCAGTTGCGCATAGTCGTTGTGCGCTTCATTTACGAACAGATTTGTGTAGAAGCTACGATAAGCCGGGTAAACCGTCGGGAACGTTCCCAAACCCCATCCCAAAAACGGCCGGAGCAGAAACATCCTGAAGCAGTCCTTGCTCATATTCAAACGGATGCCCGGGCCCAAATCGCCGAGCCGCCCCAGAACCCGGCCCTTTCCTACAAAGACTAGGAAAGCAAGAACAAATACACACACGGCGATCAAGCTGAGCACAACCCGAGAATTTCTACGCTGCCCCAGCGTGAGGGCGCCAAACACTGCAATTTCCACCACGAAAGAAAGCATTCCGCCACGCGAACCGGAGAGAAAGATGGTGCTCGCCATCACGATCGCGGCGAAAGCCACCAAGGCACGCTCCCCGCCTCTCAGCTTATGGCCCATGCTGACAACTAGGGGAAAGGGTACGAGCATCTCCATCAGCCCGGCATAGTGGTCATGATTTACGTAGCTTCCATAAATTGCGCCGTGGTAACGAGGAGTGTAGACCCAAAAGAATTTTCCCTCAGAGGTCAGAGCCTGGGCCAGCGCGTAAAAAGCGTAAAGTGCCCCAAACCCAATCACTGCAAGAGCAAAATTCTTGCGATCATTTTCTTCTCTGATGCACTCCGCCGCGATGAGGAGCACGATGCCGTACGAGAAGTATTGCAGAGCCTCATATTTCGTGATGTAACTGTAACTCGAAGTGCGCAGCACAATCTGCGTGAGAACGATCACAAAAAAAAACAGGGCTGGCGGATACAGAGGATTGATCGACAATTTGAGCCGGCCAGATGCAAGTTGTTGTCCAGCCCAAACAAGAAAAAGAGCCGCCGCCCCAGCCTCGAAGACGAACGTCGACCACACTTCAACCGCACCAAACGCCAGAATCGCAAAGATCAAAACACCGCACAGGCCGAGAACAAAGGTCCATTGCAGGAGTCCCGGCTGGCGGACGTGCCGGCGCTCCAGATCAACCGAATCCGTCGTATCGACAATCAGGTACGAAGAGATGTTCAACTTCCCGCCTCAGTTGGTTACTTCCGCCAGCCTGACATCGTCGATCCAAAGTTTGCCTCGAATCAGCGGTGCTGCAGGCTGGCGGAGAATCTTTAGGAGCAGCAGATTCGTGCTTGGTCCAGTGTGGAATCGCGCTTCTTGCTTGTGCCAGGGGTTCGTTCCCAGCAAATCATCGGTGAGCACGTAAGAAGTGTTGGTGTAAGCATCAGCGATTGCAAAGCGCGGACCGCTGGCACTGTCGATGTCCTGAGTTCGCGATTCAACGCTGAACTCGTAGTCAGTGCTAGGTTTTACAGGGATGAACTGCAAAATTCCCGCATCCGGCGGATTTCGTCCATCGAAAGTTACGGACAGGGATCGGGTTCCTCCGAAAAATTGATCGGTATCAAGGGCCAAGAGGGCGTGCGGCGCCGATTGATACAACCAGTCAAATCCGCCATTCAGCAAGTTTTCCTCGAATCCGCCATTCACGACCAGATTTTCACCAGTCGGGAGATACGCCTGAATCTCTGGATCAACCTGGGCCAGTTGCTGCCAGGCTTTCTGTGCTGCGCTGACCTCTTGCTTGGCGATCAAAAGCTCAATGTAAGGAAATGCAAGCTTCGGCGGAAAACTCTGCTCTAGGCCAATGAGATGATCCCAGGCGTTTTCTGCTGGCTGCAGTTCCTGTTTCGAAACGAGCAAATGCAGAAACGACAAGTAGAGATCGGAATTGCGGGGCAGCGCCTGGTCAAACATCTGATTCGCATCGCCAGTTGCGCGCCAGCAAAGCTGAAGGGCATACTTTACGGCTTCCGGATCATTAGCGAGCACAGTGCGGAAATAGGGAAGTGCTTTGGCGAGATTTCCCTGGATCAGGAAAAAGTTGGCCCCCTCCCATGCGACGTGAGGCGTGGTGGGATCAGCATTTACCGCTTGTTCCACACTCTGTGCCTGTTCGTCCGTTCGCCCTGCGATCTGATAGGCTGCCGCCAAGTCCAGCCAATATTCGGCATTGTAGGGATTGAGATGAACCGCGGCCTGAAAATTTGAGATGGCCTGGTCTAGAGTTGCGCCCGATAGGACAAAAAGCCGGCCGAGAAGGTCGCGGTACTCGGGATTGGATCGCTCCAGGCGAGCGGCTTTTTCAAGACTCGACGAGTCCGCTTTCGCCGCCTGACGGTCTGCTAAGAACACGCGCGCAGACGTCGCGAGGTACAGCCCAATAACTATCAAACAGGCCCCGGCGAAACAAACGCTACGAATTGGGGACCGCAATTCGATCTGCATGTGGATCTCTGACTGATAGGGCCCGCTAACTCGGCACAGCAGCGCCTGGATTTCTTGGACTTTGGAACGTTGCGTTAGGAAACTTTGCTGACTGCATCCGTTGGCTTATCTGTCTCATGGTAGTAGCGGTCGGAATAACGACCGCCATAGTAGTAATAGGATTCTGCACTATCCCAGGTGAGCGCGTTTAGCACAATTCCCATGACTCTGGCATTGACCTGCAAAAGCAATTCGCATGCCTGTCGCAGCGCCAGTTTTGTTGTCTTCTTCGCACGTACGACAAGTATGAGCCGGTCCACTTCTGGAGAGAGAACGACCGAGTCGGTTACAGTCAGGCATGGAGGACTGTCAATGATGATGTGGTCGAACTCATTGCGCCAACGGGCAAGATGTTCTTTCATGACAGTCGAGCCCAGCAGTTCAGCGGGTTGCGGGGGAATTGGTCCGGCGGGCAAAATCCACAAGTTGGGCACTTCGGTGGACGGAACCATCACATCTTCAACCTTGTCAACGCCGCTGAGCAGAGTGCTAAGGCCTCCGCGAGAAGGAAAGCCGAACAGCTTGTTGATGCCGGGCCGGCGCAGGTCGGCATCGATCAACAGTACGCGCCCTCCACGCTGCGCCAGGACCAGCGCTGAATTGGCGCTGATGGTAGTTTTGCCCTCCTGCGGCAACGCGCTGGTGACGAGGATTACTTTGGGCGGAGCGCCAAATGAGGAGAGAAGAATCGAAGTCCGGAGTGACCGGTAGGCCTCGGCCGCCTCGGATCTAGGTCGAGCATAAGTGACCAGAGCCGGCAAATCAGAATCGTCGTTCTGGACTGAGATGGGCTTTAAACGTTTTCGCAGCAAGGCGGTGTTCGCAAATTGTAAGGGGATCGTCCCCAGCGCTGGCAGCGTCGAAATCGCTTTGATCTCTTCGATCGTTCTGATGCTGGTGTCGAGACTTTCGAGCACGAATGAAAGACCAATCCCACAGGCTAACCCCAGTATGATTCCGAACTCGATGTTGCGTGGCACGTTTGGTTTGATCGGACTCGTCGGAGTCCGTGCCACGTCTACGACACGAATGTTGCTGGATCGCAACCCCGCGCTAACCCCAGCTTCCTTGAGCTTTTGCAGCAGATCCTGATACAGCTGACGATTTGCGTCCGCGTCGCGCTTCAGCACGGAGTACTCAATCGCACTTTCGTTCAGCTGATTGGCATCTTGCTTTTGCTGGTTGAATGCGGTGGTCAGCAAGTTTTCCCGCTGCAGCGCGGCCAGGTATTCATCGCGAACTTGCTGCTGCATTCTGACTTCTTCGTCCGCGAGTTCCTTACGAACCTGTTTTAGTTGATTACTCAGCTCGGCGACCTTGGGGTATCCCGGACCAAATTGGGTGGTGAGTTGGGCGAGCTGAGAATTAAGGTCACCTTCCTTCTCGCGCAACTTTTCGAGCATACCGCTGGAGCCTGAAGGGGAAGACTTCGAGACCGCAGCGGGATCCCCTTCGACTGCCAGTTTGTAATTCGATTCCTTTTGAATGCGATCCGTTTGCGCCGCGGTAAGTTCCTTGTTCAGTTCGTCCAGCTTCGAAGTTACGATGTTTTGCTTCTCATCGACCCCCAGAATGCTGTGATCCTTCTGGTAGCGAACGAGTTTTTCCTCGGAGGTTTGGACCTTCATCTGAAGGTCGGCCAGTTCCGTCGAAAGCCAGTCTGACGTCTGGGTGACAGCCTCGTATTTAGTTTTGAAATTTTCTTCGGTGAAGGTTCTTACCAATGCATTAACGATCTCCGTTGCCAGCCGGGGATCGGAATCGGTATAGCTAACCTGAATAAGCCGCGAATTTCGAACGATTTGGACGCTTAGGCCGCCCCGAAATCTGCCGAGCAGACCGGCGGCTCTGGCCGGATCTGGCTGCATGCTCGAAACCGGAAGCGATTCTATGGCTCGCCGAGGTGCTGAACCCGCAAACTTGGGGTTCTGGTCCAAGTGCATCGCCTCAATGACTTTCATCGCCAGCGCATCGCTGCGGAAGATCGCCGCCTGGGTCTCAAGAGTTACGTCGTACTCTGAATCCGGCGAACTTTCGTCGAGACCTTTGAATCCCAGGACATTCGGAGTTTCTGGGAAGATCGCAACCGTGGAACTTGCCTGGTACAGGGGAATCGTCCGAAGTGTATAAATTACGGTGAGTGCAGTAATGATGCAAAGCGTCGCCACGACGGTCCATCGCCGCTTCTTTATGATCCGCCAGTAGTGCAACAGAGGGTTTTCAACTTCCGCAAGATAGGGGTACGGAATGCTATGGGTTCTTTCAAAAACTGGAAGCTCGATCGGTTCTAACGCTTCCGACCCACCGGAGTTGTTATTTTGTGACTGCAAGTCCATCAGTTGATCCCCAGATCCCCTTAAAGCTACTGCCGCGTCTAGGCGCGCCGTACGTGGAAGAACAGGCGAATTTTAGCATCTTCTACGCACTTTGATCGGACTACTTTTTATGAATTTCGTTGAATTGTTGAATTTTTTTGCACTTCGTGAAGTATCTCCGTGCGACGCCGTACTTAAAAGCGTCGAAAGCGATTCTTATTTTCCAAAGATTTTCATGTGTGCTTTGACTGCATGACGAGCAGCGATTATATTTTCTTGTAATGGGTTCCTGATTTTCTACTTTGCCGAATGCGCCGGCGTTCAAATACTAAGAATTAAATTTCGAGAGCCTCGAGCAAAACGCCACGCAGGAGCTTTGCCTCAGGAACGGACTCTCAATGCGGTTTCGCCGAGCGAGAGCTAGAATTGCCGGATCGAATCGGTTTAGAATGCGGGACTAGTCATCGGGTTTAGGAGGTTTTGTGGAGGTGTGGTCTGACAGAGTTTGTCCTTCCGGTGATCTCGGGCCGCAAGATGCGCCTTTTCGTTTCACCAGCGTTGCCGACGTCTGTTCTGATCGATGGTACGCACTGCACGTTCGATCGCGACATGAGAAAAGTGTTGAACACAGTTTAAGGAACAAGGGCTATACAGTTTTCTCGCCCTCCTATTGCACCCGGCGCAAGCGCGTCGACCGGATCACAGAAATTGAAGTGGCGCTATTTCCCGGTTACGTTTTTTGCCAGTTTGACGCGCACAAGCGGTTGCCGATTTTGATGACTCCAGGCGTTGTCGGTGTGGTGGGACGAGGAAACCGGGCAGAGCCGGTTGATGACACTGAAATCGCCTCCATCCGAACGATTGCTCTCGCCGGACGTCCGGTTCAGCCTTGGCCTTTCTTGCGAATGGGGCAGCGGATTCGGCTCCAGGCGGGTCCTCTGGCCGGAGCGGAGGGCATATTCTTGAGGGTTAAGGACGAGTATCACCTAGTGGTTTCCATCACTCTGCTGCAACGCGCCGTTTCGGTCGTCATCGAAAAAGACGCTGTCGCCCCTCTGTTTTTCGGAGAGCGTCGAACGTCTTTCGAGAGCTAAGAATTTATCGATCCCTCTCTATCATCCGGCCGGACATCCTCCGTCTTCAGAGCGTCGGGGCTTTGAAAAATTCTTGTTTCACTCTCCAATCGACCAGGCGGACCGGGAGGAATCGGACCCCGCCTGCCGCGATAGTATTGGGCCATCAAGCGAGCCGGGACTCGGCCTGGAGCGGAAGGAATTTGTCCCGCAGGAAAGATGGGCAGGCAGCGCCGACTCAGATTGCCGGCCAGATGGACTTTCATCTCTACTGAAAAAACCGACTTCAAACCTCCGGCCTTAGACTTTTCGGGCTAAGGTCCGAGGTCTGAAGCCGGTTCTGGTTAGCTTCGGTTGATGGCGCGGCGCAGAGGCTCCACTCTTTCACGCAGATCATCGGCAATGTCCGCACCGCGGGCGGCCACGTCGCGCACGCGGTCGCTGGCCACCTTCACGCGATCCTTAGCTTCATCCGCCCAATCTTCCAGAGTTTCTTTGGCGTCCTCATAACCGCGTTGCAGGTCGCGGCGCATCTGCTTGCCGGTCTTGGGCGCGAGTAGAAGTCCGGCCAGGGCGCCGGCTCCCAGTCCGATGAAGAGGAACGTAATTGCCGTGCCAATGTGACTGCCTTCTGAAGATTCGTAATGTCCGCTTCGCATAATGAAGACCCTCAAATTTTCCGCCCGGGAAATGATCGGGCAAATTGGAGAAAGCTGCGCTGAGATCCGGCCGAGTTCATTCTAGTCCTATGTCGGCGAACTCAGCGAACGTAATCGGGATGAGCGGATTCCGTGGAGTTTCGATGAGTTCGGCGATGGGAAGGTTTCTTTTCCGGCGCAGGTGAGTGTAAAATAATGTTTTAGCCTTCGTGGCGGCGGAATTTGTGGCCTGCCCCTCCTTCCGCCGGGTTCACAAACGCAATCGTACAAGGAGAGTTTTTCAAGCGATGTCGATCCCTGCCACCCAGCTTCGTCCTGGCATGATCATTAAGCACAACAATGATCTGCACTCCGTCTTCAGCGTCGAACACCGCACCCCCGGCAACCTGCGCGCCTTCATTCAAGCCAAGTTGCGCAACCTGCGGACCGGCGCCATGTTCGAACACCGCTTTCGCTCCCCCGATCCGATCGAGAAGGTCAACGTCGACGAAGTCGAGATGCAGTTTCTCTACGCCGACGGCGACAGTTATTACTTCATGGACACCACGAACTACGAGCAGACTCACCTGAGCAAGGAAATTCTGGGTGACGCGGTGGATTATCTGATCGCGAATCTCGAAATCAAAGTCGAGTTTTTCGATGGCAAGGCGGTAGGAATCGAGTTGCCGCAGACCGTGGTATTGACCGTGGTTGAGACCGAGCCCGGACTGAAGAGCGCTACCGCTTCAAGCGTCACCAAGGCCGCCAAAACCGAGACTGGACTGGTGGTGCAGGTGCCGCCATTCATTAACGAAGGCGAGAAGATCAAGGTCGACACGTCGGAAGGCGCGTATCTGTCGAGAGCGTAAGGCCATTGTTGATTGTCGATTGCTGATTATTGATTGAAAATGCCAGTAAGCCGGCGTTCGTGGTTTTCAATCAACAATTAAAAATCAACAATCAGCAATTTTTTTATGGCTCCCACTGAAAAGCCGATTCAAGCCCGCCGGTTCATCGTTCGCGGACGTGTTCAGGGGGTCGGCTTCCGCTGGTTTGTGGAGCGCGAGGCGCACATCCTGGGGATTTCCGGATGGGTTCGCAACAACCACGATGGCAGCGTGGAAGTTTCTGCCCAGGGAACGCGCGACCAGCTTTCTGGATTGCATTCCCGGCTTCGTGAAGGGCCGCGCGCGGCTCGTGTGGATGCCGTCGAAGCATCAGACGCCACTCCGGTCACCGGCTTGAATTCATTTCGCATTGAAGGAGCGTGGTAGATGCCACCTGTCCCGCCGATGGATGCGGATCACCTGAAGAAACTCATTCGTGAGATCCCCGATTTTCCCAAGAAAGGGATTCTCTTTTACGACATCACGACGCTGCTGAAAGATAAGACCGGATTTGCCACGCTGATCGACAAACTCTCGGAGCATTACATCTCGCAAAGCATAGACCTTGTGCTGGGGATGGAAGCCCGCGGATTTATCTTTGCCCCGGCGCTGGCCTATCGTTTGAACGCCGGATTCGTCCCAGTACGCAAGCCCGGCAAACTTCCGGCGGAGTGCGTGAAATACGATTACTCGCTGGAATACGGAACGAATTCTTTAGAGATTCACCGGGATGCGATCAAGAAAGGGCAACGTGTCTTGATTGTCGACGACTTGCTGGCGACCGGCGGCACCGCGGAGGCCACTGCGAAGCTGGCAGAAATGCTGGGCGCCAAGATCGCGGGACTGGGGTTCGTGGTGGAGTTGGACTTCTTGAAGGGCCGTGAAAAACTCAAAAAGTATGATGTGATGTCGCTGCTGCGTTATGATCGATAACGTTGGGCTCACTTTGCTTCTCGGGATTGAATATCCGCTTTTCTCACGTCATCTTCTCCGCCAGTACCAAGTGTGAATCCTTGGGCAGATAGCCCTTCCGTCGAAACCAATCCTCCATCGCTTCTCTGAGCTGGTTTATCGGTACGCTGGAACCAATCTCCATCTGTCCGTCTGCAATCGGAAGGGTGTCGTCGAAGACGCTGGCGTTGGTGAAGTTGCGCATGGAGAAGCTGTCGAGCCACTTAAGCGGGCAGGGAAGACGGTGGCCGTCCGCTTCGTACTCCACGCGAACTTTGCGGGCGAACATAGGTTGATTTAACCACAGAGATCCATGCCAGGGAGGGAATGACAGGCCCACCCCTCGGACTTGGGTCAGCGTCTGCCGCGAGGTCGAAGAGGTGGGGATTTTGACTTGTGACATTTTGGTGGTCTATCTGGGCTGTTCTTCTGGCCGTTCCACCTGACCTGCTTGGTTCGCCACGCTCATACTGCGCAAGACGTCATTGGCGAAGAAGAATTTCCCGTCCGCCGGCACCATCATGATTTGCAATTTGTCCGACAGCCGCTCGGCCACGATCTTATTGATCAACAACGGATTCTGTTTCAGAATCGCCGCTTCGCTGGACAGCCGCTCGGCATCAGCCGCGGCAGTCACACGAATGCGATCCGCTTCCGCCTCCGCCAGCAACTTCCGCCGTTCGTTCTCGGCTTTGCTGTCGATGACCTTGGCCTGGGCCGCCGCCTCCGCGTTCTGTATGGTTGCTTCCTTGCGTGCTTCGGCTTCCAACTTGCTCTGCTGAATCTGCTTCTCCTTTAGCGGCAGCGTGTACTGCATCGCATCGGCTTCGCCCTTGGCCTGTAAGACGTGGACTTGCGCCTCGCCTTCAGCCTGCTTGATCTGCTGCACCTTCGTCGCCTCGGCTTCGAGCTCCGAAATGCGCACTTGCTTCTGTTTCAGTTCGGTTTCCACGCCCATGCGATCGTTTTCCTGCTCTTTCAGCAGCAGAGTTTCCAATCCCTTGGCATACTCTTCCGGCAAATGAATGTCACGCAGCATGACTTCTTTCACCACAATTCCATCGGCCGCTAACTTCTGCGTGATCATGCCGGCTGCTTTCCGACGTATCTCTTCGCGCTTGGCCGAAAAAACATCTCGCACGGTGTAGTTCGGAACCAGTTCCCGCCACACGCTGGCTACGATGGGCGGAACGATTTCCCGTTCCACCGGACGCGGCAGGTTGCTTTGGATGTAGTCCAGCTTTTTCGGGTCGAGACGATAACGCACCGTGATTGCCAGGCCGAGCGTGAGTCCCTCTTTCGCCTGCACGTCGAGTAGTTGCGACTTGTTCGAAACGTTTGCGGCTGCTGCTTTGCCATCTTCCGATTCGCCCGTAGTGAACACTTGATCGCGGGTATCGAACACCGCGACATCCTCGACCAGCGGCACTACAAAATGCGCGCCGGGATACAGCGTGCCGGGCACTGTCCCGCTCATCTGGCTCACGCGAACTCCCGCCATGCCGCTTGGGACCACTACAATGCTGAATGCCAGCAGAATCGGTCCCCAGGCCAGCAGCGCGAGCGCTAGCGAAGTCTGCCAGCGCCATTGCGGAAGGGGCGGCATCGTGCTGGCGCCTGGAGTAGCAAGCGCGCGCCGATACAGCAATTCGCGATACAAGTCATAACCCAAAATGCTCACAGCCACGAGAACCATCCCGAGGCCACCGGCAATCAGCAAATACTTCAACGCCAGCATTGTCGTTCTCCTTTGCGCCTTAGCGCGTCTGTTCCGTTTTCACCGCGACCGTCTGCCGCGCCAGTTTGGCTGGAGCGAAGAACAGACGGAATACTTGCCCAAAAATCAGCTCCTCCGCCAGCAACGCCACCGCCAGCGAGAAAACCATTCCGCCCACGACTGCCAGGAATGTGATTGCCATTTGCATAAGTCCTCCTGAGATTTCTTCTGTTCACTCGACCGAGTTCAAAACTTCGGACGACTCTTCCTGTTGCCCGCCGTCCTGCGCGGGAGCGTCCGCGTCAGCCACAGTCGTATCGTCCACGCTATTCCCGAAGACTTCCGCAACTTGCGCGTCGCGCTCACCACGAATCTCCACGGCATCGCCGACGCGGAGCATCGTGAACAGTCGCTCCACATCGCGATTGCGCATCCGGATGCAGCCGTGCGAAGCCGCGTGTCCCACAGACTTCGGCGCATTCGTGCCGTGAATTCCATATCCTTTTTGGTTGAGTCCGATCCACCGCGTTCCCACGGGATTGTCTTTGCCGCTCGGGATCACCGTGTCCGGGTGGTAGTAAGTCGGATTCGAAACGCGGTTGACGATTTGAAATGTCCCGGTGGGGCTTGGACTGGTTGCCGCGCCAACTGCGACCGGAAACGTAGCGAGAACGTCACCATCTTCGATCACGGCCAGTTTGCGGTCCGCAAGACTGATCAGGACGATTCGGTTGACCGCGCGGTCAGCCGTGGTCTTCGCAGTCTGCGCGAATGCGGGGAGAGCTAGAGTCAAAGTCGCTGCGACGACGATTGCAAGGATGCATCCTGACGTTGGTTTTGTGGCTGCTTTGCTGGCTGCGCGTTCCATGTCGGCTCCCACCAACTGCGTCGTACACTGGTATGGCAGGAAGAGAGCCAATCGTTAGCGCATTGAAACAAATGGAGTTAGCGGCTGCAGAACGTACTGGCCGAGTATATGGGTGGCCACAGCGTGTCTACGGGTACACACACGTCTCTGCCAACTGCAGACAGAGCACGAATGAAATAGCACAGGAGTAAACCGAGGAAGAACGAAGGCTTTGCTCAAGCCTTCAAGCGCCCGGCCCTTGCCGTCTGGGGAAACGGCTTGTGGGGTTCTGTGGGTAGGGCCGGGCGATCTTTATTCACTAGAAGGCCTACTTCAATTGTCGCTATTTAAGACCTGTCGCCTTCGCATTTCTGTGACGGTCATCACAGTTCCGCGTGATTTCTATCATCTGAGTCTTACCTTTCGAAATCACAACCGAATCCCGCTTTCCCGTCTCGTAATTCCCCTTCGCGCACAACCGCCTGTGACCGAAATCACGGCCCGCTTTTTGCGTGCTTCTTACACTGACTGTTGAGCGAGCCGAAGGCTCTCATTTTATTCTGGAGATCGATTCACCATGGCCTACGTAATCACAGATACGTGCATCAAGGACTCCCTTTGCGTTGAAGTTTGCCCTACCGACTGCATCCATCCCAAGCAGGACGAGCCGGGTTTCGAAGCCGCCACTCAAATGTATGTAGATCCCGAGGGCTGCATCGACTGTGGCGCTTGCATTCCGGCCTGCACCTCCGATTCGATTCACGCCCTCGACGACGTGCCGGAAGAAAAGAAAGAATTCATCGAGAAGAACGCCGCCTTCTACAAGCACTGATCTACCTGCTTCGACCTCCGGGTGCCCCACCCTTGTCGCGTCTTCCGCGACAGGGTGGGGATTTTGATTCACGTTGTCCCGAGGCCAGGCCCAAGAATCACGACGGCCCCGCGTCCTCGAAGATTTGCTCCTCCCGTTGACTTGATTCCGCATTCCTCGCTATCGTGGCGACGCTATGAACGTTGTCAAAGCGACCCGCCACTTCGAAGACTGGTTAGGCCATCGCACGGATGTTGTCACCAAGGATCTGCGGCTCAAACATGCCAACATGAAGGCGGCAGTTTTCCCATTCCTGCGCGCTACGTTTTATCGCTGGGCGCAAATCTGGCCGGAGGTCTGTCCCGATCTTGCTCACGGACCACAAGTGCTGGCAGTTGGCGATCTGCACGTGGAAAATTTTGGCACCTGGCGCGACATCGAAGGCCGCTTGATCTGGGGCGTCAATGACTTCGACGAAGCCCATCCCATGTCCTATGCCAACGATCTGGTGCGCCTGGCGGTGAGCGCGCATCTCGCTTCAGAGGCTGGGCACTTGCCGCTCAAACACAAAGACATCTGCGATTCCATTCTCGAAGGCTATCGCGAAAGCTTGCAGGCGGGAGGAATGCCGTTCGTGCTGGGCGAGAACCACGAGTGGCTGCGTCAGATCGCGGAGAGTGAACTGCGAGACCCGGTCCACTTCTGGGCGAAAATGGATGCTCTCCCGACTGTAAAAGGCGACGTTCCCATCAGCGCAATCGACGCGCTTGAGCACCTCATGCCCGCCCGAGATTTGGTTTATCGGTTGGCGACTCGCGTAGCGGGTCTGGGAAGCCTGGGGCACGCGCGCTATGTCGCCATCGCTGACTGGCACGGCGGCAGGGTCGCCCGCGAGGCCAAGGCCCTGGTTTCGTCGGCATGCTATTGGGCAAAGGATCATCAAGGCCCGCCTGAGATTCTCTACCAGGCGATCATCAGCCGGGCCGTGCGCTGTGTCGATCCTTTCGTTCAGTTGCGTGGGCGCTGGATCGTCCGCCGATTAAGCCCGCATTGCTCGCGCATCGAATTGGCAACGCTTCGCGCGCCGGGCAAGGAATTGCGCCTGCTACGCGCCATGGGATGGGAAACCGCAAACATTCATCTCGGAACCAAGACCGCCCGCAAGCCGATTCTTGCCCACATGCAAAAGCAGAAGGCGAAGTGGCTACATAGGGCTACCGAAGAGATGTCGGAGGCAGTGCGCGAGGACTGGAAGACCTTGCGAAAGAGTGAGGATGTGTAGCCAAACGGCGGCTACGCAACTCCGGTCGAACTGCCAGCCGCTGCAGCAACGCTCAAGATGGGCCGCCGCAGTGCAGCCAGTGTGATTCCACGCTCTTGATCATAGGCCAGAGTCCAATGTGCGGCGCAGTCATCGCACAGCCAGAAATGTTCCACACACCGTTGCTGTTGCCTGGGGCGAACGAATGGAGGAGTTGCTGATTCTCCCGGTTTGGGAACGCGCCCTGTCTCCACCAAGAACAGCTTACCTTCTCGGAGCCGGAGAAACGGTTTGCCGCACTCGGAATTGGCACATCGGCTTAGCATATTCTCACTTCCTGTTGATCAAAATCGTTTCTGACGAACCACTGGATTCGAAATTGTTTGCACGTTGCATGCCACGGAGTTGCCGGGACGTGCGGGAGATCTTCGGATGAGCGGAGGATGCGCGTATCCGCCCTTGTGTTTCCCTTTGCCGACTATTCGGCATCGAGGCCGATGCTTCGTCGACGATTCCTTGTAGGTGCTTCGTTCGAGCGGCTACCATTAATCGTATGCTCAAAGTTTTGCTCTGTCCGCCGAATTATTTCGATGTCGTCGATCAGAAAAATCCCTACATGTCGAGAGAGTTCCCAGTGGATCGCGCGAAAGCACGCAGCCAGTGGGAAAATCTCTGTTGCGTTTTGCAACAGAGCGGCTGCGAAATTGAAACTATTCATCCTGTTGAAGGCCTCGAAGATATGGTCTTCGCGGCCAATCAAATTTTCGCCGGGAAGAAAATCGGCTACGGAAAATTTGTAGTGCCCAGTCGCATGAAGTATGCCTCGCGGCAGCGCGAAGTATCGCATTACACCGACTGGTTTCGCGCGCGCGACTATCGCATCATCGATCTCGACTACGGCGACGACTACCTTGAAGGCCACGGTGATCTGCTCTGGCATCCTGATGGTTCCCGCATTTATGGCGGATATGGCTTTCGCAGCACTCGCGGCGGCATCGAGAAATTTTCCGCGGCGATGTTCGAAATGGGGATTCCAGTCGTGCCCTTGCAGTTGGTCGATCCATATTGCTATCACCTCGACACTTGTCTGTGCCCTCTCAACAACGAAGCCGCATTGATTTTCCCGGGCGCGTATTCCTCCGAAGCGCTCGCCTCTCTTCACAAATTCTGGAAGCGCGTTCACCTGCTCACCGCCGAGGAGGCTCATCGCTTTATGGGCAATGGAATCGTCGTTAACGGCAACTACATCACGCCTCATATCTCTCCTCAGTTGGAAGAGATTCTCCACCACGAGCGACTGAAGCCCGTGCTCGTCGAAACCACCGAGTTCGAAAAGGCCGGCGGTAGTTGCTCGTGCATGAAAACTCTCTTGCTGTAGCCTTCCTCATCCGAGGGCGACAAGGTCCGGCAACCGATTTTTCCGCCTCGGTACGTTCCCTTAAAATCTCAGCGGTCGATCGGAGGCGCTCCGTGAAGATTCCGACAGAACTGTCTCCGCTTCGTCCGCGATTAAGTATTCGGCATGTTTGCGAGGCGAATGAAGACCGCTCACGCCCCACTTTTCCACAGCCCCGAACCACTACCGCTACTCCCTCACCCTCCGTCATCTGTTTACTTTCAATAGCACCATGCGGAAGCGAGGATCAGGCAATGTTTCGCAAGACTGTGTATGGCACGGCTTTCAAGGACGTCAATTTTGTCCCTTTGCACTCTGCCACTTTTTGCGTGCAGTGTGAGCTGATCAGCAACAACAGCAAGTCTTACTGCCTGGCCTGCGGAAGCCAGGCCCTGCTCGGTCTGTCGCGCGTGTTGGGCGGATCCATGCTCCAACAGCAGGCCGCGCATCTTATCACCGATGTCGAACTGAACAATCTGGTGCGCGATTTGCTGCGCACGGTCCCCACTGCTGACGTCGTGAACATCGCGGATCACTCCCGCATGCCATCTCTTGCTTTGCGCACGCAGCTTCGCGTGGCCAATGCCGCACATCCGGTCTCCGGGTTCCAGGCGATGCATCTTACGGAAGAAGCCGAGATTCATCCGGCGGAACTCGACCTTGAGCCCGCGATCAGCGCCATTACGGAACGTGCACAGCACTTAACGGGCGCGACCGGAGCGGCCATGGCGCTGCGGGCGGGAGAGGAAATTGTGTGCCGGGCCCGGGCGGGACGAACCGCTCCTGATCTCGGAGTTCGTCTGCAAACCGACGCCGGAATTTCCGCCGAGGCAGTGCGCTCCGGCGAGATCATGCTTTGTCACGATGCAGAGCGCAATCCTCGCGTGGATCTGGCCAGTTGCCGCCGCCTCGGAGTCCGTTCGATTCTGGTTTCGCCGCTGCGTCACTATCGCCGGACCCTGGGTGTTTTCGAGGTCCTGTCTTCGTCTCCGGGAGCCTTTGACGAACGCGATGTGGCGACCATGCAACTGCTTTCCAGCATGATGGTGGCGGCAATCTCGCGCATCTCCACCCTGCGCCAGGCGCAGCTCCTACGCCGCTCCGGTTAGGTTCCGCCAACGCTGGTGCCTCAGCCTGAAGACTTCACTTAACCTCCTCGCTGCCTTGTTCCTGTCGTCCTTCCTATTTTTTTATTCCTGCTTACTTTTCCACAATCTCGGGTTAATATGTAGCGTCGAGAATTCAGGCCCCTCCCGATGGCCGTCATGAACCCGTCGTTGCCGCCGGTTTCACCAAACCGTCGCAGGCGTGTGCGCCATAAGATACAGACTCCCGCCTACGCCACTTTTACTTCCGAATCGCAAGGCGCGACACTCGATCTGCACGAGATCGTAGACATCAGCGAAGATGGCGTGGCCCTGCAATGCCATTCCCCTCTTGAAGTCAAAGCGCGCGTAAATCTTTGCCTCGATCTCGCCGAATGCCCGGAGCACATTTACACCACTGGGCAGGTGATCTGGTCGAATCCTTCTGGGCGTGCCGGTCTTCGTTTCTCCGAACTACCGCCGAAATCGTTATCGCGATTACGGGAGTGGCTCTTCGTCAACGTGATGGCCGGAGTGGCCAATGGCGAGACGCAGATTGGAACCCCTGTTGCTCCGCGTCCGAACTACAGCGACACGCTCGCGGCCGTGACCGCGGTGCAACGCCAGGTAGACGCATTGGGCTCCGACCTTGCCGGAGCTCTTCGATTGATTGCAGAACGCGCCCAAACCCTGGTTCGCGCATCCGGATCCGCCATCGCGCTGGCCGAGGCCGATCCGAACTACATGATTTGTCGCGCCAGTTCCGGTCGCGATGCTCCGCCCGTGGGAGCACGCCTGCAAGTCGGGTCTGGTTTCTCCGGAGAGTGCGTGAAGACCGGAAGCCTGCTCCGCTGTGACGATGCCGAAATTGACACTCGCGTGGACCGTGAAAGTTGCCGTGCATTGGGCATTCGCTCCATGGTTGCCGTTCCAGTGCGGGTGGGCAGGAAATCGATCGGAATTCTCGAGGTTTTTTCCGGTCAGGCCAATACGTTTTCTCAAGCCGAGGGAGCGTTGCTGCAGCGCCTCGCGGACACTGTGCTCACCGCCGTTAACCGCGCCGCTCGCACCGAGAATCTGCCCCCTCTGGTGCCGGAAAAGCCCGCTCCGCAGTTTCCGCCGGTGCAGGGAAGTGTGCTTTTTGCATCGCTTCCTGGAGAAGAAAAAAAGCCGGAAGAATCAGAAGAAAAAGTCGCCGGCAGCATCAGCCTGCCCGGTTCGCACCTGATTCTTCTGATTTGTGCCGCTGCCGCGATCGCGCTGGTTCTCGGCTACAATCTGGCTCCTCTGATTCAGGCCAAGCTCGAGCAGCACGGCCGAATGCCGATGCAGACCGTGCTGGCTTCCTCTGAACCGCCGCGGTCCGATGTAACTCAGGCTTCCGTCTCCAGTCCCGCCACCGAGGTTCCATCTTTCGAATTGATCCGGCAGTTGGCGACTGAGGGAGATCCCATCTCCGAGAATGCCTTGGGCCTTCGTTACTTTCAAGGCGACGAAAAGAATGGAATCGTGCGCGATGAAAGACAAGCCTTCCGCTGGTTCGCCCGCGCAGCCGATCACGGCAGCCTGGCGGCTCAAGCCAAGTTGGGATTTCTATACTGGGGCGGCCGCGGCACAGCTAAAGACGTGAATCAGGCATATTTTTGGACTGTCCTGGCCCGCGCTCGCGGCGATGAAGAGAGTCGCGATCTCGCGGCGGTTCTCACCGCTGGCATGACGCGCGCACAGGCTGCTGCGATCGAGCAGCAGGCTGACTTGTGGCTGCAACAGCACATGGCGAAGAAGCCCGGAGCAGGCTTCTCCAGCGGGCGCCAGCTCCGCACGTCGGTCACTCCTCCGCGATAGAATATTGGTAGAGGTTTTTGTGCCCACCCTGCGCGAAGTTCTGGACCAGCGAGTCCGCGAAGCGGACCCTTCTCTTTACGAAAAGCTCGACAATCACCGCGTCCGCTGTTTTTCCTGCGGACACTGCTGCCCGATTCCCGACGGCCAGCCCGGCGTGTGCAAGGTCCGCTACAACCGGGGCGGCACGCTTTATGTTCCCTGGGGCTATACCGCCGGCATGCAATGCGATCCCATCGAAAAAAAACCGTTTTTCCATGCCCATCCCGGAGCCCTGGCCTATAGCTTCGGCATGCTGGGTTGCGATCTGCACTGCGGATACTGTCAGAACTGGGTCACTTCGCAAGCTCTGCGCGACCCGAATGCAGTCTCGCCGCCGGTCGATGCAACTCCCGAGGACCTGGTTCGCGACGCCCTCGATCAGGGCGCCAAAGTTCTGGTCAGCACCTACAACGAGCCGTTGATTACCAGCGAATGGGCCGTCGCCGTTTTCAAAGAGGCGCGGGCTAATGGCCTGCTTACCGGATTTGTCTCCAACGGCAACGGCACTCCCCAGGTGCTGGAATACTTGCGGCCGTGGCTCGATCTCTACAAAGTTGATCTCAAGAGTTTCGATGACCGCCACTACCACGAACTCGGCGGACGCATCGGACCCATCCTCGACAGCATTCGCCGGATTCACCAGATGGGACTATGGCTGGAGATCGTCACGCTCCTCATTCCCGGCTTCAACGATTCCTCTGACGAACTGCGCCGCCTCGCTGAATTCCTCGCAGGCATTTCGCCTGACATTCCGTGGCATGTGACTGCATTCCACACGGACTACAAAATGCAGGGAGACGGGCAGCGCGACACTACCGTCGAGGATTTATTGCGAGCCGCTGAAATCGGGAAAGAAACTGGTCTGCGTTACATCTATGCCGGCAATCTTCCAGGCATGGTCGGCGATTGGGAAAATACGCGCTGCCCCCAGTGCCGCGAAACTTTGATCCGCCGGTACGGATACTTGATTCAAGACTACCGGCTGACTCCCGAAGGCCGCTGTCCCCGCTGCTCCACCCAAATTCCCGGCCGCTGGGCCGCCGAATTCGACGGCCAGATCACCGACCGACCTTTCTCCCCGCACAAACGCTTCCGTTTATTTACAATCACAAGTCGTTAATCAGAACACGTGGGGACAGCCGCCCTCGGCTGTCCGCCGGGCAAAGCCCGGCCTGTTGGCGTATAGCCTGATCTCATGAGAAAGAAATCGATTCTCTCCGTTTTCGGTATCTTCTTTCTCCTATCCTGTTCTCCGCGTGATTTCCTGACTCGCCGCCTCGCCGCCGACTTAATCTCCGCTACCGAAGCTTTCAGAGTTCCTCAACAATTCGAATTGCAAACCGGAATCCTCTCCAACAAAGAGTATGCGTCGCCCGAATACCTCGTCCTTCAGCACCGTGGCTGGATTTCCGCGAGCACGGCCACCTGCTCTCCGGGCATCACGCCGCCGCCGTGCTGGGATGTTCTGCTGACTCCTTCGGGCGTAGACACGATTCGAGCGCTGATCCCCAAGGATGAAGCCGACAAGTCCACGCTCTTCATTCCCGTGGCCAGAAGGGAACTGGTGGGCGTCGCCGGCATCAGCAAGCAGAACAATCTTGCCGAAGTTGACTTCACCTGGAAATGGTTGCCCTTGAACGAAGTCGGGGCGGCGCTCTATTCCGGCGACTTACATTACAACTCCACCGTAGGATTTCGCGACTACGATGATGGCTGGCGCATTCTCGTCGCCTCCAGTGCTCATCGCGCCGGTCAGTCCCTGGATGACGCGCTTAAGAACGCCGAGCCAGTTCCGTGATTGAAAAAGCGCCGGCTTGGATCATCTCCGCGGCAGCGTGGCTCAACCCCAGCCGCATTCGCGCGCAGGCCCTTCTTCTCGCGCTCTGCCTATGGACAGTGTGCGCGGTTGATTATGCAACACCTGGTCTGTTGGATCGCGCAGGCAATATAAAATTTCAGGATTTTCTGCCGTCTTACATTTCCGCAAGCCTGATTGCTCACGGCCGCGCCACGGAACTCTACAACGAGCACGTCGCGGCGGACATAATCAACACCGTCGTTGGTCAACCCAGCCGCGTGCGCCTGCCCAATCTTTACGGGCCACAAGTTGGTCTCGTGCTCGTCCCGCTGGCCCGATTCTCGTTTCCCATCGCCGCGCGAATCTGGGTCGCCGCCAGTCTCTTCATCTATTTCGGTTGCATCTATCTGGTCTGGAGGTCGTGTCCCAATCTCCGCCCACACGGCGCAACAGTGGCGATCTGCACGATTGCGTTTCCCCCGCTCTTTCATTTCTTCGTGCGCGGCCAGACCTCAGCGCTCGTGCTGGCCTGCTTTACCGCTGCCTATTTTGCATTCCGCGCAGATCGCGGCTGGCTGGCAGGATTTGCGCTGGGATTTCTATTCTTCAAGCCGCAATTCCTGGTCGCCATTCCCATCGTGCTGCTGCTGGCGCGCGCGTGGAAGGAATTCCTGGGCCTCGTAGTTTCCGCGGGCGCCCAGTTCGTCCTTGCCAAAATTTATTTCGGGCCAGTGGTTATGCACGCCTACCTCGACGCGCTCCGTAATTTGTCACGCGGCGGCGTAGAACTCAGCCTCGCTCCCATCCAGATGCATTCCCTGCGTTCCTTTTGGATGTTGCTCATTCCCTGGCCGGAACTCGCGCTCACTCTCTATGGTCTAAGTTCCGTGTTCGTGATTGCACTGTCCGCGGCCGTTTGGAAATCTCCGGCTCCGCTCGCCATTCGCTTCTCCGCGCTGACCCTCGCAGCCGTCCTCGTCAACCCTCATCTCTTCGTCTACGACCTGCTTGTTCTCGCGCCGGTGCTGTTGCTGCTTGTGGACTGGACTTTGACGCGTACGCAGTTCGCGTTCTGTCCCGCGTTGCGTCTGCTTTTATATTTCGTATATGTGCTGCCCTTATTCGGTCCGTTGTCCCGCTGGACACACGTCCAGGTTTCCGTGCCGTCGTTCGTTGCCCTGCTATGGATATTGTGGCGTGGTGACGGAACTACGAATGAAGAGCGTGCCTCATCCCTCACACCATTGCACTAGGCCCGACTGAGGCACATCGCTCAAAATCGATTCGTCTCGGTCGATCGTGGTCTGAAGTGGAGCCATCTGCGCCGGCATAGTCGGCGTGATCGGCGGCAGCGGCGGCGCTAAGAATGCCAAAGGTGTTTCCGCAATGAAGACGTAGCCTGCAAGGCGCGCCATGTACAGCCAATCAGCGAGCGCGAAATAAACCATGGTCACCACAAGCACCACCGCGAATACCAGTCGCCACGGTAACAGGCCCGCCAATCCCAAGGGAAGCGATACGACAGTCGTCGCCGCGACAAAAACGACCAGATGCGCCAAGCCAGTCCAGGTGCTGACTGCAAAAACTGCTGCGGTGCGTTCGCGGCAGAAAGTAACGGCGGTAGCGATCGCACCCACCGCGTCTTCGCCGTCGCGAACCGCAAACATTCCCGCCAGCGACAATAACCAATTGAGAGCCCACCACACCAGACAGATGAGTGCCGCTACCGGCACAAAAAGAAGGAACGCCAATCCTGGCCTTGGGTTCGCGTCCGGCGAGGCATAGCCTGCCAAAATCGCCGCGCCCAAGTATCCCAAGATTCCAGCCACCGCCACGACAATGCGCAGAAAATTCAGTCGCACCAACGCAGTCAACGCATCGCTGTGACCCCGCTCCGTAGAGACGTCGGTCGCAACGGCTCCCTCACTATCATCGCGATTGCTAATGTCGTCTCGGCGAAAATAGTCCAGCAGTGCCCCCACGGTCGCAATCCGGCCGACGGAAGCGGCGATCATCCACAAAACGGTCAGCATCAACGCCGCCAGCAGTCCAGCCATGACCGCGCGGTTCAGGCTTCCGCGCAGAATGTGAGCGAGAGCCTCTCCCACGAGATAAGGATGCCGGGTGCGCAGAAAAAGAAGTTCGCCGTTGGTCACCGGCAGCGTGTTGAGGTATTCGAAGACTCCGAAAACAAGCAGCGCGGCCGCCGTGAAGCCCGTGATCCAGCGCCACATAATTTCCGCCAGCGTGAATGACGGCCGTCGGAATGCAGCGCGAAATCCTTCGAGCGTTGGCGAAGCAACAGGCATTGACCGTTCCTCGCTAGGATACCGCACGCAACAAAAATCGCGGGCGCCCCCGAGCAGTTGTTTCGATATTACTTCACGACGATATTCACGAGCTTGCCCGGCACGCAGATCTTCTTCACAATCTGCTTGCCAGCAATCATCGTCCGCACTTTCTCGTCGGCGAGCGCCCGGTCAAGCACCGTCTCTTCGCTTGCGTCCGCAGACACAACCACGCGGCTACGTAACTTCCCATTGATCTGCACTGGAATCTCGATTTCCTCTTCCCTGGCCAACGCGGCGTCGTACTTTGGCCACGCCGCCTTGAGCAGATTCCCCTTTTCGCCCAACATTTCCCAGAGTTCATGGGCGAGATAAGGCGCGAAGGGCGCAAGCAGCAAGACGAGGTTGCGTTGCACATCGGCGAGAAGAGCTAGCGGAATGTCATCCCCTATGATGGGCGCACCCGTCACAGGGTCTTGGGTCGGCCCACTTCCCAACGCCCTGCGGTTGGCTTCGTTTAGTAATTCCATGATCGCCGAGATGCAGGTGTTGAAGTGCCAGCGTCCCTGAAAATCGTCCGTTACGCGCTTTATGGTTTGGTGAAGCTTTCGCTGAAGTCGCCGCGCCGAAATGCCGAGAGGCGACTGCAAGGGTTTATGCCAGTCCGGCTCTTGCGGGCGCGCATTCCCCTCCACGAACCGGTACACGCGACCCAAAAATCGCTGAATGCCTTCGATGCCCGAGTCCTGCCAGTCAAGATCGCGGTCGGGCGGCGCGGCGAAGAGCACGTAGAGACGCGCGGCATCGGCGCCATAGCGTGCGACCATCTCATCGGGCGAAACCACATTGCCTCGGCTCTTGGACATGGCCGCGCCCTGGTACGTGACCATCCCCTGCGTAAACAGCCGCTCAACCGGTTCTGCGTTCTCGATCAATCCCATGTCGCGCATCGCCTTGGTCCAGAAACGTGAATAGATCAGGTGCAGAATGGCGTGCTCGACGCCGCCGATATACTGATCAATGGGGAACCAGTATTTGGCGATGGCGGAATCGAAGGGCGCCCGATCGTTGTGCGCATCGGTGTAGCGGTAGAAATACCATGACGAATCGACGAACGTGTCCATGGTATCGGTCTCGCGGCGTGCCGGACCGCCGCACTTCGGGCAAGTGGCATTCACGAATTCGGGCACACGACTCAACGGTGAGCCGCCAGTTAGAGTGACGTCCATTTTCTCGGGCAGGATTACCGGCAAATCTTTTTCGGGCACGGGGACAATGCCATCCTTCTCGCAATAAAGCATCGGGATGGGCGTGCCCCAATAGCGTTGCCGCGAGATCCCCCAATCCTTCAGGCGATAAGTGACCGTAGCTTTGCCGAATCCGTGTTTCTCCGCATGCGCCGACATCTTCTGAATCGCATCGTCGCAGCTAAGGTTGTTGTAGGGGCCCGAGTTGATCAGCAAGCCGTCGTGCGTCACGAAAGGCAACGGCGGCTCGGCCACTGTCTCTTCGGGATCATCCGAGCGCGGAAGCACAACAATGCGAATCTCCAGCTTGTACTTCTTCGCGAATTCGTAGTCGCGCTCGTCGTGCGCCGGCACGCTCATGATGGCGCCCGTGCCATAGTCCATCAAGATATAGTTGGCGACCCAGAGCGGAACCTTCTCGCCGTTGAACGGATTGATGGCATAGCGTCCCGTGGGGACGCCGTGCTTTTCGATTTCGCCGATGTCTCCGGCTTCTTTCGCTTTGCGTTGTTCGGTAATGAGTTGTTCAACCTTCGCCCGCAAATCCGCATTCGCCGCAGTCAGATCTTTGACGACGGGATGCTCGGGAGCAAGCTGCACCGAGGTCGCACCATAAATCGTATCGACGCGCGTGGTGAAGACGCTGATCGTGGAGCCTGCGGGGCCAGTCGGTCCGACGAGTTTGAAGTCAACCAGCGTGCCTTCGCTGCGGCCAATCCAATTGCGCTGCATGGTGCGGACTTTTTCCGGCCAGTGCTCGAGCTTATCGAGATCGTGCAACAATTCGTCGGCATACTTCGTGGTGCGCAGGAACCACTGCTCCAATTCGCGCTGTTCCACCGGAGTATCTTCGTGGCGCCAGCAACATCCGTTCACCACCTGCTCGTTAGCTAACACGGTCGCACACTTCGGGCACCAGTTCACTTTGCTTTTTTTGCGATAAGCCAGTCCTCGTTCGAACAACTTCAGGAAGAACCACTGGTTCCAGCGGTAGTATTCCGGAAAACAAGTAGTAACCTCGCGCGACCAGTCGTAAGCGAAGCCGAGGCGCTTCATTTGCGCCTTCATGTTGGCGATATTCCGCAACGTCCACTGGCGCGGCGGCGTGTTGTTCTGGATCGCCGCATTTTCCGCAGGTAGGCCAAAGGAATCCCAGCCCATGGGATGAAGCACGTTGTAACCGTTCATCCACATATAGCGAGCCAGTGCGTCGCCGATGGCATAGTTGCGCACGTGCCCCATATGCAGAACGCCCGAGGGATAAGGCAGCATTTCGAGCACGTAATATTTCTTCTTCGCCGAGTCGGGTTCGGCAGCGTAGAGCGCGGCATCCTGCTGAAAGCGTTCGAACCATTTATTCTCTACACGCTGGGCATCGTAGCGCTCATCGCTGCGCTCCGGGTTAGGACGTTCCGTCACGGTGGCTTCCGATTTTTCTTCCTGCGGCATAGTGAGGATCGTGCGCTCTGGAATAATCCTTGATTTTACAACGATAACGATTTCGTGAATCCTGGGATCCTACAATCAACGGTAGATGTCTTTGCGGTGGCCGACTTCCAGCACGAGCACGACTACTTTTTCATCCTGGATGTCACAGATCAAGCGATAGTCGGCCACCCGATATCGCCACAGACTACGTTTTTCGCCGTGCAATGGCTTGCCCCATTGCCTGGGATTTTCAGTCGAAAGCAATCGTTCGCGCAAGAATCGCTGGATTATTTTTTGGGCGGACCGGCTCAGTTTTGTAATCTGCTTTTCAGCTGTCCGTGTAATCTCAATCCGCCAGTCTTGCTTCGAGGGGCTCTCGGAGGGCTTCACGGATTAAGACCAAGCCGGCGCTCCAACTCTTCGAGGGTAATGGTTGGTTCACGCCGCTCAAGCGCCGCAATCCCTTTTAGGTAGTCTTCGCGATCTTCCAGATACTGGCGAATGGCCTCGCGCGCATAGTAGCTCTTGCTTCGGCCCGTTTCTTTGGCGAGCGAATCAAGTTTCTTTTCGAGTTCGGGTTCTAGCCGGATGCCGAGCATATGTTTAACTTGTTAAACACTAACAGATTCGTAAATTCCACGCAAGGGATGCGCGAGCAGGTCACATCTCCACCAATGCCTTCAGCGCTGCGACATTTCTCCGGTCGTCTCCGGGTTGGTCGATCGGCGTCTCCGCAATGAACGCGGCATGGGCCAGGCGAAGGTCGTTCAGGAGTATGCGGAAAGCCTGTTTGCCGATGGTTCCCTTGCCAATATGCTGATGCCGGTCGAGTTTCGATCCGCGCGTGGCCTTGGCGTCATTGCAGTGCCAGACTTTCACCTGACTCAATCCAATCGTTGCATCGAGATGCTGCAAGGTCTCATCGAGTCCATCCTTACTGACGATGTCGTATCCGGCCACGTGCGTGTGGCACGTATCGATGCAAGCGCCGACGGGAACCACCCCGCGCAGTCGGTCCATAACTTCCGCCACTTGCTCAAAGCTTCCGCCAAGTGAAAATTCCGCCCCGGCAGTATTCTCGATCAGGATCGTCAAACCGCCCCCAGCAAGGTCCAGCCCCTGCGTGGATGCGGCAATCGCAGCGGCCGTCCGTAGCAGTCCTTGTTCGCGGTCCGCGCCGCGAAATGAGCCCGGATGCAAGACCAGATACTCCGCACACAGAGAAAGCGCTCGCTCCACTTCGCCGCGAAAAGCCTGCATCGACTTCTGCAGGAGAATTTCATTCGAGCTGGCAAGGTTCACAAGATAATTGGTGTGAATCACCAGCGGCTTGAGATTGTAGTTGGCTCGCAGGCGGTTCATCTCGGCACACTGCGGCTCGCCCAGTTCATACGGCGCCCATTGGCGCGGGCTCGAGGAAAAAATCTGGAACGTATTGCAGCCCAGCCGGTAGGCCCGCTCAGCAGCATTTTGCACGCCTCCGGCCGAAGATGTGTGAATGCCGATGCGGCGGGAAGTCAAGCGGGGCGGGCGTTTCGGCACGGGCGTCTTAAGAATGTCCTGTTCGCGCGCCATGGAGCGGGGCATGAGAAAAGTATAACCACTCGCCCTGTCTTGCTCGCTCGGCGCGCCCGTCCCACATGGCTATTTAATTCATCGTGATGACCGCTCGGAACCGCACTTTGCCGTCGGCAACGCGATCGTAGGCCTTGCGGATTTCGTCGAGCCTGTAGGTTTCGGCAACCACCTTCACTTTGCCCTTCGCCGCATAGTCCAATGCTTCATATAAATACTCTGGGCCGTTCTGACTCGATCCGATCAGACGGACACGTTTGAACATGAGTTCAGGCGTGTAGTTCAGCGGCTCAGGGCCTACGCCCATCAGGATGATGCGGCCGTCTGGACGCATGCCCTTGGCGGCTTCTGCGGTCGCCGCCCATGAGTTCGAGGTCGCAAGCAGCACATCGGCGCCTCCGGCAGCCATCAACCTGTCTCCGTTGGCGACAATTTCGTCTGCCCCCATTTCGCGAATCATCTTTTCTTTGTCTTTCGATTGCGTAACCGCGATGGTCTCGAAGCCGGACGCCTTGGAATACTGCAACGCGAGGTGCCCGAGTCCTCCAATGCCGACTACCGCGACGCGCTCGTGCGGTTTAGGATCGGCCAGGCGCAGACCGCTCCACACGGTATATCCGGCGCAGAAAATAGGCGCCGCCTGCTCATAGCTGAGCGCTTCGGGAATGAGCATGGTGGCATCCGCAAAAGCCAACATGTATTCGGCATGGCTCCCTGGCGTTGAGATGCCGGTAGAGATGCTGTTCTGGCACAACTCCTTTTTCCCGCGTAGGCACCACTCGCAGCGGCCGCAGCCGCGTTGTACCCAGCCTACGCCGACCCGATCTCCGACCTTACGCGACGTCACTCCCGGACCGACCTCGACGATTTCTCCCACCGGCTCGTGCCCGAGCACGCGGGGAAACTGCAGCGCGAACAGGCCGCGCGTCAAATGCACATCGGTATAACAAAGTCCGCTGGCGTGAATTTTGATGACGACCTGGTTGGGACCGGCTTTGGGCGTCTGCCATTCTTTTACTTCCCACTTGCCATTTACGGAAGGGACGACGGCTGCTTTCATGATGAGCGCTCCTGAAGGATTGCTGAAAATCCGTACAAGTGCTTTTGGATGCAATCCCAAACTGCATGGATTCACGAGGACTGCTGCATTTGCGGTGCAAGCGTGGCAAACGGTAGACTTAGAGCGCGGCTTCTCCTGCAGCCGCCGGAAGAAAATCGAGCCGCACTCGAGCGGACAGCCGAAAGCTAACTCGGTGCGGTCCAAGGGCGGCTGCCCTCACAAGATCCTTTTCCTAAGGGGAATCTATGTTAGTCGTCATGCAGGCGCAAGCCACTGAAGAGCAGGTGCGCGCCGTTTGCGAGAAGATCGAGAAGTTGGGCTATCGCGCTCATTCCATGCCCGGCGCGCAACGTACCGCCATCGGCATTACCGGCAACAAGGGCGAAGTGGAGCAGGGCACTCTCGAAGAGATGCCCGGCGTGCAGGAAGTCATCAAAGTCTCAAAGCCGTACAAACTGGTCAGCCGCGACGTTAAGCAGGACAACACCGTCATTCGTTTCCCCGACACTGCAGCGACGATCGGCGGGCCGGGACTGGCGATCGTCGCCGGGCCTTGCGCCATCGAGAATCGCGAGCAGGCGTTCACCGTAGCCGAGCGCGTCTGTCGCGCCGGAGCGCAGTTTTTTCGCGGCGGTGCTTACAAGCCCCGCACCTCACCCTATTCGTTTCAAGGGCTCGCCGAGGAAGGCCTGCAGATCATGGCGGAAATCCGCCAGCAGTTTGGAATGAAGATCATCACCGAGGCCATCGATCACGAGTCGCTCGATTTGGTCGAAGAGTATGCCGACGTGATCCAGATCGGCGCCCGCAACATGCAGAATTTTTCGTTGCTCAAGCGTGCCGGACGCGCCCGCAAGCCGGTACTGCTCAAGCGTGGCATGTCGGCGACGCTGGAAGAATTTCTGATGGCGGCAGAATACATCCTGAGCGAGGGCAACTATAACGTCGCGCTTTGCGAGCGGGGCGTGCGAACGTTCGCCGACCACACCCGCAACACCCTCGACCTGAGCTTGATTCCTGCGGTGCAGCGGCTCAGCCATCTGCCGATTCTGGTCGACCCCAGCCACGGTACCGGCAAGCGCAACAAAGTTACTCCACTATCACGGGCGGCAGTCGCCGTGGGCGCGGATGGACTGATGGTAGAAGTGCATCACAAGCCGGATGAGGCTCTCTCCGACGGCCCGCAGTCGCTGTTTCCCGACCAGTTCGATGAGCTGATGGTGCAAGTGCGCCAGATCGCCGCGGTGGTAGGACGCACCGTTCCAGCAATCGGAGCGCGGGAGACGGTCGCCGCTAGCAAGTAACGACGAAGGTTGTCCCACCCTTGTCGCGCTCTTTGCGACAGGGGTGGGGATTTTGATCCCTGACAGCTTGTTGCTCGAACTCCGACGCAAAATGCCTCGTTTGTTCTGCTAATCTTTCTTCTTCTCCAGAGCGGAGTTTTTCTCTGCGACCTTTGCGGGTTCTCTCAGCGACCTCGGCGGTTCAAGCTTTTTGCCGTTGCAAGAGAATAACTAAACCACGAGGGACGCCAGAAGAAACCGCAAAGAGCGAACTATCTTGAGAAAGCTCCTCTTCATCGCTGTGACAATTCCCATCCTCGCCGGACTTGGTTGGTGGTATTTCCGCGAGCAGACGCTGCCAGACTACGGTCCCGCCTTCCGCGAATACGCCTACGTCACCAACGGCAAGAGCAATACCGTAAGCGTGATTGACCTGCGCACATTCGCCTTGGCAAAGACCATCCCCGTTGGCAGCGAACCTACCGGCATCGCCGCCAACCGCCAGAAGAATGAGATTTACGTCGTCAACACTGGCTCAAACAACGTCAGCGTGATCGACGCCGAGACCAACACGGTGGTTGCGACCATCGGCGTGCATGGCCGCCCCTACTTCATCGATGTGTCGGAGGACGGCAAACGCGCGTATGTGGCAAATTCAGCCTCTTCCAACATAAGCGTGATTGATCTCGAGCATCGGCTGGTGATGGGCAATATACGAGTGGGCGCTTCGCCGGGCCTGGCGCGGGTTTCGCCGGACGGATCGACGATTGTAGTCAGCAATCGCGGCGACAACACCGTGTCGCTGATCGACGCCAAAGGCCTGCGCGTGCGCTCGACGATCCCGGTCTGCCAGCAGCCGGAGGAGATCGCGATCCTTCCCGACTCGACCAAAGCATTCGTTGCCTGCTCCGGCTCCTCGCAGGTCGCCTCGATCGCATTGCAGGGCGCAACGCAGAAGAGCGATCGGCTGATGGCGCTGCTCGACGTCGGTCGAACACCGGTCAGCCTCGCGCTCAAACCCGACGGCGGCGAGTTGATCGTATGCAACTTCGACTCCGATAGCATCTCGATTATCGAAACTGGAAATGACGAGGTCGGCAACAGCCTGGAGATCGGGCAGCATCCCTCTCGCGGCGTAGTCACGCTCGACAACTCGCGGCTCTACGTCACCAACTTCGGCTCGAACAGCGTCGCCATCTATGACATTGATATGGGCCGCCGCCTCTACACCCTAACCGTGGGAAGCCGCCCCGATGGCCTCGCGCTGACCCCGGATGAAAATTATCTTCTAGTGCTCGACACCCAGTCGGGAGATGTGACCGTGATTCAGAAACGCAAGCCCCGGCGCACCTTGGAGACAACGGAGTATTCGCTGCTGACGCTGATTCCGGTAGGCGTGCAGCCAAACGCGATCGTGGTGAAAGCCTTCATGGCCAGCAAACCACTCAAGAAGTGAATGAGACGTAGAGACGTAACTTGTTACGTCTTTCTCTCCACTAGCACTTAAGATTGGACCGGAATGGGCTTTCCGCAAAACCGGTCGAACGCCGCCTTCAGATCAGCGGCAATCGCCGGAGCCTCACGCGATTCAATGTCTCGCCGCGGCATAAAGTAGACGAGCTGGCCATCGCGCAAAATCGCGATCGACGGCGAAGACGGCGGATATCCCGTGAAGTAGCCGCGGGCGCGTTCTGTCGCTTCCGTTTCTTGCCCGGCAAATACTGAGTAAGCATGGTCCGGCCGGATGGAATTCTGCATGGCTACACGCACCGCCGGCCGCATCCGCCCGGCAGCACATCCGCAAATCGAGTTCACCACAACCATCGTCGTTCCGGGACGGCTCTTCAGCGCCCGGTCCACTTCCTGGGCGGTACGGAGTTCTTCAATTCCCAATCGCGTCAATTCCTCGCGCATAGGGATAACCATAATTTCGGGGTACATCGGCATATGAGTTCGATTCCTCTCGCGGGGTAAGACTCTATTGTAGCGTGAGATGCCGGCGGACCGTGTGTATAGTGAAAGCGACCTATGCTGCTTCAGGAAAATGTTCCAATTGCACCCTTGACTACGTTCCGGTTGGGCGGGCCCGCTCGTTTCTTCGTAGAAGCCAAATCGCCCGGCGAGGTAGAGGAGGCCGTCGCATTCGCGCGCTCGAAGGATTTGCCGCTTTTTGTTCTGGGAGGCGGCAGCAACCTGCTCGTAGCAGACACCGGCTGGTCAGGACTGGTTGTGAAGGTTGCAATTCCCGGAATCGAGCGCCGGTCCGCCGACATCGACGGCAAAGCTCTATTCGACGTCGGCGCTGGGGAGTCCTGGGACCGCTTCGTCTCGCACGCCGTTGTGGCGCGATGCGCGGGCATCGAGTGTCTGAGCGGCATTCCAGGCAGCGTAGGCGGAACGCCTGTTCAGAATGTGGGCGCCTATGGACAGGAAGTCTCGGAGACGATCGAGTCGGTTGAAGTGTTCGACATGAAAGATGGCCAGGTGCGTGAGCTGTGTCCGGAAGCTTGCGGCTTCACTTACCGCTCCAGCATTTTTAATGCGACGGAGCGGGGACGGTTCATCATTTTACGGGTCACCTACGCTCTCGCTCCCGGAGGCGATCCGCGCATCAGTTACGCCGACTTGAAGCGGCACTTCGAAGGCCGCGAAACTCTGCCGAATCTGGCGGAGACACGCGAAGCGGTGCGGCACATCCGCGCGCTGAAGGGAATGCTGATTGTCCCGGGCGATCCTGATTGCCAGAGCGCGGGCTCGTTCTTCAAGAACCCCGTGATCTCGCCGGAGCAGCATGAAGACTTGAGACAACGAGCGGCAGCCAAGGGATTGATCCTGCCCAGCTATCCCGCGCTGGAGAAGAACAAGAAAATTTCAGCGGCATGGCTGGTCGAGCATTCCGGGTTCGCCCGCGGCTATGGCTTTGGCCATGTCGGCATCTCGAGCAAACACGCGCTGGCCATCGTGAATCGTGGGGGCGCTACTGCCGCCGAGGTCCTCGCCTTGAAAGATCAGATCGAACAGCGCGTCGAAGAAATCTGGGGCATCCGCCTGGAGCCCGAGCCAGTCATGGTCGGCTTCTAGGTTATGTGGGGCGGACACTCCTGTCCGCCTGGTTTTGACGTTGACTTTGATTTGTGAACTTGTGTCGAGAGTCCACTAGACCCCAAGATTCGCGGACGGGAGTGTCCGCCCCACACACACCTCCGCAAGACAAATCCTCCCACCCGTTCTTCCAAAGAAATTCCTGAACGCAATCGACCTCCGGATGGTCTTCATGAGTGAGGGCAAACGAGTGGTGGCAGGAGAAGCAATCCTGAGCGGACTGGCGACCATCGAGCGCAGCCGGGACCAGATGCTTGAGGCGCTAGTCCGAGAGCACTCACGGCTGGTCTACCGCATCGCCTATGCCGTGCTGCGAAGCCACCACGATGCCGAGGACGCCACCCAGGAAACGTTTATGCGAGTGCTGCGCTACAGTTCGAAGCTCGCCGCCGTGGAAGATCCGAAAACGTGGCTGGCGCGAATTGCCTGGCGGGTCGCCGTCGATCGGAGCAAGCAACGCGGTAGGACACGGGAAGTGGCACTGGAAGATCCAGAAAAGCCAATCCCGGAAGCAGCTTCATCCGACGCGTTGGCGGACGAGACCATGCACGGCGCCGAGCTGCGCGCGGCACTGGAGCGGATGATCGCGGCTCTTCCTCAAAAGCTGCGCGAGCCTTTGATTTTATCGACGATCGAAGAGATGTCGCCCAAAGAGGTCGCGGCAACTTTGGGCATCAACGATGCGGCTGTGCGTTCGCGCGTCTTCCGCGCGCGGCAGATTTTGCGCGATAAGTTGGCGGCACGAACCGCTCGGAAGTAGGTGAGAACTATGACCAATAGGGAACAAGACGAACTCGATCGCATGCTGGATGCGGCGCTGGCGAAGTACGCGGTGGCTGAGCCCAGGGCTGGCTTGGAAGAGCGTGTGCTGGCCAACCTCCGCGCCGAGCAAGCGCGAGATTCGGATCACGCGTGGGGGCGCTGGAGTGCGATTGCCGTGGTCGCGGCGGTCGTCGTCGTAATGCTGGCGTTGACCTTGAGATCGGTCAGGCCGTCTCATCCGGTCGTGGCCTCTCATCCCTCGACGCCAATGCAGGCTCCAAAGGAGAGAGGAACAGAAGTCATATCGAACGCGCGGAGACGTGACGTTCGCTCTCATCTAAGAGTGCGAAAGCCAGCGCTACGCCTTTCGCCTCCTGAAGTCTCAGTCGCGAGCGCACCCAAGCTGGAACAGTTTCCATCGCCCGAGCCACTGAGCGAGCAGGAAAAACTTCTGCAGAACTATGTGGCGCAGAACCCCGAGCAAGCGGTGCTGCTCGCCCGGGCGCGGACCGAGGCGCTTTACCAAGACCAACTGGAAGAAGTGAACTCTTTGTCGTCCGCTCCGGCCATGGATTCGCAAGAAGGGAATAACGGAACAACAGAAAGATAGAAGCTCAGATAGACAAAAACTTAAGGAGAACGGATTATGCGCAAGGCATCGGCGATTTGGACAATCACGATTTTGGGATTCATAATTTGCGGAAGGGCAGCGCACGCGCAGGATTCTGCTCCAGCAAAGTCGACGGCAGAAGCCAAGCCCGCTCCAGTGGCTGACAAACCAGTACACGCCTACCGCCTCGACTTCTCGGTGAACGAACTGGAGGATGGCAAAAGGATCAACTCTCGCCAGTACTCCCTCAACCTCAACGCCGATGACGCCAACGAAATCAAGATTGGCACCCGCGTCCCGGTCGAGGCCGGGCACGAACAGTTTCAGTACATGGACGTGGGCACCAGCATCTGGTGCCGAATCGGAGAGCGCCCCGATGGTGTGCCCTTACAAGTGCGGGCCGAGATCAGCAATTTTGCAATTCCCGATCAAGCGACTGGTCACGAATCCCGCCCCACCATACGCCAATTCCGAATTAACGCCAGCACATTGGCGCTGCCGGGCAAGCCAATGGTCGTCGGTAGCGTGGACGATCCCAACTCCAAACGACAGTTTCAGCTCGAAGTAACAGTAACCAGGCTGAAGTAGTGGGAAAGATTCGGGACACGATTGCTGATTTTTGATTTCAGATTGCTGATTGAAAAGCAAACGCCGGAGTGGTTGAGTTTTTCAATCAACAATCAAAAATCAGCAATTGTTTTGCAAACGGCGCCGCCCCGGTTCGTGCCCGAGCTTTTGGCTATGCCCCCAAGCGGGGGAAGGGTCAACGATCCGGCACCAGCGGCGCCTCACCTTCTCTATCGGCAATTCTTGCCGCCTCTTGAAAGATCTCCACGAACATCTTCCGCGTCAGCTTGCCGGTCTGCGTGTTCTGGTTTGAAGGATGGTAGGACGCAAGTAACACCTTACCGTCGGGCATCCGGTAACTGGCGCCGTGTTTGAAAACATAGGCTTTCTTGCTCGTCAGCGCGCCCCGGCGCTTCAGGTAATTCAAATACGCGTCGAAGCCAATCTTTCCCAGCGCCACGACCACCTTTACTTCCTTTAATCCTGCTAACTCGCGATCGAGAAAGTACGAGCAGGCCACCAATTCCGCAGGCAGGGGCTTGTTGTCGGGGGGAGCGCAGCGCACCGCCGCCGTGATGTAGAGATCCTTCAACTTCATGCCATCGTTACGGTCGATCGCCGTCGGCTGGCTCGCAAATCCAGTCTCGTGCAAAACGGGGTACATAAAATTTCCGGAAGCGTCGCCGGTGAATGGCCGCCCGGTGCGGTTGGAACCGTGTGCACCGGGAGCTAGGCCGATGATGAGCACGCGCGCGTGTGGATCGCCGAATCCGACCACGGGCTTTCCCCAATATTCCCAGCTGAGATAGGCGCGCCGCTTTACGCGAGCGACTTCCTCGCGATACGCAACCAGCCGCGGGCAACGCGTGCAAGCCACGATTTCGCGGTTGAGAATAGTTAGCCAGGACATCGCACCATTACAGCACAACGAATTCCTCTTTTGGGCCAGCGACCAACGACAAAGGCCTGACGACTGCCCAACCCGTTTGACGAGAGATTAGATCCTCCTGATTCAAACCGCGTGTAGCGGACGGTTTTCAATACTGATGGCCTTTTGACACCGTTTTCCTTATCCGTCCACAGAAAACATTTCGTGATCCACAAGTCTTGCACAAGGAAAGGTGCGATTTTTCTTGCACCAGAATCGGGGCGTCTTGATGATTGAAGCTGGAAGTCAAAGTCATGCTCCGAGTTCAGTCACACGCGCATCACTACGTTCCCGAATGGTATCAGCGGAGGTTCTTGCCCCCAGGCGTGAGCAAGTACTACTACCTCGACCTTGAACCCGAGACGATCGTACAAAACGGACACACGCATCAACGAAAGGCGATACGCCATCTCGGTCCCGACAGTTGTTTCTACAAGGATGATCTCTACGCGCTTAATTTCGCCGGGCACAACCGACGAACTGGAGAAATTCTTCTTCGGCATGATCGACAACATCGGCCCAAAGGCCGTCGCTGCGATGGCGAGTTTCCAAGGAATCACCGATAAGATCTGTGAGGCGTTTCAGCCGTTCGTGCACTACATGGGAGCCCAGAGGTTTCGAACACCGCGAGGACTCGAAGAGATCAAACGACGATTCGCTTGGGACGAAGGTAACTCGACTCTCTACGTCTTGACTGAGGTGTTCCAGTCTTACGCGACGATGTGGACTGAAGGAGTCTGGGAGATCGCGCGTGCAACCCAGAGCCCGACGAAGTTCCTCGTGACCGACAATCCGGTGACCTTTTACTGCAAGGTGTTGTTCAAAGACGAGTGGACTTACCCCAACGATCCGAGTCTGAAACAGATCGGCACGCGAACGATCTTCCCGCTTGGACTGGACTCGTGCCTGATCATCACGCACCTTCAGCTAGTTCGTAATCTGTGGTCGGTGCCGACGGAGCTTCGCGAGAACCCGCGCTACTACGACCAGACGATGAAACACCTCGGGGACATTCAGTACGGGCGCGAACTTGAGGAAGACGAGGTTCTACGGATCAACCACGTCCTTAAGCAACGCGCGACGCACTACGTTGCGGCGGTCGATCGAGACTGGCTGTACCCGGAACGACGAGTATCGACGACGGACTGGCGGGCACTAGACAATGACCGGTTCTTGTTGCCGCACGTCTGGAAGGTCGGTTTCACTACGGGAGTCTACGCGGGTGGCGCGAAGGGTGCGCACTTCGCCGCCGACGAATACGGCCGTCATCCTTGGCAACGACGTTTCCAAGACAGGCGGCAACATGACATCGAGTGGTTCCAGTACGAGCGATCAAAGCAAGAGTGGGCGAAGAAACGCGTCGGCAAGTCCAGAGCAATGACCGACGAGCGAATTGGGCGGCACAGCGTTGATGACAAGATGATGGACGACTTCTTGCGCGAACAAGGACTTCTCCCGCCGCTCGCGACGGGCGAGTCTAAGAGTTAGAGGCGACCCAGGTACCTTCTCTACTTGGATTTGCGTGATCTCCGGCTCCGTGATCTGCTCGTACCAATGAGGAACTGCGCATGAATGACGATCAATGGCTTGATGCCACATTATTCCAGAAGCCTCTGGGCCATGTAGCCGAAGTTGTGTCCCAGAAAGTCCGGCGAGAGGCCCACAAGATGATTGGACTGGCCGAATTCATTACGTTTGATCTGCACGTGCTTCTCAGGCAGGTTCAATACACTTACGATTTGCTGTTCTATCTGAATGCAGACGATCGGCGTGAGAATGACGTTAATTGGCGCGCAGCCTACACGGTCGCGGTGCTTCCCTTAATTCGGAACATGATCGACTGCTTGTATAACATCACTACGATCCTGCAGGATCCACGGCAAAATGGCCCATGGTTCCGGAAGGCTGGATATAAGAAGCTGCTAGACGGCATAGAGGAAGACCAGGCCCGATACGGCGGAGACCCGGACTGGGATGCGTGGATCGCGAAATGTCGAATGGACTTTGATTTCGAGATCCGGCGGATGCATTTTACCGTTGCCGAAGTCCAGGCTGAAAAAGCATGGCCAACGCTCGGCCAATACATCAACATGCAGCGGCCTGGGGGAACGTTTAGCCCTCATCAACAATTCCTTAGAACCCTTCTGTACGGCAAATGGCGGGAATATTCGGCCATGGCGCACGGCGGTATGGACGGCCTATTGGCTACTGGGATCTTCTACATCAAAGATGCTATGCCTCATGAACAAAGACCGACGGATGACCAGTTCTTACGGATGTTTAGTTTGCACCTTGGTCAGGCTGCCGGAGTGATGCTCGCGATCGTCACGGAGATACAGACCTATTTCAAATTTGACGGCCCAGACATCAACGGGCAAATACACAAGATGTGGGATGTATTGATGCCCTCATTTCCAGTCAGAGAATTGTACAAAGAGCGCTACAAACAGCTCATGGAAGACCAAGGGATCTGAGCACCGGTGTCCCGGTAAATCGTCTGTCGCTACTCCAGAACTGAAAGTATCGAAACTGATCACTGATTCTCTTGTGTGGTCGTGATGCTCATCATCAACCCCTAGTAGGTAAGTTGGACCAGTCCCAGTCCAAACATGATTCTCGTATGGGGGCTCTGGGACCATGTCTTTCCCCTCTCCCCCAACCCGTTTGACGCTACTCTCCCTTAGTCTTTACACTCAACATTAACGGCGTGTGAACGAACGCCAGTTCCGTCGGACGTGGCAAGGCAAGCCGAAAGGGCAAACGTGAGTCCTGCACAAACAATCGACGCAAAGAATAAAGACGGCGTCAAACGCGAGATTTCGGTCGAAATCCCCGCCGAAGAAGTCTCTCGCGAGATGGAAAAAATCATCCAGAAATATCAGAAGGTGGCGCGCCTGCCGGGCTTCCGCTCCGGCCACGTACCTCCCTCCATAATCCGCCAGCGGTTCAAGGAAGACCTGAAGAGCGATGTGGTCGAGGCCCTGGTTCCGCGCTATTTCCGCAAAGAGGCGGAAAAGCAGGGAATGATTCCCGTGTCGCAGCCGCAGGTCACGGACCTGCACATTCATGACGGCGAGCCGCTGCGTTTCAAGGCGAGCTTCGAGATTCTTCCCGAAATCGTCGTCGAAGGTTACCGGGAACTTCGCGCCGACCATCCGGAAATCGTCGTGAAGGATGAAGAAGTGGAAGAAGCAGTGAACAGCGTGCGCGAACAGCATGCCACCTACACCTCGGTCGAAGGGCGGCCGCTGGCCGACGGTGACTTCGCCCAATCCTCCATGGACGGCCGGCCCAAGAACGGCGACGACAAAACCCAGCCGGTGCACATGGACGAAGTCCTGATCGAAATCGGCGGCAAGAATACTGTGCCTGAGTTCACCGAAAACCTGCGCGGCGCCAATGCCGGGGACCAACGCGAGTTCGAGGTGAGTTATCCAGAGGACGTCGCCGACAAGCGTCTGGCCGGAAAGACATTCGTCTACACCGTGAAGATTCAGGCCATCAAGCAGAAGAATTTGCCTGAACTGAATGACGATTTCGCCAAGGAACTCGGCGAGTTCACCAGCCTCGATCAGGTGCGCAAGCAGATTCGCGAAAACATGCAGTCTGAACGCAAGCACGATGCCGAGCGCGAAGCCAAAGACAAGCTGGTTGCGGAACTGGTTAAGCGCAACGATTTCGAAGTGCCGGAGTCGCTGGTCGACCGGCAAATCGATCTGCGCCTGGAACGCGGCCTGCGCGCGCTCGCCGCCCAGGGCATGAAGATGGAGGACCTCAAAAAAATGGACCTGCCTCGTCTGCGAGCGGGTCAGCGGGATCAGGCTGTGCAGGATGTGAAGTCGTCGTTGTTACTGGAACGCGTTGCGGATCTGGAAAAAATCGAAGCTGGCGAGGACGAATTGAATCACGAGATTGAAGCCCTCGCCAAACAATCGAAACAGACTCCGGAGGCGATCCGCGCTCGTTTGACACAGGATGGGGGCCTCGATAGAATCCGGAACAGAATCCGCAACGAAAAGACCCTCGATTTTCTGTATCACCAGTCCGCGTAGTTAAGCGATTAACAACCGGACCTCTTCGACCCTCCCCATGCAAGCGAAACGTTGCGTCGGGGCGGAGTGTGGCAGGTGAATGTGAAACCGAAAGACTGGCAAAACAACGACTGGCAAAAAAATGACCCGCAAATGATGCTCGTTCCCATGGTCATCGAGCAGACCGGGCGGGGCGAGCGCGCCTACGACATCTATTCGCGATTGCTGCGCGACAACATTATCTTCATCGGCACGCCCATTGACGACAACATCGCCAACCTGGTGATTGCGCAAATGTTATTTCTGGCTCAGGAAGATCCGGAGAAAGATATCCAGCTCTACATTAACTCTCCGGGCGGCTCGATCACGGCCGGCATGGCGATCTACGACACCATGCAGTACGTGAAAAACGACGTCATGACCCTGTGCGTGGGCCAGGCTGCCTCGATGGCGGCGTTACTATTGGCATCAGGAGAAGCCAAAAAGAGATTGGCACTGCCGAATTCGAGGATTCTAATACATCAACCGTCCATGGGCGGTTTGTCGGGACAAGCCACCGACATCGACATCCACGCCCGGGAAATCCTGCGTATGCGCGAGATTACGAACCAGTTACTCTCGAAGCATAGCGGGCAGAAACTGGACAAAGTGGAAAAAGATGTGGAGCGCGACTTCATCATGAACGCGCAGCAGGCTAAGGAATACGGAATCATAGACGATATCATCTATAAGA
>CALFMO010000010.1 GCA_937879855.1 uncultured Acidobacteriaceae bacterium | reverse complement strand
ATGGGTTTGGGAGAACTCACATTCTACGTGGTCCACTTTTCGGGGGCTGGGTCAACCTCGCAGTTCGCTATCTCCAGCTGAACCACCTCTTTCCTTCCTCGCCGAGTTCCGTTCGATTCCCAGATGCGTTTTCTGGAATTCGAACACAACCGATTCTGCGGCCGTCTGTCGCCTCGTTCGCAAACCCGTTGCAGCCAGTCCCTTACGTGCAAACGCTCCCGCGCTTGATTTTGGCCACACGATTGCCATTGCACTCTGGGGCCATGCAGTGAATGTGTGCCCCGCTCACTGATGGAGAGGTAAGGAAATGCCAAAAAAAGTTCTTCTCGTGGACGATTCGACTACCACGCTGATGATGGAAGAAATGATTCTGAAACAACGCACCGCGTACGAGTGCGTTACGGCGAAGGATGGATTGGACGCGATTTCACGCGCCGTTGTCGAAGCACCCGACCTCATCCTGATGGATGTAGTGATGCCTCGCATGAATGGCTTTGAGGCGTGTAAGCGCATGCGGCGGGAAAGTTCTCTATCGCAGACCCCCATCATTCTGGTGACCACTCGTGGTGAAGAAGAGTATGTCGAGGCTGGCTTCCAGAGCGGCTGCAACGACTACATCACGAAACCTATCGACAGTTTCGAGCTGGTTACGCTGCTGCAAAGCTATCTCGGAGAGTAGGCGAATCTTCAGGAAAGGAAGTTTCGAGGACGCATGAGCCACAAGTTCGATTCAGCAGCGGAATTCGGGAAAAAAGACTCGTCCTACGACGTGGGCTCGCAGGCAAAAGTATACGCCGCTCGCATGCGGCTGCAGAATGCGATCGATCAAGCCGATGCGCTGGACGCGATTCGCGAGATCGCCGGGAATTTGATCGGAACCGAACAGGTCGCTGTGTTCAAAGTCGACAAGAAGCGTTCTGAACTTTGGCTTTATTGGGCTTTCGGCGTAGATCCGAACAAGCACTCCGTTCTAGTGGTGAACCGTGAGCCGCACCTGAAGCAGGTGCTTAAGGGCAAGGCTGTGTTTCGACTCAGGTTGTCTAACGAAAACCTGCTTTCCAGTGATGATCCGGTGAGTGCTCTGGTGCCGATCCTGGTCGACGGCACTCCGGCCGCAGTGATCGTGCTGTTTCGTCTGTTCCCGCACAAGCCGGGCATCGAACCGGTGGATCGGGAAATTTGTGAAGTGCTGTCGAATTGCGCTGGACGGGCGGTCGAGCCGTATCCCACGCGCTGATGCCGAGAAAGAAATATTGAAGATGACTTTTAAGAAACCAAAAACGCAAAGTTTCAACCCGGCTGTGTTGCCGATGGAATATTTGCCGCGAGTCGTAGGTACTCCGGATGACAAACATGCGCGGCATTATCTGATACCCGGCAAAATCTTTGCTGCCGCGCAACCCTTTGCCATTAGCACCATCGTGGGTTCCGGTGTCGCGCTCTGCTTGTGGGATTCTGTCCAACGCTTTGGCGGCGCGAATCACTTTATGCTTCCGGAAGGACCCGAGGACAGCGAAAACAGCAATCGCTATGCCAATGTCGCGAATCCAGCGCTGTTGCAGCGGATGTTGGAACTGGGCGCTGATCGGCAAACCTTGCACGCCCGAATCTTCGGCGGTTCGTTGCCTGGAGTGACGTTCGGTAGCGGCGGCGAGTGCCTCGGCGATCGCAATGTCCAAGCGGTTACTCACTTTCTGAAATTGAACGGTATTCGACTATTGCAGAGCGAGGTTGGCGGCACGCGTGGTCGAAAACTGGTTTTTCATACCGACGACGGAGCCGCATGGTCGGAACAACTCTAATGCGAGAGACGAATTCAGAGCGGTCCCGGTCGTCGCCTTTGACCTGCGCCCCCGCTCGCGGAGAACGCCGGTCGGCCTACCTGCTCCCAGGACAGCTTCATGTCAGTGAAGAGCCCTGCCAGATCCGCACGATCTTGGGCTCTTGCGTCGCGATTTGCCTGTGGGATAGCTGCCGGCGCGTGGGGGGAATGAATCACTTTTTACTGCCTGCGTCGCGAGAGGGACAGCCTGCGTCTCACCGCTACGCGGATGTAGCAACGCGGACGGTGCTGGAGAAGCTGAAATCGATTGGGTGCCGACAAGTCAACTTGCGCGCCAAAATTTTTGGCGGCTCGACCATGTTTCAGAACCGGAATGGGCTCAGCTTGGGAACACAGAATGCAATCGCCGCACTCGAGTTGATGACAAATGCAGGAATTTCGGTGGCCATCCAGGAAACTGGAGGAACACGCGGCAGAAAGATCATCTTCAACACCGACGACGGCATCGTGTGGTGCCAGCCAATTTAGGGGAAGAGAGCGAAGCAATGGATTTTGATCGCGAAAAAGTCGTCGCCGCGTTTCTGGCTGAGTCGGCAGAGGGACTTGCGCGGACCGAGGAACATCTGATTGCCGCCGAGACTGATCCCGACAACCTGGAATTGCTTGACGAGATGTTTCGTGTAGCCCACACCATCAAGGGCAACGCCTCCGCACTCGACTTTCCCGTACTAGCCGATTTCGCGCATGGGATGGAAGACTTGCTCGAAGCCTTGCGCAAGAAGGAACTCGCCATTTCGCGCGACGTCATTTCACTTCTCTTGAATGGCGTGGATGCGCTGCGGGCACTGGTTCCCGCAGCGACGGAAGGACATGACCAACTAACCCTCTCCCAGCAAGAGTTAAAGAAAGCACTGGCCAGCCGGGCGTCTGATCGGGACACGGCAACGGCGGAACCAGTCCCGACTTTTGTACCAGAGCCCTCCCCTACAGCGGTTCCGGGTTCCGCTCCCTTCGGGGCCCGGAACCGCACTCTTCGCGTCGACATCGACAAGCTCGATCGCATGCTTAACCTGACCGGCGAGATCGCAATTGCCCAGGGTCGCTTGCGCCGGACTATTGAGGAACTGAATAGCGATGCCGGACGCAAGCTTCTCGAGGCACAACGCGAGATCGAGAGCCTCCAGAAGACCTTGCAAGAGCAAGTAATGGGCATACGACTAGTCCCGGTGGGCCCGCTGTTCCAGCAATTCGCCCGCTCCGTACGTGACATTTCACAGAGCCACAACAAACTGGCACGACTGCAGATCGTTGGCGCTGATGTCGAGGTTGACACTCGCGTACTTGAGCATCTCAAGGACCCGTTGCTCCACATGATCCGCAACGCCGTGGATCATGGCATCGAACCGCCGAAAGTACGGCGCTCCCTCGGGAAAAATCCGTGCGGCTCCTTGACGCTGACTGCGTTCCACAAGGCGGGAAATATTCTGATTCAGCTTTCCGACGACGGCGCTGGGTTTAGTCGACAGCGCATCCTGGCGAAAGCGCGCTCTCTGAATCTGCTGCCCGAGGGCGAAAAAGTTAGCGACCAGGAGTTGTTCAACCTTGTGTTTAAGGCCGGCTTTACTACCGCGGACACGGTCACGGATCTTTCGGGCCGGGGCGTCGGTATGGACGTGGTTCGCCGCAACATCGAACTCCTGCGCGGCAATATCGAGATCCAGAGTGCCGAGGGACAGGGAACGACCATCACCATTCGCCTCCCGCTGACACTGGCGATCATCGATGGCTTTTCGGTCGTTGCCAACAACGAGACCTACGTGATTCCGCTCGAGATGATTAGCGAGTGCCTCGAGTTGCCCGCAGATCAGATCTCTAGCGATCCCGTCGGCGTCCTCAGTCTTCGTGGTGAGCCCTTGCCTTATGTCCGCCTGCGGGAAATATTTGGCGCGCCGAATCGGCGTCCCGAGCGCGAAAACGTTGTCGTTGTCCATCGCGAAGGTGGCTATGCAGGAATTGCCGTCGAGACCCTGTTAGGGGAATGCCAGGCAATCATCAAGCCTTTAAACCGAATTTTTCGAGATGTGCCGGGAGTCTCCGGTTCCACCATCCTCGATAACGGGCGTGTGGCCCTGATTCTCGATGTGGGCACGTTGCTCCGCGACGTCATTGTCGAACAGGAGCAAGCAGTGAACTGAATCCGATTGTGAAGACTAATAAAAATGCGGTGCTACCGCCCTAAGAGAAATAGAGCCTGAAAGGAACAATCGTATGTTGAAGAAGTCATCGATCGCAAAACGTCTCGCCCTCGGATTTGGAGTCGTACTGTTTCTGCTACTCGTCGTCGCAGTGGCGGGCTACTGGGGCATGGAATCCGTGACCCGCGAAACTGTCTCTATGCTGCGTGGGGATGCCAAGGTATCCCAACTTGCGGACGAAGCCAAGATCACCACTCTCGAACTCCGGCGGTATGAAAAAGACACGCTTCTCAATATGGACAACAAGCCGGTGATGCAAAGTTACCAAGAGAAATGGAAGGGCCAACTGGCGACGCTGCAATCTACGGTGGCTGATCTGGATGGGCGGGTTTCTTCCGACAGCAGCAAGCAGCTTGTCTCGGCCATGGACCGCGAAATCGCGGCCTACGAGCGTGGCGTGACTCTGACCGTCGCCGGCATCAACGACGGGACGATCAAGACCCCGCAACAGGGAAATGCAAAGGTCACCGAAGTCAAGGATGAGATTCATCGCATGGAGGCGGCTGCCTCGGATCTCTCAGACAAGCACCGCAAGATCATGGCCGACAAAGAAGAGACCATCACGACTTTTTCACGGCAGACGGCGCTGGTGATGTTTTCGGTGGTTGTGGTCACGTTCATCGCGGCAACACTTGTCACCGTCGTAGTGTCCCGCGGCATCACTCGCCCGGTTAAAGCGATGGCCGATCACCTTGGCGAAATGGCTCAAGGCAGCGGTGACCTGACCAAGCGCATCGAAATCGCTTCCCACGATGAAGTCGGTCAGATGGCTAATTCTTTCAATGCGTTCGTGAAAAAGTTGGAAGAGATCATCAGCGAAGTTCGCATCAGCAGTGATGGCGTGGCCAGCGCGGCGTCACAAGTCGCAGCCTCCGCCGCATCGCTTTCACAGGGAACCAGCGAGCAGGCAGCTTCGATTGAGGAGACTACATCGAGCCTCGAGCAGATGAGTGCCTCGATCACGCAGAACGCCGAGAACAGCCGTCAAATGGAGCAGATGGCGGTCAAAGGCGCGAATGATAGCGAGCAGTCGGGGGCTGCGGTGCGGGAGAGCGTGTCCGCAATGAAGCAGATCGCCGAAAAAATCTCGATTATCGAGGAGATCGCTTACCAAACCAACCTGCTGGCCCTCAACGCGGCGATTGAAGCCGCTCGGGCAGGCGAGCATGGACGCGGTTTTGCCGTAGTTGCCACGGAAGTTCGGAAACTAGCGGAGCGCAGCCAAACCGCCGCGCAAGAGATAGGCGGCCTTGCTGCCAACAGCGTGACCGTCGCCGAGCGTAGCGGAGAACTGCTGCGCGAATTGGTTCCCGCCATCAAGAAGACTTCCGAGCTGGTTCAGGAAGTTAGTGCGTCGTCGAGGGAGCAATCGTCGGGCGTCGTCCAGATCAACAAGGCTATGTCCTCTGTCGACACCGTCACCCAGCGCAATGCATCCTCGGCGGAAGAACTCTCCAGCACCGCCGAAGAATTGGCGGCACAGTCCGAAGCGTTGCAGCAGCTCATGGCGTTCTTCCGAGTGGCTGGAGAACGGATTGCCTCAACCGCTCGTCGTCCTTCAGCCGAGCATAAGCCGTTTCAAGCCCTGGCTCAGTCCGTGGCCCCCAAGAAGGCCAACGGCTCCGCCGTGGAACACAACTTCACCCGGTTCTAAAAGGCGAAAACGTCCATGCAGATTAAAAACGAAGAAACTCACACGGACATCGAGCAAAACGTTCAGCAATATCTCACCTTCATGATCGGCAAGGAGGAGTACGCAGTGAGTCTGCTGAAGGTGAAAGAAATCATCGAATACCACACCGTCACGCAGGTTCCCAAAACACCAGAGTGGATTTGCGGTGTCATCAATTTACGCGGCAGCGTGGTTCCGGTGATCGATCTCGCGGTGAAGTTCCGGCAAGCCCCTAGTATCGCGGGGAAGCTGACCTGCATCGTCATCACTGAAGTCCAGTGCGGAGAGGAATCCGCCATCATGGGTATTATGGCGGATTCTGTGCGTCAGGTGATCGATCTCAAACCGCAGGACGTCGAGGAGCCGCCGACTTTTGGTACTCGCATCAAGGTCGACTACTTGCTGGGAATGGCACGTTCGGGAAAGAAGTTCTGTCTTCTTCTTGACACGGAGAAGGTGCTCTCGACCGACGAACTGCTTGAACTCCCCGAATCTGTGGAGGAAGATGCCGACCATCCGGAATCTGAAGTCGAGACCTACTCGGCGCAAAACGCGCCTGAATCTTCCGCCATTCCAGAAGGTGTCGAAGAGACGGAAGAGACTGACGCGGAATAGGCCACCCGATGCCTCGTATCGAAACAAATTCAGGCTCTTCCACCGCTGCTGGAGGGCAGCGTGAAACGAACGATCGTGCCGCCTTGGCTCCCGGTCTGTTCACCAAGTTTCAGCAGCTGATTTATAAGGAGGCTGGTATTTGGCTCGCGGCACATAAGCACGCCTTGCTAACCGGACGTCTCGCCCGGCGTTTGCGTCTTCTTGGACTCAGCAACATGCAGGAGTACTACCGCCTGGTAACGCAGCCCGATCAGCAGCACGAGCGGGCCGTGATGATCGATTGCATTACCACCAACGAAACTCATTTCTTCCGCGAGCCTCGGCACTTCGATTATCTCGAACGGGAGGTGTTTCCCAAATGGAAGCAGGAAGCATCTGAGGGCACTCGTCCCATGCGTCTACGCATCTGGAGCGCCGGCTGCTCCAGCGGTCAAGAGCCCTACTCGCTCGCCATGCTCTTACTAAAACATTTCCCCACGGAGAAAGGTTGGGAGATTGAAATCCTCGGCACCGACATCTCCATTCGCGTCCTCGAAAAGGCGCGAGCAGCAACCTATCCCATCGAGAAATCGAAGGAGATACCCGCCGAGTACCTTCGCGCGTACATGCTCAAGGGCAAAGGCGACCACAAAAGCGAGATGAAGGTTAGCCCCGAATTGCACCGCGTAGTAAGGTTCGCGCGCGTCAACCTCCACGCCGATTCTTATCCAATCCTCGGTACTTTCGATCTGATTTTCTGCAGAAACGTGCTCATCTATTTTGACCTGGACTCCAAGGTGAAAGTGATCGGCGGAATCTTGCGGCATCTTTCGCCCTCGGGTCTGTTGTTTTTTGGCCACTCTGAGCATTTGGGAACAATCGCTCCCGGTCTGACAACGGTCGCGCCCACCATCCATGCCTTTGCGCGTTCGAGTCATCCGCTTCCTGGTCAGACACGATCGGCGGCGGGAATGGGTGAGAGTTCCTTCTAAACGTGAGCGATGTGATCTCGTTTGGACCCAAAGCGAAAAGGACCGACGGAAGCATAAATGTTCTCGTGGTGGATGACTCTGCCGTTGTGCGCCAGGTCATGCAAGGCGTGCTCAGCGCGGATCCGAAGATTAAAGTCCGAGTCGCCGCTGATCCTATCATCGCTCTCGCGAAAATTGAAAAAGAAACCCCCGACGTGGTTATTACGGACCTGGTGATGCCGCGCATGGATGGTCTTACTTTTCTGCGAAAAATCATGGCGGAAAGACCACTGCCTGTCATTGTATGCTCCGAGGTCGCCCATCGCCGCACCGAAGACGCCATTTCTGCTTTGGAACTCGGGGCAGTCGAGGTGATTACCAAACCCAAGCTAGGTGTCCGCGATTTTCTCCACGAATCCGCGGTGATGCTGATTGACGTGGTACACGGCGCCGCCCAGGCCAGGTTGGCTCCAGCACACTTTCTGCCGGTAGCCCCGCGAAATACCGCCGACGTCATTCTGCCGTTCAGCCCCGCACCTCCGCATCAGGGCACGGGGAACAAAGTCATTGCCATCGGCGCCTCAACCGGCGGCACCGAAGCGCTTCGCGAATTTCTGGAGGCAATGCCCCTTGGCTGTCCGGGAATCGTTATTGTCCAGCACATGCCGGAAGTGTTCACGCGAGCCTTTGCCGACCGCCTGAATCGAGATTGCACGATCGAAATCAGAGAGGCCAGCGATGGCGATCCTATCCTCAACGGACGCGCCCTGATCGCCCCGGGAAATCATCACCTTCTCGTACAAAGGAGCGGGACCGGTTACATTGCACAAGTTAGAGAAGGACCGTTGGTGTCACGACACCGACCCAGTGTCGACGTGCTTTTTCGGTCAGTTGCGAAGTCGGTCGGATCGCATGCGGTCGGCGTGATCATGACAGGAATGGGAAGCGACGGCGCTCAAGGCTTGTTGGAGATGCGTAACTGCGGCGCTCTAACACTCGCTCAGGATGAGGCTAGTTGCGTGGTTTTCGGTATGCCCAAAGAAGCAATTGCTCGCAACGCTGTCGTAACCGTTGTCCCCTTGCGCCGCCTCGCCGAAACCGTATTGAAGATGGTGAATGCAAACCATTAGCTCTGCACAATGGTTTTGATTCATGGGAAACCTCATTCACCTTCTTCCTCCTTTGCTGACTTCGTAATGGATTCAAATATCGCATCGTCGATTCCTGTTTGAGTGGCCAAGCCACTGCTGAACCCTAACCTGATCCACTCCCGCCCACAGACACTTGGTCGCGAACGTAGCACGGAGCTTGTGAAGCCAGAAGTTGTCTTCATCGTGCCCGCTCTGCAACCGTTTTCAAACAGTCGAGGAAGTCAAGCTTCGGATTGCATCCCGCGGTGGGGAACACAATGCTGCAAGTTGTTTTGCTGGCACTCTCCCCATGACCGGATTTTAGCGGGAACTCGGATTGTGCCGTACGACGTTTGCAGGCTGGGCAGATTCCTCCGGTTTCGAACGTGATCCATTCATGCATTGCACGTCAGATCTACGTCCCATGCTCCGGCTTGTCTACAGGACGCATAAGGAATCCTTTATTCAATTAACCTAAATATCCGTGCTTTCATGCCGCCGCAGTGCGTCAGCTGTGTGCCTCAGTTGCGATACTTTGGAGCAAGCTCGGCGCTTTCCTCTCCGCTGTTCGGACGTTCCAGGGTGTCGTACAGGGGCTGGACAGGCCAAGCTTGAGTTGGCTCGTGCGCGACCGTAGCAGCCAGGATGCGCACGTTGGGGTTGTGGGAGAGAGTGAGCGTCTTTGCCCCAGCCGGAATATCCACCGGATAGACGAAAAGATAAGAATAACGGTATGCCTCGTTAGCGGCTGCGGAGTCGTGCCGGTGCGACGCAAACCATCCGATATCGGCAGGCTTGACGAAAGCGGGACGAAGCCCGATCATTTCGGCGTATTCATTCAGGGTAACGCTCGGCGGACCTCCGGTACCCGGCCGCGCTGGCATTTTCTCTTCGGCTGTTTTCCAGATACGGTCGTCCCACTGGCCGACAAATCCTGTCCATTCCTCTATTCTCAGGTGCAAATTCTGATCTTGGACTTTGAAGGTAGTGTCCTGGTCGCCGTTGGCTGCCGCAGCTAGCAGGTAGAGACGGTTGAAGTTACCCGCAGGAAGACGGATGGTCTGCCCAGCGGCGGTTACCGCGTTCGGTTTTGGTCCACCGGCCGCAGCCAGCGTGAAGCTGATGCCCGCATAATCGACTTTCTCGGGCAGCATCTCGGCAGGTAGGGCTTTGCCTTGAGGCGAGAAATTTGGTCGGTCAAAGTTGCAGTCGAAGCAGCCGGTCGCTGGCCTGTTGTCGAGACTCGCTACTGAGGTGTCGTACGGCAGGTTCACTGCTGCGAATTGCGGTGGGGCTACCTTTTTCGGGGCGGCGGCAAGTTTCACGGCGAAGCTGCGCGGCTGGTATGCGGTGAAAGAAGTCACGAGATCTCCACTCTCGATCCTCGCCGAACCAAGCGGTTGCTCTTGACCGTTGATCTCGCGCGCTGCCGTGAGTGGCGCCGCGAAATGGATGTGAACGTTGTTTGCTGGTTTTCCGTCTAGCTCGACCACGCGGACCACGATCTCTTCGCTCTCTTCGGCCTTCTTCAGCGCCAGCATACGCACACGGTTGTTGTCGATTCTGGCGAGAGAAAACTCCTTGCCCAAAAATCCCGGATGCTGGGTGCTTTCAAAGGCAACCAGGGGATCATTCAACCGATGCGCTTGCCAGTCGGTTTCACCTGTCCGCCAATCGGCGTCGTGGCCGGCTAGGCCAAAGTTGATGTCATGATGCCCGATGTCCTGCGTGCCCTGATCGGTATAGCCGCCGCGAGTTCCCGGAGTTCTAATCAGAGTCAAGCGAATGGTGTTGTCGCTGGGCTTGTCGGAACCGTTTTTGCAGTCCGTGAGCACGGTGGCGCCATAACTTCCACTCTGGTCTGTAAGATCGATCCACTGATGCGAAGCAACCTCGAACTGGCGCTCGTCTTCGGTGGGGCGCTGAATGGTGCCGATATCCCAGTTGTAGGTCGCCATCCGATTCGTTGCGCTGAGCGGGAAGGTGGCTTTCAGATTGGCTTCCTTCGTTTTCCAATCGATGGCATTGACAAATTCGACGCGATTACCGGCATCGCCCGCCGCCAGACGGACCTGTTGAACAAATTTGGAACCTTCGGTTTCGCGTTCGACCTGAACTGCGACCCGTGCCGGGCCATTTTCGACCACGGTGATCTTTGGCGATCCGCTCACATACGAGCGTGGAGGCCGCTGCTCATCCGCGAAGTCCATGTTCCATGCCGGCCAGTGTTCAGGATTGTCGGTCGATATTGCGAGCCGTATTGGGCCGGACAAGAGTTCGCGATTGAGCTTTTTGTCAAAGATGCTGGAAACGTCGCCGTTCTGATCGAGCTTTACCGTGTATCGGGCATTTTCAAGGGAGGACTCGGACACGTTCAGTTCAGACGAGGCCGAGCCACCTTGGCCTGGTCTCACGTCGAACACCGAGTAGCCCACCGACGGCACTCTGGCCAGAAAGAGAATCTTGGTAACTCCGTCTTTTTCTCCAGCAAGTTGTGCGGGAACTTCTTTACCGTCTGGGCCGGTCACAGCCACGCTAGACGGGGTCCCATTAGGGAAATGGATCGAAGCTTCTACGACATCGGAGCGTGCGATGTTAAGTGGGTTATAGACGACAACAGGGGTGCCTTGAGTCTGCGTGTCCATCGCCGAGGCAACCGCATCCGTGGCGCTCGCGAGGACGCCGGCGAATTGGTTCATCGCGATGACGTCATCGTTCCACGCAAACTCAAACGACTTTGGAGTCGCCGTGCCAGGAAGAATGTCGTGGAATTGTCCACCCATCACGAGCGTCCAGGCTGCGTTCAAACGCTGTTGCGGATACGTTCTACCGCCTAACCATGCCGCGGCGACGGAGGACTTTTCGGCGGCATCGGCGAGTAGTTCATTCTTGCGGATCCAACGCTTCTGGTATGCCTCGGAGGTCAGAGAGCCGGCAGAGTGGTTGATGAGTTCAAGGTCTCCTTTATACCGGGGCATGCGGTCGGTGTTGCAACACTTAAGAATATCGTCGAACATCTGATCGGCTCTCGACCAGACGACCCGAATTGGGCCATCGCCAACTTGCGCCGGCGCGGACTGGGCGACACCCGGTTCTTCATCGGATTCCCACTCGCGCGGCCGAACTGGCGGCGCCGGAAGTACCGTTTTACTTTTTGTGACGATCGCCTCCATCAATTTGACGGAGGATTCGTTTGGCGCGCCGCCGATGTCGCCCGTTCCGACATAGTGATAATCCGCCTTGATTCCTGTAAGGTCACCGTTGATTTGAATACGCTTTACCCAGTCCTCCTTTGGGCGCGCGCGAAACGCGTTCTCCTGCGCTGTCAAATTGGAATCCGGCGGTGGCGGTGGCGGGGGTGCCTTGCTGAGATCGTAGCTTACCTGGCTGCCATAAGTGAGAGGATTGAGAGCGGCGATCACCGTGCTTCCATCTGTGCCCTCCCAGACTCCCACATTAAATGGAATGCCTTCAGGCGTTTTCTCCGGAGAGTCCGGGCCGCCAACATGAGGAGCAGGCTGCCATGCTGCCGAAAGTTTTTGCGTAGAGAATCCTTTCACTCCGGCGTGATGCAAAATGCTCGGCAGAGAAGCGGGAAAACCAAAGCAGTCGGGCAGCATATATTCGTGGCTGGCTGCGCCGAACTCGCGCCGGAAGAAATTGTTGCCGTACAGAACCTGGCGGATGATTGATTCGGCACTGGGCGAGTTCACGTCGCCTTCTTCCATCGAGGAGCCGGCCGGGAACCAGCGGCCAGCAGCCACGTACTGCTTCAGCTTGGCAAAATCGGCAGGAAAATATTCCTTCATGAGACGGTAGCGGTTTGCGCCTGTGAAGTTAAAGATGTAATGCGGATATTTCTCGAATAAAACAAAATTATTCCGCATCGTCTTGCTCAAATACTCCTGAATACTTTGGGGATACTCCCATCGCCATTCGGTATCTAAGTGTGCGTAGCCGACGGCGTAAAGCGTTGGCTGCTTTGTCAAATCGGGGGGCGTGGGCGTGGTTGCGGTCTTGCTTTGAGAAGTGGAATCTGACTTCGCAGGCGTTTGCGCCGCTGTGCACAGCGGCAGGCCCAGGACTACAAACAGCAGCAGCAACCGCTGCTTGATCTTTGACATTTGTAGCTCTCCATAAATCCTCAGAATTCAGAATTCGATGAACGAATGTATTTTAGTTTCATTGACAGATCTTGGGGAAGGCACAGATTTATCCCCGCGCTAAGCCATTTGATTGTCTGGCTTGAGCCGTTGAGGTAAGCGCCATCCAAAACGCGCGAAAACTAAAATACGCTTCAGATGGCGCGACTCAAGTCTGCCTTTTCCTAAAACCAGTCACATCGACAGCGAAGCCCGTGAGCCGAACAACAAGAGTTAATCGACTCAAATTTAGGTTCAGAATTCGGCTCTCAGCGAGAGTTGCAGGTTGCGCTCGCTGCCCTTGGTAAGTACCTTCCCAAACGTGGCTGCGTTGCTGGGATCAAGTTGTACAGGGGTGCCGCCGCTGGCACCGCCGCTGGCACCCCCCCAATTCGGATGGTTCCAAATATTGAACGCCTCTGCACGGAATTGGAAGTTAACCCGTTCATTTACTGGAATCCGCTTGAACAGACCCATATTCCAGTTCTGGAATCCGGGCATATAGATCAAATCGCGGACCCGCTGAGTATTAAACGTTCCCTTTGCAGGGGCAGTGAAGTCGGAAGCGCAACAGACCCACTGACCATTTGTTCCAAACGTGTGCGGCTTGCTGAGCTTGCCGTCCCACGCAAAATACTGACCATTAACACCGCAACCGAAGTTGGAGTCCAGTCCCACGCCAGCGAAGTCCTTGGCCTGGGCTGCGCTGCACGGATTGCCGCTCTGGAACTGGGTGATGCCGCTGAGCTGCCATCCACCGAGCACTTTCCCAGCGATGCTCTTCTGCTTCCGGAAAAACGGAAGCTCGTACAGATAGTTGATCATCACGAGTTGCCGCGTATCGAACTCCGACGGCCCCCACATGAAGCTGGTGTTATACGTATCGGGAACGACGTCGCGCTGGTTGGAGCCACTATCCATGCTCTTGGAATACGTGTACGACACACCCATCATGAAACCGTTCACAAAACTTCGACTGAAGTTCGCCTGCAAGGAGTTGTAAAGCGAACTGGCCACGTTATCGGTCTCGCGGATCGAGCCAAAGCCCTTGTAGGGCCTCAGGGCATCGACGTTCTTGACGGTGGGATTCGCCAACACGGTAGCGATCGTCGGCTGGTTGATGTTCGCCTCGCGCTGCAGATGCAAGCCGCGGCGGCCCACATAACCAACGCTCACAAGCGACTTCCAGGGCAATTGCCGCTCAAAGGAAGCGTTCCAGTTCCAGGCTTCGGGATTGCGGAAATTCTTACTTTGCGTAGTTACGACGAGCGGAATAGCAGCAGCCGCGCTCGGCCCAAGGGCGTCGACGGAACCGTTTGTCAGGCTCGCGCTTGGCTGGAAGGGTGGATTGCCGCCGAGGAACACTGAGTCGCTTACGCCCAGGCGAGTATAGAAACGGCCTGCGCCGGCGCGTACGACGGTCTTATCGTTCACCTGGTAAGCAACACCCAGCCGGGGCTGAATGTCGTTCCATTGAACGTCCGAGTAGTGGTTCGACACTCCACGGAATAGGAAATTCCACTGGTTCGTATTGGCTTCCGGAACGTGGTTCTTTGCGTCAGACGAGAATCCGTGCCCGGGAATGACCATGCCGTTATAGAGTTGCTGCAGCGTGGGCGTGCCAATGATCAACCCGGTATTGGGATCAAGCGTTACCGCCTGCGACGGATCGTAGAACTGCGGATCGAACACGGCCTGATTCCCCCACCAGGTGTGGTATGGGACGATGACTGTATAGCGCAGTCCAGGCGTAACCGTAAGTCTCTGGGTTACCTTCCACGAATCCTGCGCGAAAGCCTCCCACATGCTCCCACGGAAGATGGTGTAGGCGCGATGGCCGATTTCTGAATAGCGATCGAAAAGACCGAGAGCGGCATTTGCAGCGGCTACTCCCGTTCCCCCCGCACGGCTGTCTAAGAACTGGAATTGACCATTCTGATTATTCGTGCACGTCGAGCAAGCCTGTACGTTGATTTCATCGTTGTCATTCTCGCCGGAATACTCGTACAAGCCACCGAATTTCCAGGTGTGGTTTCCTTTAACCCAGGTAAAGCTGTCAGAAACGTCCCCAATCGGGCCGGCCGAGTGCGACGGATACGGTCCACCATTTAGTGTGGACATTTTCGTCATGTTTACGCTGGGGATGCGAGTTGGCAGCAACTTCCCGTCACTGAAGATGTAGCTGTAGTTGGTCCCGTATAAACCAGGGCCCTGCGCTGCGCCTTTGGTGCGATCCAGGAAGTGCGCTGCGTCCACCGGAATGCGCACCACGTCCTGACTATAGGTAAGTAACACCTCGTTCACCTTTGTAGGACTGATTGCCCAGGTGTGATTGAGCGAGTAGGTGTAATTGGGCCGATTAAAATACTTCGGCGTCTCATTGGTATTGCCATCCAAGGGCTGGTACTCGAACCAGGCGTAATACATGCGGCGGAAGCGTACGCGCTGATTGTCAGTAATGTTCCAATCCAGTGAAAGCGTGTCCTTCCTCTGGTTCTGCGGATGCGGCGCAAAGAAAGTCCAATTGTTATTGTTAATCGGCACCGTGAGGTTCGGCACTGGCCAGGCGTTCAAAATACCCAGCCCATTCTTGCTAACCCGCGCTACGGGAATTACGTTCGGGCAGGTAGCTGCACTCGTGCAGGCGGGGCTGTAAGTGGGATCCGCAGGGTTGGACGAGGCGACGAACTGCGTACCCGTGGTCGGGTCTTTAATGATCCCCGTGGTGGCAGTATAGCCCCAGATATTGCCGGGGACCAATAGATCTCTGAAGTCTCCTTGGCGCATTGCCAGCGTGGGAACTGCCAACGACTGGTTATCGGTAAAGACCCGTCTCACCCACTCCTGTCCCCAGTAGAAGAAGAGTTTCGTCTTGTTCGAGTTGAAATGGTCGGGGATGTAAACAGGCCCCCCGATGTTATATCCGAACTGGTTGTAATGATCGGGAGCTGTGACAAAGCGGGTAAGTGGAACCAGGTTCCGCGACCATGAGTTAGAGTTGAAAATCGTGTTACGAACATATTCGAAGGCGGCGCCGTGGAAAACCTGCGTACCGCTTTTGGTAACCAGGCGAATCTGTCCGCCAGATGAGCGGCCATATTCTGCCGCGTAATCGGCCGTGAGGATCTGGATTTCCTGCGTCGAGTCAACATCAGCTTGGCCGAGGACGGCGCCATTGGAGCGGGTGCGCATGGCCACAGCGCCATCGTAAGTCACCACGCTCTCGGGGGTGCGCGCGCCGTTGATGTTGGTCGTCAATCCTCCCACACCGATGGAGAGGCCGACAAGATTGGTGCCACGGACGCCGGGAACCAGGTTGGCCATGAAGATCGGGTTGCGACCGTTGAGCTCGAGTGCGTCAATCTGCTCGCGAGTGACCACCTTTTGTACAGACGCTGATTCGGTCTGCAGTTGCACTGCCGAGGCTGAAACTTGGACAGTTTGCGTGGCTGCGCCGACGGACAGCGTGGCATCAACGACGAGATTGCTGGCGGGATCGAGTTTGTTATCGGCGCTCTGAAACTTTTCGAATCCGGGCGCCTCGGCAATGACCGTGTACAGGCCAGGTGGGACATTGGTGATGGTGTAGTATCCGGAATCGTTGGTCGTCGTCGTGCGCTGGAGTCCACTCTTATTCTGAACGCTCACTTTGGCATCGGTAATGGTCGCGCCTGTCGGATCTTTAATAAAACCTGAGATCCTGCCGAGATCAGATTGGGCGAAGGCAGTCGTCGCACTCAGAGTGATTACGAATGCCACGCATGCGAAGAAGCGGATACAACGGCTGATTTTTGTGGGCATCTCAGTCCTCTCTCTAGTCGTAGTGGTTTTGGTTTGGAACTCGGAAATTGCTTGAGAAGCCGCACTCTGCCCGCGAAATGTGAGACGGCGGGGTTTCGACAGCTACACCCTGGCTGCCTCGGTGCAAAAACTGAGGAAAGCACACCACAAGTGGGCGGCAAGATACACTACTTCCCGAAAATTTGCAATAGGAAATTCAACTGTCCGGATGCCCAGGCGTTCCCGAGGGATGCTGCAACGCCACGCCCAACCATCAGCGTCTAATTATCGGCTTAGGGGCTCGCAAAAAGCCTTGGTGGACGGCCTTTCAGCCCTACAATATCAAGAAGCGCCTAGGGAGGTAACGCTATGGCCGCGAAGAATCCACAATCTCCAAATCCTCTCTCGAACTTGGATCAATGGGATGACTTCATCGAGCGTCGCTACAAAGAAGGAAAATCTGAGTCCGAATTCCGCCAATACGATGCTCAGGCCAACCCGCGCGTTGCGGAGTTCTACCGTAACAATCACGAGAAGCAAACCGTCGAGTACGTTCTGAGCAAAGAAAAACTGTACTTCGGGCTGACGCGGGGCGAGAAGAGTATATGGGAAGCCGCAGAATACCTGAACACTCTCGTCGATGACAGCGATCCCGATACCGACCTCACTCAGATCGAGCATCTCCTGCAGACTTCCGAGGCCATCCGCCAAGACGGTCATCCCCGCTGGATGGTGCTGGTTGGTTTCATCCACGACCTCGGCAAGTGCCTTTGCCTGTACGGAGAGCCACAGTGGGGTGTCGTAGGAGACACATTTCCGGTAGGCTGTGCCTGGTCCGATCAGGTCGTCTTTCCCCAATACTTTCGCACCAATCCCGACGCGAACGTTCCCGAATTTCAGACGAAGTACGGCATGTACCAGCCCAATTGTGGTCTGGAAAATGTGCACATGTCATTCGGACACGACGGATACATCGCGGAAGTGATGAAACCTTATCTTTCCGATGAAGCCCTCTACATGCTCCGTTTTCACTCCTTCTATGCCTGGCATCGTCAGGGAGCCTATCAACATCTTGAAAATGCGAAAGACAAGGCGATGCTGGAATGGGTCAGAAAGTTCAATCCCTACGACCTGTATTCGAAGGGACACTCCAAACCGGACCTGAAACAATTGAAGCCCTATTACGACGATCTCTTCGCCGAGTTCTTACCAGACAAGATCTCCTGGTAGCAGAAATCGCAAGAGCGAGTGATGCTCGAATTCGCTGACGCTCGCGCCAAAGAATACACGTGAATGATTAGCATTTGATTATGGGTGTTTAGTCCGCTGGAATGAAATGGCGGTTCATTGCACTGTCGAACAACGGACTGGTTGTTGCGTTCGAATCAACCGGCTCAACTGCTCGTAATGATCTGACGCGATGAAGTCGGCGCCTTCCCGAATGGCCGCTGCCCAACGCTGACAAGCAGCCTCCAACGAGCCGAGGTTGTATCCATCGAACCAGCCGTTCTCCTTGAATTGTTCGCTCATCCCACCGTCGAGCGTGTAGAACCGAATCCAATATCCTAACTCGTGAGCGCGCGCGATCAGCGATTGCATTCGATTCTCTTTCGCCGGTGTCCACTCCCCCGCGCGATTCTGTCCTTCAGGTTCAACGATCGGCCACGCGAAGTTCACCCAGCGACGATAATTGCTAACCGGTTGGACCAGTAACGCTTCCGGTGAGGCGAGGTCATCATGAACCTGATGATGCGCCGCGCCGAACGCGAGCACCGGCGCATTCGGCGATAGTTCGTCAAAGAATATCTTCTGCTGGATATCCGACTCCCCAGTGAGGACCAGCACGGGACCAACGTGTAGCGGCTGCACCGTGTCGATTGAGTTGCCGCGTTCAGCGGTAGTGAGCCAATCGCGATATTTAGTGAGTACGATTCTCGTTGCGCGCACTAATTCCGCATCATCACTCTTCAAGTCCAGGTTCAGAACGATCAGTGGCCATTGGGCTCGATCTCCTTTTCGCAGCGCTTGTTCTATGTCGGCGCGAATCCCATCAAAGAAGTAGGACTCCAGCGTCGGCTCCGTTCCGTCGACTTCCGACTTGTGGCTCACTACTACCCGCACTTCTTTTTTCGTAGGATCGCGATAAAGCGCGAGATCCTGTTCGATAGCGAGCGGTGTTCCAGCCGACAGTGCTCTTCTGATGCGATCGCTCCACCTTCCTTCGTACGGATAGCAGTTGTGAGCGTCCATGAGGACGCGATGCCCGGGCAGCCCTGCGCTGCTTCCCTGTTGCAACGTCTGCGAACAACAGAAATTGATATAGATTGGATTACTGATTAGAACAGCGTGGCCGCCTTGGTCGCGGACAGTTACTCGTATCCAGTGCCGACGCCCATCGCTCGTGACCTTGAAAGTACGACTCTCGTCGTCGGATGCGATCGTAGGCGCACTCAAGAGATCTGTTTTCTCGCCATCACGAATCACCTCAATCCAATCGGTCTTCGCACGCGCGACTCGCAACGAGAAGTCGATCGTCTCCTGTGCTTGAACGTTGACGTTATCACCCATCCGGGCGCTCGTCTTGCCAATCGTCGCAGTAAGTTCCAGAATTCGGTCCCGTGTTCCCTGCAAGTCGATAAATACGTGTCCCGCACGAATGCCAGCCAGGATCTCGCGCTCTGAGAGATCGTTCGCATACACCACGGTTGTTGGATGCCCAATCGCACCGCGCTCTGTCTCCGGAAGATCGGCATTATGGTTGTCGCTGCCGCCGATGCCGGCCAGCCGAAACCCTTTGTTTAACGATTCCGTCCAGAACTTGACGCCATAGGAATCTCCGCCGTTCACCGCTTCCACGGCCTGCACCAGGTTGAGATCGGCTGGCGGATTTGGTGTCCAGCCGCATCCCATGCAGATTTCGCCCGTAGGCGCATCGGGATGGTTGATCGAAATCAGTCCGCCTGCCTCCTGTACCTCTCGAAGCAGAGCATTCATATCGGGAACTTCCGGCGTACCCACCCGAAAGTCGATCAGACTGTCTGTACCGAAGACGTTAGCGTGTCCCTGGAAGGTGGTGATCTCGCGTCCGTGCATCAGGAGCAGGTTGTCATAGTACGGCGCGAGTTCACGCAACTGCTGGAAGTGCGAAACGTCATTATGATCGGTAACGGCAACGAAATCGAACTTCCTCGCGCTGGCGGTCTCGAGTGTCTTGAACAGTGGACATGGCACCTTCACGCCCAACTTGCTTTGACAACTTCCGTCGCTGCTGCCGGTGTGCATGTGGAGATCGCCGCGATACCATCCCGGTCCACGCCTGGCCGGCGGGAACGCCGAATCCGCAAGCCGCTGCTCCAGCGTTCGGCTGAAATAGATCTGCGCTTGATATTCGGATTTCGACTGCGGACGAATGTTCGGAATTCCGATGATCAACTTCCAGGTACCGGGAGTGACTACGCCCGGCAAGTAGGAAGGCGTTGCATCCGTCTCCGAGATCGTGAAATGTGATTTGTCTCCGCCACTCCAGCCGCGAAATCCGCGCGGATCATAGATACCGAGATCCAGCGCAGTCTTTTCGTCCTTTCCCGTGTAACTGAAATTAACAGTAATTCGCGACACACCTTGTGGGACCTCAAAGGGAAGCAACTTGTAGTTGTGATTTTCGCTGACGTCAATCGTGCCCTCAAGCCGAACGTCGGGTTTCCGCTCTTGCGCTGCGGCAAGCACGGCCAAAAATAGGATGCCAATCAGCTTTACGTTGCTCAGTTTTGGGGAAAGTGTGAATCTCAACAATGCTGACCTACTTCTGCAAGGAACGGTGCCTTTCTAGATTGCCTTGGTTTGGCCATTATTCACCATCACTTCCTCCGAAAAAGCAAAGGAACAATCAAGCTACGGATCAGTCTGGTACAGTTGACTTCTTCTCCGCAGCTCCCTTCGTGACATCAAGACAGCATGACGTTAGCCACTGTTTAGTTCTTTAGGCGAATAACTGCCGAGAACAACGTTTACACTAATTAACACGGTTGTCCTGCAAGGCGATTTTACGCCTCAGTAATATGTATGCTGTACCTCAGGGAGCATGTGCCATAGACCTCTCAGATCACTTACACACCACCGGCAAGGCGCTGAAGAACTGGGCGGTTGCACAGGCTCAGGATTCGCTGGCGGTGGGAGTCCTGTGGCTGGTCGGACTTTATATTGTGCATGTTCCCTTGGCCCCACTGTGGGCAGCCCTGGCGACGGTACTCCAAATCATTCCACACCTCGGTCCTATTCTGGGCCTGCTCGGGCCCGTGCTCGCTGCCACGATTATGTGGGGAGATTGGGAGCACCCCGTGGGCGTGCTGATTGTCTATGCTGTGGTGGTGGTGATCGATGGTCTATTGCTCCAGCCGTACATCATGAGGAGAACCGCCAAAGTGCCCATCTGGGCCTCCATCCTCGCGCCTCTCGTACTCGGAATTGTGTGGCCCTTTTGGGGAGTGATTGTCGCGGCACCTTTGCTCGCCGTACTGTACGCATATAAAGTGCAATACCAAAAGAGACTCTGACGCTCGAATCAGAAACTTAACTGTTGCAAGCGAAAATCTACGGTGGGAACTCTTGGCCTTCCAATCAGAGATCGCGCTGTCCTTGGCAACTTTCGCCGCGACAGTCATTCCGTAATCTTTTGCGCTTCGTGGGCGCGTTCCATAATCGCCTAGGCAGATGAATTACCTTCCTGACTCACACACGTATTGGCGCAGCCCACGCGTACGGCTTGCGGACATACCCCCTGCTGTCCTTCGATTGCCGGACGGACGCCGCCACCGAAGCAAATTGGAGACCATTTCTCTTGGTGGGTTGCTGAGCATGCCTAACATGCTGGATCGGGGTTCCCGCATCAATGTGACCGGAGAGAACGCCGGGGTGCGACGAATCCAGCTTTTCCTTTGCCATTTGACCATATCCCAGGCATGGCGTACTCACAAATTATGCCTGCACCACCGAGTAGATCCTCGGAATGCGCGAAAAATCTTCCAAGCAACTCAGCCCGAGGGAACGCGAGCCGAAAACGCAGACTCTCAACTCCGTTGTCTGGGCACTACGCCACCAGTGCCCCGCCAACTCAGCCTGTGTTTTCTTCATCTCATCTAAGCTTTGCGGCAGCCAGTCTTATGCTTGTGCTTGCTCGACCGGAAATAGGAGTCGGATGAAAATAGCTCTTGTCGTTGCGCCATTCATTGCTGTTCCTCCTGCGGATTACGGTGGAACCGAACTGTTTGTCGCTCACCTCGCGGAGGAACTTCAACGTGCCGGAACGGAGGTCATTGTCTATGCCAACGGTGAATCCAAAGTTAACGTGGAGCGCCGTTGGCTGTACGCGCATTCCCAATGGCCAATTAAGGTGCCAGAGCACGCCTGGATTCGGGAACTGAACCATGAATCGTGGTCCATGCGGGATGCCGAAAAGGACTGCGACGTGGTTCACATGCAGTCGGCTCAGGCACTGACATTCTCTCGCTTCATCCGCCGCCCCACCGTTCTCACTCTGCACGGGCCGCACGACCCGAAACTCAGTGAACTCTATAGCTATTACCCTGACACCTACTATGTCTGCATCAGCGATGCCCAGCGTACCCAGGAATCCATGCCCAGGATGCGTACCATTCACCACGGCATCAATCTGACCCAGTATCGCTTGGTAGAGCACAAACAACCTTACCTCAGCTTTATTGGCCGAATTGCTCCAATCAAGGGCACTCACCTCGCCATTGAAGTTGCCAAGCGTACCGGGATTCCTCTGAAGATCGCCGGCGATGTGCAGCCCGTGTACCGTGAATACTTCGAGAAGAAAATCAAGCCTGAGATCGACGGCAGGCTCGTGGAGTACATAGGCTTGGCGGACCTCAAGGCGAAGAATGAACTGCTCGGCAACTCCCTGGCCATGCTGTTTCCAATTCAGTGGAACGAGCCGTTCGGATTGGTGATGGTCGAAGCTATGGCGTGCGGCACGCCGGTGCTGGCAATGCCCGTGGGCTCGGTACCGGAAGTGGTACGCGATGGAATCTCGGGCTACATTTGCCGGACGGTAAGGGACATGGTGCGCCGTATACAGACACTGGACATCAGTCCCCGGACGGTGCGCCAATACGTCGAAGAGAATTTCTCGATTGAGCGGATGGTCAGAAGCTATCTGACCCTTTATGAAGACGCTCTCAGTACCGCCGGCTCGCAACAAGTCGCATAGAAACGTTTCAGGAAATAGGCTCAGCCGGTATTGCCGACTCTCGGTTGCCGGGAGCCTTTCACCTAACAACCTTAGTTCGGGCCTCGCAAAACCGGATCAGCTCAACTTCTATTTGCCGGGCAATCCAATGTGTTGAGCCGCCTAGCGCGCCCGGTGGCTGAAAACCACCACTCGTGGCTCAGCTAGGCCAATCCATCCTACGGGAACACAACATCGACATAGGGCGGTTTGTGCGAGCAAAGGACTTGCGCCGTCTTCAGGGGTGCATCTCTGGCAGGGAACCTGCAATGTTGTCCATTAAAGTCTCTCTCAATAAACGCTGCTTTCCCAGTTAGGTGGGCATGAAACGGAACTTTCTGGCGCCGGTCCTCTCACTCGGATTCTTGTCTGTTCTTTCCAGCGCGCAGGCGGACATTTTGCCTGGAGTCGCGCGTATAAGCCTGATCCAGGGCGATGTTTCGACGCAGCGCGGCGACACGGGGGACTGGGCGGCAGCGGCGCTGAATCAGCCCCTGGTCAGCGGCGACAGGATCTCGACCGGAAACAATTCCAAGGCCGAACTGCAGCTCGACCACGGGAACATCTTTCGTCTCGGTAACAACTCACAGGCAAAGATCGCATCCGTAGAGCGGGTGCAGAACCAGCGAGCTCAGATTCAGATTCAGATTCGGCAGGGGCTCGCCTACTACTCGGTCTTCAAGGATTCTGAGGCCGACGTTGAGATCGACACGCCGAATGCGGCCATCCGGCCGACGTCTAAGGACGGCGTTTACCGCATCGAGGTGAACGGTTTTGAGACGCACGTGATCGTGCGCGCAGGAGCGGTCGCCATGGCTACGTCCCAAGGGAGCGCCAACGTGGAGATGGGACAGGACGCAACTGTAAAAGGCACAACCAACCTCGCGGGAAACGTGCTCGGTGGGGCCCCTGCGATGGACAGCTGGGACTCCTGGAACATTGACCGCGACGCAGTGATAAACAGTGCTCAATCGTGGAACTACACGAATCGCTACTACGTGGGGAGCGAGGATCTCGATGTCTACGGGCACTGGGTCAACGTGCCGGACTACGGGCGGGTGTGGTCGCCAACGGTGAGCGGCGGCTGGTCTCCTTATCGCTCGGGTCGCTGGGTCTGGGAGCCGTACTGGGGCTGGACCTGGGTTTCGCATGAACCCTGGGGCTGGACGCCCTATCATTACGGCCGCTGGTTGCTCTATGGAAAATCCTGGATGTGGTGGCCGGGGCCGGTTAATGGCGAGGGAAGTTACCGCCCGGAGTGGGCTCCGGCCTATGTGTCGTTCTTCGGATTCGGCGGCCGACGCGGAGTTTCCGTTGGGTTCGGATCGATAGGCTGGCTGCCTCTGGGCCCGGGTGACTCGTTCTATCCGTGGTACGGAGAGAATGGATCGCAATCGAAAGGGGGCATCACCGACGCGACCACGACAAGACTCACTCGTGTCGTCGCCTCACTGCGCGATGATAACGAGTTCTGTAATGTGAGTCTGGCCGCAGTCGATGGGCGGATTCGCGAGGCAATCTCGGCTCTTCCGGCAGATCGATTCGGCACCGGAGTTTCTGCGCCGAAAACTGTGAGCCGGCGGGCTTTTCGTGACGCGCGCGTCATCACCGGCAATCTGCCCATCGTTCCAACCAGAGAAATGCTTTCGGCGACGAACCGTCCGGGGAAAGCGTCGTCCATGTTGAGCGGCGGACGACAAGAGCAATATTTCACGAAAAGGCAGCCGGCAGCGGCTCCGCAATCGTTCGATAAGGAGGCCGCGCAAGTAAAGGAGAGCATCGAGTGGAGTGGCCGGTTGGTTCCGGTTCGGGAAGTCACGCAGCTGGATTCGGCCAACACGCGGCGACCCATGACCCCGGAGAACGCAATTGAAAGAACGACCGAACCGACAAAGGATGCGCAGAGTGAGCACAGATCCAGAACTGAGCCGGAGGCAGGCTTGCGCGCCGCATCCTCTCCGGGGATGTTGAGATCGACACGCGGAACGATGACATCGGCGCCTGCTTATCGTGATGCTAAAACGCGTACCGCGGCGAGCCCGGAAGGGAACTCGCATTCAGCGGTGGCGCTGAAGGTTCCGGCGGCGAAATCGACACGCCGCGTGACGACACTTGCATCGGGATCTCGTGGAGCTGCGGCACGTGCCGCGCAGAGTTACATCGATTCGGCGACCCGACAGATGGACAAGGGAAATTACACGGCGGCGATTGCCAACTGCAAACGCGCGTTGCAAGTCGACGGAAACAGCAGCGCTGCGAAAGTTTGCCTGGCGCACGCCCGCCGAGCGATGCAAGCGGAAAATCAGATCTTAGCTAGTCGGAGATAAAAAATGTGTTTTACCAAGCTGCTAGTCGCCGGTATTTTGCTGTTCCTGGTGGTCAGTACCGAGGGCCGGACGACACAAACACAACAAGCTCCGCGGCCGCTTTCGGCCGCCGACGTCGAACACGGTCTCAAATCCGCAGTACCGAACGCACGCATGGCTGCGCTCGTAAAACAATATGGGGTTGATTTCGAGTTGACCCGTACGGTCGAGGAGAAGCTTCGAAGCGCCGGAGCTAGCGATAGTCTTATTCTCCAGATCAGCCATTCGCGATCCAAGGTAGCGGGCAAACCGGTAAAGCCGGCTGGACATACGGTCGTTGATCGCGCGCACGGGCCGGCAAACACGACCCGTGCGCACGGTCGACCGTCCGCAAAGGAATTACTCTCCCAGGCGGAGAAGTACCGCACCGGTTCCGGTGTGGTTCGGAACGAGGGCAAAGCTGCCGATTTGTATCACAAGGCAGCCGACATGGGGAACGCGGAGGCGCAGACCAGATTTGGCGAGGCTTTATTCGATGGACGCGGCGTGGCGCGTTCTACCTCCGGGTCGCGGGTATGGCTGGAGAAGGCAGCGCATCAGGGCAACGCTCGGGCGGAGTGCGACCTTGGCGTGATGCTAGCTAGTGGTTTGGATATTGCGCAAGATCGCGCCAGCGGGCTGCGATACCTTCAGGCTGCCGCGCGCCTCGGCGATGGGTATGCTGAGGACTATCTGGGTCAATTGGCAGAAAATGGTTTGAGCGGTGATCCGAGTTCGAGCGAAGCCTATATGCATTACTTGAAGGCTTGGGATATGGGTTCGGCGTGGGGAGCATATAACGTTGCGAGAATGCACGAACGCGGCATCGGTGTGTTCAAGAATCCCAGTGAAGCATTGCGTTGGTACATGAAGGTCGTAACCATGCCGGGTTCAAATCTGTCGGATCAATGGAGCGAACTTCGGTCGGAGGCCTGGGCCATAACGGGCGCGAATTTTCGGATTGGTGATATGTATGCCGACGGCAAAGGCGTTCCCAAGGACACTAGCGAAGCGGACAAGTGGTATCAGCGCGGAGTAGCTCTCGCGACCACCGGTGCACGGGCGGGATGGGTGACGGCAGAGGTTTATCTGGCGAATGCATATCTTCAATCGAAGGGCGTTCCGCTGGACTACGATGAGGCAATGCACTGGATGAAAGACGCAGCTGAACATGGAAACCGCCAAGCTCAAGTGGATCTGGGTGCAATGTATCGCGACGGTCAAGGCACGCACCAAGATTACGGCGAAGCGATGTATTGGTACCGTAAAGCGGCTGACCAGGGATCGGCAGTGGCAGAATGGATGATCGGGCGACTCTATTTTGACGGAAAAGGGGTGACACGCGATTTCAAGGAGGCAGCGACGTGGTTTCGAAAAGCTGCTGGCGAGGGTCTACCGGTTGCACAATGGGATCTTGGCATGATCTATTACCGCGGCTATGGTGTTTCGAAAGATCTTCCGAGCGCCCGCGCGTGGCTACAGAAAGCCGCCGCTCGCGGCTACGATCCGGCAACCGAGATGCTGGCCAGACTTGATGCCGCATCTGATGCGACCGTCTCCGCACGCCCCGCGCGGTTGCACTGAACACCTGAGTTCCGAGTCGGTGTTGGTGCTTTACTTCGAGGAGGTCTACCAACCCGTTCTTGGTTTGACGGGGTGGTATATACCGACGGCAAAATGGACCCTCCCCAGCCCACGACCCCACAAACCCCCGATTTTGACTTGGCCAGGGCCCGCCCACGCGCGCGTGGGCGATGCGAAGGGAAGCAATGCGCCGATAATTCTCAAA
>CALFMO010000009.1 GCA_937879855.1 uncultured Acidobacteriaceae bacterium | reverse complement strand
TTGGGAGCGTACAGCATCCCGTCCGGAGACCGGCCTTCTCATCCCATCTGGTTACAACAGTAATCCAAGGAATCCCCCGCCAAAGCGTCAGGATCGAGAAAATGTTGTCTAATCCTGATATGAGTGCCAATGCGAAATTCGGTCCGCATTTGCTGATTGTCATTACTGTTCTCGCGTGTAGCGCGTTCGCCCAAGGCACAGCATTCCCGCAGACAAGCAAGCCGTGTGTTCTCCCTCAGGATTTGCAGCGTGAAGTCGCAGGCAAGTATCCAAGAGCGAAAATTATTGAACTGTCAGATCTTGAGGAAGACGACAGGAAATTTTTTCAATCGGACCACGACAACAGTTGCCCCGGAGTGGTCAAGGTCGACTTCTACGGTGATGGCAAACCCACGTTGGCCTTGGTTCTGATTACCGGGAGTGGGGCCAAGGAGCCCACCAAGCTCGTAGTGGCCCACCAGGACGACGGGAAATGGCTAATTACCCCCTTGGACACAGGCGGGCCGACCCCGATTGCGCCGGTGGTCTGGAGCTTGCCGGTAGGCGAATACCACGATGTGTATGGCGATAAGACCATTCGAGCGACCAACCCCGTCATCGTTTTTTGCAAGTACGAGTCGTGGGCGATCCTTTACGCGTGGACGGGAAAAGGCGTGAGCAAGATTTGGCTAATGGACTGAACGGCACGCGGAGTTGGCGATCGCGGCTGAAGGACTCAGTTCAGTATTCGTATTTCTGGAAGCAGGTTGCGCGTGACGCGATACTGCCTAGTTGTGGCGTGTTCCTAGCTTGCACGTGGGTCGGCTGGATAGAAAGAAGGCACGTGCAGAGGCCGAAGACCGCCACGTAGTGGCGTGGTTGGCGAAATCCCCATCTCACTCAAAATGCCCCGGCGGGGGTTAGTGGGCCCGTTTGTCCGAGCCGCTCAACGAGAACACCTGAATGCAGTTCATTTGCTGGGACGTGCCCCTGACCTGTCCAAATAAACCTCATCGTGTTCGAGCATCAGCCTCCAGTACCCCGTATTACCGGCTGTGACCAATGCACGCCTGCATCTTGGCGTCGAAATCCCTTCGCTCACGAACACGTCGTAGACTCCGGGCGGAAGCGCTGCCTCATATCGCCCCGGCTTCACCATCTTCAAGATGAAGGACTTCTCCGAAACCCTGTGCGCTTCTACGTACGCGCCGGCGGTTGGCGTCGTGTCAACGTCATCCCAAGTCACTAATACAACAAGTGTTCCGGTCCTACCCGTATCAGCCGCTTGTTCATTCGGTGCTGCGGACCGAGCCGATTGTCCGAAGGAAATAGCGGCCATCGCGATGCACAACAACACTGATACTGTTCGGCGCATGGCATCCAGAATAAACCCACGGGCCGATTGGCGTAACATCGCGATTACACTCATTAACGCCCAAAACGACGCCAGATCGACCGCTCAAGCTGCGAATCAATGCGTTTCGCGGGACGCTTCCCTGCCACGGCAGAGTCCATAGGGAAGAGGGAAGGAACAAGCTCTTGCGGGAGACTCGGGCCGACTATTTTTTTCCACAGCCTTCCACAGCCAAACTGACACCTCTGTGACAAACGACCTTTACTCTCAAACTACAACAAGCGCAAACTGACCTCATGCGCGAAAAATACAACCGCATCGGCAAGATGGCCCACGCCGCTAAGTCCTTATTCCAGAATATTTTGCGCGCAAGTTCTTGCCGCTCAAGATTTTGCGAGGGAGCCTCATATCGGTTCTCCGTAACTCTAACAAAACAGATATTTTATGGAAATCGATCAAAAAAATTATGCATCGATATCTCCATCTCGAGCGCATTCCTCGCCTGTTTGACCCTCGTCCTTCCCCATGACTAGAATCCGGATCACATCACTCGTGGGGTCCTTCATGAAACGCTTCGCGTGCCTTCTGCTCTTCGTCTCGCTGTTCACGCTGGCCGCCTTCGCCGATGACGATCAGGACAAAGACCACCATCATCACGAAGATCTCAGCGAGACTCAGCTGGGGACGGTGCACTTCCCCATCTCCTGTTCCGCGGCGGTGCAGAAGCCCTTCGCCCGCGGAGTCGCGCTTCTGCACTCGTTCTGGTACGAAGAAGCGGAAAAGCAATTTCTTGGCATCACGCACACCGACTCCCACTGCGCCATGGCGCACTGGGGAATCGCGATGAGCCTGTGGCACCAGCTCTGGAATGAGCCCGACGTGAACGTCATCAAACGCGGCCTCGGGGAAGCAAACTCCGCGGACAAGATAGCGTCGGTTCCACAACTGGGCCCCGCCACGCCGCGCGAGAAGGCCTACATCGCGGCAATCGTTGCTTTTTACAGCGATCCGGAAAAGCTCGACCACAACGCCCGCGCCAAAGCTTACTCCGACGCGATGAAGAAAGTGTACGAGGCCTATCCCGACGATCACGAAGCGGCAACGTTCTACGCGCTCTCGCTGCTGGCTTCCGAACCGGAGAACGACGCGACTTTCGCCAATCGCAAACAGGCGGCGGCGATTCTGGAAAAACTTTTTGCCACCGAGCCGGATCATCCGGGCGTGGCGCACTATCTGATTCACGCCTACGACAAGCCGCAACTGGCCGAGCTTGGCATTCCCGCGGCGCGGCGTTACGCGCAGGTGGCCCCGGCTTCGCCGCACGCGCTGCACATGCCGTCGCACATCTTCGCGCGCGTGGGGCTGTGGCAGGATGACATCCAATCGAACCTGGCTTCGGTGGCCGCCACGCGCAAAACCGCCGGTATGGGCATGGGCGGCGAGGGTCACCAGTTCCACGCCATGAATTTTCTTTTCTACGCCTACCTGCAAAGCGGCCGCGAAGCCGACGCCCGCGCGCTGATGGCGGAGGTGAAGGCCATGCCCGAGATGCATGACATGTATGGCGTGGGATTCGATCCGCACTTGACCACGGAGGCTCACTTTGCGGCGCTGTACCCACTCGAGATGCGCGACTGGGCAGCCGCGGCGGCGCTCACGCCGGTGAGCATCCCAAATACTGCAGAAGATTCGTTCGGCTATTGGGCCAAAGCGATCGGCAGTGCACATCTTCACCAGCCCGAGGAAGTGCGCAAGGATATCGCCGCGATCGAGGCCATCCATCAGAAATTCGTGTCCCAGAAGAAGAAGGAGTTTGTTGAGGCTACGGACCGCGATCTCAAACAGGCCCAAGCCTGGCTGGCTTTCGCCGAAGGCAAGAATGACGAGGCGGTTGCGACGCTGCGTTCCATGGCTGACAAAGAGGATGCGATGGGCGACGAGCCGCAAGACATTCCCACACGCGAGATGATTGCCGACATACTGCTGGAGGCGAAGCGTCCGCAGCAGGCGCTGGTGGAATATCAGACAGATTTGAAATTCAATCCCAACCGCTTCAATGGCCTCTACGGCGCGGCCCGCGCGGCGGAAGCGTCCGGCAAGCAGAGCGAAGCTGCGGAGTACTATGCGATGTTGCTGAAAGACTGCGCGGGATCGAATTCGACGCGTCCGGAGTTGAGCCGGGCGAAAGAGTTGCTGGCGAAGAAGTGAGTCAGCGAAAGAATTTCATCTTCAGCGCGAGCGCCGCCAGCATGGCAAGCGCGCCGAGCAGAGCGTTGTACTCGCGATGCTTCAGATACAGGTCCGTGGAGAATCCTGCGGGCTCGTCGTTGGTCGCGGAGTGCGCGGTGATTCTGGGGAACATGCGCGGCACGCGGCGCGCGTAGTCCTCGAACTCGGGAAACTTCTGGCGCAGGAATGTTTCTTCGTCGCGGATGACGGGCATGTAGATCGCAAAGAACATCACGATGAGCGCGACGCCGACCCACCAGCTGCGCGCGGCCACGGCGAAGCCCACGCCGATCAGCAGCGAGCCGAGGTAGAGCGGGTTGCGCGTGTAGGCGTAAGGGCCGGAGGTGGCGAGCGCCTCGTTCTTGCGCACATGGCCTGAGGCCAGCGCGCGAATCAAAAGCCCGGGCACAATCAGAAGCGCGCCGAGCGCAATGAAACGCCAGGTGGGCCGCGCCAGCCAGAAGTAGAGGACGGCGAATAGGAATCCCAGCGGCACCCGGATGCGGCGCGCGATGCGCGACCACTCAGCCATGCGCACCTTCTGTTACGGCGTCCGAGAGCAGAGTGCGGGCCGCGTCGACGACGGCCTGGGCGGTGATCTCCAACATGCCTTCGTCGGGGACGGCGCGGCGGGCATGCGAGGTCGGGCTCTCGGGATGACGCAACACGATGCTGCGCGTGCCGTAAGGGCCGTTTCGCGCGGGATCGGTCGGCCCGAAGATCGCCACGACCGGAACTCGCAGCGCGGCGGCCAGGTGCAGCGGGCCGGTGTCGCCACCGATGAACAGCTTCGCTCGGCGCGTGAGCGCGATCAAGTCAGTGATCGAACACTTGATCGTCTTAGCTCCGCCTTCACTTGCCGCCTCGGCCGCAAGCGCCAGAGTCGCTTCGCCGGGGCCGCAGTTGAGGATCGAAGGGAGGCCGATGGCAGCCAACGCCTTCGCGACCTGTCCATAACGTTGCGCGGGCCAGCGCTTCGCTCCCCAACCCGCACCCGGATTCAGGATGGCAAAGTCGCGGATCGACGCCGCTTTCAGTTGCTCGTCGATGCGGCGCTCAGCTGCGAGATCGCGGGGGAACTGCACGAGCGAGGCTTTCGATTTCCTGTGAGTCACTGCCTCGGCGATGGCAAGATTCTGCTCGATGACATGGGGAGAGTGCGCGATCACCGGGTGCGTGTACCACAGGCTGGCGGGAGATTCGCGCGGCTCGGCGGCGCCATAGACTGCGCTTGCACCAGACCAGCGCGCCAGCACCGCGGAGCGAATCGCTCCCTGCAGATCGACCGCAACGTCGTAGCTGGCTGCGCGAACGTCGTTCCAGACCTTCGCAATCTGCTGCAGAGTTGGGATAGTGAAGAGCGACTTCCGCCATCCAGCGAGGCTCACGGTGTGTACCCAGTCGGCCAGAGGGCGTTGCGCCGAGCGTGGGCCGCGGGGCGGCGCTCCGGGGGCGTATAGCAGCTCGGCCCATCTTTCTTCGATGAGCCAGCCGATCATCGCGTGGGGAAAGGCCTCGCGCAGAGCCTGGGCCGCGGGCAGAGTGTGGATGACGTCACCCATGGCACTGAGGCGCACGATGAGTAAGCGCTTGATGTTGGTAATTCCGTCCGCCGCCACGGTCAGGACTTCCCCGGCGAAAGCCGTGAGCGAATGATTTCGCTGGTGGAATGATTCTTGGAGTCGCCGACGATTGCCACGCGGCCGCCATACTTTGCAACTGCGTCGCGCTCGGGCACGGAGTCCGCGGTGTAATCAGTTCCCTTGGCCTGAATGTCTGGCTGGATCTCGCGGATGATGGCTCGCACGTCGAGCTCGGGAAAGATGACGACTGCGTCAACGTCAGCAAGCGCGGCCACAATTTCGGCGCGCTCTTCGTCGGGCATGATGGGGCGGCCTTCGCCCTTGAGTGCGCGCACCGATTCGTCGGAGTTGACGGCAACCACGAGTTTGCCGCCCAGCGCCTTGGCTCCGCGCAGATAGCGTACGTGGCCGACGTGCAGCAGATCGAAACCGCCATTGGCCAGCGTGATGCGCTCTCCGGCGCGGCGCCATTCGTCAACGCGGGCGCGCAGTTGTTCGCGGCTCAGGATTTTGTCGTGCTCTTTCAACTTGTGTGCGTTCGAATTGTAACTTTAATGCGGCCGCGTCGCCGGCGGCGTCTGCTCAATGGCATGCAGCAACTCTTCTCGCGAAACTGTTGCCGTGCCACGCTTCATCACTACAATTCCTCCGGCGTAGTTGGCCAGTTGTGCTGCTTCTTCCGTGGTCGCGCCGGCGGCAAGCCCGGCGGTGAAGGCCGCGATCACCGTGTCGCCGGCTCCGGTCACGTCCGCCACTTGATCGGAGCCGACAATCGGAATGTCCACCGGCTTGTGCTTGTGATTGAAGGCCACCATGCCGTCGCGCCCGCGCGTGATCAGCAGCGCCTGCAGCTTCATGCGAGTCATGAGCTGTTCACCAGCGGCGATGAGTTTGTTCCAGTCTTGTCCGATACGAATGCCGAGAGCTTCTTCCACTTCCGGCTCATTGGGAGTCGCGGCGGTCGCGCCGGAATACTGCAGCAAGCGATAGCGCGAATCGAGGACGATGGGTGTCGATCCGAGCTTACCCTTTTCGCGCAGCGCAGCCACGATCGCCGGAGTCGCCGCGCCGTATCCGTAGTCGGAGACCAACAATGCGTCGGACGCGTGCGCGTAATTCCGCGTCGCCAGATACAATTCGCGAGTCAGGTGAGTATTCGGAGCTTGCAGCGGCTCGCGGTCCACGCGAACTACCTGCTGCCGCGAGGTGTGCGTCATGCCCGCGAGTATGCGAGTTTTCGTCACCGTGGTGTAACTCTTATCTTTGAGAACGCCGCTAACGGGGATGCGCTTGTGGCGAAAATGTTTCAGCAACAGTCGACCCGGCTCATCGTCTCCCACAATGCCGACGGGGAGAACGTTCACTCCGAGATCCGCCAAGTTGTTCGCGGCGTTGGCTGCGCCGCCGGGAACAACCGTGCGCTCGCGATGCTTCAGGATGAGGACCGGGGCCTCGCGGGAGACGCGGGAAATTTCGCCGAAGACGAACTCGTCGGCGACCAGATCTCCCAGCACCGTCACAGTGACGTTGGGGAAGGCTTCGACGATTTTCTTGAGACGGTCGGCCTCTTTGGGATGCTTGGTCATGCGCGTGAATCGCAGCGCGCGGGCGCGACGCCCCCGCGACAGCCGGCAAGAGCCGGCGCTACTAGGCGTGGAGCTGCGCCGTATCGCTACGAACAACCGATTCTCTCATGGCTTGCGGGTTCGCTCTTCGATCTTGTGCAGGATGGTATCGAGGGCGTTAGCTGCGTCGGAGAGTTCCATTGTCACCGTGACGACCGTGAGGGAGGCCAGGGCCGAAAGGTAACCTCCCAGGTTCACGGCATCTTTCTCCGTGGTCACGAAGCCTCCAGCCTCGCTGCGCTGTTTGAGAGCAAGCAGTTCGCGGACGTCCTTCTCGTTATACGCATGGTGGTCACGGTAGAAGGCCTCGGCGACGGGCTCGATATTTGCGGCGCGAAGCTGCAACACAAAATTCTGCGGCCGGGCGATGGCGCAGAAGACCACGGGGCGCGGGGGCGCAGCCGTCAGATTTTTCAGGTCTATGCCGCGCCGGACGCGCCATACCATTTTTTTATCGATCGGGAACGATTCCGCTGAAGCGCCACTGGCCAGCACCACGGCGTCGGCCCGCCGCAAAGATTTCAACGGCTCGCGCAGGCGACCTGCAGGGAGCAACCGATCGCTGGCGTCCTTCGGCGTGACTAGAACGATATCGAAGTCGCGAGCCAAGGCGCGATGTTGAAAGCCGTCGTCGAGGAGGTGAAGTCGCGGTCCGAATTTCGATTCAGCACAGAGGCCCGCCTGGTAGCGGTCCTTGCCTACGATGACCGGCGCCTGGAGTCTGCGCGCAATCAGAAGCGGCTCGTCTCCGAACTCTTGCGGCAAGCCCGCGGGATCGACCAGTCGCACGCCTTTGGAGCGGCGCCCATATCCGCGCGAAAGGACGTCGAACTTGATGCCACGCGCTTTGAGCAACTCGCCTAAGAGGATGACGAACGGAGTTTTGCCGGTCCCGCCCGCGGAAAGATTGCCCACGCTGATGACCGGGCCCTGCAGTCGTCGCGAGCGCAGAAGTCCGCGGTCATAGAGCGCGTTGCGCGTTCCGACCACGCCGCCGTAGATGCTTGCGAGGGGATTCAATCGGTGTGCGCAGCTTGGGCCGATGCTGGCCGAGGATCGCGATCGGCGGTAATTAGCGTCTTCAGGGCTCGCAACGTACGCGAGGTCGCGCCCATCTGCGAGCGGACCGTCTCTTGCGCGCGGCGGCCGAGGGCGCGCCGTTCGGCGTCGTTGGCAAGCAGATGCATCAAGGTCAGCGGCAACTCCGCCATACCTACGATGCGCACGGCGTCGCGGCTTTGAAACAGCGCAACAATGTCGCGGAAATTTTCTGTGTGGTTGCCGGTCACAATGGCCACGCCGTGCTGCGCGGGCTCAATAATGTTGTGTCCGCCGCGCGGCACCAGGCTTCCGCCGACGAACGCAACATCGGCTAGTCCGTAGAGCGCCGCCAATTCTCCTATGGAATCGACAAGCAGCACTGCGCCGGCAAGCGGTTCCTCCTGCCATTGCGAGCGCCGGAACGATGGAATACCCAACTGCCGCACCAGAATCGCAACTTCATCAAAGCGCTCTGGATGACGCGGCGCCAGAATCATCACGGCACGCGGATGCGCGACTCGCAAGTTCTCAAAAGCCTTGAGCAGCAGCGGTTCTTCACCTTCTACGGTGCTGCCGCACACGAGCACCGGGCCGGCATGTTTTGACACCAGCGATTGGCGGAGACTCTCGACGATGGGCGGAGTAGGAGGCAGGCTTATGTCGAACTTGAGATTGCCAGTGACCTGCACGCGTGACGGATCGGCTCCGATTGATTGCAACCTGGCGCCGTCTTCTTGCGTTTGCGCCAGAAAGAGATCGACCTGCACCAGCATTTTTCTCAGAGCCCAGCGAAAGCGGCGGTAGTTCGGCCAGGAGCGATCGGAGATACGGGCGTTGACTACCGCGATGCGGGCTCCGCTGGCATGGGCGAGCCTGAGAAAGTTTGGCCAGAATTCGGTCTCAGCAAGGATCACTATTTCGGGCTGCAAAGCGCGCAAGTAGGGGCGGATCGCGAACGCGAAGTCCATGGGGAAGTAGAAGACGTTCTCTTCGCCGAAACGCTTGCGGGCGAGGGATTGTCCGGTGTCGGTGGTGGTCGACACGAGTATTCGGTGGTGCGTGAAATCACGACGCATCTGCTCGACCAGTCCGCTGATGGCGAGGACTTCGCCGAGGGATACGGCGTGGATCCAGATAACGCGAGAGCTCGGGCGTGACGCCCCTTCGGCAAGCTCAGGGCAGGCTCCCGCGACAGCCGCCGGGACGGCGGAGTTACTATTGCGCTGCGGTTCGGCTACTGAGGCTTCGTTTGCGACCAATCGCGACGGGACGCGGCCCAGGCGTTCGGCCAGGCCGGTGCGATATTTGCCGTGACGCAGAATTTGGTAGAGCCAGTACGGCAAGCTCAGCAGCATTGCCAGCGCCAGCAACAGACTGTAGAGAAAGTAGCTCAAGCTGAGCCATTCTAAACCGGCGCGTGGCCGCTGGTGCCGCACTCTCTCGTGTTCTTTACGAAAACGCGGGGATACCGTGATGCGATTTAGCCTTCTATAATTGCGGGCATGCCTCCTTCCTTCCCGCGATTCGCCTATCGCTCCGCCGTTGCGGTTGTTTGCGGTGCCTTGTATTTCGCGGTCCTGCTGGTAGCCAAGGACTTCGTGAAGCCGGTGGCAAAGACCGCCATCAATTATCCAGCACACGATTTTCATCGTGACTCGAAAGTTGCCATCGCTGCCGATCCCTACGACACGCCTGAGAAGGCCAAGATATTTTCCATTGATTTTGCGGCGCATGGCTTCCTGCCTATGTTTTTCATCGTCACCAATGACGGTGACCAACCCGTCTCCATCACCAACATGGAGATCACTTTGATTACGCACAATCACTCGAAGCTGACGCCCGTTCCAACTAGCGAGTTGTATCGGCGGCTTTCGAATCCGCAGGCCAGTGGGCGGCCGAGCCCGGTTCCGCTTCCCCTTCCGCGGAAGGTGAAAGGCGCGGTCAGCAAGAAAGAGATGGAGGAGATCGAGTCGTCGCAATTTGCGGCCAAGGCGGTCGAGCCGCACGGGACGCAATCCGGATTTATGTTTTTCGACGTGGGCGGAATCTCGTCTCCGTTGCCGGGCGCGAACATTGACATCACCGGCGTGAACGATGCCAAGGGAGATGAGTTGATGTACTTCGAGATTTCGGTGGACAAGTATCTGGACGCGCCGCACTAGAACTGGCGTCGGCCTTACTCTTCGAACAATCGACCTTCGACGTCCGGTTGCTGGTGGCACGCAGGATCCTTCCCTTCGCCTGAAAAACGGTTCCGGTCAGGATGATGCCGAACGGGATGCGGTCGTACAGCGACACAGACCGCGATTTCAATTGAGCGTAGATTCCGGCGGGAATTGGGATTAGTGTAGAGGCGTCAGAAAGCAGGAGGACGTCATGAGCAAACATAACTTGGACAAATCATCGGACAGCAATCGACGTACATTTCTCAAGGCCGGCGGACTGGTGACTGCGGCGGCGCTGGGGTCGGCGGCGCTTCCTGAGGTTGCGCGCGGACAGGCCGTTACCGCAGCGAGTTCCCTGCCGTTCAATTCGGCGACCACAAATTCCATGCCGACCCGGAATCTCGGAAAGACGGGATACAAAGTCGGCATCTTCAGTCTGGGAGGGCAGGCCGCGCTCGAGAAGCCGCACAACGAAGCGGTCGCAGTGCCGATCATCGAAAAGGCTCTCGACATTGGAGTGAATTACATCGACACGTCTTCGATTTATGGCGGGCCGGAACGCTGGAGCGAGCAATATGTCGGCGCGGTGATGAAGCATCGCCGCAGTGAAGCGTTTCTTGCCACCAAGACGAAAGAGCGTACGCGCGACGGTTCGATGCGCATGATCGAGACCTCGCTGAAGCTGCTGCAGACCGATCACGTCGACCTGTGGCAACTGCACGACATTGGCACGATGACGGATATCAATGAGATCTTCGCCAAGGGCGGTGCCATGGAAGCGCTGCTTGAGGCGCGCGACCAGAAAATTGTGCGCTATCTCGGCATTACGGGACACTACCGGCCAGATGCGCTGATCGAGGCCATTCATCGGCATCCGTTCGACACGATTCTGATGGCGGTGAATGCCGCCGATCCGCATCACTACAGCTTCTCGGAGCAACTGCTGCCGCTGGCGGTAGAGAAACAGATGGGAATTATCGGCATGAAGGTGCCGGCGCGGGGACGCATTCTTTCGTCGTGGACGCCGCCGCCGATTGAACAGCAGAAGCATTCGTGGGAAGGCATGGTGCTGGCGCCGACCGCGGGCACGTTGGACATGCGGCAGGCAATGTACTATTCGCTGTCGCTGCCGGTGAGCACGGTCATTATTGGGTGCGATTCGATTCCGCAGCTGGAACAGAATGTGCAGCTGGCGCGGGAGTTCACGCCGCTCAACCAGCAGCAGATGGCGGCGTTGACGGAGAAGGCGCAGCCGGTGTCGAAGCAGTCGCTGTTTTTCCGGTTCTATGAGCGGGCGTAGAACAAGGTCGGGAGATTTCGGCTTTGAACATTAGAGATCAACGGACTATTAGCGAGCAGGTTCGATCGGGCGTGCACTTGGCCGGATGGCTTCTGTTCACACTGGCGTTCGCCTTCTTAGTTCTTGTCAGCACAACCCTTCTCCTTGGCAGGGGCGACTTTACTCGACCAATTTACCGATTGGTTGGGGCGTGTGGGCTAACTGCGACCTCAGCTGTGATGTTCCTGACTGTTCGCTATTGGGTGAAATGGTTTTTCGGGGCGCAGATATATATAGCGCTCAAGGCAGCGATATCTCTTCTCTTGGGATTCAGTCCATCTGTCCCTTCTCTCGTCCGTCCACGTCCGTTATTTTTGGAACTTCTGTTGCTCGCGGCGCTGGCTGCCGCGCTGTGTTTCAGGTATTTGAGTCATGCTCCGCGGAAAATTGAAGCGGTGGGGTTGGTGGGACTGGTGGTTGCGCTGAGCTTTACTACGGTGTGCGACTGCAATCTGCCCTTCCTCTCAGGGCTGGTATTTCTCGGCTCGATTCAGATTGCTTCCTCGTTGGCATACAAAAGGCATCGGCGCGTCGGACTGAGCTGAACTGACCGGCAAGTACGGTGGGAGGGGCACTGCTGCTTAAGCAAAGAGCTTACGTCGCCCCGCTGTAGCCCACCGCCTCGCCCTTATAATCACTATCATGGTCACTACGACGGCCGATTCCATCGGGGCCCGCACAAAGTATGAGCCGGTCATTGGGCTGGAAGTGCATGTTCAGCTTTTGACGGTGACGAAGATTTTCTGCTCTTGCTCGACGCGATTTGGGGCGCCGCCCAATACAAACGTTTGCCCGGTTTGCCTGGGGATGCCTGGGGCTCTGCCCGTGCTCAACAAGAAGGCGGTGGAGTTCGCCACGCTCGCGGCGATGGCGCTGCAGTGTCGCATCAACGAGACTTCTATTTTCGCGCGCAAGAATTATTTCTATCCTGATTTGCCCAAGGGCTACCAGATTTCTCAGTATGACAAGCCGCTGGCCGATTTTGGCTTCATCGAGATTCCTGCGGGGAAGGGCAAAAAGAAAATCGGCATAACCCGCGTGCACCTCGAAGAAGATGCGGGCAAGAGCCTGCACGAGGGCTTTCCTGACGCGGCGGAGAAGACGGCCATCGATCTTAACCGCACCGGCGTGCCGCTGATCGAAATCGTTAGCGAGCCCGATATTTCCTCCCCCGAGGAGGCGTACGAATATTTGACGCGGCTGAAAGAAATCATCCTGTACACAGGCGTGAGTGACTGCAACATGGAGGAAGGGTCGCTGCGCTGCGACGCTAACGTCAGCGTGCGGCCGCGGGGGCAAAAAGAGTTCGGCACCAAGGCGGAGATCAAGAACGTGAACTCGTTTCGCTTCATCCGCGACGCGCTGGAATACGAAATCGGACGCCAGATTGACGTTCTCGAGTCAGGCGGCAAGATCACGCAGGAGACGCGGCTTTACAACGCGAACGAAGGCAAGACTTACAGCATGCGCTCGAAAGAGCAGGCGCACGATTATCGCTACTTTCCCGAGCCTGACCTGCTTCCGCTAGTCGTGGACGATACATGGAAGGCCGAGATCGCGCGCTCGTTGCCCGAACTGCCGGAGGCGCGGCGCGCGCGCATGGTGAAGGAATATGGGATTACGGAATACGATGCGCAGGTGCTGACGTTTTCGCAATCTCTGGCCGATCAGTTTGAAGAGGCGGCGAAGGCGGCGAAGAATCCCAAGCGCGTGGCTAATTTGGTGCAGAGCGAGTTGATGGGGCGGCTGAAGGCGAAGGGCATTGCAATTGAGCAGTCACCAATTTCGATGAGGGGAGTGGCCGCGTCCGCGGATCTGGTGGAGGCGGGGACGATCTCAGGGAAGATGCTTAAGGAGCTTTACGATCTGAGCTTCGAGCGCGGGAAAGATTTTCCTGTCGTCTATGCAGAGGAAGGGCGACCGCAGCAGTCGACCGACACCTCGGCGCTGGAGAAGATGATCGACGAAGTTTTGGCCGCCAATCCCAAGCAGCTGGAGCAGTATCGGGCGGGGAAGAGAACTATGCTGGGCTTCTTTGTTGGGCAGGTGATGAAGGCGTCCAAGGGCCAGGCGAGCCCGCAGGTTGTGAATGAGTTGCTGGGGAAGAAGCTGGGGTGAGGGCGAAGGGAGAAGTCAGAATTTTAAAGTCATAAGTAAAATCAAAGTCAAGGGCAGGCGGACAGGAACGTCCGTTCGACACAGTATCTCCTCAACACTGTCTCCGCCCACAGGTCACTTTGGTTATCTAACTTTTGCCTCATCTCGCCGCTACCATTTCCTTGCCATGAAACTTAAGCTGAATCGCGTTATTAGCATTGCGACGCTGGTGGTCTCGTTGGTAGCCCTTGTTCTGGTATTGAAGAAGCCGACCCTGGTCGCTCACCCGCAGGCTCCTGCTGCGATTGCGGAGCATGCTCAGGCGTTTGATCAGAAGATGGCTGAGTTCGCGCGGGCCACGCAATCGCAGGCGAACAGTGCCGCTGATACCTCGGCTTCGGCAAGCCCAAAGGCTGAAGTGCGCATCAATTCCGACGAGATCAGCGCGGTACTGGCGCAGTCATTAGGCAATACGGGGACGGCTGGCGTTTCTTCTGATTCCGGCGCCTCGCCTACCATCAAGGACCAGCAGGTCAGCTTCGACGGCGATCTGGTGCACGGGCAATTCCTCGCGGAAGTTGCCGGCAAAGATGTTTGGATTACGATTTCCGGCCATCTCGGCGAGAAGGATGGCTACGCCACCTTCGATCCGACGGAATTCAAGATGGGAGATCTGAGTATTCCAGTGTCGCTGGTGAATCCGACGCTACAGAAGAAGCTGGCCGAACAGCGCGACCGGCTGAAGCTTCCGGATAACGTAGGGGACATGCGAGTGGAGAATGGGGAGTTGGTAATGCAACAGAAGTAGGGAGAGCATTTTCGATTGCAGATTTCAGATTGTAGATTTCAGAATGCAGAAGTCAGAATGCAGAATGGAAACCATTCTTTGCGAGCGCTCCCAATCTGAAATCTGATATTTGATTTCTGATTTCTACAATCTGCAATCTCACCTGCTCACTCGGTTCTCGGCGGCGACCTTTGCGTACCAGCGGGCTGAATCTTTCAGGGTTCGCTGCTGGGTTTTGAAATCTACGTAGGCCAGGCCGAAGCGCTGGCTGAAGCCTTCCGCCCATTCGAAGTTATCAAGCAGGCTCCAGGCGTGATAGCTGCGAACATCGGCGCCCTCGGCGATGGAGCGAGCCAGAGCAGCCAGATATTCGCGGTGATAGGCGATGCGGAGGGTATCGTGAATCGCGCCGGTCGCATCGGGCTTGTCGTCAAACGAGCATCCGCTTTCAGTAATCTCGATTACGGGCCGGTTGTAGTCGCGGGTGATGCGCGCGACCATGTCATACAGCGCCTTCGGCCAGACTTCCGAGCCGAAGCTGGTTCTCGGACCTTGTTGTCCTCCGTCCATCTTCACCGGGAACAGCCATTCCTGCGCATGCGTGGCGCGCTCCAGCACGCGCGGGGCGGAGGCAATGATCCGGTAGTAGAGATTAATACCGATGAAATCCAGCGGGGCTCTCGTTTTCTCCATGTCGCCAGATTTGATCTTCATGGCGGTCTCCGGCAAAAAAGTCAGCGCCTCGGGATAGCGGCCGCGCAGCGCCGGCTCCAGAAACCAGATGTTGGTCATGGCGTGCGCGCGCTCGGCGGCGAGTTTGTCGTCTTCGGAATCGGTGGCCGGCTCGCATGGCGACATGCTCAAGGCGGTGCCCACGCGCGCTGAGGGTCGAGTCGCCTTGAGCGCGTGGAACCCCGCGCCCTGAGCCAGGTTCACGACATGGGTAGCGCTCAGGAAGTCGAGCAGGCTCTTGCGTCCGGGAGCGTGAGTGCCTTCGAGGTAGCCGAGATCGACAAAGGCGGCCGGTTCGTTGAAGAGCACCCAGTCGGAGACGCGGTCGCCCAGCGATTGCGCGACCAGTTGCACGTAGTCGGCGAAGCGGCCGGCGGTGTCGCGATTGGTCCATCCTCCGGCGTCTTCCAGAGCCTGCGGCAGATCCCAGTGATAGAGCGTGACCAGCGGGCGAATGCGGGCTTCGAGCAAGGCATCGACGAGGCGGCTGTAGTAGTCGACGCCTTTGGAATTCGCCGCGCCGGAGCCGGACGGCTCAATGCGCGGCCAGGCGATGGAGAAGCGGTAACTGTTCAGGTTCATCGCCCGCATCAGGGCTATGTCTTCGCGCCAGCGATGATAGGAGTCGCAGGCCACATCGGCGGTGTCGCCGTTCTTGATTTTGCCGGGAGTGTGTGCGAAGCGGTCCCAGATGGACTCGCCCTTGCCGTCTTCATTCCACGCGCCTTCGATCTGGTAGGCGGCGGTGGCCGTGCCCCAGAAGAATCCCTTGGGAAACGCGGCGGTGGAAGATGTGTCGAACTGCGGAGCCGGTGATGCGGTACTGGCTTTGGAAGATTTGCTGCATGCCGTGAAGGCGGCGGGAAGTCCCGCGGCCGCGCCGGCGCCGAGAATCGATTGGACAAACTTGCGGCGAGTCAGGCGCAAACGCGAGGGGTCTCCTTCATGTCGTCAAATCCTCCCTGGGCACGAGAAGGATTCTAGCGGAAAAGCAGAACGGGGAAATTTTCTTGGGAGCTGTGTTCTATCAACAGTAACTGCGACCCTCAGGGGCTGAAGCCCGCATCGTTCGCGGCTCGGAGCGGCACGGCTGAAGCCGTGCCCTTCCCAAAACCGCGCCCTTCCCCAAATCCGTGCCTTTCCCAAAGCCCTACCCTTCCCAAACCGTGCCTTCGAGATCCCTGTCCCCAAACTTCGCGGCGACTCCGAGACAGGGCTCTTCCGAAACCCCGTTTCCCAAAATCTGGCGGCGCCCATTCTCAGGATGTGAACTTCCCAGAACACCTCTGCCAGCTATTGGGTTCATTCGGGATTCAGACTATCGAAGAGCTTCCAGAGTTTGTCGGCGGTGGCGCGGTAGAGGGCCCAGCCTGTGCCGTTATCTGACGTTTCACGGAAGAGCAACTCGCCGCGGTTATCGCCATCGGCGTCGACTGCGTCTACCAGTTCGAGGCGCGGGGTCATGTCGAGATGATATTTATCGGTGACGCCGGCGTAGAGCTTGTGCAGGTTGCCATAGATATCGGGATTGGCCGCCAGCAGGATCGAATATTGAAGGTCGGAATCGGTCTCGGAATGCGGCTTGCCAGCGGGAGGCGGAGGCATATGCGCGTCCGCAGTGAGAACCATGACCGGTTGATTGTTGCCCCACAAGTCGTACGCCTTCATTTGCACGTTTTCGACAATGGGTTCCGGTGTTTTCGGGACGGGCGCCTTCGTAGTCGTAGCATGGTGTGCGGCCTGGGGATGCGGGGACTTCGGCAGCGGCGCGGGCATGATTTTTGCCTTTGCTTGGGCGGCCACGTAGGCGCGAACTTGTTCTTTGGCTAGTGCCGTCATCTGCTTGAGGCGCTCGCCTTCCTCGTCCTTGAGCCACTCGAAGGCGAACGATTTGGGCTCGGGGCCGCTGGCGTCGGAAATTGCCGGAATGAATTGGATGGAGCTCTTGTCGGGAGTTGACTGAGACGGCGTGCCGGCATTCGCGGGGACCGCGGCAGACGCGACCGCGCCGGGCTTGCTGTAACCGGGAATTTCGTCTTCGGGCAAGGGTGCGAGAGGCTTCCCGCGCCGCAATCGCGGGCGGTTTCCTTCTCCGGCGCCGCTGTCGGATGCTGGCGCAGAGGGGCGATCCGGAGGCTTTGTGTCGGTCGGCTTGCCGTCGGGGGATTTAGGGTTAGCCGGTTTGGATCCGTTTTGACTCGGCGTAGTTTGGGTCGGATTCGTCTTACCGGATCCCGAGGAAGTGCCCTTCGGGGGCGCAGATTCCGGAGCGGGTGTCGCTGGTGCCGTCGGCTTCGACGGGCTCGAGCCCCTTGAGAGTCGTGGAGGCTCGTCGGTGGACTCGATGCCTACCGGCTCTTTCTCCGCCTGAAGCGACGTCTTCGGCGTCTCGGTTCCGGCAGGAACCCAGGAGCCCGTGCCGAGCCACCGAGTCTGAGCATTGGCGGCGTTGCTGTGCAGCGCGCTGTTCACAGTGAACAGGCCTAGCGAACTGCCCGCGCGTTCGGCCTCGTATACCGTGCCGGGCTCCAGTGCCATCGGAATCGGATCGGCCTTGTAGGCAGACGCGTCCCAGAACTTTCCGCCGACCAGAATGGCGATCGGCACCAACGACGCCCTGCCGTTGGCTGCGAGTTGGAGTACGCCTACGGCGCGCGGTCCGGCGTCTTTCTTCCTCGTGGGTTTGCGCTCTCCGGGTGTGATCTGCGGACGTTCTTCCTGGGCCGTTACGGTGATTGGCAGCGCCACGCAGGCAAGCAGCGCGACGAAAAACCATCGGCAGTATAAAATCTTGTGGAACGCCATCTTAGCGGATGCCGCAGTTGCCACATTCGCCTTCGATTCGCGCGGAGAAATTCCCATGAACGTCAATGATAAGGCTCCCGACTTTACTTTACAGGACGAGAACGAAAAAGAGCTTTCGCTGAAAGACCTGCGGGGCAAAACGGTCGTTCTCTATTTCTTTCCCCGCGCCGACACTCCGGGTTGAACCATCGAAGCTCGCGGGTTCCGCGACACATACAAAAAGATGCAGAAGACGGGCGCCGTGCTGCTCGGGGTATCGCCGGACACACCCAAAGCGCAAAAGAAATTTCAGGAGAAGTATGATTTGCCCTTCACCTTGCTGGCCGACGCGGACAAGAAAGTCGCGGAGGCTTTTGGCGTCGTGAAAGAGAAGAACATGTATGGCAAGAAGGTGATGGGAGTGGCCCGTACGACGTTCATCATCGCCCCAGACGGGAAGATCGAGCACATTTTCGAGAAAGTGAACCCCGACGGCCACGCCGAGGAAGTGCTCGAATATCTGAAAAAGTCAGGAAAGGGCGCGGCTTAGGGCGGCGAGCGAGGGAACGATTTCTGACGGAAGTTCGTATCACTACCAGGGCGTTGTGTTCCGCTCTTCGGCCCGTTTCGGAGGAATTCATGCGAGGTCTCATCCGGGTGGTGGCGGTTTCTGGAATCCTTTTGCTCTATGCTGGGAGCGTTGCGACGCAGGCTGCAGCGGACGACCACAACTCAGTCGTCATCGTTTTCAAAGACGGGCACCGCCAAAGCTTCGCCTTGGCGGAGGTTGCGCGGATGGACTTCAAGGCTCCGTCGGTGATCGTTTACAAGGATGGCCACCGGCAGAAATTTTCTGCCTCTGATATTGCCAGCATTGAATTTGGGAATTCGGCCAGTGAAATGATGCCCGGGCGAGGCCACTTTGTTGGCAAGTGGGAAGTGGGCCAAGGCAACGGCAGCAACTTCTTCATCACGCTCGACGCCGACGGCGATGCGAAGAAAACCCTCGGCGCCTCGCATGGGACTTGGACCCTGGTAGATGGAGAGGCGCGAATCAGCTGGGACGATGGCTGGCACGACGTGATTCGCAAGGTGGGGAGTAAACACGAGAAGCTTGCCTTCGCGCCGGGCAAGTCGTTCGATGACGCGCCCAATAACGTGACTGCCGCGAGAAATACGAATCCTAAGCCGATCTAACCTGGCGTGCTGCGGCTAGAATTCAGTTGATGGGCAAGTCGCAGACCTCACAGCAAACTCCACAAATCCGTCCGCTGGATCGGGCTTTTTTCAGCCGCGATCCGCGCCGGGTTGCGCGTGACCTTCTGGGCAAGGTGCTGGTTCGGCATCTCGGTGATGGGCGGGGACGCCTTACCGCTCGCATCGTGGAAGTCGAAGCCTACATGGGCATAGAAGATCCGGCCGCACATGCGGCGGCAGGAAACACGGCCCGCACCGCGGTGCTGTTTGGTCCGCCCGGACACGCCTATGTGTACTTCATCTATGGAAATCATTACTGCCTTAACGTCTCGTGCGAACCGGAAGGCCGGGCAGGAAGCGTGCTCATCCGCGCGCTGGAACCAATGTCGGGCATCGAAGAAATGGCCCGGGCCCGCGGCATGGAAATCCACGGCCCCAAGGATCTGATCAAACTTACAAGCGGGCCGGGACGGCTGGCACAGGCCTTTGGGATCACCCGCGCACGAGATAACGGAGGCGATCTGACGAGCACTGCGAACGGCCTGTGGATGGGCGAAGACGGATACCGCGCCCGCGGCATCCGCGTCACTCGCCGGATTGGAATTACCAAGGCGGCGGATCAGCCTCTCCGCTATGTGCTCGCTGGAAATGCCTTTGTGTCGGGGCCGAAGCTGGCATCCCGGTAGCCGCTCTTTGCACGAATGCCCATACAGGAAACGGACCCGCTCAACTACAGAAATTGTTCGATGCCTTCGGCACGCGCGCGCGCAATAAGCTGAAGGAAAGGAGGTCAGAATGCCGGAAAAAGAAACGATCGAACGCGCTCGTGAAGATGCCCGGGAGGGCAAATCGCCCAGCACGCAGGCGGGAGAATTCGTACGCGAGGAGATGCACCATATACGAGAAGGCAAGCATGGCGCGGCTTCCACCAAACAGGCCATTGCGATCGGCCTGTCTAAGGCCCGGCGCGCGGGAGTGAAACTGCAGGCTCCGCGCAATGGGAAGGCTTCGGCGCGTACCACGCAGCAGGCCAGCCGCGACTATGAGAAGGGCCAGAGCCACTCGCACCGCAAGCCTTCAGCTAAGCGCTCGCGGGCAACCAGCCAGGCGCTCAAAAAGAAAGGACATCGCGCGGCTTCGCGCACCGCGCTGGCAAGGTAGGCGCGCTCCGCCGCAAAGAAGCGTGGTTCCGCGTCGCGTCACAACGCAGCCGTGAAAGCAAGCCGCACGCGACGGAGAGGCAGGTAAGCCAAGAGATTGCGGAGATTTTTTTATGATTCGAAAATTGAAAACCGGCGAATACCGTTTGTACTCACGGAAGAAGAATGCCAAGAGTGGAAAACGGCGAAATCTGGGGACATTTACCACCAGACGAGCGGCAGAGGCGCACGAAAAAGCAGTGCAGTACTTTAAGCACCACTAGAAGGCGTTTCCTTTGTGGACCCTGCCGGAGCGAGTTGATCGTTTCCGGTAGGGCCTGAATTTCTTATCTCATGCACGAGTTCCCGCACGGGGAGTTTGAAGGAATTTCGTATGCTATCGGGGAAGAAAAGCTCGGGGAAAAAGAAACGTTGGGTCGCAAGGGTCACGACCGATTCGACGCATCCGCCTAAGGGACTGTTTACAAAGAGCGCGCCGACCATCGCGCGGACCTTGGCGTCAGAGAAAGTATCCCCAAAGGCGTGGGATCGGGGATGCGAATGCTGACGTATTTCATCAATCGAGCTGGACGCGGCCTGAGCGCCAGCCGACGCGCGGAGCTGCAGAAAGCCAAGACTTTGCTTGCCAAGAAGATGAAGCGAGACGAATCCGGTAAAAGGGCCGCTTGACGCTTCGAAGAGCCGCTTTGATCTCCTTCAATCTTGGCTATCTTTCGCCCCTCTGGGGCTTGTTCATTTTTAATCCTTCCTTCCCACGGCTTACGCCGTGGGCTGCATTCTTTCGCCGCTTCGCGGCTTGGTACGATTCCAAGCAGCCTTTCGAAGAAGCCTTCCTAAGTTAGACTTTGAAGAAGTCTTCTACGTCAGAGTCCGCCACGCCGCCATTCCTAGCCAGATTGGTACCGCCTCTTAGCTAGGTCGGTTCGCCCATTTTTTGACTAAAAACTGTCGGAAACCTCCATAAAACCTCCTTCTCGGTATTAGCCCTACTGATTTCCCCCTAGGGCCTTTTACGGGCTTTTCCGTTTGACACTCAGGTCTCCACTGTATACAGTGTACGTACTCCGCTCAGTGACAACCCGCATGACCTCCGAGGCTCGTCAGGATATGGTCAGCGGCAAGAACGATCAGGGTTTCCTGCCTGAACTCGGGTGCGATCCCTCAGCTAGACGGTTCCACCGGGACCAAATAATTCCAACCGGAGAAAAGCCCTTGAAGAAGCTTGCCCTTCTTACTATGTGCATTATTGTGTGTGGTTTAGTGTCAGTACCTGCCTTTGCTGGCGTTAGCATATCGAGCCCGGGCAATGGCAGTACTGTCGGCCAATCCGTCAATTTCGTGGCGTCGAGCAGTAGCTCTTGTTCGCAAGGGGTGGCGTCGATGGGCATCTACCCCTCCCCGTACCAATTGGCGTACGTGTCGAACGGCTCTTACCTCAACACCAGCCTCAACTTAAGTCCCGGAACCTACAATGTGGTTGTCGTGGAATGGGACTACTGCGGAGGCGCAACCACCGCGAACGTGACGATCTACGTGAAGAGCGGTCAAAGCGGAGTCTACGTAACCGCACCTGCCAACAACAGCACGGTCGGCTCACCTGCGAATTTTGCTGCAACCGCAACCACGGCCTGCCCCTCGGGCGTAGCCACCATGGGAATCTATACGGGACCGAATCAGCTGGCCTATGTCGGAAACGGCGCAACCCTGAACACCAGCTTGTCCCTGGGTCCGGGGACCTACAATGCGACCCTGGTGGAGTGGGATTATTGTGGGGGAGCTGCAACCGCGCCCGTAACCTTCACCGTGGCTTCATCTGGGAAAGTCATCTCCAACATTCAGAGCTCTGGAGGGTGGAACGGCTATGCCCAGCAGCCGCCGGACTATAGCGATTGCACCTGGTGCACACCCAGCGGGCCGGGAACCACTTGGGCGATGTATCAATTCAACCATTCCCTCACGCTTTCCGGCAATTCAACCCAGTTCAACATTGGCGGAAACATACCCTATTCCGATGTTCTCTGGAACAACCACCTGATTGGCGACCTGTCGTCGCAGGGGATGCCCGACAGCAGCCACACCCTGGTCCCAACGCTCCACGACTTTACCTACGACGTCTATTTCTACAGCAGCAACGCCAACGTGGCGGAGGCGCTTGAGTTTGACGTGAACCAATTCTTTAACGGCATGGGATTCACATGGGGTCACGAGTGCCGTGTTCAGGACGGCCATGAATGGGACGTCTGGGATAACACCAATCACCGATGGGTTGCGACCGGGATTTCGTGCTATCCGAACATGAATTCCTGGAACCACCTCGTGATTCAGGTATCGCGAACGTCGGATAACCAGCTGCTCTACAGGTCAATTACGCTGAATGGCCAGACCAGTACGCTCAACTGGACTTACCCGCCCTTCTCCGCCCCAGGGTGGTGGGGGATCACGGTGAATTACCAGATGGACGGCAATTACCAACAGGCTCCTTACACTGTGTACGTGGACCAGCTGAACTTCACTTACCAGTGAGGGAAGCGCGGTTCTGCCCATAAGCAGCACCTGTGAAACATGGACCGGGCTGTTCAGGACTCTCTGGACAGCCCGGTCGTGTTTTACGCGCTATTCGGCTGTGTAGTTGATTTCCAGGCGCCTGACCTGCAGGCTGGACACATAGAGGGCGATCAAGGCGACGACCAGAACCCCGACGATTGCGATTGGTGGAGCGACCGGATCCGCGTTGGAAACCAGCAACGCAAATATGGGAGAGGTGCCCGGCGGACTCGGGATATCCACGGGACACAACGATTTAAGGTAGTAGATAACGCTGAAATGCCGGAGCACCGCCGGCAGGAACGGATTGATCCCTTCCCAGATCAAGATGGCCGCGGCGGGTAAGATCGGATTCTTGAACATCATCCCTGCGACCAGAAAGAAGGCGCCGTAGCCAACGCAGGCCAGGACGGTCACGCCCAGGTAAATGGCGGCATGTTCCAGGCCATGATTGTGGTACAGGTAAACGTCGCGGGCGCCGGCAGGAAAATGCCACAGAAAGGCTACGGTTTGCAGAATCTCGCTGGTGACGAAGATGGTGCAAGTTGCCAGTAGGCCTGCAAGAAACTTTCCTGCCATGACGACTTCGCGGCGAACCGGCGCAAGGAAATAAAAGTGCAGACTGCGATCGAGGATTTCGCCGCGGAAGAGGTTCATGAAAATTCCGAGGCATCCGAAGAAGATACCCAAGCGCAGGAAAAAGAATTGGAAGACGCCGGCGAACATGATGGAGTCCTGGCCCAGGTTGTTGGCATGGCGAATATGGATGTTCTCGACCTTGCCGTCCGCGATTCCCACAAACAAATCGTTCTGCCCGTCAGAGTAGTGATAGTCCTCGTGCAGCACATTGAGGATGACGCCGGGTTTTGTCGGCGACGGCCGATTCTCACTCCAATCGAAAGAGGCCGAAGGTTTCCCAAGAGCCGCAATGACTTCTTCAGTCGTCATGCCGGAATGAACCGCTCGGAGATCCTGGTAGGACAACTGGCGCTCGCCCTGCCGCGCGATGTTCGCGCTTCGACTCTGTTGGTGCGAACTGACAATCGCATAGGCGACGAAGAGCATTACCGGCATGGCGGCGAGCACGTAGATCCACAGGCCGCGCTTCGCGAAAAAGGTTTTCTTCATTTCCAGCCGGATCACGGCCTTGATCTGCGCCCACCAGATTTTTTTCATCGGACTACCTCTTCGCTGCCAATCAAGTATTCATAGACGGAAAGCACGTCGTCGTCCGCGGGCGCGACCGATTCGATGTCGATGCCGCTCAAGGCGATTTCGTTCATCGCGAGATAGAAGCGATCGGCGTCTCGGGTCTTGAGCAACAGGCCGCGCTCGTCCTTGTGGATGGAAACTTCGATGGTGTGCGGGTACTCCAACATCTTGGCGGCCAGTTCGCGCGGCTGGTGGCAGCGGATCAGAATTTGGGTGGGATGTTCCTGAATCTCGCTGCGAACGTTTTGGATCTTGCCCTCCGCCACAACGTAGCCGTTGCTCAACAGAATGACCTGATCGGAGATCACGTCGACTTCGTGCAGAATGTGGCTGGAAATGATCACATAACAGCCCTGCGCGGCGGTGGAGCGGAAGAGCGCGATCATCTCCGAGCGGGCGAGCGGATCCAAGCCGTTCAGCGGTTCATCGAGCACCAGCACTTTGGGTTCGTGGGACAAGGCCTGTGCCAGGCGGATTCGCTGGCGCATCCCTTTGCTGTAGCCGGCGACGTTTCGTTTGGCGGCGTCGACCAGATTCACCCGCTCAATGGCTCGCCAGGCCAGTTGTTCGGCGCTTTGGGAGTCCCTTCCCCCAAGCCGCAGATAGGAATACACAAACTGAAATCCGGTGAGACCTTTGGGGAACGAGTCGAATTGCGTGGAGTAGCCGACAATCTTAAACAGGTTTTCGGGATCGTCGATGCTGTAGTCGAGAACTTGAATGCGTCCGCGGGTGGGCCGGACCAGGCCGGTCATCAGGTTCATGAGCGTCGTCTTTCCGGAACCGTTCGGACCAACAAGACTTGTAATGCCTGGCGGGATGGAAAGATTGACCCGGTTCACGCCCAGGATCTCGCCGTAGAACTTCGAGACGTCTTCGAAGATGATGCGGTCGTTCACTGGACGACCTCGTAGGCGCGGACTTTGCGCATGAGCAGGGCGAGGCAGATTAAGCAGTACAGCAGCAACGCGATCCACGCCTGGGAAACCGGAATCGCGTGCGTCGCATCCACCTGAAAGAGCGAATTCCAAACCGTTTCCATCAGGTAGGCAACGTTCAAGAAATGGCCAGACTCGGTTCGCAGCACGGCGTTGATGGCTTGAGCGAAGCCTGCGCCGAAGAACATGAGTGCGAGCAGCAAGGCGCCGGCGACGATCCTCCACTTGACCCACGCCGAAAGCGCCATCGCAAGCAGGGACAGGATTGCAATCCAGAGCAGGGACGAGAGCACCAGGCTGCCGGCGATCCAAAGATTAGTCCACGTCCAACTCGCGCCGGCAAGACTGGCCTGCACGATGAAGAGAACTAATCCCGGAACCCAGGTGATTTGCGAAAGCAGGATTGCGAGCACGGACGACTTGCCCAGCACGTACTCGGCCCGCGAAAACGGCCGGCAGAAGTAGAGTGGCAGAGCTCCATTGGCGAGATCGGGGGAAATCAGGCCCGGCCCGGCGAAGGCCGTCAGCAAAAACGCGAAGACCCCCTGCACACTAATGAAAGCGTAAAAGAATTTGTTGTCGATTGAGAGGATGCCGCCCGGCAAGCCGAACTGCGCAAGAAAACTCGCGCTATGGGCGACGTAGATCACTGCCAGGCACACTGCGGGATAGAAAAAACAGATCACGAAAAACGCAGTCATGAACTTCGAGCGAAAAAGATTGCGCCGGGAATAGCGAAAGAGAACCAGGAAGCGCGACCACTCCGGGGTTGTCGTCCCCGAATACGGCTTGTAGTTACGCCTGTAAATCGCCATTGCTGCTCCTCGGTCCGATCAGCTACGCGTGTTAGCTTTCAGCTTTCCATGGCTTTCAGAAAAATATCTTCGAGTGAGTCGCGCCTGAAATTCATGCGCCGGATGCGTACCTGGCGCTCCGCGGCGAGGCGGAAGATGTCGCGCGTCTCCACTCCATCCGCCAGGATCATCTTCATGCGGTTCGCTGTGACCGCGCACTCACAGCCGAGCTTCTCGATGGCTTCGGTGAAATCGCCGTTTGCGCCGTAGGTCTCCAGTTCCAGAAATCTTTTGTTGGCGCGGCGCTCTTCGTCCAGATTCGAGTAATGGGCGATGCGGCCTTGCTTCAGGATCAGAACTTCGTCGCAGGTGTCCTCGACATCGCGGAGCAGATGCGAGCAGAGCAGGATCCGCATTTCCTTTCCGTCGCGAATTTCGCGGATCATGCGGATCATGCGCTGGCGCGCGGAAGGGTCCAGGCCGTTGGTGGGTTCGTCGAGGATCAGCAGTTTGGGCCCGTGAACGATCGCCTGGGCCAGCTTCGCGAGCTGTTTCATGCCGAGGGAATAAGTTCCTAAGTGGCGGTAGCGCGCCTCCGCCAAGCCGACGTAGAAGAGCGCCTCGTGAGCTCGTTCCAGAGCCATGTCAGGCGGCAAGCCTGAAAGTTCTCCCATCATGCGGACGAACGAGACTGCGGTCATCTTGGAGATGAAGGCGTCGTTCTCAGGCATGTAGCCGACCAGGGAGCGAATCTTTCGAACTTCGGTTCCAATGTCGTATCCAAAGACTCGCGCTGACCCGGCAGAGGATTTGTAGAAACCAAGAAGTGTGTTGATCAGCGTGGACTTGCCGGCGCCATTTGGACCGAGCAAGCCGATGGAACGTCCGCGCAAGGAGGCGGTGAGACTGCGCAGGATTTCGCGATTGCCGAACTGAACTGATAGACCCTGAAGGTCAACCAGGGCGGGCAGAGGAGCAGCAGGCGGCGCCTGCTCACTCGCGCCGCTTGCCGCTCCGGGATGTATGGTCGTACTCACTGAGTTTGCGGTGCCGGATGGTGCATAGCCTCGCCGAGAAACGTCTGCGGCAGAAACGGCCCATTATGGCCCATAGTTAGGAGCGTACCCAAATCAAATCCCATGAAGCCGGTGTTGGTGGCTACAACGATGCGGTTGGGCTCGCCGTAGGCATAGATCAAGCCAGGCGACGAGTTTGCTATAAGCGCATCGATCGACTGCTGCTGTTGCGGAGTGAGAGCCCCACTGGATTTTGCTTGCGCGGCCAGAGGACCCACGATCGGGCCCAGATTGTGATAGAAGATGGCCGAAAAATTGGTATAGCCATCGTTCGGCAAAAGCGCCTGAAAGGTGGAGGAGTGCGACAACGTGTACCCCGCCTCGCGAGATTGAATGGCGCGCGAGAGCGTGCTGATGTCGGGCGCCGCGATGAGATAGTTGTCGACGAAGGTGTAATCGATCTCGGAATTCACTTTGCCCGAACTAGTGATCACGAAGTAAGTTCTCGAACCGAGCTGGCGCTGCGTCAACTGCAGCGAATGCCCCTCAGGGTTGCCCTCGCGATTGAAGCTGTCGACCAGCTTGGCGATGGTCGACTGCAAAGTCGCGGGATCGTAGACCTCGAAGATCAGCTTCCAGCGCGGAGTTGGGATCATCGGGCCGTCAAAGGCCATGGTAACTTCTCCGCCCAGCGGAGCTGCCAGGTCGTTCAGCACGTTCACGCCGGTCTTTGCCTCGAACTCAGCCAGGTGCTGCGTGAAGTTTGGTTCGCCGCTGCCGATCATCTTGAACACTTCTTCCATGATGCTTCTCGGATTCTTGATTACGGCTGAAGTCACCATGCTGGCGTCGGGTGAAACAAAGTCCAGCGATCCCATGGAAGCCGGCGGGGCCAACCACGATGCTACCCCCTGGCGCTCGTTCGCGAACATCAGGTCGGCATGGCTCTCGCTCTTGCCGGCAACATCGCGGTGTTCCATGGTCAGGTATCGCACGTCCCCAATCCCTGGCGGCAGGCCTTGGCTGCTGCTAGAAGTTTGTACGTTGTGCGCGACAATTTGTTCCATGTCGGCGCAGAAAAGCCATTCCGCTCCCTGCTCGTAAGAATGAGCGATGTGCTGATAGAACGGCGTTTCAGCAAAGTGGCTTGGGCTGGCCTGCTGGACCCGCGTTGCTGCACGCTGCAGCTCTGACAGATCTGGACTGGCGATCATCAGGTCATTGCTGACATAGACAAGCAGCGGACGGTAGGCGGCTGGAGTGACTGCCCACGGATCATGGACCACTTGCAGCCCACCTTGTGCTGGATTCGAGCTCAGTTTGGGGCTTGCGTTTTGCAGAAACGTATCGAGCCCGCCCTGCTTTACCTTCGCGAGGACGACCGGGGCACTGTAAGTTTCGCCTTCCTTGCCCACGGCAAACACGATCTCGTCGCCGAGATAGCTGTTGAACGTCTTGATCTGGTTCAGCACCTCTTCCGGCTTTGGACCCTTTCCTTTGTGCTGCTGCCGCCACCACTCGCGCAGCGCCGGGCTTTGCTGCAGGCGATCCTGGAAAAGCCGGGTGGCCTCGCCTAACGTGTTGGCAAGATTCGGAATCGCCGCGTAGATCACGGTGTGATCGGGAACGTAGGGCAGAAGATCGGAGTTATAGCGCAAGCCTGGGCTGGGAATCGCGGCGAACTGTTTTTGCAGGATCGCGAAGTCGCCGAGCAGGGCAAGGTATTTTGCGGAGTTCTTGCTCCATGCAATCTCGTTTTGAATGGGAACTTTCGAGACGCTGGCGCCGGATGTGGCTTCCTGTCCGGCGGTCAGGTCGGTGGTGTTTTCTCCGAAATTAACCCGGACCACGCCCTCGATCACGGCCACGCGTGACCCTTTGGTTCCTCGGTTCACGGAAAAGATTGTGCCTTTCACCGAAACCAAACCATCGTCAGTCGCGACGTAGAGACGGCCGGTTCGCTGTTTGGCCGCCTGGACGATGACTTGGCCGCCGTCGAGATGAATGGTCGTGCCCTTCCACTCGCGGGATACAGAAAGGTCAGAGCGCTCGCCCATCTCGACCAGGGAGCCGTCGAGCAGGCGCACTACGGCCCGCGACCCTTTCGCAGTGCGGACTTCGTCTCCGTTCCGGATTTGATAGCCAACGGGAACCACTCGCATTTCCGCGCCGGAGCCGGTGAAGAGCGAGCCGTCCACCGTTTGCACCGAAGCTCGGACAGGACGTTGACTGGGAAGCATGCCGTTGTTAAAGGCGAGTATGGCAATGACCACGGCGCAGATTGCGGCCGCGCCCATCGCCCAGCCCCACGCCATGGAGCGTGGGCGCCTGGTTTCGACCTTCCAAACAGTCTGCAGTTCTCCGTCTCGGGCGCGTTCCAGCGCATGCCGGCACGCGACACAGGTGTGGACGTGATCTTCAAAGAGCAGGGCACGCGCGGGTGCGAGCTGTTTCCCCAAATAGGCCGGAATCAGCGCCTGAAAATCTTCACAGCTTCGAAGCGTGTGGACGCTGAGCTCGGCTGATGGTGCTGCCCCGGAAATGGATTTCAGCACCCGCTCGGCGGCTTGGGAGACGACCTTGTCATCCACCTGTTCATTTCGAATTTCCGACAGCAAACGGTCGAACTTTTCATTTTTCATGGCCTGTCTCCTGAAATGCGCTGCGAAAGATACGGGCGCAGTTCCCTGCGCAGCTGCTGCCGAGTCCGGTGGACGATCACTGCCACCAGCACTTGTGAGATACCGAGCATCCGTGCGATCTGCGGATTGCTGAAGCCCTCAAGAAAGCGCAAAGCAAAAATTTCCGCTGGACGTGGCTTGAGTTGAGCCAGCGCTCGTCCCAGAGCCTGCCGCAGTTCGCGTGGATCGTTGTGCGCTGGCTGAGCCGGCAGGTCCGAAAGTTCAACCGTGCGATCGGATGTCCGCGACCGGATCACATCTAAGGCGGCGTTGATGGCAGCGCGGCGCAGGTAACTCTCTTCGTTCTCAAGAATCTGCCTGTCTTCGTGCCTGCGAAACAGCCGCAGAAATACAATCTGCGATACGTCCTCGGCGTCGGCGGCGTTGCCGGTGATGCGGTAGGCTGTGCGGAACACCAGGCCGTAGTGCGTGCGAAAGACCCGATCGAATTCGTCCGGGAGTGCGATTGCTCGTTCCTCTGCCAGTGCGGTTTGCAGGGTACGCCTCCAGTTGCTCACTTTCACAACTAAAGACGGTATGGTGGATTGATTATTACAGGCTCGAACGGTTTTATTTTTGATCCCTAACGGCGCGGTGAACTCGACCAACGCTGAGGGGCGAGGACGCCCCTTCGACGAACTCAGGGCAGGCTCTCAGGACAGCCGGCAGGATGCCGGCGCTACTCCTGTATCATATTCAGATTTACCGGGTTAGCCTCGACCATGGCTCAACTTAAGATCAAGGCGAAGAGCGAATGCATGTGGGATTTGGTGAGCCTGGGCGAAGTTATGCTGCGCCTGGACCCCGGCGATGAACGCGTTTCGACGACCCGGCATTTTCGCGTGTGGGAAGGCGGCGGAGAATACAACGTGGCGCGCGGACTCAAGCGCTGCTTCGGCATGGACACCGCAATCGTGACTGCGCTTGCGGATAATCCTGTGGGGCGACTTGTGGAAGACCTTATGCTGCAGGGCGGGGTCAGCCAGAGGTATGTGCGGTGGGCGCCGTACGACGGCGTGGGACGCACGGTGCGCAACGGACTGAATTTTACCGAGCGTGGCTTTGGGGTTCGTGCAGCGCTGGGTTGCTCGGATCGTGGGCACACTGCTATTTCTCAACTGAAGCCCGGCGAGGTTGACTGGGATCAGATTTTCGGGAAGGATGGCGCGCGCTGGTTTCATACTGGCGGAATCTTCTGCGCGTTGTCTGAAACCACGCCGCTGGTGGCGCAGGAAGCCATGGAGGCGGCTAAACGGGCGGGTACCGTGATCTCCTATGATTTGAATTACCGCGCGTCGCTGTGGAAGTCGATTGGAGGGAAGGCGAAGGCGCAGGAAGTGAACCGGCGTCTGGCGCCGCTGGTCGATGTGATGCTGGGCAACGAAGAGGATTTCACGGCTGCCTTGGGTTTTGCAGTCTCGGGACTTGACGAGCAGCATTCCAAGCTGGAGTCGGCTGGATTCAGGCAGATGATTGAAACCGTCGTGAAAGAATATCCGACGATGGCGGTGATTGCGACGACACTGCGAAATGCAAAGACGGCTACCGTAAATGACTGGGGAGCACTGTGCTACAGTGACGGCAACTTTCATGAGGCGCCGGTGCGGGAGAATCTGGAGATTTACGATCGCGTGGGCGGCGGAGATTCTTTCGCTTCGGGATTGATTTACGGATTTTTGTCGGGGAAAGATCCGCAGTGGTCGGTGGAGTGCGGCGCGGCGCATGGAGCGCTGGCCATGACCACGCCCGGCGATACAACCATGGCTACGCTGGCAGAAGTTTTGCAGGTTATGAAATCGCGGACTGCTCGGATCGAGCGATAAGCTGGTAAGAAAAGTTATGAACCACGAAGGCCACGAAGGTTCACTAAGGTATTTGGCTTTCCCTCGTGTAACTTCGTGTCCTTTGTGGTCGAACGGTTTTAGGCTGCAATCGGCAAAGAACGTGCTTCAATCGATATGACCATTGATGACGTAATTCGCAAGATCGAAGAAATTGGAATTGTTCCCGTCGTCCGGGCATCCTCGGTCGAAGAAGCCACGCGGGCGGTCGAGGCGATTTGCGCCGGCGGCATTCCAGTCGTGGAAATCACCATGACCGTTCCTAACGCCATCTCGGTGATCCGCGAGGTTGCGCAGAAGTACGGAAACAAGGTTCTGATCGGGGCGGGTACGGTTACCACCGCAGAGCAGGCAGAGTCGTGCTTTCGCGCGGGAGCCGAGTTCCTGGTAAGTCCGGGCCTGGCGCGGTCGGTGCTCGCGGTTGCAGGGGCCTCGGAAAAGCTAGCAATACCGGGAGCGCTCACGCCGACCGAGTTGATGAATGCTCAGGAACTCGGCGTCCGGTTGGTCAAAATCTTTCCGTGCGGCAATGTGGGCGGGCCTAAGTACCTCAAGTCGTTGAAAGCTCCTTTCCCAAACGCTGCTTTGATTCCAACCGGAGGTGTGAACGCGGGGAATGCTGCCGACTTCATTGCTGCCGGCGCGTTCGCGCTCGGCGTTGGCGCGGACCTGGTCGATGGGGCGGCATTGCGCGAGGGCAATCTGCAAAAGATCAGTTCAGCTGCCAAAGAACTAGTGCAGGCGGTTACGTCCGCGCGGGCAGCGCTTCGCGACAAGAAGGGGCGTAGCGTGGCGTGAGTCGTGAAAACTTCACTGATTCACACCGCTCGCGAGTACGCCGCCATCGACGGGCAAGATGACGCCGGTGACGAAGCTCGCCGCGTCCGAGGCTAGGAAAACGGCCGCTCCCACCAGTTCTTCGAGTTCGCCAAAACGCTTCATGGGAGTCCGCATCAACACTTCGTTGCCACGGCCGGTTCCGACGAGGAGTCTCTCGCTGAGCGGAGTGCGAAAATATCCCGGCGCAATCGCGTTGACGCAGACTCCGTCTCTGGCCCACTCGACTGCCAGAGACTTGGTCAGCGATGCCAGCCCCGATTTGCTGGCGGAGTAGGCTGCCACTTCAAACAACGCCAGGAACGATCCCATGGACGCGATGTTGATAATGCGCCCGTACTTGCGCTCGATCATGTGACGACCAAACACCTGGCAGGCGCGCAGGGTGCCGGTGAGGTTGGTGTCCATGATGCGGTTCCAGTCGGCCTCGGAGAACTCAAGAGTTGGAGCGCGCTTGGTGATCCCGGCCGCGTTCACCATGATGTCAACCTTTCCGAAGGCGTCGATACACGCTTTGAGCAGGCTGTCCAGCGATGCGCGGTCGGCCACATCGCAGGTCACGCGCAACGAACGCCGTCCGAGAGATTCGATCTCGTTCGCCAAGTCCTTTACGAGTTCGATACGACGGGCGCTCGCAACGACATCCGCGCCAGCCTGCGCCAGGCCGAGCGCAATGGTCTTGCCAATTCCAGAACTGCCGCCGACAACGACTGCCACTTTCCCCTCGAGATCTAGTTGCTTGTAACCCATGGATCCTCGTTCTGCGAAATAAATGCCGCGGTCGCGGTCACCAGTTGAACATTGTGCCATCGAGCTTACGGTTTACCGGCAGATAGGCGCGCTCGTAGGGAAACTTCTGCGCCAACTTCTCGTCATAGTCGACGCCAAGTCCTGGCGCGTCGCCCGGATGCAGGTAGCCGCTCTTAAAAGAATACGAATGCGGGAAAACTTCGTCGGTTTCACGCGTGTGGCGCATATATTCCTGGATTCCGAAATTATTGATCGAAATGTCGAAGTGCAGGGCGGCAGCCATCGCGACCGGGGAAAGGTCGGTCGCGCCGTGACAGCCTGTCCGCACATGATAGATCTCCGCTAGCGCGGCGATTTTTTTGAGATGCGTCAAGCCGCCGCCGTGCACGACCGTCATGCGCAGGTAGTCGATGAGTTGCTCCTGGATAAGGATGTGAGCGTCCCAGATGGCGTTGAAGACCTCGCCCACCGCAAGCGGAGTAGTCGTGTGTTGGCGGACCATGCGGAAACCCTCCTGCAATTCGGCCGCGACCGCGTCTTCCAGCCAAAATAGATGATAGGGCTCCAAACTCTTTCCCAGACGTGCCGCTTCGATCGGAGTCAAGCGGTGGTGAACATCGTGAAGCAAGTGAAGATCGTCGCCAAACTTCAGGCGCAGCGCCTCGAACAGCTTGGGGACGTGCAGAAGATACTTTTCGGTCGACCAGACGTTCTCCGGGGGCAAGCCCTTCTCCGCAGGTTCGTAATAGAGCTTGTCGTGGGCAACTCCGTAGGTGGACGGCAGGCCGGGAATTCCGCTCTGGGCGCGGACAGCAAGGTATCCCATTTCTTTGTATTTCGCGACTTCTTCGGCAGTCTCCTCAATATCGCGACCGTTCGCGTGCCCGTACACCAGCACTCCGGTTCGACTCTGCCCGCCGAGCAAGTTATAGACCGGCGTCTTCAGCGCTTTGCCCTTGATGTCCCACAGCGCCATATCGACCGCGGCGATCGCCGTCATAGTCACGGGCCCGCGGCGCCAATACGAGCCGCGGTAAAGATATTGCCAGACGTCTTCCGTCTGGAAGGGATCGCGGCCAATCAGGCAGGGGATGAGATGGTCGGTCAGGTAAGAAGCGACCGCCAGCTCGCGGCCGTTCAGAGTCGCGTCTCCCAACCCGTAGACGCCTTCGTCGGTTGAAATTTTCAAGGTCACAAAGTTTCGTCCCGGACAAGTGACGAATACCTTGGCATCCGTGATCTTCACAAGAGTCTCCTCGCCAATTCCAGAGAGTGTATCGAAAACAGCAGGTTCGCGGCTCCCGATCCCGGTTCATCGCCAATGAGGAAGAGTCGAAATCACATCTTCGCGGGCTCAAGCCGGGGCGCCAGCAACTGCACGAAGCAAAATGCGACCAGATAAGCCAAGCCGGCCATCACGAAGACAGGGACGTAGGAACCGGTGCTCTGCAGGATGTAGCCGACGACTTTGGATACGAACATTCCGGCAATCATTCCGATCATCGTGGAGAAACCGACGACGGCCGCGACCGCGCTTTTTGGAAACATGTCCGAAGCGAGGGTGTAGATATTTGCCGACCAGCCCTGGTGAGCTCCGGCTGCGATGGCGATCAGGAAAACCGCCAGCCAAGCATTCTTGGTGGCCGCAGCAATCATGATGGGCGTAACCGCCAAAGCGCACACGAACAGCGCGGTCTTGCGGCTGGCGTTGACGCTCCACCCTCGCTTTAAGAGGAAGGATGAAAGCCATCCTCCTGCGACGCTGCCCACACTCGCGCCGCTGTAAATGATGAAAAGCGGCAAGGCCATGCCGCGCAGGTCCAACCCAAGATTACGGTTCAGGAAATCGGGCATCCAGAAGAGATAAACGAACCAGATGGGATCGGTAAAAAACTTGCCCAATGCCACGGCCCAGGCCTGGCGATGGGTGATCATGGAGCGCAACGAAATTGTCTCGGTGTGCTCCTCAACATCACTTTGGATATAAGCCCGTTCCGCGGGGGAACAGAATTTATCTTCTTCCGGGCGCCGATATATCGCAAGCCAGCCTACGATCCAGATGAATCCCAAAGCTCCGGTGGCGATGAAAGCCATGCGCCATCCAAAGCGGTAGGTGAGCCAGGGCACGATGAGCGGTGTGAGAATTGCGCCGATGTTGGAGCCGCAATTGAAAAGGCCTGTTGCCAGAGCGCGCTCGCGTTTGGGAAACCACTCCGCCACCGCTTTCACGCAGGCCGGGAAGCTGCCGGCCTCGCCAAATCCCAGGGCAAAGCGCGCCGCGGCGAACTGAAATACCGAACTTGCAGCCGCGTGAGCCATGGCAGCGACACTCCACAGCAGCACTGCCAGTGAAAACCCCTTGCGCGTGCCCAACCGATCGATGAGTTTTCCGATGAACAGCAATCCGGCGCCGTAGGCGAACTGGAAAGCGAGGACGATGTTGCTGTAGCCGACCTCGGTCCAACCGAATTGCAGTTGCAGAGTCGGCTTGAGCAGACCGATGACCTGGCGGTCCATGTAATTGACGGAGGTGGCGAAAAACAACAGGGCACAGATCAGCCAGCGCCGGCGGCCGAACGGACCTGTAGGCTGAGCTGTCGCTCCGTCGATGGCGAGGGATGCGGGGCCTGTGTTCACGGGATCATGAGGACTTGCACTGGTGCAACACTACACATCGCGCAAGCCCACTCCGTCAAGGGGTTCACTGAACTGATATGATTCTTGGCTTGCTGCCATAGAGTAGACTCCGCGGATTCGCCGCTTGAGCACGTGCCAATGACCGGCTTTCTCACCGAAGACTTTCTTCTATCAAATGATAAAGCACGCCGCCTCTACCATCAGTTCGCCGAGCATCAGCCCATTCTCGACTACCACTGTCATCTTTCCGCCCGGGACATTGCTGAGAACCGTCGCTTCGCCAACCTCTACGAGATCTGGCTGGAGGGAGACCACTATAAATGGCGGGCGATGCGGGCCAATGGAGTGCCGGAAAAATACATTACCGGAGGCGCGCCGCCGTACGAGAAGTTTCTGGCTTGGGCGCGAACCGTTCCCTATACGCTGCGCAATCCGCTCTCCCATTGGACGCACCTGGAGTTGCAACGTTTTTTTGGCATCAGTGAGTTGCTAGATGAGAAGTCGGCTCCGGCGATCTGGGAGCGGGCGAATGCTCTGCTCTCGAAAGAGTTGACGGCGCAGGCCATCCTGCAGAAATTCCGCGTTGAAGTTGTGTGCACCACCGACGATCCCACCGACGATCTCCGGCATCATCGACAAATTGCGAAGTCGAATCTTCCGGCACGGGTTTTTCCGGCGTTCCGTCCAGATAAGGCTCTGGCGGCGGGCGATCAGCAGTTTGTGCCGTGGGTGGAGAAGCTCTCGAAGGTTGCAAACGTCGATATACGGAATCTGGCAACTTTTCTGCAGGCGCTTAAAAAACGGCACGACTCGTTTCATTCCCAGGGCGGGCGCCTCTCGGACCACGGATTGGACTATTGTTATTCGACGCCGTGTTCGGAGCGAGTGGCGGCGGCGATCTTCGCGAAGGCGCGTAAGGGGAAGAGCGTCAATGCAGATGAGCGCATCCAGTTTGCTTCGTTCATGATGCTTTTCTTTGGGCGGCTCGACGCGGAGAAGGGGTGGACGAAGCAATTGCACCTGGGAGCGCTGCGCAATGTGAATACAGCCGCCCGGCGGGCGCTTGGGCCCGATACGGGTTATGACGCCGTTGGTGATTTTCCTCAAGGCGAGCATCTGGCTGCCTACCTCGACTTGCTGGCGCGCGAGAACGCGCTGCCGCAGATGATCGTTTACAACGTCAACCCGAAGGACACATTTCAGTTCGCCACTTTGGTCGGCTGTTTCCAAGATAGAGAGAAACAAGATGGGAATAAGGGGGGCAAGCTTCAGTACGGAACGGCGTGGTGGTTCCTGGATCAGAAGCAGGGAATCACGGAGCAAATCGAGGCTCTCTCGAACATCGGCCTGCTGTCACGTTTTGTGGGCATGGTGACCGACTCGCGTTCGTTCATGTCCTATCCGCGGCACGAGTATTTCCGGCGGGTCCTTTGCGATATCGTCGGACAGGACGTGATGCGGGGGGAACTGCCGGACGATGATGCGTTACTGGGTGGCATGATTGAAGACATCTGCTACCGGAATGCCAAAGAATATCTGCAATTCCCAGCGGATCGCGGTGCCCGTCGCCAACCTCGTGCAGCACGCTAGCTAAGCTATTGCACTCGAATAACTTACAGAACTGAACAGATCCGAGGAGGTGCGGGCATCTCGGCATTCAGTCAATGCAACTAACTAATTAGTTGACGTTTCTGGCTCGCTCCCGTCAAATCTATAGTGACGCGGTGAATCTCAGGAGGACGCATTGGCTCGTAGTAAGTCGGCAACTCTAACCGAAGCCGAACTGCGCATTATGAATGTGCTGTGGGATCGGGGCTCGGCGACCGTCCACGAGGTCTTGCAGGCTCTGCCTGCCAAGCCGCCCTTGGCGTACAACTCCGTTCTGACCATCGTCCGCATCCTGGAGAAAAAGGGATACGTCAAGCACTCGAAAGATAAGCGGGCTCATGTGTATTTGCCGCTGGTGGATCGCAAGGATGCGACCCGCTTTGAAGTGCGGCATCTGGTCAGCCGGTTCTTCGGGAACTCCCATGAATTGCTCGCTCTGAATGTTCTGGAAGAAACCAGCATTGATGCAGAAGAACTGGCTCGCCTGCGCCAGCTGCTGGAAGGGAGCAAGTGACGGATATGATCGAGGCCTTCCATGTCAGTGCAGTCGCCCTTAATGCGGCTGGTCTAAACGCCCTCGCGCAGACTTCGGCGCTGCAGATCGTGGACTGCCTGGTGGAGGGGACGCTGATTGCGATCTTCGCGGGCCTTGTGCTGGGAATGGCTCGGCGGCAGAATTCGGGCACACGGTTCGCGGTTTGGTTTTCTGCTCTGATGGCCATTGCGGTTCTTCCTCTGGTTGCCGGGTCGTCGCGTGTGGTCAGTCCAGCGAAAGCCGTTAGCTCTGTAATTATGGTGCCGGGATCCTGGGCACTTTACGCTGTCGGAGCGTGGGCAGTGATTGCAGTCTGGTCTTTGCTGAGGGTTGGCCGAGGCCTGTGGCATCTGCGCTTTCTGCGCAAGAGTTGCGTGGAGATTGATGCGGAGGGGCTAGAGCCTCGCGTGCGAGAAACGCTTGAACGCAACCGAGGGAACCGGCCGGTCACGCTTTGCACGTCCGATCTGGTGAATATTCCGACGGCCGTCGGTTTTATCAAGCCGCTGGTTATCGTTCCAGGTTGGGTGATGCAAGAACTGTCGGCCAACGAATTGAACCAGATTCTGCTGCACGAACTGGCGCATCTGGGTCGCTGGGACGACTGGACGAACTTGGCGCAGAAAGTTGTGAAGGCGCTCCTCTTCTTTCATCCCGCGGTGTGGTGGATTGAGAAACGAGTGTCGCTGGAACGCGAGATGGCGTGCGACGACGTGGTGATCGCGGAGACGGCGAGCCCACGCGCTTATGCGGAATGCCTGAGGCACCTGGCGGAGCGGACTTTGGTTCAGCGCAGCATCGCGCTGGCACAAGCGGCGCTGGGACGAATTCGCCAGACATCGCTGCGAGTGGCGCAGATTCTGGACGGAAATCGGCCGGCTGGCCGTGGTCGCACCTGGAAATCGGCCGTGTCGCTCGTGGCGGGATTCGCCTTTGTCTGCGTCCTGAGTGTTTCAAGGGCGCCGAAGCTGGTTGCGTTCAGTGATAACGGGACAAGTCCTGTAGCTGGTTCCGTGGTAGCCAATTCTTCAACAGGAACACCGCTTTCGACGCTGCCTATAACGAGGGCCGTGTTTCGACCGCAGCCGGTCCGCGTCGTCGGGGCCAGTTCGAGCACGCGTCCGGTTCATCGCAACTCTGAGACTTATGAAGGCAAGGTTCTAGGGAAGCACACCGCCACTGCGAAATGTGCGGGCAGCATGGTTGCGCAGGCAAATGTTCGACAAGCGAATGTTGGGCTGACGAATGCCAGGCTCAACAAGGCGGACGTTACTCAGGTAGTTTTCACGAACACGTTTTTCGTGATTGTTGAAGGCGGCGAGGACGACGCCACGGATCGGCCGGTATATCAGATCCAGCTGTGGCGCGTGATGGTTCTGCATCCGGTGGCCGATCCCGGCAATAACAAGATTCCCGCGAAACAAACTTAACTGGAAGGAATGAGCAAAGAGACAGAGATCGCTCTTAGAAACTAACGAATTAGTTGTACGAAAATCTCGAAAGGAAACTAACACCCATGAATGTAGGAATGCAGTTGAAAGACAGCACAAAAAGATGGATGCGACGGCTGGCCGTGCCCGTCATTGCACTCGGCCTGGTCGGCTCGTTCGTAACTTATGAATGCGTGAAACCAACCGCGGCCCGGGCGGCAGTCGCCGCGCCCTCAGCCGCGCCACTCGATGTAGACAGCGTCGGCTCGCTGCTGGCTCTGGATAAGGCGATGGAAACTCTGGCGGCTCGGGTCACGCCGGCGGTGGTTAACGTCACGGTGACCTCGAAAACTAAAGCGGAGGCTTCTGGCCAACAGATTCCTGACGACATGCAACAGTTCTTCGGCGGCCAGGGCAGCCCGTTCGGCCAGTTCTTTGGACCGCACATGCGGCACGGCCAACCCCAGATCGAGCACGGTATGGGCAGCGGCGTGGTGATTTCGCCCGATGGATACATCGTCACCAACAACCACGTGGTCGATGGAGCGGTGGACGTTCGCGTGACCACCAGCAATCGTCGAGTTCTGAAAGCGAAAGTGGTTGGAACCGATCCTTTGACCGACCTGGCAGTTCTTAAGGTGGATGCCACGGATCTGCCGAGCGTTCCATGGGGCGACTCGAAAGAAGTGCGGCCCGGTCAAACCGTGCTGGCGTTCGGCAACCCGTACGGAATGCGCTTTACGGTGACGCGCGGAATCGTGAGCGCCATCAATCGTGCGAACCCCGACGTCGAAGATCGAACGAAGCCGGGTGAGTTCATCCAGACCGATGCGGCCATCAATCCCGGCAACTCCGGCGGACCGCTGGTCGATGCCCGCGGTGAGGTGATTGGGATCAATACTTTCCTGCTATCTCCTTCGGGAACTTTCTCAGGCATGGGATTTGCGATTCCGACGCAGATCGTAAGGCCGACTGTGGAAACTCTGATTCGCTACGGAAAAGTGAGCCACGGTCATATCGGGATTGGAATCGCGGATATGACGCCAGAGAACGCGAAGTTCTTTGACGACAAGACGGCGGTTGGTGGCGTGGTTACGCAAGTCGATCCCGACTCGCCCGGAGCAAAAGCGGGCCTGCAGATCGGCGATGTGATCACCGAAATCGACGGCCAGAAGGTCAACGACTCGGGCGAACTCCAGGTACTGGTCGGACAGAAACAGCCCGGCACCAAGATCATGCTTACCGTTCTGCGTAGCGGAAAGAGCATGAGCATTCCGGTCACCTTGGAGGCGCTTGGCCGTCACTCGGCGGAGGGCAGCGATAACTCTTCCAGCAGCGAAGGCAAGATGCGCTGGGGAATTGGCTTAAGCAACCTTACGCCCGAACTGCGCGATCAGCTACAGGCGCCGCGCGACATCCACGGTGCCGTGATCGAACAAGTGCAGCCTGGAAGCTCTGCTGACAACGCCGGTCTGCAGCAGGGAGACATCATCCTCGAAGTGAATCGCCACAAGGTCCAAAGTGCCAGCGATGTGAAGGAAGCCCTGGCGAATGTGCCTAAGGGCCAGGACGCATTGTTGCTGGTCTGGTCGAGTGGTGGCAATTCCTTCCGGGTGCTGCATTCTCCGGAAGGAGCTTCCTAGTCGATAGAAGTCCGCTCAATTACGCCGCACTCCTTTCCGATCGGGAGTGCGGCGTTTTCTTTTTCTGCGTGGCGGCCCCGCTTGAGTCATCCGTCGTACTATAAAGCTTATGGAGTTGACTAGGTGTCACGTGAAAACGTTCCAACTCATGTTCGTGTTCGTTTTATTGTTCGCATTCGTTGCGGCATTCGGTCAAACTGCGCCATCGGATGCAGGCTTGACGAAGAACCCGGTCTTCCAAAAAGACTGCGCGAAGTGTCACGGAAAAACCGCTGAAGGCCGCCATTTCGCCGGGCCGTCGCTCGTCTCGGAAAAAACCGCGGCTACCTCAGCCGACGAGCTGCGCGACATCATCACTAACGGCAAACACCGTATGCCGAAGTTCGCAGGTAAGTTAACACCGGAGGAGATCGACGCGCTGGTTCAACAAATCAAGGCCGCGAACAAGAAATAGCCTATCCTCGGCATTGTTCACATCTTTGTCTCCCGGGTGTAAGCGTGCTCAATGCGTCGGCGATTCTGGCCTTGGTTCTTTTAAGTAGCGACTGGCGAATGCAAGAAACGTCGGCCAGTTGGGTGCAGGGGTATGCCCCGCCGAATGTTGCCGGAACGCAATGTCGCCATCGATCAACGCGGTTTCGATCGGCGGAAACTGGCTGGTTCCAAGGTCCTTCTTGCCTAAAAGCTTGTACACCGGGGCAGCGCCGACTGCGGCCAGGAACATGCCTTTCGCGTCGACCCACCCATCGCCCTGCGTCGCTCCGGCGCCGATGAAAACTGGACGTGGAGCGCAGAGCGCGATCAGTTCGTGCGCGTCCACCGGCAAATCATTTTCGGTCAGCGGGCCGGCATATTTCAGAAAATTGCCTGCCATCCAGTGGTATTCGCCGGTTCCAGCCACGTTTCCGATTTGCTCGCCGAAGTTCCGCCGGAAGAGCTTGGCACCGCCTTCGCCGGATGAACTGATATACGCGATGGCAAATCGAGAATCGTAAGACATGGCGACCAGCGCCGCCTTGCCGTAACGCGAGTGACCTTCAACACCAACTTGTTTGGCATCTACCGATTTGTCGGTCTCAAAATAGTCGAGCGCGCGGCTGGCGCCCCACGCCCAGGCGCACAGTGCGCCCCAGTCGTCCAGTTTGCGGGGTTGACCTTTATTGACGAGGCCAATCACTCCCTGAGTGAGGCCGTCGCCCTTATCTGCTTGCACAGTGGTGGGAATGTAGACGGCGTATCCCCAGCCCTTGGCGAGAATCTGCTGCTGCCACGATGGTCCCGAGGTGGGGGCAAACATCTGGGGATAACGTTTAGTCAGAGCTGCCAGAACTTCAGGGCTCAAACCGAATTCCATCATCACGGGAACCGGGCCGCTCGCCTTCGCTGGCGTCGTCAGCGTCACGTCGATGTTCACGGTCACAAGCGGGTACGCTGAGTTGTCCACGTGCCCAATTAGTTTTTTGGTGATGATTGGGGTTTCGCCATTCATCTCTTTTGTTGTACTAACAACTTCCCAATTTACCTTCGGCGTGTTCTTGGGAACGCGGCCGTAGATTTCGCGGTCGAAATCCGCAATGATTTCGGGGCGCCGGTCGTGCCACCAGATCTGCGCCGTCGTTACCTTCTTGCCATTCTTCAAAAGCAGCGGGTCAGGTAGGTTTGGGTAGGGAGTGGCCTTGGTCTTGTCGTAATTGGCGGCGTTCGGTGATTTCGGGTCTCCGTCTGCGCCGCGCCGCAGGGAAGTAATGTGAAGCAGATCCATTATGCGCTGGTGGTCCTGCTCCGATGTAAGTTGTGCCGGCGGAGATGGACTGGCTGCGGGCGACTGCGAGAAGACGTTCGCGGTGGCGACCAGAGCGAATAAGGCTGAACCAAACAATTGCAATCGCATTCTCAATTTGAGCTCCTGCGACGACGTCGTTTAATCCGGCAGCGTAGCTTCGCCGACGATGGTGAATCTGGTTGCGGCACCAGCTGTCTTCGGCAGGCCGGAACGAGTTTCCGGCTGATCGCCGCCGATCCAAACATCGACGACGCCCGGAACGATGCGGCGCTTGCCGGCCTCGTCGACAATACTCAAGCCGCGATCCTGCAGGGTGAACGAAACGGTTTGCTTGGCGCCACGTGGAAGATGCACCCGTTGCACGCCTTGCAGCGCGCGGATCGGCGCGCCCGCGACGCCGGAGTGTGTCAGATATAGCTGCACGACTTCGTCTCCAGACATCGCGCCGGTGTTGGTCAGGTCGACCGAAATTTTCACGCTGCCGTTGGCAGGCACTGTCTCCTGGTCGACTTTCACGTTGCGATAGGCGAACGTCGTATAACTCAGACCGAATCCGAATGGATATAAAGGCTCTCCCTCGAAGTAGCGGTATGTGCGCTTTGCCATCGAGTAATCGTCGAACGGAGGAAGCTGCTCGACGGATTTGTAAAACGTGACGGGCAAGCGTCCGCCCGGACTGAAATCCCCCGCGAGAATTTCGGCGATGGCTGTGCCTCCCTGGCCGCCGGGGTACCAGGCTTCGAGAATCGCGGGCAGTTTTTCATGCGCCCAATTTACGGCGAGCGCGCTTCCGTTCAGCAAGACAAGCACGGTTGGTTTGCCCGCAGCCACGATTCGCTCCAGAAGTTCCTGCTGCGGTTTGGGCAGATCGAGGCTGGTTCGATCTCCGCCGGCAAAACCCTCGGTGTGCACATTCATCTCTTCGCCTTCCACGCGCGCCGACAGCCCCATGGCAACGATCACCAGGTCTGCATTGTGGGCGGCATCGACAGCCTGCTGTTCCTGCCGGCCCGGAATGCTCCACGTCAGTCGGGCTTCGGCCCCGCGAACAGTCTGGAAATATTCGATCTTGAGCGCGTAAGCGTGACCCTTTTCCAGGTGAAGTTGTTTCGTGTTGCTCGTGGCGGGGCGATGCGTGGTCCAGTCTTCGACGATCAGATTATTATCGAGCCACAGGCGGTAGCCGTCCTGCCCGGTGAAGCCAATCACGTAATCGGCGGTCTCCGATGGGAGCAGCACTCCTGTCCAGCGCACAGAATAGTTTTTTGCAAGCTTCGGGGAAACTCCGGTAAATCCCCACACGAAGTTCACATTCGAATCGACGCGTGTGAGCGCCGGAGCGTCCTCCAGCTTCGGGTTCGAAAAGTATTCAGCTTTCAAACCATGCTTCGTGCGGGACTGATCTGTATAAAGCGCGGCCGCAGGAATGGGCTGGCTCGCCGGTCCGATTAAACCTGTGCCTTCCACGTAAACGACCGTCGACTGCGGAAAGCGCCGGCGAATGCCCGCCAGAACGGTGACTGGATGCGACGGAGTGCCATTGTAATTGCCTACTAGAGCATCAAGGCTGTCCGCGTTGGGGCCGATGACGGCGATGGTTCCATATTTTTTCTTCAGTGGCAGAAACTGGTCCTGATTTTTCAGCAGGACAATCGACTCGCGCGCAGCTTTCAACGCTAACTGACGATGCGCTAACGTGTCATTCTCCGCCAGAGCGATTTTGGAGTACGGAACCATCGAAGGCGGGTCAAACATTCCCAGCTGAAAACGCGCGATGAACAAGCGGTTCAAGGCGCGGTCGAGGTCGGCTTCTGGAATAAGACCGTCGTGGACAGCCTGCAGCAGCGCGTCGCGATCGACAGTTACAGGATGACTCGGAGCGACGCAGTCTAAATCGGTTCCTGCTTTGAGCGCCGCGGCGAAGCCTTCGGGAACGCTTTTTGCATAGTGATGTCCCTGGGATACGTCAGTCAAAGCGCCGCAGTCGGATACGACATAGCCTTGAAATCGCCAATCTCCCTGCAGATGTTGCGTGAGGAGTGTATCGTTGGCGCAGGCGGGCTGGCCATTCAGAGAGTTGTAGGCGCACATCACCGATCCTGCTTTTCCTTCTGTGACCGTGGCGCGGAATGCCGGAAGATAAGTGTCCTCCATATCGTGACGCGAAGCTTCTACGTCCACGGCATGACGGGTGGATTCCGGACCGCTGTGCACCGCAAAATGTTTGGGGGTGGCAACCGTCTTGAGATATTTTGGATCGTCGCCCTGCAGACCTTTTACGAACGCGACTCCCATTCGAGACGTCAAGTAAGGATCTTCGCCGTAAGTTTCCTGGCCACGTCCCCAGCGCGGATCGCGAAAAATATTGATATTCGGCGACCAGACGGTGAGGCCCTTATACCAGTCGGCCGAGCCGTCCTTGTGAACGTTCGCATAATACTTGGCGCGAAATTCGGTGCTAATTACATCGCCGATCTGGCGCATTAGTGGCTCGTCGAACGTCGCCGCCATCCCAATCGCTTGCGGAAACACGGTAGCAACTCCGGCGCGAGCGACGCCGTGCAGCCCTTCATTCCACCAGTTGTAGCCGGGTATGCCGAGGCGGGGAATGGGATCCGCGACATGAGTCAGCTGCGAGATTTTTTCCTCGAGCGTCATGCGAGACACCAGATCGCCGACACGCTGTTCCAAAGGCAGGGTGGAATCTTTATAAGCCGCCTCAGTAGTCGACGGTTGAACCTGAGCCGGTTGCTGAGCGAGGCATGCTTGCGAGACGGCAACACATAGAACCGCGCCGAGCAGGATGGCCAGTTTGTTGTCCATGTAGTCTCCAGGAATTTTCGACACTTACTGTATCTCAGTATTGGCGCGCGGATCGAATGTGGTAACGCGTTTAGGGTCGTCGCCGTATCTGGAGGGAGGATGCAGCGCGATGCGGCGAGCACGGCTCCGGTTTTTAACATTTCATGTAAACAAAAATGAAGTCCCGGCCGGAGCCGGGACTTCGTAGATCAGCTGGATGTACAACTAGGAAGCGCGACGCTGTCCGATGTTGTCGTCTTCTTCGTTCTGGCCCTGTCCGCCCTTCTTCTGCGGATTCTGCTGACCGGACTGCTGCTGGCCGCTCTGTTGGCCGCCCTGACCGGTTTGGCCGCCCTTTTGGCCGGACTGGCCGCTCTGTTGTCCGAACTGACCACCCTGCTGCTTGTTCTTCTCCATATCGTCTGCCATGAAATGGTTCTCCCTTTAAATGCGCGTCTCGGCGCAAGAGTTAAATCCACTTGCTCTTACTTAGTTGCTGCGCTGGAACTTAAGGTTGGGGAGGAAAGCTCGTGAGCGGGAGAACAAAAGATTTCGCCGCAACAAAATTGTTTTCAGGGAAGGGTGGTGACTTCGATCGCGGGACTCGGAGTCGGGACGAACACTTTCAGCCGTTGAACTTCGTCCTGCGTTTTCTCCCAAGCCGCAGTCTTTCGTTTGGTCGCGACCGGAGCGCTCGGATCGCGGTAGAAAGCCAGAATATTTTCGCGGAGTTCCGGTGTGACCTGGTCAAAATTGTGCTTGGCCAGCTGATCGAGCAGGTGCGCGTAGGCGTTATCGGTGAGAACGTATTCGCCGGCGTGCGTCGGTCGCCCCGTGTCAAAGTCGGTATTGGCGAGGCTAAGTTTATTGGTCCTGACCTGAACGAGCAGGCCTTTGTAGTTATCGAGTGTGTGATTAACACTTGCGATATATAGATCTTCGGTCTTGCGGGTAGGAATTTTGAAGTCGAGCGCTTTGAACGGTCCTACCTTAGGCATGAACTTCAAGACGAATGCCAGCACCCTGGTGCCAAATCCCGGACGCCGGTATCCTCTGCCCCATTCCTTCTGATAATTGGCGCGGGAAAGATAGTAGCGGAATTTTCTGGAATTGAAATTTGGAGTTTCGGAAACAATTTCTTTTTTCCTCGCCACCAGCGCCACTCGCGTCATCTCGGGAATGATAGTGCTGATCGCGCGTCGGAACGTCCCGATGGCGAGGTCTTCCTTCGACAGCACGTCGCTGAGCGGTATGCCGTAGGTATCCTGAAAGGCGCGCTCCAGCACAGGTTTTGCCACCTCAAATCCAATGAAATCGTGGTAGCGGTCGGAGGTGTAACGGTTTTTTGCGACCTGTGTCACGTCGAAGCCGAATTCGGTGCGAATGTGAGCTTTCGGATTATCGGCATAGGTCACTTCTTTGCCGAATCTCTTACGCAGTTTTGGAAACTCTAGCCCCACGGCCTGGTTGACGACGGGGTGGCCGAGGTTGTCGGACGAATAGTGAGCCAGCGCGCCCAGCGCGAAGGCGTATTCGTTCAGATCAGAGGCTTCATTCAGCAAGTTGACAATGAAGTCGCCGCTGCGCACGTAGTGAGTGAGATCGCTGAAATATTTGTTGCCGAAGGGGTAGTAGCCCATGTCCTGGATCAGGCATCCGCCATAAGCGAAGGCGTGGGCTTTTTTCAAATCATCCGGGCTCGCTCCGGGAAATCGCCTCGCCAGCAACGGTTGGATGTCGTCCTTCCACAACAGATCTACGACCTCTTCGTGCGTCAGCACGGAGTAAGCGCCGCAAAACTGGGTAAGGAAAAGGAGCAGGAGGGCCCCGATCATCGCGCGACAAAGTTCGAGAAATCGTGTCATGAGAACTCCGGCCGGATTCGTTCTGTAGCGGAACAAATTCGGTCGCCGCTCCGAATGTCCTTGAACTTCGCTCGATGGCGCGATGGACGAATTCTGCCCAGCCTTTCTTAGTTGCCAACCGGCGCGCAAGGTTTGGCCTAAAAGCAGGACACGGGGTGATTTCCATACCGATATACACGCATACCTGGCTACAGATATATTTCCCAGCCGCTACAAGATGCGAGGTAAGGACACACACGTCGCCCGAAGCTAGGCTGTTGGCTGGATGTAGGCGAAATCGTACCGAGATCGCAAAGGAGAATGAAATGAGTATTTGGACAATATTGTTCGTGATTTTGCTGATCGCATGGATCACCGGCTTCAGCGTGTTTCACGTTGCAGGCGGCCTGATTCACCTGTTATTGGTGTTCGCCGTAATCTCGCTGATCCTGCATTTTGTAATGGGACGAAGCACCGTCTGACCGACGGGCCCCAAGTTCTAAGCATCCATTTGGGGGAGACTGCCGGCGCCGCAGTCTCCCTACGTTTTCCTCTCGAATAGCCTGGCAAGAAGATGCCATGGCCAGCAGTGATTCGCCGTTTATATTCCACTACGCACATTTGCCGGGATTAAACTCAGCTGCAGGAAATCGTCACGAGGCTCTGGCTTCGTCCAGATTGGAAGATTCTGCGGGTTGAAGAGGAAGCCTGGCTTTCACGAGGGTTCCCTTGTTGTCGGAGTGAATGTCTAAGTCGCCGCCGAACTGCCGCAGGCGCTCCCGCATGCCGCGAAATCCCACGCCAGTACGGCCCGAACTCAACTCCAGCTGCTTTTCCAGCGATATGCCTTTACCGGCGTCTTGAATTTCTACCACGACGTTTCGGTCATCTTCACGGATCGTAATTTTTGCGCTATCGCTTCCGGAGTGGCGGTGAATGTTGGTGAGACATTCCTGAACGAGCCGGAAAATGGCGATCTCCATGTCATCGGAGAGGCGGCGGAACTCAGCCGGAATCTCGAAGTCGACTTTGATATGGCTGCGCTCCGAGAAGCCATCTATATACCAGCGAAGAGCCGAGGCAAGCCCGGCTGCATCGAGCAGAGGCGGGTGCAACAGGTGGGAGATGGTGCGAATCTCTTTGCCAATTTGTTGGACGATCGCCGAATTTTCCGAGACCGCGCGAGCCGCAGCAGAATCGAGTTTGTGGGACTGAGATTGCACGGTTGCAATATTCATGCTCAGGCCCGCCAGCAACTGTCCCACGCTGTCGTGCAATTCGCGGGCGATCTGCTTACGTTCATCATCGCGCAGTTGCTGCAGGTGACTGGACAGTTCCCTCAAATTGTCATTCGCCATCCTTAACTCGGTCGTGCGCTCATGAACTTTCTGTTCGAGTTCTGCCTGAGCCCTTCGCAGTTGTTCTTCGGCGAACCGGCTCTTGGCAAGTGAGCGGCGATGCGATTCTCCGAGGGCCACGATCAAGCCGGAAAAAACAACGAAGCCCAGCATTCCGAAAATATCCGCTCGGGGATTTGCCAGCTGGAACGAGCCTGCCGGCGGCAGAAACCAATACCAGATTCCGATGAGGTCGAGGAGGATAACAAAGAGGGAAGGACCAACGCCACAGTACCACGCCGAAAACACCACTGCTGCCCAGGCGGTGTGATAAGGGTTCTGCCCGTCGAGGGCGGGGGCGAGCAATTTGTAAAGGAAGAGGGCGGCGATGGCGGCGAATATGGCGCTACTATACCGGCGCACATTTTCAGTCGTTGAACTTTGCGGCATCTCCATTTCAAACCTGCCTTCAGTATCCATAAGGCGTAAACAGTCGCATTACGAAACCCCTGTTACAAAGGCCTGTTTCGGCCAGTTCCCTCCCGCAGTCGTTCCTATTAGGTTGAGCATAAGCGTTCCACTAAAAAATGGTAATAATATTGAATTCATCTATGCAATCCGCACCATCATAAGAACCATTGTAATTTGCTAGATATAATAGTATAATATACATATAATAGTATAGTTTTATTGACACAATTATTATATTTTGCTATGGTTGTTTGTCGAAATCGAGGCAGGATGGCAAAAACTGGAAAATCCAATCCCCCGCTCTCCCTTAAGTACCGGCAGGTCGCACTTTCTTCCCTAAGGAAAAGCAGGCGTGGCAAGCATCACGACCTGGTGAAGGGCATTTTGGAAGAGCTGGAAACAGTGCCCGCGGGCTCGGCGCTGGAAATTCCCCTGGATGGAGCTGCGATCGGATTGGCGAATCTGCGATCGGCTGTACATCGCGGGGCGTCTGCAAACGGGATTGAAATCGAGACCTTGGCGGACGAAAAGAATTTCTACGTCTTTAAGAAGGACGCTGATTAACCGAGCTCAATCGATTGAAGCCTCTGAGTGGCCGGCCGCTTCGAAACAATCACGTCCACTTTCAAGAAGCAGCCCTGCTCTGCCAAGTCCCAGTCTCACTAGCCTTGTCGTTTTCTCCCGACGTCTTCGACTTCTCCGAAGTAGCGGCACTGCCGAGTTCGGACAGTCTCCGCACTTGCAGGAGCCCCTCCGACAAAGACGTGACGACGGCGTCGGTGCAACTCGCTCCTACGCGTTCCTGGGCCTTGGGAACGCCGCCTGCAAATTCCCACAGTCCTACAATGATTGCCAGATCAGGAACTCGCGCGCGCAACCGCTTGCAAAGCGAACGCGCCTGTCCCACGGCGAAGGGCGGAAGTGCTGAGACGCAGGCAATACCGTATCCCCCCTTTTCGACTTGGTCCAGCATGTCGCTGACGGTTCCAATCGCCAGGTAGGTAGCACCGAAGCCAGCCTGTTGAAGAATCTGAGCGAACATCATCCCGACCAGTTCGTCTGCTTCGTCCCTTGCGGGGACGCAAACAATATTCCTGTCGGCAAGGCCTGTATTCGAGGGCGCTCCGCTGATGATTTCCCGCGCCGACTTTTCCCGCGCAATGCGGTCGCCTAAGTCATCGATCAGCTCGCGGGTGGTTTGCGAGACGAATTCGATGGTGCGGTCCCCCAGAGCATCCCTGTGGCGATCTTCCTCCGCCAATCGGAGCGCGGGGATCAGAACGGTCTCGTAAAGACTTTCCAGGGATTTCTCTTGGAGTTGCACCTCCGCGATATTTCTGGCTTCATCCTGATCCATCGCGAGGAGCCGCTGGTAGAAAAGTTCCTGAGGGCTGAGCACGGGCTCGTCGCCCAATAAAACTTCCAGGAAGCCGAGACGCGGGACATAGCGTCCTGCAAGCATCAGACACACAGTCAGGGGCGTTGACAGAATCAATCCGACTGGACCCCACAACATCGACCAGAAAACGGCGGCGATGAGGATGGCGATCGAAGAAATTCCGGTGTGAGAACCATAGAGCCATGGTTCAATGACATTGCCGACGATTGCTTCAAGAATCAGAAATAAGCCAACAATCAGCAGCGCGTGCTGCCAGCCCGGAAACACCGCCAGAGCCATCAATACCGGAAATGCCGCGGCGATCAGCGTGCCAATATATGGTACGAAGCGCAGCAACGCGGCCAACGCGCCCCAGAGTAGCGCATGAGGTATCCGAATAACGTACAAACCAACTCCGAAAAGAACTCCATATCCGGAATTCACCAGAAATTGCAGCAGGAGATACCGGCTGAGGCGTTGACTGGCATCGTCCAGCGCTTGTGTCATAACCGTTAAGTGACCTTGACCACCGAGCCGGATCAGGCGATTACGCAGGTCCTCCCGCTTGATCAACATGAACGCCGTAAAAATAATTACGATTGCGGCCGTTTCCGCCGGGCCCTCCAGGGGGCCGAGCAGGGCGCGCAGGTCGGCGAGGAGATTCGAAGGTGGCGGAGTCACCTGAACTGGAACGGGATGAGTGGGGCGCGCCTTGCCGTTATCGTCCGGCAAATGGCCGGCCGGTTGTCCCGGGGCTGCCGACAATTCTTTGTTTAACTCCCGGACAGTTGCGGTTGCTTGACCAAGCGCTCCGGCAGCCGGGGCGCGGAGGGATCGAAATGTCGCCTCGAGGTTTGCTTTGTAATCGCGAAAGTGCCCGGTGATGTCCAGCAATTGCCCGGCCACTACCCAGCCCATGCCGGCGGTCAGCGCAAAGCAAAGAATCAATACGACCATTACGGCCGGAACCCGGCCCAGATGAAGTCGTTCCAGCAAACTAACCAGCGGTGTCAATAAGAAGCTGAGAACCAGCGCCAGTGCCAGGGGAATGAAAATCTGTCGCCCAAAATAAAGCATCGCAATCGCGAGGGCAACTGCGATGAAGATGGAGGATTTGGAGGAAGTCATTGAGTTTTCGGAGCGGACCAATGGTTCACCTCCTGCCAATTCCCATCGCTCGGGAATAATCATCCACCATCCAAGAGAGTGAGCTTCCTGCGAGGCTTGGCTAGGCAAAGCAACTGTCCGTTAACTGGCCTTGGCTCTATCTTCGTGCCTTTCCTCCCGGGCGATGGTTTCCAGCAAAGTCTTCATGTCCTCGGCATGCTCTTCTTCTTTAGCTAGGATCTCCTCCATCATTCGCCGGCTGGTCGGATCGTTGTCAGCGAGGTATCGAATGATTTCCGAGTAGGATTCGATGGCAATCCGTTCTGCAACCAAATCTTCCTTGATCATGTCGATGAGGCTTTCGCCTTCTACGTATTCGGAGTGGCTGCGCGTAAGCAGGCCTTCAGGATTGAAGTTCGGCTCCCCATCGAGTTGCGTAATTCTCTCGGCGATTTGGTCGGCGTGCTCTTGCTCCTCGGCGGCATGTTCGAGGAACTCTTGCGCCACCGCCTGCGAATGAATTCCTTTGGCCATATAGTGGTGGCGCTTGTAGCGCAGCACGCAAACGATCTCGGTGGCCAGCGCCTCATTGAGCACGCGTAGAACAGTTTTTCGGTCGCCCTTGTAACTATCGGTAACCGCGCCCTCCTCAATATGTTGACGCGCCCGCCGGCGGATCTCGCTAATGTCGGTTAGAAATGTATTCTTGTCTTTTCCTTTCGCGCTATCGTCGCTCTTCATGATCTTTTTCCTTTCCAAACCTAGCATTTCCTTAACACGCAATTCGGGGCGCCGAGCAACAGTGTGGAAACTGTTGCCGGCAACCCCGATGCTCAAGCCAAGTTTGCCGCCAGCTTATACCGCCCGGGGCAGTCGCACATTTTCGGAACTATCATCGGAACCGGCTTCTCCGGTGGATGAGATGTCCTGAGCGCCCGTGCGTTTCAAGATTTCTTTCGCCCGCTTGGTCCAGTCAGAATTGTCGGAGTGAACCGAAAGTAGAATTCCACCATCTTTAACGCGCCCTTCATAGCGCTTGGCCTCGTATTCAGGGATTCCCATTCCAACCAGCGCTCCGGCGATCCCGCCAACTGCGCCGCCAACTCCGGCCCCGGCCAATGCGGCCATGATCGGACCGGCCGCAATGAACGGCCCCAATCCAGGGATCGCTATTGCGCCGATGCCGAGCAACCATCCCATTGCGCCACCCAGCACTACACCGGTTCCGGCGCCGGTGGTCGCGCCCTCTGGCGCTTTCGTGTTTTTTTCATGGGCAAATTCCTTCGTTCCCGCGCCTTCGGGGAACAAAGCAGAAATGTCTTCGTTCCTGAATCCCGCAGATCGCAAGGCGTCTACGCCGTTTTCAACGCCTGCATAAGACGGATAAATGCCGAACACAGCTGTATTTTTTCCTGCCATGATGAAATCTCCTTGGTTTTTGAATTATTCGCTTTTCGGTTTGACCGTCAATTCGCTGTTGACTTTGCCCTCGCCAGCAACTTCCGCGGCTTTGGCTTCGACGGCATGCTTCTCTTCTTCCGAGCGGACCGGCCCTTTCAGCGTGACTTGGCCGTTTTGGGTAATTACCTTTATGTTGTGTGCATAAGTGGAGAAGCTTTTGTCTGCTAGGATCGCCTTCCGCACCTGCTGCGTGATGTCACGGTCCGAACGATTGTTCTGCTGCTGATCCGCCGTCGGTTCGTTGGGATTCCGATCCCGCTGATTCATTTTTGTGTTGTCAGAGGCAGGATTTTGCGCGGGCGAATCCTGGGCCATTCCCAGCGCTCCGCAACCCAGCACTAGAAAGCCGGCCATTAAAAGACTTCGAAAACCGGACGTTCGCTTCATTTCGTCACTCCTGAAGTGGTTAGACTTTCCACTCAATCGAGCATAGAGATGCGTCGCTAGCTCCGGCATCAGGTCAGGTATCTAGTTCAGTTGCTGAATACCCGTAGCTCTTTTGTGGTCGGTTCAGGTACGCGGACGCTGGCTCGCATTCGCCGTGCGCGCCACGCTAACTCCCACCCTGTCGGCGTACTTGCCAGATACCGAGTACCAACGGATGCGCAGCATATCGGCGACCATGCGTGCCCCGTCCGCAACTGGATTGATCCGGGTTCCATTGTCGTGTCCCCAGCGCACGGGCACTTCCACTGTCTTGAAGCCAGCTCGATCGGCGAGGAAAAGAATTTCTGGATCGAAACCCCAACGCTCGATTCTTTGCAGAGGGAAGACAGCCAATGCGGCTCGCCGCCGGAAAGCCTTAAACCCGCACTGGGTGTCCTTGAAATCCAGCCTGAGGACTATTCGCAGCAGCAGATTGAAGACCCTGCCCAGGACCTGTCGGGCCACAGATTGGCGTTTGGTTTGCAACTCGCTTCGCATCCAACGCGATCCGATCGCAATGTCCGCACCGGCCTCGATCGCTTCGATGAGTTTCGTTGCTTCTTCGATGGGAGAGGATAGATCCGCGTCGGTAAACAGGACGATGCTGCCGCGCGCATTCAGCACTCCGTTGCGCACGCTGTAGCCTTTGCCGCGGTTGCCCTCATTTTGAACTAGACGCAAAATCGCATTGTTCTGGGCATACTCTCTAACGAGATCGGCGGTACGATCGCGAGATCCATCATCGACTACAATCACTTCGGCGTCCCAGCCCTGCCGGCGAACAAAATCCAAAACTCGGTTGAGAGTGGGGCCCAATCGGGGCTCCTCGTTGTAAGCGGGGATAACAATGCTGATGTTGTAAGTAGTATTCAAAATAGATTTCACCTTGCATTTTTCAGTTTTTACGCCCATCCCGGTGGAATCATCGTGGTCTTGACAAGCCCCAGCCGAGTGTCCGACGGCTTTGCTTAGAGATTGAAGCGGCTCAAGAGGTTGCGCCTGAAGCGGGTTCGACTTTAAATCACGCAAACACCAGTAGGGATGGGTCCTCCCGGCTGGGTTACTACAGGAAATACCTTAGGTTCGGTCGTCCGGGGTTCGTGGTACCAATAAAGGGTAGAAATTCAGGCAGCCCGAACGCGATCCGGGGCGCGCTCTTGCTTGCCTGTGTCTGCTGAGATTCGCACCTCCCCAAAGTGTGCTCGACCAGTCGTCGACAAAGCGATATGCCTGCGCATCAATCCGATTCGATTAAGACTGGTTGCCGGACGCAGCATCACCATTCGCACTACTCCTCTTTTTTTCGGGAGAGACCATGAAAAGAAGCTCGCTTAACGAAATTGCGCCGAACAGTCCTGAAAACCTTCCACCCTCCATGGCCAAGAACAACGGAGGGAAAGCCAACAATGGGAAACCGAAGGACTCCGATGGATCCCTTGACCTGACCGTCATACTGACCAGCCTGCAGAGCATGCGCGATGGAGACTTCACCGTGCGGTTGCCGGGCACGTGGGTAGGACTGGCCGGGAAAGTGGCCGACACGTTTAACGACATTGTCGCCGCCAACCAGCACATGGCGCAGGAACTGAAACGCGTCGGCCAGGTAGTCGGCAAGCAAGGCAAGACGCGAGAGCGGACGCGGTTCCATGAATCCAGAGGCGCATGGGGCGAGATGGAAGTCTCGGTCAACACGCTGGTGGAAGACCTGCTCCGCCCCACAGCCGAGGTCACCCGCGCCATCGCGGCAGTTGCGCAGGGCGATCTTACTCAGACCGTTCGCCTCGATGTCGACGGCCGTCCCCTGGAAGGCGAGTTTTTGCGGTCCGCGAATCTCGTCAACACCATGATTCAGCAACTGGGCGTGTTCACGGCTGAAGTGACGCGCGTGGCGCGCGAAGTGGGAACGGAAGGAAAGTTGGGCGGCCAGGCGCAAGTGCCCGATGTCGCCGGTACCTGGAAAGACCTCACCGATAACGTGAACCTCATGGCCAGCAACCTGACTGGCCAGGTGCGCAATATCGCGGAAGTCGCCACGGCCGTGGCCAGCGGCGACCTTTCGCGCAAGATCACGGTCGATGTGCGCGGCGAAATTCTCCAGCTCAAAGAAGCCATCAACACGATGGTGGACCAGTTGCGATCGTTCGCATCGGAAGTGACCCGCGTAGCCCGCGAAGTCGGCACGGACGGTAAGCTCGGCGGCCAGGCGGTTGTGCCCGGCGTCGCCGGTACGTGGAAAGATCTCACCGACTCTGTGAACGCAATGGCCGGAAACCTGACGGCCCAAGTACGTAACATCGCCGAGGTCACGACGGCTGTGGCCCGCGGCGATCTGTCGCGCAAGATCACGGTCGATGTGAAAGGCGAAATTCTGGAATTGAAAGACACCATCAACACGATGGTGGACCAGCTCAACGCGTTCGCTGGTGAAGTAACGCGCGTGGCTCGCGAAGTGGGAACGGAAGGAAAGTTGGGCGGCCAGGCGCAAGTGCCCGGCGTCGGCGGTACGTGGAAGGACCTTACTGACAACGTCAACTTCATGGCCAGCAACCTGACTGGCCAGGTGCGAAACATCGCGGAAGTCGCAACGGCCATTGCCAGCGGCGACTTGTCGCGCAAGATCACGGTCGACGTGCGCGGCGAAATCCTCCAGTTGAAAGAAACTCTCAACACGATGGTCGACCAGCTGAACCGGTTCGCTGGCGAAGTGACCCGCGTCGCTCGCGAAGTCGGTACCGAGGGAAGGTTGGGCGGACAAGCCAACGTCCCCGGCGTCGCCGGAACGTGGAAGGATCTCACCGACTCGGTAAACTCCATGGCCGGCAACCTGACTGGCCAGGTGCGTAACATCGCCGAAGTCACGACGGCTGTGGCCCGCGGCGATTTGTCGCGCAAAATCACGGTCGACGTGAAAGGCGAAATTCTCGAACTCAAGAACACCATCAACACGATGGTGGACCAGCTCAACGCATTCGCTGGCGAAGTAACGCGCGTGGCACGCGAAGTGGGAACGGAAGGAAAGTTGGGCGGCCAGGCGCAAGTGCCCGGCGTCGCCGGAACGTGGAAGGATCTCACCGACAACGTGAACTTCATGGCCAGCAACCTGACCGGACAAGTTCGTAACATCGCGGAAGTGGCAACGGCCGTGGCCCGCGGCGATCTGTCGCGCAAGATTACGGTCGACGTGAAAGGCGAAATTCTCGAACTGAAAGACACCATCAACACGATGGTGGATCAGCTGCGGTCATTCGCGTCAGAAGTTACGCGCGTGGCCCGCGAAGTCGGAACCGACGGCAAACTCGGCGGACAAGCACTCGTGCCCGGCGTCGGCGGAACGTGGAAAGACCTTACCGACTCCGTGAACTCGATGGCCAGCAACTTGACTGGCCAAGTACGTAACATTGCCGAGGTATCGACCGCTATCGCTAGCGGTGACTTGTCGAAGAAAATCACGGTGAACGTGAGCGGCGAAATTCTGTTGCTCAAGGAAACCATCAACACGATGGTGGACCAGCTCAACGCGTTCGCAGCCGAAGTAACCCGCGTGGCCCGCGAAGTGGGTTCCGAAGGAAAACTCGGCGGACAGGCACAGGTGCCGGGCGTCGCCGGTACGTGGAAGGATCTCACGGACTCGGTGAACTCCATGGCCGGCAACCTGACTGGCCAGGTGCGAAACATCGCCGAAGTTACGACGGCTGTGGCCCGCGGCGATTTGTCCCGCAAAATCACGGTCGACGTGAAAGGCGAAATCCTCGAGCTCAAGAACACCATCAACACGATGGTGGACCAGCTGAACGCATTCGCCGGCGAAGTAACGCGCGTGGCCCGCGAGGTCGGTACCGACGGAAAACTCGGTGGCCAAGCGCAGGTGCCTGGAGTCGCGGGAACGTGGAAGGATCTCACTGACAACGTGAACTTCATGGCCAGCAACCTGACTGGTCAGGTTCGAAACATTGCTGAGGTGGCAACGGCAATTGCTACTGGCGACTTGTCGAAGAAAATCACGGTGGACGTGCGCGGCGAAATCTTGCAGCTGAAAGAAACGCTGAACACGATGGTCGAGCAGTTACGCTCGTTCGCCGCCGAAGTCACCCGCGTGGCCCGCGAAGTCGGTTCCGAAGGCCGCCTGGGTGGACAGGCAAACGTCCCGGGCGTTGCTGGTACCTGGAAAGATCTCACGGACTCCGTGAACGCCATGGCCGGCAACCTTACGGCTCAGGTGCGTAACATCGCCGAAGTGACGACGGCTGTGGCCCGCGGCGACTTGTCGCGCAAAATCACGGTCGACGTGAAAGGCGAAATTCTCGAACTCAAGAACACCATCAACACAATGGTGGACCAGCTCAACGCGTTCGCCGCCGAAGTCACCCGCGTGGCGCGCGAAGTCGGCACCGATGGCAAGCTGGGTGGCCAGGCGAAAGTGCCCGGCGTCGCCGGAACGTGGAAGGATCTCACCGACAACGTCAACGTCATGGCGGTCAACCTGACCGAGCAAGTGCGCGGTATCGTCAAGGTTGTGACAGCGGTCGCCAACGGAGATCTCACACAGAAACTGACGGTGAATGCGAAGGGCGAAGTCGCTGCCCTGGCAGAAACCATCAACAACATGACTCGAACGCTGGCCACGTTTGCCGATCAGGTCACGACAGTCGCTCGCGAAGTCGGTGTGGAAGGCCGCCTCGGCGGCCAGGCTAACGTGCCCGGCGCCTCAGGCACGTGGAAAGACCTGACGGGCAACGTGAACCTGTTGGCCGATAACCTGACCAACCAGGTCCGCGCCATTGCGGAAGTCGCAACGGCCGTGACGAAAGGCGACTTGACTCGGTCCATTCAAGTCGAAGCCAGCGGCGAAGTGGCGGAGTTGAAAGACAACATCAATACGATGATTGATAACCTCCGCCTTACGACCGATCGCAACACCGAGCAAGACTGGCTCAAGACCAACCTGGCGCGCTTTACCGGAATGTTGCAGGGGCAGCGCGATCTGGCGACCGTGGGCCGCATGTTGCTTTCGGAGCTCGCACCGCTGGTGAACGCGCAGCAGGGCGTGATCTACCAGATGGAAACGGAAGAATCTGCAGGCATGGTGATGTTGTCGGCCTTTGCCGACGACGGCGAGAGCGGGCACCTGCGCCGCCTGAAGATCGGCGAAGGACTGATTGGTCAAGTTGCGGCAGAAAAGCGCCGTATGCTGATTGCGGATTTGCCGGAAAAAACAATTCCGATTCGCTCCGGATTATTTGAATCGGTTCCCCGCAATGTCATCGTCCTGCCCGTGCTCTTCGAAGACCGGGTCAAGGCAGTGATTGAGCTGGCCTCGTTGAATGCCTTTACCGCGTCGCACCTGGCTTTCCTCGAGCAACTGACCGCCAGCATCGGCATCGTGCTGAACAGCATTGAGGCCACGATGCAGACGGAAGGCCTGCTCAAACAGTCGCAGCAGCTGGCCGCAGAACTTCAGACCCAGCAGAAAGAATTGCAACAGACCAACGAACAGCTAGCGCAAAAAGCACAACAGTTGGCCGAGCAGAACGTGGAAGTGGAACGCAAGAACCAGGAAATCGAGCAGGCCCGCCGCGCACTGGAAGAGAAAGCAAAAGAACTTGCGCTGACTTCCAAGTACAAGTCGGAATTCCTGGCTAACATGTCGCACGAGTTGCGGACCCCGCTGAACAGCATTCTGGTGCTGGGCCAGCAGCTCAGCGAAAATCCCGATCACAACCTGACGCCCAAGCAGGTTGAGTTCGCGCGCACCATTCACGGCGCGGGAACTGACTTGCTGAATCTGATCAGCGACATTCTCGATCTGTCGAAGATCGAGTCGGGCACAGTGTCGGTGGAGGCGGAGGAAGTCTTCTTCGCCAACCTGCTCGAAATGGTGGCCCGGCCCTTCCGGCACGAAGCGGAGAACAGGAAGCTTGCGTTCGAGGTGCATTCCGATCCGCATCTCACTCGCAGCCTGGTGACGGACTCGAAGCGTCTGCAACAGGTGCTGAAGAATTTGTTATCGAACGCGTTCAAGTTCACCGAGCACGGTTCGGTACGTCTGGCGGTATCGGTCGCGCAGAAAGGATGGAGCGAGGATCATCCGATTCTCAGCGGTGCGGCGTCGGTGGTCGCCTTCGAGGTCACCGATTCCGGCATCGGAATCGCGCTCGATAAACAACGCATCATCTTCGAGGCCTTCCAACAGGCAGATGCCAGCACCAGCCGAAAATACGGAGGCACCGGGTTGGGCCTGGCGATCAGCCGCGAACTCGCCAGCCTGCTGGGCGGCGAAATCCAGTTGCGCAGCACGCCCGGCCAAGGCAGCACGTTCACGCTGTATCTACCGCTGACTTATGTTGGACCGACTGCTTCGAAACTGACTTTTGGGGACCGAAGGTCAGCGTCGACCGATATGCCGATTCAGCTTTCGAACATCGTCGTGTCGGAACATCCGGTCGAGCAGATTGCCGACGACCGAAATAACCTGCAGCCTGACGATGTGGTGCTTCTCATCGTCGAAGACGACCCTCACTATGCCCGCATCCTTTGCGATCTGTCGCGGGACAAGGGATTCAAAGTGCTGGTAGCGTTGCGGGGCTCGGAGGCACTCGCATTGGCTCGCGAGTTCCATCCTACCGCGGTTTCCCTGGATGTGTTCCTGCCCGACATGCTGGGCTGGACCGTCCTCAATCACTTAAAACAAGATCCGGCCACGCGGCACATTCCCGTGCAAATGCTGACTCTCGATGAGGACCGGCGTCACGGCCTGGCGCGAGGTGCATTTGCCTTTGTGACCAAGCCGTCCAATCCGGAAGAACTCGAACAGGCGCTATCGCGCATCAAAGAGTATGTGGCGCCGCGTCGCAAGCGGCTTCTGATCGTGGAAGACAATCCTGCGGAGCAGTTGAGTATTCGCGAGCTGCTGGGCTACAACGACATTGATGTCACGGTTGCAGCCACGGGCGGTGAGGCGCTGGACAAGGTCACCCAGGAGTCGTTCGACTGCGTCGTGCTCGACCTGCGACTGCCCGATATGAGTGGCTTCGACATTCTGGAGCGCATGCGGGATATTCCTGCGGCGATTGATCTGCCGGTCGTCGTCTTTACCGGGAAGGAGCTCTCTCCTGAGGAAGATGCACGCCTGCACACTCTGGCTCGCAGTGTGGTCGTGAAAGGCGTGGAATCGCCCGAGCGGCTGCTGGATGAGACTGCTCTTTTCCTGCATCGTGTGGTGGCGGATCTTCCTCAAGAAAAACAGAAGATGTTGGATCGGTTGCACCGGTCCGACGAGGCTTTGATCGGAAAGAAAGTGCTGGTCGTCGACGACGACATGCGCAACATCTTCGCTCTCAGCAGCGTGCTGGAACGCCGCGGAATGCAGGTCTTGACAGCTGGAACGGGCCGCGAAGCCATCTCGATGCTGGAGTCAACTCCTGATGTCGCCATCGTTTTGATGGACATCATGATGCCCGAGATGGACGGATATGCAACCATGCAAGTAATCCGGCAGAATCCTTCGTTCCGTAGGCTTCCGATTATTGCGCTGACCGCGAAAGCCATGAAGGGCGATCGCGAAAAGTGCCTGGAAGCAGGCGCTTCGGAATATCTGGCCAAGCCGGTCAACACCGAGCAGCTGCTTTCGGCGCTGCGTATGTGGCTGCACAGGTAGGTAGCGGTTCGAGGTGCGAGATCAGGCGATGCGGCGCGCCCCGTACCGCGCGTTCTTGAGAGGATGATGAGCGTCCACGAAGAAGTCAACATTCTCATGGTCGACGACCAGCCGGGCAAACTGCTCAGCTACGAAGCCATCCTCGCCGACCTGGGGGAAAACCTCATCAAGGCGACCTCCGCCAAGGATGCTCTCGAGAAGTTGCTCAAGACAGATGTTGCCGTCGTATTGATGGATGTAAGCATGCCGGAGATTGACGGCTTCGAACTCGCTGAGATCATTCGCCAGCATCCGCGCTTTCAGAAGACTGCAATCATCTTCGTTTCCGCCGTGCATTTGACCGATCTCGATCGCCTCAAGGGCTACCAGCACGGGGCGGTCGATTATCTTTCTGTTCCGATTGTCCCGGAAGTCTTGCGGGCAAAAGTTCGAGTGTTCGCGGAACTTCACCGGAAAAAGCTGCAACTGGAACGGCTGAATAACGAACTCGAGCAGCGGGTCGCGGATCGGACTCTGGAGCTAGAACATAAGGCGGTAGCGCTGCAGCGCCTTAATGCGGATCTGGCCCAGAAGAACCAGGAGCTCGATGCCATCGTGCAGACCGCTCCCGATATTATTTTCAGCCGGCAAGCAGATGGCGCGCGAGACTATATCAGCAGCAGGTTTTACGAATATACGGGCGCTGCGGCCGGTTCCGCAGTGGGACTTGGATGGCTGGAATATTTGCATCCTGATGACAAAGAACGAAGCTTGGCGGAGTGGATGCGCTGTGTACAGTCTGGGCAAGCGTATGAGTCCGAATACCGTATCCGAGCCGTGGACCAGCAATACCGGTGGTTCCGCGCGCGGGCAGTTCCGCTTCGAGATCCCGAAGGGAGCATCCTCAAGTGGTATGGAACTTGTTCCGACATCCATGACAGCAAAATGTTGGAACAGTCTATCCGTGACAGCGCCATCGAACTGGAACGGATGGTCGATGTTCGAACGGCGGAACTGAGGCGGCTCTCCGGTCGACTGATGACCATGCAAGATGAAGAACGGCGCCGCATTGCCCGCGAAATTCACGATGGTTTGGGGCAAGAGTTAGCCGCCGCCAAGATGATCGTTGACGGAATTCTCGCGAAAGATTCATCCCCTTACATGAAGCAAGCGTCCGCGGACGCAAGCCACCTTGTGGATCGCGCCATCCAACAGGTGCGGACGATCTCCCATCTTCTTCACCCTCCTCTGCTGGATGAGGTGGGACTCATTTCTGCACTCCGCTGGTATCTTGAAGGTTTAACCGAGCGCAGCGGAATCGAGATTCGCCTGGAAGTTGATCCACCCGATCTAAGCCGGCTGAAGCCGGAATTGGAAACGGCAATTTTCCGCATTATCCAGGAGGCCTTGACCAATATGTTTCGCCATTCCGGCGCGCACAACGGCTCAATCAGCCTGGCGGAAAGCAATGGGGCGATCAAGGTGACGGTGCGCGATGACGGTAAAGGAATCGAAGAACAAGTGATTCAATTACGTCCAGACAGCCTGGGTGTTGGGATTGGGGGAATGCGCCAGCGTGTGACCGAACTCGGCGGAAGTTTGCGGTTAGCCAATGCCAACCCCGGTACGATTGTCGAGGTTGTCATCCCTTCCCAAAGATCGGAAAAGTTAAGGGTGCCCGTTTCCGTTTGAATGATCGGATGCGACTGTCAGGCAGCTTTGCGATCGCCAACCTTTGGTTCCACCTTCATTCCGTCAACCTTCTTTTCGTCCGCTTTGATTTCTACCTGCTCATGCTTAATGTCGAGGCGCAGCCGGTTGTAGATGCTCATGTATTGGTTCGCCACCCACACCAGCGCAAAGAATGCTACGAGATACCCACGCCAGTCGACGTAAAGCAGTTTGTAGCGCGCAATCAGCAACACGCCGCCCGCCACGTAGTGGCTGAAGCAATATTCGCAGGTAAATAAATAGAAGAATTTGCGCCGGAACACGGACCGAGCCTGCGTACATTCCCGCTGGCAGTACTGGCGCGACTCGCGAAAGACCTCTTCATGCGTCACCGTCCACGCCATGCATGCCACCGGAATTGCCAACACCAAGAGCCACGCGAACTGTAGTCCCAACCCCATTCGATTCAAGGTTGGATGCAATGCGATAGCAGATCGGCTAACGGCGAGTGGAGATCTTGGCGCGAACCGGTTGCAAGCGAAGTCGAGCCCCGATGCTTAGGATATTAATTCTTTCCCCTTACACACTTTCACTGATTTCGCTCGTCTCCGGCCCCCCTCTATTCTGCAGCGAAGAAGAATGGCGGCGGCCTTGTCCTCATGTAAATGTTAAGAGAGGAGTGACTGCACACGGCGGCCCTTGACGGGACTTTGCAGTTTGCCCGCCTTGGAAGCTGCCCCTGGCCGTCGTCCACTTACCCGATCACCCCTACGTTTTCGGTCCATTTCGCGATTTTCCGCAAACCCCTACTTATTCCATTCGATTGTTCAATGACCGCACCCGGAAGATGCTTCTTCAGGAGAATACGTGTGTCGGCAGAAGTCGACTCACACGTCACTAAGGCAGCGACGAGTGCAAGCAAAGCCGAAAAGGAGAACCATGAAATCACTTAGACCTATTTACGTCCTCTTGATAGCGGTCGCCATCGCGGTAACGATGGCGTGCTCAGACAGATCGAAAGCGCCCGATGTTTCGAACGACATTCGCCATGCCCTGGACCAGGCCGGTTTGAACGATGTCAGCGTCAGCCAAGACCGAGACAAAGGGGTAGTCACTCTCAGCGGAAACGTCAAGACAGACGACGACAAGGGACGAGCCGAGTCCATCGCCAAGTCCATTGCAGGTACGGAAGTCGTATCGAACGAGATCGGAGTGCGCCCCAACGGCGACGAACGGACGGCCAAGAAAGTGGATTCTGACCTCGACTCCGGAATCGACAAAAATCTGGACGCGATGTTGGTGCAGCACCGGCTGAAAAATGACGTGCGATATCACGTCGACAACGGTGTGGTCACGTTGAAAGGGAATGTTCCATCTCAGAATCAGCGCGCCTCAGTCCAGAAACTGGCGGAACAGGTCCCTAACGTCAAGCAAGTGGTGAACGAACTGGAGGTCAAGCACCAGAAAGCAACTTCATCGAAGTAGCGTCCGCCGCTTGATGTGACTCGCAGGCCCGTCTTCTGGAAATCGTGGAGCGGGCCTTTTTCTGATTTTCGAGCTGGTATTCATTTCCGGGACCTATTCACGATCGTGGAGGAAATGGAGCGAGAATGACGACGAACCTGGATCCGGGGCACCCGCGAACCCACGCTTTGTCGCCGAACGCCATCCGTCTCGGTTCCCTTGTCTTGGTGGTATTCATGATTAGTGCGCTGGGCGCAGTCGCCCATTTCACCGAGCGCGGGATTGTACTTCGTCGGGATTGGGTCATTCATACCTATCAGGTACGCTCCGAGCTCAACGACCTGCAATTAGAAATCATGCGCGCTCATGAGGAGGAGACTTCGTATTTGCTCACACCGGAGAATCAGGCGCGTCCGCGCTCTCTGCAGCAAGCACAACAAACGATTGAGACCCTGCGGAAACTAACTACTGATAATCCCCGCCAGCAAGAACGTTTGGCGCAACTGGAGCCAATGTTGCAGCAGGCGAGTGCTCTCCTCGAGAACAAGCGGGCATCGCCGGGAGTGCGCGGATCTGTTTCGCCCGTACAGCAGTCCTTGCAAGGAAAAATCGATGATCAGGAGAACCAAATCGAACGCATCGTAAAAGCCATGCAGGACGAAGAAGTGGCACTGCTCGATCAGAGACTGTGGGAGTGGGATTATTTGTTCAAGCGAAACGTCCTGATGCTGGGCGTGGCGTTCGCTGTGGTCACAATCATGCTGGCCTATAACTTTCGGTTTTTGATTAGCGAGGTTGCCCGAACCAAGGCCAGGGAGAAGCGGATACGGGCAAATGCGGAGTCTTACCGCCATATGAGCGCGAGAATTCTCGAGATGCAAGACTCCGAACGTCGCCGCATCGCCCGCGAGCTGCATGACAGCGTGGGCCAGTTTCTCGCCGGACTCAAGATCAACCTCAGCCGTCTGGGAGCGGCGAGTCCGATCGACGCGCCGAAGTTGATTGGCGAGACTCTAGCGCTTACCGATTATGCCATTCAGGAAGTACGCACGATTTCCCATCTCCTGCATCCGCCTCTGCTGGAAGAGTTAGGATTCCTGTCGGCGGCACGCTGGTATGTGGATGAATACGGCAAACGAAGTCAGGTGAAAGTATCGCTGCTCATCGAGGAACCAATCGAGCGGCTGCCCAGAGAGGTCGAGATCGCGTTGTTTCGCGTTCTCCAGGAGAGTTTAACCAATGTGTACCGTCACGCGGCCGCCCGCGCAGTGGATGTTCGAATTAGGTGTCGCGACGGGTCGGTCCGCTTGAGCGTCGCCGACGACGGGAAGGGAATTCCGGAGGAAATCTTAACCAGATTTCGCGGAGGCGCAGCCCTCGGCATCGGACTGGCGGGAATGAGGGAACGGCTGGCGGAATTTGGAGGCCGGATCGACGTGCAATCGTCCACCACTGGATCCGTCGTAGAGGCAGTGATTCCGACTGGAGCTGGCGGAACGAGGATGGCAAAGCCTGCACGGGTAGCCGAAGCTTGAGGAAACGCGCAGGGTCCTAAAACCCTGCGCCCTGATGATCAGTATCGTTCAAACCGAAGTACGTCCCCTTCCGAGATGCACGACCAGCGAAATCAGAAACAGAATCAGGAAAACCACAAACAGCAACTTTGCAATTCCGGCTGCCGCGACGGCAATGCCGGTGAACCCGAATAGCCCGGCGATCAACGCCACGACCAGGAACACTAATGCCCAGTACAACATAGTTGTTTCCTCCGAGTTGAGTTAGCTACTTTGGATGATGCTGCGGCGTCACGGGTTTTCGACATCCGAACGAGGCAAGCACAGAGGCTCATTCCTATGGTCGATACGCTTTGCTTTTGAAGAAGGAGCAGGTGCCGATCCGTCCCAGAGGATCAGCACCCGCTTGGGGGGCGTTGTGTCGAGTAGAGATTGCAGACTAGATGGACGGGCCGACTGCCACAATACCGTGAAACCTGTAGACGATTGGGGTAAAAAACCTCACGTAATGCCTATTTTGCGGTCCCTCTGTAATTTCTGGGGAAAGATCTGCCCCTGTTTACTGCCTACGCTGGATAGAACCAACAACAGCCAGAGGATAGCTTTGTTCTCGCGGAAGCATAGCAGGTGCTCGTGCGGAGCACAGAACAGGACGAATACCAAAATGAGACGACTTTCGTTCGTACTACCCGGATGTCTCCTGGCTTTGAGCATTTGTGCCACCTTGATGGGCGTGAGTTGGGCCGCCGACAAGGACCAATCCGACATCGCCAAGCGAATTGACGAGTCGGCGAAAGTGTTGAACGAGATTATGGCGACTCCGGACAAGGCGATTCCTGACAAAGTCATGCGCAATGCCAAGTGCATCGCCGTCATTCCCTCCATGGTGAAGATTGCAATCGGCTTTGGCGGTAACCATGGCAAAGGCGTCGCTACCTGCAGGACAGAAACCGGTTGGAGCGCTCCGGCACCGCTCACCATTACGGGTGGAAGCTGGGGCTTGCAACTCGGTGGTCAGGCAATCGACCTAGTCATGATCGTCACCAACGATCAGGGCATGCAACATCTGCTGTCCAGCAAGTTCAAACTGGGTGCTGACGCATCCGCCGCAGCGGGCCCGGTTGGCCGCGACGCAGCCGCAGACACCGATATCAAGATGAATGCAGAAGTGCTGACTTACTCGCGTGCGCGTGGCCTTTTTGCCGGCATCGATCTGAGTGGGGCGGCAATCAGCCAAGACAAAGACGAAACCCGCCTGCTGTACGGGAACTTTGTCCCCTTCGCGGAAATTTTAAGCGGTAAGGTCCAGCCGACCTCGGTCAGCGAGCCGTTCTTGTCTGCAGTTCGAAAATATTCCGGCCAGAGCAGAGAAACCAGCAGGAGCGAAGGCGCCGGAACTGCACCAGCGGCCAACTAGTGTTCGAAAACTTGTTCGCAAGGAGACTTCATGTACACGATTCTTTTAGTTTTGCTGATTTTGCTGTTGCTGGGCGCGCTGCCCACCTGGCCTTATAGCCGGTCTTGGGGATATTACCCGAGCGGAGGCCTGGGAATCATCGTCGTAGTCGTGCTGGTGCTTCTGCTTGCCGGCCGCCTATGACATCAGCTTCAGGTCGTCGATGTTTGCCGGTCGCAGGAAACTGCGACTTGCCCAAATGGTGGGAACAAGCTTCATCCCACCATTTGTTTTTCAAATAAATCACGAATACGAGCATGATGTTTCTTAAACAAAAGTCGATGCTGGACTACATCCTCCGCTCTACAAACCCGGGATTGTTTTCCAGCATCTATTTACACGGCCAACGTTTTTTGTTGGTTGCGAGGTAGCGCCCATGTCGAGCCATCAAAATTCTGCCGGGGAGTCTGCCCTGAATCTGATTCCGCCATCCATGTCGAGAGCCCAATATGGCGCGCGCGCCACGCGTCGTCCGTATCCAAGGCCGGTTGTGAGAACTCACGCCCCCGATGCGATCTGGGGGCAATACAACAACTATCGCGCCAATGGGGTTGTGGCGTCCGCCATCATCCACGTTGCGGTGATCGGCCTTCTCATCAGCGGCGCATTTTTCGGTCACCAGGTTGTGCAGAAGGTTGCAGAGCGGGAACACGTGACGTTGATTGCGCCCTCGCCGGAAACCTACGCATTGCCCACCGCGAAGAAAGAGATCAGCGGCGGCGGCGGCGGTGGCGATCACGATCCACTCCCGGCTCCGAAGGGACGACTGCCCAAGCTCGCGGTGCAGCAGATTACGCCGCCCGCGATTGTCTTGCGGAATTCAAAACCAAAGCTTGCCGTCGAACCTACGGTCGTGGTTCCTCCTCAGGTTCACGTAGCTGAAAACAAAATGCTGAACCTTGGAACTTCCGCGGCAGTGGTGATGCCGGCGGCGCCACCTTCTAATGGAACTGGTTCGGGCGGTGGCATCGGTTCGGGCTCGGGCGGCGGAGTTGGCGTAGGCCACGGGCCTGGCGTCGGCGCTGGCAGCGGCGGCGGTATTGGCGGCGGAGTTTATAAGGTGGGCGGCGGCATCTCGGCGCCACAAGCGATTTCTGCTCCCGATCCTGACTATACCGAAGAGGCTCGCAGAGCCAAGAAACAGGGAACCTGCGTTCTCTGGTTGATTGTCGATGCAGCGGGACGTCCGCGGGACATTAAAGTGGTTCGCGGTCTAGGTCTTGGTCTCGATGCCAAAGCGCTTGAGGCCGTCCGACAGTGGCGTTTTCAACCTGCGCTGAAGGATGGCAAACCGGTCGATGTCCAGATCAGCGTGGAAGTTGAATTCCACCTTTATTAAAAGCGGAATGTCAATCGGTTTGTTGCACTACGAATGCAATTAATTTCCTGCAAGGAACTCAGTAGTTCAAGATCCGCGCCCGGCGCGGATCTTGGTTTTTTAGGCGCATGCACAACGGTCTTACAGAGTATCCTGCAACACTTTACAGGCGTGACCCGATAGAAGGTTGCCGCTTCTTTTTTTAGTCTAACGATGCTCGCGGCAGTATCGATGGGCGACTTTCGGTACCTGATAGAAAAAGGAGACCAAACGTGGCAACTTGTGCGATTTCTGCGACAGAAGCGAACGTCATTCCCGCAACCGTAAAAGGCCGTGATGATTCCCAGATTAACCTGGTAAAGCGCGCGCAGGCGGGCGACGAGCAAGCCTTCGCGACTTTGTTCCAGCAACACAAGAATCGCGTTTATTCCGTGTGCCTGCTCATGACCAAGGACGTGGCCGAAGCAGAAGATCTGACGCAGGAAGCTTTTCTGCAAGTCTTCCGCACGGTCAGTTCATTTCGTGGAGATGCCGCCTTCTCGACCTGGCTGTATCGCGTGGCGGTGAATACGGTTCTCATGAAGCTTCGCCGGCGCAAGTCCCCACCGACGATTTCCCTGGACGAGCCAGTGAATTCTGAATCTCCTTCTTTGCATCGCGATTTCGGCAAGAGCGACCCGGAACTCTCAGGTGTGGTTGATCGCATCGCGTTGCGTCGCGCTCTGCAGGAACTTCCCGAAGGCTGCCGAACGATTTTTGCCCTGCATGAAGTGGAAGGATATCAGCATCACGAAATCGCTCAGCTGCTCGATTGCTCCATTGGCAATTCGAAATCGCAGCTGCATAAAGCGAAATTGAAGATGCGCGCCCTGTTATTTCCCAAGACGAAAATACGGCGCCGCTCCGCGAAGAGCCAAACCCAGGGTCAGGCGACTGGAATGTTAAGCCTGGCGAAGTAGTGTTGTCGACGCTTCACAGGGCAAGGGAATGAATCAGGGCAACCAGGAAAAGGCGGACTCGGAGTGTTAAACGCAATCGTCATTGTAGGGCCGGAGATTCGGGAAGAGCTTGACGGCGGTGGCCTCGCGTCACCCGAACTCCCAATTGGAGCACCGCAGCAGCCCCAGCGAAACACTCCACTAGCCTGCGTCGAGGTTCTCGGTCGCTCCGCGTTGGGGCGGGTGATGGATGAGCTGCGGCGCAACGAGGTCGACACGATTTCCGTTTTTGCGGATGCGACAATTGCATCGAATGCTGGCGTCGATGCTTTCAGCAATGTAACGCTTCACTCCACGGAAGATCCTTGGGGTGCGGCCGCACAGCAGCTCGCGGCTGACGCAGGAACCGAGAGCGAAGCCGTCCTGGTGATGCGAGCCAGCGCCTACGTCGAATTTGACCTGCTGTCGGACTTCCTTCAATCGCACCGCGAGCAAGGCAACGCCGTCACGCGCGCATTCAACAATGACGGGCCCTTGGACGTATGGATGGTCGATAGCGTCCGCTTCGCGGAAGGCGAAGATCTGCTGACGGCTTTGCGAAATCCGCATCCCGCGCGTTATTGGGTGCGTGGCTACATGAATCGACTGGAGCATCCGCGGGACCTGCGCCGGCTCGTGGTCGACGCTCTTACTTCCCGCTGCCGGCTTCGCCCGCTGGCATCAGAAATCAGGCCGGGAGTTTGGATTGACGAGAGCGCCCAGGTGAATCGGGACGCTCGAATCGTTGCTCCGGCTTATATCGGACGCGGCTCGAGGGTAGAGGCACAGTGCCTGATCACTCGCTGCACCAATGTTGAAAGTAATTGCCAGGTCGATTACGGAACTGTCGTGGAAGATAGTTCAATTCTGGCGAACAGCTATGTCGGAATCGGTCTGGATCTATCGCACTCGATTGTGGACGGCAATAACCTGCTGAATCTTGAGCGCAATGTGACGCTGGAGATTTCTGATCCATGCGTGGTCCGGCGGAACAGAGTTGCTCGCAAGGAAAAAAATCGTCATTCGCCCGTCGTGTTTGGTTTAGGAGGCGCACAGTTCGCGCCGGCAGAGGAAGGTTCGCGGTAGCTGTAGTGCTGAACGTTTTGGATTGTGGTTTTTAATTAAGAAGTCAAAATTTCGAATGGGGTGGACAAATGTTAACTAGTGGGCCCGTAGTCGTCATGCAAATACCAGAGCAGCTTAACTCAGCGGCGGTTCGCGCTTTTATGCAAGAGATGCAGCCGCTACTTGAGATCCATCGTCCGCGGATCGTGTTCGATTGCTCCCAAGTCCGCTACATGGATAGCGCTGGTGTTGAAATGATGCTGCACTGCCTGGAAGAGGCGATGAAGCGCGATGGAGACTTGAAGTTGGCGGCTCTGTCTCCGGAATCGGAGGTCGTTCTCGAACTGATGCGAGTAGCCCGCGTGTTCGAGGCCTTTGCTACCTCCGAAGAAGCCGTGCGCAGCTTCAATGCTGTTCCGGCCGAAGGGGTTACACAGGGTTCATCCTGGTACGCCAACGTCTTTGGCGATATGGGAGCCCTTAAAGAGGCCAGCTAGTCATATACGGAGATCACCATGCGTCCGCTCAATGGGTCTTTTCTCTACACGATAGGCTGTGCGTTGGCTTTGTGGCTCCCTGCCAGTATTCTGGCGCAGGAGGCGCAGCCAACCGCTCCGCGGAATACGCAAGTCGTTGCGGCTTCCGAGCTCCCCGACAGTCCAGGTACCGCCTGGACGAAGGCGCAGGATACGTCTTCGTCACAAACCAGCTCTTCGCAATCAACTGCCGCGCCGTCCGGGCAGTCAGGAACCACACAGGCGGCGCAAGATCAGGAACAGAAGCCTCAGCGGCCAGTGGGCACTGCCGCGGCAGAAGCGCCAAAGACCAAGGGCGTGACGGCGGCCGAGCCTGCGGGGGTTGCTATCGCTCCAGCTAAACAGCGGCGCGTGCGGACGCTGGTGATTAAAGTGGGTGCGATCGTAGCAGCCGGAGCTGCGGTGGGAACAGTAATTGCACTTACCGAAGCCACGCCCAGCCGACCGCCGGGTGCGCATTAAAGGTTTTGAAATTGCGGCTGTCAAGACGCGCCACACTCGTCATGCGACTGGACAACGTAAAAGTAGTTAGCTTTTCAGGAATCGATGGGGCCGGCAAGAGCACGCAGATCAAAGCTCTGCAGCACCACTTGCAGCAGCTCGGCCTTCGCGCCAATCTCTACACTTTCTGGGATGACATCGTGGTGTTCGCCGGCTTACGCGAACACCTGAGTTTTAGAGCTTTCAAGGGCGACAAAGGTATTGGAAGGCCCGACAAGCCCATTAGCCGCCGCGATAAAAACGTCACATCCTGGTATGTGATAGCGATCCGGCTGTTTTTCTATCTGCTCGATGCTTACAGTCTTCGCATGGCGGTGAGAGGAAGTTGCGATGTTGGCGGCGACTTCATCATCTTCGACCGCTACATTTACGACGAACTCGCGAATCTTCCCCTGAGTTCGCGGCTCATCCGTCTTTATGTGCGACTGCTATTGCATTTGATTCCGCGGCCCGATATCGCCTTCATTGTTGACGCCGATCCGGAAGTCGCGCATATTCGGAAACCTGAATATCCGCTGGAGTTCGTCCGCAAGAATAGAGACTCCTATATCGCATTGAGTCGGCTAGTCCGCGGCATGAAAATTCTTCCGCCGGTTTCGCTGGAAGAAATCACCGCAAAGATCAAGCAAACGATTTCTGAAGTTCTTCCGCATCCGGATGTAGAACCTGCAGACCTTCAACTGCAGTGCGCTGGCGGCATCGCGCCATCCAAAACTCCGAACCTTTGAATCAAATTCTTTCTGCCCGATGCCTGCCAACATCTTCTCCTGAAAGCACATCGAACCCTAAGCGCTAACAAGACGGGAGTCTAATGAAAATCTGCCTGGTCACTACTTTTCCCCCAAGCACCGGAGGATTGAGCGAATATGGCTTTCATATCGCGCAGCAGCTGCAGCGCAATCCGTTCCTCAACCTTACGGTGCTGGCCGATCAGCTCCCGCCGGAGCACGCTGAGCCCGAAGGGTTTAATGTGCTGCGCTGCTGGTCATTTGACGACCCACGCAGTGTGATCCATCTGCTTAAGATATTGCACGAGTTGAAACCCGACGTGGTCTGGTTCAATCTCCTGTTCAGCACGTTCGGACGCAACCCGCTGGTGGCTTTCTCCGGCCTTATGACCCCGCTGCTCGCTCGTTTGAGCGGACGCTATACGCATGTCACCCTGCATCACCTGATGGATACCGTAGAACTCAAGGACGCGGGAGTAAAACACGAGGGCTTGTACCGCTTTGCGGGCGCCGTTGCCACGCGCATGCTTTTGCTCTCAAATTCGGTGTCCGTCCTGATGCCGGGCTATCGCAAGATTCTGAACGACAAGTACGGCAGCGATAATGTTCACTTGCGAGCGCACGGGATTCTGGCGCGCCGGCCCGAATTCCCCGATTTTGCACGACGCGGAAACCCGATCCATCGGATCCTGGCTTTCGGAAAGTGGGGAACCTACAAGCGTCTGGAACTCATGATTGAGGCGTTCAACCAGATTGCGGCTTGCTTGCCTGAGGCGAAGCTCGTGATTGCCGGAGGAGATCATCCCCAAGCCAGAGGTTACACAGAATCGGTCAGGCGGAAGTGCACGGGCAACCCTCGCATCGAATTCCGCGGCTATGTTCCCGAAGATAAGCTGGCCGATTTATTCCAAAGCTCGACCGTTGCGGTCATGCCCTATTCGTCGTCCACGGGCTGCAGCGGTGTGGCTCACTTAGCCTGCGCCTACGGTGTACCGATGATTTCCGCTGATTTGCCGGACTTCCGCCAGATGGCGCAGGGCGAAGAGCTGGCAATCCAGTTTTATCCCCCGGGAAGTACGCAAGGCCTTGCCGAGTGCGTCATGGACTTGCTGCGGAATCCCGAGGAACAACAACGGATGGCTACACAAAATTTCTCGGCGGCGTTGCGCATGACCATGCCAAACGTCGTGCAGAAATATCTTCGCCACTTCGAGCTTCAGCAACGAGTGCAGACCCTCAAATCTGTCTCCCGTTTCCGGCGCCTGCCCAGCTGGATGCCCTCGAAATCGCTATTGTTGCGTCTCATGACACGGAATTCGCTGGGCTGGGCCCGACGCTCCGCGGTTCTCCATACTGGCTGGAACGGTACCGACGACTTCCTACTTCACGGTAACGGTCACAACGGTGGACAGTTGAACGGAATTGGCAGTCCCCTGAACGGTGACGGTATAGTTAGCAGCCGCCGGAGCGGGAGTGACGGGGCTGGCAATGTTGGCCGCACCGGTGCTGACTCCTCCGCACGACGTGAGGCCGACAATCATCGCAGCCAGGGCACAGGCTCCAAGAACGGTGACCACGCGCTTCCGCTGCACCTTTCCGATCAGAGTCACACCGAACAGACCGAAACTGAAGAGCCAGGTAGCGAGCACAGGGTAGTTCCGTTCGCGGTGGTTCGTAGCGGTAACACTCGCGGCGGCAACGGTAAGAACGGAACTGGCGGTGCTGCTACCGGGAGTAATGGAAGCGGGCGCAAACGAGCAGGCGAGAGTCTTGGGCAATCCGGAACAGGCCAGGGTGATGGCACTGTTGAAAGCGCCTGATTGAGCAGTTGCCGACACCGTCACATTTCCCGTGCCCCCAGAGGAAATCGTTAAGGAAGAGGGATTGGTCCCAAAGGCCAAAGTCGGGGCCGGCTTTGGGGTTGGGGTCGGGGTCGGGCTGGGAGTTGGCGGCTGTGGCGCTACGCAGGTGGACGTCAATGTGACTGGCGCAGAAATCTGGTTGTTTAGCGTCGGCTTCCCCACAGCCTGCACAAAAAACTTGTAGGTGTCATTGGGAACCGAGTAGCTGCACAGGTTCAACGCGCTGGTACCTGCACTCACCTCTGCCAGGCGCATCAGATTCTGTCCATCGGTGCTGATGTAAGCAACATAGTGATCGACCGTGTTCGCGTTTCCGGCGATTGTCCACTTCAGCGTGTTTCCGGATGCTGCGGCAGATACAGCTAAACAGTTGTTAATGCCAGATTCGATCTCGGTGGCTTCTTCGTAATCGTTCCAGGTTACCAGTTGCAGGGCGGGCAATTGATTCCCTGAGTTGTAAAGACCGTTGATTTCCGAGAATGTCTGCAACCACGTTTGGCCGCATTGCTGACCCATGATGCGGTTTGATCCCCATGCCGCAAGCGAGTCGTTGAAACCTTTGTACGCCGCGCCTACCGTCTCCTCAGTCGTCAAGGGCATTCCTGTGGCATAGAAACTTGTCAGGTAACTCATCCCGTAATCGGTGGTAGTGGGCATCACCCAGGAATAACTGCCATCGCTCACTACATGAGTGAATCCGTTGCTGTTTTGAAAAAGGAAGTCAGGTTGGGTAGACAGCGCTGCACCCGCCGCGGTCCAATCCACGGTGTACGAGTCGTCAACGCCAAAGTTCGTGACAACAGGACGCCCCTGCACCTTCATGTAGGCCGGAGACGGAAAGTAGGTTTGCTCAACGTATTGCAGGTCGCTCACGAGCGCCTGCTGAGGCGTGCACCCGGAACAGGAATACCACTGGATTGCGCCCTGGTCCACCATGATCGCGAAGGTGAAGCCGGGATGGCTCTCAGCCTCTGCCATGACGAGTTTTGCGGCGTCATCGATGCTATTGTTCGGGCCATACCAATCAAGAATGACGCCCTCGATTCCACGGCTGATCATGTCGGTGATCTGGTTGTGGACCTGTACGGGATCGGTGGAACTGTAGCCCACGTTCATGTGGTTCGAGCCTCCGAACCATAGCATCAGGTGCGCATAAACCTTGGTGCTCGCGCCCGAATAGAGCAATGAGTGCACGTCCACCTTGCTTACGTTGCCGGGGCCAGCATTGCCGTTGGTTTGACTGGTAAAGCTGTTCGACGCACTGGTGTTATTCGCTGTTTGCGCCGCCAAGGTGGTGGTGGGAACTACATACGTTGAGGCTGAACACACACTCGTTACACACAGCAGCAGAGCTGCTGCATACAGCTTCTCGACACACATTTTTCCTCAGGAGCGGAGGGACCGAGGTCGTGCTTGAAACTCAGCTAATTCACGAGGGAGGCTCGCTGCGCCTGTAGATTCCTCGGAACAAGCTTTCTAACTGGGACAAACCTTTCTGGGACGAACCTTGCTTAAACAGGCTTGCTGGGACTTTCTGGGACGAACCTACTCAAACAGGCTTGCTGGGACAAACGTTCTTTGGCAGAACTGTAGCAACCACAGAGTCACCGATCTGTGATCGAAATCACAGATCGATGCAGATGTATCTCCGACGAAACTTTTCTGGGACAAACTTTTTCTGGGACAAAGTTTCTCGAAATCGAAGGCAGCTTATAGCGGGAGATAAACTTTGTAAAGCCTCGATGGTGCATGAACTTTTGGGCTAGAAACTTACCTGCCATTAGCTAAGGCGGTAATGCTCCTTGGGACTTTCCCTTCGAAGCGTCTGCACCGCGTGTGGAGAGCAATTCGCACAACACACAAGCACCGACCGGAAGGACCCGAAAAATGGCACGAGGCCGAAACGGGCTGCGCTGCTCTCAAAACCGCTAAGCACCGATGTCTCAATGCGTTGGCGACGCTTTTTGAGATCACTTCCAGACCAACATTCCGACCCAAACATTCATCCAATCTCAGCCACTAAGCTTCACGGACTTTTTAAAACGCTTTCAAAAATAAAGGTGATCATGCAAAAGCCCTGTTGGCTCTCAACTGCGGGATTGATTCTTTCTTTGCTGACGCTGCTGACGCTGTTCGGATGTCAGGGATTGGTTTCAAATCCGACGACAACAACCACGACCCCAACCACACCGCCGCCGACACCGACGAAGGCGCCTGGCAGTCTCCAGTCAGTGAATCACATCGTTTTCATGGCCCAGGAGAACCGCTCGTTCGATTCCTACTTCGGAGAACTCTCCAAGTACTGGGCGGCAAATGGATTTCCTGCTCAGCAGTTTGACGGCTTGCCAGCTAACGCATCCAACCCTAGCTATTCCGCGAACGGGGGCAGCACGACCCCCATTTCCGCGTTCCATGTCGCGACCGAGTGCATCGATAATCTCAGCCCTTCCTGGGATGAAAGCCATATTGATTGGAGTTTGAGCGAACCGATTGGTCCCACGGCTACGCTGGATGGCTTCGCCTATAACGCGGGGAAATACGCCACAGATCTGGGTTATCCCGATACGCAAGGTCGCCGCGCCATGGGCTTCTACGACGGGAGCGATTTGAACTATTACTATTTCATGGCTTCGAACTTTGCCACCTCGGACCGCTGGTTCTCCCCGGTGATGAGCCGCACGCAAGTGAATCGCATGTACCTGTTCGCGGCCACATCGCAGGGCTATGTCTATCCTCCCGGAACCAACACAGCGGATGACCACGCGCTCACGGCTCCGACGATATTCGAGGCTCTTCAGAAGGCCGGTGTCAGCTGGAAGGTTTATTACAGCGACGACGTCTGTTCAACTACTCCTGGCGATTCCCTGGTCCCCAAAGGGGGGGTGGCCCACGATGCGTCCGCAGCCGCAGCCTCAAATGGAGGAGCCTGCACTTACTTGACGCAGTTTCAAACCTATACGCCTCCGAATCCATTGCCGAGCAATGTAGTGCCAGTATCGCAATACCTTGCCGACGTCCAAGCGGGCACGCTTCCGTCCGTCGCCTTTATTGAGACCGGATACCTTTCCAATCGAGATGAGCACCCGAGTTCGGGCACGAATGTGCAGACTGGCGCCGCCTATGCGGCGAGTTTGATCAACGCCTTGATGACGAGCTCGTCGTGGAAGGATTCTGTTTTTATTCTTACCTACGACGAACCGGGCGGCCTTTATGATCACGTTTCGCCGCAGCCCTCCGTGAACCCCGACGGCATTGCGCCGATCGATCTGCAGCCTCAAGACATTTGCACTCCTCCGGCCGTCAACCCCTCCAATTGCAACTTCGACAAGACCGGCTTTCGAGTCCCCCTGATTGTGGTTTCTCCTTTCACGAAGAAGAATTATGTGTCGCACACCGTGGCCGATTACACCGCGATCCTGAAATTCATCGAAACCCGATTCAATGTGCCGTCGCTCACCAACCGCGACGCAGCCCAGATGGATATGACGGAATTTTTCGATTTTCAGAATGCTCCGTGGGCTACGCCGCCTACGCCGCCAACGCAGTCGACGGGCGGAGCTTGCAACGCTCAGGTGTTGCAATAAGGCGGGGCTCGACGCTGCGGTGTTGAAATGTTTGGCTCCTCTTGAAGCAAATGCGCCGCGGGCGAGGACGCTCCGGGACAGCCGGCAGGATGCCGGCGCTACTTATGGTAACGCCGCGCTACTCTTCGCTTGCTTATAGAGAGTTGGGTTTTATCTGCCCTGGGAATTGATTGTCACATTGCGGGCGACGTAACGCGAGCCTTCGAAGGACGTAATCACAGTCACTACTGAGCCCACCTGTAGGTTTTCGTCCGGCGTGGAAGACGGATCGAGAAAAATTTCGTACGTCTTTTGATCCGTTGAAGAATTGAGGACCAACAGGCCGGTGCGCAGGTCGATATGTAAAACTTGCCCCGAGAAGGTATAGCGGGCTCCGGGGAGGGCCAGAATCGAAACCTCGCGGGCTACCTCGTGCCCGTTGCCTTCCGCATTAAACTTCATTGCGACGAGGGAACCCTCTAGCAAAGCGCTGGGGGCAATGGCGCGCCCATTCTGTACGAAGCGGGTCGAAGAGTTGAGCCGCACCCGGACCGGCGTTGGAGAAATCGCGTCGCGGACCGTCATTTCGCCGCGATCTGACCGGTAATTCACTATGACTCCCTGGCTCTCGCCTACTGCCTGCACGTTCTTGAGGCGAATACTACGCGCGAAGACGGTGTTTCCATCCAGAATGGTATCGAGATAGATGCGTTCTCCGACGTTCAAATCGGCGAGGCTGCCAGGTGTCTGTCCCCGATACACTTGGGTGCGCGGATCAAACAGAATATTCATTCGGCCGCCGCCGAAAACACGGACCGTAACCTGATCGCGAACCCGATCCAGTCGCTCGACCGTACCACCGATCAACGTTGCCTTGGCCTTGGGCACGCTCGGAGGATCGGGCAGCAGACTGGCAGGGTCAATCACGATGTCAGTTTCGGGAGGAGGTTCGGGAGTGGCTGCCGGCAACGGTTTAATACTGGAGTCCGCGGATGACGGTGACGAGACCATTGCGGACGTCGCCGCCGAGGCCGGGGGGTCCGAGGGCACCTGGGCACAAGCGAGCCCGCCAAGAAGCAGGCTGCCGACAGCGAATTTCGCCACAAAAGTCATATTTATTTTCTCGATAGAACGGGCGTTTCCCCCGAGCCAATTGGATGCCAACTGCCTCTAGAGGGTAGTCTCAATTCGACCTGATTCGGGTCCATTACACGGCAAACAAAATCCGCCCATAGGCATCTTAATGAAGCCTCAGTTTGTGCCATTTTTGACTCTCAAGGACTGGAAGAAGATGCCCTGTAAGCGCTGGCTTTTCATAGCTTTGATCGCGACAGCGGTGGCGGGATGGGGATCGCAATCCGCACAGGCGAAGGACCTCAAGATAAACATTCCCAAGAGGAGCAAGCTCACGCCCGTACAGCGACTGAACCGTGACGGCGTGGAGGCAGTTCGTAAGCACAACTACAAGAAGGCGGAACGGCTGTTCTACAAAGCATATCTGTTCGATCCCGACGACGCCTTTACGCTCAATAATCTTGGCTACATTTCCGAATTGCAGGGTCAGCTTGACCGCGCGGAACGGTTCTACGCATTGGCCGGTGAACAATCGAGCGGAGCGGTCATCGACCGGGCGAGCGCCAAACGCGTGGAAGGCCGGCCCATGAGCGAGGCCCTGGCATTGAATGACTCACCGCTTCAGATCAACCATGCCAACGTGGAGGCGGTGCGCCTGCTGTCGCAGGGACGAGGGCCCGAAGCCGATTTATTGCTCCAAGAAACGCTGAAAAAAGATCCGCAAAATGTCTTCACCCTAAATAACATGGGCGTCGCCAAGGAAATGGAGGGAGAAGCGCAAGAGGCGCTGAAATACTACGACGAAGCCGCGGGTATGCATTCCGATGCGACCGCCGTCGTCACCGTCGACCGCACGTGGCGCGGAAAACCTATCTACGAAATGGCGCAGCAGAACGCCAAGGCGCTGCGCAACCGTCTGGCGCGGGTGAACGATCTCACCGAGCAGGTTGCAGAACTGAACCTGCGCGGCGTTTCCGCAGTGAACCGCAACGACCTGCGCGCGGCGGACGCCGATTTTCGCAAAGCATATGCCCTCAATCCGCATGACGCATTCACCCTCAACAACATCGGCTTTGTAGCCGAAATGGCGGGTGACAAAGAGACCGCGCAATTCTTCTACGACCATGCCCGGGAAGCGGGTGGGGCCAACGCCAAAGTAGGAGTTGCGACCCGGCGCACCGAGGAGGGAAAGCAACTCCTGACGGTTGCCGCTGACAGCGACACCAAAGTCGGAGCCAAGGTCGCACAGGAGCGCGATGCTTTACGACGCAGTAATGAACCGGTCGTGCTGCGGCGTCGTGACAACAGCATCGTGAACGAGTCGGAACAGCCTGCCGCCCCAGCGGACAACCCGCAAACGCCTCAATAGTTTGATCTGAATTCCTACGCGCTGAAACGGGTGGAATCTAAACGATTCAGCAAGCACATCTACGAATCGCTTTCCTGGAAACGCCCGATGTCCGACTCCGGATCGTAGAAGATGTGGCGCAAGAGATTAGTCAGGTAGCGCGATAAAGTATTCACATTCGTGCGATACCAGCAGCAACGCGTCATCGACGGCGACAACCCACAAATAAATTGAAAGCGCTCGAGGTCTGCAGGCGGCTGCGACAGCATGGCTGCCGCCATGCGGTGATTGCCGTCGAGAATCGTCAGGGGGCTTCGATCGTCCAGTCCAATCAGCAAGACAGTAGGGTTCACATTGTTGTCATGCACCGAATTGCGTATCCGGTCGAGCTTGCGGAAGAACTCATCGTCCGGTGATTCCTGCCATCTCTGACGCAGCGACTCGAGCATGTCATTCAAATAGAAGCTGCCTTCCGCCACCCGGCGCCACTGCGCTCGCGGAAAAAAGCGGATCCGGGCGAAATCGCTTCTCGAAAGTATGACCTCAAACCACTGCGTGTCTTCGGGGAGTTCGCGCCACATGGCGCCTCGGCGAAGGAACAATAAGGCGCGGCGCAAGGCATTCTCACGGTGGTTCTCCAGCGTGGGATGGTTGACTAGCTGGTCAAACTCCTCGCGGTATTCTTCGAATTCAGGATGATGAAACTCGCTGCGCAGGAACTCGGCGATGACTTCGTGCTCGCTCAACGATCGAAGGATGGAAAGTCTGGAGTAGCTCCCCACGTCTTCGGGTTGGTTGATTTCGCGGCGCAGTAAAGGCAAAGCCACCATGACCAATAAAGTCACCATGAGCGCCAGTTGCACCATAATTACCTGGCGCAAACTTTGATGGAAAACGCAGATACCCAGAACCAACGCACCGCTGAACGCCAACTGAGCCCAACTGGTGTTGGCGATCTTTCGCGACATTTCGTAGGTGATCATCACGGAGCTTAGTGAATAGATCCCGGTCGTTACCGCGTACAGGATCAGCAGGCCTGCGAGTGCGCCGTAGTTGCCCAGTTCGAAATGTGAGCCGAACAAAGTCCGCCACAAGAAGCTCGGAATCGCCCACAGACCAAGGATCAAGAGCGAGAGAATCAGAAACACCAGGCCCAACGACATGAACAGAACGGGACGAGCTTCGCGGTCACTCTGGCGAGCCGCGGCCGAAACCGGAAACATGGTGTTGACCACGGACCACGCGCACATATTTACCAAGCGTCCTACTAGCGACACTGCCGCATAAATCCCGGCCTGCTCTGGCACGAAAAAGTGTTTGACCAGGACGATATCGAAGTTGTTGATGATGACCTGGCCGGAGAAAAACACAATCGCCTGCATTCCCTCTCCGGACGCGATCGGGATCCTGCGCGGGCCCGCAGCTTTCCAACCCGGACTGGGTTTGGCCAGGAAGTACGACGCGATGACGGCAAGTACGCTGGCCAGCACGGCCCCTTTCACGCCCAGACCGATTCGGATCAGCAGGTATGCACCCCCGAGACGAACCATTCCCTCCAGCATGAAGTTAATTGCCAGCGAACTGAAGGCGTGGATTCCCTGAATGTAGCCCCGGCGGACGCCCAGTGGAATGTAGAAAGCCATTCCCAGCGCCAGCAATGAGATCAATACGGGATCCGGCAGATTTAAGTAAGAGGTCAGCGTGCCGTTAAACAAGAACATGAGCAGGCCGATCGCGATTCCGGCGATCCACGCCCGCAGATGCAAAGACGCGAAGATCGTGCCCTTGTCCTCGCTCGTCTCATGGCTGGCTACGTATTTCGCGCACACCACCTGAAAGGAGAGAGTGATGGCCGAGGCCAGCATCAGCAGCGTATAGACGGCGGTGGCATGCGCAAACCCGGTGGGACCGAGCATGCGGGCGGTCAAGACGTTGTAGATGAGGTTGGTAACGCCGACCAGGCCCGAGCCCGCCAGCATGGTCAGGCTCCCACCAAGAAGTTTCTGGCGCAGCTTCCTGGCCTGTGTGTGGCCTATGCCAGCGGGTGCAGCATTCGAAGAGTCATTAAGACCGATTTTTCCGGCGAGTGTCATCAAACGGCCAAAGCAATCTAGAACAAAGTAAAGTGCACGATCGGCAGGAACGTGTTCCTGCTAGACCCCGGGAAGTTGTAGAACGTCTGTTGCTGAATGCCGATCGAGAAGCGCATCGGATACGCCACTGGGACCTCACCCATTCCATCTTTCAAATGTCCACGCAGCGGTCGTATGTACGACACCACGAACTCGCTCTGGGCGTTGTCGTAGGCGTGATACCCGGAACCGCGGGAAAGCAGGAACGAACCCTGCACGCTCCAGCGCGTGGTGGCGCGGAAGTCGAAGCGTCCTCCAGGCATGAAAGCCTGAGCGATCGCGTATTGCGTGCTTTGCACTCGCCATGATCGCAAATCCTCAGCCAGTATCGCCGCCGTAAGCCGGTTGCCAAACTTATGCTGCAAACCGGCATAAGTGGAGGTATTGAAATACTCCTCGATCAACGGACGGAATAGCAGGTCGCGTGCGGAGTACCCGGTAATCAGCGACGTATTGCCCCATGGCCGGCCGACGGTGAGCTCGATGTTGGCGGCCGCATCGCGCGAGTGCAAGTTCTGATCGACGAACGGACCCGCCTCGCGGATGGCGCTTCCGGTCACAGAAAGCCAATTGAAGAAGGAACTGGTGGAAACGTAGAGGAACTGTCGAAATAGATTCTGGCTCATGAACACAGGCGAGATCGTGTCCCGGCGAATCGTGTACTGCAAGCCGCCGTTGAAAGTAATTGAGTTCGTACCAAAATGCAGAATCGGCGTCACTCCGCCGTTAAAAATCGTGTCGTAAGTGTTACGGTTCTCAACAAAGCCGATACTGGGATACAGAAATTTACCGGCGGTCATCGACTGCCCGACGAAACCGGAAATTGCAGGGAAGTTTCCCAGCTTGACCCGGTAGTGAGACTCCGCCAGGCTCTCAAAAGAATGCCGCGGTGGAGGCAGTTGCGAAGGATTGTTTACGACGTTGAGGATCTTCGCGTCCAGTTGATAAACGTTGATGTCTTCCAAATCGGGAGTAAACAGAGCTTCCGGAACAATGCTCAGCTTGTCATTGATAATCTGTCGGCCCTCTGAGTCGGCAGCCGCGTATTGTGCGGTCTCGGCTTCGCCATGATCCTGATTGCCGGCGACTGTACTGGCCTGGGCGAATGCGGAGAGGGCGTGCAGAGGATCCTGCCGCTGGCGAGACACGTTGGCCGCAGCCATCATGTAATCGTAGTCGTCACGAAAATCATTCGCCGGTCCGAGACTGGCAAGAGCCGTTTCCGCCTTGCGCGTATCTCCCTCAGCCAGATAAGTGTTGGTCAGGCCGATCGCCACGTTGCGACTATTTGCCCCAGCGAGCTTCGCCTTATCGAAATAGGTCTCCGCCAAATCGAAGTCATGCATGGCGAGGAAGAGATTTGCGGCCTGGCTCAGGTCTTCGGCCGTCACCGAAGAAGTCGTATCGGCCACGATTGGCGAAGTCGATTCTTCCACGATGGAAGGGTTCGATTCTTCCTTGATTGGAGAGGACGCTTCGAGACGCGCTTCCGTGAAGCCCAGCGCAATTTGCCGACGGGCCTCATCGACATGCCCCTGTCGCAAGAAAATTTCGGCGATCGCTAAGCGGACGCCGATGCGATCTCCACCCGGCACGTCGAGCGCCCGCGAGAAGCGCTGCATCGCGGCGTTCTTGTCGCCCAGATTCAGCAACGCAGCGCCGGTCGCGGTCAGAATGTCTATTCGGTTGCCGCCCAGTCGCTCCGCCGAGTCAATGTCACGCAGCGCCTGTTCTCGATTCCCCTGCTTGGCATGCACCTGTGCCATCAAGGCGTAAATCGCAGGATCTGACGGCGAAAGCTTCAGCGCTGCATTGAGTGCGTCAACGGCTTCCGGATAACGCCGCATGCGAAACAGAACGTCGGCATACGCCAGTTGGGTCGTCAGGTCATTCGGAACTTCTGCCAGCGCCGTGCGGTATTCCGTTGCCGCGTGCGGATAGTCCTGCACCTGACGGTACGCTTCTGCCCGCGCCAAATGCCCGGCGTGAGACTTGCCCAGCAATTTCTCCGCGATATCCAGTTGCTTCAGAGCGGGCCGGGGTCGATGAAGCTGAAGATCGGCATAGCCTAGACCAAGGTGAGCTTCGCCGTACCGCGGCTCCAACTGCAGCGCGGTCTGGAAATCTTTCGCCGCCTGATCTGGATGGCGGAGATCGTTCAACACGAAACCACGATCCGCATAACCCGTGGCCATTTTCGGATCGAGTTCCAGCGCACGCGAATAATCCTGTACAGCAGTGATCCGATCGCCGTTGTGCGCATGAACATTGCCCGCCACCAGCGGCAGGTCTTTGTCCTTAGGCAGAATCGGCTCATATTTAGTGACCAGCGCCAGCGCTTCGTCGTAATGGCCGAGGTAATAGAGATCGTAGGCGAGATAATCCACGCCTTCCCGGTCATTGGGCAGCTTCTTGAGGACTTCGTAGCCAAGCTTCGCCGATTCGGCGAATTGCCCTTTGAAATATAGATAGCGCTCCCGCTCGCGCTGAAGCTGCGGAACCGTGTCCATCCTGGTGTTGGAACGCTCGAACCAATGCTGGGCCAGGTTCAGGTTATGAGATTCGATGGCAGCGTTGGCGCCGCCAGCCAGGATCAGGCCATTGTTTGGCATTCGCTGGTAGGCGTTTTCATAATTCGTTTCCGCAGGTTGAAACTTGCGTTCCGCGGTGTACAAGTCGCCCAAGGCGAGGTAGGGAGCATAGTCTTTCGGATGTGCCGCAATGGCGCGCAAGAAATAACTCTCTGCCAGCTTCGCGTCCCCGGCATCTCGGGCCAAGTAGCCGAGTGCGGAAAGCGCCTGGCGATTGTTGTGATCGAGCTCAAGAATTTTCGTGTAGGTCTCGCGAGCCGCATCTTTCTGGCCTATCTTCCACATCAGCGTGGCGAGGTTCATCAACGAGTTCACGTTGCCGGGAGCAAGCTTGAGAGCTTCGTCGAGATCGCGTTTCGCACCATCGTTGTCGCCCGAGGCGGATTCAATAGCGGCGCGCAGTCTGAGCATCTCCGGGCGTTCCGCCTGGGGAACTTGAACCTGCCGGATTGCCGCCGCAGCGGCATCCAGTTCCTGTTTCGCGGCTGGGGTGTCTTCCTGACGAGTTTCAACTTCATAGAGGTTCAATCTAAGTTCGATGGGATAAAGCGCCCCTTCCTGTGGACGAGGAGGCAGATTGGACAGGGCAAGTTTGTATTCCTTCGCAGCATCGTCCAGACGGTCGTCCGACGATGCCATACTGCCGAGAATCGCGTGCAGCCGGTAATTATTGCCGTCGACTTTCTGAACTTCTTCGAGAAATGGACGGGCGGCATCCGGTTGCCCGATGTTGAACAAGGCTTGCGCCGCGCTCAACTCCAGGCCGACGTTGCCTTTCGCTGCCTTTGCCAAACGCGAATAAAGCGCGGCCGCTTCCTGCGGTCTGCCGGCGACTTGATACGTGTAGGCCAGTTCGGCCTGCAAATCAATTGTTTTCTTCGGAATGGCCTGCAACGTCGCGATCGCCTCGTCGTATTTTCCCTGCTCGCGATATTGGCCTGCTACTGCACGCAGAACTTCGGGATCGTGAGGAGCACGGCTCTTGGCGCGGTTCAAATAGCGCACCGACTCCTCCGGTCGTCCCATGCGCTCGTAGGCGTGGGCAATCAGCATGTCGCTGTGCGCCGTTGGCTGCAGGGCTTCCGCCCGCTGAAGCAAGGGCAGCGCGGCTGCGGGGTCTGTACTCAGCATGAGCTCTCCGGCAAGCTCCAGGCTGTTCGCATCTTTCGGGTTGGCCTCGACGACCTTGCGCAATAAGGCCTCGGCTTCTTGAGTGCGGCCCATCTTGGCGTACGTCTGCGCCAGTCCCGCCAATCCGCGCACGGAGTTGGGTTGCAGCTTCAGACCGTGGTTGTATGCATCCACAGAAAGCGGATAACGGTCGTTCAGACGGGCGGTGTAACCCAGCAGAAACCACATCTCGGGATCTTGCGGAGCCGACTTCGCCGCTTGCTCGGCATATGAGAAGGCGGCGGCGTAGTCGCCCCTCTTAAGGGCAGCGTCCGCGGCGCGGGCCTGGCGCGCCACTTCAATCCCGGATCCCCAACTGAAATTTGGGCCGCTTTGAGGGTTGTCGCCAGACGGCTTCTTGCCAGTCTGCTGGCTGGAGGCTGGCGGATTATTGCCCCCATTAACGTCGAATGTTTGTCCAGGAGATCGGCCGGCAAGGCCGAGAACCATGACAATGCAAAAGCTCGTGAGCGGAAACCGGCTTTTCACAATATCACCACGCTTTAAGGTCTTAGAAAGCCTCCTAAAGAGACTCCCTTGCACAGGAAATCCTGCGGTCCCTTTCAGATGCCGCCTTCCTGACTAGGTTTGCCATGTTTAAAGGCGCAGACAGGCCGCGCATCAGGTGAATCCATCAGAAAGCCAGGGGAAAATCCGCATAAACCCCTTAGACCTTTTCCGAATCGAAAGGCAGTCACCGCTATGACCTCGAACGAAATCTACTACTCTCGTCCAATTCCGATCTTGACGATACTGTTGGTGGCTCTGGCGGTTCATGGGCCTTTGTTGCTCATGCAACTCCCCTCGGGGTCGTTCGATACGAACTTCCATATCTTCCTGGCTTCTCACTACGCACATCATTGGTTCAACCCGTGGAACGAAAAGTGGTTTGCCGGTTTTTCGCAAACCACCTATCCGCCGCTTACGCACCAGTGGATCGCGCTGTTCTCCACGGTTACCGGCCTGAAATTGGGATACATGCTGGTGCAACTGATTGGCGTGCTGCTGCTGCCGGTCGGCGTGTTTCGGTTTGCCAGGATCTGGGTGGATGACCGCGCCGCCAGTTATGCCGCTTTAGGGAGCATTTTTCTCGGCGCTTTGTCGTTTCTGGTGTATGAGGCTGGGCAGTTGGCCACGGTGACTTCGGCCGCCCTGTATCTGAACGCTTTGCCGTATTTCTACGAATGGGCAACTGAAAGTTCAGGACGCGCGCTGATCAAAGGCGTCGTGCTCAGTTTGACGGCCGCGGCTGCCCACCACGTCACTTTGATTTTCGGTGTCGTCTTTTTCGCCGGGCCGGTGTTTTGGATCGCGTGCCTGGATGCACGCTATGAGCACAGAGAAAGGTCCCTCGCGGGCGTAATCACACGCGCTCTGGTATTTGTGGTGCTGGTCGGCATTGGCGTGGGAATCGTTTTATTCCCCTATTGGGTGACGTTGATTCAGCATCCGATCCACCAGATTCCCATTCCCCATGACAGCCGGAATAATTTCCTGCTGAATTCCATCACCGGCGTCAACTATTTCTTGATCCCCTACGGAGCCATGATTCTGGCCTTGCCATTCATTTTCCTTCGCGGCTCCGCATCGCCGCGACTGCGGCCGCTGCTGGTTGGGTTCTGGCTAAGCCTCATCTTTGGATTGGGCGGCACTACACCGCTGCCAAGATGGCTGCTGGGCCGTGCCTATGAGATTCTCACCTTTGAACGTTTCACTCTTTGGGCGACCCTGCTAGCCATGCCGATCGTGGGACTGCTTGCGGTGCAATTGCTCGATCGCTATCGCACCAAAGCAGCCGTCGGTCTGGCAATCGCCTCGGTTGTCACCATTGGCGCGGCGCTGGCTTGGATCACCGCTAACCCATATCGTCCCGCGGAAACAATGGACGTCAATCCCGTGATCTCGTTTCTCAACCGCGACGGACATGATTCTTATCGCTACCTGACTCTAGGCTTTGGAAGCCAGCTTGCCGAGGTTTCGACATACACCAACGCCAGTAGCGTGGATGGTGACTACAATTCGGCTCGACTGCTGCCGGAGATGACGCAGTATGGTTCAGCTCAGCTCACCAATGCCAAGTTCTACGGGACCGCGGGCATGGCCTCGTTACGCGCCATGCTGGAACATGCCAATCGCTATGGACTGAAGTACATTTTTGTTCACGATTCCTATTACGAACCGCTCCTGACGTTCGCGGGATGGCGCCAGATCGAGAGCTTCGATCACGGTGAAATCACCGCCTGGTCGAAAGACGACGTCCCCCCCGCGCACCGCATTGAAACCGACGCCGTTCCTCCCGCATGGATGGGGCTTCTTTGGGGGACACTCCCGGTTGGCGTGAGTGTGCTGGCGATGTTCCTGGAATTACTTCTGCCGGGTCGCCGAAGAGCACGAAGAATCATTGAAACGCCGGTTCGTATCACAGATCGTGAGTCGCACTACGTTGCCTAGATCGAGTGAGAGATAGAAATGAGACGCCTACTTCCAATCATTCTCGTCGCAGTCACTGTCTTGCTGATGGTCATTGGCCTAACTTCCGTCGGACGGTCCGGCGGGACCGTCGGCATCGCCTCGGGCTCGGCTCTGCCAGGCTTCAGCTCGAATGCCAATACTCCGGAGCAAGCCCTTTCCAATTTTCTGATTGACGTTCAGAGGCGCAATTGGGACCGCGCCTTCGCCAGCGTCGAACGCACCAACGACAGCGTGAACGAACAGTCCTTCATCCAGGAATGGACTGGCACCAACGGCGGCCTACGCACCTTTTCGAGCCTGGAAAGTTATGACGCCCGTCCGCTCCACGCCACCGACTCCGAGGCTCAAATGCGCGTGCGCCTGCATTGGTCGACTCCTGTTGGCCCCATGGAAGACGTTCGCGACTTTCACCTGGTGCACCGCGCTGATCAATGGAAAGTGGTATGGGACGAGGTCCCGGTTCCCAACGTGCCTTCGCAAGTCATCCCTGTGAATTACTTGCGTTGGGATCTGGTTCAGGGAGGCGCGGGCGAGCAGTGGGGCTCCAATAACGTGGACTCCCCCCACGTGCGCATCGTCTCGATGAACGCAGTGGATTCCGCCGAGGGAGCGGTGGTGATGGGAGAGATCGTCAATGAAGATACGATTCCGGCATTTGTGAACGTTCAGGCCACGCTGGTGGATGCTGCCGGAAGTGCGATTGATGACGAGAGCAGCTTCGACAAGATTCTGCACGTGCTGCTGCCCAAGCAGGTTTCGCCCTATCGCATCGACTTTCCAAAAGTCAGCCTCGGCAAAGTGAAGAACGTGCATATCGACGTAAAGGCCACTCTCGTTCCCGCCTCATCCGATCCTGTGATCGGCGTGATGAACCAGAAACTGGATACCGATGCGCAGGGACGCGCGGTTTTGCATGGAGAGTTGCTGAATCAGAGTGGCGAGACGGTGAACGTTCCGCACGTAATCGCCAGCTTTTACGACAACAATGGCAAGGTGGTCTGGGTTTCCGACGGCTATGTGCAGCGCGCCTTGCTTCCGCAGGAGTCGGAAGCATTCGCCGTCGAGATCCCCAAATCCTTGGCAGGGAAGGTCCAGAACTTTCATGTCGTCGTCAATCAATACAGCATGCACAACTCGTAAGTCTCGCATTGGCTCGGAGCAATGGTGCCGTGTACTGCAGGCTGATGTACGAGGCGATGTGCGGCAAAGCGTGCGGCGGCGAGGTGCACTAGCTTTCGCGATCTGCGCCGTTTTCCTCGCGGGCATGCTCTACGCGCAGGATACGGACCTTCGCGCCCCGTCGGCTGCAGTCGCCGGAACTCCTGCCTCCATTGGTACCACCGGCGGCGGCTCTGCCACTTTTTATCTCGTGGGCCCGAGCATTGCGATAGAGCGAGCGGTGCAACTCGGGCAGGACATCCCATTAACCGCGAAAGAACTGGAGAGCGCCGGAAAGTACATCGCAATCGTCTGTGCCGGCAACTGCCGCAGCGTTGGTTTTTTTGTGGCCCCGGCGAAGCCTGTCAGTCTGGCCTTCCTCGTACATCCTTCGCGAGCGCCGGTTGGAGAGAGCAATGTGGTCAGCGGCGTGGCGTTGCCCTTTGACGAATTTCATAATCTGGTTCTGACGCCGACCAGCGTGGATTTTCAACTGACGGCCGCGGGCGCAGCTCCTGTCTCGCACCGTGCTTCAACGCAAAATGGCGCCGCCTGGTTCCGCACAAGTTCGGGCCGCTCGGCGGGCAATTTGCAGATCACGGCATCGATCAATGGGGTATCGACTCGGCGAGTGGTACAGCAAGTGGCTTCCGACCCATGCCGCCTTCAGATCAAAGGCCAGCGGAATGCCAAGGGTTTTGTCGTCGAGACTGAACCGGTTCGCGACTGTACCGGCAACCCTGTGCCTGATGGCACGATTGTGACCTTCACCGCAAGAGACGCGCAAGGCACCGACACGGTGGATGCGCCCGTCAAAAAAGGCATTGCCCGCGCCCAGATGGAAGGCACCGGTCCGGTTACGATTTCGGCCGCGTCTGGAGTTGTCATGGGCAACGAGTTACACCTGGGGGCTCAGTAATCATGCGCGAGAACACTTCGAAAACGTTGCGCGGAATCCGTTCCTCTCGAGTGCTGAAAGCGATCGCATTCGCAGTGGCTGGGTTTGCTTTGCTGACGCCCAAGTACTCTGTTGGCGCTGATTCGGCTCCGCGCGTCGTGCTCAACACCAGCAAGGCTGGCCCGCGCGCGATGGAAAGCCAAACCGAAACCGTGCTTCTTCGTGATTACAAGTTCGCCTGGGCGAATCTCGAACAAGCCTTGGAGTCAAATTCCACAGCGCCGATCAATGGGTTGTTCGTAGGCACAGCCAATGCGTGGCTCACCAACGCGGTGACCACGCAACGAAGCAGCGGCATCAGGTCGCGCTACCTCAATCAAAATCACAAAGTCGAGGCTGTTTTCTACGCTCCTGAAGGCGACTTGATTGAACTGCATGATACGGCGGACTACGATCTTCAGATTCTCGATGGCGACAAAACCATCCACGACGAACATGTGATTGTGCATTATGTCGTGCTGATGAATCCAGGCTCCGACCGCTGGGTGATTCGCCAGATCCAGGCTGTCCCGCAATTCTGAGGGCATACGGCCCGGCCCCCGTGCCAACCACGGGAAGAGGCTGGGCATCTAATCTTTCATCCGACGGTGGAAGATATGGAGTGGTGTCTTGTCGACGAGGCTGTTAGCACTATCGATTGTGTTGTTCATGGCGGCCACTGGCTGTACTACGCCAGGCGTACCACGTCCTTCACAGCAGAACCTTCAGGCTCCTAATCCCTGGCCCAAATTACTGGCCGTCTACATGCCCTGGTTTGGCGATCACGTGCATATGGACGTGGGCTACTCCAGCGACGATCGCGCAGTTCTCCGCAAGCAGATTCAGCAAGCCCGCCACACCGGGATTTCCGCGTTTGTGGTGGATTGGTACGGACCTTCGATTCCGTATTCCGATCACAATTTCGCGCTCATGCAAGAAACCGCGGACGAAAACCATTTTCAGGTTGCACTGCTCTACAACGAAGCTCAGGATGACGATGGCGAGGCCACCGATGCCGCCTTCGTCGCATTCGACAAGGCCTATAAGGCCTACATCGGGCCTGAAGCTCCCTATCGTCGTGCCTATCTCACTTATAACGGCCATCCGTTGATCTTCATTTTTCCGAAGCATGGACATGTGGACTGGACCCGCGTCGCGGATCATTGCAGCGGATGGGAAGCAACGCCATATTTCATCTACAAAGACGACCCGCCTGCGCAATCTGCTCCCGCCATCTCCGGTTCCTACGCCTGGGTGCAGCCGGGACAAAAAGGTTGGACGCCAGACGGGAGTAATTGGGGCGAAGACTATCTGGACTATTTCTACAAGAACATGCGCAACAAGCATCCCGACAAGATTGCTGTCGGCGCAGCCTGGCCGGGTTTCGACGATTCTGCCGCATCATGGGGTCTGAATCGCCACATGGCGAACCGCTGCGGACAAACTTTTGAGGACACGCTGCACTTTTACACTCGTTACTTTGACGCGGCTCATCCACTGCCTTTTGTCTTGATCGAAACCTGGAACGACTACGAAGAGGGTACCGCCATCGAGCGCCTCAACTTTGCTAAATGCCAACAGGGCGGACATTCCAGTGCGGCGGCTAAGTGACCATCTTCGCCGGCACGCCAACCAGGGCGCAATTTCTTACATCCAAACTTGCGGACTTTCTTATGAACAATCTTGAACGGAGTTGTATCTGATGCAGCCCGTGCGCGACTCGTCGACGAACCTTCAACTGCTGTCCAGGCTCTTGTTGAGTGCGCCGTTCTCCGCCCAGCCTTCCGCAGAGGCGCGCGCGATTCCAGGATCGATCGAAGCCTACTTCACTACGATTGGGGAACTTGCTGCCGGCTTAAGCCAGAAAGACTTCGAAGACCTGAAGGCGCTGGCTAACACGAATCACGTCATCATCCGCTCGCTCGTGCCGCTTCAACAGGTGCTTCATGCCGAGGGCAATGCCCAGGCAGGGGAGTGGACCGCGGCTGCGGTTCAACAGGAACATGCTCGCATCAATCATGCTCTCGATTTTTTGGCGCAGATCTGCACGAAACTCGAAGAAGGCGGATGCCCGGTCACTGTAATCAAGTCTCTCGACCACTGGCCGGACCTGGGGAGTGATTTGGATCTGTACACCGACGCCGATCCCGCCCGTGTCGTGGAGCTCATGGCCAGGCATTTCAGGGCCACGCTCGCGGATCGCAGTTGGGGAGATCGCCTGGCGAATAAATGGAATTTCGTCGTGCCCGGATTGCCGGAACTCATCGAGGTGCACGCCGGACGCCTGGGTCAGACGGGGGAGCAGACGGCCGTAACTCGATCGGTGTCATCGAGAACCCATATGGCGCAGATTGGTGGCCACGTCTTCCGCGTTCCCGCGCCCGAAGATCGGATCGTCATCAGCACGCTGCAACGGATGTACCGGCACTTCTACATTCGCCTGTGCGATATCGTCGACAACGCCCGGCTGCTGGATTTAGAACTCGTGGATTTTGCCTATCTGCACTCGTTGGGCTCCGCGGCTGGATTGTGGGAGGGAATTGCCACCTACTTGACCATCATTTCGGAGTATGTCGAGGCCTATCGCGGAGGCGGGGTGCCGCTCAGCCCGCTGGTCACTGAATCGGCAAAGTTCGGAACCGATCAGGTTCGCTTTCGCCGCGACTTCCTCCGCGTCTCGATCTTGCCTCACTCGATGAATCTGTACGCCTCCGAACTGATGACTCTGTTACTTAAGGGCGAACTGGGAAACAGCCTGCGCCTGAGCCTGTTGCCTGGCCTGGCTACAGCTGCTGCTCTCGAGCAAAAGCTCACTGGAAGCGACAAAGGCATTTGGTAAGTGCAGTAAGTGTTACTAAATTAGTAAACCTACAGGCTTCACTGGATTGTCGATGTGCAAGGTTTTGCCTATGTTTACCATGATGGTAATTCCCGGCAAGATAACGGGTATGGCGAGCAAGAAAACGCTCGCGACCTGAGGCACATTCAAAGAGGCAAAAGAGGCTGGGACCCGCATAGCAATGAAACGGCACAAGGGGAAAGGCCACAGTCCAGGGATGAGTTCAGAATTCCGTTGACGCTGTTTTCGTGCGAAAGCTCTCTGCTCGAATGACGGAGTTCGCAATCGTATCTGAAGCCGGAAAGGCTTTCGCATGGTCCGCATTCTTTTAGTCGATGACAATCCTGCGGTGCGACGCTATCTGCGGGCAATTCTTGAGCAACAAGAATCATGGCATGTGTGCGGCGAGGCTCGCACCGGCGCGGAGGCACTGCACCAAGTCTTGGAGGCGCCTCCGGACCTGATCCTGCTGGACTACCAGATGCCCGACCTGAATGGCGTTGATGTAGCCAAACAGATTTCCGAACTTTTCCCCAAGATTCCCATTCTGATGGTGACCTTGCACCTTTCAAACCAGTTGGCGGAGGCCGCGCGCCAAGCGGGAGTTCGCGGGGCTTGCGCCAAGCAGGACATCGGGTCTGTGGTCGAAGCAGTAGAGGTTTTGTTGCACGACAAGACCTATTTCCCGATTATCTCTACGGGGCAAAACCTCTAGGGAAAATTTGGAGGACTGGCCCTCAATTATCTGGGGCCAAATACAGGATTCCCTGTATTGGACCTCGCCAACTTGAACGTTAGCCTCAGTCGTTGACGTGAAGGGGCCCTCCCCCCCCGAGTTTTGTGGTGTTCAATTCAGAAATATTGGTCAGGCTTGTCACAAACGAACGATAAAATGTGGCGAATCGTCTGGTCTCCGCAAAGGACTGAACCTGAATGACAATTCGCATACTGCTGGTTGATGATCACCCCATTGTGAGGCAGGGCTTGAAGACCCTTTTGGAAGGCCACTCGGGCTGGGAAGTCATTGGAGAAGCATCGGACGGGGCTGAGGCAGTGGAGAAGGCAAAAGATTTGAGCCCTGACGTTATGGTGCTCGATGTCACCATGCCGCGAATGAACGGTTTGGAAGCCTGCCGTCTGCTCAGGCAAGAATGTCCCGGTCTTGAGATTCTATTTGTTACCCAGCACGACTCTCCACAAATGATGCGGGAAGCTCTGGAAGCTGGGGCGAGAGGTTACGTGGTAAAGTCCAATGCCGCCCGCGATCTGTTGGCGGCCGTCGATGCCGTAAGCCAGCATCGGGTCTTTACCGCTTTAAACGGCAGGAATGTTGCCGAGTTGCGTTAGGGAGCTGGGGTTAGAGAGAGACCACACGCTCCGTTCGAGTCTGAAAGAGGGCTAATTATGAAGCTGAGAATCTTGTTGGCCGATGACCATGAAATCGTGCGCCGCGGGTTGCGCGCGCTTCTGGAAAAACATGAAGGCTGGGAAGTTTGTGGCGAAGCCAGCGACGGCCGCGAGGCGGTCGAGAAGGCCTTGCAGTTGAATCCGGATGTCGTCATCGTCGACATTGGGATGCCCAACCTGAACGGCTTGGATACAACCCGCCAACTCCTGCAGCACGATCCTCACTTCAAAGTAATAGTGCTCACGATTACCGACTCCGATCAAGTGATCCGGGAGGCGCTGGACGCCGGCGCCCGGGGCTTCGTTCTGAAGTCAGATGCCGCTCGCGACTTAGTCTCTGCCGTAGAAGCGCTGCAGAACAAGCGCATGTTTTTTACGCCGCGCGTCAATGACCTGGTGCTGGCCGGTTTTCTGGAGAAAGGTCAAACCATTTCCAGAAACGAAGCGCCAAAGCTGCCGACGCTGACGGCCCGTGAGCGTGAGATTACTCAACTGCTGGCCGAGGGCAACAGCTCCAAAGAAGTCGCATCCCTGTTGAACTTGAGCACCAAGACGGTGGAGACACATCGCAGCAACATCATGCGGAAACTGAGTTTCCACTCCATTCGAGATTTGGTTGTTTATGCTATCAAGAACAACCTGATCCAGATCGAGCTACCCCCGCCGCCCCCCAAGACACCCACCGGGCCGACTGCAGCATAATCGGCCCGGTGAGGCGCCACTTGATTTAAACCTAATTGATTTGAAGCGCTGTTATCGAACTGTCTCGCCCGGAAAGTATCCAGTTCGCGTGCGCACTGTCAGATGGGTGCGCGCGGGTCCTCTCGCCTCCACGCGAATCGACTGGTATCCCTTAGCGGCGGCATTTCCTGGCTTGAACGCGAGGGTGTACTGGCTGCGAATGTCGTGGGCAACCGACCGCGTAATCTCGTTCACCTCGTCCAGACTCTGCGGAAAGAACGCCACTCCACCGGTGCTTGAAGCAAGCATTTGAAGCGCATCCCGTCCGGTTTGGGTCAATCCTTCGTCGGTCAGTCCGATGGCATACACCGTCTCGCCTTTGTTGGGCTGCAATTTCCGGATCGCATCCTGCAGCGTCTCGCGGCTCATGTTGTCTTGCCCATCGGTTATGACCAGAAGCACTTTCTTAGTCAGCCGCGGGTTGTGTTGCAGGTGGGCCGCCGAAGCCACTACGGCGTCGTAGAGAGCCGTGCTTCCGCGGCTAGAGACTTGATGCAACGCCGCCTGCAGCAGGTTCACGTCAGAGGTGAAGTCCTGATCGAGGTAAGGCGTTTGGCTAAAGTTAACCACGAAGACTTCGTCCTGCGGATTGCTGGCGCGAATAAGGTTGAGCACCGCCTGGTTCACTCTTTGCCGCTTGTCTCGCATGGAGCCGGAGTTGTCGACAACGATACCGAGAGCCACGGGAACATCTTCTCGCCGAAACGATGTAATCGGTTCTGGCACATTGTTGACGAAGATGGAAAAGTCGCCGCGATCCAGTCCTGTGACCAGGTGGCCGGCATCGTCCACGACCGTGGCATGCAACACTACTTCTTGCACTTGCTTCTTGAAAACGAAGCGGCCTGCATCGTCCTTATCGGCCGTGATCGAGGATTCCTGCCCCGATTTTTCGCCAGACGATTCCTGGACTGAGAGCGGGACCGCCGTTCGTGGCGGACCATAGTCTGGATCCCATGCTGCTGGGGGCGGCGCCGATGGATTGTTTTGAGCTGGCGCTGTATTTTGCGCGTAAGCGATCGCGTACAAAAATACAGCGAAACCTGCCGTCCTCAATCCGGAGCGGAGAAATTTAGTGGTAGCCGAGCGCATTGAGACAAGCCTCCGTGCATCTTTTAGATGCGACTCTTCGGGATCGCGTAGAGTTTTTGTTGAGTCCATGCTGTAGGAAAATCCACGCTGCATATCCCGCGCGGTCCTGCTGTGGTTAAGGCAAACACTGTATTGCCGGGTAAAATCCTTCGCACTCAACATATTTCTAACAATTGGATGTCCGTTTAGCTCGTTTGGAAAAACTTACACGAGCTGCAAACTGTTTGGCCGGTAAAGCGGCTTGGATGCAACGCAGTACGTGTTTGGCACGGTTTGTGCTTTGAAGTTACTAAGTGAAGCGTCCCTCGTACGAGTAGGGGCGGCCGGCGCACGTGGGTTCAAAACGTCGTGCCGGGCAGGCATTTCACCGCTCGCTAACTAGGAGGCAGAGAATGCTTCGAATCCTAATTGCAGATGACCATGAAGTGGCCCGGCACGGTATCCGATCGTTGCTGGAAGGTCATCCGGGTTGGGAAGTCTGCGCGGAAGCCAAAGACGGGCGCGAGGCCGTCGAACTCGCCAGCACCGTCAACCCTGATTTGATCCTGCTCGATATCGGCATGCCCAATCTGAACGGCCTGGAGGCTGCGCGGCAGATTCTGGCGGCTTCTTCCCATATCCCGATTCTGATTTTGACGATGCACGATTCCGATAATGTCGTGCGCGAGGTTCTGCGCGCCGGCGCGCGCGGCTTTCTGCTCAAGTCCGATGCAGGACGGGACTTGGTGGCCGCCGTTGAAGCTTTGCAGCTCAATCGAACGTTTTTCACAACTAGAGTAAGTCAGATGGTGCTGGAGGGATATCTCGACCGTGACAATCCTGAAAGCCGAGAGGAATCAACCGAGAGAAAAGAAGACGACTCGGCTGCTATCCTCACCAGCCGGGAGCGTGAAGTGATTCAACTTCTTGCCGAGGGGAAAACCAGCAAGGAGGTCGCCGTAGCGCTTCATCTCAGCGTCAAAACCGCGGAAACCCACCGCACCAACCTGATGCGCAAGCTCGGTCTGCATTCAGTTGCCGATCTGACTCGTTATGCCGTGCGCAACGGGATCGTCCAGGTCTTTTAACTTTTTGCACCCTCAACATGTCGTTTCGTCATAGAGGAGATCCCTACAGGAATTACTTACTTTACCGGATAGACCCGTCTTTGGTTCGTGCATAGCTTCGAACAGTAACTTGGCCCGCTGCCCTCGAAAGGGAGTACGACATGCTCTTCACGATTGCCGCCATACTGCTGATTCTCTGGCTGCTCGGAATGGTGAGCTCCTATACACTCGGTGGATTCATCCACATCTTACTGATCTTAGCGATCATCGTTGTCCTAATCAGAGTTATTCAAGGTCGAAGCCCAGTCTAGAATGCCGCGGGTGAACTCGACTTTCTCTGTTTGTCGAGAACCGCGACAACGGCTCAAAAAAACCACCAAACATTCTCCGCCCATCTACATCTCACCTGTGGGCAGCGCAGGAGCTCGTTCAGACAGCTAAATCAAAGTGAGAGGTCATCCATGAACCAGAATCCGAGGGATCAAAACACTTGTGAGGTTTGTCATAAGTCGTTCAACTCGGAGCAAGAACTGCAAACGCACCAGGACAGCGCTCATGGACAAAGTAAGTCCGGCGGAAAGCAGTCTAATTACGACATCGAAACAGATCGGCCGAACGAACGAAAGATCGCCTAAGCCATAAAGCGCACCGGGCGAAGCGGTAAATATTTGTTCAATAACTCAAAGGAGAATGCAAAATGAACAAGGATCGCGTTGAAGGGAAAGCGAAGGACGTGGCGGGGCGTGTTGAGCGCCAGGCGGGCGAGTGGACGAACGATCCGAACATGCAGGTGAAGGGCGCCGCGAAACAGGCCGAAGGCAAGGTCCAAAATGCCTGGGGTAAGACGAAAGATGCCGCAAAGAAGACGGCGGACGATGCCAAGGCGAGTTCCAAACCACCGCAACGTGTTCCGGATGAGACCGACGCTGAGACGAACGATTCAAAAGAAGCTCGTCGTCGAGGATAATCAGGCTCGCGCCTAAGGATATCTAGGTGCCTTCACTGCAGGCTGTACAGAATCGCCTGCATTGCGGGGGGCGTGCTCGGGATTTAAGTTCTACATCAAGAAGATAGTGCGGTCCCCCGCACTGCCCCGAAGCAGGGTGCTTCAGCTACTAAAAGCTAATCACCCTGCATTTTTTATCCCCGCACACCGTTGGACAAATGCGTACATCCCTGTATTCCCGCCCAACGTCTATTGGCCTTAAATAATAAGTATCGTTTGAATTCTAAGGAGGCCTCTATGTTACGAGCCTTTGCAGCGTTTCTGGTGGTCTTCTCATTACTCAGCCTGATTGTACATTTGCAGATCCTTGGCAGCGTGTTTGGAATGGGAGCCCTTTCCCTATTTGCCATCGACCAACTGGTGGTCCAGTTCGCGAAAGCTCCGCGCACCTCCCGGATACCGGGAGAACCTCTTCCCTAGTTCTCGGCCAGTTCAGCTTTTGTGAATTGTCAGGCTGCCGAGGCGCCTAAGTGCGTCTGGCCATCGGTCTTCTCGTCGTCCAGGCGCAACTCACACAGATCTGTAATCAGGCTTCCCGCCCAGTGGTAAATGTTGTGATCCCGGATCACCCGTCGCATCTGTTGCATGCGCGTTTGTTTTTCCTCGAGCTCCATTTCCAGAGCGACACGAATCGCTTCCGCGGTCTGGTCAATGTCATAAGGATTCACCTGCAACGCGTCGCGCAATTCCCGCGCGGCCCCAGTAAAGATGCTCAAAATCAGGACGCCACCCTCGTCACCGCGGGCGGCCACAAACTCTTTCGCGACCAGATTCATGCCATCGTGCAGCGAAGTGACCAGGCAGAGATCCGCCGCTTTGTAGTAGGGTTCGATCTCTTCGTGACTATGCGACCGGTTGAGCAAGACGATCGGCTTCCATTTGTCCTTCTGAAAACGCCAGTTGATGCGCCCCGCTTCCACCTCGATCTCCGCTTCCAGATCGTGATATCGCTTGAGATGGCTGCGGCTGGGCGCGCCGATTTGCACAAACGTGAACTGTCCCTGATAGCGCGGATACTTCTCCAGAAATCGTTCCACTGCCAGGAACCGTTCCAAAATTCCTTTCGTGTAATCCAACCGGTCAACGCCAACGCCCAGAAACAGGGCCTCCACGTCCAAGCTCTTTAGAAGTCCGGAGCGACCCTCGTAGGCTGCCTCGTCGGAATCGTCGGCGGGCAGATCGGAGAGATCGACGCTGATCGGAAACGGGCGCACGGTGGTGACGTGTCCCAGGCGCTGCACCGTGAAGTGTTCCCAGTCGATTCGTGATTCCATGACGCGGTCGGCAGTTTCAAGAAAATTATTGCAATGCGATTGGATGTGAAACCCGATCAGGTCGGCGCCCAGCAAGCCATCCACCAGCTCGCGTTGCCACGGACAAATGCAAAACGTCTCCTGATTGGGCCAGGGAATGTGCCAGAAAATCGCTACTCTCGCGTCCGGCCTTCTCTGTTTAATCAGTCTGGGCAGCAGCGCGAAGTGATAATCCTGCACCAGCACGACCGGCTTTTCCGTATCTTTCATCTCTTCCAGAAGAGCCTCGGCAAACTTGCGATTGACCGCCTGGTAGTGTTTCCAGTCGGCGGCGCGAAAAATCGGACGGGTGTGTGCGATGTGACAGAGCGGCCAGAGTCCTTCGTTGGCAAAACCGTAGTAGTAGCCTTCTTCTTCTTCCTTCCTCAGCCAAACTCGGCGCAGCGTGTATCGCGGATCATCAGGCGGAACCGCCAGCCGGCTGTGGCGGTCCACATTGTCCCGGTCGGCGTTGCCGCTACCGTGCGCCAGCCATGTCCCATTGCAAGCGCACAGCACGGGTTCCAGAGCTGTCACCAAACCACTGGGGGGCACAATCACTTCCGTCGATTTGCCGCGGCGAACGTGGATATAGGGCTCGCGGTTGGACACTACAAAGAGCCGTCCAGGCCCCAGTCGAGCGCTGAGTTCTAATGTCAATTTTTCTGCCGTCCATTGGGACTGGCCTTCGGCGCGCAGTCGTGCTTCTCGTTCTGCCGCCGTACGCGCGGTGGTCAGACTCTGCGCAAAAGTCGCTACCTCCCGAGCCAGCGGTCGGAAGAGCTCTACGTCTGGCACTCCGATCCGCGAAGAAGACATGCGTCCCGTTCGCAACGCTCTCATCCAATGCGCCGTTCGGGCGATCGGCCCTTCGATGCTCCAGCGCACGATGAGTAACGTAATCAGAGCAATCAGCACAACCTGTACCAGACCGCTCAGAAAGGTGTCGCGCCAGATATGAAGACTTTGCGCCCGAATGTATCTCGCGTCGTGAACGACCGCCAATACGCCCAAAAATCTTTCCGGGCTGCGCAGGGGAACGACGCAAATATTCACCGGCTCATCGGCCAATCTTTGAAATGCATCGGCCTCATGATTTTCTTTCAGCGCGTTGAGGACGACAGGCGGCGCCTGCTCCATGGTGGAAACCAGATCGGTGGTGACTGCAATGATGTGGCCTTGCGGATCGTAAACTGCAATGCCCATCAGGTTTTCGCGATGGGCAAAGCGCTGCACTGTTTTGCGCAGCGTCTGAAACGCGCCGCGCTCAATGTCTCGCCCCACATTTCCTGCCAGGCTTTCAGCCAGAACCTCGGCGCGCCTTTGCAAATCGCGCCGAAGACTGCGTTTACCCACCCAGACCTCATATGCGGATGAACAGAGCGAGACTAACATCACGCCTAAGATCAGGGAGATAATGAGACGGACGCTTAGCAATCGCATGCACTAGTCCTCAGAGGAGACGGTCCTCGCCACGCCTAACGCCGCCTTGGGCTGCGATCTTCGTGCTTGCCTGGTCGCCTGCGCGTCGCTGTCGTTTGAGCCGCAACGACACGTTTCCCCTAAATCCTTCTCAGCGGTAGCCGTACTTGGATGCGGCAGTCGTTCGGTTGGCTGCTCCTCAAGAGATCCCACCCCGGCGCCCGACTGAGCGGATGGATGCGCTGCACTACCCAAGACTACAGCGAATGCTTTATGGACCTGGCGGCCACTCGAACGTAAAAGTTCTAATACAGGTTCGTGCAGAGGGTTTAGCTCGTAGTCCGCCACTTGGTGAGGCATTTGCGCAGCTGAAGTCTTCAGTTGCGAATCGGCCCGCCGGCACGCTTCGTCTTTCGGAAGAGGCCGCTTATGAATCGAACGACGATGTTCGCTGGTTTTTTGCTGGCCCTAACGCCCTTGGGATTCGCACAGGAGCCGCAACCGCAATTTCCTGAAGATGCAATGGCCACCCGGCAGTTGATCGTCTGGTCTCGCTTGCAGGAACCGCAGCCTGCTCCTCAGCCCTTGCCTCCCCGCGACAGCCGCATCCCCCAACCCGACCAGCAGGGGCGACAGCCAGCCGACCCGCAGACGCCGCCGGATCAAAGTCCAACTACCCAGTCGTTCACGGGAAAGATCATCAAAGACGGTAACCAGTACGTACTCAAGGTGGCCGGTAACATTACGTACAGCCTGCAGAGACAGGACAAGATAGAACAGTACGAGAACAAAAGCGTAAGAGTCGTCGGAAACCTCGATAAGGCCACCAACACAATTCAAATCGTGAAAATCGAATTGCTGTCTTAGATTTAAGAGATTCGCACAGGCTTAAGCCTCGAATACACGATTTACCCTAGTGCCTCGATCATAGAAAGCTTATACGTTGAGCCATCGCCTCATATTCGTGTCGTCGAAGGAGTTCTCTACCCTTCCCCGCGATTCCGGCCTGGAGGTCAAACATGCGCGCGAATCGAACTGCCGCCTACGCGATGTATCCTCGGAATGTGGCCTTGCCTGAAGTGGTATCGGCATTGAATCAAGCAGGATTCGAAAAAGAAGACATCTGTATGGTGCTGTCGCCGGCTCACCCGGTTGCAACGGCAGCGGGGGATGCCACGATCGGCGATGTCGCCCAGGAACAAAGTGCCGTTAGCGCCCGTATGATCGGCTGGTTTTCCGAATTGGGTGCCGTGGTGATTCCTACCGTCGGCTTCTTCCTGCGTTCACAGGCCTTCTTTCAAGCCGTATTGGTCGAGCAAAACCTTCCGGGTTTCTCTCGAGGATCACGGACTTTGCTCGGTCTCGGCTTCTCCCAAGACGAAGCCAGAAGACTGGGCCGTCAGCTATGCGATGTTGGCGCTTTAGTTTACGTATCCTGTAAGGAAAGCGGCACAGCGGACTGGGCGATCGAATTGCTTCGAAGGGCGGGAGCAAGAGAAGCCGCAAGTCTGGGAATGGCCACTGCACACGCAGCCGCTGCCTAGTCTTAGTCTTGGGGCAGCGCCAAAAACTCCTCGATGCCCTTCGCAATTTGCACACTGGCGAAATTTATTCTCTCTCCTTGCCGGAGCGACCTTACGCTGATTCGGAGCTGAACCCATCTTGTCACTAACTTAGATCGGAGGAACTTCCGTGGCGGAGCTTGGCATCCCAGTTGCACCTCTCTCCGCAGCCAACTTTTGGGGATTACAAGGCATCCATCTGCTGTTCGCAGGAGACACCTGTGAGTATTAAAACCCACCGCCTCTGGATTGAAATCTTGCTGCTGGCTACGGCCATCGCCTGCGTACTCTCACTCTTGATTGCCAGTCTCGGGGCTGCCGCTGGCGCGGCCGCCACTGAAGAATCGTCTCGACAGGCTGCGCCCCCGGCGAACTCGCAAATCTACGAGGGCATGATTACCTGCTCCCGCTGCGGCGCTAAGCATTCCGCCGCTCTCGGTCAGAAGGCTGCCGACTGCGCTCGCGCTTGTGTACGCGGTGGAGCAAGTTTCGCTTTAGTCGAGGGCAATGCGACCTACGTGCTCGATGGCGACTTGGGTGTTCTGGGAAGATTGGCGGGACAACGCGCTCGCATAGTGGGCGAGTTGAATGGTAATACCATCCGGATTTCATCCGCCGCTTCGCAGATCTAGGGCTCCAGGAAAGCGTCGGAGAAGTTCCCCGACGGGGAAATGAGCCATGAAAAACTTCCTGATTCGCATTCTTCTCGCGCTCGCTTTTGTTCTAGTCGCATTTGCTCTGGCATCTCCCGCGCAGGCGCAACAGGCCGACGAGGATCCAACCACCGGGACTCCCCGCCAACAGCAGCCCACCGCAAAATCCCAATCACAAGAGGCTCCCGCGCCACCTTCTGCCGACGATCAAACTCAAGAAGCTCTGGCCTTCACGGGACGCGTCACCGAAGAACAAGGGCACCTTCTGTTGAAAGATCCAGTTACCAAATTAAGTTACCAGTTCGACGATCCGTCGAAGGCCAAGCCTTACCTCGGCAAACAAGTAAAGGTCATCGGCAAACTCGAACTGAAGAGCAACACAATTCATATCGACAGCATCGAACCTCTGTCGTGATCGTCTGATTCTGCCTCAGCGCGCGACGGGTTCGTCCTTGATGCGGAGGGTCAGGCTACTTGGCTCTCCGCCCTATTGACAGGCAATATCGCCGCAGCACCTCCGGCTAACTAGCCATCCGATACAGAATCAACCGTATTGTTCTCTAACCGTGGCATTGGTTTAATCCCAACTGGTTATTTTCTCTGAGTTAGCTACCTGCGACATCGAATTAATAGCTGAATTCACGAGGTGTTTGTCTGGACATGTCCGAAGTACGAACAGATTCTGAAATCTCGGTTGTTAGACGCGCGATCGAGTTCTGGCCCTACCTGTTCATCGTTATTTCAGTCAGTGGCCTGGCGTACCTCGCTCTAAGCGCGTCCCGCTAGCATCCTCGCTATTTCTTCTCTGCGCAGGCCGTGGTGTTCACACGCCTCGAACCGTGTTCTTTGCTTCTCTCTCTAAGGCATACGCTGGATTCCTAGCGGATTCACCCGCGACCATACTGGGCCTCAGGCAGCAAGATTTCTAAACTCCAAAAGGAGTCGTTCAATCTGCCAACGACACCAGGAGTCTTGAACAATTAGGAAATATCTGGAGGCCTTAGACATGTCATCGCGGAAACTAACATTACTGTCGGCGGTATTGTGTTGTGCAAGCTGGGCTGTCGCCCAGAGTTCACCAGGCGGAGCGCGGCCTGCGGGCGGATCGAGCAGCGCGGGACAGAGCTCAACCTCTAGCTCGCCCACTGCTTCTCCGACAGCTCCCCCCACAGGGGCCGTAAATCCGCCAACCGGCGCCACGGCTCCTCAAAGTACGCCTGGGCAAACCTCGCCCGGCTCTACTTCGCCGAGTGGAACTCCTAACACCACCGCCCCGGGTTCGAGCTCAACCACTACTCCTGCGCCGGGGAGCGCCACCCAGCCTTCAACGACTAACCCCAACACGACGAACAACCCCGGCACTTCTCCCAGTGGCACACCATGCGGAACCATGCCTGGCACGGCAAATGGAGCCTCAAACTCCGCGCCAAATACCGGAGCTTCGAATGGATCCTCGAATCCGCCGACCTCCGGGAGTCAGGGCAGCAGCAACACGTCGCCAGGGATGAACCCGTCAACCGGAGCGCCGTGTCCGCCGGCCGCCAGCGGCACCACTTCGCCGCACTCTTAGCCCGGGGCGTGCACAATGTGAGCTTTCGGCGGGCCCTTTTGGGCCCGCTTTTTCGTGTCTATCTTTTCCCGTGGAATCGTCCCCGGAAGGCGATATGGGTTCCGTCGCTCCCCAGCGCCGGGAACGGAAAATCGCGGCGTCCGCTCGTCTTATTTCTGGCATCAGAATGCCATGCGCTCAGATCATTCTTCCTCTCAACGGCAGCTACGGATTCCTTCCGAGCCGGAGCCATTCCCCATCAAGGAACCGCCCGATCCGCCGGAAAATCCCGACATGCCCGTGCGCGAGCCTGACCCGGACCAGCCCAGCCAGATCTGATCCTGGCCTCGGTCAGAGGCGGCAAGAGCGAACCTGCACGCATCAGGCCCTACAGTGAATGGCGGATTGTTCCTGGCCACCTCACATCCGATACTTCACTTACATGTGCTTCCAACGATCTTGGGATGCGCTCTCATCCCGTCCACACCCAATCCATTCCATCGAAGAAAACAGGAGGAAAAATGGCACACTACGGCACGCTGAAAGACGTTCGCTTTGCGGACGCTGCTGACGATATTCGCGGTTCTCATCTCTATGGCTTGAACGACGAGAAGCTGGGCAAAATCGACGACGTCATTTTCGATCATTCCACCGGAAGCATCCGCTACGTGGTGGTGGATACGGGCGGCTGGCTCTCCAGCAAGAAATTCATCGTCCCCGCCGAAGGCCTGCGCGCCTCGACCAAGCACGAGAACGATTTCCAGACGAATCTGGACAAGCATCAAGTCGAAACCTTCCCCCCATACAATGAATCGGACCTTGATTCCGAATCCAAGTGGGCGGGCTATGAAGGCCGCTACCGTTCGAAGTGGGTCGCCGATCCGGTGATGCACCGCGCGGAAACCGACCGCAACATCACTCCCACAGCAGAGCAAAGCGCCGGCAATTTTTCCTCTGAGCAAGCCGCAGCGCAGGCGCACGGAAATCCGGTAACCGCCGGACCTCCGGTCGGGACTGGAGCGCGCAGAGCCGACCTCGAGGCGGCCGCATCACCCACCGAGCGCATCGTTCCGGCGGGCACGGATTCCGTCGTGATTGGCAACACCGCAGTCGGAATCGGCGGCCGCTGGGATACGTTTCAGAGCCGTCTCCGCGAACGCCGCAAAGAAGCGGTTTCTCGCTGCACGACATGCGCCGGCGAGTCCGCGGGGAAACGCGGTTCCGAAAGCGTCGACACCCTGCGGAAGGCGGGCTAGCAACGCGCTTCAACGACCGCGTTAGTAATCAAGAAGAGGCACCCATCGCGGGTGCCTCAATTCTTTTCTGCCTGAAACTTCAGATATTGAGTTAGGAAAAACGTGGCTCCGCATGGCAGCGAATCGGCATCTCAACTGAGGCCATGATTGCGGGCAATCCAAAGGCGGGCAGGAAGTTCGCAGCGTTTGCGATTGTCATAATACTGGTGATTGTAGTGAGCACGGCATTGATTGCCATGCGGAAGAAGACGGCCCCCCTCAAAGTAGTTCCCATGCACCCTTCCATACTTGTCCTGAGCGCGCGCTGACCTTACCGGCTGGGTGAAACCTTCCACAACTGGGCCAGCGCCCGTGCGGCATCGGTTACGGCGCGCTTCTCCGCATCCACAGGCGATCCGCCAGTGCGCTGTACGATCGGTGTTCGATACTGCGAAACCTTGCCCGTGAGACCCACTTCATAAATGTCGCGCACCGCGGACTCGAAGGCATGCCTTAAATTCTTGGCTGCGGGGAGACCCGGTTCTGGGCTTTTGTTCGTCATAAGAAGCGCTCTCTTTCTCGGTTTTAAGCAATGTAAGACGAACGCCCGCCGCCAACAATACAGCGTTGCACGCAACTAGGACGACTGCCTTTCCCTAGCGCTGGCAAAAACGTTATCTAGGGTTTCTTCCCGGTCTGTTTACCAATTGCGATAAATACAGGGTGCGACAAATGCCGCGCGCAGCCGGGCGCATCCCGCCATAGATGGGGTGAAGATGTCGGATGGAAAGGTCGTTCTATGCGGCTGCCGATTCAGTGGTATTAACGCAATTGCGGAGGGCGCGCAAGGCGTACAACGCGTCGTCGAGCACTACGTCTTCTTCAATGTGGTCGGTTTCTGTGGCAAACAATTCTCTCATCCGTGAGAGGATGGCTTTCTCCGCGTCCGCAATTCTCTGCGGAACCTGGTTTCGGTCTGTTTCAAATAGCGCCGCATGATAAAGAGCGTGCCAAGTTAGACGAGGCACAGCAAAAGACGCGCTCATATTCATGGTTAGAAATCCCTCAGGTGTGGATACGTCTGCTTCTTCGCCGAGTATGCACTCTACTGCGCCTCGGTTCCTGGGGACTATCAGGTGAATCCCGTAGTTTGCACAGCCGAAAGGAAAAGCTGTGGAAGGACGCCCGTGCGCGCCCTCCCACCCCATACTAAGCCGCCCGTCTCGTCCTTTGCCGGGACGCGTGGCGGCTCTCTAGTTCTTCCTCTTCTCCTTGCGCCGCCTGCGGGTTAATCTGCTCGGAAAGTTGAGTCAGCTTTTCGTCTGTCTGTTTCTCTTCTTCCAGGGTCTGCTCCAGCAGGGAAACGTGCTCATTTTCGTCGAGTAGTTCGGCGAACGTGCGCGCGGTTCCATAGGCCGCAATCTCGTAATGTTCCACCCTCTGAGCTGCTCCAATGATCGCAGCATCCATCACTGCGCCTTCGTAGTCCTCCGACATCGTCTCTGCGCCTTCTTTGACCAGGCCTTCCATTCCCAGGCATTTCTTGCCGGTAGCCTTTTCCCCCAGCATTTCGAAGATCTGTTCCAGCCGGGAAACATGCTCCGAAGTCTGGCGCAGGTGCTCCTCGAATCCCTGGCGCAATTCCGCATTAGACGAGGCCTTTGCCATCTTGGGCAGTGCCTTCACGAGTTGGGTCTCCGCGTTATATAGGTCCTTCAATTCATTGACGTATAGTTCCCGCAATGAGTCCTTTTGCATCTTGTCCCTCCTTTTGTGATCTCCAGCGATGAAGCGGAGTGTCAGCGCTGGGTTCTTTTCGAAAACTATGTCGCTCATACGCCGCAATCAATACCCCGGATGCTGTATGAATTCTGCGCGAAGCAAATCGCGGCGCAAATACTAGCGCGCGGCAACGGCCTGCTCGCCGCGCTGCGTAGCATGGTCTTCTTTGGAATGATCGTCTTTGTGATGGAAGTCAAGCCCGAAACGCGGGGCCTCACGAGTCCCGGTAATCTTGAAGGGGAGTTCGGTGCCCGCTCCGTGCTTGCTGAAGAAGGGATCGACGGGCTTCAGCAGAATCGATTTCCAGCCTGTCGTCATCTGCGAGAGCTTCGCGTCCAATCTGAGCCTGCCGTGAAAATCAAAAGTATTGCCATCGAGGCTATACTGCCCCGTCATATCCGCGTGCGTGCCGGGAATCAGGAAATGAAGATGGGAAAAAGAGAGAATGCCCTGGCTCAGCGCAAAACTTCCCTGCAAGTCCGAAGTCACGACTGGGTCGGCTCCCCCCCGCACGGCCCGCTTGCCGCGGCTGCGTACGCTCAGAGAATCGATCCGGTCTTGAATCTTTTCACTGGTGAAATGAGCCGCCGGTATTTCAAAGTTGCCTGCCAGCTGCAGGCGATTGGCGATGTCCTCCGCGCCTGGCGGCAGGTTAAGCTTGGTCTTCATCTGGACCGTGCCTGTCATGATTGGCGGCTCAGTCTTGACTCCAAGCTGCAGCAAATCTTCAATGCGGGCGCGGCCGAGCACAACATTGAGCTCCACGTCGTGGCCGTGCGGACTCTTCATACGCACGATTTTTCCACTCGCCGTAAATGAAGAGTGCAACACCGTGGCCTTCACCGGATTGAGATACGTATCTCCGTCGGTGCCATCTACAATCGCGTGAAACTCCGTGTGTAGCGGGACGGGATGGCCGCTTACCGCGATTTGAAAATCAGGTGTATCGGTCTGCCCTTCCACCTCAATGCGTCCGAGAGTTCCCCCGTAGCTTCCCGTGGAGGAGAGAATCCCCCCGATGCCCCGCAGCGTCCCCAGATTCGCGTTGGTGAAGGAATAGTCGCCAGTTACAGCGGTATCGCGCGGTTTTTTCTCATTTAACGGTCCGAACTGGCCCTTCGAATGGATATCACCCACTGGCTTGGGATTGATCAGCGTAGCATCGAAACGTAGAGGCTGTCCCGGACCGATTTCTTTCATCCGCAGATCGCTGATGTCGAATTCCAGTGGCGGCTTGTTTGCCTTCGGCGTGTTGATGATGAGGGTCGTATTCGCGCAAACGAACCGGTCGACGGCGATTCTCATCCTCATCTTGCGCTCTTGCTGCCGCAACCCCGCCAGTTCCTTGCGATCGTTGGTCGGAGGAATGTTCACCGTCAGCCCGTCCACATAAACGATGTCTACGTGCATGGGCTCGCGAAACAAGCTGCGCAGCGCCGTCTGAAAGCGGAATTCTTCTACCTCTAGCAATGGCTGGACGCCCGTTTGCCACCGGTTCGGATCGGTGGCGCCATAGATTCTCAGGCCCTTTCCATCCACGTGCACACCATCCGCTACCCAAACGTGAAGTTCGGCGAGTTCAACCCGGCTGTGAAAGCGAGCCGATAGCGTGTCAATCACGCGCGCCCGCAGAATGGGCTGCGCCCGCACGATCACGACACGGACGCATACCACCGCAACCGCAAGAATGATAGCGAGGATTCCGACGATCCAAGGCCACCGTCGGCGTCTGGATCGTATAGGAAGGATTCGGCCGCCCGGAACCTGCGGCGGCGGACCCGGTGGCGGCAATGGGGACAACGCAGCCAAGCATAACCATTAATTCGAACAGTTATAAAATGGCATCGGGTCTTTCCTGCAGCAACTCCGGGCAAGTTCTTGCCGCGGTTTGGGTTTTGCAGGAAAATGCTCTCCAACATGTCCCAAGTTTCTCCTCGTGAGCAGACTCAGAGACAAGCTCGTTTCTTGTCCGCTCATCGCCACCCTGACCGCTATTTTTGGCCTTTGCTCGCCGATCCTGGAACAGCCCGACCTTGGCCTGGCCGGTCTCGCGTTCAATCCGCGCACAAATGGCCCAAGCCGTGGACGCTAATGCTCGCGGTCGCGAACTGATGGTGCAAGCTCCTTGCTATTGCAATGGTGGATGTTCAACTTTGTGGGCGGGATCAGAATCGAAGGAAGTGGGAAAAAATTGAAAGGGCCGTGACATTGGTTATGCTCTAGCCGCCAGCTCCTGCGAGGGAGCTAACGACGTGGAGGCATGTACCGTCACGACCCCTTGATGCGATCACTGCTTTCGCAGTTCCAAACCCCGACTACCCCTCGCAGAGCCGTCGGTTTTTTCAGGTCTGGTCGCCTTGCAGGTTGCCCCGCCCGGCTGATCACTCAGTCTACTTCGGATCGGCTCAGTATTATTGTGCCAACCCTTTCGACCGTCGACGCAAGCTAACTTAACAGAGCGTTCACAAAAGTCAACGCAAACTTTTGGTGCAACGGCCCGCCGCCAAGCTGTGAAAAATGCAAAACGCAAAGTGCTGTAAGGTAGAACCTTATTCCCAAGTACTGGGAATTTATCCCTCTTTTGCACATAAAAATGCACAAGCCTCAGGTCAACTGCAAAACGATGAAAGGGAATCAAATAATCATCTTGACGCAGTAACGGGATGAGCGCATCTTGCAAACAGAAGCAAAAGTCGTGATGCCCGAACTTGTGGCCTATGTGGACGGCGGTTGCCTGGGAAATCCGGGGCCGTCGGGCATTGGGGTCATTATCAGCGGCTGCGCCAGCGGCCCGGTGCGCATCGCGAAGTGGATCGGCCATCAGGACAACAACGTAGCCGAGTACGCCGCCCTGATGGAAGCCCTGCAGTACGCGGTTTCGCTCAAAGCCCAGAAGCTGCACGTCTATTCCGATTCTGAAGTGATGGTCAGGCAGATGACGGGGGAGTATGTGTGCCGCAGTCCGCGGCTCTATTCCCTGCACTGGACGTGCCGCAAGCTGGCGCGAGCATTGAAGTTTTCCATCTCGCACGTGCCGCGGGAAAATAACGCCGAGGCCAACCGGTTGGCGCAGTCTGCGCTGCAGCGTCGGCGGAAGTAGGACGTTGCCAGCAACATCTCGGCCGCGACACTTTTGGCTTAGCACTTCCGCGCGGAGAATTTCTTGACACTCCGCTCTCTGCGAGCGAGACTCCAATTACCACATCCTTTTAACTTAAACAGAACGGGAGTATTGCGTCCCCATCTGTCAAATTTCAGGGATGGCGGTACTGGATTATGGAACCGTACTTACGTCGGGATCAGGCGTCGTCGGGCCTTAGTGCTCCGGCTAGTTCTGCGTCCAAGGCGCTTTTTCCGGCAGGAGATGGCGGAAATACGGTGGCCGAGATGGCGCGGCGGGATCTGGACGCCGCCCTGCAGTTGCTGGCCAACCGGGCGCAATACATCACGGGCGCCACGGGAGCGGCCATCGCCCTGCGCCGCGACGGCAAGAATGACATGCTGTGCCGCGCCAGCACGGGGTCGACCGCGCCGGAACTGGGAGCGCTCCTTTCCACCGAATTCGGACTCTCGGGTGAAAGCGTGCGCACGCGCCAAGCGCTCCGATGTGACGATGCCGAGCGCGACGTGCGGGTGAATCGCGAAGTCTGCCGCCAACTGGGAATCGCCTCGGTCGTAGTGATGCCGGTGGTAAATGACGACGGCGTGCTGGGCGTTTTCGAACTTTTCTCAGGGCAGGTAAATGCCTTCGGCGAGCGCGATCTTTCCGCTGTGCAGCGGCTGAGCGAGATGGTTGAAACCGCAGTCCGGCTGGCCGAAGCCTCGGAGCATCTGCCGGAACGGCTGAAGGCGGCCGAGCTCTCCGTGCCAGCTATCGACACTGGTGAAGCGGAGGAAGATGGAGTCTTGGAAGGGCCGGAGTTGGTTGCGGGAGATTTGTTGGCGGAAGCACTGAATCTGGACGATCTGGTTTTGGATGAAGTTTTTGTGAAAGAGCCGGAATCGGGGCCCTCGGTTTACAGCCCAGCGATTGAGGCCCTCGCTAAGCCTTTGGCAGGCGGAACTCAAGAACATTTGACGCAAAGTCCAACGCTGCCGCAAGCCGAGCAGGTAGGGGTGACCATGGGAGCGGTTGTAGCGGCTCCGGCAGATTCGAAATCGGTGGTTGCTGAGAAGGCTTCCGCGCCACCAGAGCTAAAAACGCTCATCGCTGAAAATGCTGTTCCAGCGCCTACTGAGCCAACGCCGGTGATCGCTGGGAGTATTGTTCCGGGTCCGGTCGAAGCGAAGGCGGCTGCCCCAGAAAATGCTGCCGCAGCAATGGATGCGCCAAAGGCGATTACGCCCGAAACCATTTCGCTGCCCGCGTTGCCGGCCGCGCAGATTGGGCCCGCACCATTGGAGACGGCCCCGACCAAGAAGCCGACGTTCTGGTCGGCAGCGCCGAATTCTGTCGGGGAGACCGGCCCGGCGGAAGAGGCCGACCGCAGCCACGTTCCCCCGGGATTGCGCGGGCTGCGCAAGTGCGAGGCTTGCGGCTTCCCGATTTCTGCCGGGCGCGTGCTTTGCGTGGAATGTGAGGAGAAGAAGTGGCGTGGGCAACTGCGAGTTCCCCCCGGGGGCGGGGCTCGCCAGGCTGCGACGGTGTCGGCCGCTCCTGCTGCATTGCCGAGGGAAGCACGGGCTTTCGCGGCAGCTCAGACAGCGGCTGCAAGCGGCGCCGCTTCCTTGCCGCGCGGAGCATCCGTCTCGGCTGCCGGCGACCCAGCGCCGGTTGCGGTGAACGAAGCGAGCGCGGTTACGGCTCGGCCAGCGGTAGCCGTGCGCGGCGCGAGTGCTTCCGCGCTGCCAGAGCCGTCAAAACCAGAGCAGACGGGAAAATCGTCCTCTGACTTTGTGTTCAGCGCCGGAATCGCAACTTCCCAATCTTGGTTCTCGGCGAACAAGTATGTAATGGCTGCAGTTCTGCTGGTGGCGGCTATTGCTGCTGTGGCGGTCTTGCTGCTCCGCTAAAGCGACATACCAACGTGCTTTACCCCAACATGGGTGCCTAAACCCTTGACAACAGGGTCCAGTCTGTTAAAGTGCGAAGAAGCTTGCAAGCTACAAACCAACCAATAGGTGCCATGGTCATGAAGAATGTCTATGAAGTATTGCGCCAGAAAGAGATGGAACTGACGCGTCTGGAGAAGGAAGTGGAGGCTTTGCGACTCGTAGCTCCGCTGCTTTCGGAGGAAAAAGAAGCACTATCAGACGCGGTAAAGCCTGTGCTGGCGACCGCGGTGAATGGACCGCAGCCTACGGCTCGCATTCCAGTTCCGTCCTCACCGTCGATTCCCGCCCCGCAACCGGTGCGTGCTGCCGGATGGGAAGACACGTCCAAACGCTGGCCGTAGAAGAATGAAAGGGATTTATCGCGTTTTCCCATGCCTTGCGGCGTGAGGATTGATTTTATTAATGGCCCGGGATGCGTCCCGGGCCGTCGTGTGTTTGGGCGAAATTCCGCTTGAAGTGGATTCCGACAAGAGTAAAATGGGCCCCCGCAATCAACCCGGGGGCGGGGATGTAATTACATCTGGGGTGAAATTCACACTACTGCGCATCTTGGCGAGGAGGAACTATATGCCGGCATTTTGTGTGAGTTGTGGATCGCCGATGACAGGCGCGTTCTGTAACAAGTGTGGCGCTCGAGCGGTGCCGCAGCCGGGCGCGTCCGTTGCGTCGCCGGTTGTATCGTCGGCCGCGTCCGTTCAGTCGGCAGCTTCCGCAAGCCCGAGTGCCGCGACCGCAGCCAAGGGCTCGGGACTAGGGAAAGCACTGGCGATTGTGGGCGGAGTGCTGGTGCTTCTGTTTTTGATTGGTGTGGGAGCGGCTACTTATGGCGTGTTCTGGGTGAAACACAAAGTCACGGCCTACAGCTCCGCCGTGACTGGCAAATCGAGCCAGCCGATCCAAGTCGTGCAGAAGGGCGACAGCTGCCGCTTGCTCTCGACGGCTGATTTGCAGCAGGTGCTGGGGGTGACCGTGGAGAAGAGCGCGGAAATTGTGGAAGGGTCCGCTCCCGGTTGTGCCTACTACACGAACGCGCAGGCATTCTCGCAACTGCAGCGCATGGCGGCCGAGCAGGCCCGCCGGCAGACGGAAGAGGTAAACCGGCGGCCTGGTCCCAAGGACGACAATCTGGGAGCCCTGCTGAAAGACACGGACAAGATGGAAGGCATCGTGAAGACTCTGGCCTTGACTCAGCCGGTGGAAGATGGGCGGGTGTTTGCGTTCACCGTGCAGCGCGGTGCGACGGCGGAAAGTTGGTCGGGGGCTCGTTTGGTGCAGGCGGCTGTGCCCGGGTTCGAGGAAGTACCCGGCGTAGGGGACCACGCGATGATTGGATCGTTCGGGCATGCTTTCTACCTGCTGAAGGGGGATGCGATGATCTATCTGGAGACGACCTGGGTGCCCGACGCGCGAACGCGCGGGGCGGAAATCGGCAAGAAGATTATGGGAAATCTCTAGGGCGACGCCTTTGAGCGCTCGTGGGCGGTAGAAAAAGCTCTTAACCGCCGAGGCCGCTGAGAATTCGCAGAGGACGCCGAGAAGACCCAATGCTTATTCAGCTCAGTGGATAAGGGTTTCCTGATCCGCGGCGCATTTCCATTCGCCTTTGATCTTCACCCATGTATCTGTAAAGCGCCCGTGATGGACGAACGGTTTGCCGCCGTCGGTGCCTTTGGTTCGATAGGCGCTGGTCACGATGGCGACGTCTCCGTAGAGGTAGACGGTGGTATCGGAGTTCGCGATCTCCTCGGGTTGGTAGGAGCGATCCTTGACGCCGGCCAGATACTGGGCCCTGGTTTCAAGCGTGCCGTGGTGATCGACGCTGATGAAATTGTCGGTCATGATGGCGGCGGCCGCATTGGCATCGTGATGGATCTCCGCCTGGTTCCAGGCACTCTCCAGGGCCAGGATCATGCTCTTGTCGGCGGCAGCGTCCGGCGCGTTCTGGGCGGCCGCAATGACAGTTGATGCCAGGAATAATACGACGATTGCCAGCTTACCAATCATCAGACTTTCTCCCGGGAAAACAAAGATGTTTCGCGGATGACGCTACGCTCCAACAATCTCGCGCAGCGCTGCGAGCAGGCGGTCGACCTCTTCCACCGTGTTGTAGTGTACGAGACCGATGCGCAGGAAGCCGCCCGATTTTTCCACATCGAGATGCTCGGTCAGGTTCAGTGCATAATAGTTGCCGTCCCAGGTGAAGAGGCCGCGCTCGCCGAGTTTGGTGGCGAGTTCGAGGGGCGTGTGGTTTTCGATCCGCACCGCCAGGGTCGCGCAGCGCTCGTGGAAGCGCCTGGGATCGGTAATGCCATAGATTTTGAGGCCGGGAATTTGTTCCAGGCCAGACATCATTTTTTTCAGAAGACCGCTTTCGTGCTCGTGGATGGCTTCGTAGGCGGCTTCGATGGCGGCGCGGCGGGTTGTGGGCAGTTGTCGAGCTTCGCTCGACGGACAGCCGGGAGCCTGCCCTGAGCCTGTCGAAGGGCGGCTGTCCCCACATGTTTCGATAACGCGGCGTCCGAGGTCGGCAAAGTATTCCACGCAGGCGGCGATGCCGGCGATGCACTCGTGGTTGAGCGTGCCCCACTCCCAGCAATTTGGACTCGCGTTTGTGTTGGGGCGAACCTTATAGGGGCGCAGGCGTTGCAAGTGCTCGCGTTTGCCGAAGAGCGCACCCATGTGCGGGCCGAAAAATTTGTAGGTCGAGCACGCCAGAAAATCACAATCCAGCGCGGCGACGTCGATTAGACCGTGCGGGCCGTAGTGCACCGCGTCGATATAGGCGAGCGCTCCCACGGCGTGCGCGAGGCGAACGATTTCCTTAACCGGATTGATCGTGCCGACGGCGTTCGAGGCGTATCCGGCAGCGACCAGCTTTGTCTTCTCGTTTATTTTTGAGACCAGGTCGCGCATGTCGAGGGTGCAGTCTTCGGCGTGAATCTCTGCCCACCTCACAGTAATGCCGCGATCTTCCGCCATTTGCAGCCAGGGCGAAACATTGGCGTCATGATCAAGGCGGGTGACCACGATTTCATCGCCCGGCGTGAGTTCGCGGCCGATGGCGCGGCTCATCGCATAAGTTAGCGTGGTCATGTTCGGACCGAAGACGACTTCGTCGGGGCCGCAGTGCAGGAAGTCGGCCATGGCGCTGCGCGCTTCGGCGATCATGGCGTCGGTGCGGCGGCTGGTGGCATAGGCTCCGCCGGTGTTGGCGTTGTCGCGGCGCAGGTAGTTGGAGATCGCGTCTATCACGCGCTCCGGGACTTGCGTTCCTCCGGGTCCGTCAAGGAACGCGGCGGGGTGGCCGTTGACGGTTTGGGAAAGCGAAGGGAATTGGGAGCGGACGTAGGCTAGATCGAGAGCGGCGGCGATTGCGCGTTCAGTGGTCGGCATGGTGATGTCTAATTTTTATCACGAGTGCTGTTGGCAGCAGTATTCAAGGACGGTGCGAGGGCAAGACGCCCTCGCGACAGCCGGCAGGATGCCGGCGCTACTTTTCGGCGGTCGCGGCTCTGACAAAATCCGCCAGCAGGCCGTAGGCAGTTGCGTAGAGGCCGGGATTTTCTTCGGTGATGGCGAGGCCGGGGAAGATGTCGGTTTCGAAGTAGACGTAGGACGATGTGCCGGCGATGCGGGCCATGGGCTGGGTGCTCAAGACTTTCTCCGGGCGTACGCTGGCCTTCACGCCACTGCCTGTGCGCTGTGCGCGGCAGACTAATTTGAACGGCCATCCGTCGCGCTTGGCGTTGCGTAGCGCTTGCGGCGTCAGGTCGCGGATGCCTTCACGCTCGATCTCTTCCAGCCGCACCGGGATGTCCATCAGAACGGTGATAAGCGCGGCGGTTTTCACGGCGGCATCCCAGCCGTCAATGTCGTGAGTGGCTTCGGTTTCGGCGACGCCGAGGGCTTGCGCTTTCTTCAGGGCTTCATCGAAGTTGAGGCCCTGCTCCATCTCACTCAAGATCACGTTGGTGGTCGAGTTGAGAATTCCATGGAAGCCTTGGAGGTGAATCGCGGGCATCTGCTCGAACAGGGAGAAGATGGGGACGCCGTCCATCACCGTAGATTCGAAAAGGAATTTTTTTCCGCGCGAGCGGGCCAAGTCGCGCAGTTCGCGGTAGGCGTGGACGATGGGGCCTTTGTTGGCGGTGATGGCGTGGGCTCCGTACTCGAGGGCGGCACGAATGTGGTCCACGGCAGGCTGGCCATCCTTTACGTTGAGGGAAGTGGCTTCGAAGAGCACGTCGGCGCGGGCCGCCGCTAGCCAGTCGCGGACGTTCCCCGACTGCAATTCTGTTTTTCCACTTTTCGCGGCCGAGGGCGGCCGCTCCACACAGGCTTCAGGATCAAGGCCGTCTGGGTGGGCGAGCCATCCCAGGCGGCGTGAGGCGACTCCGGTGATGCGGAAGGTGATGCCGTAGCGCTCGCGAAGTTCGAGTTCACGATCGGCGAGGAGGCGGGCTAGAGTGCGGTTGACATTGCCCAAGCCTAGGAAGCAGAGATTGTGGGGGTGGATGGGAATCTCCTCAGACTGTTTTGCAGATCCAGGCTGCGAGGGCAAGATGCCCTCGCGACATCCGGCGGGACGCCAGCGCTACTCGGCTAAAGCCAACGCGACTCGGCCGTACGCCCGCGCTGCGTCGATGCTATCCCATCACTGTGGTGTGCTCGGGCTTGACTTTGTACATCACGCGGACTTCGCTGGGTTGCGCGTAGGGATATTTATCCACGCCCAGATATTTTTTTGCGAGTTTGTTGATATTTTCTTCGGCGCCCTCTTCGGTGATCTCGACCACGCGGCCGCGAATCTCGAGATAGCGGTAGGGATTTTCGGGATCGACGATGGCCATCGACACGCGAGGATCGCGGCGGACGTTGCGGTCCTTCTGGCGTCCTCTGGCAGAGTTGAAGATTACGTGCTCGCCGTCGAAGTCGCACCATACCGGCGTGACTTGCGGGCGGCCGTCGGGCATTAACGTCCCCAGGCTGGCAAAGGCCCGCTTCTGAAATAGGTCTTTATATTTCTCGGGGATTGCTTGCGGCATGAGTGCCTCCGAATTAAGTTTCCAGCATTATAGTGGTCTGGCAGGCGAGCGAACAATTTCGACGACAGGTGAGCTGGATCTATGACTCAATCGTTCCGTAAAGGCAGTGTCTCTACCCGGAGAACCTTTGCTTTATCTGCGGTTGCTTTGATTCTGTCGGCGTTGCCGGGACCGTTGCGCGCGGCCAGCGACTCTGCCGCGAAGTATCCGCCCACGATTGTGTTCATGACGGATTTTGGCGTGGTCGACGACTCGGTGGCAATCTGCCGCGGCGTGATGTATAGCGTCATGCCCGAGGTGCGGATTGTCGATCTGACGCACCAGGTTACGCCTTTCTCTATTCGGGATGGAGCGCGGTTTCTGTATGGAGCCACGCCTTACTTTCCTGCCGGCACGGTCTTTGTGGTGGTAGTGGATCCGACGGTGGGCAGTACGCGTAAGGCGATCGTGGCGCGTTCGAAGCGCGGACAATATTTTGTGCTGCCTGATAACGGCCTGCTGACGCTGGTCGAGCAGCGCGACGGGATTGAAGCAGTGCGCGAGATTACCAATCCGGAGTGGATGATCGGGAGCAAGCTGTCGTCGACGTTTCATGGGCGCGACATTTTTTCGCCAGTCGGGGCACACATGGCGCGCGGTGATGATTGGAGCAAGGTCGGTCCGGAGATGGCACTGAAAGATCTGGTGCGTCTGGAGTTGAAGGCGGCCAAACTTGATGAGCACGGACTGAACGCGACCGTGATTGCGACCGACGGGCCCTTTGGCAACTTGGTTACGGATGTGGATGCCGACGATTTTTTGAAGCTCGGGTATCAGCGCGGACAGGAGATTCCTGTGACAGTTAACGGTCGCGAAATGAAGATCAAGTACGTGAAAACGTTTAGCGATGTGCCGCTGAATCAGCCATTGCTCTACATCGATTCGCGCGGGCGTTTGGGGCTGGCGGTGAACCAGAATAGCTTTGCGGCAACGTATGGGGTTAAGCCGCCGGTGGCGCTGTTCATTCCACGGGCGAAGTGATTGTGTAGCGGCGGACGCATTCGTCCGCCCTGCGAAGTAGCGTACGAAAAGTCAAAATCCCCCTCGACCTTCCCCTCGAGCCGCTGGGCTTCGCCCACGCGGGACAGCCGAGGCGGCTGTCGCTACGTGACATCTTTGGCTACGCGTGGTAACACGGCGCGGAGGAGCGACTCGAAGATTGTCTTCACGCGCTCGCCGGTTTCCATGACTTCGGCATGCGAAAGCGGTTGGTCAAGGATTCCGGCTGCCATGTTGGTGACGCAGGAAATTGCTAGGACTTTCATTTCCATGTGGCGAGCGATGATCACTTCCGCTACCGTCGACATTCCAACTAGGTCGGCGCCGATTCTCCGCAGATATTCGATCTCTGCCGGAGTCTCGTAACTTGGGCCTGGCAGAGCGGCGTAGATGCCCTCGTGCAGCGGGATGCCGAGCTTGGCGGCTTCCTCGCGTGCGAATTGGCGATAGTCCCGGTCGTAGGCTCGCGACATGTCAGGGAAGCGGACGCCGAAGCGGTCGTCGTTGGGGCCGACCAGCGGGTTGGTTCCCTGCAGATTGATGTGGTCGCGAATCAGCACTAGCGCGCCTTGTGAGTAGCTGAGATTGATACCGCCGGCGGCATTGCTGAGGATGACGGCGCGAATGCCTATGCGTCCGAAAACGCGGATAGGAAACGTGACTTCCTGCGCCGAATATCCTTCGTAAAGATGCGCGCGGCCTTGCATGGCGGCGACGGGCACGTCGCCCGCGTTGCCGATGACCATTTGGCCAGCGTGGCCGATGGCGGTCGAGCGCGGGAATGTTGGAATGTCAGCGTAGGGAATGCGAGTGGCGGCGGAGAGCGAATCGGCGAATGCGCCCAGGCCGGAACCGAGCACAAGTCCAATCTTCGGGCGAAGCGGTGTGCGCTTCAGGATAAATTGCGCGGCGGCGTCGGCAAGTGTGAATTGGTCCGTCATTTGTGCGAGCTCCGCGTTCAACTTCCGGCCGCGCGGGCGAGACGCCCCCGCGACGGCCACCGGGACGGCGGCGCTACGTTAGCGTGCGGTTCCGACGACAAGCGGCCTTACAGGTCGCCGTCGGCCAGGTGGCGGCCGTGGCCGTTGCGTTCCAGCCAATCATACAGAAACGTCTGGTAGAGATAAGAGGCCACGACCTCTTCGCCGAGTTCGTGCGTTTCGGTGCAGATGAAAGGGACACGCAGGCCGGCAAGCACGGCAATGAGAGATTGCGTAATGCGATTGGGATTCGCGGCGCGGTAGGGATACTCCGATTTGATTTCGGTGAGCGACGCGGTGATCACGAGCAGGCTGTGAGAACGATCGCTCATGCGGCGCAGGCGGTTGATGAAGACCGAGCGGTTCGAGGTGAAGGAACAGATCAGATCAGCGAGATCTTTGCGCTCGACTACGCAGGAGTCTTCCATGCCGCTGACGGAGTAATCGCCGAGCGGCAGCGCGCGCTCCTCGATATCGGCGAACCATCCACGAAAGCGGCGGAAGGAGAGCGGGTTCTGCTCACGGGTGTCAATGATGGCTACGGGCAAGGGCGTGCGGAGTTGCGTGCCTCCGCGCTCGGCCAGCACTGGCAGCGGAGGATGCGGGACCGGCTTGGTCAGCGTAGTCCATTGCAGCGGGGATGGGATGAGAACGCGTTTGCGAGGCATGGGCGCGGGTTAGCGGAATTATATTCGTTCGAAAGTAGAATCCGCGGGCTGAAGTGCGGATCAAATTCTGTTGGTCTGACACGATCCTAAAGGGCCGCTCTTCCACGCTTCGGTTCAGAATTTCTTTTCGAACCGGGCAAATGCGGTTTCAAGCCCCCACTGCTCGCGAGCGCGTTCGTTGGCGCCCAGAAACTTTTCGCAGGCGGGAGTCGGCTTCTCTTCCGTCGCAGTATCAGACGCGCAGGCGGTCACCGGACGAAAAGAATCCTTCGTCGAGGTCCACAAACTTTGCCCGGGCAAAAAGCTGTGCTCGAGGCTGGTCCGCGTCATGCGCTTGAGTTGAGTGTACGACAGGTGATAGCCCTGGACTGCGCGCAGGTATTCGTGCGTCATGTCGGAGCGGGCTACACCTTCGTCGTCAGTGGAAATCGCAACCGGGACGCCGTACTTCATATAGACCGGCAGAGGATGGTCGTCGCCGCTGACGCCCAGAATCTGATCGTTGGACGTCAGATTGATTTCGACCATCACGTTGCGCGCGGCCATCTCTTTCATCAGGCCGATCGGATCTCTCTCCAGCATCACGTCGACGCCGTGGCCGATGCGCTCCGCGTGGCCGCGCTCGACCGAGGCGCGAATGTGAAACGAGAGGTCCTCGGGCTTTACCAGGCCCATCGCGATTTCCCCGGCGTGCAGGCTGATGTGCACTTTGGGATAGAAGCCATGGAGGTAATCAAGCATCGCCATGTGCTGATTGAAATCGTGAATCGGAACGTACCAGTCTTCCGGCATCACGAGATTCAATCCGACAAAACGCGGATCGGCCGATGCGAGTTCGAATCCCAGCACGATCTGCGCGAAAACGGCCGCTTGCGGCAAGCCGCGCAGCACCTGATAGAGGTAGCGGACGGTGACGCCGCATCCAGGTTCGGCGTCGGGAGTTCCGCATTTCAGTTCGGTGCGGGCGCGGGCGTTGGCTTCCGCCAGCGACTTGCTGGTGGCGGCTGTGATTTCTTTGAGGCCGCCGGAGAGAAGTTTGTCCCGCATTTTGGCGAAGTCGCTGTCCCATCCCAATCGCATGCCGAGTTCAGCGGCGGCGCGGCCGTCGGCGGTATGCATGAACTCGATGTACTGGACGTGCTCCTTCGCGGCGCGATTGGCCACGCTCGCGACGGCCTCGGCGGTGTGATTGTTGGAGGCGGGGATGAACTTGTCGAAAGTTGCGAAGAAGTGATCGTGACCGGACTCGTCACCGGGACGCCAGTTGCGCATCGACCAGGCGTCGATGATCTGGTTGTAAAGAATGTGGTCGTCGTAGGCGCAGCGAACCGCGGGCTTGGGCGTGTAATGCTCGCACGAATCGCAGGGTGCGCCCATCAGGCGAGAGGTGGTGCGGTCCACGCAAAAATTATCGTTGGCGGCAAAATCGATTAGATCCTCTGCGTAGATCGCGCCGTCGAGGTGGTTGTGCAGGTCGCCGCCCTTGGGCATGTCGTGCAAGAAAGCGAGCAGCAGCGACGGCTGGTTGCGGACCGAGTCGAGATAGCGCGCAGTGCGTTGCTCGGCAGTTTGGGCGACCGCGAAAGTCGAAAGAAGGAGTAGCAGACAGCCACGAGCTAATTGCGCGTGCACGAGCGAGCCTCCGAGAATTCCGGATTGTAATGCGTCGGCGGCGCACACGCCAATCGCAGATGAGGAAGAGACGTGGTCCCGGACGCATTCGTCCGGGAACGCTCGCTTCGCTCGCGGGCGGACGAATGCGTCCGCCGCTACGTGGGCTCACTCTGCTACATTGTTTCGGTATGCCACAGGTTTTGAATAAGGCCGGCCGCAATTTCGCCAGCGACAATAATGCTGGGGTGCATCCCGAGGTTCTGGAAGCGATCGCGCGCGCCAATCAGGGACACGTCGTGGCTTACGGCGACGATCCCTTCACGCGTTCGGCGATCGCAAAATTTGAAGAGCATTTCGGTCCGGAGATCTCCGTCTTCTTTACTTTCAACGGCACAGGCGCGAATGTGCTGAGCCTGCAGTCTCTGAACCGCTCTTACCATGCGGTGCTGTGCAGCGAATTCGCCCACATTTATACGGACGAATGTGGCGCTCCGGAAAAACATACGGGTTGCAAGCTGATCCCGCTGCCGCATCAGGACGGCAAGATCACGCTCGACTCGGTGCGCCACGCCTACCACGGCATTGGCGACCAGCATCATGTACAGGCTCGCGTTATTTCCATTACGCAGTCGACGGAGATGGGAACGGTCTACCGCGCGGAAGAGATTCAAGCGTTGGCCCGCTTCGCGCATGAGCACGAAATGTTTCTACACGTGGATGGCGCCCGCATTGCCAACGCTGCCGCATCGCTCGGTCAGACTCTGCGCCAGGCGACGCGCGATCTGGGCGTGGACGTGCTTTCGTTCGGGGGGACCAAAAATGGAATCATGGGCGGGGAGGCAGTCGTCTTTTTCAATCGCAGCCTCAGTACGGATTTTCTCTATCTGCGCAAGCAAGGCATGCAACTGGCCTCGAAGATGCGCTTCATCGCGGCGCAGTTTGAGGCGCTACTCACCGATGGATTGTGGCAGCGCAGCGCAGAGCATGCCAACCGCATGGCGCGCCTGCTGGAGGCAGAACTGCGCCACATTCCGCAGGTCAAGATCATGTGGAAAGTGGAAGCCAACGGCGTCTTCGCGCAGATTCCGCGGCACGCAATTCAGAAAATCAAGGACCGGTACTTCTTTTACGATTGGATCGAAGAGGAGTGCATCGTGCGCTGGATGTGCTCGTTCGACACCACCGAGGAAGACATCAGCGACTTCGCCAAACTGGTGGCGGAGGCGGTGAAGGGATGACGCCAGTCTTTCGTGCGTAGTGAGCCGCGGCCTGATCACTCTGACTGTTACACCAACGGCGGATTATTCCGATTCTTCCAACAACTTGCCCAGTGTGGGCTTGTGCTTCTCCGGCTTCTTCTTTTTCTCGACCACGATCTGTCCGGCGCGGGGTTCGCCGACGCGCTCGCGGGCTAATTCCTTGACTGCGGTTACGGCGCGAAAACGCTTTGTCTTTTTCTTTCTGGCCATACGTATTTTTCCGTTCGGTCGGGCTGGAAGCGAGTGTAACGCGTTGCGCTATAGCCGTCGTTTAAGAATCGTGTAGCCGTTAAATGTGCAATAATTCATAGTTGCCCGGAGCCCAACGCTTCGGGCTGCGATTCTATGGAAGAGCGCGATTTTTTTGACGAGAAGCAGGAGAAGAAGGTCGCTTCGCTGAATTGTCCGCATTGCCACCAGGCGGCGGAATACGAAGTGACCTGGGTGGTGCGAACCAAGAAGCGGCAACTCTCCGGTCGCGCCGACGAACGGGACCGCGCCCGCTTCGCCAAGGCCCGCTCATACATGCTGCGCAAAGACGACATGATGGCCTGCAAGAATATGCGCTGCCGGAAGCGGTTCGATATCTCGGGCGTGCAATCGGTGGTGTTTACGGAATAGGGCTTCATCGGCTGTAAAGCCTGCGGCAAAACCTCCGCATTGATATGTTTTCGCGGCGCCGAGGGCACGACGCCCTCGGGACAGCCGGCAAGATGCCGGCGCTAAGGCTTCGTGCGCTACGCGCTCGGATCCACTTCGAGGCGCGGAAAATTTCGTGATTCGAATCACGAAGAAATATTGCTGCCGCATTTCCTCTCGCACAGGATGCTCATTTATACTTACACGTTTCCTCATACCTTCCTGACGCCATAAGAGAGAAGGAGTCCTACTCTTGAAAATCCTGGTTTGCATGAAGCAGGTGCCGCAGAAAGACGCGCCGCTCAAGCTCAACGAAACCGGCGCGTGGATCCGCGAAGATGTCTCGTACGAAGTCAATGAGCCGGACGCGTATGCGCTGGAAGAGGCGCTGCGCCAGCGAGAGAAGCACAAAGGCGAAGTCGTAGTAATTACGAGCGGCCCGGCGCGTGCCCAGCAGGTGCTGCGCGAGGCGCTCGCCAAGGGGGCGGATCGCGCGATTCATCTGGAGGACCCTAAGTTTGTCGGTCTGGACGCGTTTAACACGGCTAAGGCCTTCGCCGCAGCGATCAAAGATGAAAGCTTCGACCTGATCTTTACTGGGCTGCAATCCGATGACTACGGCTACGCCCAGACTGGTGTGATCCTGGCCGAGTTGCTGGGATGGCCGCACGCGACCATCATCATGCAGATTGAGAAGACCGACGGCGGAATCCGGGTGAAGCGCGAGCTCGAAGCAGGATATTTTCAGTTCGTCGACATGCCGATGCCCGCAGTGCTGACGATTCAGTCGGGCATCAATAAGCTGCGCTATGCCACGCTGATCGGCATTAAGCAGGCGAAGAACAAGCCGTTGCGCAAGGTGGCGCTGTCGGATGTGCAATCGGCGATTGGGGAAAATCTGCAGAAGATCGAACGCCTTTATGTGCCGCAGAAGACGAAGAAGACGGAGCACATTGAAGGGTCGGCGGGAGAAATTGCGAAGAAAGTAGTGGACAAACTGCGCAACGAGTTGCGCGTGCTGTAAGTGTGGCGCGGGCGCTCTGGCGGGCCGAGCTTCGCTCGGCGGACAGCCGAGGCGGCTGTCCCCAAATAAACATTAGCGATTGCGAGTGGAACTGAGAACTCATCATGGCTGATTCCATCTTGGTAGTAGTCGAACAGCGCGAAGGCAAACTGAATCGCGTCTCATGGGAGACCATCACGGCGGGACAAGCCATTGCGTCCGCTACCGGATGGACTCTCGAAGCGGCGGTGGTCGGCGGCAGGGCAGCATCAATTGCTGCCGAAGTCGCGGCAAAAAAAGTTGCGAAGGTGTATGCGGTCGAGTCTCCGAAACTCGAGCCCTACACGCCGGACGCATTTGCCGCCGCGCTGAAGCAGTTCCTTACCGCGAAGCAGCCCAAGCTGGTGCTGATGCCGCATACCTACCAAGTGCGTGACTTCGTGCCCAAGTTGGCCACGGCCATGGGGCGCACCGTCATCAGCGATTGCATCGGCTTCAAGAACGAAGGCGGGAAACTCGTTTTTACGCGGCAGATGTTTCAGGGCAAGCTGGCGGCGGACGTCAGCTTTACCAGCGACGCGCCGTGGTTCGCAACGTTTCAGAACGGCGCGTTTCGCGGCGACAAGGCCGAAGCTGGCGCCGGCGCGGCTCCCGTCGAAACTGTGAGTGTTGAGATCGCGGACGGCGTCATCCGCAACCAGCCGCAGGAAGTTTTCAAGGAAGCCAAGCAGGCGGTCGACCTGACGCAGGCTGAGATCATCGTGGCCGTGGGACGCGGGATCAAAGAGCAGAAAAATATCGAGATCGCCAAGCAACTGGCCGACGCGCTGGGCGGAGACCTGGCAGCGTCGCGTCCAATCTGCGATTCGGGCTGGCTTCCGATGGATCGCCAGATAGGATCGTCGGGACAAACCGTAGCGCCCAAGCTGTATCTTGCGCTCGGCATCAGCGGAGCGATTCAGCATATTGTGGGAATGAAAGGCTCACGCGCGATTATCGCCGTGAATAAAGATTCGGAGGCGCCGATTTTTGAGATTGCAGATTACGCGATCGTGGGAAATTTGTTCGACATCGTGCCGGCGCTGATTGAGGAAGTGAAGAAGGCGAAGGCGGGCGGGTAGCAATTGGAGGTAGCATCCTAGTCGCTCCCGCTTGCCTGGACAAGATGCGTAAAATAAGAACATGGATATGACTCTTACAGCAGTATTTGAAGAAGTCTCAGAGTCGGAAGGTGGCGGTTTCTTGGCCTACGCTGAAGAACTCCCTGGTGCAATCTCCGAAGGCGACACTTTGGAAGAAGCTCGCGACAATTTACGTGATGCAATTGAAATTCTTTTGGAAGCGAATCGCGAACTGACGGGGAAGCGAAGTCCAGGTAAGAAAATTATGCGGGAGAAAATCAAGGTCTCCGTAGCGTGACAATGTGAAACGTGTAGACCTGATTCGGCACCTCGAAGCACACGGTTGCTCGCTGTTTCGAGAGGGTGCAAAACATAGCGTCTACTTCAATCCCGTCGCCCAGCGCACGAGTACTGTTCCAAGGCATCGCGAAGTTAAGAACCCCACCGCTATCCGCATCTGCAAGCAACTTGGCGTGCCCGACCCGCTTCGGTGAAACGATGTAGAGGACTTAGTGGTGTCGGTTCGACTGAGTTGCTAAGCGAAAGGCGAAATCCAAATGTTGATTTTCCGCAAACCTATCGAAGGTGTAGAGCGGCCTCAGATGCCTGCCGACGTGGTGATCGTCGGCGGCGGACCGGCGGGGATGGCTTGTGCTTTGCGGCTCGCGCAGTTGATTGACGCGCACAACGCCGCGCATCCTGATTCGCAGCTCAGCAAAGAAAACATCTACGTGCTGGAGAAGGCGCGTGAGGTTGGGCAGCACTGTCTTTCCGGCGCGCTGCTTGACCCACGGTCGATGCGTGAGCTTCTACCCGGATTTGAAAAGGAAGCTCCGCTCGATGCTGAAGTTACCAAGGAAGCCGTCTACTTTCTCACCGAGAAGGGCAAGTTCAAACTTCCCATCACGCCGCCGTTTCTGCGCGATCATGGCAACTATGTGATCTCGTTGAACCGTTTTGTGAAGTGGCTGGGCAGCAAGGTGGAAGAAACTGGAATCACCGTCTTTACCGGTTTCGCGGGGTCTGAGCTTCTGTTCGACGGCGATCGCGTCTCCGGCGTTCAGACCGACGACAAGGGCGTTGACAAGGAAGGTCATCCGAAATCAAACTTCGAGCCGGGCTACGATTTACAGGCGAAAGTGGTCATCCTCGCCGAGGGGCCACGCGGGTCGTTAACCAAACAGCTCGTGGCAAAGTTCGATCTCAACAAGAACGCTAACCCTCAAACCTACGGAGTCGGCGTCAAAGAACTCTGGGAGGTGCCTGCGGGGCGCATCGCGGCGGGGGAAGTGATTTACACCATGGGCTGGCCGCTCACCACAAAAGAATACGGCGGCGCGTGGATTTACGGGTCGAAAGACAACGTGGTCTCGCTCGGCTTTGTGACCGGGCTCGATTATGCCGACCCGCGCCTCGATCCGCAACGCGTGTTGCAGGAGTTCAAGCGGCATCCCTTTGTGGCGAAGTTGCTCGAAGGCGGCAAGATGATTCGCTATGGGGCGAAGTCGATGCCTTACGGCGGCTGGTGGGCGATTCCGCCGGTTGCCGGCAACGGGTGGATGATTCTGGGCGACTCTGCCGGCTTCCTCAATTCGGCGCGGCTCAAAGGAATTCATCTGGCAATCAAGAGCGGGATGCTCGCGGCCGAGACAGCGTTTGAAGCGCTGACCAAAGATGACTCGTCGGCGGCGACGCTCGGCGCGTTCCAGAAAAAGGTGGAATCAAGCTGGATCAAAGACGAACTCTGGAAGGTGCGCAACTTTCATCAGGGCTTCGAGCACGGAATGTACGCGGGCATGTTCCATGTCGGAGTGCAGACGATCACTGGCGGACGTGGCGTGCGCAACCGCTATCCCGCAGAAGCCGGGTTTGAGCACATGCGCAAGCTATCCGAGTTGCCACAGAATGGAGGCCCCGAAGCCCACCTGCTCGGCCCTGCCAAGGGCGATGGCAAGCTCACCTTCGACAAGCTGACTGACCTTTATCACTCCGGCACGAAGCATGAGGAGGACCAGCCCGCGCACCTCGTGATTCACGACACCAACATCTGCAACTCGCGCTGCGTAAAAGAATACGGCAGCCCTTGCCAAAATTTCTGCCCCGCCAACGTTTACGAAATGGTGGAAGACGCAAGCCAGCCGAATGGCAAACGCATCAGCCTGAACCCGTCCAACTGCGTCCACTGCAAAACCTGCGACATCGCCGACCCGTACCAGATCATCACCTGGGTGCCACCCGAAGGCGGCGGCGGACCGAATTACGACGGGATGTGAGCGCTAAGAGGTTCATGATCACGGAACCTTAGGTTGCGAATTAAAGTAGATTTGATTACCGCAGAATGCGCTTGCCGTGGATTACGGCCGCAATTACTACAGCATCTTTCTGGAGTCGGTAGATAATCCGATAGCTGTATACCAATACCTCGCGGACATTCTCGTCATCAAATTCAGGAACTTTGTGGCCGACGCGCGGGAACTTCGCCAGCGTTCTCGCCTGGCTTACAATCTTCTTCACAACGATGCCTGCTAGGTCGCGGAGTCGGTCGCTATGTATTCGGCGATGCTTTCGAGATCCTGCAGAGCGCGCCGAGACCAATCTACTCGGTGAGCCATTTGCTGAGGCGGCTTTCCACTTCCTCTTGGGAGAACGTGCCATTGACTCGCGCGTCCTCAAGCCCGCGACGCACCTTGTCGAGGACATAGAGATGGTATTGGATGTCCTCGACCGAAGAGTTGTCAGGCAGCTTACTCAGCAAAGATTCGACGTCTTGTTTGGCAGTGTTCATAGGCGGCTTCAGATAAGCATAACATTGCTTAACCCAGTGGTTTGTCCATTTTGGGAAGATCCGGTGGAAGAATTCTAGTCGGCTAGGACGGAAATACCTCACTCAGCGCTAAAATTTTCTACGAGACTTTGCTGTTGTACTGCGGCCATGCCGTATACCAAAACCATTGTCTGCCTGGCGAATTCGCGCAAGCTTACTGGGCGCTGCGTGGCTGGAAAGGAATGGGACGGTCAGAGATTGGGTCCGTGGTGCCGTCCGGTCAGTGCGCGCGACCGGGGCGAACTCAGCGCGGAACGATGGTATCGCAAAACCTGGCGCGATCCCCAGTTGCTTGACTTAATCGAGGTGGGTCTGCTGGGGCCACGACCGTCAGGATGCCAACGGGAAAATCATCTGGTCGACACCAGCGTGCGATGGAGGTTCGCCGGGCGGGTTACTGCGCGGCAGTTGTTATCAGCGCTCGATCGGCCTGGCCCTTTGTGGATGAATGGCGAGTCTACCGCAAGCGGTCTCAATGACCGAGTTCCAGCTCCGATCGCAGAGCAACAGCAATATTCTCTCGTCCTCGTACAACCGGAGGTGTTGAAGATTACTGTGGCGACGGAAGGCGCCGACCGAGGCCTCGGAAGACGTAGAGTTCGGGGACATTTTTCGCTGGCCGGCTACGATTATCTCTTAGCCATCACTGATCCCATCGTCGAAAAACCGATTCTATTAAATCCTGACGGCTTCTGCACCGAGTTGCAGAACCCCATCCTGTGTATTAGCCTCAGTGAAAAGTTCGACGCGCAGAATGCCTGTTACAAGCTGATTGCAGGAGTCATCCGCGTTTCGCCATGAACGAAACCATTTACACCATTGGACATTCGAACGGCAGCAGCGAGCATCTGCTGTCGCTGCTTGACCAGCACGGCATTACAGCCGTCGCCGACGTCAGGTCGCGGCCATACAGCCGCTTTAATCCTCAATTCAATCGCGAGGCCCTGGCCAGGGCTCTCAAGAATTCCGGGCGAGAATATTTTTTTCTGGGCCACGAGTTGGGAGCGCGTTCTGAAGATCGCGCCTGCTACCGTGATGGCCGGGCGCAATATGTGCTGATCGCGCAGACGCCGCTGTTTAAGCGTGGGATCGAATGCCTGCTGGCGAAGATGGAGAATTTTCGAGTCGCGATTCTGTGTGCCGAGAAGGAGCCGATCAGCTGCCATCGCTCCATCTTGATCGCGAGATACCTGCACGAAAAAAATGTCGGCGTGCGGCATATCTTCGAGGATGGAAGCCTGGAAGATCACGATGCTTTATTGCTCCGCCTTCTGGCGGTGCATGGTATTCAGGAGAACCATCTTTTCCTCACAAGAGATGAGCTGGTTGCGATGGCCTACGAGAAGCAAGCGGAGCAAATTGAGTATTCCGCAAGCAAAGTATCGGCTTAGCGCATGGAGCCCGCGCCGATGAAGGTGTTTACCATCGGATTTACGAAAAAGTCGGCACGCGATTTTTTTGGCAAGCTTCGGCGTCCGGGATTGCAGCGTTTGATTGACGTGCGACTGAATAATGTTTCACAGCTGGCCGGCTTCTCCAAGCGGGATGACCTGCAGTTTTTCTGTGAGGCCATCCTTTCAATCCAGTATGTGCAAATGTCCGAACTGGCGCCCACGCAAGCAATGCTCGACGAATACAAGAAAAATCATGGCGTATGGCCAGACTACGAAGCGAAATTTCTTGCCTTAATGGCGGAGCGTAAGGTGGAAGACACGCTCGCCCGCGAAGTTATCGATGGCGCATGCCTCCTCTGCAGCGAACCCACTCCTGAAAATTGTCATCGTCGGTTGGTGGCGGAGTATCTGCTGCGCAAATGGGGTGATGTTGAAATCGAGCATATCCTCTGAATTGACTTGCGGCGTTATGCGTATGATTGGCTTGACTCGCTGGTAAATTCTGAACAGCCGTTTCTGGAGGCGCCTTTTGCACTGGAACAACTATCGGACCATTACACAGTTCATCGCTGTACTGGCGGTGACTCTGAGCGCGTTCGCACAAGCTGCACCGCAAGCGCAACCTTCCATTCCCACCACCGGCTTCGCTGGGCTGGATAAGTACCGGGCCTCGCGCATCGCCGTGTTCACGGACGATTACGGCCAACTGGCGCGCTATCGTGAGGCGAATGCTGCGCTCAGGCCGCCCGCCCCCGGCGAGAATCGCGTTGTGTTTTTCGGCGACTCCATCACCGACATTTGGCACATCGACGAATATTTTCCTGGCAAGCCCTACGTTAACCGCGGTATCGGAGGACAGACCACGCCGCAGATGCTGGTGCGGTTTCGTCAGGATGTCATCGATCTGCAGCCGAAAGTTGTCATGATTCTTGCGGGAACCAACGACATAGCCGGCAATACCGGACCGATGCGGGTCGAGGACATCGAGGCCAACTATGCGTCGTTGGCGGAACTGGCCCGTGCCCACGACATCAAAGTGATTTATTCTTCGGTGCTGCCAGTGCACAACTACACGCCCAAGTCGCAGGATTTTTTTGCGCAGCGCTCGCCGGAGAAGATTCTGGCGCTCAATCGCTGGCTGAAAGATTACTGCGCAACGGCTTCCAACGGCTGCGTCTACCTCGACTATTTCAGCGCCCTGGTCGACGACAAAGGCCTTATGAAGAAGGATCTTGCCGACGATGGGCTGCATCCAAATGCGGCGGGGTACAAGATCATGGCTCCGCTGGCCGAGGCGGCAATCGAAAAAACGCTTGCCAATTCGAAACCTTGAATCTTCTTTTCCTTCCGCCGCGTCCTATAATGTGAAAGTAAGGTTTCCGACCGCATCGGCCTTTGGGCATACCCGGGCCGCGGCGGCGAGGGAAGAATTCTTCGCGTACTCTGCGCAGTCTCAGCGCTTTCCGCGGTTAAAAGCTTTTGACCGCAGAGATCGCTGAGAACTTCGCAAAGCTCGCAGAGAAAAGCTTCCCGAGGGTGCTGGTGGAAACGCCGGCGCCTCCCGCGTTCCGGAAGGAATGCATTGGAAAGGAAACAGCCGCCGGGACGGTCCCGCCTGTTGTTTTCTTTCCGCGAAGCAGTCGATGGTCATTGGTCGTTGGGCAAATTGCCCACGAGCACTGCCAACGACCAATGACGAACGGCCAACGACTTTGTTTCTGCACGACAAATTCGGACGCGCCATCACCGACCTGCGGATTTCTATTACCGACCGCTGCAACTACAAGTGTGTGTACTGTCGCACCGGGAACGAAGGGGCGCTCTACGGCGATCTGCCTTTCGAGGACTATCTGCGGATGGCGCGCGTGCTGGTAGGTATGGGGATTTCCAAGATTCGGCTCACAGGGGGCGAGCCGCTCTTGCGCAAGGGTGTCGTGGAGTTCGTGCGCGAGCTGGCCGCACTTTCGCCGCGCAACGGCAATGGCAACAAAGAATCTCTCGATATTGCGCTCACCACCAACGGGCACATGCTTGCCGAGCTGGCGCAGCCGCTGAAAGTTGCGGGGCTGACGCGGGTCACAGTTTCTATGGACGCAGTCGATCCCGAGCGCTTTGCGCGCATCACGCGAGTGCCCAATGGGTATGATCACGTGCTCGCGGGCATTCGCGCCGCGCGGCGTGCGGGGCTTTGGCCGCTGAAGGTGAACTGCGTACTGATGCGCGGATTCAACGAAGACCAGATCATTCCGTTCGGCATGTTCGCGCGCGAAGAGGGCGTGACCGTGCGCTTCATCGAGTTCATGCCACTCGAGGAGGGACGCACCTGGGCGCCCTCGACCGTGGTCTCGCTCGACGAGATTCTGGCGCGCATGGCGGAGTACCGGCCGCTGGTAGAAATCCCGCACGCGCGCTCGGAAACGGCGCGGCGCTACCGCTTTGAAGATGGAGTCGGGGAAATCGGCATCATCGCGCCCGTGTCACATCCCTTCTGCGGACATTGCAGCCGCATCCGCATCACCAGCGACGGGAAGATTCGCACTTGCCTGTTTTCGGTCTGGGATCACGACTTGCACGCCCAGATGCGGCGGGGCGCTTCGGATGATGAACTGGCGGAATTCATCCGCGGCGTGGTGGCAAAAAAGGAAGAACGTCACCATATTGGCGAGCCGGACTTCGTACCCGCTTCAAGAACCATGGTGCATATCGGGGGCTAGGGGATCATGCACTGCTCAGACCGAAGTCGGGTTGCGGGTCGAACTTCGTGGTGCGGGTAGGGATGCTGCGCGGGAAGGTTCGCTTCGCTCTCCTTTCCTCTTCGCTCAGCATGACAATGCTTTCGGGTCACGATCGTGAGAGATTTTAGTTCTATCATGCTGACCGGAGAGCGGGCGGCGCGAAGGCGACGTCCGTTCGCAGTCGAAGCATCCCTACCCCTCTCGACGTCGTTTGTGTAGCTCGGTCCACTATTCTGAAAGCCAGACTTCTTCGGGGCGGAAGACGTTGCAAGCAACGTCTCTACGATTGATCTTGATCTCCAAAGGAATATTATCGACAGTGGTCGTTGCACTTGGCTTGGCGACCGCTTATGGTCAATTTGGGGCTTCGACTTACCTCGGCTTCGACCGCAACGACTATCCCGGCGACGCTAATCTCAAGACTCTGAAACAGACTTTTTCCTATGCCGGATACTGGCTGAACACTCCTCCCGGGGCAAGGTCCAACAGCTGGGCCGGACATCGGGCTGCGGTCGAGTCCGCGGGATTCGGATTTCTCGTGCTGTTCAATGGGCGGCTTCATGCGCAGCTGAAAACTGTCGCGAACGCCACACGCCTGGGACAATCCGACGCGCGCGCGGCCGCCACATCCGCGCGCCGCGAGGGCTTTCCCGGCGACACCATTATTTTTCTCGACCAGGAGCAGGGCGGACGTATGCTGCCGGAGCAGAAAGCTTACATTTACTCCTGGGTTGACGGCATTACCGCGTCGGGATTTCGTGCCGGGATTTATTGTTCCGGAATTCCCGCGACGGACGACGACAACGTGGTCACTGCTGAAGACATTCGCCAGAGCGCAGGGAAACGCTCCATCGTTTACTGGGGAATCAATGACGCCTGCCCGCCCGCGCCGGGATGTGCTTTTCCACAACGACCGCCCAGCCCCATGGAGAGCGGAGTCCGGTTCGCTGAAGTCTGGCAGTTCGCCCAGTCCCCGCGGCGCAAGGATGTGGCAGGGCGCTGCACTAACTACAGCCGCGACGGAAATTGCTACCCCCCCGGAACCTCCAGCGCACAGGGTCTCCACATCGATCTGAATACAGCCACTTCACCAGATCCGTCGCAGGGCAGAAGCCGCTGAAGCCAGAGGCTAAAACCAATAGCCACGGCTCAAGCGCTGGCTGCGATAAAATGGAAACAAATATGGCCGAGCGTACGTTCACTCTCGAGGAAGCGCAGTCTTTGTTGCCCGTGCTGGAGTCGCTGCTGCGCAGTGCGATCGCGAGCAAGAAAACGATGGAAGAGGTTGACGCCGAGCTGCAGGCATTGGCTCACCGGGTTTTTCTGAACGGAGGGACGTTTCTCGATATTGTGCCGCTGGCCCGGCGCAAAGCCGAACGGGCTAAGGCGGAGCAACGAGCCAAAGACGCCTTGGCGGAAATCGACTCCATTGGAGTGCAGGTCAGGGACATCGATATCGGCCTGCTCGATTTTCCTTGTGTCGTCGAAGGTCAGATTATTCTGTTGTGCTGGAAGCTGGGAGAGAAATCCATCACCCACTGGCACGGGACTCAGGAAGGATTCGCCGGCCGCAAGCCGATTGACGAGCGCATTACACGCGGCAAAAGAATTAATTAGCTCTGGTTAGCCAGCACTACCGTAACCTCTCTCACGCAATTCCTTTCATGCGACCAAACAGCTTGGTTCCTAAACCTCTCATTACAAAAAGTTTGTAAGGGGAGCAACATACTCGAAAGTCCAGTGTTTACAAGGGAGGAACGTAATCAGCGCAAGCGTCCATTTTGCGGGACAATGCAATCAGCCCGTTAGCTTTCATTCAGTGACCGAATCAGGGGAGACGGAGAATGAACATGAATCGAACTGCAGTTCGCTGGGTGTTGTTGGCAATCATCGTTCTCTCTTTTTCTGCCGCATCGTTTTCGCAGATCGCGGTCGGTATCTCGGTGCGCATCGGGCCGCCGGTGTTGCCGGTTTATGCCCAGCCAATCTGCCCGGGTCCGGGTTATGTCTGGACCCCTGGCTACTGGGCGTGGAACGATGACGACGGCTACTACTGGGTGCCGGGTACCTGGGTGGTCGCGCCCGTCGGCATGCTGTGGACGCCCGGATATTGGGGATGGGGCGGCGGATTCTATGTCTGGCATGCGGGATACTGGGGGCCGCACGTCGGCTTCTACGGCGGAATTAATTATGGATTCGGTTACACCGGCGTGGGATTTGTAGGCGGGGAGTGGCGTGGACGAAACTTTTATTACAACCGTTCTGTCACTAACGTGAGCGTCACGAATGTGACGAATGTCTACAACAGAACCGTGATCGTGAACAACACACGGAACGTGAGCTATAACGGTGGCACCGGCGGCATCGAGGCTCGTCCCACGCGTCAGGAGGAGATGGCCGCGCGTGAGCGGCACGTCGCTCCGCTGGCGCTGCAGGCCCAGCACGAGCATATGGCTGCCCAGAATCGGCAGAACTTCGCGAGAGAGAATCATGGACGGCCCGTGATCGCAGCCACGGCCCGGCCAGCCGATTTCAGTACGCGTTCGGCGATTCCAGCCAGGGCTGCGGGTGGGGAATATCACGCTCCCGCAATGTCGCCACGCCAGGCTCGGGTAAACTCGACGGTTGTGAACCGGGGCACCTCCGCGCCAGGAAACCGAGGCACGTCGAACGAAGGCTTCCGGCCATTCACGCCGCCGTCGAAAAACGGAGGATCGAACGCGAACGCGGCTCGTGGAAATGAAAGCCGCCCAAACCAGACTCGTCAGAGCGAGGCTCGTCCTAACTACGGTCAACCTCAGGGCCGCTCATCGGAAATGCGCCCTCCAAATCGTTCAAATGAGATGCGGCCTCAGGGTCATCCCAGCGAGGCTCGCCCACAGAATGAGCGAAGTATGCCTCACTCGGCACCGCCGCGGGAGAGCGCGCCCAGGCAGATGTCTCGTCCACCGAACCCCCCGCCCAACCGGCAGGGTCCTCCAAACCAGGAGCATCACAAATAGCATTTGCTCCCAACGAAACACGCAATCGTTGCAATGGCCAGCGGCTCATCCGGCGCTGGCCAGTCTCTTGATATCGTCACCTATCGCTTTTCTTTGCAAGCCCCCATCCGTCTACCGTTCTAAGCGGAAAGGGGGCCTGCGAAAGCGTGGCGAAGAATGTTCCGTGTCCTGCTGTTCAGGTACTGGAGTGTGCGCGGGCGAAATTTTCTCTGCTACAATTTTTGCAGTTTCACCTTTTTGAAAAGCAGGATAAGAAGAGACCAAGCGCGCCCAAGGAGTCTCCCACGAGAATGCTATCGACGAACCAGAAACTCCGAATGCTCTGCGCCTGTGCTGCGCTTGCGACCCTGGCACTAGGAATAAGTTGCCGAGGATTTTTCGTGAATCCGACGTTAACTGGAGTTTCCGTAGGTCCCTCGGGACTGAACCTGACCGTGAATCAGACATTTCAAATGACTGCCACTGGAACCTTTAACGACGGCAGCCAGAAGACGCTGACATCTGGAGTGGTTTGGTCTTCGAGTGCTCCCACGGTGATATCCGTTGGGCAAACCTCGGGCATCGTCACCGGCCTGCAGTCAGGAACAGCGACCATCACAGCTTCGTCTGGTGGATGTTCGGCCTGTACGGGGACCGCGTCCGTTTCGGTTGTGATCTCGAACATCTCGTCCATTACAGTAACCCCGTCCAGCCAGTCGGTAACCGCGGGTGGATCGGCGGTGTATTTCAAAGCCACAGCGTCGCCGGGAGGCGATATCACCCAGGGAGCCACCTGGAACATCGTGGACTCGACTGGAACCAATCAGAACGCGAATTTCTCCATCGTATTCGTCTCCGGTTCCGGCGAGGGGTTCCTGCCCTCGAGTTCGGCGGCCAAGGGTACCTATACGATCAATGTCACGTATCCCGGCACGACTATAGTCGGCACGGCGACGCTGATGGTGAACTGATTTGAAGCTTGCCTGGTGAAATGAGATTGGTTGGGACGTTGTTGCAGGAGTCGGTTGAAGAAGCCTTAGAGCCTCAGTGCCGGCTGCTTCGTCTGTGCTAGTCTGCCAGTTATGTCTCGGCCTACCTTGACCAAAGGCAAGAAAGTTAGTAGTACTGCCTCCCCATCTTCCCTGAAATCGTCCGGAGTCGACCGTTCGAAATCCCCGCTTCTCGCAAAGAGCGTGAGAAATGGGCCATCCAGACTTCAGGTTGCCACACGCGGCAAACAGTTCCTCAGCGACAAGGTTGGTCACTTCACCGAATCGGTGATTCGGGAAATGACTCGGCAAGCCATGATGCACCAGGCGGTGAATCTGGCGCAGGGATTTCCCGATTTCCCGGCGCCGGCGGAGATCAAACAGGCCGCGCAGCAAGCCGTAGCGGCGGACGTGAACCAATACGCGATCACTTGGGGAGCGAAGAACCTGCGGAATGCCATCGCCCGGCAAATGGGCGTATGGCAAGCCATCACGGTCGATCCGGAGAAGGAGATCACAGTGTGTTGCGGGTCGACGGAGGCGATGATCTCGACCCTGCTCGCAGTTTGCAACACGGGCGATGAAGTTGTGATCTTCGAACCCTTCTACGAGAACTACGGGCCAGACGCTGTGCTGAGCGGAGCGAAGCCGAAGTTTGTAACGCTGCGTCCTCCGGCCACGGACAACGGCGAGTGGACATTTGATCCCAAGGAATTGCGCCGTGCGTTCGACAAGCATACCAAGGCAATCATCCTGAACACTCCAAACAACCCGACAGGCAAAGTTTTCACGCGCGGCGAATTAGAGATGATTCGCGACCTGTGCGTTGAGTTCGATGTGCTGGCCATTACGGATGAGATTTATGAGCACATTCTTTACGAAGGAACCGAGCACGTCTCCATGGTGTCGCTCGAAGGAATGCGCGAGCGTACGGTGACCATCAACGGCATGTCGAAAACGTACAGCGTGACTGGGTGGCGCGTGGGCTGGGCGGTTGCGCCGGAGAGAATCACGAATGCAATCCGCAAGGTGCATGATTTTCTGACCGTAGGCGCACCCGCGCCGCTGCAGGAGGCAGGTGCAGTTGCGCTGACCCTGCCGCCGGAGTATTACTCAAAGCTGGCAGAGGGATATCGCGTACGGCGCGATCATCTCATGCCAGCGCTGACGGCAGCGGGGTTCAAGTGTTTTCGTCCGCGAGGAGCCTACTACGTGATGACCGATATTTCTGCGTTCGGATTCGACGACGATGTCTCGTTCGCCAAATATCTGGTGCAGGAAATTGGCGTGGCCTGCGTGCCGGGATCGAGTTTCTATCGCGATGCACGCGACGGAGCCCGGCAGGTACGATTTGCGTTCTGCAAAAAGCCGGAGACGCTGGATGAAGCGGCTCGCCGGCTAGCGAAGCTGCGCCGAGCCCAACGCTAAAAATCGAAAACCGACAGCCCAATGGGCTCTGACTTGCCATTCGTTCCTATCGGGAATTGCGAGAGCGGGGGTTGTCTTATAGTGAAAAATATTTTGACTAATAATACTCGTGATTCCAATCACAATTTTGCCATCCACTAGCGCGAATTCGGCGTAAAATTCGGCTCAGATAGTCTTGCTTCGCCACGATGCGAGGCAGGCGTGACGCATAACGTTCTTGCGCCACGATCTTTCCGTCGGAGGGTTTTTGCATGGAAGATCGGGCCCCTGTCGTTTCTGCTACCGACCAGTCCTCTACGTCTACGTCGACTTCCGCGGTTCGCCAACATGAAGGCCGTGGAGCGTGGGTTCTGACGGCTTATGGCATCTGCGGACTAGCGCTGTTCGGAGTTCTTGCCTACTTTTTCTCGGACTTCATTTCTCATTAGTCCGGGGCCGATCCGGGCTCCGGTTGACGAGCGAGCGTGCGCGTTCGCGGATGTTGGACGAGTGTACCTGCCGCGATTCCGTGTAGGTTCGTGTTCCTCCCAGGTGCCTGCGGGTGTTCCAAAGCACCGCGTTGAACGTGTTACAATGAGCGGCTTTCGGTTGTCGTTGCGGCACCCGGCATAATCCCATCAAGGACTGAGAAAGCACACGGAGAAATCTGTGGCCAAGACTCCCACCAGCCCGACGCCGATCACCTACGCCGACGCCGGGGTGGACATCAGCCGCGCCAATCGCACCAAGCAGCGCATCAAGTACCTCGCGCACAAAACTTTTACCCGGGGTGTGCTGAGCGAGATTGGCGGCTTTGGCGGACTGTTCGCCGTAGACAAAGCGAAGTACACCGACCCGGTGCTGGTGTCGAGTGTTGATGGGGTTGGCACCAAACTGAAGATTGCATTTGAGATGGACCTGCACTCGACGGTGGGCGCGGACCTGGTCAACCACTGCGTCAACGATATTGCCGTGCAGGGAGCGGCGCCGCTGTTCTTCATGGACTATTTGGCGACGGGCACGCTGGATCCCTCGATCGCGGAGAAAGTGGTCGAAGGCATTGCGGATGCCTGCAAGCACAACGGCTGCGCGCTGATTGGCGGAGAGACGGCCGAGATGCCGGGCTTTTATCCGGACGGCGAGTACGATCTGGCGGGCTTCATCGTGGGCGTGGTAGAGCGCGAAAAAATTATTACCGGCAAGGATGTTCAGATCGGCGACATCATCCTGGGTCTGCCCTCGAATGGGCTGCACACCAACGGGTATTCGCTGGCGCGCAAGCTACTATTTGAAGTTGCGCACTATTCGGCGGATACCTACGTCAACGAGGTCAAGAATAAGGTCGGCAACGAATTGATGCGGACACACAGGACTTACTGGCCGGCGCTGCGAAAGTTAATCGACGGCCAATGCGTGGCGGCGCTGGCGCACATTACGGGCGGCGGGATTACGGAAAACCTGCCGCGTGTGTTGCCGCGTGGGACGGCGGCGGTCATCGAGATGGGGACGTGGCCGGTGCTTCCGATCTTCGAGCATCTGCAGCAACTGGGAAATGTCTCGCAGGACGAGATGCTGCGCACCTTCAACATGGGGCTGGGAATGCTTCTCGTGGTGCCGTCGGCAAAATTCAAAAAAGCTCAATCGGTGCTGGAGCGGGTCGGCGAAAAAGCTTACACCATCGGCCGCATCGTCAAGGGCGAGCGCAAGGTCACGTACAGCTGAGGGCTAGCTGCAGTCCGACAAGTCTTCAATTCGCGGATATCTTCTGCTCCATCGCGAAGTGCGCCGTTCCCAGAAAAGCCTATCCACGTGAGCTTGGGTCAGCCGTCTATGACGGTAGAAACAAGAACCGTCTGACTCTGGGTAAAGAGACAGAAAAAGCCTTTAACCGCAGAGATCGCGAAGAAAGCCGCAGAGAACGCCGAGAACAACAGGACAGTGGCCCTTCTCTGCGCTCTCTGCGGCCTTCCTCCGCGATCTCTGCGGTTAAAGGCTTTTGTCAACCTGATTCATTACTCCGGGTTGAATTATGATGTTTTCTCGCATGCATTCTCTGGGCATACTTCTGTCGGGGCGCGGGTCGAACTTCGTCGCCATCGCGGACAGCATTGACGCTGGCCGCATTCCGGATGCGCGAATCGCTGTGGTCATTTCCAACCAGGCCGACGCGCCGGGCATTGCGACCGCCCGACAGCGCCGACTGAAGGCGCTTGTGATTCCGTCGAAGGGCAGGCCGCGGGAGGAGCACGACCGTGAAGTGGTCGGCGCACTGAACGAGCACGCGGTCGATCTGGTTTGCCTGGCGGGATACATGCGGCTGCTCTCGCCGTGGTTCGTGCGGCAATTTCCGCAGAGAATTCTGAACATTCATCCGTCGCTGTTGCCCGCATTTCCCGGACTGGAAGCGCAGGAGCAGGCGTTTGCGTATGGGGTGAAAGTATCCGGGTGCACCGTGCATTTCGTGGACGAAGAACTTGACCACGGGGCGATCATCGTGCAGAAGCCGGTCAACGTGCTCGACAGCGACAACGAACACACGCTTGCGGCGCGGATTCTGGAGCAGGAGCACATCGCTTACACGGAGGCGATCAACATCGTGCTGGGTGGCAAGTTCACGGTGATTGGGAGGCGGCTTATGGTAAGTCAAAAGGCAGAAGTCAGAATGCAGAAGTGAAAACCTTGCGCACAAGTCAAAAGGCAGAAGTCAGAATGCAAAAGTGAAGATCTTGTGACATCTGTCACAGCTTTTTGCGAGGTGTTGCGTCGATGATGACAGCATGGACCGCCGGGACGACCGAAAGACTCGAACGAAAGCATTTGCATTGCGCGTAGTGCGTCTGTATAAAGCACTTCCTCATTGCGAAGAAGCGCGGGTCATTGGCCGACAACTTCTGCGCTCGGGTACTTCGGTCGGAGCTAATTATCGAGCAGCCTGCCGTGGCCGATCGAGGGCGGAATTCGTGGCCAAGCTCGGCGTCGTTCTTGAAGAAGCGGACGAGACCGTCTTTTGGCTTGAACTCCTGCAAGAATCCGACATTGTGGGTGCCCAGAGATTGGCTCCTCTCATTCAAGAGGCTCACGAACTTACCGCAATTTTTGTCGCTTCTATCTGCACCATGAAGGGGATTGGAGCGTAGGAACCGGTTGTTCTGGAGCTGATTTGAATTGAGCATGAGCACTTTGACTTTCTTGATTTCTTACTTCTGCATTCTGACTTCTGCCCTCTGCATTCCTTATAATGTGCTTTCTCATGCCAACTTTTGCGCCGGTCGACGAACAGCTTACTTATCTCAAGAAGGGCTCCGCGGAGATTATTCGCGAGTCGGAACTTCGCGCCAAGCTGGAGAAGTCGCGCGCCTCGGGCAAGCCCTTGCGTGTGAAGCTGGGAATGGACCCGACAGCTCCCGACTTGCATCTGGGACACACCGTGGTGTTGCGCAAGCTCAAACATTTTCAGGATCTTGGGCACACCGTCATTTTTCTGATTGGCGATTTCACCGGCATGATTGGCGATCCGACGGGGCGCTCCGTTACGCGGCCTCCGCTCAGCCGCGAACAGATTGAGCAAAATGCGGAAACCTACAAGGCACAGGTTTTCAAGATTCTCGATCCGGAAAAGACTGTGATTGATTTCAACCGGCGCTGGATGGGCCAGTTCACCTCGGACGATTTTGTGCGGCTGATGGCCAAATACACGGTGTCGCAGCTGCTGGAACGCGAAGACTTCCACAAGCGCTTTCAGGAAGAAAAGCCAATCTCGGTGCATGAGTTGCTATATCCGCTGGTGCAGGGCTACGACTCCGTTGCGCTCGAGGCCGACGTGGAACTCGGCGGCACTGATCAGAAATTCAATCTGCTGGTGGGCCGCGAACTGCAGCGAGCTTATGGGCAAGAGTCGCAAGTGGTGCTGACCACGCCGATTCTCGAGGGGCTCGACGGTGTGCAGAAAATGTCGAAGTCGCTGGGAAACGCGATCGGCATTCACGAGCCGCCGCTGGAGATGTACGGGAAGGTGATGAGCATCTCTGACGAAATGATGTGGCGGTATTACGAGTTGTTGACGGATGTGCAGGTGGCGGACATCGAGCGCTATAAGAAACTCCAACAACCCATGGAGGCCAAGAAGGACCTTGCCTCTAGGATTGTGAGCGATTTTCATTCACCTGCCGCAGCAATCGCCGCGTCCGACGACTGGATGAAGCAGCACCAGCTTCGACAGACGCCTCAGACGATCGAGCAGGCTCAGGCCAACTACGAGGATATTGCTGCGGGCTGGTCGCCAGGCGCTCCGATTCCGGCGGATGCTCCAATCAAGGTGGATAAGCTCGTCCAGAAAGTCGGCCTCGCGTCCTCAGTAACCGAAGCATCTAGGAAGCGTGCAGAGCGTGCGGTCAGGATTGACGATGTTGTCGTTCTTGATCCGATCTATCTGCTGCGTGGGCTTCCTAAGTCCCTGACCCTGCAGCTAGGCCGGAAATTCAAACAGGTCCTAGTACGTGGGCAGTTTGCACCCTGATCGCAATCGGGTGTGCCAGCAGATTCTCATCGCGGATTCTGACTGCAAAGCTCTGGCACTTGCACAGATCCTTCGTCGGAAGTCCTGCGCGTTGCGCAGGACTCCACTTCCTCAGGATGACAAGTAGAGTAGACAGGTCGCTACGCCATTTTAGGCTGGCGCGGCCTCTGGTACTCTCTGCAGGTCTATGCGGGCCGCGGCTATTCTCGGGTTGGGATGTTCTTCCAGGGACCTTCAGCCGTTCCAGGCCGACAAGAACAGGGACAGGATCGAATGGCGCCTGGGTGTGCCCGCATCGGGTGAGGAAGCGGATGTGATCCTGCTCTTCGGTGGCGATGGAACGGTTCACCGCCATCTGGGGCACTTGGTCCGGCTCGGTTTGCCGGTGCTGGTGGTGCCTGCCGGAAGTGGGAACGATTTCGCTCACTCGCTCGGACTGCCGGGCTTGCGCGAATCGCTGGCCGCTTGGAGGAAATTCTGCGGCGGCGCGGGCAATGTGCACAGCATCGACTTGGGGATAATTTCTGCCGTGGAAAACACCGGCTCGGCCGCTTCGGCGATCGCTCAAAGCAGCTCCATCCCGCGCGGGACGCGGTACTTTTGCTGCGTCGCGGGTGTGGGGCTCGACGGAGAAGTTGCCAGGCGTGCCAACCGCCTGCCGCGCTGGCTGCGCGGGCACGGTGGATATCTGCTCAGCCTTGCGCCGACGGTTTTTACTTTCTCGGCGGTGCCCATGAAAGTTCTGACATACGCTGAGGACAGCAGCGAAAACGCATCTTGGGCTACCCGCAGCGATCGGCCTTCGCTGGTGGCTGCGTTTGCCAATACTCCGTTGTACGGCGGCGGGATGAAGATTGCGCCTCGGGCCAAAATGGACGACGGGCTGCTCGATGTATGCATCGTCGGTTCCGTTGATCGCTTACGACTCTTGCGCTTGATCCCGTCCGTTTACAGCGGCAAGCATCTTACTGTTCCCGAGGTGCAGTACTTCCAGGCAGCCCGGACGCGGATCGAGACCGAACATCCGCTCGATGTTTATGCAGATGGAGAATATGTTTGCCGCACGCCGGTCGAGTTTGGCGTACACCGGGGCGCGCTGAAGGTAATCACTGGTTAGGCGAGGCTGGGCGTGTGCGGGGCTCCCTCGGACCGCTGCTCAAACCCGGTAAGTGCTAAACTTTCTTCATGGCTGACGGACGATCGCGCACACTGCTCTGGATTCTGATTGGCGGAGGAGCTTTTTTCCTCTTCGTGCTCGCCGTGTTTACCCTGGTTTACCTGACGCTGCATGCGGGAGGAGCCGAGACCAGCATCACTTCTTTTGGCGACCGCATCGGCGTGGTCGATCTGGACGGCGTGATTCTTTCTCCGCAGCCGGTTGTGGGCCAGCTCAAAAAGTTCGGCGACGACTCGTCGATCAAGGCCATCATCCTGCACGTGAATTCTCCGGGCGGCGGCGTGGCGGCGTCGGAGGAGATTTATCGCGAGGTCAAGCGCGTTCGCAACGAGAAGAAGAAGCGCGTCGTGGTCTCCATTGAGACAGTGGGGGCAAGCGGGGCTTATTACGTGGCCTCGGCATCCGACAAGATTTTTGCCGACTCGGGCAGCATCGTGGGTTCGATCGGCGTGATCGCGCAGTGGATGAATTATGGCGATCTGCTGAAGTGGGCGAAGCTCAAAGATATCGTGATCAAGACCGGCGAATTCAAAGACACGGGGAACCCGGCCCGCGATCTCACTCCCTCCGAGCAGGCCTACATGCAGTCATTGATCGACAACATGTTTGGGCAATTCGTGAAGGCGGTAAGCGACGGCCGGGGCTTGAAATATGACGACGTGAAGTCGATCGCCAATGGCAAGGTTTGGACGGGCGACCAGGCGATGTCAATGAAGTTGATCGACGGCGTTGGCGACTTCCAGACCGCGGTGGATGATACCGCGAAGTCAGTCGGCATCAAGGGCGAGCCTACGCTGGTGCATCCGGAAAAGGACCGTAAGACGCTGATGGATCTTTTGCTCGGCGATGTGTCTCAGTTTCTGCCGGGGAGGGAGAAGATGCTGGAACAGCAGGTGGGCTTCTATTACCTCTGGAAGTAGAATTCCGTTCCGAAATCCTCTTGGCTCGCGCGGCGGAAATCATCTGGGCTGGTGTATCCTTCCCGTAACTTGCATTAAACCCCTGAAATTTGAGAAGGTTATGCAGGATGCCGCTGCGGTCTCGGGTATGGTGGGCTTGCGCGCGTCGATGGTTTCGGGATTCTAACGGCGGGTCAGGGCTTGGAGGCAACCGCTGAGAACATTAAAGAGGGGCGTATGACCAAAGCCGATTTGATTGACGAAGTCTCGCGTTTGGCGGAACTTACGCGGAAAGACAGTGAAGTGATCGTGGAAACGATCTTTGATAGCGTGGTGCGCTCGCTGCGTGCTGGCGACAAGATCGAGATTCGCGGCTTTGGAAGTTTCCGCACCCGCCAGCGTAAGCCTCGGGTTGGGCGCAATCCCAAGACCGGGGAGCGCGTGGAAGTTCCTGCCAAGAAGATTCCATTTTTCAAACCTAGCAAAGAATTGAAAGATCTGGTCAACGAGGGCAATGGAAGTGCGGCCGCAACTTCAGCGCCGCCAACGACTTCGGTGCCGCCGACGGCGTAGAGCGGTCCGTCGGAGAAATGTCTCGTCCTCTTTTCCTTGGATTAGCAATCTGACTAGAATTGTCGCGCTTCGCGCGATGGACAGCCGAGGCGGCTGTCCCCACACAAACAATCCCTACATCCGGCGGCTGCTTTTTTCACATCGACAGCCCTGACTGACAGCCGAGGCGGCTCGCTCCACGCAACCCGTTTACGGCTTCTTTGCTAAATATAGGTCGGCGACTTTAAGGGCTAGCGCTTGCGGGTCCAGGTCGGCGCGGTTGGCTAGGACGATTACCGTCAACTGATAGTCGGGAAAACGCTGGATCGTCGTGCGGAAGCCTATTGTGTTGCCGTCGTGCGACATGCGCCGGTGACCCTGGTAGGGATCAAGAAACCATCCGAACCCGTAGCTGACGGGCTTGCCCTCGGGAAACTTTGGCGGACCGCCCGTGGGATGCACGGGGGTTAGTGCGGGCCGCATTTCCTGCTCGCTGAGCAGGGTGTGATCGCGCAGGGCGCGGTCCCATTTAGCGAGATCGTCGACGGAAGAATAGATGCCGCCGTCGCCCAGCACGGCTGAGGTCGGGCTCTGGTCGGTTTCCCGCCAGACGCCGTCAATCCTGGTGTGGCCGTAGGCGCGGTGCGGCACTTCGTTCTTGCCTTTTTCATAGGCTAGCGTATGGGTCATCTTCAGAGGGACGAAGATACGTTCCTGCAGAAACTGGCCGAAGCTCTCGCCTGAAACTTTTTCCACGATCATCGCCAGCACCGCGTAGCCCGAGTTGCTGTATTCCCACTTCGAACCCGGCGGAAACTTGCCTCTGGTTTGCTGCTCCAGCAATCTCAGGGCTCCCGCGTCGAGAATCTGCGGGATTTTTTCTTCCGCAGTGTCGGGATTTTGCTTCATCAGGATGTCTTCGTAGTCGGGTAATCCGGAGGTATGGTTGAGAAGGTGGCGGATGGTGATCGGTTGTCCGTACGCCGGGAGTTCGGGGAAGATGTCGCTGAGGTGGTCGTCGTAGTGCAGTTTGCCGTCGTGTACGAGAAGCATGATGCAGGTCGCGGTGAATTGCTTGGTGAACGATGCGAGTCGAAAATTCGTCTGGGCATCGATGGGATGCAGAGTGCGAAGATCGGTGACGCCATATCCGTGGCGGAAGACAGGTTTTCCATCGCGAACCACCAGAACGGCGGCCCCTGGAGCTTTCGTGGACTTCAGAGAGGAAAAGATCGCATCAATCTGGTCGGAAGATACCTGCGCGCTCGCGGTGCAAACGAGGGTCACACAAAGACAGAGCGTGATCGTCAAAAGCTTCATGGAGTAAGCCTCAAAAATATAAATGGAGTTCAGCGAGCCAGCATACTCCATGCGCTAGTCTTATTCGCTGTCGGGCTGGCTCCGGGCAAGCGCTTCTTCAGGAACTTAATCTGACCGTTGTGGTTTGACTCGTGTTCGCAGACCTCTTTAGGAACGGACGGACGGTACACGGGCCGCCGCGCCGGCACCCATCAGGATCAATGATCGCTCGGAGAAGGGCGCGTACAGCAGAATGGCTGTAAAGCCCAGGGCCAATCCGTAGCCGATCTGCGGCACGAGCAGAAATGGGGCAAGCGCCCAGATTTCGTCGAGCGGAAAGAGGAATGGGAAAAGTCGGAGAAATTTCTCACGCAGGCCCGGCGCGCGGAAGGCGACCGTTGAGATGAGGTATAGACGGATTGGAATTCCGGCCACCGCGGTAATGATCAGCAATACGGTTGCCCAGAGCGGGTGCGAGAACGTCGCGGCCATGACGTCCTGGACCGCATGAAGGCGCGCCAACGAGATGATGTAGAAGCACAGGTACATCAACTGCAAAAGAAGAAAAAAAATGCTGACAACATTTCTCTGAGCGTGCGGCACTTCGTGAGCCGCAGTCAGAAAGCTGGACGAATTCTCCGGGGACTCTTCCGCAGAGTGCGATGTTGCAGGCCCGCCGTCGAGCTGAACCGGAGCGATGAAGCGGTATCCCCGACGGGCGATCGTCTCGACAAACCTCGGACTTGAGGCCGAATCACCCAGTACGTCACGAATCTTGTTCACCGCCGTGTTCAGGCTGTGATCGAAGTCGACGAAGGTACCGTCGGGCCAGAGACGCTCGCGAATCTGATTGCGTGAGACGACTTCCCCCGGATGCTCCAGCAGCATGATGAGCACGTCGAAAGGCTGTCCCGGCAACTGGACGCGCCGCCCCTGCTTGCGCAACTCTCCCGTGCGCTGGTCGGCTTCGAAAACACCGAAGCGAAAGAGTTTCTTCTGTGGAATTTCCTCCATTGGCGATGATTAGTCTACATCGTGCATCTTGCAGCAGATTGATACTGGCCGCTAAGCGTCAGATTCTGGGCAGCTTACGCAATGACGTGCAATTGAGCCGAGGTTGACCGCCCATCGATTGCTATGCTGCCCTGGCTCGGAGCATTCTGCGGCTGTGAGAACACAGGCGCCGATCAGAGAAAGACTACTCACTCTTGCCATCGCAGCGTTTGGGCTAGTCGCAGGATCGAGTCGATTGAATGCCCAGCAACCACGGACCACGGAGGCTTTCAATCAGTACATCGCCACGGCAGAAGCGCGGATTGGGCGGCAGCGAAATTCGGCGTTCCTGACACTGGACTCCCTGCCTCTCAGCCAGAGAGCTGATGTAGTGGACAGGCTTCGGCGGGGTGAGATTGTGATTGATAGACGTGGAAACACGACCAAGGAGATCCCTGGCGGGCTCATCCACGACTGGATTGCGACGGTTTTCGTCCCGAACGCGACCGTAGCTCAGATCATCTCTGTTGTGAGGGATTACGACCATTCCGCCAACTATTACTCACCGGACGTTATGGAATCGCGATTGGTGTCTGCGAAGGGCGACGACCTGCACGTTTTCATGCGTCTGCGTAAACACAAAATCGTCACGGTCGTACTCGACACTGAATACGACGTGCACTACGGGCGCCTGGATTCGGATCACCAGTACAGCATCTCGCGGAGCACGCGGATCTCAGAGATCGAAGATCCGGGTAGCGCACAGGAACACGCCCTAGCCCCCGGCCACGATCACGGCTTCATGTGGCGACTGAACAGCTATTGGTCGTTTGAGCAGGCGAACGGTGGAGTGTTTGTGCAGTGCGAGGCAATTTCTCTTACGCGCGACATTCCCACGGGGCTGGCGTGGATGATCGCCCCGTTCGTGAGCAGCATTCCGCGTGAGTCGCTGGAATTCACGCTTAACGCGACGCGCGCGGCGTTTGGCGGCAAGTCTGTGTTTTCACAGAAACAACCATAATCGGCATGGAGGAAACATGGCAGCTACCACGGGAATTAGTCGAGCAATCGGTTCTGAATTCCGGACGGCGCCGCGTGTTCAGCAATCGATCACCGCGGCCGTCGAGAAGAAGGTCCTGCGATGGATGGCGGAGAGGATGCCGGCTTCGATTTCCGCGGATCATCTGACGGGTCTCGGTTTCGGCGCGCAGATTCTGGCTGCCGCCGCGTATGCGATGAGCGCATGGAATAAACATTTTCTGCTGCTGGCGACCTTCTTCATCGCGGTGAACTGGCTCGGGGATAGCCTCGACGGAACCTTGGCGCGGTTCCGCAACCAGCAGCGGCCGCGCTACGGCTTCTACGTCGATCACATGGCGGACACATTTGGCGCCTTATTCCTGATGAGCGGGGTGGCCCTTTCAGGATTTCTTCATTGGCAAATCGCGGTTGGAATGCTGGTTTCGTTTCTGGTGCTTTCGATCGAGTCGTATCTGACGACCTACACCGTAGGGAAATTTCGCATGTCGTACGCGCTGTTCGGGCCGACGGAAATTCGCATTCTGCTGATGATCGGCAACGTAGCATTAATTTTTCAACCCTACGCCCATTTCGCTGGCTACAAGTTTCTTTTATTCGATGTGGGCGGCGCGATTGCAATTGTAGGGATGCTGACGATGGCGATCGTCGCAACAGGAATCCATACTGCGCAGCTTTATCGGGAGGAACGGCTCTCGTGAATGAGCGAACGTGGACGGCCTTCACGCGATGGATGAAATTCAACCTGGTTGGGGCCGTCGGGATTGCAGTGCAGTTGTCGGCACTGTGGCTGCTAACCAGCCTTGGCCTGAATTACATACTCGCAACCGCCATCGCGGTTGAAACGGCCGTGCTGCATAACTTCTTCTGGCATGAACGCTTCACCTGGCTCGACCGTCAAGATCAGGGTTGCGGATCTACGAATCGATTGCTCCGATTCAATCTCAGCAATGGCGCGATCTCGATCGTCGGGAACCTACTATGTATGCGCTTGCTGGTCGGAGAAGCCCGTTTGCGGCCCATGCTGGCCAACCTGATCAGCATCGTTCTCTGTTCTCTGGTGAACTTCCTTGTGAGTGATCGATGGGTTTTTCGCTCCGCCATTTGATCAGCTTGTCAGAACGGAGGAACGATTCAGCCGCGAATTCCCGCCGCCGCCATCATCCGTCCTGTCTTCCCTTTTTCTGCGCGGTAAGAAAACAACATTTCTGGATGGCAGTTAGTGCACAACGGGGATGACTCGATGTTTTTCTTGGGCACGCCAGCTGCAAGGAGTTGCCGGCGGTTGGCCTCCACCAGATCCAGGAAAATCTTTTTAGGTAGGTCGCTGTGTCCGGGAGCACGCGCGCTCAAGAATAGAAGCGGATATTTTTCGCGGACTGGATCGGATTCTTTGATCTCGCGAAACAGGCTGGCCCCGTACTCGAACTGCGATTCGAACTTGATTCGAACTTCTTCGCCGACTTCATAGCAGCAGCCTTGAATGCCGGGGCCGATCGCGGCCTTGAGGTCCCGAGGATTTGTGCCGAAGCAGCGATGCATTTCGCCGACTCCTTTTTCGACGATGCGCTTCAGCGTGCCGCGCCATCCGGCGTGAAACACGCCGACCGCGTGGCGTTTGGAGTCGACGAGAATTACGGGTAAACAATCCGCGGTCTGGATGCCGAGCAACAGGCCGGGAATGTCCGTGATGAGCCCGTCTCCGCTGGGCGGCTCTTTCGGTGGCGAACCGGGGATCGTCTCGACGCGGCGAATGATGTCGGAGTGTATCTGGCGCAGCGTAATCAGCGGCCAGAGAGATGCGCCGGCTCTTGGTAAACCACGACGCGGCTTGGTGACGGCCCCAAGCTCGTGGAGAAAGGCGGCGCGGTTCCGTTCGACGGAGGCTCTGTCATCGTGCTGGGTGAAGCCCAGATTGAGAGCGCGCTTGCCGTAGGCGCCCGAAAATCTGCCGGCACGCGTGGAGAAGCCGTGCAGCAGCCATGGAAGTTTACTGAGCTGCTGGGCGCGCAGAATCGTAATTTTGGTTTTGTTCGGGGCCCGGGTCGGCACGCTTCCATGTTACCTGATGTCAAAGTGTGGAGCGGACACTCCTGTCCGCTGCCTTTGAATTTGATTTTTCGAAGGGATCGGTCAAGACAAAAGTGAAAAGCACCGGACAGGAGTGTCCGCTCCACACTTTCGCCGCGAGTTTGCCGGGTTGCACCGCACTCCGCTATAGTTTTATGCATGTTTGCCGACTTCACCGCCACCGACCGCTGGACGAAAAAGCAGGTTCATTGCGTTTATCAGGCCATGATTGTTGCGATTGCCACGCGGCACGCGGACGCGGTTGACATTAAATTTCTGGTGGATGGCCGAACTGTCTGGGTGGCCTTGCCGCATCCGGCGTGGGTGGAATACAAGAAGCGCACTCGGAAGGCTATCACCGATTCGCTGGCGGTGGAGATTGCCGGTCACTATCTGAAGACCGCGCTCGAGTCGGGAGAAGGCGTGGGGCGCGAGATGTATTCACTGACGGTGGAGCAGATCCTGGCCCATCTTGAGGCTGCAGTCGCAGAGATGCAGGCCCGGCCAGCATAATTCGCGTCGAGCCAGCGCCCGCTCGTTTTGGTGCCCTCGGAGCTGAAACCCATTAATCGATACTTTATCGGCACGGCTTCATCGCCGCGCTCTTCCCGAACCTTGCGCAATCAGCGTGTACAATCTTTAGCTTCGCATGAGTGACAGAGAAAAGACTGAAGTTGAACAGCGCAGACTGACGATTGCCATTGATGGCCCTGCGGGCGCGGGAAAAAGCACTATTGCTTCGCGGCTGGCGCGAAAGTTGGGCTACGTGAACCTGGAGAGCGGCGCCATGTATCGCGCGCTTGCGCTCAAAGCCATAGAGAAGGATGCCTCGTTCGAAGACGAAGCGACGTTGCTCAAGCTGGCGCAGGACGCGCGCATTCAACTGGAGCCTACTGTCGGAGGAAACCGTACGCTGCTCGATGGGCGCGATGTGTCGGCGCGTATTCGTGAGCGCGACGTGTCGGAGGCGGCGTCGCGCGTCTCGGTGCATCCCAAGGTCCGGGAGTGGATGGTTGCTCGTCAGCGGGAGATGGGCGCGGGTGGCGGCGTGGTGATGGAGGGGCGCGACATTGGGACACAAGTCTTTCCCGACGCGGACCTGAAGATTTTCCTGGACGCGGACCCGGTGGTGCGCGAGCAGCGGCGCATGACCCAGCAGAGGATCAAGGGCGACGTGGCTGCGAATGTTGCTGCAGACCTGCGCGAGCGCGACCGGCGCGATCGTACCCGGGCAGCGTCTCCGCTGGTGGCGGCGCGGGACGCGGTGGTGATCAACTCTTCTTCATTGAGTGAGGATCAAGTGCTGGAGCAAGTGGAGAGATTGGTCGACCAGAAGTTGGGACACTGAGGGCGCACAAATCGCACGGCAGCAAATCTGGAGCCGCTAGCTTCGCCCCTTCGACTTCGCTCAGGGCAGGCTATCGCGGGACAGCCGAGGCGGCTGTCGCTCCATGGGCATGTCCGAGATTCAGTTCTCCGTGGGCTCCACTTTTCCTTTCGGCGCGGGCAGGGCCTTGCCTGCCTTTCCCGGCGTTGGTGGCTCCGGCGGTTTTGGCGGTGTCGAGCTTGCTTTGCGAATTTCGATACCGTCGTGCTGATTGTTGAGCACGATGTGAGAAGAGGCATTCCCAACACTGCCGCTGGCCTTGGCTTCGTGCTCGCCATTGTTCACGCTCAGCTCGGAAAAGTCTGACTGAATCTCGCCATCGCGCGTGTGCGCATCCAGGCGGAAGCCGGCTTTGTCGGGCAGGCTCAACTGGATATCGCCATTGCGATTGTCGATCTGCACGTTGCCCAGCGTGCGCATCCCTACCTCAACTGCGCCATTGTCGTCCTGCAGCCGCACATCGCCAGAGACTTGATCCAGCCTGATGTTCTTCGAGCGCGTAATCAAGTGCAGCGGCCCAGTGATCTGTTCGGCATGCAACTCGTCGGCATCGAGATCGAGGGTGCCCTCAATGCGCGAGAACTCCATGTCGGTCCGCGAGGACTTGAAAGTCACGGTCTTCGTGATGCGCGCCAGTTTGACGCTCTCCTGAAATTCGCCGTCGAGTTGTACCGCGCCCTTAACGTCGGCGACTGAGACTTCGTTTACCCGGCCCTGCACGTGCACGTCCCCATTGATCTGCTCGATTTTCACCGAGCCCTTTTCCTGATTGACCTTGACGTTGGCGTTCACGTCTTCAACGCTCGTGTCGGAATGCTGGGCGGAGATGTCGACGCCGCCATCACGGCCGGTCAGGTTCACATCGCCCCGGCGCGAAATGACGCTGACCTGCGCTTTGCGCGGCACAGAAATATCGAGATCGGTCTCAATGGCATGATCTCCCGCACCGTCGGTCTTGGCGTCGAGCGTAACCAGTCCGCCAATCACGGTGATGATGGGTTTGGTTTCGCGGTCGTACTTGTCGGCATTGTTCTGATTGTCGGCGCCCACACGCTTGCGAACGACGACCGCTATCTTGTTGTCGTCAGACGCATGCACGCTGACCGCGCCATGATTGTCGATGACCTTAAGGCCGGCGCCAGCAGGAAAGTCCTGCTGGAGATTATCGTTGAAGTTGTAGCTTTGGCCGAAAATACCGCTGAAGTCGGGATCGTCGACGTTGAAATTGTCGCGAATCCCGGACCAGTTGACGTGTTCAAGCTGCGTCGCCATCAGGCCGAACACTACGATCATGACAACCAGAACAACGCCGCCTCCGCCAATGCCAGAGGCGCGGTAGCCTTCGCGCTGCGCGCGCTGGTGCTCGATGAGTTTGATCACGCCCCACAGGATCAGAAGCGCCGGCCAGTAATTGGCGAACAAGTGCGCCAGTCGCCCGATGGACAACACCCGCATGGTCGCCATCAGGAAAACCGCGCCGAGAATGATCAGGACGAAAGGCCCGGCGAGCGAGCGGCGCCGGTGAGGCGGTAGCGGAGCCACTGGTGGAACTCCGGGAGTGATGACTGGGTTAGACATTTTTCACCTCCTCGGAAGAAGGTGTCTGCTCGGGATTTGCCGGGGATGGCGGCTGCACGATATTCGGCGAGCCACCGGGGGGAACGTAAGGCGGTTGCGTGCCCGGAGGCAGGGGGCCGACGTGTCCGCTCGACGAAGCATTGCTTTGCATCAGTTTGACGACCCCAATTACCAGCAAAATCGCGGGCCAGGTTCTACCGAAGCCAACGCGCGAAACGCTGTCGAGCAGGAAGAGCACGCCCAAAGTGATGAGCATTGCTGGGCCCATGAGCTTCCGAGTACGGCAATGTTCGCACTGGCATCCGACTGCGCCTCCGATCAGGCCCCATTGTTTGGCGAAGAGCCACACTCCAAGAAAGATCAGTATGAGGGGCCAGAAACGATCCAAGCCGAACTCAAAGAGTCCAGCGGTATGCAACAGGAAAATCACGCCCAGGCCAATGAGAACGGCAGCGCCAGCGGGAACCTTGGTGCCCTCGAATTTTTCCCCGGCGCCAAAGGTGGCTGCCAGCCCGAAAGGATCAGGAGCCGGTTCGCCCACCTGGATTGCCTTCGCGCTGCGGACCGCGTCAATGATCTGGTAGATGTAGAAAAAACCGATCAGGATCGAGAGAACCGTGATCACGTACCAGGGAAGATTGGAACTGACGCCGAGGATCAAAAGCACCATGACGACGAGGTGCGACAGTCCCTTGGCATATTGCCCGGTGTAAACCGCTCCCACGCCGATGGGAAAGAATCCCGCGAGAATTCCCGCGACGGCCGGATTCGGGCCCGTGTTTAAAGGCGGTCGCGGCCCAGGGGAAGCGGACCCCGCAGGCGGATAGACCGTTTGCACGGGCGGAACAAATAACGCCGGCGTCGTACCTTCCATGCGTGCAGCCAGGCACGACTCGCAATAAATCACTCCGCGGACGTCGCGGGTGCACTGGTTACAAAGTGGCTTGCCGCAAGTGCGACAGAAGGCCACTGCAGCAGTATCGCTGTGTGTGGCGCAGTTCATACGAACCTCCTGTACGTGGTCACCGACACTACAGGCAGATCCGGATTTGACGGATCAGGATTTGACCAATCAATGACAGATGTCCCCAGAGGAGCGCTGGCCAGAATCAGATGGTTGTCCGTCTGGCTATAGTTGCGCTCCTGCTTCTGCTCGGGCTGTTGTGTTGTGTCGTTCTTGTCCTTTTGTATCGCCGGTCGAGACTGCCTTGGACCGGGCTCGGCGGGCGCGACGTTGCGCTTGATCTCGCGCACGCGCGACTCGACTTCGTAAACGATCCGCACATTTTCGTAGTAGTGCACCACTCGTGCTTGAGTGGCGTAGTACGTGTGCCGGATCGCGGACGGCCGCAAGCTGATCTGGCGGAGGTCGGCGGGTTTTACGCCGGCTACGGTCAGGGCCACCGACAGCGCAAAGAAAGCCATGCCGAACGACATGGCAAAGCGCGGCTGGCGGACCGTCGCCCAGATCGGCTCAAGCAGCGAGGCCTGTTCATGCTCCCACCAGGAAATTCGGGGCTGGGGAGAGCGTACGGTGGCCCGCAGGCGCTGGGTATCAACGCCCGTAGTGGATGCCAGAATGTTGTTGACCAGGCTGGCTGGAGGCTCCACTTCCGTGAGACCTTTCAGCCAGTTGCGGCCCGCTTCAGCTTCAGCGAGCAGCGGACCACACACCTTGCAAGTCTTGGAGTGGGCCTGGAAGCGGTCGAGTCCGGACCCGCTCAGAACACCGTCGAGGGCGTCCGAGAGCAGCAGTTCGAACTCGTTGCACTGCATTCCGTTACTGGTGTGGTCTGGCATCACATCACCTGCCTATAGGTACGTTGTAAGAGGCGCGCAAGTTCCGCTCGCCCTCTATTTATTCGTGATTTCACGGTACCCTCCGGAACCTTCAAAACGGTCGCAATTTCGCGGTAGTCCATATCCTGTAAGTCCCTTAGAATCACTGCCTCCCGAAGCTCAGGGGAAAGCTTGGCCAGGGCGGCGTGGACGGTCTCGCCGACCTCCCGGCTGCGCACCTGGGCGTCCGGAGGAGCGGAGTGGTCTGGAATTTGCTCACTAAGCGGCTGAACGTCCTCATGATCGGACGCAGCCGTGTCCATGGAGTCGGTCAACCGGTCCTGCTTTGTCTTGCGAAAATGATCGACGAGCAGGTTGCGGGTGATGGTTGTAACCCAGGTGACGAACGCTCCCTTAGCGTGGTCGTAGCTGGACAGGGTGCGGTACATCTTGATGAAAACCTCCTGGGTGAGGTCCTGCGCATCGTCGGCGGATCCGGCGAAGCGGTAACAGATGTTGTAGATGCGGCGATTGTAGGTCTGCACGATTTCCTCCCAGGCGGCGGCATCACCGGCAATACAGCGCCGGACCAGCATCGCAACGACCTGGACGTCTTCCACTTGTACTCCCCGGAAATCTGCTAAACCGCTGAGACTCGGCTTGGACGAACCAACTGCTGGAGAGACTCTCCAAGCACTATCCACAAGACAGTACGTGATTGTGGAGGTTGAAGTTCGCGGCTATGGGACATGAGTGCGAAACAGGGCATTGTAGCAGCGCCGGAAGGCGTGAGATGTGATGTAGCGACAGCCGCCTCGGCTGTCAGTCCGACATTCCGGCATCGGCTATCGCGAGGTGTGTTTTCGGATGGTCCTTTGCGGTTCACCGCCTGAAAGGATGTCAAGGCGATGTCACGGCGGACTTTTGCGATGTCATGATCGATTGTTACCATCAACGAAGTGTGGTCTTCCCCGGCATAAACCAGATGCCAAACCAGGAGATACGCATGATTCGTCCCTGTCACACGCGAGACTTGGAATCGATTTACGAGATCATCAACGATGGCGCGCGCGCCTACCGTGGCGTCATTCCGGACGATCGCTGGAAAGAGCCCTACATGTCCTTGAGCGATTTGCAACATGAGATCGATGAAGGAGTCACATTCTGGGGATATGATGCGAATGGAACCTTAACCGGGGTGATGGGCATTCAACCGGTGCACGACGTGACTTTGATTCGCCACGCCTATGTCCGCAGTGCCGGCCAAAGGCGAGGCATTGGAGCGCAGTTGTTATCGCATTTGCGGGCGCTGACTCCCGGCCCTGTATTGATCGGGACTTGGGTAGCTGCCGCATGGGCGATCCGCTTTTACGAAAAGCACGGCTTTCGACTCGTGAGCCCCGAACAGAAAGACCGACTGCTAAGACGATATTGGAACATTCCCCAACGTCAGGCCGAAACCTCCGTAGTTCTGGCAGATGCGAAGTGGTGGGAACTGAACGCACAGCAATGATGATTATTCGCTGGTGAAGTAATCCACGGTAACCGGATTTTCAAACAGCGAATAGTCGCGGGTAACGACGGTAATGCCGCTCTCCGTGACGAAATAGCGCTGGCGGTCGGCCTCGGCGTCGTAGCCGATGGTCGTGCCTTCGGGAACATGCACGTCGCGGTCGAGGATAGCTTTGCGGATGCGGCAGCGGCGTCCTACGCTGACGTGCGAGAACAGGATGGAGTCGTCCACTTCCGTATAAGAATTCACGCGCACATCGGGAGAAAGAATGGAATTCTTCACAATGCCACCCGAGACAATGCATCCGTTGGAAACAATAGAATCGAGCGCAGTTCCGGTGCGTCCGGATTCAGCGAACACGAATTTTGCCGGCGGATACTGGCGCTGGTGCGTGCGGATGGGCCACTGTTCATCGTACAAATTGAAGATGGGCGAGACCGAGACGATGTCCATATTCGCTTCGTAGTAGGCCTCGAGCGTGCCCACGTCGCGCCAGTAGAGGGCTTCCTTTTTGTTCTCATCAACAAAGTCGTAGGCGTAGACGCGGTAATCGTCGACCATCCTGGGTAGAATATCTTTGCCGAAATCGTGACTGGACTGAGGGTTCTCGGCGTCCTTGAGCAGCACAGGGATGAGCACGTCGGCGTTAAACAGATAAATTCCCATCGAGCCCGCGACCTTGTCCGGATTGATGGGAGATCGAAGCTGCGTGATCTTGGGCTTCTCCTCAAAGCCCTTAATGCACCCATCTTTGTCGACATCGACCACGCCGAAACGATGCGTCTCGTGCGGATCGATTTGGATGGTTGCCAATGTAATATCCGCGGCCGAGTCGAGATGCTGCTTCATCATCTTGCCGTAATCCATCTTGTAGATGTGATCGCCGGAAAGAATCAGTACATGCTTGGGCTGCTCGGAGCCGATGGAATAAATATTCTGGTAAACCGCGTCGGCGGTGCCCTGATACCACTGGTCACTTACCCGCTTCATCGGCGGCAATACTTCCACAAACTCTCCGACCTCGCGCCCCAGGATGTTCCAGCCTTCTCGGATGTGCCGGTTGAGAGAGAGAGCCTTGTACTGGGTAAGGATGTAGACGCGGCGCAGGTCGGAGTTCAGGCAATTGGAAAGCGTGATGTCGATGATGCGGTAGATGCCGCCGAAGGTGACCGCGGGCTTGGCGCGATCGCGAGTGAGAGGATAGAGTCTCTCGCCGGCGCCGCCTGCCAAGAGAACCCCGAGAGTGTCTTTCATTACTACCCCTCAGATTCCGTTCCGGCGCTCACTCGCCGGAATCTCGCTTTCCGCACGGCAGATGCGAAAAGAAAACAGTAGATGGTAGCACAGGCGGAGAAGGTTGCTGGCGCTTCGCCAGATCAGCGATCGTCAGTTTGGCGTTTCCTAAAAGAAAACAGAAACGCTGCGGCTTCGCGACTACCGCATAATCTGCGGACTGGCACGTCTGGTCCGTGGAGGACTCTGATCGCCTCAATCCGCGGCCGGTTGACTCGGTCGAAGTTCCAGATGAAGGCGAGGACCTTGCCCAGCCTTCGTATCCCATGGGCTTCGCCGGGCTTGAACACGCGTGTGACTACACGCCATACACAGGAGAGTTTTGAACAGTCAAGCCAAAGCACTAGCGTAGCGCGTGGTAATCGGATATCGAATGTCGCGACCGCAAAGTTGCCGTCGCTAATCCACTCATCCCCCGCGTGGGCCTTCTTCATCAATTCTCGGAAGGCGGGGATGTCCTTCTCGCCCCAATGCGGCTGCCAGATGTCGTCGAGGCAAATCACGGGCACGCCATTGCATTGGCCAAGTTGCCGGGCCAATGTCGTCTTGCCCGTACCAGCGCAGCCTAAAATGACGATTCGCTCCACAATCCAATCATTACCACGAAGGACACGAAGTCCCACAAAGGAAAAATCACTCCCTTGGTGAACTTTGTCTTCTTCAGTTTATGATTTTTGACGGAATGGCAAGCTACTTCCCTTTGTCGGGCTTGTCGGAATCGTGCTTGTCTTCGTCAATCTTGATGCGGAGCGATTTCAGGAATTTGAGGTCCTGATCGTTGATTTTGAATTCAGGATTTGTAGAAAGCGTGGTAACGAGAGAGGTCTTGTCGGACGACTTTTCGCCCTGCTTGCTGACGCCGATGGTGGCTTCGAGCACCAGGAAGATGTCGTATCCACCCTCTTTGATGCGCGAGACAACTTCAGAAATCTGCTCGGAGTCGGAAAGAGATTCGTTGATTGCGTCGCCGAGTTCTTTCATGAGTTGCTTGAGTTGTGGATCCACTTTGTTCCCCCGGAATAAATCGCCAGCCAACTAATTAGATGCCATTCGCGCCGCAACGGTTCGCTCTCTCGTCGCCGCCGTTTCCTGGCGCTGCGCCATTGTATGCCTGCGGGCTGATAAAATCGAGGCCGTGAGCAAGGTTTCTACATTGCGAAAGCTGGGGGTGGTAGCGCGGGTGGCCGGACAGCAGGCCGGGCGCAGCCGGACCTTTAGCGCCGTGATGAGCGGGGTCCGCACCACCGGCCGATCCTTTACGCGCGCCGCCCACCAGCTGTGGCTCGAGGTGACCGGGGTTATTTTCCTCATCCTGGCCTTGAGTTTCGCAGCCGCCACGTTCAAGGAGTACGAGAAGTATCATGCTGGAAGCGCGGGTAGCGGACGCTTGGCGATTGCTATTTGCTGCACGCTGGCCTTTGCCTGGTTCGGGATGAGTTCGTTTTGGAGAGCGCGGAGACGAGGCCAGCGTCAGTAAGATCAGCTTCACGAGTTTAAAGAGAGGTCAGGTGGCACGATGACCGAAAAGCTGAAGACCCGCCCGGAACCCACCGAGATCGAGACCTCCTCACACATTCCCGTGAACCCGCTCTATTCCCCAGCCGACCTCAAAGGCTCGGACTACGAGACCGAAGTCGGCTATCCCGGGGAATATCCATTCACGCGCGGGGTGCTGGCGACCATGTACCGCGGCCGCCTCTGGACCATGCGGCAGTATGCGGGTATGGGCGACGCCGAGGAATCGAACAAGCGATACAAGTATCTGCTGGCGAACGGTACCACGGGACTTTCGGTGGCCTTCGATTTGCCGACGCAGATCGGGCTGGATTCGGATCATCCTCTGGCCGCGGGAGAAGTAGGCAAGGTAGGGGTTGCCATCGACTCCATCGAAGACATGGAGCGCCTGTTCGATGGCATCGAACTCACCAAGATCTCTACATCGATGACCATCAATGCGACCGCATCGATTCTGCTCGCATTGTACGTCGCCGTTGCCCGGCGACAGGGTTGCGATATCCGCAAACTGTCAGGCACGGTGCAGAACGATGTGCTTAAGGAGTACATCGCACGCGGGACTTACATTTATCCGCCGCAGCAAGCGATGCGGGTGATCACCGACATGTTCGCCTGGGCCAACGAGAACGTGCCCGACTGGAACACGATTTCCATTTCCGGCTACCACATGCGCGAGGCGGGATCGACCGCCGTCCAGGAAGTCGCATTCACCCTCGGCAACGGCATGGCCTATGTGCAGGCGGCGATCAAGGCTAGCCTTGATGTGGATCAGTTTGCGCCTCGGTTGTCTTTCTTTTTCAACGCCCACAACAATTTTCTCGAAGAGGTCGCAAAGTTTCGTGCCGCGCGCCGCATGTGGGCGCGCATCATGCGCGAGCATTTCAAGGCCAAGAGCCCCCGGTCGTGGATGTTGCGCTTCCACACGCAGACCGCCGGATCGACGCTCACCGCACAGCAACCGGAAAACAATATCGTGCGGACCGCGATTCAAGCCATGGCAGCCGTGCTCGGCGGGACGCAGTCGCTGCACACCAACTCTTATGACGAGGCGCTGGCCCTGCCGACCGAGCAGGCGGCGCGCATCGCGCTGCGCACGCAGCAGGTGATTGCCTACGAGTCTGGCGCCCCGCAAACCATCGATCCGCTGGCGGGATCGTATTACGTCGAATCGCTTACCAATGAGATTGAGAAGCGCGCTGCCGAATACTTGGGCAAGATCGAAGTTCTCGGCGGAATGCTGAAAGCGATCGAACGCGGCTTCGTGCAGCAGGAAATTCAAAATGCCGCGTACGAATACCAGCAGGCGGTGGATGAGCAGCGTGCGATCGTAGTGGGCGTAAATCGCTTCGAGGTCGAAGAAGAAAAGCCGATCCCCATTCAGCGCATCGATCCGGCGCTGGAACCGAAGCAGGTCGAACGCCTGCGGGCCTTGCGCGCGAAGCGCGACGCGGGTCCGTGGAAGACGGCGCTGGCGGGCGTGGAAGATGCGGCGCGATCGGGCGCGAACCTCATGCCGCGAATTCTGGCCGCAGTCGAAGCCTGCGCTACAGTGGGAGAGATTTCCGACGCGATGCGGCGTGTATTTGGGGAATACAAGGAAGCGGTTGTGATTTGAATTTCCCGCATCGATTCTTAACCTTGGACGTTCGGCAATCCGCTGTCGCAATCCGGTGTGGGGCTTCGGTTACTGGTCTACGTCAGAGTTCGTAGGCCGGCTTCTCGCACCTGCTCAGCTGTCCATCCCAACTCTCGTAGCTTCCGGATGCTCAGCGCATCGTGTCGCTTCGCTAGCCGCATGCCATTCGAGTCTCGCACCAGATCGCAGTGATAATAATCTGGCATAGCCAGCCCTAGAGCCCGGAACAGAAGAATCTGGCGCGCTGTTGACTTGAGCAAATCCGCGCCGCGCACGACTTCCGTGATCTGCATGGCCGCGTCGTCAACGACCACTGCCAGTTGGTAGGCAGGTACGTCGTCACGCCGCCACACGATGAAGTCGCCAAAATCGCGCCCCGCAAGCATGCGCTGCGGCCCCAGATGGAAATCGGTAAAACAAATCTCTTCGCCATCCGGAACCCGAAATCGCCAGTTCACTCCGCGCGGCTCGTCGTCCCGCACCGCATATGTGGAGACAGCCGCCTCGGCTGTCTCGCGTGGCCGAAGGCGAGCGACCCCGGAGACAGCCGGCCGGCAGCGTCCCGGATATACCGGCTCATCATCCAAGTCGTTCGGAGCCCCCGCGGCCTGCGCCACATCCTTCCGCGAACAAGTGCACGGATAAATCATTGCCCGGTCGCGCAGCTTCCGCCACGCGTCCATATAAAACCCGTTGCGTTCGCTTTGCGTGTACGGACCCAGAGGCCCGCCGCGATCCGGCCCCTCTGTCCATTCAATCCCGAGCCAGCGCAAATCATCCAGCATCGCTTGCACGAATTCTGGCCGGCACCGCTGCGGATCCAAATCTTCATTGCGGAAAATTAACTGACCGCCATGCTTTGCTGCGCGCTGCGCTGCCGTCCAGAACGTGCGCGCATGACCCAGGTGCAAGAATCCAGTCGGCGAAGGCGCGAGCCTACCGCGATAAATTTTGAGATGGGACTCAGCAGACATGTGTGTAGCGCCGCCGTCTCGGCGGCTGTCGCGACGGCGTCCCGCAGCCGCAGCGAGGGCGCGACGCCCCTTCGACAAGCTCAGGGCAAGCTCTCGCGACAGCCGGCAGGATGCCGGCGCTACAATCACCGGGCCGCGCTGCGCGGAGCCGGAGTGAAGGCCAATCTCTCCGGCGTGATCTGCAGCATCGATCGCCCACTTACGTGCACGAAACTCAGTTCCCGTGCGGCCAGCAGTGCGTTGACTGCATCCTTCACCTTCGACCGCGCGATGAAATTGCCAAAAAAAGTTTCCAGCTCCGCCTGTTCGATCGCGATTACGCTATCCAGATATTTCGAGAGCAACGCGGTGAGGGCTTCTTGCACCGACAATCCCACGCCCTCCTTCACCGCATCCGGCGCCCAGCGATAAAGCAAGTCCCAGACTGAGCCCCCGCTGGGCTTGTAGTCCACACGCGTGATGCGCAGCTTCGACCATAATTCGCCCAGCGCCCCGTCAAGCGCCGCCATCGACACGCTGCCGCCCAGCACTTCCTGCATTTTCTGTTTTGAGATGGGCCCATCGCGCGCGATCAATTTAAAGGCGTCGCAGGCCAGCGCAGAATACGGAGACCGCGAACCCGGCTTCGGAGCCTGCTTGGGATTGCGCTCGCCCATGAGCGCATAAAAATAAGGGAACACCGACGCCGCCACCAGGAATCCATTGTTCTCGCCGAACAGATTTGCCTCAAACGCCGTTCGTTCGCGTAGCAACCGCACCATCAATTCCGTCGCCTCGGTCGCGCGCGGATCTTGGAACGCGTGCTGCCAGCCGGGCAACCGATCGTCCGACCCGACAAACGCGCCAATAAATGTGGGGACCAACAGCGCCGGCCTTGCCGGATACACCAGGCAGAAACCCACCTCCTCGAGAAAAGCACGCGCCTGCTCGATCGTGCGAATGGGCTTCCCATCCAGCCGCCACTTCTCTCGCCGCAAGATTTGTAATTCTTGCTCAGTCATAAAAACAGCTGTCAGCCCTCAGCCTTCAGCTCTCAGCCAAAAGCAACCCGGTCTTACTGAAAGCTGACAGCTAGATTCTCTTAAACGCCTTTTGAATGTCCTTCACAGAATACCTCAGCACCACCGGCCTGCCGTGTGGGCAAGACATTGGGTGGTCGGTTTTTGCCAGTTCCAATAACAACCACTCCATTTTGTTTTGCTCCAACGGCATGTTCACCTTGATGGCGGCGTGGCACGCGATGGATGCGGCGATGCGGGCACGAATCTTTTCCAGATTCAATGACTGCTCTTCGCGGGAAAACTGGTCGAGCAGTTCCTGCAGCATATTCTCGACCGCGGATGCTTCCACTCCCGCGGGCGCGACCTTGACGGCGACGCTGCGCGCGCCGAAGGGTTCGGCTTCGAATCCATTGTGCTGCAATTCGTCGGAGATTTCGGCGAAGACCGCCTGCTGTGCGGGAGACAGCTCCAGCACGATCGGCATCAGCAACCGTTGGCTCTCGACTTTCTGCGCCGCCCGCTGTTTCAGCACTCGTTCAAACAACACGCGTTCGTGGGCCACATGCTGGTCCACGATCCACAAGCCATCGTCGTTCACCGCCAGAATGAACGAATTCCGAATCTGGCCCACGGGCTTGAGCGTGGCCAGCGATGAGAGCGTGGGTTCCCCTTCGCCGACATCGAGTGCCGGAGCACACCCATGGTCGGGAACCGATTCCGCTTCACGCGCCAGCGAGACCGCCGCGTTCGCCTCCACGGTAATTCCACCTTCAAACTGAAAACGTTGGGAAACGGGTGGCGGAAGTGGCGCTTGCAGCGTGAATCCTCCGCCGTTGGCTCCATCCTCGCGCAATCCGGCTTGCGGTAGGTGAGAGCCGGAAGGAGGAAGTCCATTGCTCAGTGGCTCCCACACCGCGCCCGGAGTCATCGCACCTGGGGTCAATGATTGGCTAGCGGTCGCGTGCGCCCGAATCTCCGTCATAAACTGCGGCACTGGACGCGCCTTCATCAGCGCCGCGCGCACCGAGTCGCGCACGAAATCATGCAGGGCACTCTGCTGGCGGAAGCGCACCTCGGTCTTCGAGGGATGCACATTCACATCCACCTCACCTGCGGGCAACTCCAAAAACAGCAGCACCACCGGATAGACCGTGGGCGGAATAATGTTTCGGTAAGCCTCGGTCAACGCGTGTTGCACCAGGCGGTCGCGGATGAGACGTCCATTCACGAAGACGTAAATGGAATTGCGGTTCAGCTTCTGGATCTCGGGCTTCGACACGAAACCGTGGAGATGCATCTCGCCATAAGTTCCTGGCTCTTGGTCTGCAGTGTCTTCGCTGGTCGAGGTTTCGCGGCCGGGGGCGCCCGCGCCACGACGCCACGGGGGAGGCTGCGGTAATCCCATGCGCTCTAATGCTTGCCGCGACGCCACTGGAATTAATTGGTCGAGCGTCTCCTTGCCGAATACCTGGTAGACGCGCTCGCTGTGTCCCACCACCGGAGGCGCCACCAGCATGGCATTGGTGGCCGAGTGCAGCTCGAAATGCTTTTCGGGATGCGCCAGCGCGTAGTGCGTGACCAGCGACGCGATATGCGACAACTCAGTCGACTCTGACTTCAGAAATTTCTTGCGCGCGGGCGTGTTGAAGAAAAGATCGCGCACCGTAATCGAAGTACCGAGCGGGAGGCCGGCTTCTTCGACGCGGGCAATTTTTCCGCCGTTGATTTCGATGACGGATCCCGCGGCCTCTTCTTCTGCCCGCGTCTCCAGTCGCAGCCGCGATACCGACGCGATCGACGGCAGCGCCTCGCCGCGAAATCCCAGCGTCGCCACGCTCAGCAGGTCTTCGGCATTCTTGATTTTCGAAGTCGCGTGGCGCTCGAACGCCAGCATGGCATCGTCGCGCACCATGCCGCAGCCGTTGTCGGTGATCTGGATCAGCTTTTTGCCACCCGCCTCGACGCTGATCTTGATGCGTGTGGCACCGGCGTCGAGCGAGTTTTCCAGCATCTCCTTCACTACCGAGGCAGGACGCTCCACTACTTCGCCGGCGGCGATCTGGTTGGCAACGGTCTCCGAAAGTACGTGGATGCGGCCCATGGGGCAGTGGACAGTGATTCGTGGCTAGTGGCCAGTTTCGCAGATGAGGTGGGAAAAGCAAAGCAGGGCCGGGGGCACTGGCTCAATTTGACAGCCATTACCACGAAGGACACGAAGTCACACGAAGGAAGCTGATACAAACAATCGCTACGTCATACTTCGTGTCCTTTGTGGTCATGATTTCTCTGTACGAAGGTCTAGGTGACCAAGCAAAGTCAAAAGCAGCGGACAAGAGTGTCCGCTCCACACAGGTAAAGAAGGCTCCCCTTGGCAGACGTCGCTAGTTACTTTCGTAGTTACTTATGCACCAAAATTGATGCAGCGTTCATCTGGCCGTAACAATCCGCTGCTAGACCTTGAGTATGGATCTAAACGTGTACAACACGCTGATCCTCTCCGACCTGCACCTGGGTGCAGAGACCAGTCATGCGCGCGAGGCCACGCGCGTGCTCAAGCAGAATCACTTTCAGCGGCTGATTCTGCTGGGCGACATTTTTGCCGATCTTAATTTTGCCCGGCTCACCAAGGACCACTGGAAGTTTCTTGGCTACATTCGCAAGCTTTCCAATCCCAAGCGCAACATCGAAGTCGTGTGGGTCGAAGGCAATCACGATCACGGGCTGACCAACATCATGTCGCACCTTGTCGGGGTTCGCGTCTACCAGCATTACGACTGGGAATATCGCGGCCTGCGGCACGTGGCGATTCACGGGCACCAGTTTGATGGCTTTCAGGTGAACCGGCTGCGGCTCAGCCGGTGGGGCACGTCGCTTTACCTGCGGCTGCAGAAGATGGACCTGAAAGGAAAGCCGGTTGCGCGGCTGATTGACCGGCTGAACACACGGTGGCTTCGCATGTCGGCGAAAGTGGCGTCTGGAGCACTGACCTACGCGGCGCAGCACGGAGCCAATTGCATATTCTGCGGGCATACTCACGAAGCGGTTCACGTGGAGCAAAACGGAATTCATTACTACAACTCGGGTGGGTGGGTCGATTCGCGGCTCACTTATCTGACGATCGACGAACAGGGGGTCCAGATCCATGACTACAACGAGCAGGAATTTAGGGGACGAGCTGACGATCGTGATTCCGGCGAAGAACGAAGCGAAGCTGATTCCGCGTTTGCTGACGTCGCTGACGAATCAGGACTACTCGAAGATGTCGAGTACGAGAATCTTAGTCGCTGACGCGAACTCGACGGATGGAACGCCCGAGATCGTGCTCGGTTTCCGCGACCGGTTGAACGTCAGCGTGATTCGCGGCGGGATGCCGTCGGTGGGACGCAACTTGGGGGCGGCGCAGGCGGATACTCGTTACGTGCTCTTTGTGGATGCTGATATTGAACTGGCCGACCCATCTCTTGTGCAGCGCTGCGTGGAACTGGCGCAGGCCAAGGACCTGCATTGTGTAACCACGAACATTTTGTGTGCGGAAGGTAGTTGGCTCGACAAGGCGTTCTATATGGGCAACGACTTCTTTCAGTACCTGTCGTATCTGCACCGGCCGTTTGCCACCGGAATGTTTATGTTGTTTGACCGGAAGAAATTCTGGGAACTGGGCGGATTTCACGAGCAGATTTTATTTGCGGAAGACTACCGGCTGAGCCAGCAGGTCGAGCGCAAGCATTTTGCGATTGTGCGCGGAGGGGTATACACGACGAACCGGCGATTCAAGAAGATGGGACACTGGCGCGTAGGCTGGCTGTTCCTGTGGACCGCGATGAATTACTGGAACGAAAAATATTTTCTGCGCGACCATAAATACTGGGCGTCGGAGGCAGATGGGGTGAAGCGCGCTTGAGGGTTCGGGTTTTTTTTTACGAACAGGATCGATTTCAGATTGCAGATTGTTGATTTCAGATTTTCGATTGCCGCTCGAAACCGATTGTCGGACGTGGTTTTCAATCAACAATCAACTCTAGAATTTTAGGGCTGCACCTAGTGACAAGCGAAAATTGTTCTGCGTCGAACTGAAGAATGACGTGCGTAGGTAGTTGCCTTCAACGCGCGCGGCGATGGGACCGAAAAGCCGATAGTCGAGACCGCCGCCCAGTGCGGTCGCGAACGAAGTATTTGAAGGTCCGGGCAAAGTGCCGCCAGTGTGAATGTGGGCGGCGCCGATCAAGGCTTCAGCAAAAGGCGTGAATTTGCCCACGGGCACCGATAGCCGCGCGCCGACCAGATATTCCTGCTCGTGGCCGGTGACATTTATGTTTTGTGAACCATTCGTAAAGCTTTGCGTGCCGTAATGCCCACTGACGTCGCCGACGATGCCTACGAAGGGGAATATCTTTCCCTCAACCGAGGCGTCCCATCCGTGAAGATTGGGACTAGTTATAGTCGTGCGAACAAGATTTGGTCCAAAAGCAGTCGAATTGGTGCGTTCGTAAGAAAATCCGATGAAGACATTTCCGGAGGGTAGTTGGGCGTTTGCCAAACCTGCAAAAAGAAATAGAGCTACGCCCAAGCATGCGGCCTTAAGCATGAAAAGTTCTCTCCTTCAAACATCCATGAACCCATACGTATCGATAAAGTTTTGGATGTGTGGAGAAGAGATTCAGATAGCGGACAATTGGTTGATTGCAAACACCCTGCAGGCAAGCCTCAAAAGCGCCAGACGAGTCCGGTGGAGGCGCGGTAGTCGTTCTGGTAGGCGCTAGCGTAGTGGCCGTAGAGGTAATCGCCCTGGAAGCGCCAGGCGAAGTTCTTGAAGCTGAGTTTGTAGTCTGCGCCGCCGCCTACGTCGATGACGTAGGGGTTATAGACGAAGCCCACCGAATTTACGTGACGGATGCCGCCCATACCTTGCACGAAGGGTCGCCACTTTCCAAAGTTAAAAGAGAGCCGCGGGCCGGCAACGCCGATGTATTGCGTTACCGGATTGTTGCCGCGTCGATAATAACCACTGCCATCGATCACCAATCCGAGGCGCGGAAAGCGAGTAAAGGGAAGCGCCTCAAAAGAGGCATCGAAGCCGTGATAGCTCTGCTTGTTGATGATGTCGGTGAGCTTGCCGTAAGAGACGCCTGCGTAGACATTGCCGTTCGGGAGCAGTCCGTTAAATTGTGCTGCCATGGGAAGCGAGAACACGATCCACGCAACAAACGTCAGCACTGCGGCAGCAGTCTTGGACACGAATTATTCCTCCCCGGCGGCTATGCCGGCAGAAAGTGCATTTTAATCAACGAAATCCGTTAGATGCAGTCTACTGGATACTCAAGATGTCCCGGTCGCCAAAATTTGTCAGGCCGGGTTTGTGACCAAGTGAATGAAAATTTACCGGAATTTCATGGTGCCAAAACCAATCGACCCGCGTCTATGTATTAGCATGCAACCAATGGATATGAATTGGCAAATCAGCGGGCAGCCGGGAGTTGTGGCTGCTTTTGAATACCCCAAGGAGTTGAAGTTGAAACTCAGTCTGGAAACGCGCAATAGTGGCGATGTCGTCATCGTGCACTGCCAGGGGCGCATCGTATATCGCGATGAAGCGGCGGCGCTGTCGCGGGTTGTGGGTGAAGCCCTGCAACAGGCGCGGAAGCTGGTGCTTGACCTGAGTGGCGTGAGTTCGATGGACAGTGCTGGCATCGGCGAACTGGCTCTGCTGCAGAGTTGGGCGCAGACGCAGAACGTAAACCTGAAGTGTGCGGGACCGAATCCGCTGGTGAGCACGTTGCTCGATCTTACCAACCTGGACTCTGTGCTGCAGATTCATCCTTCGGTGGATGAGGCGCTGGCTTCGTTTCGCGAAGAGCGAGTGTGCGCAGACTGCTGAGCTGCGTCGGGTTTCTTTTTCAACCGGGGGAGCAAAGTTCGCTTTGCTCCCTTTTTATTTTATAGGCCAACCCGAAAAAGATTTTGACCGCGGAGAGCGCTGAGGATTCGCGGAGGACGCCGAGCAGTAGATCATTGTCGCGCAATTAATTTTCACGCTGGAAGCGGTAGCGGCCTTTGCGGTCGGCGGCTACGGCCTCGACTATCTTCAGGAATGCAGTCGCAGCGTGGGATAGATTCGCGTCTTTGCGATAGATGAGGCGCAGTTTTCGTTTCAATTGCAATTCTCGCACAGGAATTGCCACCAGCTCTCCGCGCGCTAACTCTGTTTCTACGCTGATTTCGGGGACCAACGCCACGCCGTGTCCCATGGCTACGAATTGTTTGATGGCCTGCAGCGTGGGAAGTTCGAGGTCCATGTGCAAAGGCGTCTTGTGCGTTTTGAAAAGCTGAATCACTTTCTCGCGGTAAGGCGACGAAACGATATGGGCGACGAATGATTCCGCGCCCAGCTGGCGAATACTCACTTGCGATGCAGAAGTAAGCGGGTGCTTGGGGGGAACGACGAATACGAGTTCGTCGAGATATACGACAACAGAATGCAGGCTGGGTTCCTGCGGTTCATAGGAGAGCACGCCGAATTCGGCGCTGTAGCGGAGGACGTCGTCGGGAATGTGGCTGCCGAGAGCGCGCTCGACCGTAATTCTGATCATGGGATGCAGCCGCCGAAACTCCGCCAGCAGTGGCAGCAGGTAGAGCACGGTGAATTCGTTGGCCGCGATGACCAGTTTGCCTTTTTGCAGTTCCCGCAGCTCGGTGAGGGACTCCGATGCTTCACTGCGCAGGTTGATTAGCTTTTCCGCATACTCAAGCAGCACCTTGCCTGCGTCGGTGAGGACGCCCTCGCGTGAAGAACGGTCGAACAGAGCTTCGCCGAGTTCGTCCTCGAGTTTGCGAATGGTCTGGCTAACCGCCGACTGGGTGCGAAACAGCTTCTCGGCGGCGCGGGAGAAGCGGCGCTCGCGAGCGACAGCCAGGAACACTTCCAATTGGGAAAGCTCCATCTGGCTCCTTAATCAAACTCCGAATACTATTAGTATCTCTTATTGTACAAGTAAAACTAATGATTGCTGAAGAATTATAAGTTTTGCTTCTGTGCGCCCCGCTCGTACGATAAAGAATCAGTTTATTTTTGAGGAAATCCATGACGTCAGGGCGCGTTACGGTATTCGACACGACTCTTCGCGACGGGGAACAGTCGCCGGGCTGCAGCATGAACCAGCAGGAAAAGCTGCGCCTGGCTCACCAACTCGACCGTCTCGGTGTGGATGTCATCGAGGCCGGTTTCCCGATCGCGTCGGATGGCGACTTTGAATCGGTGAAGGCGATTGCCTCAGTGGTCCGGCGTCCAATCATCGCTGGCTTGGCGCGGGCCTGCCGTCCTGACATTGAGCGCGCCTGGGAGGCGTTGCGGTATGCGGAGCGTCCGCGGATCCATGTGTTTCTGGCGACATCCGATATTCATTTGAAGTACAAACTGCGGATTACGCGCGAGGAGTGCGTGGCGCAGGCTGGGGAAGCAATTCGCTTTGCGAAGTCGCTTTGCGAGGACGTGGAGTTTTCGCCGGAAGACGCCACACGCACTGAACCTGAATTTCTGTGCCGCGTACTGCAAGCTGTCGTCGAAGAGGGAGCGACTACGCTGAATATTCCTGACACGGTTGGGTATACCGTGCCTGCGGAGTTCGGCGAGTTGATTACGACCATCCGGCAACGGGTGAAGGGGATCGAGAAGGTAACTATCTCTGCGCACTGCCACAACGATCTGGGCATGGCGGTCGCCAATGCGCTGGCGGCGGTGGCGTCGGGGGCGCGGCAGGTGGAGTGCACGATCAACGGGATTGGCGAGCGGGCAGGAAATGCGTCGCTGGAAGAAATTGTGATGGCGATGCGCGTTCGTCCGGATCAATACCCGTTCGAGACTGGCATAGTGGGCGAGCAGATTTTTGCGGCGAGCCAGATGTTGAGCGAGATCACCGGCGTGCCCGTGCAACCGAACAAGGCCATCATCGGGCGCAATGCATTTGCTCACGAGGCCGGGATCCATCAAGACGGAGTTCTGAAGAATCCGCTGACTTACGAAATCATGACGCCGCAGTCGGTGGGCGTGCCGGATTCAAAGCTTGTGCTGGGCAAACATTCCGGGCGTCACGCTCTCAGCATCCGGTGCGAGCAACTGGGCTACCAATTCGATCGCCGCGGCTTGGATGATATCTACCGACGCTTTGTCCGCTTGGCGGACAAGATCAAGCATGTGGAAGATCATCATCTGCTCGAACTGATTCGCGACACGCACAAGCCGTCGGGCTCGGCGACGCCGCTCATCGAGCCGATTGTTCCCGCGAAGGCTGCTGTCGTCAACGCCCCGCCTCCCGCGCCCGAACCGGAGCCAGAGCCGGTGAAGGCGTTTCCGGTAGGTCCGCATACGAATGCCTTTGGCGTGCCATTGCCGGTGCACAGCGATTCCCACCACGAGCAGACGCAGCAGGAAGACTATCTTTGGGGCGTGTAGGGAATTGGGTAATTTGTAATTGAGTGATTTAAGAAGCAAGATCCCTGTCGCCAGCCTGTTTCTCCTCAAAGATAATCACCCAATACAATAGTTTTTCAATTAACCAATTGCAAAATTACTCGATTACTAAATTTCCCTCATGCTCTTGACTCTCACGGTTCTCCCCGGTGACGGCATTGGTCCGGAAGTTACTGAACAGGCCGTTCTGGTTTTGCAGACCGTTGCCGAGGGGTTTGGCCACACACTTCAGCTGAAAACCAAACTCATTGGCGGAGCGGCGCTCGCGGCCGTGAACGATCCCCTACCTCCCGATACCATCCAGGCTTGCCTGAGTTCGTCTGCCGTGTTGCTCGGCGCGGTGGGGAGTCCGGCGTTTGATCATAATCCCGGTCATCTGCGTCCCGAGGCAGGATTGTTGCGCATACGGCGGGAGTTGGGCGCGTATGCCAACCTGCGCCCGGCGGTGTTCTTTCCGTCGCTCGAGGATACTTCTCCGCTGCGCGCGGAAATCGTGCGCGGCACCGACATCATGATCGTGCGCGAACTGCTCGGAGGCGCGTATTTCGGGCAGCCGCGGTCGATCGAAGGAGCCCCGGGGGCGCGGGTTGCTATTAACACCATGCGCTACGGCGAAGCGGAGATTGAGCGCATCGCCCGCGTGGCGTTTGAGCTAGCGATGAAGCGGCGGCGCAAAGTTCTGTCGGTAGACAAAGCGAACGTTCTGGAGTGCTCGCGGCTGTGGCGCGAAGTAGTGACGCGCGTGGGGAAAGATTATCCCGAGGTCAAGCTGGGCCATCAGTACGTCGATTCGGCGGCGATGTTGTTGGTGCAGCGGCCCACGGATTTTGATGTTCTGCTTACGGAGAACATGTTCGGAGACATTCTGTCGGATCAGGCTGGCGGCGTAGTGGGATCGCTCGGGCTGCTGGCTTCGGCAAGCGTGGGTGGGCCCGTTGGGTTGTATGAACCGGTACACGGTTCGGCTCCGGATATTGCGGGGAAAGGAATCGCGAATCCTCTGGGAGCGATCCTGTCGGTCGCGATGTTGTTGCGCCATTCGTTTCAGTTGGAGAAGGAAGCGGCGTGTGTCGAGAATGCGGTTGCGGCGGTGCTCGCGCAGGGGGCACGGACAGCGGATCTGGCGGGGAAATCTCACACCGCGATTTCTACGGCGGAGATGGGAAGACGAGTCGTGCAAGCCGTCGAGATTGCAACGCATAAATCCGTTTTGTCCTGAGCATTGTCATCCGGAGCGAAGCGAAGGACCAATGCAATTGGCCGCGTCGAAGAAGTTGCATAGGTCCTTCGCGGCAAAGAACGCCGCTCAGGATGACAGTTCGTCTCTGGTGGAGAAAGCCTTGGGGGCGCGATTTCAGGCTTGCGGCCCGCGCTGCTCTGGCATCGGCTTCGCAGGTTGCGGTGCGCGCTCGCCGTCGTACTTTCCCGTCAGATTATTCCATCGAATATGGAGCGTTTCCATCACCATGCGGGAGCCGTCGACCAGGGGATTAATTCGGGTTCCCCCGCTGTGTCCCCAGGCGACGGGAATTTCCTGCACTCTGAATTTGAACTTGCGTGCGAGAAACAAAGTTTCGGGATCGAATCCCCAACGCTCGATCTGCTGTAGCGGAAAGATCGCCTGAACCGCGGGTTGCTTAAAGGCTTTGAAGCCACATTGTGTGTCTTTGAATTGCAGGCCGAGGGTGACGCGCAGCATCAGATTGAAGATGCGGCCAAAAAGTTGGCGGTGCAGCGGCTGGCGCTGCGTCTGGGTTTCGGCGCGCAGCCAGCGCGAGCCGATGGCGATGTCGGCACCCTGTTCCAGAGCATGGAAAAGCTTGGGAGCCTCTTCGATCGGCGATGATAAATCGGCATCGCTGAAGAGCACGATTCGGCCTCGGGCGTGGAGCATGCCGTTGCGCACACTATATCCCTTGCCGCGATTGCCGGGATTTTCTACCAACCGCAGCGCGGGGTCCTTAGCGGCGAAAGCCCGAACAATCTCCGCAGTATCGTCGCGCGATCCGTCATTGACGACGATAACTTCCGCATCCCAACCCTGAGCATGCACGTAGGCAAGAACCTTTTCGAGTGTCGCGCCAAGGCGAGCGCTCTCGTTATAGGCGGGAATCACGATGCTGTAGTCGGGTTCCAAAAGCAAAGTCTCACTTCTCGGTTCTCAGTCCCGAAGTGCGACGGTCCGAGTGCCGGATTGGGTGCGAGAAACGGCAGCGTCATTGTACGTTGTCGTTTCAGGATTTCGGAAAAATTAGAAGTTCCGGAGGGCTAACTAACAGAATAGCTGCACTACTGAATCCACCGCGTCGGTGGTTTCGTCGGTGGCGAGGTCAGACTCACGAAAAGAAGATTTTATGGGGCTGCTTGTCATCCAGTAGAGTGAAAGTCTTGTTGCTGCAAGCCGGGCACAGGCTTACCTGACTTGTCGGTTACGACGACATCCAGCGAAACGTGACGATCGATGCCTGGCGCGGCTTCAGAAGGCGGTGCGACGGGCAGAGGCGGATTGCTTTGCTGGCTGGCTCCCGCGAGCGAAAAGCAACAGAAGAAGGCCGCCAAGATGGCGGACGCAGTGGGGCATACGCGAATCCCTCTGTCCGAATTAAGAGGACTTTACGCCACCTGGCGTTTCTGTTCCAGCATGGAGAAGTACTCTGCGACCAACTCAGCATCCCAGAGGCCGCGAGCTGCTTCTTCACGCATGGTCTGAGCGGCTAGATCGTGGGTCAGTGGAGCTTTATAGGAGCGCGCGGTGCGCAGCGCGTCATAGACATCGACGACTTGCAAGACTCTGGGGAGAACCGGAATCTCGGACCCGGTCAAGCCGTCGGGATAGCCTGACCCGTTGGAGTGTTCGTGGTGGTGGCGGATGATCGGCAGCACCAGGCGCAGGGAGTGCAGCGGCTTGCAGATATTCTCGCCGGTGATGGGATGGAGTTTCATAACCTCCCACTCCTCCGGAGTAAGGTCGCTGCCTTTTTTCAGTATTTCATCGGGCACGGCAATTTTGCCGAGATCGTGAAGATATCCGCCTCGCTTGAGCGCGAGGATGGAATCCTCATCCATGCCGAGATGGCGGCCGAGATCGGCGGCGCGCCCCGCGAGGCGCTCACAATGGCCCTCGGTATAGGGATCGCGGCCTTCTACGATCAGGCCTAACGTGCATAGCACGGAATCGGCGGTTTCCAATTCATCGGTGAATTCTTTCAAGCGCAGCAGCGATTTCACGCGGGCGATGAGTTCCTCGGCGAGAACCGGTTTGTTCAGGAAATCGTCGGCGCCAGCTTCGATGCCGCGAACTTTGTCCGTGCTATCGCTCAGTCCAGTGATCAGCACGAAGGGAATCAGGCGTGTGGTGGGATTTTCTTTCAAGCCGCGGCAGAATTCGTAGCCCGATTTTCCCGGCATCATCACGTCGGAGAGGATCAAATCTGGCAGCTGCTTGCGAACTTCCGCCTCGGCTTGTTCGGCGTTGGAGGCAGTGACCACGTCGTATCCGCGCATGCTGAGCAACTGGCTCATCAGGCCAGCGATGCTGGGCTGGTCGTCTACAACCAGGATTCGCGGAATACGACGATGGAGTAAGAGATCACCCATACCTTGATAAGAAGCGGCTGCGTCTTTTGCAGTTGTCTGTAGAACAGGCCGCGACGGAAAACGAGAGGGAGGCGAGATACTCATGTCGAAAACGCTTGCTCAACCCGATTCTAACCCCATTCTCCGATTTTCGCAGCGCCTGCGCCAGCTTTTTGGAACGGTAGCACCAATCGCGGAGCAGTCATATTCCCACTTTGGCACCTTATATTTTCCGAATGTGACGGCAACCCTTGCTTGGCTCCTGCTCCGTGCCTAGTCTGCCTTCATGAATAGGATGCAAGCCCGCGTTGTTTCCTTGTTCGCCTGTGCCGTCCTGTGGACGAACGCGGCTGCTGCCGCGACTGCGAAGATTCATGTCATCACGTTTGGGAAGTGGACGTCTGTACCATGGTCCGCGGGTTCGGGAATCGACGACAAACCACTGACGATCAAGATTCGCGCGCTGATCGTTGATGGACGCGTGAAGGATTGTACCCTGGGGGCGCCGCACGAAGTGACTGACAGGCTGTTTGTCGTGCGCCGCGTTTTTCGAGTGAACGATAGTCTTCCCGAGGACCCCGCCCCTCGCTGGCAGTGGCAGCGTGGAGGCTGGTTGCTGGTTGACCGCCTGACCGGCCACGTTTCGCCGATCAATCTTCCGGAGTTCGATGTTTTGTATTCATCTGCCAGTTGGTACCGTGACTATGTTGCCTATTGTGGAGTTGCGGAAGACGGAAAAAAGACGTTTGCGATCGTGGCGCAAGTCAGCCGCCGCAAGCCTGTGTTGAAGAAACCGCTGTCCGAAGGTCTGCCGGACGATGCTGCGCCTGACTCGGCCTGTCCCGCGCCTGCATGGCAGCGAAAGCCGGTGCGAGTCAGCTTTGAGGCGGGCGGCGGCGCGAAGCAGACGTTTGCGATTCGCGGGCACGTGGTGGATTTGGTGGAGGATGAGGAAGAGGAAGAAGGGGCGAAGTGATTGCAGATTTCAGATTTTAGATTGCAGATTTAAGAAGTTCAGAATGCAGAAGTTAAAATGCAGAATTCAAGGCGGCGGGGCATCCACTCTAAAATCCAATCGTTAATCTGAAATCTGCAATTTCTGCCTAGTCTCCTGCCGCTTCTACGGCTGGCAGTTCTTCCGAGAGCGTTCTTTCCTTCACTTTAGCGCTGGTGACCAGGATTACGGAGAGAACAACGATCGCGCTTCCCGCCAGGATGAAGCGGTCCACCCGCTCGTGCAGAATCAGCCAGCCCAGAAACACAGCTACTACCGGGTTGACATACGCGTACGTGGAGACCTTGGATGTGGGAACATGTTCCAGCAGCCAGATGTAGGCGGTGTAGCCGATCCAGGAGCCGCAGACTACCAGGTACATCACCGCGCTCACGCCGCGGGCAGTCCAATGCACGTGCGAGAGATCGCCGTTGAGCATGGCAAAGACGAGATTCCCGACTCCCGCCGCAACTACCTGCCAGCCGGTGGAGCTGAAGACGTCCATGCCGGACTGCCAGCGTTTTGAAAGCACTGAGCCCAGCGCCCAACTGAACGATCCGAAGATCAGGCTGATCGAGGCCCACAACTCGCGGCGTCCCAAGCTGCCAGACTGCAGCTCTGGCCAGACCAGGACGAACAGTCCCACGATCCCCAAGATCAGCCCGGTTTTGCCGCGCCCGGAAATGTGGTGGTCGCCCAGCAGCAAGGAATCGAGCACCAGAAACCAGAGCGGCGTGATGGCGATGATCAGAGCGGCCAGGCCCGACGACACGGCGAGTTCTGCGTAAGAGAGGGTCAGGTTGCCGCCCATCAACAGCAGCAAGCCCACGACGGCGGACAACGCGAGTTGCTTTGGAGAATAGAAAATCCTACGCCCGGTGGCCGCGCACACCGCAAGCATGACGACTCCCGCAATCGAGAACCGGACGCCGCACATCAGCGCGGGAGGAATCGTTTGCACCGCGATGTCGATGGCAAGATAGGTAGACCCCCAGAACAGGTACACGAGTCCGAAGGCAAGAATTACCATCCACCGGCTTGGCGATGCGGAGTGCATGGGTTGGGAAGCAAGGGAATCTACAAATATCAGACGAGTTCGCGCCGCGATTCGATTCTAAAGTTCTGCGCATGACCTGGTGAGACGAAATCGGTCCCGGTCACTTGAGTTTTTCGTACTCCGCTTTCGCAGTTTTGAGGAGCGGGATATCCGGGTCGGCATCTTTCCATCCGGCAAAGAAGTCCTGGTAGGCAGTTCGGGCTTTGGCGATGTCGCCTTGCATCGCAAAGGCGCGTCCAAGATTGAGCTGCGATAACGGATACTCGATGCCAAAACCGACGGCACCGCGGTGATCGAGAATACGTTGGAATTCGGCGGCTGCTTTTGCGCCATCACGCATCTTCAGGTATGCCGTGCCGCGCATGAAAACTGGAGTGGCACCCACTGCCAGCGGGCCAGTTCCGAATTCATAGGGACGAAGAGCTTCGAGAGTTTTAATTGCTTCTGCAGGCTGGTTCTTCTGAAGTTGTTGAATGGCTCGCGCTTCGGGAATGGCAAGCGCTTGGATAAAGCGGTTTTCAGGGGCGTCATGCTCCATGCTGGCGAGAAGACTCGAGGATTTTTGCTCTTCACCCAGTAAGGCGAACGCCATGGCTGCTCCCCAGCGAGTCAGAGGATCATTGGAGGTTTCAAGAGCTCGCGAAGCTTCCTGCCGAGCGTCTGCTTGAAGTCCGAATAAGGCATCGTCATAAGCCTCCAAGGTCAAAAGGCTGCCACCTAGATCTTTGGCGCCGGAGTTGACGGCAGTTCGGCTAGCACGTTGCCATAACTCGCGTGCAGCGTTGACCTTTCCCTGGGCCGTTTGCCAAGCGGCATTGAAAAAGATAACGACCGGCTCTATTGCGCTACCTTTGGCGGCTTCCATTTGCTGTTCAGCGGCAGCGCGGTCGCCGTGCAAGTACGCCAAATCGGTGAGGACGAAACGCGCGCCGGCTCCCTCCAGTTTTCTAGCGATGGCTTCTTCGGAAATACTCTTCGCTTCATCGAATCGGTTGAGCGATTCGTAGGCACCGGCCATGTTGTCATAGGCATAGCGATCTTGTGGGTCGATGCGGTGTGCCTGGCTGGCGTATTCGAGCGCCTTCTCGGGTCGTCCGAGTGCATTGGAAGCCAGCGCTGCATTGTCATAGGGAACGGTGTCGCGCGGATAGGTCTGCCGCCACTCGTCGTAAGTCGCGAGAGATCTTTCCGTCTCGAGTGTCACCTCGTCGTAGTAGTGCGCCTGGATGTAGAACTTCTCCCGCTCGCTGGCCCGGTCGCGCAGTTCGTAAGCCTTCTTGAGCGCTTGCGCGCCTTCGGTGTTTCGACCCATGTTGGATAAAGCGACTCCCATGGTGGCCCAGGCGGTAGCGAAGTTTGGGTCCAACTCCACCGCTTTCTTCAGGTGAGGAAGAGCGGCGTCGTCTTTCATCTTCTGGTGTTCATTTTGGCCCAGGGTAAAGGCTTGCAGTGCTTCGAGGGACGACGTGGTCGCCTTCTCCAGCGGCGTCGCGAACTGCTGCACCGAAGCCAGCGATTCGCCCATCTTTTGACGGAGGTCGGAGGCGGCTTTGTCGAGTGACTTCAACACCTGTTCCTTGTTCTCGACTTCAACTTGTTCGGTAGCCAATGAGTCGCCGCTCGAGCCGTTTAACGCCGACAGAGTGATGACGTAGTGATTGCCGAGGCCGGCGATTGAGCCGGTCAGCATGGCCTTAATGCCCTGACGCTCGCAAACCTCACGGGCCACATCGTTGGTGAGGTGCTCATCCGGCGGCCTGCCCATGAAGCGCAAGGCCTCTCGGATTCTGGACTGCGGAACGATGTTCAAATACGGCGACTGCTCGAGCTGAACCGCCAGAGCCTGTTTGAGCGTGCCGTCGAAGACGGGATCGCCAGTGGTGTTCACGAAGTCGGCCAGCAGGACGCTGTCTTTCTCGGTGAGTTTCGCAGACTGCCTGGAGCGCAGGTACAGACCGCCTGCGATCAGCAAGACCACTGCGGCGACAACTGGAACGAGAATCTTCCATGGCAGTTTCGGCTTTGAGACGATACTCACCGCTGCGGCGCTTACTGCGCGAGAAGATGCGGCTGGCGTGTGGGAGGAGGCCGAGGGCAATGGCTGTACTAATACCGCGGATGGAGTTGGATCGATCGCGGCGGCAATGGAACCAGAACTGTGCGCGACGGCGCGTCCGCTCTCGATATCGCGCTTCAGGCGCTGCAGATCGGCACGGATGTCGGCCGCGCTCTGGTAACGCAAGTTGCGATCTTTTTCTAACGACTTGTTGATGAGGTCTTCGAACTTTGCAGGCAGGTCGGGGTTGAGGCGAATCGGAGAGACCGGTGCGCGATCGAGAATGGACTGGAAGATGAGGGCCGAAGTCTCTCCGCGGAATGGCAACGTTCCCGTGGCCATCTCGTAGAGCACCACACCGAAGGAAAACAGGTCGGTGCGCGAGTCGAGTTCTTTCCCCTTCGCCTGTTCCGGCGACATGTAGGCTACGGTGCCAAGAGTCGAGCCGGGACTAGTGAGATGCTCGTCTGCTACCTGGACGGTGGGCGCGGTGACATCGGGGATCTCGCTGGATCCGGCGGGATTGGACTTCACTTTGGCGAGGCCGAAGTCCAGAATCTTGGCGTGTCCGCGCTTGGTGACAAAGATATTCGCGGGTTTGATGTCGCGATGAACGATGCCTTCCGCGTGCGCCGCATCCAGTGCATCGGCGATCTCGATGCCCAGGGAGAGGATCGTTTCTAATTCCATGGCACGGCCGGCGATCAGGTGCTTTAGCGTGGCGCCGTCCAGAAACTCCATGACCAGGAAGGTGCGGCCGTTTTCCTCGCCGATGTCATAAATCGTGCAGATGTTGGGATGATTGAGGGCGGACGCGGCTTTTGCCTCGCGGCGAAAACGCTCCAGCGCCTGGCGGTCTTGCGCGAGAGCGTCGGGGAGAAACTTGAGGGCGACGAAGCGGCCCAGGCGGGTGTCTTCGGCTTTATAGACTATGCCCATGCCGCCGCCGCCGAGCTTTTCGACGATTCGGTAATGTGAAATGGTCTGATCGAGCAAAGGAAGTGGCCCCGCCGCTTGGCAAGACATGCTAAGGCGCGGGCGGGTGGAAGTCAAAACTCGGACAAGGGAAGCACTGAGCGCGCGACGCGGTCGGTTTTAGCCGGGTGTCTGATGAGTTCCGGGTTCCAAATCAAATTTAGGTAGACGTCCACTGTTGCGCCCGCATCATCGACCTTTGTGATCACGCAGTCGTCAAGGCTCGTGTCCTTTCGTAGCGGGCGGAAAAACCTCCGGAAGAATCTTTCGAGGTCCTGATTGCCGGAACTGTAGATCTGACCTTGGAGTTCGTCCCAGGCCTTCAGCAAGATCGTGCTGTCGTGATTGCGCATGCCGTCCAGATGCAGTTTGCCCCAATGGAAAGCGCGACCCTCGTCGATGTCCACTTGCAAGTTGACAATAGCCTGCTGTTCGTCAAATTTCGTGTCTGGCACCGAGGTGAAATTGACGTATCCCTTGGAGCCATAAAGGCGCCTGAGATTATCGAGGCCTCTGGCAATCTTCTCGCGATTGAAGATCTCACCACGCTGTACTGGAAAGAGATCGCGTAGCCGCCGCTCAGGGAACGCTGTCCTGTGAATGAGTTGCAGGTCGCCAAGGCGATATTGTTTGCCAGTTTGCAGTACCTGCACGACGATGTCGTATCTTGGGGCAGCTTCTCGTCCAATCGGCACCGCCTTGGCTTCCACTTCGGCCTTGAAGTAACCGCTGTTCTGATACGTGGCCCGAACCTGTTCGGCGGCCTCTTCGGAAAAATCTGCTTGCAACGAAGCAGCTTCAACTCCACCGCTGCGCAGAGCCCGCGAGATTTCCCGCTTTTCCTCCGAGGACAGTAATGCAGCATTCTGGAAAATGATATGGCGGATGGAATCCTTCCGGCGTGGCCGAGATTTTTCTTCAGATTTGAGAGTTTGAGCGAAGAGCGAACAAAGGAACGACACAGCACAAGCGGCAGGCAAGAGGCGTTTCAGCACAAAGGACCTCTCAAACTGGAGCACTGATTATACGTCCTTTCGTTACCAAAAGGGGGTTACGTCAATCCAGCTCTTCCAGCTATAATCAATCAGTGATGTCGACGGTTCGCGATGCTGCGCAACAATCCCAATTCGCGTCTTCTCTATTCGCCACGGGCTTATTCGCGGCCCGAGTGCTGGCTGCACTGCCTGGTGTGTCCGCGGCGCTATCGGGCGAACCTGCCTTCGCGGCTGCGCCCCAGCCTGTTCGGTAGCGACTAACTCTTCCTCCTCCGCCTCTGCTTCGCCTCAGCTTGTGCACATCCGAAACAGGATCGTGCGTTCCGAGGCTGCATTTCCTGACAACTGGCGGCTGACTACTGACGGCTGCTCACGGAGGATTCCATGACGACTAAAACAATGACCGCCATTCACGGACCCAAGATCAAAACCGCCCTGCCCGGGCCGAACGCCAAGCGCGTGCTCGAGGGCGACGAGAAATACATTTCGCCGTCCTATACCCGTTCCTACCCGCTGGTGGCGAAGAGCGGGCGCGGCATCGTGGTGACCGATGTCGACGGCAACGAGTTCTTTGATTTTTCTGCCGGCATTGCTGTGACTTCGACCGGCCACTGCCATCCGCATGTGGTCGCCGCCATTCAGAAGCAGGCTGGCGAACTTATTCACATGTCAGGCACCGATTTCTATTACGAGAACATGGTGGAGCTGGCGGCGCGGCTATCGAAGATCGCGCCCATGCCCGGGCCACATCGCATTTATTACGGCAACTCAGGAGCGGAGGCGATCGAGTGCGCGCTCAAACTGGCGCGCTATCACACCAAGCGGCAGAACGTGATTGCGTTCTTCGGAGCATTTCACGGGCGGACGATGGGAGCGCTCTCGCTGACCGCGTCCAAGCCGCAGCAGCGTAGGCGATTTTCCCCGCTGGTTCCGGGCGTAACCCACGTGCGCTATCCCGACGTCTACCGAGGCTGCGTGGGCGGTAAACAGGATGCCGACGACTTTGCGCTGGGCTGCGCGCGCTTCATCGAAGAAAAGCTATTTAAGACCACGCTGGCTCCGGAGGAAGTTGCGGCGATCTTTGTTGAACCCGTGCAGGGCGAGGGCGGTTACGTGGTCGCTCCGAAAATCTTTATGCAGGAACTGCGACGCATCTGCGATCGTCACGGAATCATGCTGGTGGTGGACGAAGTGCAGAGCGGCATTGCACGCACCGGGAAGTGGTTCGCCGTTGAGCATACCGGAGTTGAGCCCGATATGGTCTGCATGGCGAAGGGGATTGCTTCGGGCATGCCGCTCGGCGTCACCATGACGCGCGCGGAGATCATGGACTGGGTTCCCGGTTCGCACGCGTCCACCTTCGGCGGCAATCCGGTGGCCATCGCTGCCGCCCTGGCCACACTCGACGTGATTGAGAAAGAGCACCTGATCGAGAACTCGGCCAGCGTGGGCAATCACATGATGAAGCGCATGGCCGACTGGCCTTCGAAACTGAAACTGGTGGGCGACGTGCGCGGCCGCGGACTGATGATCGGGGTCGACATCGTCAAGGACAAAGCGACGAAGGAATACGGGAGCGCTGAGCGCGACCGCATCGTCGAAATGGCATTCGAACGCGGCGTGCTGTTCCTGGGCTGCGGGCCGAGCACGGTCCGGATCTGCCCGGCGCTGGTGGTCACAAAAGAAGAAGCCGATGTCGCCGTGGACGTGCTGGAAGAGTGCATATCGGCAGTCGGCGGTCAATAAAGCGGCAGGCTGTCGTGCTGGGCTGGGCTAGCGGCCCGATATTTTCGGGCCGCTGGAGGCTCCGGCTAGAAATCTGTGGACAGGCTGAGTTCTTTCCAGGCTCTCGCTTCCTCTAATCGTGCAAGGTCGTTCTTCTCCGCCCCGTTATACGCATCGCTGCCGAGCAACAGTCGCAAGGGAGGTTTCTGTACCTGCGTCAGCCGAACGATCGCTTGAGCCGCCTTCTTCGGGTCTCCGGGCTGCTTACCGTTATAGGCGCGCTGAAACCTGGCCGTTGCTCCAACTGTCGAGTCGTATTCGGGATGCCCTTCGCTCAGCTTAGTGGAACTGCCGGCGAAGTCCGTGCGGAAGCCACCCGGCTCGATGATCGTGACCTTAATGCCTAGCGGTGCCACTTCGCGCGACAAAACTTCGGAGAAACCTTCTACGCCCCATTTCGCCGCCGAATAAGGTCCGCGCCCTGGGGGTCCGATCCTTCCGCCCATCGAGGAAAACTGAACGAAATGGCCCGCCTTCCTTTCGCGAAAGTACGGGAGAGCTGCCTTCGTCACGATGATTGTCCCGAAGAGATTGGTTTCTATCTGTGCGCGGAAATCTGACATCGGCGTATCTTCGATGGACGAGAGATTGCCATATCCTGCATTGTTGATAACAACGTCCAGCGAGCCAAACGCATCGATTGCCGTCTTCACCGCACCGGCAGCCGACGACTCGTCGGTCACGTCCAGCTCGAAGAGCTTCACCTGGTCACCGTAGCGCTCCGATAGCTCACGCAGTGACTCAATGTCGCGAGCTGTCGCCAACACCTTATTGCCCGCCAAAAGGCCCGCTTCGACAATTGCCCGACCCAGACCGCGAGAACTACCTGTGACGAACCATACTTGAGCCATTCAATCCTCCTATTTGCGGAGTCCGAGCTACTTCGAGACCGCCCGTGCTGCCGGAGATACTGTACAGCGAGAAATTACGATAGCGCGTCCTGCCGAATGACGAGCAACCAGGAAGTAATTCTTAAGTTAATGCTTATGGGGCGGCTCCTCCACATCTGCTTCTTTAGAACCAGGAGTAATTCGCTCGCGCTGTGAGTCCGATCACATCGCGCAATCGGTCCCTTCCACTACAGTGAAGTTTCCTATTCATTATGCTTCCCGCTGTTTTTACACGAACCATCATTCACGGCTTGGATTGGGTTGCGGCGCGGGTGCTTCCGGCGGATCCGCGGCCGCGGCATCAGCGCACCGGCACACAGGGCGAAGAAGACGCATACTTTCACCTGCGGAAGTTGGGGTATGTGATGGTGGAGCGCAATTTTCGCTCGCCGCGCAGCCGGGGAGAGATCGACCTGATCGGCTGGGAGGCAGATGTTATTTGTTTCATTGAAGTTAAGACTCGGACTTCTCGCGATATAAAGACTGCGGAGGCGGCTGTCGACCGGCACAAACGGCGAGAAATCGCACACGTGGCACAACAGTACCTGAGGCGGCTACCCCCAGCGTGCCAGTGGAGATTCGATATTGTAAGCGTATACTATGGGAGTCCCGGTTCCCGCCCTCAGATTGAGGTGTTTCGTAACGCTTCCTTGTCGGCGTAAAATATAAAATTTGCACGACTGCATTGAAAGGATTCAGTAATTGCCTGAGCTTAGAAAAGATCCGATCGTGGGCCGTTGGGTGATTATTTCTACGGACCGGGCGAAGCGCCCAACCGATTTTGTACGGGAAAATATGAAGATAAAGGGGGGATTCTGCCCCTTTTGTTACGGAAACGAGAGCAAGACTCCTCCCGAAATTCAAGCTTACCGACCCAACCCGAATGGCGGGCCTCCAGCGCAACGCGATACACCGGGATGGACTGTTCGTGTCGTGCCCAATAAGTTTCCCGCACTGGGGATTGAAGGGAATCTGAACCGTCAGGCGGAGGGCATGTTCGATCGCATGAACGGGGTCGGGGCGCACGAGGTGATCGTTGAGACGCCGGACCATACGGCGAGCCTTGCCACGCTGCCTCCCAAACGCATCGAAGACGTTCTGTGGACCTTTCGCGACCGCATCTTGGATTTGAAAAAGGATCGCCGCTTCAAGTACATGCTGATCTTCAAGAATCATGGCGAAGCGGCGGGAGCGTCGCTGGAGCATGCGCACTCCCAGCTGATCGCTCTGCCTATTCTTCCCATTAACGTGGTGCAGGAACTCGAAGGAGCCAAGCAATATTTCCTCTACAAGGAACGCTGCGTGTTCTGCGACATCATCCGGCAGGAGATGGACAGTGGTACGCGGGTGGTGGCGGAGAACGAGAATTTTCTCACCCTGGCGCCGTACGCTCCGCGTTTTCCGTTTGAGACCTGGATCCTGCCGAAGCAGCACGAATCGGCGTTTGAGAACTCATCCTCGCACATGTTCGAAAACCTGGCGCGAGCCATGAAGGACTTGCTGGGCAGGGCAGACCGGGTGCTGGACAATCCACCCTACAATCTGGTCATCCATACCTCGCCGGCGCAAGATCCGACGAACGATCACTATCACTGGCACATTGAGTTCATGCCCAAGCTCACCAAGACTGCCGGCTTCGAATGGGGCACCGGCTTCTACATCAATCCTACCCCGCCCGAAGAAGCCGCCAAGTTCCTGCGCGAGGCAAATGTGGAGGAACCTGCTCCGGTGTCGGTCAGTTAAGCCGAGATTAAGAAGAGAAAATTGAGGGCACGGCATGGCGCCGTGCCCTTCTCAGTTGGCCTGTAGAGAGAGAAAAGGCCTCCGAGTGTTCGAGGGCCCTTTGTAGATTCAGGGTAAGCGTGCTGGTTGGACGGTTTGTCACGAACTTGTAAACTTTGCCAGACCTCTCCTTTTGGCCTTTCATTGACGTATCTTCCCTCCGATCACTAGTATGGGCAGCTTCGAACCTTTCCCCTGAGGTTTGACATGAAACGCTGCTGGCTGGTGCTCCTGCTGGCGGGATGGGCTTACGCTTCTCCCGCCATTGCTCCGTCGACGTTGATTGCAAACGTCCCTGGACGAACGACCATAAGCCTGAATGGCGCGTGGCGAGCTATTGTGGACCCGTTTGAAAACGGCAAGTCTTCAGGGTTCTTTCGCGACGCTAAGCCGCACAGCAAGAGCGATCGCGTCGAGTACAGTTTTGACGCGTCGCCGGTTATGAATGTTCCCGGAGACTGGAATTCCCAGCGCGACCAACTGATGTTCTATGAAGGGCCGGTATGGTACCGGCGCGAATTCAGTTATCACAAACGGCCCAACACGCGAGTATTTGTCTACTTCGGCGCCGTCAACTACCTGACCAGCGTTTACCTCAACGGAGAAAAACTGGGCGACCACGAGGGTGGATTCACCGCCTTCAATTTCGAGGTAACTTCGGGGCTGCGAGACGGAGAAAATATCCTGATTGTCGAGGCGAACAACGTCCGCCGCGCCGATGCCGTGCCCGCGTTGAAGTTCGATTGGTGGAACTACGGAGGGATTACTCGCGATGTGATGCTCGTCGAAGTGCCGACGGTCTTCATTCAAGACTATTCCGTGCAATTGGCGCTCGGATCACAAAACGAGATTGCAGGCTGGGCGCAACTGAACGGCGGGCAGTCGTCACAGAAGGTCACGCTGGAGATTCCGGAAGCTGGCGTTCATCAGGTTCTGACCACCGATGCATCGGGCCGCGTAACTTTTCATTTCGAAGCGAAGCTGGATCTCTGGTCGCCTGCTCATCCCAAGCTCTATGAAGTAATTCTAAGCAGCGGCGACGATACGGTTCGCGATCAGATTGGTTTTCGCACGATCGAAGTACGTGGCGCCAACATTCTGCTGAATGGCAAGCCTGTTTTTCTACGCGGCATTTCCATGCACGAAGAGGCGCCGTTTCGCGATGGCCGCGCCTTCAGCCAAGAGGATGCGCAGACGCTTCTCGGGTGGGTGAAAGATCTAGGCTGCAATTTCGTGCGCTTCGCTCACTACCCGCACAACGAAAATGAGATTCGTTTGGCCGACCGCATGGGACTGATGGTGTGGTCTGAGATTCCTGTGTACTGGGATATCGACTGGTCGAATCCCACTACGCTGTCCAATGCCGAGGCGCAACTGCGCGACGAGATTGCGCGCGATCATAACCGCGCTGCCATCATCCTATGGTCTGTCTCAAATGAAACTCCGGTGAAGCCGGAGCGCCTCACATTTCTGAAACAGCTCGCGCAGGATGCGCGGGAACTCGATTCGACGCGGCTGATCACTTCTGCGATGAACCATGTGGATAACACTGATCCCGACATGCGCACTCTTAGCGATCCGCTGGGGGAAGTGCTGGATGTCCTCGGCCTCAACGAATATTTAGGCTGGTATGGAGGGCGTCCGGAAGATGCCGATAAGATGCAGTGGAAATTGGCATGGGACAAACCGCTGATCGTCAGTGAGTTCGGTGGCGGAGCTCCCTACGGCCGCCACGGCGATGCGGACGAAATCTGGACTGAGGAACATCAGGAGAATCTGTACCAGCATCAGCTAGGCATGGTCGAGCGTATGCCGAACCTGGCTGGCCTGACGCCGTGGGTGCTGATGGATTTTCGTTCCCCCGCCCGCATGTTGCCTGGAGTGCAGGATTATCACAACCGGAAGGGACTCATCTCGAATCGTGGGCAGCGGAAGCTAGCCTTCTACACGCTGCAGAAGTTTTATAAAAAGATGGCAGACGCGGGGAAGTAGGTCGTCGTTCGTCTTTGGCGGATTCGGCCGACAAACCACCAGCGACGAACGACTGCGCGCAATCAGCCTTGGGTACGATCCTGGACTTCCTCGTGCCAGGCCATCTGGATGGCTTCCAGTTTGCCTTCGTTCGAGGCCTTGGGATCCCCGGCAAAGTCGGGCAACTCGGTGACGTACCGGTGCAGGTCGGTGAATCGCACGGCGAGCGGATCGAGAGTGGGGTGGGTTTCGGAAAGCAGGATGCCGATGTCTTCCGCGTCGTCCCAAGTCAATTTCTTTGCCATCCTCAGTGCTCCTCAGAAACGTAGTTGCGGTTCCATGCGGGAATCTCGATGACTACCTTGCCGGGCTTGGTGATCTGCGCCTGGCAGCCGAGACGGGAGTTTAGCTGGAGATCGGCGGCCATGTCCAACCGGTCGGCTTCATCGTCGTCCATCTCGGAAAGATTTTCGGCGCCTTCCTTTACCCAGACGTGACAGGTCGTGCAGGCGCAATTGCCTCCGCAGGCGTGGTCCAGCGGAATGCCGAAGTTCAGGGCCACGTCGAGCAGCGATTGCTCTTTGCCGTGATCTTCGTAGGGCAATTTTCCATTTTCAAACTGCACCGTCTTGCCTTCCGGTAAGAAGGTGACGTGTATCGTGTTTTCGCCGGGAGCGTCTTCGGTCAACGTGCCGGCTCCTTGTGTTTTTTCTTCAGCCATACTTGCTCCTTGATCCTCACTGCGAGGGCGAGACGCCCTCGCGACAGCCGGCGAGTCGCCGGCGCTACGCTACTCAAATTCCGCTTTCGCCATGGGATGCGGGGCGGTGGGGCCTTCGCCCATATCCGCTTCGTCCATGTTTTTGCCTTTCAACGCACTGGAAACGGCGGTGTCCATCATCAACTCGGCAAGGCGCATCGTGCCCTGGTTGAGCGCGTCGATGGCCTTGCGGATTGCCTGATAATCATCTTCCGTGTTCACCGCGACCAGCGCTTTTTCCATTTTTGCGATCTGCTTCTTTTCGTCGGTGGTGAGCTGTCCCCAGGCCGAGTTCTTCTTAGCTTTTTCGAGCGCGGCCAGGATAGTCTGAGCCTCGTTGCGCGCTTCGATCAGCTGACGGCGCCGGAAATCTTCTTCGGCGTTATCGAATGAATCGAGAATCATGCCTTCGACCTGCTCGTCGGTTAGGCCGTAGCTGGGCTGTACCTGTATCTCGGCCTCTTTGCCGCTGCGTTGCTCGCGCGCGGAAACGTGCAGAATGCCGTTCGCGTCGATAAGGAATTTGACTTCGACGCGCGGAATACCCGCGGCCATCCCTGGAATTCCCTTGAGATCGAAACGTGCCAGCGAGCGGCAGTCTTTGGCCAGTTCGCGCTCACCCTGCAGCACGTGAATCGCAACGTTGGCCTGGCCGTCGATCTGTGTGGTGTAAAACTGCGTGGCGGATGCGGGAATGGTCGAGTTGCGCAAAATGATTTTGTCGGTGACCCCGCCCGCGACTTCAATGCCGAGCGAAAGAGGCGTCACGTCCAGCAGGAGCATATTTTCTGTGGCTTCGGAGCCGCCGCCGAGGATGTTGGCTTGTACAGCCGCGCCTAGCGCGACCACTTCGTCGGGATTCAGGTCGGTGTGCGGCTCGCGCTGAAACAGTTCCTTCACAAGCGCGCGAACCTTCGGGATGCGCGTGGAGCCGCCGACGAGTACGACTTCGTCAATCTGTTCGGGCTTGAGGCTCGCATCCTTCATCGCCTGTTTGCAGGGCCCGACGGTGCGATCGATGATCGGTTGAATCAGTTGCTCGTACTGTTCGCGGGTAATCTCGCGCTGGTACCGCTTGCCCGCAGGCAACTCGATATCAAGCTTCACCGAAGGCTGCGAAGAGAGTGCGATCTTCGCGTCAATGACAGCCTTGCGGATTGCCTGGACAGCCTCGGCATTGCGTCGGAGATCGAGGCCGAGGTCGCCGCGGATATCGTCAAGCGCAATAGTGATGAGCAGATTGTCGATGTCATCGCCACCAAGATGTGTGTCGCCGTTAGTGGCGATCACCTCGAAGATTCCGTCGTGCAACTTCAGGATCGAGATGTCGAAGGTGCCGCCGCCGAGATCATAGACGGCAACGATCCCATTCTGCTTCTTGTCGAGGCCGTAAGCCAGCGAAGCGGCAGTCGGCTCATTGACCAGGCGAAGAACATCGAGTCCAGCGATGCGCCCGGCGTCTTTTGTAGCCTGACGCTGCGCGTCGTTGAAGTAGGCGGGGACAGTGATGACTGCCTTTGTGACTGGGCCGCCGAAGAAACGCTCCGCGCTGCGCTTGAGCTGGCGGAGAATGAGCGCGGAAATTTCCGGTGGAGTGAAAGTCTTGTCGCCCAATTTGATGCGGAGAACTTCTTCCGGCTGCATGTCTTCGGCGAGTCTGAAGGGGAAGAGCTTCAATTCTTCCTGAATGTCTCCAACCCCGCGTCCCATCAGGCGTTTGATCGAATAGACAGCGCGCTCCGGCGTTTCGATAAGTGCATTGCGTGCGGCATTGCCGATGACGGGTTGGTTGTTGCGGTCCAATGCGACCACGGACGGAAGCAGATTCAAACCGTCTTCGTTCGGGATGACGGCAGGCGTATCCCCCTGCATGAACGCCAACAGAGAATTGGTGGTGCCGAGGTCGATGCCGACTATTCGTTCAGCCATTTTTCGTCTTTCCAAACCCAATGTTGCGATCCAAATTGACCGATCACGTTTCCTTGCTCATCGCGGGCGTCACTTGTAATCCCTAAATAGTCCAGCGCAGAAGCCATATTCTCAATAATCTGCTTGCGCTTGTCTGGCCCCAGAGACTCCTTCTCGAACGGCGAGGCCCAACGTGTGATGCGCTTTGGGCGAAACGTGAATAGCGGATTTCCCGCATTCCTAGTATTGTCAAAACGTATTTCTCGACCGTCCTCCTGGTATTCGACGTAAATCTGAGTTGCCGCAGTTCTGAAAGACACCTCAAATCCCCAAGAACTTCGCACATGCTGGGGGCCGATCCTCTCGAACATTTAAGACTCCAATGCCGCATTCACGTCCCTTAGCAAGTTTCGGATGTAGTTGCGGCGGTTCAATACATCCACCATCTTTGCGGTGATGTTCGCGCGTTCCTCGGCTGGAGCTTTCGATCCGTGGTTGCGTTCGATCAGGCTGTCCCAATCGGTCCAGTACTTTTGCAATTCCTGCAACAAAGCGTCGTGCTTGGCTTCGAGGGTGACCTTGTGGCCACTGATTTCTTTTGCCAAGCTGGGATCGTCTTCTCCTGCCTTTTTGTTCATGCGAAGTTCTTCGAGTTGCATGTTGAGCTCGAAAACTTCTTCCAGCAAGTCCGGCGGGACAATCTGCTTTTTGGCTTCGCCTGTAGCTCGGGCCTGCTCGGTTGCGCTCTTAGACTGCTCTTCCAGTTCCACGCCTTCCGAGTGCAACAAGTAGGCGGTCCGCTTGATCGGGTCTTTCAGCGTGCGATACGCGTCGTTGAGCAGGGAACTCTGCTCCATGCTCCATTCCTGTTCCTGGCTGCCGGCGCGGGCATTTAAATCAGGATGAAGCTTGCGGCTCAATTCGTAGAAACTCTTTTCCAGTGCCGGGACGTCAATTTTTAGCTTGGGCGGCAAGCCGAAGAAAGTGAAGTAGTCGACCGGAACCGGAGGCTGAACCTTACCGCAAGAGTCGCAAAAGTGCGCGGCGCGCATCGATCCGCACGACCAGCAGGTGTGGGTATCCGCCGGCAGCGGCTTGGAGCGGATCTCGGTAAGGGGCGATTTCGTCGTCACTTCTGTTTCCTCACACTTCGAACGCGCTAAAGTCATTTACTCGCGCGGGTTTTCTGGTGGCGTAAGCGGTCGCGGGCAGGAGTGCCCGCGCCACACAGAGTGCCCGGGCCACACAGGGTTTCCAGCCACTCGGGGCTTCCTAGCCGCACGGGCATCAGGCGGAGAACGAAGTCCCACAGCCGCATGACTTCGACGCCTGGGGATTTACGAATACGAAGCCCTGTTGCATCAGCGTTTCCTGATAATCCAAGGTCATGCCGTGCAGGTAAATGAACGACTTCGGGTCGACAAAAACGCGCACATCGTCGAACTGGAAGATACGGTCCCGTTCGCGTGGTTGCGTGTCGAAACGGATGTTATAACTCAAACCTGAACAGCCGCCGCCTTGTACGCCCAGCCGCAAACCGCCTTGCTCCGGCGAAATGCCCTCTTTGGCCATTGCGCTGCGCACCTTGGCCAAGGCCTTCTCCGTCACGACAATGCCTTTGGCGGGAGCGGGTTTAGTGACTTCTTGGGTCGCGGTCGTCATTTTTCTTTCGCCCCTTCGGGGCTTTTTCCTGCTCGCTAGCATACCCACGGCTTGCGCCGTGGGCTGCATTCTTGCGCCGCTTCGCGGCTGGGCTTCTTGCAGGCCACGCTTGGCCGTTTCTCACTCGTGCGGACCTGCCTGTAACACCGCGGCCAGCAACTCGCGCCTTCGCCGCCGCTTATTTCGCTTCGGCGGCGACTGGGGTATGGACTCCCTGCTTCTTCTTCCAATCGCCAATCGCGGCGCGGATCGCGTCTTCCGCCAGCACGGAACAATGGATCTTCACTGGAGGAAGTGAAAGTTCCTTCACGATGTCCATGTTCTTGATGGCGAGAGCTTCGTCCACCGTCTTGCCTTTGACCCACTCGGTGGCGAGCGAGGACGAGGCAATGGCGGAGCCGCAGCCGAAGGTCTTGAACTTCGCGTCTTCGATAACGTTCGTTTCGCGATTGACCTTGATCTGGAGCTTCATGACGTCGCCGCATTCGGGCGCGCCTACCAGTCCCGTGCCTACGTCGTTACTCGACTTGTCCATCGAGCCGACGTTACGCGGGTTGTTGTAATGATCGATGACCTTATCGCTGTAAGACATTTATTTCTCCTAATTCTTAGAGTCTCTTCGTCCGTTGTTTCACGCGGAGTTGCATCGGGCATTCGTACTCGAAATTATTCACCCGCCCACTTCACATCTTTCAGATTGATGCCTTCTTTCGCCATCTCATAGAGCGGAGAAAGTTCACGCAGACGCTCAACCGTTTCGATAACTCGATCTGCCACGTAATCGACTTCGGGCTCGGTGTTAAAGCGGCCGATGCCGAAACGAATCGAACTATGGGCCAGGTCGTCGCCCGTGCCCAGAGCCTTCAATACATAAGATGGCTCAAGGGTCGCAGAGGTGCATGCCGATCCGCTGGAAACCGCGATATCGTTGATACCCATCAGCAACGACTCGCCTTCCACATACGCGAAACTGATGTTCAGGTTGCCCGGCAAGCGATGTTCGGTCGAACCGTTGATGTAGGCTTCGTCCAGGCGGTTCATGATGCGATCGCGCAGGCGGTTGCGCAGGCCCGCCAGACGGCAGGATTCCTGCGGCATTTCTTCGTGCGCAATGGCGCAGGCTTTGCCCAGGCCGACGATGCCGGGGACGTTCAACGTACCGGAGCGCATACCGCGCTCGTGACCGCCGCCATCGATGATGGCGGAAATCTGCACCCGCGGATTCTTGCGCCGCACGTACAAGGCGCCCACGCCTTTTGGCCCGTACATCTTGTGACCGGAGATGGAAGCCAGGTCGATATTCTGCTTAATTACGTCCACGGGAACTTTGCCGACCGCCTGGGTCGCATCCGTATGAAAGATCACGCCGCGCTCGTGGCACAGTTTGCCGATCTCGGCCACCGGTTGCAAAACGCCGATTTCGTTATTCGCAAACATGATGGTGACCAGGATGGTCTTGTCGTCCATGGCGCGCTTCAGGTCGTCAAGATCGATCAAGCCGTCCTTCTGCACCGGCAGATAGGTAACGCGATAACCATACTTCTCGAGCCGCTTGCAGGTATCAAGGACAGCCTTGTGCTCCGTCACCGCGGTGATGATGTGATTGCCCTTCTCGCGGTACATCTCGGCTACGCCCTTGATGGCAAGGTTGTCACTCTCGGTGGCGCCGGAGGTGAAGATAATTTCTTTGGTGGTTGCGCCGACCAGCTTTGCGATGCGTTCGCGAGCGGTCTCTACGCCCTCTTCGGCAACCCACCCGAAGGAATGGTTGCGGCTGGCCGCATTTCCGAACTTCTCCATGAAGTAGGGCAGCATCTCTTCCAGCACCCGCGGATCCATGGGGGTGGTGGCGTGGTTATCCATGTAGATGGGCAGCTTCACACCCTTCGGGTCGGAAGTGTGCGGCTGCGTATTGACCTGGGGAGTCTTGACGTCCGTGCTCATTGATTGCTTCTCCTGCTTTGACTTAGTCTCTTGGATGAATCTCGTGTTCTTTGGGCTTCAGGTGATCGTCACCAAATCCGCCGCCTTTTTGGGAGCCACTGCCCCCACCTCTTCCGGTTCTTCCCGCATGTGCGAAATCTTGATGCGCTTCAGTACCGCTTCAATACTCTCGTTCACTTTCCGCAACGGCTCGCGGATATTGCAACGGTCGGTTTGGTCGCACTCTCCGCGCACCGTCACGCAGGAAGTGATGAACAGCGGGCCATCGATGGCCTGAATTACTTCGAAGGCCGATATCGTATGCGCCGCCCGGCCCAGAGTGTAACCACCGTTGGTGCCATGCTGCGACTGCAATAACCCAGCCTTGGCTAGCCGCTGCAGGATCTTCGCCAAGGCCTCCGGCGGGATGCCGTAGGCATCCGCGACGTCCTTTGCGCTGCGAGAACCCTCGGCAGAGTGCTCGGCGAGGTGCTTCATCGCCATCAGCGCATAGTCTGCCTTTTTGGTAAGCTTCAACACTCGTTTCCCTGTGAAAAACCCAAACGTCTCGGATGAGTACGAAATCCGACCTTTTTCGTCGTAATTCATTCTACGTCACCTTCGCGGCTTTGAGCAAGCCCACGCAGTCAGCGGCAAGAAAGCTCCGTTGAATGGCAAGTAACACAAACTGAACGGTTTAAATGAATACGACAATTTCGGTCGGAATTTAATCTCCACGCCTGCTTGGATGTAAATGGAATTACTGCTTCCCACCTCTTACGAATTCACGTCGACGTAACGTTTGGGGACTTGACAAAGGCCGAAGCAGGTCTAGAATACCGTGAAATTCCGGCGAAAAATCCCCTCCGCCATTGGTTCGTTTGGAGACCTTCCGGATTTATGACGTCTAAGTCGACCTCTCCTCAAATAGGAAACATGAAGCAGCCGTGTAAGCACCCCCGTGTGCAAATTGTCAGTCGAGACGAGGATTCTGAGTTCGTCGAGTGCAAGGAATGCGGCGAAATCTTCGAGTCCAGCGAATTCAAAGACATGAATATCGAAGAGCGCGCCCAGGAAAGCGAAATCTAGTCCCTGTCTGGGAGCCGGCGGCGTGACGGAGGTAATGCCTGCGCGCCGTTCCGGCTTGTTCCATACAAAACACTCTGGTAATGTCCGACCCGGGAGACGTGCGTTTAGCCGACCTCCGTCGTTTATGCCCATGTTGGCTCTGGTCGTCGATGATTCCATGCTGATGCGCTATACCGTTTGCCGCTTTCTGGAGCAACGCGGTTATGCGGTCGAGACAGCCAGCAACGGAGCCGAAGCGTTGGAAGTCTTGGGCCGCGTGCAACCGGCGCTCATCGTCACCGACATGATGATGCCGAAGATGTCCGGATCGGAGTTGATCAGCGCGCTGAAGAGCAAGCCGGAGACTGCCGCGGTTCCCATTATCATCGTGGCGTATAAGGCGGGCGGCTTCGATCGGACGGAGACGCGCGCGGATTTCGCCATCTACAAAGACATCGACATTGAAGCCCAACTGGCGAAGGCGCTGGATGAACTGGCGGGCAAGGCGAGCCAAGCGCCTAACTCCGGGAACTAGCAGTACGCATGACGGGTTAACGCAGCAACAGGCCAGCCTCGGCCGAGAAATCCATCGGCGCGAAATCCTTCAGCAGAAATTTGGGAAAAGCCGCCGCGGCGATCATGGCCGCATTGTCGGTCGATAGCGGACGTGACGGAAAATAGACAGGCAGGCCTTCTTTCGCGGCCTGGCTTTCAAAAGTTCGTCGCAATTCATTGTTGGCGGCGACGCCTCCCGTGACGAAGAGTGTGGAAACATCGTAGGCTCGGGCTGCTGTCAAGGTCTTGCCCACCAGATCTTCGACGATCGCACGCTGGAAGGACGCGACCAAGTCGAGTGTAAGTTTGTCGCAGTGGGTGAGGTAATCCTCCAGCTTTGGCTTTGCTACATTCGCCAGCGCCTTTCGTCGTGCTTCTACGGTAGCGTGCATCGCATGCGTTTCTACGTAACGCAAGATCGCCGTCTTGATACCGCTGTAAGAAAAATCAAAGCGGGGGCGGCCGTCGTCCGCGTCAACGGCCTTGCCATCGTTTCTGCCTCGACGGTCGCGGTGCTTGATCTGGGCTGGAGGAAATTTTACGGCTCTGGGGTCGCCGTGCGGAGCGAGTCGATCGATCGCCGGGCCTCCGGGATATCCCAGTCCTAAAAGCTTGGCGACCTTGTCGAAAGCCTCTCCGGCAGCGTCGTCGCGAGTGTGGCCGATATTCTTATAGGTCCAGGACTCGCCCTTTTGCGCGGCCAGATACAAATGGGTGTGCCCGCCGGAGACGACCAGGGCCAGCACGGGAAATTGCAGATCGCGGTTGCCCTTCTGCCGCTCTTCGAGCAGCACCGCGTGAATGTGGCCTTCGAGATGGTTGACCGCGATCAGCGGCTTGTCGAGGGCGAAGGCCAGCGCCTTGGCATAGCTGATGCCCACCAGCAAAGCTCCGGCGAGGCCGGGGCCCTGGGTCACTGCGATCGCGTCGACCGAATTGTAAGTGCGATTGGCCTCGGCCAGCGCCTGGCGTACGACCGGGACGATCGCGCGGAGATGCTCCCGCGACGCCAGTTCCGGCACCACGCCGCCGTAGGGCTGGTGGGTGGCAATCTGCGAGGCGACGACATTCGAGATAAGCTGCTCGCCCGAGCGCACCACGGCGGCCGCAGTCTCGTCGCAGGAGCTCTCGATGCCGAGGATGTAGGCGTCGGGCATGCGTATCCTTTCAGTTTATCGTTTCTGCTGCTTCTTGAGGCGTCGCCTAAAGATCTTGTTTCGCACCTGAGCGGTATCATGGAATCAGATCCATTCCTGACGACCATGTTGAAGGAATTTGCCACATCGATCGTGCAAACCCTGCGCCAGCGGGGCTTTCAAGCCTACCTGGTGGGGGGATGCGTGCGCGATCTTCTGCTCGGGCGGGAGCCGAAAGACTACGACGTGGCGACTAACGCGACTCCTCAGCAGGTGATAAGCATCTTTCCCGAGACTTACGCGGTGGGAGCGCAGTTCGGCGTGGTACTCGTTCCAGCGCCGGAACAAGACGTAGGTGCCAGTTCGTCCGATGCACTTTCGAAGTCTCACGCCGTCGAGGTCGCGACTTTCCGCAGCGACATTGGATATTCCGACGGACGCCATCCGGACGAAGTGCGTTTCAGCAGCGATCCGCGGGAAGATGTGGCGCGCCGCGATTTCACCATCAACGGCATGCTGCTCGATCCTGTAAGCGGCGAGGTGCTCGATTTTGTCGGCGGGCGCAAGGACCTGGCGGCGGGCATCATCCGCACCATCGGCGACGCCGAGCATCGCTTCGGCGAAGACAAGCTGCGCATGCTGCGCGCCATGCGCTTCGCCGCGCGCTTCGAATACACGATTGACACGGGCACGTTCGCGGCGATGCGGAAACTGGCTGAGCAAATTCAGGTTGTGTCCCGCGAGCGCGTGCGGGATGAACTGACCCGCATGTTGACGGAGGGGCATGCCCGGCGCGCGTTTCTTCTATTGGATGAGAGCGGCCTTCTCAAGCCCGTTCTGCCGGAAATTTCAGTCATGAAGGGAGTGGAGCAGCCGGCGGAATTCCATCCCGAGGGCGACGTGTTTGTGCACACGCTGCTGCTTCTGGAAAACTTGCCGAATCCGTGTCCGATGACGCTGGCCTGGGGAGCTCTGCTGCACGATGTGGGGAAGCCTCCGACGTTTCGCGTGGCTCCCGATCGTATCCGTTTTGATAACCATGTTGAAGTCGGGGTGAAGATGGCAGAGGAAATCTGTCGGAGGTTGCGATTCTCCAATGACGAAACCGAGCAGATTCTAGCGCTGGTCGACAATCACATGCGATTCGGGCACGTCACACGCATGAAGGAATCCACGCTGAAGAAGTTTCTTCGCCTGCCAGGGTTTGATGAGCATCTTGCCTTGCACCGCGCCGATTGTCTGGCGAGTCACCGTAATCTGAGCACGTACGAATTTATTCAACAGAAACGCGCGGAGATTCCTGCGGAGAAAATGCGCCCTGCCCCGTTGGTTACCGGCGATGACTTGATCGCGGCGGGTCATGTTCCGGGGCCGAAATTCCGGGAGATCCTGGGCGCGGTGGAGGATGCGCAGCTCGAGGGGCGCCTGCCTTCACGGGATGCGGCACTTGAATTCGTTCGCCGCGAGTTTCCTGTTTAGGGTACGGTAAAAGATTTTAACCGCCGAGCGCGCTGAGGATTCGCCGAGGACGCAGAGAAGTCAAAGATCAAGCGTTGAAGTCAATGAAACGAAACCGCGCCGGGACAGGCGACGGCAATGCTAGAATCGTTTTCTCCCAGGGTTTTGGGGCGTTGATGAGCGAGGAATTATCTTGGAGCAGGCGGGCTCGGGGCTGGAAAAGATCGTAGCGCAGTCGTTGCGGCAAGCGCCGCCGGCGGAGGCGCCGCTGATGGCTTGGCCGGTCGTTTGCGGATCGGCAGTGGCTGAGCGCACGCGCGCGCTGAGTTTTGAAGATGGAGTATTGCGCGTGGAAGTTGCCGGTGCGCGATGGAAATCCGAACTGCAGGCCCTTGCTCCGCGATATCTGGCGGTGATTAACCGGTATACGACCGCGGCGGTTCGCAGAATCGAGTTCATGATCGGCCCCCAAAGCGCGGAGAAGAATTTGCGCTGAGCTTCGGTCTCTTATCCATGAAAGTCACCGAGAAAGATGTTGCCTACGTCGCGGAGTTAGCCAATCTGGAACTCAGCGATGAAGAGCGTACGGGAATGCTGCGCGACTTGAATTCCATTCTCGAGTACATCGACCGGCTCAATGAACTCGACACCTCCAATGTGCCGCCCATGGCGCAGGTTTCCGATCGATATGGCGTGGACGAGTCGAGGCAGGGAAGTGCGCGATTCGCATACGCGAGCCGCGAAGATATTCTCGAAGGATTGCGCAAGTCGATGCCGCACGAAGAGGCCCTGGCGAACGCACCCGATGCGGACGAGAACTTTTTCCGGGTGCCGAAGGTCATTGAGCGGTAGCCTCTCATCAGATCAATGGACTTGAAATCACTCACCATCGACGCGGCGCGTTCCGCCGTGCAGGAACGCAAGACGACTGCGCTCGCGCTGACCGAGGCGCACTATGAGCGCATCAAGCAGGAAGACGGCCAGATCGGCGCCTTTCTGACGTTGTCGAAGGAGCGCGCGCTGGAACAAGCAGATCGCATGGACCGACTCGCCGCCGAAGGCAAGACTCTGCCACCATTGGGCGGCGTGCCGGTCGGTATCAAGGACGTCATGAGCACGCGCGGTGTCCGTACCACCGCAGGGTCAAAGATTCTGGAAAAGTATATCCCTCCGTATGACTGCACTGCCGTTGCGCGCCTGGAAGCCGCGGGTGCGGTCGTGCTGGGCAAGATGAACTGCGACGAATTTGCCATGGGCTCGTCGAATGAAAATTCCGCGTACCAGCCGGTGCGCAATCCGCGCGATCTGAGCCGCGTGCCCGGAGGTTCTTCGGGCGGTTCGGCCGCGGCGGTGGCGGCCGACATGGCGGTCGTTACCTTGGGCTCGGACACTGGCGGCTCGATTCGTCAACCGGCATCGTTCTGCGGCGTAGTGGGATTGATGCCGACCTACGGCCGCGTCTCTCGCTATGGATTGATCGCATTCGCGTCGTCGCTCGACCACATTGGGCCGCTGGCGAAAACCGTAAAAGACGCAGCGATTGTGCTGCGCACCATTGCCGGACGCGATCCTATGGATTCCACGTCGGCCGATATCCCCGTGCCGGACTACGTTGCCGAACTCGACAAGCCGGTTCGTGGAATGAAACTTGGCGTGGCGAAAGAGTATTTTGGCGAGGGTCTGGACGATGAAGTCAGGCAGGCGGTAGAGGCGGCGATCGACAAACTGAAGGGATTAGGCTGCGAGATTGTGCCGGTTTCTCTGCCGCACACCCCTTACGCCATTCCGACCTACTACATTATTGCGACGGCGGAAGCCTCATCGAATCTGGCGCGCTATGACGGCGTGCGTTATAGCCTCCGGGTGCGCGGGGTGAAGACGTTGTCAGAAATGTACCGGCGCAGCCGCGACGAGGGCTTCGGCGCCGAGGTGAAGCGGCGCATCATGCTTGGTACCTATGCGCTGAGCGCCGGCTATTACGATGCCTATTATTTGAAGGCGCAGAAAGTTCGGACGCTGCTGACGCGCGACTTCGACGAAGCCTTCCGCAAGGTGGATGCGATTGTGACTCCGACGAGTCCGACGGCGGCATTTCGGCTGGGGGAGAAGTCGAATGATCCGCTGGCCATGTACCTGGCCGACATCTACACGGTGACCGCCGATCTGGCGGGGATTCCGGGGATTTCGGTGCCGTGCGGTGAAACGAAAGAGAAGTTGCCGATCGGGCTGCAGATTTTGGGCAAGCATTTCGACGAGGCGTCAATTCTGCGCGTCGCGCACGCCTATGAGCAAGCCTGAGTGCGCGTTATTTCCCTGAAGTCGCGTAGTAGCTTTCTCCAGCGCAAGCGCGGCACAGGATTTTTCCATCGCGACGTACTTCTCTGCGGAAATTAATTCCTTCTCCGCACACCTCGCAGACCACGCGTTCCCCTTTGTATCCAGGGAATTCTTCCGGCGGCAATTCGACTTTCACCCATTGGTTGGTGAAAAGGTCGTCGTCGGAGATTTCGCGGTAGGCGAGCATCTGTTGCTGGTTCTTGTCGGCGATCTCGGGATGCATCTGGCGGGCCAAAGCCTTCGATGACTCCTTCGCCGCGATGCGTATCGCGTTGCCGCTGTTGACGTCGACAAATGTGGCCGCAACCTTGCCCCAATCGCGGAACTTCAACGCACGCTTGCCCAGGCGGCATCCAGTGACCACGGCGACGGCGTCGGTGGCGCATCGATCGATTTCGACGAAGGTGACGAGGCGTTTCCGGTCTTTTCCCTGCGGGTCGTCAATGCCGAGTTTCTGCAGGCCGAACATGGCGAGACGCACGCCCAGCACTTGCCCGGCACAGATGTGTCCGTGGACCTGCTCAGCGTCGCGGAGATATTCTTCGAGGGATTTCACGAGAACAAGCTGTCAGCTCTCAGCCGTCAGCTTTCAGCTTAACATCTGGCAGGAGCGAGGGCTTGCAGAACCATCATTCACTTCCTTCGCCAGCGGATGCCATCTTTGGTGATTTCCACCAGGATGCCCGCATCGGCGAGTTCGGTGCGGATTGCATCTGAAGCTTTGAAATCGCGAGCGGTGCGGGCGGCCTTCATCTCCGCAATCTTCTTTTCGACGTCGGCACCGGAGAGTTTCCCCGATTGAACTGCCTCTCGCAATTCCTCGCTGATGTCTTTCTCGCGGCCCTCTGCTACCGCCCAGTCGAGGACCCGTTTCATCTTCGGAACATCGTCGTCGTCGAGTACAGCAAAGATTTCATCGAACTTTATTAACGCGGCAAGCAGCGGCGCAACGTCATCTTTCTTGATTCCGCCCGCGTCGAACGCGGCATTGGCCTGGCGCACCATCTCGAAAATTGCACCTTGGGCCTGTGCGGTGTTGAGGTCATCGTCTAGTGCGGACTTTATACGCTCGACCGTATCTGCCGCGAGAGACTGTATCTCGGGGCTCGCGCCTTCGGGAAAATTACCCGCGCTCAACCGCAGGCGAAAATTCCGCAGACGCTCCACCGACACTGCGCCCTGCTTGAGACCATCGAAGGTGAAGTTCAGTTGATTCCGGTAAGGCACCGACGCGAGCAGGTAACGGATCGACGAAGGCTTGTGCCCTTTGAGAACCAGGTCACGGAGCGTGAAGAAATTTCCCAGGCTCTTCGACATCTTCTCGCCTTCGACCAGCAGGAAGCGCGCATGAAACCAAAAATCCACGAACGTCTTTCCGGTAAAGGATTCGGATTGCGCAATCTCGTTTTCATGATGTGGAAAAACGAGATCTTCCCCACCCGCATGCAGGTCGAAGGTCTCACCGAGTTCGCTCATGGACATGACCGAGCACTCCAGGTGCCAGCCCGGCCGGCCCTTGCCAATGGCCGTATCCCATGACGCCTCGCCGGGTTTAGGAGCCTTCCAGAGAGCGAAATCGCGCGCGCTGTCTTTATCGTATTCGTCGACATCCACGCGGGCTCCGTCCAGCATGCCGCTGAAATCTCGCTTCGAGAGCTTGCCATACTGAGGAAATTTGGCGATGCGAAAGTAATAAGACCCGTCGTCGGCGCGGTAAGCGAAGCCTTTCTCCACCAACTTCGCGACGAAGTCAGCCATTTCCGGAATATGCTCGGTAGCCCGCACCAGCGTCGGCTGTTCGATATTGATCATGGCGGCGTCTTCGAGAAACGCCGTTTCATACTTCGCAGTGTATTGCTGCACGCTCACGCCGTCGCGCGCAGAGTTGCGGATAATCTTGTCGTCCACGTCGGTGATGTTCATGACATGGCGCACCTTATATCCGCTCTGCCGCAAGAACCTGCGCAGAATGTCAACGGCGACGAAAGTTCGGAAGTTGCCGACGTGTCCGTAGTCATAGACCGTGGGGCCGCAGGCATACATGCGGACTTCGTCCTCGCGAAGGGGCCGGAATTCCTCGATCCGCGACGACATGGTGTTATAGAGACGAAGCGCCATAGGAAGTTCGAACACGGCAAAACGAACTTAAGATTCTAGGGTCGGCGAGAAAGTGGGTCAAATCGCGGTCAGACGGCTGGAGTCCGGGCCGGAGGCAAGGCGTGCGCCGGTTCGCGCAGGCGCTTCTGCACCAGAATTACATAGTGCAACGCGGAGATAATCGTGAAGAAAAAGGTAGCGCGAAGAAACTCTGTGCGCGCGATCCATATCCAGCGCTGGGGGCGAATTTGAAACAAAAGAACAAAGAACACTGCGGCGATCTGGGAAACCGTATTGGCCTTGCCGAAGATGCTGGGCCGAAAATTCCGCAGCCCGGCAATGGCGAACAGAACCGCGCTGGCCGCAAGAATCGAAATGTCGCGGCTAAAGACCAGCACCGTAAACTTCCACGGAATTTTACGCAAAATGGAGAGCACAAGAAATATCGTGCTCAACAGTAGCTTGTCTGCAATAGGATCGAGATACTGGCCGAGCAATGTTTGTTGATGAAGCGTACGCGCCAGCAGGCCATCCAGTCCGTCGCTGAATCCGGCGATCACAAAAACTACCAGGGCCCAAAGATAATGTCCGTCCACCAGATGAATCACAATGAACGGGACAAAGATCATCCGCAGCAGCGTGAGTTGGTTGGGCGCAGTGAAGATTTGCGAGAGCTTCACGTATGCTCCTTTGAGGCATGCGACCCGGCGCTGCGAATGTCGTTGTGCGCGTTCTCTTGACCGCGGGCGGAAGGCGTCAGCGCGGCGGACGGCTCCAACCCGGTCTTAGCTAGAAAGCGCTGAGAGAGAGAAGGCAGGCTTCCGTCGGGCAGGTCTAGTTCGATACGCTCGATGCGGTGCATAGGAAAGAAGACGACAGCCGGAGTGAAGGGCTCGCCGTCTCTGACCATTACCGCGAGATCTTCGAAGGAGGCGAGTTCGGCTCCGCTCAGGCTCAACCCCTCGGCCCGAAGGGCAAGAATCATTCCCCAAAACTTTTCCCGCGGATTACATAACGTCGCAATCACCAGGGCGCCGGGAAGAAACGGTTCGCGCGTCTCGGAGAGCGGGAATGGATCGTTGGATGAGTTGTTTTCCACGCTAAGATTGTCGCCGGGAGAAGCGCGCATTGCAAATCTGGTTCTCGCGCGCACGATTGTCGGCCTACCGTAGGCAAGAAATTCCGGTATGCTGGGCGAACATGCAACCAGCGGCAACAAGTCCCGTCATTGAATTCCTGGATGTTTCTTATCGTGTGGCGGACACACAGGTGCTGTCAGGATTTAATCTGCAAGTGTACGGCGGTGAGACTCTGGTGCTGCTGGGGCGCAGTGGTTCTGGCAAGACTACATCGCTCAAGCTGGTCAATCGCCTGCTGACGCCAACGTCCGGGGACATTCGGGTAAAGGGCCTGTCAAATAAAGACGCGGATCTCATTCGCCTGCGGCGTGGCATCGGATATGTGATCCAGGACGTGGGACTGTTCCCACATTTCACTATCGAACGAAACATAGGGTTGGTGCCGAAGATCGAAGGCTGGCCGGAAGAGCGGATTCGCGTGCGTGTACAAGAATTGTTGCAGACGGTGGGGCTTGAGCCCGGAATCGCTTCCCGATATCCGCATCAACTCTCCGGCGGCCAGCGGCAGCGGGTGGGCGTGGCGCGGGCCTTGGCGGCGGATCCCGAGATCCTGCTGATGGACGAACCCTTTGGCGCGCTCGATCCTCTAACCCGCGACGAGTTGCAACGCGAATTCCTTTTGCTGCAGCAAAGACTTCACAAGACCGTTGTGTTTGTTACGCACGATCTGCGTGAAGCGCTGCGGCTCGGATCGCGCATCGCATTGATGGAAGCAGGACGACTAGTTACCGTGCTTGCACCCGAGGATTTCCTGCGATCCACCGATCCCCTGGCGGCCGCCTACATCAGGGCCTTCGGCGAAGGTTTGGAGTCGGCCGCAAACCGAGGCACGTCATGAATGTCTTCCGATTCATGCTGCACAATCACGAGCAAGTGCTGGAACTGACGCTGGAACATCTGCGGTTGGTCGGCTTCTCTACGCTCCTGGCCATGCTGATCGGAATTCCGCTAGGCATTGGGATTGCCCACTGGCCACGCTTCAACAAGCCGGTGCTGGCCACCGCGAACATCATCCAGACGATTCCCAGTCTTGCGCTCTTTGGATTTCTGCTTCCCGTGCCTTGGCTGGGCGCACGAGCCGACAGACTGGCGATCCTTGCGCTCACGTTGTATGCCTTGTTGCCAATCATTCGCAACACATATACTGGAATTCGCGGAGTCGATGCCGCGGTAGTGGAAGCGGCCCGGGGCATGGGACTCACCGAATCGCAACTTCTCTTTCAGGTAGAACTGCCGCTGGCGGTGAGTGTGATTCTTTCCGGCGTCCGAGTGGCGGTTGTGATTTCGGTCGGCCTGGCGACGATCGCCGCCGCGATTGGAGCCGGAGGTCTAGGCGAGTTCATCTTTCGCGGCTTGGCTATGGTCGATGATCGAGTGATTCTGGCCGGGGCCATTCCCGCCGCACTTCTGGCGCTTTTGGCCGACTTTGGTGTGGGATGGCTGGAGAGGCGCTTACAGCCGCGATGAAGCGTTGCTGCACACTCGCCGTCATAACCCTCGCATTGGTCCTCGCCGGGTGTTCGCCGTCGCACTCCGACCGCATCGTTATTGGTTCCAAGAATTTCACGGAATCATTCCTGTTGGGTGAGATCGTCGCGCAGATGATCGAGTCTCACACCCTCCTGAAAGTGGATCGGCGCTTCTATCTCGCGGGAACATATATCTGTCAGCAGGCAATTCTGGCAGGGCGAATTGATATTTATCCCGAATACACGGGCACGGCGCTTACCGCGATTCTCAAACAAACGGCTGGCGGAGATAAACAAGATGTTTACCAGCGCGTAAAAAGTGAATACGAACATCGCTTCGGACTGACACTGGGGCCGCCGCTCGGCTTTAACGATACATTTGCAATGGAGATTCGCGGCGAGGACGCTCGGCGCTTGAACGTGAAGACTTTGTCGCAGGCTGCTGCCTTTGCTCCGCAGTGGCGCGCCGGGTTTGGCTACGAATTTATGGAGCGTCCGGATGGCTATCGCGGATTGGCCGCGACCTACGGCCTGCACTTCGCAGAACCGCCGCGCATCATGGATTTGGGCCTGCTCGCCCGCGCTTTAAAAGATCACCAGATCGATTTGGCCGGTGGCAATACCACAGACGGCCTCATTCCGGCTCTGGGTTTATTTGTGCTGGAAGACGACCGCCATTATTTTCCGCCGTATGAGGCAGTGCCGGTTGTACGGCAACAGACTCTGCAGCAGCATCCGGAGGTCGCGCAGGTGTTGGGCGCGCTGGCAGGAAAAATCTCCGATGCGGAGATGCAAAGATTGAATTATGCGGTCGAGGGGCAGCATCGCGACGCGGAAGAAGTTACACGCGAATTTCTAAGAAGCAAGGGACTCGTGCGATAAGTTGGGTGGGTCAGATCTGTAGCGAGCCTTGCAGCGTAAGAATTGCATTGCCGTTCATGACGACTCGCTCTCCTACCATTTCACACCAGAGTTCGCCGCCGCGTTCCGATACCTGACGCGCGTGCAAGTGCGTCTTGCCCAGCCGCTCGGACCAGTATGGCGTCAGCGCGGAATGGGCAGAACCGGTCACGGGATCTTCCGGAACACCATAGCTCGGCGCAAAGTAACGCGACACGAAATCACTTTCCGTTCCGGGTGCCGTAACCGACACGGCAAACGGGTGAAGCCGTTCGAGGCTCGCGAAGTCGGGGTGGATACTTTGAACTACGTCCTCGGTTTCGTAGACGAGGATGTAGGTCTGATTCGCCTCCAACACGGTGGACGGAAGCGGGCCCCCAAGGCCGCGTCTCAGAGCTTCCGGTGGATTGGCGCACGTCGTCCCGCATATCGCGGGGAAGTCCATGGCGAACATTTCGCCGGCCTTTGTGACGGTCAGCGGCCCGCTGTGACGGGTCTCAAACCGAACTGTTTGAAGCCCTGGCTTTAGCACGTTCATCACTACGAAGGCCGACGCCAAGGTCGCGTGTCCGCACAGCCTGACCTCGCAACCCGGGGTAAACCAGCGCAGATCGTAACTGCCGTCACGGCCGTTTTTGGGCACTAAAAAAGCGGTTTCAGAAAGATTGTTTTCGGCGGCGACTTTACGCAGCAACCCGTCATCTAACCAGTCTTGTAAAGGGCATACCGCGGCCGGATTGCCGCTAAATGGCTGGTCGGTAAAGGCATTCAGGTGAAATAGCGGGATGCGCATCCGCCTTATTTTAGCTGGGAACTGGTTCTAAGCTGGGCGAGGATTTTGAGAATCCGCGCTCGCCCGGCGCTCGTCCAATCCTTGCACGAGGAGACCCAATGCTCACTGCTCAAGTAGAGATTGCCGGCCGTCGCCAGCTACTGGAGCGGCTCTCCGAAGCCCGCCGCCGAAGTGACGCGCTCTTCAACATCGTGCGCTCCGACTCGATTTACGAACGCCCGATTCCCGAGCGCCATCGCATCATTTTTTATGTGGGGCATCTGGAGGCTTTCGATTGGAACCTGCTCCACGAAAATGTGTTTGGGCTGAAGAGTTTTCATCCGGAATTTGATCAGCTGTTTGCATTCGGGATCGACCCGGTGGGCGGCGGACTGCCTTCGGATCAGCCTTCCGATTGGCCGTCCGTTGAAGCTGTGCACGACTATGTGAGACGAATTCGAACTGCTTTGGACGAGAAACTGGTGAATGGAAGTTTGGAATCCTACAATCAGGGCCGCGATGGCTTTGGGCTCGATCCTCTGCTGAACGTGGCGATTGAGCATCGCTTGATGCATGTGGAGACGCTGGCCTACATGTTGCATCAACTGCCGCTCGACCGGAAAATCCCAGACAAAGCTCCATCCCGACTCGCAACTGCTCCCATGAAAAATCTGATGATCGAGATTCCAGCGGGTGCGGTGACACTGGGCCTGCTGCGCGAGAGCGATATTTTCGGCTGGGACAACGAATATGAAGCACACACGGTGGACGTGCCAGCATTCAAGATCGATCAATACGAAGTGACGAACGGCCAATTCCTGGATTTCATCAAGGCGGGGGGCTATGAAACGCGCGCTTTCTGGAGCGATGAGGACTGGAACTGGAAAACTGCTAATGCGATCTCGAATCCGGTTTTCTGGACCCAATCTCGCGACGGATGGCTTTACCGCGGCATGTTCGAAGAAGTTCCTCTGCCTCTGAATTGCCCGGTTTATGTGAGCCATGCGGAGGCCGCGGCGTATGCGCGCTGGGCAGGAAAATCACTTCCGACGGAAGAGCAGTGGCATCGAGCGGCATACGGCTCGACAGATGGAATCGAAAGATATTATCCGTGGGGAAGCGAAGCGCCCAGTGCGAGTCTCGGTAACTTCAATTTCGATCACTGGGATCCGACGCCTGTGAATGCTTTCCCGGCAGGGCGCAGCGCTTTCGGCGTGCATGACATGCTGGGCAACGGATGGGAATGGACTTCAACAGTTTTTTCTCCATTCCCTGGATTCGAGCCCTTCCCGTTCTATCCCGGCTATTCCGCTAACTTTTTTGATCGCAAACATTTTGTGATGAAGGGCGGTTCGCCGCGCACCGCCGCGTGCATGCTGCGGCCTACATTTCGCAACTGGTTCCAGGCACATTATCAGTACGTTTACGCAGGATTTCGCTGCGTGAATCGCTGATCGCCTGGTCTGGACCAAAAGGAGTTGAGCTCATGCTCGTTCATGCGATGCCCAGCAACGTCACCTACGATTTCGCCGGCGACGTTCGCGACGGCCTAACTCGCGTGGGACAAAAGGAACTTCCCTCCAAGTATCTTTACGACGACGTCGGCTCCGCGTTATTCGAAGTGATCAGTCGCCTTCCGCAATACGGGCTGACGCGGGCCGACGAACGTTTGCTGCGTCGCCACGCCGATGAGATTGTCGACCGGGTGGGCGGCCCGGTTGCGGTCGCGGAACTGGGCAGCGGCAGCGGTAAAAAGACGCGCTGGCTGCTCGAAGCGTTTTGCCGGCGCCAGCGCACGTCGTATTATCCGGTCGAGATATCCCGGTCGGCTCTGGTCATGTGCGAGCGGGAACTGAGCGACATTGATTCGATCAGCATTGTCGGGTTTGAACGCGAATATCTCGACGGGTTGCTGGAGATCGCGTCCTATCGCAAGATCGGCCAGCGCTTGTTCGTGCTGTTCCTGGGCAGCACGATTGGAAACTTCGATCGCCCCGCAGGGATAAAATTTCTTGGCTCGGTGCGGAGCATCCTTCAGCCGGGCGATTCTCTTCTTCTGGGAGCGGACCTGGAGAAGCCGAGCGCGCAACTGCTCGGAGCCTACGACGACGAACTTGGCGTGACTGCCGCTTTTAACCTCAACTTGCTCGTCCGAGCCAATCGCGAGCTGGGCGCTGATTTTGATTTGAGACAGTTCAAGCATCTGGCCAAGATCAATCCCTATGCTCGAAGCGTTGAGATGCATTTGCAGTCGAAGCGGCGGCAGATCGTAACGATTCCGGCAGCAGAGATCGCGGTCGAGTTTCAAGAGGGAGAAACCATATGGACGGAAAGCAGCCATAAGTATTCGGCGGAAGAGATTGTCGAGACTGCGCGCGATGCCGGATTCCGTTGTGAATGTCAGTGGATCGATGAGGAATGGCCTTTTTCCGAAAACCTGCTCATCGCGGAGTAAGCGAGTATTAGCGGATCACGGAATCAACAGAACCTTGAACCACGAAGGGCACGGAGGTTCACGAAGTAAAGAACACAAAGAACTTCCTTCGTGCAACTTCGTGTCCTTAGTGGTTGTTGCAATGGATCGTTGTTAAGGCGCTCCGGACTTGCGCCAGGCGTGCAGGTTGATCGCGCTCATCACCATGCAGAATACATTGGCAGGAATAAAACCCAGTTGGTCTGTTCGCAAGCCGATGATGCATACGATCACACTATTGACGCCGGCCAGCGCCCAGCCTTCCCAACACCGTCGCCCCACCAGGATTGTGGAGGTGATGGTTAATATGCAAGACAAATAATCAAGGCGTATCACAGACGAAGGACCTCTGAAAATATTGTGAGTGAAAACCGGGCTTGTTTACAGTGTTTATGGCCTTTCGTCACATGACGGAGGTCACTTGACCGAGAAAATTTGAGATTAATTCCTGGAGGAATCGATGCCTAAAGCATGCACCCACGTCAACCAGATCAAGATCGAGCACTCCGACACGCACGTCTGCGAGGAATGCGTTAAGACGGGCGACAGGTGGGTTCACCTGCGCTTGTGCCTCATCTGCGGGCATGTGGGCTGCTGCGACTCGTCCAAGAACAAGCACGCAACCAAACACTTCCACAAAACACAGCACCCGCTCATCCGCTCCAACGAGCCTGGGGAATCCTGGGTGTGGTGTTATGTAGACGAAATGGAGGTCGGAGAACTTGGACCGGATGGATTGGAACGAGTGGGATAAGCGCGCAACCGAATGACCGTTTTTGTATCTAATGGAATTTATTCAGCTCACTTGTCTTCGGAGTCATCCGATTAGCGTTCAAGTCTGAGAGCGATCATGCCGAAACCGATTTTGCTGACCGTCGACGACGATCCCGATGTCCTTCGCGCGATCGAACGCGATTTACGATCGCAGTACGGCGCTGCCTACCGCGTGCTCAGCAGCGATTCCCCGGAAGCGGCGCTGGACCTGCTCAAGGGACTGAAGGTTCGCAACGACGGAGTAGCCCTTCTGCTTGCGGATCAGCGCATGCCCCGCATGGACGGCGTCGGGTTTCTGCAAGAAGCGCGGAAGATATTTCCCGACGCCAAGCGAGCCTTGCTGACCGCCTATGCCGACACCAACGCGGCGATTAGTGCCATCAACCAGACCAACCTCGATTATTTTTTCATGAAGCCGTGGGATCCTCCCTCAGAGCACTTGTATCCCCAACTGGATGACATGCTCGATGACTGGCAGGCTTCGTACCGTCCGGCTTTTCAGGGAATCCGCGTACTGGGCACGCGATGGTCTCCGCGATCCTACGAACTGCGGGATTTTCTGGCGCGCAGCCATGTCCCTTATCAGTGGATCGACGTCGAGGGTTCGGCCAACGATCCCGAGACCAAGCGCTTGCTCGAAGCCTTGGGACCGGATGCGACGGACCTTCCCATCGTCTTGTTTGCGGATGGGACGAAGCTTCTCAACAGCGTGCCGGCGGAGGTGGCGCAGAAGGTAGGTCTGCGGACGCGCGCCGAAACCACTTTTTATGATTTGGCAATCGTAGGTGGAGGCCCGGCAGGTCTGGCTGCCGCAGTCTATGGCGCTTCTGAAGGTTTGCACACGGTGATGCTCGACCGCGAGGCGCCCGGCGGACAGGCGGGCATGAGTTCGCGGATTGAGAACTATCTCGGATTTCCTGCGGGCCTGAGCGGTGGCGATCTCGCTCGTCGGGCAGTAGTGCAGGCCCGGCGCTTCGGAGTCGAAATCCTGGCGCCGCAGGAAGCGGTCGGTGTCCGTATTGAAGGACCTTACCGCATCATCAAACTGGCAGATGGCAGCGAAATTTCCTGCCACGCTCTGATGATCGCAACCGGAGTGCAGTGGCGCAGGCTGGAAGCCCCAGGCATTGACCATTTGCAGGGCGCAGGAGTTTACTACGGCGGGGGCGCCACTGAGGCGCTCGCCTGTAAAGGGGAAATAGTCTATGTGGTAGGCGGCGCAAATTCTGCCGGACAGGCCGCGATGAATTTTTCCAAGTACGCCGAACGTGTCATCATCCTGGTTCGCGGAGAGTCACTTGCCAGCACCATGTCGCAATATCTGATTGATCAGATCAAAGAGACTCCCAACATTCAGTTATGGACGCATGCCAGCGTCGCCGAGGTGCACGGCGAAACGCGCCTTGAGGAAATTTCGGTCCTGTGTTCCGACACCAACAGAATTGAGCGCGTGCCGGCGAGTTCGATGTTCATTTTTATTGGCGCGATGCCACGTACGGATTGGCTGGCGGCCACTGTCCAGCGGGACGATCGTGGCTTCATCCTTACCGGACCCGATTTGATGCGGGGCGGACAACGGCCCAAAGGTTGGACGCCGGATCGGGATCCGTTTCTCCTGGAAACCAATGTGCCCGGCATATTTGCAGTGGGCGATGTGCGGCATGGTTCGGTCAAACGGGTCGCCTCAGGTGTTGGTGAAGGATCGGTTGCAGTCCAGTTCATCCATCAGTATTTGAGCAAGGTATAAATGGCCGACACATCGGAACTGCTACGGCGCGTCCCGGCATTCCTGGATCTGCCCGACGACCAGATGGCCTGGTTTCTCAGCCAATCCCAAGAATTGCAGCTCAACCCCGGCGACACTTATGCGCGACAGGGCGAACCGGCAGACGCGATGTTCGTGCTTTTGGAGGGAGAATTTCAGTGGCGTGGTGAGCTCGCGGGCCAGAGCTTTGTGCTGGCAATCAAGGCGGGCGAGGTCACCGGAACACTGCCGTTTTCCAGGATGAAGCAATTCACCCTGAGCGGCCGCGCCATGACGGAGGCGCGCGTCTTACGATTCCCCGCTTCGCTCTTTCCCACCTTAGTGCAGAAGATGCCCGAACTGGTCACGCGTCTGGTCGGCGTAATGTCCGACCGAATCCGCGAGGCTACTCGCTTCGAACAGCAACGCGACCGGCTTGCCGCACTGGGCAAACTTTCAGCGGGCCTCGCTCATGAACTGAACAATCCTGCATCGGCTGCGAAGCGTGCAACCAGTCAACTGCGCGACATTCTCAAGCGGATCCGCGACGCCAGCCACGAACTCGGACGACGTGATCTTACCGCGGCGCAAAAGTCAGAAATTGAAAAGCTGGAGGCTTCGGTGACGCAAGTGGATGGTCCTCCACCGGACGCGCTCACCACCAGCGACATTGAGGATAGGCTCGACTCGTTGTTACGCAGTCACGGCCAGAGCGATCTTTGGCAACTCGCGGCCGATCTTGCGCGCAAGAACTTCAAGCCGGAAGCCTTGGAGCAGTTATTCGCCTCGCTGGACGCGGATACTGCCCGCGCGGCGCTGGTGAGGATCTCGGCGTCCGTTGAGATTGCCAATCTGTTGAACCAGATTGAGCACAGCACCTCGCGGATCTCGGAGCTGGTGGGCGCGATCAAGGAATATACCTTCATGGATCAGTCGCCCGTGCAAAACGTCGACATCGTGAAGACCCTGGAGACCACACTCACAATTCTGAACCACAAGCTCAAGCGCGGGGTAACCGTGCAACGCGATTACCAGAAAATTCCGCTTCTGGTGAATTCCTTCGGAAGCGAACTCAACCAGGTTTGGACCAACATCATCGACAACGCCATTGACGCGATGAACGGACAAGGTGAGCTGCGAGTGCGCACTTTTCGCGAGGACGATTGCGTGGTGGTGGAGATCGGCGACAACGGCCCCGGGATTTCACCTGAGGTTCAGTCCCATATTTTTGAGCCCTTCTTCACGACCAAGGGAGTGGGTGAGGGAACCGGGCTTGGCCTCGATACCGTGCAGCGCATTGTGAAAAAGCACCGAGGCAACATTCAAGTCCGTTCGAAACCCGGGGATACGAGCTTTCAAGTGCGCTTGCCGTTATCGGAAAAGCTGATCGACGCAGGCGATGCCGTGCGGCGATAACAGAGAAAGCGGCGGCGGTAGCGAAGAAAGATCATGAACTCTGGAATCGCGCTGTTGCTGGCATTCGGCATTGGAGTCGTGGCGGGATTGCGATCTCTGACCGCGCTCGCGGTCGTGGCATGGGCAGCTCATTTGGGCTGGATCAACCTTCATGGTTCTCCGTTGGCGTTCATGGGATCCATGTGGGCTGTGGACATCTTCACCATTTTGGCTTTGGTTGAATTCGTGGCCGACCAGCTTCCGAATGCGCCGTCCCGCACCGCCCCAGTTGGACTCTCTGCCCGTATCGTCACCGGCGGGCTCACGGGCGCATGCCTGGGAATTGCCGCTGGCACAGCGCTGTGGCTTGGAGCACTGGCTGGGGCGATCGGTGGAATCGCCGGAGCGTTCGCTGGGTATCATGCCCGCGTCGGGCTCGTGCGAATGCTCCACGCGCCAGATTTCGCAATCGCCATACCAGAGGACTTGATCGCCATCGGATTTGGCTTGCTCCTGGTTTCTCGATTCTGAACAAAGTTGAACTTGCGGGCCTGATGTTATCCTCGCGTCATTGGCGCAGATCTAAGCCGCTATGACGAATCTGGAAAAATACGATGCCGTTGTCATCGGTTCGGGCCAGGGAGGCACGCCACTTTCCACGGCTCTCGCTGAGGCCGGCATGCGCACAGCCCTGATCGAACGGAAACATGTTGGTGGCACATGTATTAACGAGGGCTGCACGCCGACGAAGACGATGGTAGCGAGCGGACGCGTCGCATACCTGGCGCGCCGCGCCGCCGATTACGGTATTCACACCGGCGCCATTAGTGTCGACATGTTGAAAGTTCGTCAACGCAAGCGCGACATTGTGGACGGCTTTCGAAATGGGAGCCAGGCGCGCCTCGAGAAGACAGCCAACCTTGGACTGATCTTCGGCGATGCCAGCTTCACCGGCCCGAAGCGCCTCGCGGTCCGCTTACAAGATGGCGGTCAGTGCACAATTTCGGCGAAATACATTTTCATCAATGCCGGTATGCGCGCGTCGCCGCCCAAACTCGAGGGATTGGACGAAGTTCCTTTCCTCGACAACATCTCGATTATGGAACTGGATGCACTCCCGAATCACCTGCTGATTTTGGGCGGTGGCTACATTGGCCTGGAGTTTGGGCAGTTGTTCCGGCGCTTAGGCAGCCAAGTCACGATCGTTCAATCGGTTGGCCAACTTCTCACGCGCGAGGATCCCGACGTCGCGGAAGAGGTTACGAAGATCCTGGGGCAGGACGGGATTGAAGTCATGTTGGATGCGCACGCGACTCGTGTCCGCCGGTCTGGCGACAATATCGAACTGAATATCCTGTTCAAGAACAATTCGACCACCGTGGTTGGTTCACATCTACTGATTGCCACCGGCCGGATGCCGAATTCGGATACGCTCAATCTCTCGGCCGCCGGAATTCAAGCCGACGAGCGCGGCTTTATCCGGGTAAATGACCGTTTGGAAACCAGTGCGGAAGGCGTTTACGCGCTGGGGGACATCAAGGGCGGTTCGGCTTTTACCCACATTTCGTACGACGACTTTCGAATCATTCGCGCGAACCTCATCGAAAAGAAATCTGCCTCTACCAAGGATCGTCAGGTGCCGTATACGGTTTTTATCGATCCGCAGCTGGGCCGCGTCGGCCTGACTGAGAAGGAAGCGCGTGCCCAAGGCCGCAATATTCGCGTCGCTAAAATGCCGACGTCGCGTGTGGCGCGCGCGCTGGAAGTGGACGAAACTCGCGGTTTCATGAAAGCGGTGGTGGACGCGGAGAGTAACCAGATCCTGGGCGCCGCAATTCTCGGAATTGAAGGCGGAGAAATCATGTCGGCTATTGAGATCGCTATGATGGGAAAATTGCCGTACACGGCATTGCGTGACGGCACGTTTGCACATCCCACGCTGGCGGAGTCACTGAACAATCTGTTCATGGCAATGGACAGCGAAAAATAGCGATCCTATGCTGCAAAGCGATACAAGAGGCTCTTGCATGGATGTGTACCTGGTGGACGGCACGTATGAATTGTTTCGGCACTTCTTCGCGCTACCGTCTGCAAGGGATGTAAACGGTCAGGAAGTCGGCGCTGTACGCGGCGTTCTCGCGTCCGTTCTGTCGATGATCGAGCGCGGTGCAACCCATATCGGAGTTGCGACCGACCACGTGGTGGAGTCATTTCGCAACGATCTATATCCCGGATACAAGACCGCCGAGGGAGTGCCTCCGGAATTGCTCTCGCAGTTCCCGATTCTCGAGGAGGCGATGGAATCGATGGGAGTGGTCGCATGGCCCATGGTCGAATTCGAGGCTGACGATGCCCTCGCTTCCGCCGCCGTAAGAGCCGCGCAGGATGAGCATGTACGACAGGTGATTATTTGCACACCAGATAAGGATCTCGGTCAGTGTGTTGTCGGCACACGCATCGTACAACTGGATCGGAGGCAGAACATCGTGCGCGATGAAGCCGGCGTCATCGCTAAATTTGGCGTGAAGCCGCAATCGATACCGGACTACCTCGCGGTCGTCGGTGACAGTGCCGACGGATTCCCGGGTGTAGCGGGTTGGGGGCAAAAAGCCGCAGCCCTTGTCTTTTCTCAATACGTTCACCTCGAGCAAATCCCGAAGGATTGGCGGCAATGGCATGCATCGATTCGCAAGGCTCGTTTGCTCTCCGAGTCGCTGTTTAGCGCCTGGAACGACGCCCTGTTGTTTCGGACGCTAGCGACACTGCGAGTTGATGTGCCAGTTTTTGAAAACGTCGATGAACTCCGTTGGAGACAGCCGCGTTCAAACTTTGAAGAGTGCTGCCGACGGATGAAGTCCCCCGATCTGCTGCGCCGTGCCGCTGCTTTGGCCGGAAGTGGGACATTGCCGTAATCGCGCGTCGCCCGTTAGAATTGAATTCGCAGCCAGTCGGCATGTAGGCCCGTAGCTCAGTTGGTCTAGAGCGCTTCCTTGACACGGAAGAGGTCGATGGTTCGAATCCATTCGGGCCTACCATTTCAGGTCCCTGCACCATTTTCTACCGGTGATTTCCTGCACGTGTTGCTGTTAGCGTTGTGCCCAAACCCGCATAAATGTAGTGGTCGCCGAAAGCCTTTTTAAGCGCTGTGAACGCTGGCTCTCCAGTGCAGTGACCGGGGGCAATGTATTCGACTCTGAAGCGATCATGCAGTGCGGTGACAGTTCTCTCGATGTCAGGATCGGGCGCTGTAACGAGATGAAAGCCGCCAGCGATGAACTGAATGCGCGGATTGATCGCAGTTGCAGATTCAACGATATTGTCAATGCCGGGATGCGAGCAACCAACCACGATGACCATGCCGTCGGGCGTATTGATGGCAAGCGAAAGTTCACGCAATTCCAGCGTTCCCGGCTTATCGGACACCAGTGCGAGCAGATGGATATCGGGAGCAATCTCGATATTCTTGTCGACCAGTTGAAAGTTAGCTCCGGGCCAAGCCGATCCAAATCGCATGACTTCTGGCGGCGTGCCGTCGTAGTAGCGCTGTTCTTGAGGGAGAGAGGCGTCCTTGCGATAAAAACTGCTCGGTAGGTCGGCACCGTAAACTCCGAACCCTTCCTTAGGCGCGTAAATCTTCACCGTAGGGTTCACCTTCAATAGGTAGGTCAGTCCTCCCATGTGATCGCCGTGTCGGTGCGACATCACAACGAAGTCCAACTTCGTCAAGTCGATGCCCTTCGACTTCGCGTTCTGCGCAAGAATGTCAGGGTTGTTGCCAGTGTCGAACAGGATACGTTTTCCGCCATATTCGACAAAGGCTGCATAGCCCCAGTCCTTTTGCATCGTGGATGATTTACCGAATGCATCATAGAGAACGGTGATTTGCGCATCGCCAGCAATAGCGCTCGCCATTGGAGCGGCGGATGTTGTCGCGGCACACGCGATTAAAAGCAGGAGTACAACAGGAAACCGCCCAGTATTGGATGCCATGTTTCTTCCTCCCTGCGTCGGCGTGGTGACAATTCGTGGTCATGGGAGCCGAAAACAAATTACACACTGCAGAATTACGCAGTCAAGCCCATACAGGATGAAGAGGTCGATGGTTCGAATCCATTCTGGCCTACCATCTAGAAAATTGCTTAATCATTTCTGCGCGTTTTTTTCCGTCCGCGCTCAGTCTGATCTAGAGAAAAAAAGAGAGCAGTCCCACCCACATAGCGAGCGAGACTGCTCGATTAGAATTCCGCGATCAGCACTTAGCGCGACTGAGCGGTCTCCTTGGCGTTCTGGACGGCGTTCACGAAGTCCCGGGCTTCAGAGGTCTGCGCCTGGGCTTGTCCCATCAGAATTTCGCTGAAGGCAACATCGTGGCCAAACAGTTGTTCGGTCAGCTTGTGGTCCTGATTCAATTCGGCGCCGTTCAGCGATGCGCCGATGAATGCGCCTTTGCTGCTCGAGTAGGTCAGGACACCAGCTTTGTACCCAGCTTCAGCGGAAGCAGTGCGTCCAACCGGTCCGGCGGCAGCGGAAACGTCAGCGCCGAGCTTGATGTGTCCGCGCATGAGGCCGTTCATGCCCTCATCGTTCATGATGAACATCATGAGATCGGTGCTCTTGCCGCCGATCTGCGGTCCCCAGCTGATGCCGGAAACTTCGAAGGGAGCCGGAGCGCTCCAGCTACCGGAGTTAGTTTTGCAGGTCGCCACGCCCTTGCCGTGCTCGCCGCCGACGACGAAGGCGCCCTTAATCAGCTTGGGAATAACGGCCACGCATTTCGCATCCTTCAGGACGTCTTTAGGCACTCCTTTATCGGGAGAGGCCGTTGTGATGTTCTGCACGGTCTCGGTGGCCCGGGAAAGTTCAGAATTAGCATTGCTATCATTCTTATCTTTATCGCTTGCCTGCATCAGGGCGAATGCACCGAAGCAGGAAATCAGGGTCGTAATGAAGAATCTTCCAAGAATTTTCTTCCGCATCTTAAATCCTCCTTCTTATGACTTAATAAGTTCGATTCGCTGGAGAGGTGGGGGGTTTACGGACAATGCCCCTGTGGTTTCAATGGTTTTGGGGGAATTTGCAGCCGGCGGTACGGTTGCTTCTTGAGCCCGGCGCGCTCAGGAATGCAAAATACGATGTCGTTTCTTGTGGGCGCTCATCGGGGGCGGCAATCGGGTAAATACTGTAGAACCTTTGGTAGTGGTGCAGTTTGAATCAAACTGCACCACTACCGAACCTTTTAGACCTTACGCCGGTATAACGCTGACGTTATATCATTCCCGAACCGTCGAAGCGGTTTAAGCCATTTCTCTCCCAAGCCGTGAAAGGCGCCCCTTCGTCCAGCCAAGGAGGGCATGGGATTGATGGACTGGACAGAACTTCGCAAGAACAGGAAAGTTCGCTGCCCCTATTGTGCGCAAGGTTTTGACTTCCGGTTAATGGAGCGTGAAGGCCGAAGCGAATCGTACATCTGCGGAAGATGTGGGCATCGGTCGTCACCCACTACTACTTTGTATCAATGTAAATGTAAAAAGTGTTGCAGCCTCGATAGGAAGAGACGACTGTGGAGCGGAGCGCCTCTCCCCGGTCGCTGTTCCGAGGCGAGGCCTGTTCGATGATTTTCAGGTCAGGCTTCGACACTTATCAAGGCGGTTTCTCCGCATCGGAGCCTGATTTCCCCGAATGAACTAGACCTCTAGCGAAGGCGGCGTCGCGCCTTCCCCGGAACCGAACTGCTCATTCGGCTTGCTGCCCAGCGTGAAGATAATAGTCGCACCCTTCGCCGGGTCGGCATGGCGACTCGCGGATATGCGTATACTCTCCCCGCGAGGTCAAGATCTATTCATGAAGCTGCTCGCTGTCGTCCTACTCCTTGGATCTGTGCTTGCCCATGCTGTCGATTATCCGCTTGGTCCCGATTCGCAACCGCAGAGCGGCGTTCCGAAGGGATCGGTGGCGACGTATGAGCTTCACGCCGGCAAATTCTACCCTGGAACGCCGCATACATACTCCATCTACGTGCCGGCGCAGTACGACGCTGCAAAACCCACCGCTGTCATGATTTTTCTCGATGGCGCTGCATTTCTCTCCGACAAAGTGCGTGTGCCCATCGTATTCGACAACCTCATTGCGAAGCATGATCTGCCACCCGTGATCGGCATTTTTATAAATCCGGGAACGCTGCCTGCAATATCCGATCAGTCGCAGAATCGCGTAGAGCGGATTTTCGAGTACGATTCGCTCGGCGATCGCTATTCGCGCTTTTTGCTCGAGGAACTCATTCCCGCAGTCGCCAAGAAGTACAACCTCTCGAACGATCCAAACGATCGCGCACTTTGCGGCCTTAGCACCGGGGCCGTGGGCGCATTCATGGCTGCCTGGAACCGTCCTGACCAGTTTCATCGCGTGCTCAGTTTCATCGGCACTTACGTGGCCATGAAAGGAGCCGATGCCTTGCCTGCCCTCATACGGAAAACGGAGCCGAAACCGCTGCGCATCTTTTTGCAGGACGGCAAGAACGATCACATTGTTCCCGCAGAACCCTACGGCACCTATTTTGCAGGAAGCTGGCCCATCAACAACCAAGTGATGTTCGAGGCTCTTGAGTCTGCGGGATACGATGCAAAACTTGAAATGGGCGACGGTGGGCATGACATGGAGCAACCTGCATCGATCATGCCGGGCGCCCTTCGGTGGTTGTGGCGCGGTTATCCGGACGCTATCGTTGTCCATGAACCTGCGGCCATGAGTCAGCCTGGATGGGATCCGCGCGGCAAGGTTTATTCTGTTGTCTCGGTGGATAAGCCGTGGGAACAGATTGGCGGCTCGTACGGTTTTGTGGCGGGTCCGACCGGCGATAAAGACGGCAATGTATTCTTCTCGGATCCGATGGCGAATCGCATCTACAAGGCAGATCCAAACGGCAAGATAACTCTGTTCAAAGATCAGTCGAAGGGTGTCAGGGCGCTTAGAGTGGGGCCCGACGGCAGGCTCTACGCATCACAGCCCGCTTTCAAGCGCGTCGTGTCTTACGGTCCTGATGGGGATGAAAGGGAAGTCGCACAGGACGTCGAGGCCAACGACTTTGCGATCACGGCCCAGTCCACGTTCTACTTGCAGACGCAATCCACAAAACGATCGGCTACGTCGACAAGAACGGGCGAGTACGCACGGTCTACGACGGAGGCGAAATCGCAGTGCCTTCGGGGTTGGCGCTCTCGCCGGACCAAGCCATGCTTATCGTCACCGATCGGCAAGCTAGATTTGCTTGGTCATTTCAAATCGCGCCGGACGGATCGCTTCAAAACCGTGAACCGTTCTACCGGCTCGAGATGCCGGAAGCAGGATGGATGAGCGGCGTTCAAGGCGTGATGGAAGATTCCGCCGGTCAGGTTTTTTTCGCGACCCCCCTCGGCATTCAATTCTGCGAAGCGAATGGCCGAGTCGCGGGCATCCTGAATCCTCCCGAATATGGGAACATCGGCGGCCTCGCGTTTGCCGGAAAGAATCTGAATTGGCTCTATGTGGCTGAAGGCGGCAAACTGTTTCGTCGATCGGTGAAAGTCGCGGGGGTGGCTGTTGATGCTCCGACGAAGCCACCGAAGCCACCGTTGTGAACAAAATGGATGACCCGAGAAAATGGCGAGCATGAATCGGCGTACTTTTCTAACGCAAACCGCAGGCTTAGTTTCGTCTGCGATCGTCCACTCGAGTTTCGCGAGCGGGTTCCAGGCAAGCGGACCGGAGGTGCGGGTCACTCTCGATCCGGCACAGACTCTGGCGGTGATCTTGTCGGACTTCATGGGGCTCGGCTACGAGATCTCTTCGGTAGCGCGCCCGGGTCTGCTCAGCGCTCAAAATTCCGTTTATGTCCGACTCGTTCGAACGTTAGGAACGAACGGAACGATACGCGTCGGTGGAAACACTGCGGACTACGCTTCTTATTCCGCGAAAGCGCAGCCTCTCTCCTCGCCGGAGGGAAAAGCAGGATCGGTTGTCAACGATGCGGTGCTTCATGATCTCGGATCTTTTCTGGATGCGACCGGCTGGAAACTGATTTGGGCGCTGAATCTCGGCAACGGCACGCTGGCAAATGCGATTGAGGAGGCAAAGGCGGTTACCGCAGCGGCAAAAGGAAATCTGCTTGCTTTTGAAATCGGCAACGAGCCCGACCTGTTTTCTCGCGGCGCAGGTCATCGTCACGCCGGCTATGGCTATGATGACTATCTCCGCGAATATCGCATTTACCGGGACACACTGCGGAAGTCTATCCCAAACATCCCCTTCGCCGGGCCCGATAGTGCAGGCGCGACAGACTGGGTCACTAAGTTTGCGGCTGATGAAGGCAAAGACTGCAAGCTCCTGACACATCACTACTACCGCGAAGGCCAGAATCCCACCAGCACCATCGATAAACTTCTTCATCCCGATCCGAAACTAGCTCCGAACCTCGCGAAACTCAGAGCCGCGTCCGAATCGTCCGGCGTACCTTATCGAATCTGTGAGACGAATTCATTCTCCGGCGGGGGCCGGCCTGGCGTGAGTGACACCCTGGCCGCGGCTCTGTGGGTGCTCGATTTTATGTTCGCCCTCGCTTCCGCAGGCTGCGCCGGGGTGAACATGGAGGCCGGGGTAAACCAGCGCGGATTCATCAGCTCTTACTCACCGATTGGAGACGATGAGCAGGGGCATTACTGGGCAACTCCGGAGTACTACGGAATGCTGGCGTTCGCTCAATCCGGCGCGGGTCGCATCATCGGGGTCACCGTCGATGCCGCAAACAAAAACGTCACTGCCTATGCAACCCAACGTAGCAAAGGCCGCATCGTGGTCACTTTGATTAACAAGGAGTCTTCCGCCGATGCGGTAGTCGTTATCGATTCACGGCAGTCCGCATCTTTGCGAAAAGGATCGGCAGTTCGTCTCTCAGGGACGTCGCTGGAGAGCAAGACCGGCGTTACTCTGGGAGGCGCAAGTGCATCTCCCGCCGGTCTGTGGAAGCCCGCAAACATCGAGCAGGTAACCGGTGCTTCACAAACACTGCGGATTCGCGTTCCCGCGGCGAGTGCGGCGATAGTTACCCTGGAGTCCTAAAAATTTATCTCCGCTATCAGATTGGGTAAGGAGTGGGCGGGTTGGCTTTCACTCGATTCTTCAATGCATTGTCAACGCGTACATACATTGTCAAACCAATTAAACTGTGCCGCGGCTACCGGCTCTTGCGACCGATCGCCACCGATTCGGTCTGAAGAAGACTATGCGACATAACTTCGTTGCGACATACATTTTCCTTGTCTCGCTCTTCGGCGCAGTCGCCGTGGCGCAAACCATTCGACCACCAGCCGTTCCCCTGGTCACGCATGATCCGTATTTCAGTATTTGGTCGATGACCGACGACTTGAGCGCCAGTCCAACTCGTCACTGGACGGGCAAACCGCAGCGTCTGACGGGTTTAATCCGCATTGACGGCAACGTGTTTCGCTGGATGGGAGACGCTCCGCGCAGTGTGACCGCGCTGCCGCAGACGGGCCTGAACGTGACGCCGACGCGCACGGTCTATCAATTTGTGGGTCAAGGAATTTCTTTGGAGGTGGGGTTTCTGTCTCCCTTACTTCCTGCCGACCCAGATGTGATGTCCCGTCCTGTCACCTACGTCAACCTGACGGTTCGCTCGAAGGATGCGGCGGCGCACAGTGTTCAACTGTTATTCGCTGCGGACGCATCTTTGGCTGTCGACAGCGGCACACAGGAAGTCGTATGGTCGCGCTCGCGGCTCAAGGCGATGACAGTGTTGCGGGCTTCCGACTTCGAGCAGCCGGTGCTGCAAAAGTCGGGCGACGATCTCCGCATCGACTGGGGATACCTACTGCTGGCTGTGCCTGACCAGGCAGGTGCCAGCGCGTCCACGCAATCGAGCGACGACGTTGGCTCGCAGTTCGCAGAAGGCAAGACATTGTCATTCGACGACATGGACATGCCCAGGCGAGCCGATCGACGAACTGTATTGGCTTCGATGTTTGATCTGGGGCAGGTGAGCAATACTGCGTCGTCGCGCCACGTTTTGCTGGCCTACGACGACATGTTTTCCATCGAGTACATGCACCAGTGGATGCGTCCTTACTGGCGCCGTAATGGGATGACAATGGGACAGTTGCTGGAGAAAGCAGAACAGGAATATAGCAGTCTGGATCAGAGAGCCCGAGAGTTCGACGACGAACTGGTTGCGGACCTGCGTCGCATTGGAGGTGACGCCTACACGGAAGTGGCAGAACTCGCGTTTCGCCAGACCATCGCAGCACATAAGCTCGTTGCGGATATGGACGGCCATCCGATGTTGTTTCCAAAAGAAAATTTCAGCAACGGCTGTATTTCGACCGTAGATGTTATCTATCCGTCATCGCCGTTTTTCCTGCTGTTCAATCCGGCGTTGCTGAAAGCTCAACTGGAACCGCTGATGAAATACACCGAGACGGGACGGTGGCGATTCCCGTTTGCGCCTCACGATCTGGGCACATATCCCAAGGCAAATGGGCAAGTGTATGGAGGCGGCGAAAGAACGGTCGAGAATCAGATGCCGGTGGAAGAGAGCGGCAACATGTTGCTGATGTTCGCGGCGCTGGAGAAGATTGAAGGCAATGCCAACTACGCGAATCGTTACTGGCCGCAATTGGAGCAATGGGCGGAATTTCTTCAGAAGGAGGGAATGGACCCGGGGAACCAGCTTTCTACTGATGACTTTGCTGGTCATCTCGCGCATAACGCGAACCTCTCCATCAAGGCCATTCTCGCTCTGGGCGGCTATTCAGTTTTGGCGGATATGACTGGAAGAAAATCCGAGGCAACGAGATATCGGCAGTTGGCCCAGGCTATGGCGAATCACTGGGTGCAAATTGCGCAAGACGACGATCATTACCGGCTCGCGTTCGACCAGGCGGGCACGTGGAGCCAAAAATACAATCTGGTATGGGATCGGATTCTTGGTCTCAACCTGTTCCCCGCAAAGGTTGCACAGACTGAGATCCGCTTCTACGAGACACATCTGAATCGCTTCGGCTTGCCCCTCGATAACCGGCGCGACTACACGAAGCTCGATTGGGAGGTGTGGACCGCCACGCTGACCGACAATCGCGAAGACTTCAATAAAGTCATGGCACCCCTTCAGCGCTTCGTCAACGAATCGCCGAGCCGCGTTCCGCTGACAGACTGGTACTCGACGGCAGATGGAAAACAGTCCGGGTTTCAAGCACGCTCGGTTGTTGGCGGGGTGTACATCCCGCTGCTCGCCAATCAGGACCTCTGGAAAAAATGGTCATCGAAGGCAAAACCCCCCAGCGAGCACTGAGATACGAAACAATTGAAAACTGAAATCAGGCCGCATTCTCGACGCGTCTCCGAAGATTTGTTGACAGTCTTTTTCCGGATAGCCCACTGCGCTCTGCACTTGTGGAACATTGATCGGGCCGTGTGCCGAAACTGTCATCGTTCGACCTCCAGTGTAATCACTGACACGGAGTGCTCGGGAAGCGTAATCGTGAAGGTCGGTCCTGCCGGGATCTGCGTGGTCGACACGTGCACCGAATCGGGATGACTGAAATCGTTGGAAGTCGTGAGACTATCGCTCATTAGGGTTTCGATTTTTGCGTGCCTTGAAACTAGACTTCCCGCCAACGAAACTTTGAGAGCGACGGCATTGCCCACATCGGTGTTAACGGTCTTGATGAAAATTTCTCTCTCATCGCCTGAACGGCTCACTACTGCATCGATTGATGGAATCGCTTTCCCTTCCAGAGTGGAATCGGCTGCAGGCCCGACCAAGGTGCTCGACAGTCGCTCTCGACCCAGATGAGACGCGTATAACTCGTTGACGAGGTAGGTGGGGGTAACAAACAGGCCGTGACGGCTGGCTTGAATAACGCCTCCGGGCCATCCATTCACCATGTCCGAGACCGCGCTCATCTGAACCAGATCGCCCGAACGCTCAAAGACATTCATCAGCCGCGCGGCATAGAGCGCCGACTCCATAGAGTGTTGGAGCGGCAGAGGAAGAAAGGTGTTCCATTCATTGATGGCTAACTTGATGTCCCGGCCGGGCGCCAGATCTCGAATCATCTTCTGCATTTGCCGGTAGAACGCTTCATAGAAAAGCGGATGGGCCAACAGATTATGAACATCTCCTTTCATCTCGCTTTCGCCGTAGTAGTGGTGAACCGCAAGGTAGTCAATATTCTTGCCGGCTATGGTCAAAACTGTACGGTTCCATTCGAGATCGTTGTCGCCTGAGGCGATGATCTTGATCGACGGATCGACCGCCTTCATTTTCTCCACATAGCGGTTGAGATTGTTGGCATAAGTAGTGGCGTCGCTGTGGCCCCGGACCCAGTCGCCCCATATTTCGTTTCCAATTTCCCAGAATTTCACGTGAAAGGGCTGGGCGTTGCCGTTCGCGGAGCGCATCGCGCCGTATTTTGACTGCGGAGAGCCGTTGCAGTATTCAACCCATGCGGCTGCTTCGTCATCCGTGGCACCGCGTCCTTCCACGTTAACGGTGATCGATGGCTCAGCGCCTACGCGCCGTGCGAATTGGACAAACTCGTCGGTGCCAAAGTCGCTTGGTTCGAGTTCATTCGCCCAGGAGATGTTGATCCACACCGGACGCTGGTCGCGCGGACCAATTCCCCATTGCCAGTGATAATCCTGCGCTACGTTGCCGCCCGGCCAGCGAATGAACGCGGGACGCAGCGCTGCAATTTTCTGTTCTACCTCCCGACGAACTCCGCCCGCGGCATCGCTCGGCAATAAAGAGACTTGATCCAGCCACAGCCTTCCATGGCCGTTGAACAGAATTGCGACCTTCGCCAAAGGGTCGGACTTCACCGGGGCCAGGGTAAAACGATACTGCTTCCAATCACCTCTGATATTGGAAATGTCAGCATGCGCATATCGCTCGCCGCCGGTTTCGTCTGCCTCGAGAGCGACGGTGACAGTTCCCGTATAGTCCGATGTTTTCAACCAGACATAACCTTCGTATGCCAAACCTTTCTGAATCGGAATCCATCCCTGGCGGATGCCGCGCCGCTGGCCGTCTTGCCGCGCGATGTCGACTCGAAGAGAATGCTGCGCGGGAAGCGTGTTCTCGTCGCCACGCACGGGACTGTACACACTGGCGTCCCAGGCAAACTTCAAGTTGCCGTCGTCGTCACGGTCGTCGGGATCGCGCTCCCAGTAACGTGGCAATCCAATCGCGTTGGCAGTCTCGTCGAATCCTCGATCGCGTATTAGTTCCGCATAGAGTCCGCCCTTAACATCCTGAAACATGAGTTCGGCAAACTGTCCGTATAGAGTGGGACTGATAGCGTTTTCGGTCTTGGATGCGTCGATTGTGAGAGACGCCGTCATGCCGCTTTGTGCCGCCGCTACAACACACAAAAAGCACGACAGCAAAACGAGCAGGACAAACCAATGAAGTGTTTTAGCGTGATGAGTTTTCAACTGTTGATGTCCCCCTGCCGGGAAGCGGCCGGCCCCGGGTCGACAAACCGGAACGTGAAGCCAAAGTCGATTCGAGACTCGCGAGGCACAAGCCATGCCTGGTACGGATGATGAGGTATGGTACCAGACCTGTAATCGTTTACCGAGATTTTGCATCGCACAGAAAGCCGCCGCACGTTCCCAAGAACGCCTGGTGTGCTAATGTATTTCGGCACGCTGTGTAAACGTTTTCACGCGACTCAATACTCTCGTTGCCAGGTGACAACATGGCTTCAATATTTAGGAAGTCCTCGCTTTGTTCGATTGTTCGCGTCGCTTTCGTTGTAACGGTTTTTTCTGGCCTCCTGTTCGCGCAGAACTCGCGCTGGACTGCGGATAAAGCCAAATCGTGGTATGACCAGCAGCCATGGTTGGTCGGCAGCAACTACATTCCCGACGATGCCATCAACCAACTTGAGATGTGGCAGGCGCAGAGTTTCGACGCAGCGCAAATCGACAAAGAACTCGGCTGGGCCGAGGACATGGGGATGAATACTATGCGCGTCTTCCTCCACGATTTGGTGTGGCGGGAAGACGCCGCCGGCTTCAAAAAGCGCATCGATCAGTTCCTTGAGATTTCCTCACGGCACCACATCAGGCCGTTGTTTGTATTGTTCGACTCTTGCTGGGACCCGGACCCAAAACTGGGAGTCCAGCATCCACCCATCCCCGGCGTTCACAATTCCGGATGGGTGCAGTCCCCCGGGGCTCGAGCATTGTCAGATCCCGGACAAGAAGAGCGGCTGAAAGCCTACGTGATCGGGGTGATTCAGGCATTCGCCAACGACTCTCGCGTCCTTGGCTGGGACCTCTGGAACGAGCCTTCAAATACCAACGGCGGCAGCTATTCCAAATTGGAGCCGAAGAATAAAGCGCAACTGGTGGAAGTACTGCTGCCGAAAGTTTTCTCGTGGGCACGCCAGGCGCATCCTTCACAGCCGCTGACGAGCGGTGTTTGGGACATCGATTTTGAGAATGAAGCTCCGATGTCAAAAACGCAGCAGATCCAGTTGGATAACTCTGATGTGATCACTTTCCACAATTACGGATGGCCTGAGAGCTTCGAAAAAGAAGTGCTTTTCCTGCAGAAGTTCAATCGTCCGGTGATCTGCACCGAATATATGGCGCGTGGCGCAGGCAGTACGTTTGACACCATATTGCCGCGGGCGAAGAAGTATAAAGTCGGCGCAATTAACTGGGGCTTCGTCGCCGGTAAGACACAAACTTACTATCCGTGGGATTCCTGGCGACACCCTTATATTTTGGATGAGCCGACGGTGTGGTTCCACGAAGTGCTGCACTCAGACGGCAAGCCTTATCGCCTTGCCGAAGTCAAGCTAATCCGCGATTTGACGGGGCGAGGAAAGCCCCTCAGTTCCGAATCCCATTAAGTTCTGTTGTTCAGTAGATCGGCTGTTATCGGAGCTCCGACCAACAGGAGAATCAACGATGCAAGATCGTAAAGTTTTCCGCAATCTGGGAATTACCGCGGCATTTGGCGCGATGCTCGCGTTGCCGCTGGGAGCACACCCACTCAAGGAGCAAGCTTCTTCAGCAGAAAAGGCCACTCAGTCTAATCCCGCGCCGTTGACGCTCGATGAAGTCATTCGGCTGATCAAGCAGAACAAAAAAGATCCCACCCAAGTTGTATCTGCGATTACCGGCAGAGGCGTGGATTTTGATCTGGACGAAAAAAACGAAAAGAAACTGCGGAAAGCCGGCGCTGACAACCAACTACTGCCGGAAATCTGGAAGGTCACGCCCACGGGGAAGGCGAATATACAGTCGCTCCTGACTACTCCAAGCGGAGTCGAAGTAAAGGCTTCCCCGGCAGAAGCGTTTGCGTTGCGCGATATTCAAAATGAAGCTGACCCCGACCAGCGCGTGAAATTGGCTGACGAGTTCGAAAAGAAATTTCCGAATAGCTCGCTTCTGTCGTACGTCTACACTGCCGCGGCCAAAGCCCACCAGGAGAAGGGCGAATTGGACGAAGCTGTCGCAGTCGCCCACAAGAGCCTGAAACTCGATCCCGACAATACCTTCAGTCTGCTCATCCTTGCCCTGGTCCTGCCGACGCGTAAAGAGCTTCAGGGAAGTCCCAGCGAAGTGAGACAACGGTTGCAGGAGACCGAGACGGACGCCAATCGGGCTCTCGCATTGATCGAGAAATTGAAACCTTGGCCGGATGAAACCGACGAACAGTTTAAGCAGCGAAAGGGATCTCTGGCGGCGGATGCCCACTTCGCGCTGGGGATGGCCGCTACCCAGGAACGTCACTACGATGACGCCTTGACGCAATATCAACTCGCCATTTCTTCGACCAGCAAACCTACTTTTCAGTATTACTATCGTCTGGCGGAAGCCTACGCCAGCGTAGGTCAAGTGTCGCAAGCGATCGATGCTCTTCAGAAAGCGTCTGATTTAGCTCGCGGTACGCCCATGCAGAAGTATGCCGATGATTTCATGGCAGAACTTCGGCAAAGAACTCATTGATGTGGTCACTGCTGTCCCACGTTTCAGCCTAAGGCTGGAATAATTCGTCCGCGATTTCCTGTGCTACGATAGCGACTAAAACCGGGGCCTAGCAACAAACCTGCCTCCCAAAACGATGTGCGATTGCATTCTTCGTCCGCTGCTCCCTCAAATCATGAAACGTGGGCAACATGAATCCGATGCGGCTGAACTGCGGAGGACAGGTTGAAGAGGTCTGACCCGGTGCAGACACGGCCAACGATTGGGATTCTCGCACTGATCTTTTCAGTCGTCACCGGCTTGGGCACACTGGTCCTGAGTAATGCCCGTGCCGAAACCAGGACCGCTGCTTCTTTCTCGCTGGGTATTCCGGTCACCTACACCGATGTCACGAAGTCGGCTGGGATCACGTTCAAGCAGGACGGGACCGGCACCGATCAGAAATACTATCTTGAGACCATGGGCACTGGCGTCGCCTGGATTGACTATGACCAGGACGGGTTGATGGATCTGTTCTTCGTCCAGTCTGCGGCAACCGATATCTACAAGCCCGCGCATCCCCTGCGTTGCGCTCTTTACCACAACAATGGCGATGGAACGTTCACCGACGTCACCGAAAAAGCCGGCCTCGGCGGGGAAGGCCACTATGGGCAAGGCGTCGCCGTTGGCGATTTCGACAATGATGGCTATCCCGATCTTTACGTGACCGGCTACGATCATGCCGTCCTCTACCACAACAATGGAGACGGTACCTTCACCGACGTTACGGCTAAAGCCGGCGTTGCAGATCAAGGCGGTTGGTCAACGAGTGCAGGATGGTTCGATTATGATAAGGACGGATGGCTCGACCTGCTCGTCACAAACTACATAGAGTGGACTCCCAAAACCAATATCTGGTGCGGAGAACACAAGCCCGGGTATCGCTCCTATTGTCATCCCGGCAATTACAAGGGGCAGAAGACCAAGCTCTACCATAACAACCATGACGGCACCTTCACCGATGTCAGCGACGTCTCCGGCGTCGGCAAGCCCGAGTCGAAGGGAATGGGTGTGGTGTTGGCCGATTTCAATAATGACGGCTGGCCCGACATTGCGATTGCGAACGATTCGTGGCCCAATTTTCTCTTCATCAACAAGCGCGATGGCACTTTTGAAGATGTCTCGCTATTTTCCGGAATCGCGGCCAGCGAAGACGGGCGTTATGAGGCCGGGATGGGCATCGACGCCGCCGATGTAGACGGGGACGGTTGGCTCGATGTCTATGTCACGCATCTGGATTTTGAATTGAACCGTCTTTACCACAACAACCGCGATGGAACCTTCACCGATGACACTTTCCGGTCTGGGATCGGCAACAAGGCGATTCTGCTCAGCGGGGTGTCCATGAAATTTCTCGATTACGACAACGATGGGTGGACGGACATCCTGCAGTTGAACGGCGCCATGCTCGACAATATTCAGCTGTACCACAATGAGGTGTCTTACAAAGAGCCGCTGCTGATGCTGCGGAATCTCGGGAAGGGCCAATTTGACAAAGTCTCCGATGCGCTGGGCCCTGATTTCGTGCGACCGGTTGCCGGACGAGGCGTGGCGACTGCGGATTACGACAACGATGGCGACATCGACATAGTGACCAACAATCGCGATGACTATCCGTCTCTTCTCCGAAATGATGGCGGTAATGCGAACCACTGGCTGACGGTTCTATTGATCGGTACGAAATCGAATCGTGATGGCACCGGTTCTTCCCTCAAGCTGACGTCGGAAGGAACGTCGCAGGTGGAACAGGCCAAGGGCGGCATGGGCTACATGTCCGCAAGCGATCCCCGCATTCATTTCGGTTTAGGCAAGAGAACAAAAATTGATTCTCTTGTGATCACCTGGCCGAGCGGCCAGGTCGATCGCCTGAGCAGCCTTCCCATCGATCAAATCATTGCGGTGCAGGAAGGTAGGGGAATCGTGCCGCGAAAATTCCCTCGAATTGAGAACAAGAAATGACGATCGTGCCCGGAACAACTGCAAAGAATCATCTCATCCAGGATGTGGAACAATTAGAGATATGAATTTCCCTCGGCGACGCTTCCTGGGTTCTTCACTCGTTCTGCTGGGCAGTTCGCTCGTGGATGCGCTCGCCACTCCGGTTTGGCGCTGGAAAAATGGCCTGGTCCTTCAATCGACCACGACTGCGACACCAGCATCTCCCGTGCAATTCGTCGACGTCGGCCGCGAAGCCGGCCTGGACGTCCCAAACGTCTGGGGTGGCGCTGATCGTAAGCGCTACATCATTGAAGCCAAGGGAAGCGGTCTGGCGTTTTTTGATTACGACCAGGATGGCTGGCTCGATATCTACTTAACCAACGGAACTCGACTGGGCGAGAAATGGCCTCCCGGGAAAGCGCCGACTTCTCAGCTCTTCAAAAATAATCGCGACGGCACCTTCACCAACGTTACGGAAAAATCTGGACTCGCTCAAACTGGCTGGCAGACCGGTGTTTGCGTTGGCGACTATAACAATGACGGTTGGGACGACCTGTTCTGCTGCTTTTGGGGACACAATATTCTTTTTCACAACAACGGCGATGGCACCTTCACCGACGTAACTCGCAAAGCCGGAGTCTATAACGACGCGGTTCGTTGGGGTGCAGGTTGCACTTTCCTGGATTACGATCGCGATGGCAATCTCGACCTTTTCGTGTGCAATTACATCAAGCTCGATCCCGCGACCACCACCACGCCAGAACCCGCGACTTGCCAATGGAAGGGTATTCCCGTGATGTGCGGTCCACGCGGGCTCACGGGCGACACTAATGTCCTTTATCGCAATAATGGCGACGGAACCTTCACCGACGTTTCCGAGAAGGCGGGAATTCTGAAGCCCGGCCCTCGGTATTCGATCACCGCGGTTTCTTATGACTTCGATAACGATGGCTGGCCCGACATTTACGTTGCGGTAGACTCGGAGCCGAGTATTCTCTTCCACAACAATCACGATGGCACGTTCACCGATGTCGCGGTGATGGCAGGTTGCGCATACAGCGAAGACGGACACGAACAAGCGGGCATGGGCGTTGCGGTCGGCGATTACGATTGCGACGGCTGGTTCGATATCTTCAAGACCAACTTCGCCGACGATACCAGCAACCTCTACCACAACAACGGCGACGGCACATTTATCGACATGGGATTTTCTTCAGGAATTGCGATCAACAGCCGGTACGTTGCCTGGGGCTGCGGCTTCATCGACTATGACAACGATGGCTGGCCGGATCTGATCCAGATCAACGGCCACGTTTATCCGGAGATTGTCGGGCACGACGTTGGCCAAAGCTACAAGAATCCGCGCATCGTCTACCAGAATCAGGGCAACGGGCAATTCAAGGACGTTTCCGCGATGATGGGCGCGGGTGTCACCGAGCGCTTCTCCAGCCGGGGCGCGGCGTTCGGAGATTACGATAACGACGGCGACATCGACGTTCTCGTATTAAACATGAACGACCTGCCTTCATTGCTGCGCAATGATGGCGGCAATAAGCAGAATTGGATCAAGATCAAGCTGATTGGCACGAAATGTAATCGCACCGCGATCGGCGCGCGCGTGCGCGTCATAACGGGCAAGCACATCCAAATGGATGAAGTTCACAGCGGCTCCAGCGTCATGTCTCAGAGCGACCTGCGGCTGCACTTCGGTGTTGGCAAAGTTCAGTCTGTCGATGTCGTGGAAGTAAGGTGGCCCACCACGGGCAAGATCGAGCGCTTCACCGACGTGAAAGCCAACCAGATCCTCACCATCCGGGAAGGCAGCGGGATCGTCGCAGGGCTCAGGCCAGAGGCGAAACAGCGGACATAGAAGTCTCTAACGCTGGCATTCTGGCGGTTGATTCTGGTACCTTCGACTGTCCTTGAGATTCCAAAATGGCGAATCACGGCGTGAATTCCTCACGCGTCGTCAATGTCGAAGATCTCCGCGATTTGGCTAGACGGCGTGTCCCCAAGTCGGTGTTTGATTACTTGGATGGTGGTGCAGAAGCTGAGCTTACCCTGAACGAAAACTGTCGTGCCTTTCGCGACGTGTTGTTTCGTCCACGCAGTGCGGTAGCAGTTGGCGAATGTGACTTAAAGACTCGAGTTCTCGGCCACGAACTTTCTTTTCCTGCGATCCTGGCGCCAGTTGGCTACAGCCGCTTGATGCACCCCGGCGGCGAGGTGGCCGCGGCTCGCGCGGCGGGCGAGGCGGGCACAGGCTACATTCTTTCCACGATTTCGGGTTACAAGCTCGAGGATGTGAAGGCCGGATCATCGGGTCCAGTGTTTTACCAGTTGTATCTGGTGGGAGGACGCGAAGCGGCGGAGGGCGCCCTCGATCGCGCTCGCCGCGCGGGGTTCGCCGGATTAGTGATTACCGTGGATACGCCGGTGGCGGGAATGAGAGAGCGCGATCCTCGCAACGGAATGAAAGAACTCCTCAGCACTTCGTTGTTCGCGAAAATTCCGTACCTGCCCAACATTCTCGCGCACCCCGGTTGGCTGGCCTCGTTCCTGCTCGATGGCGGCGTGCCCAACCTGGAAAATGTTGTGATCCCCGGCAAAGGCCCGATGGAGCTAGTCGATGTTGGCGCCGCGCTCGCGCGCGCTGTAGTTACGTGGGAAGACTTGCGATGGATCCGCGAGACCTGGTCGGGTCCGATCGTGGTGAAGGGGCTCCTGACGGGCGATGACGCCAAACGTGCCGTGGACGAAGGGGCGTCCGCGGTGGTCGTGTCGAACCATGGCGGCCGGCAGCTTGATTCGGTTTATCCCACGTTGCGCGCACTTCCGGAAGTCGTTTCCGCAGTAAAAGGCCAGGTGGATGTGCTCATGGATGGAGGCATCCGCCGCGGCGCGGACATAGTGAAAGCCCTTTGCATGGGCGCACGCGCGGTTTTGATTGGACGCGCCTACGCCTACGGACTCGCGGCCGGTGGGCACGCGGGAGTCGTCCGGGCGCTAGAGATTTTGAGATCAGACGTTGAGCGCACCATCCGATTGCTAGGATGCCCTTCGATCGCATCCCTCGATCGATCCTATGTCGACGTGCCTTCTACCTGGTCGCATGAGAGAAAGGAGACGCTTCACTCCATATGAGCAATCGCCGCGAATTTCTGAAAATATTTTCCTCCGCCATTCTCGTGCCAATGGCCTTCGGCAAAGCAAAGTCCAGTGAAGCCAAACCTCGCATCCCGCTGGCATTTTCCACGCTCGGCTGTCCTGACTGGGATTGGAAAAAGATTCTCGACTTCGCCACGCAACACCAGTTCGCTGCCATCGAGCTGCGCGGCCTCGGGGGCAAGATGGATTTGCCTGCCCTTCCCACCTTCGCGCCTGACCGCATTGAGCAAACCAAGAATGATATTCGCGCTGCCAAGTTGCAAATCGCCTGTGTAAGCAGTTCCGCCCAAATGTATGTGGAAGATCCAGAGAAACGGGAAAAGCAGATGGCCGATGCCCGCCGCTTCATCGATCTGGCCTCGACTCTGGAAGCTCCGTACGTGCGCGTGTTTGGCGGCAAAGACGCATCCGATAAGAGTCCGGCGCCGAACGACGAAACCAAAGCCCGCGTGGCCTCAGGTTTGCGTGAGCTCGGGAAATACGCCGGTCCCCGCAAGGTCACCGTCATCATCGAATCTCACGATCACTTCACCAGTTCTGCAACTTTAAAAGATGTATTGCGGGCCGCCGATTCCGAGCACGTCGGTTTGCTCTGGGACGCGCACCACACCTTCGCCACCTCGAATGAGGAGCCTGAATTCACAGTTCACCAATTAGGCTCCTGGATTCGCCACACCCACCTGAAAGACTCCACCGGTAGTGGCGAAGACCGCAAATATGTTCTGACTGGGCGAGGTAATGTTCCCATCCAGCGGCAGATTGCGGCTCTCCGCTCGATTCACTACAAAGGGTTCTACTGCTTCGAGTGGGAAAAAGTTTGGCATCCGGATATCGCCGACCCGGAGATTGCCATCGCCGATTACGCGCGCGTCGTCGGTCAGTGCCTGGGGAATGCACACGCGTGCGGACTATAAATAACCGGCCCGTCTAGGGAGCCTCAGCGTTCTCGGCGAACTTTGCGGTTGAAAGCTTTTGATCGCAGAGTTCGCAAAGGAAAAGAGATCGCAGAGAAAGTCGCAGCGCTATTGCCGAGAGAGCGAAAGTCCTCAATCGTTGATCGCCTGATACGCCAGCACGTTGACTTCCCGGTTCAGAGTCAGATCCCCCGTCGGATGCAGTTGCGCCATAAAGATTACGATCATCTGCTCTTTCGGATCGATAGTGAACTCGGTGTAGAAAAATCCTCCCCAGCTGTATTCGCCCTCCGATCCCAACTCGGCGAGCGGAGATTTCACGCCCGACACCCCGAAGCCCAGCCCGAAGCCTTGATCAGGGCCAATCTTCCCGAGTTGATCGTGTGTCATGAGTTCAACCGTCTTGCGGCTGAGCAAGCGTGTGTTGCCCACCTTGCCGCCGTCGAGCATCATCTGGCAAAAGCGGGCATAGTCCATCGCTGTCGAAACCAGACCGGCGCCGCCGGAAAATAATTTCTTTGGCCCACGCGAAGGGTAGTCCGCGGAATAAACAAAATGCCCTTCCCTGATCGGAGTATCCGGAAAGCGATTAAGGCCTTTGTCCGGATAGTAGGTATAAGCAGTGGCTAGTCGATCGAGTTTGCTCTCGGGCGGAAAGAAATATGTGTCCTTCATGCCCACCGGTTCGAAGATGCGAGTGCGAAAAAATTCGTCCAGCGGCTTGCCTGACACGACTTCCACCAAGCGGCCCAGCACGTCGACGCCCAAGCTGTATTCAAAACGATCGCCAGGATTGAACAGCAGAGGAACGCCGGCAAGGTTCTTCACGCTGTCGGCGATGGTGCCGTCATACTGCAGCAGTCCGCTCGCCACCCCGGCGCTCTCGTACATTGCGCCCAGGTCATCGTTCCAGTTGTAAGTAATTCCCGACGTATGCCGCAGCAGGTCGCGAATGGTAATTTCCTTCGTCGCGGGAATCGAATACGGCGCGCCCTTAGCGGGCTTCACCAGCACCTTCGGATTCTTGAACTCAGGCAAGTATTTTGAAACTGGATCGTCGAGCAGGAATCGCCCTTCTTCATAAAGCATCATTACGGCGACGCTGGTAATCGGCTTAGTCATGGAGCAGATGCGGAACATTGCGTCTTGCCGCATCGGCTTGCTGGCCTCGCGGTCCATCATTCCCTGCGACTTGAACCAAGCCACGTGACCGTGCCGGACAACCAGTGTGATCGCGCCTGCGATGCGTTTGTTGTCGATGTCGCGTTGCACGACGGTGCCAATGCGCTCCAGTCGCTCCGAAGATAGCCCAACCGACTCCGGCTTTGCGATCGAGATATCCTGCGCAAGCAGGCAGACATTCAGAACAAGAAAGCCGAGCAAAACCGGAATGATCTTCCGATTCCGCCCGGCAAAAATAGCACGCATGTTTCCTCCGAAGTTTTAGGACTTTATAGTTTTCGAAGCCGCATCCCATGTAACCGGCTTTTGGCGGAAAAAGGATTCGTTCGCCATGTGACACGCGATAGCCGCGTTGTTACCGAAGACCGCATCCTCCGTCACCGGCTTGCGCGACTTTACTGACTGGAAGAAAACATTCAAGTGCGGACGCATGTCGTCCCAGTCGTGCCCGTGATAGACCGTGTCGTCGTGCAGTGGCTCTTTGCCCAACGGCGGATCATGCTCGGCGTGCCACTGCTTCACATATTCCTCGCGCATCTTTGCTGGGAAGCTGAAGCTGTAATAGCTGGGATCGGCATCCTCGCCGGACTGCTGAGAGTGCCGCAACTCAAGCTCGCCGGCCTCAAGCAGTCCCTTCGCGCCCATAAACCGTGCCAGTTCCGCCGTTTCGCATCCCAGGTCGAGGCGTACATAAACCGGAATGCCGTGATAGTCGAAGAGCACAGTGTGAAAGTCTGGCATATCGCGCCCGTCTTTGAAGCGGAAGATGCCGCCCATCGCTGTCGCGGATCGCGGAATCTCATTCCAACCCAGCGTGACCAGCATGCCGCTGATCAAATGCACCATCAGATCGCCGGCCACTCCGGTGCCGTAAGCCCTCCAACAACGCCAGCGCGCGAAATGGAATTTGTTGAATGGAATCTTGGGAGCATCGTTGAGCCAGGTATCCCAGTCCAGCGTCTCCGGCGAAAGATCGAGCGGAGGCGGATATTCCCACGCGCCGGTGGGATCGTTTCGTCCCAGCGTGAGTTCGACCATTTCGACGTCGCCGATTGCTCCATCCGTATAAAGTTCGCGCGCCTTGGCGCACAGCACAGAACTGACCCGCTGCGAGCCAATCTGCACGATGCGATTATTCTTTTGCGCTGCCTCCACCATGGCCAATCCGTCGGCGACATTGTGCGACATCGGCTTCTCGCAATAGATATCCTTACCTGCGTTACAGGCATCGACCACGACCCGCCGGTGCCAGTGATCGGGAACAGCAGCCACAATGCAGTCAATGTCCTTGCGGTCGAGCAGGTCCCGGTAATGGCGCGACGTGGGCAAGCTCGTGTTAGCCGTGATTTCCTTGGCCAAGGTGTGTCGCCCGTCATACAAATCGGCCGCGCCAACGCACTCGATCCCTGGAATCGCAATCGCGTCCCGCAGCAAGCCGGAGCCCTGCATGCCGATTCCGATGATGCCAAATCGAACCCGATCACTCGGCGCCACGGCCCGCGGCAACGGTTGAGCTTCAAGTCGAACCGTTTTCGAAACCAGCAGGCCGCTAGCGGCGGCGGCTGCGCTGCCTTGCAGAAATGCGCGTCGCGAAAGAATGCGTTTCATCCCAATCCCTCCGAATGATTTTGACTGCGATCTGCCCTTGCTACTTCTTCAGTGGCTTGATGGCGACTTCCTTGAAAAACACGATGTCGTTATCGCTATGGTTCTGCAGGCCGAAATAACCGAAGTTGGGCCGCGGACCGCGCTGCGGCTCGAAATTAAATTTGCGTTCCGGCACTGGATCGCCGTCCTTATAGTCGGTAATCTTCACGCCATTCAGCACCACAATCGTGCGTGGCCCATCGAGCGTGATGTCCATGGTGTTCCACTCGGGCCCCGGCTTCCACGCCTTCGCCAGCGGCTTGGTCAGCGAGTACAACATGCCGGTGGAGTGATATTCGTCTTCCCCGGAGGTCTCCGGATGGTTGTCGATCTGCACCTCGAATCCATAGTGCACCGGCATCCACTCTTCGCGCGGTTCGAGAGGGATGCGGATAAACACGCCGGAGTTATCATTCTCGTCTCGCATCTTGTATACGACGTGGATCATGCAATTGCCGATCTTGCCGCCCGTCCAATAGAGCAGGCCCATGCCGCCATGCGTGCGAATCAGCCCATCTTCCACCGTGTCGCCGCCCGGACCAACATGCTTCCATCCCGTCAAATCCTTTCCGTTGAAAAGCTGCTGCCATTTGTCGGGATCGCCCTTGCAGGCATTCTGATTATCGTAGGCAGCGAACGAGAATGTTGCGGACAAGATGAGGACAAAAAGTGAAACAATAAATCGTTTCAGCATGAGGAATCTCCTGGGTATTTGCCCGTAGTGATGGGGACAGACCACCATACTCGCACCCGCGTCCGGAATCAATCCGAACAGATCGGCGGATGGAGATCCTGCGTTGCCAACATCGCCAATGCGCGGCCTCAAAAATCTACGAAGATTTTCGTTGACACTACGAACCTCTTCGTAGTATGGTCTCTTTCCATGAAGAAGCCGCCGAACAAGCCTACTGCTTCTGAGCTGGAGATTCTCCGCGTGCTCTGGAATCGCGGCCCTTCCACGGTTCGTGAAGTTCACGAGTCGCTGAGCGAGAAAAAAGACCTCGGTTACACCACTGTGCTGAAACTTCTGCAAATTATGACTACAAAAGGGACTGTGCGGCGAAACGAAACCCAGCGGGCGCACGTCTATGAAGCATGCTTGCCCGCTGAGCAGACCAAGCAGCAACTTGCCGGCGACATGCTGCAGCGCGTTTTTGAAGGCTCCGCGAGCCAACTGATGATGCATGCGCTGGCAGGACGCAAGTCGTCGCCCGACGAGATTAACGAACTGCGCCGTTTGCTGGATGAATATGAAAGGAGCCGGCGATGAGCAGGATAATGGATTGGTTCTCCCCTGGCACGATGCAATCTTTGGGATGGGCTCTGTTGCATTTTCTCTGGCAGGGGACGGCGCTCGCGGCTCTCGCTGCGGCGACGATGGCGATGTGCCGTCGCGCGTCGACGCGCTATTTGCTGGGCCTTGGGGCGCTGGTGCTGATGTTCCTCGCTCCGTTGGCGACCTTCTTCTTCGATTCGCAGCAGCATTCCGTTGTGCCCGAGTTCACGAGGTCATCGTCGTTCGCATCTGCAGCCTGGACAATAACGGCGAGCACTGCCGCGACACGCAGCTCGGCCCAATCTTCTTCACTCGCACCATCGCTCGATGCGCTGCCTTGGCTGGTTGAGGGGTGGCTTGTAGGCGTCGCCTTCTTCAGCCTTCGTTCTGCCGGCGGATTTCTGCTGATCGAGCGCGAGCGCCGCCGGCAGTCGAAAGTGGTCAATGCCCGAGTCCTCGAAATTTGCCACACGCTCCAAGATCGGTTCCGTCTCAAGCGCGCCATTGCCTACTGCGAATGCAAGTGGCTGCAGGCGCCTGCGGTTATTGGATGGTTTCGCCCAGTTGTGTTTCTGCCCGTGAGCGCTCTCACCGGTTTGTCGGAGGGCCAGCTTAAGGCCGTGATCGCCCACGAACTGGCGCACATTGAGCGGTTCGACCCTTTTGTAAATGTGTTTCAGGTTTGCGTGGAGACGCTGCTCTTCTACCATCCCGCGATCTGGTGGCTGAATAAAAAGATTCGCGCCGAACGCGAGCACTGCTGCGATGACAGAGCCGTCGCTCTGTGCGGCAATGCGATTGAGTATGCGCGTGCGCTTACCCTGATGGAACAATGGCGCAGCGCTCCGGTCTTCGCGATGGCAGCCAATCGCGGTCCGCTTACGGAGCGCATCGTGCGCGTCCTTGGCCTCAAAACGTTTGGCGCAGGAATGCGCGGCATCGGCCTGACGAGCAGCGTATTGTGCCTTGCCGCGGCGCTGGTCGCAGGCAACGCACTGCTGGGAATGGCGCATCCCCGGCAGGTTCAGGCGGATTCGCAATCTGCGCCTTCGACTAACTCGTCACAACAGCCAACTGCGAGCAACACTCCAACCCGGAAGCCTTCGCCGGTGCACCCGCAGAGCAGCGACTCGACAACACCCAACTCCGCCTCGTCTTCTTCCGCTTCCTCGTACATCGAGTCCATGAAGGCTGCGGGTCTCGGCGATCTTACCGTCGATCAGCTTATCGCGATGAAAATTCAGGGCGTGACACCGGAATACGTGCGTGAACTGAACGAGCAGGGGTTGCATCCTGATGTGAATAACCTGATCGCCATGCGCGTGCAGGGCGTGACTCCTCAGTATGTTCGCGGGCTGCGCGAAGCCGGCCTCAATCCCGATCAGAACCAGATCATAGCGCTCAAAGTGCAAGGCGCTGACGGCGAGTATTACCGCGGACTCAAAGAAGCCGGCATTCAGCCCGACGTGAATACTCTCATCGGGCTGAAGGTGCAGGGAGTAACTCCAGAATATGTTCGCGAGTTGCGGGCCGCGGGCTTGACGGTGACCGCAGATCAGGTCATTGCCCTGAAAGTGCAAGACGTTTCTCCAGCATATCTGAAGGGATTGCACGAGCAGGGAATTGATCCGCGAGCGGACGATGCGATCGCAATGCGGGTGCAGAACGTGACGCCGGAATATGTTCGGGACATTAAGGCTCTCGGGTTCAAACCGTCGACGAACGAACTCATCGCCATGCGCGTACAGGACATTTCGCCGGAATATATCAAGGCATTGCAGACCGCGGGTTTGAAGTTCGGGGTCAACGACATTATCAGCGCCAAGGTCCAGGACGTTACGCCTGAGTTTATCGAGCGCGCGCAGAAGCATGGATTCAAGGACCTGACTCTGCAGAAGTTGATTCAGTTGCGGCAGTTGGGGATTTTGGATTCGAAGGCCGACCTTTAAGATCATCGCTGCTCGACGAGGCCATTGCGGTTTGGCGCTCGGCTTCGCCTTCGCTTGGACGACCGAGGCGGTCGTCGCCACGTAGTTCGTGCCACACGGATCTTGCCATGCTAGCCATTCCCGGGAATTGAAGGAGGAGTTATGAGAATGCGTCGAACGCTTGCCTATTTGGTGTTTGCCTCTTGTGTGTTGCTGGTTGCGGTGAAGAATCGAGCGGCGGATGCCCGCAGCGGCGACTGGACCATCAGCAAGTCGGAAGCTGCGGGCAAGGTTGAGTTCTCGCTCATCGAACACCATCGCGGCGGAACCTCGAGCCACGAATCAGATTGGCCCGCACGTTCATTTCAGGGCGTGGATTTTTCTAAAGCTGGGCGTCAGGACGTTCACTTCACCATCACGCGCGACGCGGGCAAGATCGAGTGCGAAGGATTCCTGAATAACGGAGAGGGCGCGGGCATCTTTCATTTTCAGCCCGATGCGAATTACCCTCGAGAGTTGCAAGCTCTCGGTTTCTCTGTCGACGACGAGAAGCAGTTCAGCATGGCAGTGATGGATGTGAGCCTGGAGTTTGCGCGGCAAATGAAGAACGAGCATCTCAGTGGACTGGACGCAGACAAGCTGATCGCCTTCCGCATCTTCAAAGTGGACTCAGCGTTTATTGAAGCGCTGCGGGCAGAAGGCTTGAAGATTTCCGATGCCGACAAGCTGGTTGCCTTCCGCATTCACGGCGTGAGTCCGCAGATGGTGCGGAGTCTTCATCAGGCTGGTTATTCGCCGGACGAAGATACGCTGATCGCGATGAGAATCCACGGAGCGACTCCGGAGTGGATGGCGGAACTGAAGCAGCGTGGTTACGATCATGTGGAGCTGCAGAAGTTGATCGCATTTCGCATTCACGGAGTCTCGCCGGAATTCATTCAGAAGCTGCAAGGGCTGGGATATTCGCATCCTGACCCGGACGAACTGATTGCCATGCGCATCCACAACGTGACGCCGGAATACATCAGCGATATGCGCGCGCGGGGAATCCACGACCTCAGCATCGATCAACTGGTCAGCATGAGGATTCACGGCATCGACTAATCGGCTGAAAATCGAGAAAAGAAGCCGCGCTTTCGCGCCGCTTTCTTCGCTGAGAACCCTAGTCAAAGAGGACAGAGGGATACCGGAGCTACGCTTCAAGGGCGCTAGTCTTAGCGGGCGCGGGCCAGGACCAGGGTTATGTCGTCGGGTTGTTCGTTATCGCCGATCCAGTCGTCGACCGCCATGGTGACGATCTGGCTGATCTGGGCCAGAGGAAGGTCGCGATTGTCGCGGACCAGGTCGATCAGGCGCTGCTCGCCGAATTCGCCGAAATCATTTTCGGGCTCGGTGACGCCGTCGCTGTAGGCCAGGAAGATTTCGCCGGGATGCATTTCGACGGCGCCTTCTTCGTAGGCCATATTGTCGAACAGACCCACGACGGTGCCGCCGGCTTCCAGCTTGCGAACCGTGCCAGTTTTGCTGATCAGAATTGGCGGCAGGTGTCCGCCGTTGCTGTAGGTGAGATGGTGCGAGCGGCCGTCGTAAATTCCGAGGAACAATGTGGCGTATTTTTCCGGCGGGGTGCTCTCGTAAAGTTGATGGTTCAGCAGGCTGAGCAGCGCTCCCGGAGAAACCTCAACCCCCTCGGGCCATGTCGCCAAGACTCGGCTTTCGCCGGAGACAGCGCCTACCGCCACCGGCTCCCGCATTTGGGGCAGGTTCTCCACGCTGTAGGCGCGAACCGCAGAATGGATGGTGGCCATTAATAGTGCGGCGGAAATGCCTTTGCCGCTGATGTCTCCGACCGCAAGAATCAGCTTGTGAGAACTGGCGGCTAGAAAGTCGTAATAATCGCCGCTGACATTGCGGGCGGGACGCCAGAATCCATGAACCTCCAGCGACTCGAGTTCTGAGACTTGGCGCGGGAAAAGCTGCGCCTGCACTTCCCGCGCGATGGAGAGTTCGTTCTCCAGGCGCTGCTTTTCTTTCTGCTCCTCGATGAGCTTCTCGATGGAAGCGGTCATGGAGTTGAACGACAGCGCAAGGTCAGCCAGTTGATCGCTCGAATGGACCGCGATGCGATGGCTGAAATCGCCACGATCCACGTCCCTGGTAGCGTCGTACAACTGGGCCACGGCGGCGGTTACGGTGCGGGTCATGCGGGTGCCGATGATGAGAGCAATCAGCTCGATGATGGCAAAGAAAATTCCGACGCCGAGGAGAATGTAAGCGACGCCCTGAACGAATTCGCCGAGTGCGGCAAACAGGTGGCCGTACAAGACCGAGGGGCGGGTGCGGACCCTGATGATCCAGGCGCGTGCCTCATCACCGGTTTTCCAGTCAACCACTGAAAGGGATGTACCGGCGAGCGGGATTTCAAAATCAAATAGACCTGCCGGGCTGGGCAGAGTGCCAACCGTGAAGTCAGGCCGCGGTGCCTGATGCTGCTGCGTAATTGGCCGGGTTAAGAGGGTAATTTCTCCAAGGTTGGCCGCAATGTTGCCGACAAGTTCCCGGTCGAATGGTTCACTCGCGATCACGGTCAACTCGCCGGATTTAACTGGCATTGAAGAGCCCACGCGCAGGTGCAGTTGGTCTCCATCGCGCACGATGTCACGAAATCTGCCCTTCACCACAGTCGGTAGCGTCAGCGATTCACCGTTGAATTCCTGGCAGAGGGGCAGTGGTTTGCCAGCATACCACGCGCAAACGTGGCGCCGATTCCAGGCAGGATCGTGCTTGCGTAATCCGGCCAGCAACGCTAGCTCCGGACTCTCTCCGCGCTCGAGCCGTGCAGCCAGTTCGTTGCTGACGGCTGCGTTGGCCGCGTCCAGGCTTCTTAGTTGAGAATCAATCTCGGAGGTCACGACGAAGACCGCGAACTGTCCGGCCAGACCATAGAGTGTGACCAGGGCCATGGTTACGAGCAGGACTGCGGGGATTACTCCGATAAAAACATAGGTGACGATCAGGCGATTGCGTAAGCGCCACAACACGCGTCGTCTTAACCAACGAAAGGCCAGGATGCTAAATAAGATGGCGGCTAGGAAGCCGAGGAATTCGACCCATCCGCCCAAATGATTGCCCCAGGATGCGGCGAATAGGCCGAGGAGATTTTGCAGCGCGAACAGCAGCGCCGCCATGGCCGCTAAATAGCAGGCCAGGCGGGCCATGCGGCCTTGGGGCCACAATTCGGCTTTGATCAGCCGGAGCCGCAATTCTGGATAAGACCATTGCATGCTGTTCTTCGGACAGTCCGCAGCGGACCAAGACTCGGGACGCGTGCGAACTTTGCAGTGCGAACGGGATTTCGCCGATCAGATCTCTGGATAAAGATCGAAAAACGCTTCCAGGCTCGTGCGCAACTGCTTCTCGATCTCTTCCTTGCTGCCTTCGAGCACGTGCATGGTGACGTGCGCTTCCCGGCCATTCGCGAGCTTCACGGGAGCCTCCCCTACCTCGACTATATCCTCGGACGGCAACAATCTCATGCCATAAACCAGAGTCAAATTTGCCATGATTGATTTTACGACGTTACCGTCGGGTGCCGCGAACTCGCCCTTTGTCTTTAGGATTCGGGGATTTCTCGTTTAGAATTCCGCAGTGCCTAGAATTCCGGCTTCCAAAGTCTGTATTGGTCTTGTCGTGCTCGCATTCGCGTCACTAGTTGTGGCTCAAGAACCGGCGGCCAACCCTCCGTCCAATGAACCTCAGGTCAAGGTCAACATGCTGAATGTGTGTTCGCCCTCCGCCGAGGAACAGAAGGAGATTGCTTCCGCTTTGGCTCGCGTTCCTAAGCAGCCCTTGTTCGGAACCGATTTCGAGGTCTCGCGCGGGCGGTCGACGCTCACAGACATGCCAAGTTTCCTGAAGCCCGGGCAGGGCGGCCATGTGGCAGGAGAGCCGTCCATCGCGACTTACGTGCGAATTCGGCGCGAGTTTTCGGTGCAGGCGCTTTTTTCCAGCGTGCAGTATTCGTTCAGTAATGATGGGCAGAACATGGTGGAGACGCTGGTGCTGCACGTGCGCGACCCCAAGGACTTGATTCAGGTGTCGCTCGAAGATAGCGCCTCGTCGGTTACGAGTTCGGAGGCCATGCTCGGGTCGAACACCCCAGCGAGCCGGGTCCGACTGGAACGCTTTGGCAAACCGTCGGTGGCGCTGGCCCGGTGCGTGGCTGCCGAGGGCGGTCCGGTTCCAGATCAAAGCGCGTACGAGCCGCTTTTCCACGGCGCGTCTGACGTGCTGGCGAATTATCGAGGGCTGCTGGGCGTGAAAAAAATTGTGCCGGAAGAGTTGGCGAAGGTTAGTGGAGAGTCGAAGCCGAAGCCTGACGCAAAAGTTAAAGGGACAATCGCGAGACCGGCTAAAGGAGCTCCGAATAAGTAATGACTGTCATCCTGCGGCAGGCATCCTTCGCTCAGGATGATAGACAGCCAGGACGACAAAGTGCGTATACTTCAGGGCTGGCAGGTCACTGGGGCTTGCATCAAAATCTGAAATCGGCCATCTAATCTGCAATTACACAATCATTCATGAGCGAAACTCGAGATGTGGTCATCATCGGATCCGGGTGCTCCGGACACACTGCCGCTCTTTATGCTGCGCGCGCCAACTTGAAGCCGCTGGTCATCGAGGGCCATGAGCCGGGCGGCCAGCTGTCCATGACCACCCTGGTCGAGAATTTCCCCGGATTTCCTGAAGGGATTCTCGGGCCGCAGCTGGTCGAGAACATGCGCAAGCAAGCCGAACGTTTCGGCGCGGAATACAGGATGACGCACCTGACCAGCGCCGATCTGAGTAAACGTCCGTTCTTGCTGCATCTAGGAGTTCATCAGATTCACACGCAGACGTTGATTATTGCCAGTGGAGCTTCGGCGCGCTGGCTGGGCTTGCCGCATGAGCAGCAGCTGATCGGCCACGGGGTTTCGTCGTGCGCGACCTGCGACGGCTTCTTCTTTACGGGAAAAGAGATCGTCGTAGTCGGCGGCGGAGATTCGGCGATGGAGGAAGCGCTCTTTCTCACCCGCTTCGCGACCAAGGTGACGGTGATTCATCGGCGCGATGTTTTTCGAGCTTCCAAGATCATGCTGGACCGCGCGCAGCACAATGAGAAGATTCACTTCCTGCTGAACACTGTGGTGGAAGATGTTTACGACGTGCACCACAAGGAGGTCACCGGGCTCAAGCTGCGCGATGTAAAAACGGACAGAGTATGGGATTTCCCTACCAGCGCACTGTTTCTTGGGATCGGCCACGAGCCCAATGCGAAGATGTTTGCAGGCCAGCTCGACATGGACGCCGACGGCTACCTCAAAACGCACAACTACGTCTTCACGCGGGTGCACGGAGTTTACGCCTGTGGCGACGTGCAGGACCGCCGCTATCGGCAAGCCATCACGGCCGCGGGCACCGGTTGCATGGCCGCGATGGAAGTGGAGAAGTTCCTGGAAGAGCAGGGCAAATAGTCCGCATTCCCGCTCGTGAATCCACGGGCCTCTGTTTGTAATCTATCCTGACGTGTTCCTGCGAGGATTCCCATGCAATACGTTCGGCTCGGCAATACCGGTCTCATCGTTTCCCGGTTGGCGTTTGGCGTGATGACGTTTGGCACTGCGGACCCGTCTTCTCCTTTTGCCACGGTCGCGAAGACCCCGCAGCAGGAAGCGGAGACATTGATCAGCCGTTCGCTCGACGCCGGCATTAACTTCTTTGACACGGCCGATGTGTATACGAACGGCGAAACCGAAAAGATCCTCGGCCAGGCTCTAAGCTCGCGCCGCAAAGACGTGGTCATCTCGACTAAGGTTGGATTCCGATCGGGTGAGCCGCTTATCCAGGCCGGCGCTTCTTATCGCTACGTGTTGGCCGCGGCGGAGGGAAGCTTGCGCCGTTTGCGCACCGACTACATAGATTTGCTCTCCATTCACAAGTTCGATCCGTTTACGCCTGCCGAAGAAACCGCCCGCGCGCTGGAGAATCTGGTGCAACGCGGCTTCGTCCGCTACGTGGGCTATTCCAACTGGACGGCATGGCAGGCCGCGAAGTTCGTGGGCATCCAGAAGGCGCATAACTATTCACCGCTGGTCGCAGCGCAGATGTATTACTCGCTGGTTGGCCGGGATCTGGAACACGAAGTCGTCCCTTTCTGTCGCGACGCCGGCATCGGCATTGTGGTGTGGAGTCCGTTGGCCAGCGGTTTCCTCACCGGCCGGTACACGCGTGAGGATCCCTCCGGCGGCAAAGGACGAATCTCGGGATTCGACTTCCTGCCCCATGACAAAGAGAAGGGCTACGACCTGGTTGAGAAGATGAAAGGGATCGCTGGCCGGCATAAGGCAACAGTCGCCCAGATTGCGTTGGCTTGGCTGCTCGGAAAGTCGCATGTGACTTCAATTTTATTGGGCGCCAGCAAAGTCTCGCAGCTTGACGACAACCTAGGGAGCCTGAATGTTGGGCTTACTCCGGCGGAGATGAAGGAACTCGACGATTTGACTGCACCCAGGCCAACGTATCCCGGATGGTTCCAGCAGAAAACTCTGGATCAGCCGGTTGCGGATGCGCTGAGGGAAGATTATGTGGTCGAAACCAAGGTTTCTGCTTGAATAACCGCACTCCAAAAGCCCACTTCTCGCGAAGGATGCGAGAAATGGGACACCCTGACCCGTAGTGGTTCGGACCCGTTAGTGATTCGTACTGATCTTCGCGCGGTTCTAGCTGCGGTTTGGCTGGGTTGTGATACAAACTTCTGTGGTCTTCCTACTAGCGGGCGGCATTCCTTTTTATCTCATCCTCGACCTGGCAGGTACTTCATGCTGAGGGCCTTCTTCGTCCATCTTTCTGAAAATCGTTTTCTGCGGGGCTTTGCAGAGCGGTCTGCAATCGGACATCGTGTTTCAAGCCGCTTCGTGGCTGGAACGGAGATCGCCGACGCGGTGCGGGTCACCCAGGCCGTAAACCGGGCGGGCATGAGCGTTAGCATCGACAACCTGGGCGAGAACGTCACGAATCTCGAAGAAGCGCAGCATAGCGCGCAGCTTTACCACCAGATTCTCGATGCCATCGTCGCGAATCAACTCAATGCCAACATCAGCCTGAAACTCACGCACATGGGATTGGACGTGGACGAGACCGTGGCCCGCGACCTGGTTGCGGGCCTTGTAAAAAGAGCGGCAGCGATGCAGCCGCCGGGGTTCGTGCGCGTAGACATGGAGGGCTCTCCTTACACGCAGCGCACGTTGGATTTTGTTCACGAGCTGCACCGCATGCCAGGGAACGAAAACAGCGTTGGCACGGTGATCCAGTCGTATCTGAAGCGCTCGGAAAGCGATGTCGAACAACTGTTGGCGGAAAAGATCCGCATCCGCTTGTGCAAGGGGGCCTACAAGGAGCCGCCAAGCATCGCATTTGAAAGCAAAGCCGATGTAGACGCGAACTACGTCAAGTTGATGAAGATCCTGATGAAGAGCGGCGTTTATCACGGAATGGCTACGCACGACGAAAAGATCATTCGCGAGGCCCAGGCCTTTGCCACGCGGGAGAAGATTGCGCGGGATTCGTTTGAGTTTCAGATGTTGTACGGAATTCGCCGCGACTTGCAACAGAGGCTGGTGCGCGATGGCTGGCGCATGCGAGTCTACGTGCCGTTCGGCACGGAGTGGTATCCATATTTCATGCGGAGGCTGGGAGAGCGTCCGGCGAATGTGTTCTTCATTGCGCGGAATCTGCTGCGGTCGTGATGTGATACAATGAATACGTAGAATACAAGTATTCGATAGATCCTTTAAAATGCCTACTTCTGTCCGACTTCCAGAAGAGATCGAGCGTCGCCTCGACGCTATAGCGGAGAAGACTGGGCGCACCAAGGCCTTCTATATCCGCGAGATGATTCTTAATCACATCGACGAAATCGAGGACTACTATCTCGCCGCCGAGGTGGTAGAACGGCTTCGCAAAGGACAAGGTCGCACTTTTACTGCGCAGGAAGTGAGACGGGACCTTGGCCTGGACGATTGAGTACACGGACGTTGCGCGCACTCAACTTCGCAAGCTGGACAAAGCGGCTGCTCGTCGCATCCTTGATTACATGGACCGGCGTGTTACCCCACTCGAGGACGTGCGCAGCCTTGGAAAGCCGCTGCGGGGACCTCTGGGGGAGTTTTGGCGCTATCGGGTCGGAGACTACCGCATTATTTGCGATATTCAAGACGAGAAGTTGCGAGTCTTGGTTGTGCGGATAGGAAATCGAAAGGATGTCTACCGATAAGGACAACAAATACTACGCGTGCTTTTCATTCTCTTGTAGTTGATTGCTTCGTCGCCGATTCCAACCGACAATGCAACCTACTCCTGCGGCCCGTTCTCTCCGCCTTCAGGCGGAGCGAGGGGCAGACGGGTGGCCTCGCGCATCATGTTGCGCTCCTGATCGGAAAACATGCCCATGAATCGCGGCGAGTTAATGATTGCTTCGCGCTGATCGGGTGGCATCGCCCGCAAGTCGCGAACGGCCGTCGTTACCATACGTTGACGATCGGGAGGCAGCTGTCGCATCTGGCTAAAGATCTGGCGTGCCTGTTGTTTTTGCTCGGGAGTCAAATGCTCCCAGGTTTCCATGCGGTTCAGCACGCGCAATTGCTGTTGCGGAGGGAGATTGGAAAAGTGCTGTAAACGCTGCCGCAGGCGCTGCTGTCGTTCTGGCGGCAAACGGCGGAAGGCGGGATCATTCTGTAGTTCGCGCTCCTGTTCCGCGGGAGGCAAGTCTTTGTAGCGTCGAAGCCAATCCCCAGCGTGGCCTTGGGGGTGACCCTGCGGTTGCCGAGGCGCCGCTTGACGTTGTGGCGGAGGAGTCGCAGTGGAACGCCTTTGCTGCGCTGCGCGAAAGGCTAAGCCGGGAAGGGGAACGCCGATGGCTATCGCCAGACCGGCGGCCGCCAGCCAGTTCGTTCTGTATTTTCGGTGCAGCATTTCCCCGCCTTGCGCTTCGCCCCGCTCAGTCCCCGTCACCAACGATTCGAACCGGTTCTATGGATTCGCTGCAACATTCTGCTGCAAGTCCAGATCATCCAGCAAATCGAAATCCGCGTACATTTCGTGATTATTATCTAAAGTCTGCAGATCGCTTACCGCCGTCCCCACTGGCGCCGTAACCGAAGCTTCTTGAGTATGATGGCCGGTCGCAGTCTTTTGGGTGAAGAACCAGCCCACTCCAACTCCCATGGCCACTGTGAGCCCTGCCGCCAGCACCGGCCGCCGGAACCAATGCAGCCAGCCCGCTTGAGGTTTGGCCATTTCATCGCGGAGCCGGGCTTGCAGGCGGGTGTCGAAATATGGAGAAGGCTCCGGGGCTTGCCATTCATCGAGCAGAGCCATGGTTTCACGCATCGCTTTTAACTCCTTCGCGCAATCGCCACAACTCTCCAGATGCTTGCCCTCGTCCCCCGTGGGCTGACTGTACCCAGCCGCCATGTCGGGCATCCGTTCACGAATTTCATCGCATTTCATAACCACTTCCCCTTAATTCTTTTTCGCCAATGTCGCTCAAGAAATCAGTGTGACTAAACAAATTCTTTTAACTGTTCCCGCAAAGTCTCATATGCTCGGAAGAGCAAGGACTTGGTCGCCGACTCGCTCTTCTTCAAAACTTCAGCAATCTGTTTGTAGTCCATTTGCTGGTACTTGTGCATGATCACCGCTAGCCTCTGCTGCTCCGGCAGCGCCTCTACTTTACTGCGAATTGCCAGCATGCGTTCGCGGCGTACCATCGCCTGTTCAGCGGTCAGCGCCGCATCCGGAAGTTCGAGCGTAGTGCCGCTCTCATCGTCCGGCTCGTCGAGGCTGACCGTTACCTCGGGCCGCTCGTGGCGCGTGTCGCGCGCATGATTCACCGCCAAATTGGTCGCAATACGATAGAGCCAGGTCGTAAATTTCGCGCTAGCTTCATAGCTTGCGCGCGAACGATACACTCGGAGGAAAACCTCTTGCGCCAAATCTTCCGCCACCGCCGCGTTGCGTGCCATCCGGTACATGAAACTGACCATCGGACGGCGATATTTCTGCACCAGGTAATCAAATGCCAACTGATCGCCCGCCTTGGCGCGCAACATGATCTCGGCGTCGGAATCTGGTCCGCTGACCCCAGCCGAGAACGACGAGGGCGTGGTCGCAGCCATCAGCATGCCCCGGTCAAGTGCGGCAGTGCTCACATTGGTTTCAACCCCGAAGTGGCCCGAAAGTTTCGTTTTCTCGTCCTCCGATGATTCCGTGGAAGTCACTGGTGGGGAAGGAGATAGGGGAGAGCGCGGCGGCTTTGGGTCGGGTGCCATACGAAAAGGCAGAACCTGCCAGGTGGCCATCGAGTCCGAGCTCGTATCGCCCCTGCCGTTGATTAGGCTACCACGGCGAGCTGTCGCATGGGCTCAACCTTTAGGAGTTCAGGGACTTTTAGGCAGCGTTTGCCAATTCCGCACTGGGAACTTGCATCTCCGCGCGAGGACGACAGACGAACATCAGATAGGTCGCCCTGTGCGGAAAAAGAGCCGCCAGCATCGAGCGTAGTTTGCTATATGGAGAGACAAACTTCTCCACGAAGTAAGGGCGCGGAAATTCAAACCAGATTCCGCGCTGCTTCACGATCTCAAATCCCGTCTGCTCAAGAAGCGTCCTGGCTTCCGAGGTCGTGTACTCCCGAACGTGCTCACTGGTCATCCGGAACGGTTCTCGTCCTGAGAGGCGCAAGAGCCAGTTGTGAAAACGGAGGCGATTCGGCACGGTGAGAATGAATCTTCCCTCAGATCCCAGGCATGCTCGGGCGCTCTTGAGCGCGCCCATGTCATCCTCCAGATGCTCAATGACTTCTGAGATCACGACCATTTGAAATTTCTTTTTGGGGAACGGCAGATTGTAAATGTCACCGACCATAAAGCTGCGATTTCTCAGGAAGCGATTCAGTTCTCTCGCAGCCCCAACCTCATTCGGATCAATGTCTACCGACACACAGGAAAGACCGTGGGGAAGGAGATATTCCACGATTCCTTTGCCACATCCCAAAACTAAAAGTGAGTGTCCAGCCGAGCGCAACACTTCATCCTTAATGGCCAGGTGGCGAATGTTGTGGTGTGGGTGGTTTGGGAATCGAGCGAGCGCAATATCGAGTCGTTTTAGTTCGTATCGCATAGCGGTAACGGTCGCCCAAGTAACCTGATGCGTTTCGCCGAAACTGGTTGTGGACTATGAAATCACCAGCCAGTATGTCTCCCGATCTCAAGTAATACCCCGGCGAGAACGAGGATGGACCCAATCACCAACAGAACTGAGGAGACTGTTCTGACGAACATAAAGCCTCTACGGAGCCGATCCCAATAGGATAAAAGGTGCCCGAAACAGAGTTGGGCAAGGATTTCACGCGCGGAGATAAATGACGAGTGGGCTCGCCTATTTGGCCGCAACATTACGCCTAGACTTGGCCACGCGTCAAGTCTCCCTGCTCGTAATCCGACCCAGCTAGCCCCAAACCCCCAATCCGAATCGCATCTGTTCCGTAAAAGATTACGTCTGGATTTTGGTGTCCAAAGTATTGGACACCATCCAAAAAACCACGTATAACACCCTCAGTGGCCAGTCCTGCTACAAGCTTTCTCGTTGAAAACAAAGGCCCAGTCATTGGCGGTGTATACTCCCTTCGCGGGCGCTTAACTCAGCGGTAGAGTGCCATCTTCACACGGTGGAAGTCATAGGTTCGAATCCTATAGCGCCCACCATCTTTCCCTTCGGCTTCAGCATGTCCCGGATGGTTGAGGGAGAAATGCGGGCAGCCATCATCAACCCCGCGTCAAAGCGCGACTCGTCTAGGGCACGATCGGAAGGAACACCGCGCTGAGAAGATAGAGCCGCCGACTAGCTCATGTACCAGCCACCATTGACAGATAGCGTCTGCCCCGTCATGTATTCGTTCATTGCAAGCATTACTGCAACCGACGCAACGTCGTCAACGGAGCCAAAATGTCCCATGGGGATAAGAGAAGGATGCGCGTTCGGGTTGCTGGTTACCATGTCTGTCTCGATGAGCGCGGGGGCGATGGCGTTGACGGTGATGCCATCTCGAACGAATGACGAGGCGCAGGAGTGAGTCAGCCCGATGATTCCGGCCTTCGATGCGGCATAGTGCGCTCCGACGGCCCCGCCCGTCTGTGCCGCGACGGACGACAGGTTGATGACCCGGCCCCACTTGCGTTTTCGCATGCCGCCAATCACCGCTTGGGTGACCAGGAAGACCGACTTTAGATTCACCGTAAGTATTCTGTCCCACTCTTCCTCAGTAATTTCCTCAAACTTGCAGGGGTGTGCAATGGCCGCGTTGTTAACGAGAATATCGATGCTACCGAGGGAGTCCTCCACTTCTGCGATCATGCGCCCTACGTGGACAGCGAGCGACACGTCGGCCTGAACAGCGACTGCCTTGCCTCCGATGCTGGTGATTTCGCCACAAACTGCTTTCGCAGCGTCGGCTCTTTCACGGTAGTTGACCGCCACGTCGGCGCCGCTTCTAGCCAGCGCGATGGCGATTGCCGCCCCTATCCCGCGACTACCGCCAGTGATCAGAGCAACCCGATTCTTTAGGTCTTTCATGCCGCTTATTGTACGGTGCTATACCTACCATTAAGCGACACGATGTTTGGGATGGTCGGGGTCCATTTCAGGTGTGCGTAGCCCCGCCATCTCCAGCGCACGCAGTACAAATGCGTTCCAGGCAAATACTCGGTGGTACCCGAAGAATGGATGCCTCGGATCCGTGGCCAGGTATTCCTGGCTTGTGGGGAAGTCGGGAGAGATATTAATCTCCGCCCATAACCGATTAGCAATCGCTTGATCCGCCTTTGTCCATCCGTGCAGTTTCCCTGCCACGTATCCACAAATCTCAATTCGCATCCAACTCCCGCCGTTATAGTAGACGCCGTCCATGTCGTGGTTTGCGTAATGGGCGCCGTGTTCTTTGCTGATCATGGGATGCCACTCATCTGTGAAGTAGTCCCATCCTTTGCCATCCGGTTTGAGGCCGATGAAGACCGGACGCACAGTGCCGCCGGCCGCCGGGTAGGGAGCATCTTTTCTGGGCATCAACACAGGGATTCGATCGAGATGGTTGATCAGCATCGCATCCGTGAGGATTTTGCGTTGGAACAACCAGAGAGAAAGGAACTCGGGAAAGATTTCTCCAAAACCGATGGCATCGCTGATCTTCCGGGCGGGGCGGACAAATTTCAGGGTCGGATCGTAGTACGAGCGATAGGCGCTCTCGGTCCTCTCGATGTAGGCTTCTGAGATTTTCTCGCTTACACCTGGAATCTTAAGTTCCTTGATCACGCGTAGTGTCACGGCCAGCATGCCCTGGTTTTCACAGAGCTCAGAAGTGCCCTCGGGATAATCAATAACGTCGAGTTGTCCCATGACGAACTGGGCGGAGCAAACACCGTCATGCCGGCGATCGTATGTTCGCAAACAGTATTCCGCCGCTTTTCGAAGTTTCTCCATCGGCAATATGGTGCCTAAGCGTCTACGATTCTCGAGCGCCCACATCAGCCACAATGGAGTCGAGTCATTTGATTTGCGCTCAAGATTGGCCATGTACGGCTCTACCAGAGTGTTGATCGCACCATCCTCGCCTTGGTTTGCTGCCCAGAGATCGAACACTCCCTCATTCAATTCGCGACTGTGAATACCGTTGGCGGAGAAAAAGCTGTCGCGCATGTACATCTCACCCGCGGCTGAATACCAAATGCTGGGCGCGATCATCGGATGACGGTACTCCGGGCTCGCGGACCAGCAAAGCATCATCAAATCAGAGTAAAGGACCTTTTCTGTGTCGCCTCCGCGGAAGCCAAGACCATCGGCAAGAAAGCGTTGGGAAGCAAGACGGTGATCGCGAAGTGTGTTTGGAATCCGATCATCAACGAAGATGAAAGATGTCTTCGTTTCCGGATGATCCATTTCGAGACGATGATAGGGTTGCAAACGCGTGGAGAGCTGCGTAAGTTGCAGTTCTCGAAGTTCAATTCTTAGCGTGCCTGCGCCGGGTTGCGCTTCGATGTCTTGCTCGGATTCTGCCGTCGAAATGTGCAGAGCGCCGCCGTCTCCCAGTAACGAGGTAAAGAGCACCTCGGTCCGGAATTCTGACCACTCCGCCGAGGATGCCGGAACACGGTCGTTGTAAAGGGAGACGTTCTCCAGCCGATTCAGATGTTGATCAACGTCCCAAACCTGGACGGAAAACGGCTGAAGTGAACGGTAGGAGAAGCTTAACGAATAGATCTCATTTTCTTTCGCGGGAAATGGAATGACCGCGCCGGCCTCGGTGCTCTGGAATGTAAGCACCGTCGTTCCGTCCCGATCTTCCAGACTCAAGTCGCCCTGCTTGCGCCAGTCGGATATTGGCGGCAGAGAGACAACAACGCTCGAAGCCGGGTTGTCGCTACCCACAAGGGCTTCGCCGAAAGTCTGCTTCACGAAGAACTGGTGCATGTCGCGCTCAATCCCGCGACAAACGTAATAAAGGTTCACGTCGGGGATTTCGCGGGGCGCTGGTTTTGTGGGTTTGCCATCGCGCCGGATGATGCGGCTCCATCTATTGCGATAGCCGGAGTCGGTAAGCAGGCCCACTGCGAGGTCGGCGCTGGTGCGAAAACCTGCCGCAGGGAAATACTCGTGCAAAGGTCCGCCTCCACAGTTAACCTGATTGAAGCTCCAAAAGCTTGTTGGCGGTTCCAGCGGCTGCAAACGATTACTTACCTGGTAGAACAACTCGTACGTATCAACTTGGCGGAATAGAATCTCCTTCCGCACCACTTGAGGAGTGATCACGCGATACTCCACCTGCGCAAACACTGTGGCGTTGAGATTTGTGAGCTTGCACTCACCTTCGAGAAGCAGATGTTGGTCGGTCCCGGTGCAGGAAGTGGCGCGCCAGTTTTCTATCCGCTGTTCGAGACTGCGATCGCTATTTTGAAAGACCGCAGAAAATTCGCCGCCGCCTTGAGCAACGGGTTGGCCGTCGAAGAGAACAAGCGCTTGATAGCCCTGTCGAGCATCTCCCGAGCCTCGTAGGCTCACCTTAACATCGCGCGGCAGCGTGCTCGTTGCTCTGGCTACATCCCGCCCAAAGACCATTCCGGCGATGCCGGTAGCGGCTGAATTGGAGATGAATTGACGGCGCGAGATCCGCATGATGGGCGTGGGGCTGTCAACGAGCCGGGGCCGTGGCTACTCCCACGTATTTGTCGGCGCCGCCATAATAAAAGAACCATCGACCGCCGTCACGAACCAGGCCCTCGACGAATACAACGTTCGGCACTTGTCCGTTCTTTTCCCAGTCGTGCACCGGCATAAAGATTGGTTCCTGGGCCCGAGCTAGGACTTTCGTCGGATCATTTTTGTCAAACACGACCCACCCGGTCTGATACACGTTGTGGTCGTCCGCCCCGTTGTAAATCAGGAAAATACCGTCCTTGGTGATGACCGGAGCTGGGCCAGGTTCGACGACTTGAGAATCGAATGATTTCGGGCGACTGGACAGAACTGGGTGGTCAAGCGCGTCCGTCCAGTGCAGCAAGTCGGAGGAATACGCGATGGCCATCTGGGTCAGCTGATGGGCGCCATCCGCGAGATAGTACATCCAGTACTTGCCATTTATTTTCTCCGGAACGATCGCTCCGGACTTGGTCCATCCAACATTCCACTTCCCTTTATAGGCAGGCATGATGACGCCAACCCGCTTCCAATGGATCAGGTCAGTCGACGTTGCCATGCACAGCTGCGCATCGCCATGGATCGGGCCGTCTGCATGCATCCCAGTGCCTCCTTGATTGTTGTAGCCCGTATAAGTCAGATAGAACGTATCCCCAATTTTCACCAATCTGGGATCTTCTACGCCGCCGCCTTTTTCGTAAGGCGCCTCGGCGACCATCACGGGCTCGGGTCGCGTTACGAAATGAATGCCGTCGTCACTGGTGGCGTAACCGAGGGATGATTTGCCTTGATGGTCCTGGGCGCGATACAGCATTACGAACTTCCCGTCGTTTTTCACCACCGTAGGATTGAAGGTGCCGGCTGATTCGAAACCTTCTCCTTGGGGCGAAATGATGGGAGCATCGGAAGCTCGCTCCCACGTTCCGAAGGGTACGCGGATTTCTGTTGTGGTCGCCGTCGCTATTATCGCAACCAGCGCGAAGCAGGGGATGCGGCCGCGTGCGCCGGTCAAGATATTTGGCATGAAATTTATACCTTCCTTCCGCGACCACTTAGAATCGCCTTCTGGGACGCTACCGCTGTTGGAAAGATCACTCACGTCAAAAATCCGCCACCAGACGCAGTATCGCTCGCCCGGGAACGTTCAGTGTTTCAGCGATTGCCTTGCCGTCCTTGCTCCAACGGACATTCGCCCCTTGCGCCGCTGGAATCGTGATGGTTGCAGACCGGACTTCTCCCGTCGGGTTGTAAAGCACAAAATTGAGCTGGCGAGGAGGAAACTGCTGCGCGTCGAGGGTATCGAGCAGATCGAGATTTACCATCATCAACTCGCGATCGCTCACCCGGCCCAGAGCCTCAAACATGAGATACATCCAAAGGCACTCACCTGCACCGTAGATTTCTTTTCCCACGTTCCCTGTTTGTCCGCCCAATTCCAAAGTTCCTAGGTTTTCGAATGGGATGAATCCCATCGCCACGTTCTGGCGGTCGCCCGAACATTTCTCGAAGAAGCTAAAATTGTTACGGCGCTGCTGGTCCATGAAGCGCAACAGGCCTTCGATCACAATTCCCCTTTTCATGATTCCCGTCCAAGGCAGGATGGCTTCAACGTTCTCTTTGAACGCGGGATAAAGGATCGAAGCGGCGGCCTGCACCATGCCGCGAATATCGTGGGTTTTCTGACTCGGATCGGAGTACCAGTAGAACATCTGCAGTTGTTCGTACAAGAGATAATTCGCCTGCTCGTCCAGGCCAAGTTCGGCGGCGGCCAATGCACCGTAAGCAAGCTCTTGCGGTTCATGAAAAAGCCGCTCCGCGGGCATGGTGCAAAGGGCGTGGGTCGCTCGCTTCGCTTCCTCGCGGTAGTGCCCGTCTCCGGTTAGACGGCTGGCGATTAGCGCGGCCCACGCATACAGGCCGCCCACGGCGTAATTTGTGCCGGCGCCTTGGGCTTGCAAAGTGGAGACTTCGTAATAAATCGGAAAAAGGTAGTCGTAGTCGTGCGCCATCTTCTCCGCAGTTGCGAAGGCATCCAGGAAATGATCTTTGATTTGCCCTGATCCCGCCAGGCTTCCGATCATTGGATACTTAATCAAGGCATTTTCGAACGGATACCATGAGTCCGCCCGTTCGTTCGGAGAGCGCACGAAATCATTGCTTATGCTATGCGTGTCCGAATGATAAAAACCGGGCAGATCGTCGGTTAGTTCTTTGCATTCTGCGGCGAACGATGGCGAAGGATGCACGCGAAGATAGAGTAGAGAGGGCCAGAGGACGTCGGCCAGGGTCATCAATTCGAAATTGTTAGCAGGTTGTTTCCAAAGCTTTGAACTTTCCTTGACGTATGCGCCCAGGCCGGTGTGCCCGTCAGCTTGAACTTGGGTCTCGGCTTTGTTTTGCAAGTCCGAGACTGTTCCGCCGGCAAAATCTTTCCAACTACTGGCGCACGGCGGCCAAGCCAACTTCTCTTCGAACAGAGGAAGCAGTGCCTGCATCCAGCGAGTCACCGCCTGTTGTTCGGTCAGCAACGTCGTGAGCGGCCTCTGTAGCAGCCAGTAGGTAAATTTGATTTCGCCGGCTGGAAGCACATTTCCTGTGGCCTGATCTGCAATAAGGCCGACACCAAGGCGTTGAGTGCCGTCGCGTTCGATCCGGGTGATGCTGGAGCAGCGATAAACGAGAAAGCGGGGAATGTTCTCGATGCCCATCCAGTCCATATCGCTCACATCGAAATACATCATGGTCTCGACGCCGACATTCTGATCGAGCAGATAGAGAGCCGGCAGATCGTTACCCCATGCGCCGAGCGAGTTGCGTGTCGGTTGTTGTAGCAGCACGCGCCTCCAGCTTCCTGACTGGCCCTCCATAAGGGTGGAATTAGAATTCAGCCAAATGACGATTTGAGGTTCAACCTGACTCCCTTGGCGGAGACTGATTGCGCGAGGCAGGTTGAGCGTCGTGCGAAACCGAAACCACGCGAGATCAGCGCCTTGGCTGCGAGCTGAGATATCGGCATTCCAACTATACGAAAAGGATTTTCCATCGAAATCTTCGGCTGAGGCTGAGCCTTCGCAGATCAGTTCGGAATCCTTCCTGGAGACGCGGCTAGCTCTCAAGGGAAATGAAGGGCCGGTCACCAGGGGAATGCCTGGTAGAGTGGCGGGGCGCCATTCGTTTTCCACTCGCAGAAAATTCTGGAAGCCGAAGGCCGTTGCATCTCGAGAGACTCGCAGTTGCTGATCACCAGTTTCGAGACTGGTGAATGAAGGCTCTCCCTCTTTTGAAAATAAGCTGAGAGCTCTGCGCCCTTCGATGGAAAGGGGCGAGGCTCCCGCGGCAGTAGCGAGACAGGTCTTCATGAAGCCGCGCCGATCGAGGAGGCTCATGTAACGATTCGAGGATTACGATTGCGATCAAGTTCCTGCCGAGAGTGGATCCTCGGCAGGAACTTGCCGGGGGTCAGTATTCGATTTTCAACCCAAACTGAATCGTGCGCGGGCCGCTGGCACTTGCAACCGCGCCAAATCCGCAAGCGAGTGGGCCGCTGCACCCGGGGCCACCTGCCGGAACGAACGGCGTACCCAGGGGCGTGGCGAATCCGCTCGGCCCGCCAGGTTGCTGGAAAATATGGCGATTGAAAATGTTAAAGAATTCCGCCCGGAAATCGAGATTCGCCCTCTCCCCGAACAGTCGAGTTCTCTTGCCGAGCGTGAAGTCCTCGTTTCGACCGCCAAACGAGCGCGCACCGGCAAGCGTACGACGCTCATTGCCGAAGGTGAGTGGGAGACCTGATCCCGCCGTATTTACTAGTGAGAAAGCAGCGGAGTTGAAGAACGGAGTGGTTGCCGGGTTGAAATGACTTTTACTATTTGTTAGAGGCACTCCCGGCACGACATTTACGCGAGCCCCGTCGGTGCCATAATTTTCGCATCCGCCGAAGAGCACGTCGGCAGCAGTACCGGTGCAATTCTGGTAGACCTCTGTAGGCATACCAGACTGGTACGACGCGACGCCGGCAACGTACCAGCCACCAACCACACGATCCACTGCCCCGCCTTTGTTCAAGACATGCTTTCCACGCCCGACCGGCAGTTCGTAAAAGAAACTGGCTACCAGGCTCTGCGGCGTGTCGAGTTGGCTCACAGCCTTTTCAGCCGCTCGATTGTACGAATTTTCCCCTGCGAAGCTGTTGGTGCCGATGAATCCTGAAACCCCCGGTCCTGCGGAATCGGCGTCGGTGATGTTCTTTGAAATCGTATATGACACCAGGAAGCTGAGACCTTGAGCAAAGCGCTTGTTCAACTGCATCTGCATTGCATGATAGGTCGAGTTCCCGCTGCGATCCGGGGTGAAGGAATTGTCTTCCAGGTTGAAGTTGCCATATTGAGGGTAGGGCCGAAAGATCTGGTCGATGGGTCCGGTGAATCCCGCGTAAGGAATCTTGACACCGGCAGCAATAGCGTTCGGACACGGAGTCGTTGACGCGCCCGTCAAGCAACTCGAGTCTGTTTTCAAATCCGAGCCAATGGTTGAGAACAGGGGAAGCACCGAAGGGTTCGTTTGATTGGGAAGCCAGTTTAGCGCTGGGAGATGAGTCCCTTTTGATCCTACGTACGCCACGCTAATCGAGAGATTCTTGGCGATCTGCCGCTGTACATCCAAGTTCCAGGACTGAATGTCAGCGGGGCGGCCGCTGTTGGCCGGCACAATAATCACCCCATTGCTGCCATTTTGCCCTTCCGGAGTAAACGGTCCGGAGTCCGGGAAGAGATGGGGCACGCCTTTATCCATCTGTAGGGGACCGCCATTGGTTGGACTTATCGTCTGCCGATTGAAGAATCCCAAACTATCCTGATCGGCGAAGGATCCTTCTTTCAGGGGTTGGTAGAAAATTCCGTAACCGCCGCGCAGTACGGTTTTGTCGTTGAAACTATACGCGAATCCTATACGAGGACCGAACGCCTTTCTGTAGACATCCTGTGGACGCTTTCGGCCGTTCCGACCAGTGCCGCTACCAAAGTAGGTGTACGCTCCCAGAATGCCTCCGGCACCGGGGTTGGGGAGGGTGGGGTCAACCGCAGAAAAGCGGTTCTGCGCTTCCGTAGCTGGAATGTCCACGTCGTATCGCAGGCCGTAGTTCAAATTTAAGCGGCTCGTCATTCTGTATGTGTCTTGGCCGTAGAAGGAAAAATCTTTGTACCGGATTCCGCTGTATCCCCCATAGTTCAGCGTCGAGGTGTCGGAAAGACCAAAAAGCGAACTTGCGACCGGGTCTCCTCCGGTTCCTGCATTGCTGGTCTGCGCAGAATTGAAGTCGAACTCGCCGGAGGCCTGGGTCAGCCGTTTCACATTGAATTGCAGCATCCGAACTTCGCCACCAAATTTAAGGGTGTGCTTTCCCTTGACCCAGCTCACGGAATCGTTGATCTGATACACATTGTCCGCGAATTGTGAGTCGCCGCAATTATTTACGTTGTAGTTAAATCCTCCCGCCCACTTAATACATGGAAAGGTTGTATTCTGCACTCCGGTGAGCCCAATCTTGGCGGGGTATCCCTGCCCCAAGCTGTTTGCTACCTCTCCCCTGAATCGTCGGCTGAATCCGAACAGGAACTGATTCACTACCGTGGGGGTGAATACGTAGTTGTGCCCAAACCGCGCATACCGGGTGTTCTGAGGCGTGTGCGAACCAAAGATCGGGCCAAGGTCCGAACTACCGCCGGTGTTTGTGTTGTCGTAGTCGAAGCCGAACGAGATCCTTTGCTTATCTGAAACAATCAGGTCAACCTTGAGGTCCCATAGATTCGCTCGAGTTTGCGATAGCGAGCGGTCAATGACATTGTTCTGCAGACTTCCGTTGGTCGGGGGAAGCAAAGCAAAGACATTTTTCATCACCGTACTTTCGGTGTAGTTGGGATCGTTCGATAGCACATTGCCGGGAATCGGGTTGTGCGTTGTAGGATCATAAAGTTGGTGGCTGGTGTTGCTGCAAACTCCGCTGCTAAATCCCTCAGTGCAAAGAGCTGCGAAGTTTCCAGCGCGGAAATTCTCGTTTGGCAGACTGGTAGGGTTGCTGCCGCCAGTCTGAAATCGAAAACCCTCATAGTCAAAGAAGAAGAAAAGCTTGTTTCGCCCGTCGTACAGATGAGGCAGATACGCGGGTCCGCCCACGGTAAAGCCAAAATCATTCTGCGTATTGATGTTCTTTTTGAGCCCTTGAAGGTTGTTCAACCAACTGTTGGCGTCCAAAACGCGATTTCGCAGGAAATCGTAAGCCGAAAAATGAAGAGCGTTGGTGCCGGACTTCATGGTGAGATTAACGATGCCGTCTCCAGATTCGCCGAACTCGGGCGCGAAATTGCTCTGAAGCACTTTGAATTCCTGTACCGCCTCCGTGGAAACGCCTTTATTCCACTGCGTGTTCGGGGAGACCAGAGAAATTGAAACTCCGTCGACGAGAATGTCGGTCCCACCCTCTTGACCGCCATTCACCTTGAAGTCATCCGTCGAATTGCTTCCGGGGTCGTTGCCAACGTTTCCCACAAAACCTGGAATGAGTGTGATGAACTGTACGGGGTTGCGAATCGTCCCAGATACCTCCAGGGGCAGGTTAGCAACCAAGCTGCTTTGCACGTTCGATCCCAGGTCTGAAGTTTCGGTCTCCAATTGGGCAGCATCGGCCGCAACGGTTACACTTTCTGAGGTCGAGCCCACTTGCAGTTGCACGTCCAACCCGACGGTGCTATTTGTCCCCACCGTCACTCCTTCTCGGGTGTACTTCTTCATATCCTTGGCTTCGACGGTGACGGCGTATCGGCCAGGCGGGAGGTTCGGTAGTGAATACAGACCAGCGCCCGTGGTCGTCGCGGTAACCGCGAGCCCGGTATCCATATTTCGCCCAGTGACAGTTGCTCCCGGGACAGCAGCATTGCCGGCGTCAACTACGGTGCCTTGAATGCCGCCATTCGTCGTCTGTGCCCCAACCGCGACGACCAAAACCACACTGAACAGCCACGAAAAAGAGAGCAGACGCAAGAAGTCTTTCACTGCGGCCTCCTTCAGCAAATTTCTCTGGACTCCCGTATTCCATATACGGAAACGCATACGGAGAAGGGAACAACCCCACTTTGCGGTGCAGTAGTATAAAGACATTATTAAAACGCCGAGACAAGGGTGTAGCTTGTGAATTCATGGTGATTCACATGCCAATTCTCTCTACTCTGCAACGATCTCTTGCGCGATTTGATTTCGCGTTGCGGTATGGTAGGATTCGTGCAATTGTTTCAGTCGTAGACCACCACATCGCTCTCCATGAGCACCCCTGCCAGCCATCCCGCAGTCATTGACGATCCCTTGAGTGACGAGCGATGGCAGTTGATTCAGCGCATAGTCGCTAGTCCGCCTTTTCAGAAAAGCGGACGTTTGCGTGATCTGCTCCAATACATCACCGAGCAGACGATCCGTGGCTACGCCCATGAATTAACTGAACAACACATTGGCGAGGCGCTGTTTCACAAGCCTGCGGGATACAGCCCGCTCGAAGACAGCTCTGTAAGGGTGCATGCGCGACAGCTTCGCTTGAAGCTGCACGAATACTTTGATGGAGTCGGGCGCGATGAACCGCTGATTATTGAAATACCCAAGGGCGCGTACGCGCCAACGTTCAGAGTCGCCAGGGCGGTGGAGACTCCACGCTTGGCTACGCCGGTAATTGAACGGATCGTACCGCGTTTCAATCGCAGGATTCTGCCCTGGGTACTGTGTGGGGTGCTGACCGTCCTTTGCGTGGCTTTAATCCTTTATCCCCAGCTGACTAGCGTTCGAAGCACACCTCACGCCGCCAATCCTCCGTGGCCATTTCCTCAAATCTTCGACACACGGCACCAAACCGTTATTGTGGTTGCGGATGGCAACTACGGTATGTTCCGGATTCTGACCGGGGAACGCGGTTCGCTCGAGCAATACTTACAGCGAGACTTCCCGCAGAGTTCTGCGGATTTCAAATTTGGCAAGGCCGGAACCCGCTTTGCCGACTATATATCCAATTCGACGCTCACGTCGTTTGCAGACGTCGCCAACACTGTTTCTCTAATGAAGATAGCCGGACCATTACAGAAGCAAGTTTCTGTGCGATCCGCCAGAGATCTAAGAATCCGCGACCTCGACCATGAGAACTACATTTTCATCGGCAGCCCGGCATCCAACCCGTGGGTATCACTTTTCCAGGACAGACTTAATTTTCGCGAGAGTGAGGCGGCCGTCGGCAATAGTGCGAAAGCATTTGTGAATACAAAGCCTTTGCCCGGCGAACAAGCACGATACGAAGGCCTGCGGTGGACCGGCAAGGAGGGCGATGACTACGCGACCATTGCTCTTCTTCCCAACACTACACAGGATGGAAGTGTTTTGATATTACAGGGGCTTCAGCAAGAGGGTACGGAGGCCGCGGGGCGGTTCCTGGTTGAACCTGAAAATCGGCACCAACTCCAGCGCTCGTTGGGAATTCCGGTCTCAGACAGCTTTACCGAAAATGTCTGGTTTGAAGCCCTGATCCGTTCACGAACCGTCTCTGGCGCGCCTAATTCGACCTCCCTGGTAGCCGTCCGGCGAATTCATTGATGTTTCGTAGCAACCCCTCATTTTCGGAACGGTGCCAGCTGATGGCAACCTCACAGCGGGATGGCCTCATAGTAAACTGTCGCTGGTTCCATACTCTTGAGTCGATCTTCGAGAATCGTGCGCTGGCTGCCACATGTTTTTCGTTTTGCACTAAAACCGGCCTTCGAGGCCTGGCCGCTCTTCGTTCTTCTGCTCAGTGCGATCATGGTCTCTGCACCAGCAGCCACAAGTCAAAACGACCTGGAGGCACTGCTTGGACAAGCGCGTGTCGCGGAGAGGGCGGGAGACTACGCAGGCGCGGCTCGCATCTACGAGCAGGCGATGAAGGTGGCTCCTGGAAATCTCGAGGTGCTGAAGCGCCTCGGAGTTCTAGAGCAGACGGAACTAAGATTTGATGATTCCATCGGGCATTTCGAGCAGGTTCTGGCGCGTGAACCCAAGTACCCTGAAGTCAACTTTTTCCTCGGCGTCTCCTACTTTGGAAAAAATGATTTTCCTCGCGCGACCCAAAGCTTCGAGCGGGAATTGGCGACTCCAAAGCCGCACCCGCGCTGCCACTACTATCTTGCGCTCGCGCTGCAATCCTCGGGGCGCATCGACGATGCGATTTCACAATTAAACCAATCTCTGGCTGAGAATCCCAAGGATGCAGACGCACTGTATCAGGTGGCACGAATCCACAAGAGTGCATCTTTGCAAGCGATCGACCGCCTCAAGAATCTTGACCCGGATTCTTTTCAGCTGCACGCATTGATGGGCGAGATCTACGCGGAAGAAGAACACTATGCTGAAGCCGCCAAGGAATACCGGGCTGCGCTCGACAAGCGTCCGGACGCCCCTGGAATTCACTATTCGATCGGCGTCGCCTACTGGGCGCAGCATCACCTCGACGGCGCTGAGACCGAATTCATGCTTGCGCTGAAAGAAAATTCCGATGATCCCATGACGAATTTATATCTTGGGGATATAGCCGTGCAGCAGGCCCATTTTGCGGAAGCCCAAAAGTACTTGCGCATGGCGCAGAAGGGACAACTCAATCTGCCGCAGATCCATTTGCTGCTGGGGAAGTGCTATCGGGCACAAAACGATCTGGAGAGCGCAAAAGTCGAATTTGCCGCCGCCGCCAAAGTCGACCCGACTGCAGCCGCTCCCCATTATCTGCTGGCGCAGGTTTACCGGGCGCAGCACAATGCGGAAGCGAGTGCCCGCGAACTCGCCGAGTATGAAAATCTTTCCAGATTGAATCCCGACAAAAAACAGGAAGCGGGCGGTGGCGAATCGATTCAAGACTCCAAGTAGGTCGCTTGACCGGCAGACAAAATCGATTGCTCACACTAGTCGGTCGACATATCGCCCTGTTGGTTTTCTTAGTATTTGCCGCCACTCTGTCGTCACAGCAATCTACTCTCGCCTTAAAGCAAACGACGGCAGTTCAGCCCAAATTTTCTGACGTGACCACGGCCTCGGGTCTGCATTTCCAGCACGTTGCTTCACACACTTCCAGGAAGTACCTGATCGAAACCATGGGCTCGGGAGTCGCTTTATTTGATTATGACAATGACGGACGTCTGGATATCTTTGCCGTGAACGGAGCGCCGTTGAGCGATCCGACGCCGAAAGGGACGATCCCACAAAAGACGCGGCCCGAGCATTGGAACCGCCTCTTTCATCAGAAGGCAGATGGCACCTTCGAAGATGTCACAGAAAAAGCGGGCCTTCAAGGTGAAGGGTACGGAATGGGTGTCGCAGTCGGCGACTATGACAATGATGGCTACGAAGATTTATATGTAACTGGCTACGGCGGCAACAAGCTTTACCACAATAATGGCGACGGTACCTTCACCGATGTCACGGAAAAAGCAGGGGTTGGCGCCAGTGGTTGGTCGACCAGTGCAGCGTGGGTTGATCTGGATAATGATGGCCGGCTCGACTTAATCGTTCTCCGATATGTGCAGTGGGATTTTGACGAGATTTGGTGCGGCGAACGAAGAGAAGGGTACCGATCCTATTGCACGCCCGATGTGTTCCATCCCATCAGTCCGCTGGTGTATCACAATGATGGCAACGGTCACTTTACCGAGGTTTCACAAAAGATCGGCATCGCCAAACCAGGCAAAGGACTGGGGATCGCACTCGCGGACTACGACCGCGACGGCCACATCGATATTTTTATTGCCAATGATTCCATGTCAGAGTTTCTTTATCACAACAAGGGTGATGGCACCTTTGAGGAAGTTGGACTAATGTCTGGTGTAGCGGTCGACGGAGAGGGACACGCTTATGCCGGAATGGGAGTGGTCTTCGGCGATTACGACAATGATGGGCTTCCCGATCTAATTATTACTGACTTGGCCGCCCAAATGTATGCGGTGTATCGAAACGATGGCGATGGCACTTTCAATTACGAAACGTACCCTTCCGGCATCGGTCGAATGACCATGAACCACTCTGGATGGGGCGTGCAATTTCTGGACTTTGACAACGACGGCTGGAAGGACCTTCTCATCGCTCAGGGGCACGATCTGGATACGATCGCGTTGACCTTCCCTAATCTTCGATAGCGCGAACCCATGTTGTTGGCCAGGAACACTGGCAAAAACTTTCTCGACGTCTCAGAAGAGGCAGGAGACGTGTTTCGGCAGCCATGGGTCGGTCGCGGCCTGGCGATAGGAGACATCGACAACGACGGACGAGTGGACGCCGTTGTCACCACCAATGACGGCCCACTTCATGTACTGCACAACGAGACCACGACAGCGAACCATTGGCTGACTCTTCAACTCGTCGGACACAAAAGCAACCGGGACGCGATCGGGGCAGTGGTGAAGATTGTGACCTCGCAAGGCTCGCAATTCGCGACCGTAACAACCGCCGGCAGTTACTTGTCATCGAGCGACAAACGAGTCCATTTCGGTCTCGGGCTCGACGCCACCGCGAAAACAATTGAGATCCGTTGGCCGAGCGGTATTCGGCAGACTCTCGAGAATGTGCGTGGCGACCAGATTCTTCGAGTAGACGAAACCTCAACCGCAGATGACATGAGTCCGCAGCACCAGTAAACTCCTGCTACCGACTTCTTTGAGTCTGGGATGACCGTTCTCCCGGAGCCTTTTGCGGAGTCTCCCATTCCGGCGGCAAAAAGTCTCCCAGCAGGTCGGGTACCGCTGACGGCGGGGCTTCCGTTGTTTGTTCTGCGTAACGGGTTGCAGTTTGTGCATCCCCGGCCCGCCGATACGCCTGACTAAGTAATCGCTGAGCCTGGAGATTTCCAGGGCTGAGTCGGAGGCTTTCCTGAAGCTCCGCCGTCGCCTCAACCACTCGACCAATCGCCAGTTCACTCTTTCCCAGAGCCAAATGGGCTTCGGCGCTGTCGGGATTCAGTCGAATGGCTTCCTGCAATACAGGCACGGCCTCTCCCGGTCTCGCGGCACGATCCAGAGCCAAGCCTTGAAAATAGTTGATGAGAAAATTGGGTCCAAGCTTCTGGCTGGCGGCGGCCAGTTCCGCCACCGCGTCTTTTGCGCGGCCAGTCCGCAGCAAGACCTGAGCCAGGCCAACGTAACTCGTGGGCAGTGGATCACCCGCATCGACCAACTGGCGAAAGACTGCTTCCGCTTCAGAGTAGCGGTCGATAGCTAAATACCCTGCACCCAAACGCAAGTGCAAGGCGTAAGACTTGGGGTTTGAATCAATTCCCTCGAGAGCTGCGGAAATTGCTTCTGAGAAACGATTCAACTCCATCAGTTCGCGCGTCAGATTGAGCCAGTGCTCCTCTTGCGCAGGATCAAGTTTCGCAGCCTGGCGAAAAGCCTCTAGCGCAGCCTCGTCTTGATGGAGATTCGCATTGGAAATTCCGATTAGCGACCAAGCCGACGCGGATTCGGCTGGCTCCGAGGGACCAAGCTGCGGCGTCTTTAAGAAAGCGCGCGCCCGATCGCCGGCTGTTTCATACTTTCCAGTCAGGAGGTATGCGAAAGCCAGATCAAATTGCGCCCATCTGGGGCACGCTGGATCTCGACCGTCGCAAAGTCTGCGAAAAAGATTGATTGCAGCCTCATTCTCATTTACAGAAAGCAGCAGCCGCGCAACGCTTACGACTTCGTCATCTTTCAACTGCATGGTTGAGAGGCGACTCGTGACTTTGCGGGCTTCCTCGTTTTGCCCGAGAGCGGTGTAGCCGTTTGCCGCCTCGATCAAGAATTCCACGTCCGAGGGCCACGACATTCCCGAGCGGTTCAGTTCTTGAAACGCACTCTCATAAAGCTTGGCATCGAGCAGTACTCGTCCGAGATAGTAATGGGCGAAGGAGTCATCCGGAGCAAGGCCCAATGCCCGCTTGAGGTGGGTGCGGGCACCTTCGAGATCGTGTTCGGTCCATTCTAGAAATCCCAGGTTTTTGTGTGCATCTTCGAGAGTAGGTTCGATGCGGATCGCTTCTTGGTACTCGCGTGCCGCCTCGGTGTCCCGTCCAAGGCGCACCAGCACGATCCCACGGAAGTTGCGAACCCGCGCGTCGGACGGGTGCTCGCGTTCAGCAGCGCTGAGGCGGTCGAGCGCTACCTCCAGATGATTCTGACTTAGAGCAATGAGAGCCTGTTGTAGATCATCATCCTGAGCCCAGATCGAAAGCAAAGGCAGGCAGCAGTTTGCCAGACAGATGGCCAACGCAAGCGAGAATACGCGGTTTATCGGACTGAGCAAAACACGCAATCGAGGTCCAAGCTTGCGATCGATGCTTCGGCTACTACAGAGAGCTGTACGATCTTTCCGGCTCCTCATCCTCAGCTCCCTGCTCGTGTTACTGCAATCCACAAGTCCGCGCTCAAGGGTGGGACGGCGCCCCCTCAATCTGATTGATCCGCTCCGTCTGCTTCTCGAGCTTGGTATGGGTTTCGCTGTTCAACGAAGTGGAGATCTCAAATTCGCGCGCCGCTTTCTCTTTGTCTCCTCGCGCTTGATACACCCGGGCCAACTTGTAGTGGACCGAACCGTCGCGGTCTCCGACTAATGCGACTTTGAATTCATTCTCCGCCTTGTCGTAGTCGCGGAGTTCGGCATAGCCGGTGCCCAGGTCACGATGAATGTCCGGCGCCTCAGGGTCAGCTGCCAGAGCACGATTCAAATACTCCAACGCTCGCTCCGGCTGGTGCTCGAGTAGATAGGTGTTGCCAAGATCGTGGAGAGCCCCCGCATGACGTGGATTTATGGCCAGCTCCGCCTCGAATTCTGTGCGAGCCTCCGCAGTCCTGAGATCCTTCCACAGCAAATGACCCAAACTGTAGTGCAAGTTCGGCACAGAGGGCTTCATAGCGACGGCCGCGCGATACTGATCAATCGCACCTGCGTCGTTTCCCTTCGCGGACTCAAGGTCGCCCATCAGTTGATGAACGCGATAAGAGTTCGGGTCTGCCTGATACAGGCGTAAATAGGCTGCCGTTGCCAGTTTCTCGAAGCAGCGAGCGCGCCAATAGAATGCCGGAGGAGAATGCTGATCCGATAATCCGCTAAGTGCTTTGAGAGAGCTTTCGTAATCGCCTAATTCGAATAATGCCCGGGCAACCTGAATGCGAGACTGGCTTGAGGACTGGGAATTTAAAACCCGAAGCAGACAATGCGAAACGCTCGAGAACTCACCTTGGTCCAACGCCGCGCGTACCCTGGTTTCTACGCAAGTGTTTGAGGAAGAAGCCGCTGATTTCTTCGCGGGAGCATCCGAAGGTTCCGCGGTTTCCGCCATCGAGTCCCCACTCTGAAGCTCGAGAAAAGCAAGTGCCAAATGTGCGGCGGCATCTTGACGCGTGCGAAGCTGGGGAGCAAGGGCTAGAATTCGTTCGCGCGATGTATCAGGAAGCTGCTTAAAAGCGGAGTTGCCGAATCCGGTCTCATGTACGCCGAGGACCAATTCAGAACGTGGCTCATCCATGGCAGCCGCCTGCGCCCAATCTTCGAGCGCGCCATCCATCTCTCCCCGAATGAGCCTTACTTCCCCGCGCCGTACGATGGCCCGCAAACTGTGAGGATCGAGTTGCAATTCGTGTTCGAATTCCTGCGCCGCTTGATCAAGTCTTCCCGCACGCAAGAAAACTTCTCCCAACCCTACGTGGAGCCCTGGCCGGTTGGGTGAACGCGCCAAGGCATTTTGGAAGCGAATCACTGCGAAAGCCCACTCGCTTGATGACGAGTAGCTCTCCGCCAGCAACTCTTCGGACCAAGAAGAGCCAGGAGCAGCCTTTTCCAGCTCGACGACCTCAGCCTTCCCTAGCCGCTCGTAAGCATGTCCGAGCAGGTAGAGCATATCTACGTTCTGAGGTTGCAAGCTAAGGGCATGTTTGAGCGTCGCGACTTCCGACTGAGTGTCTGCGGCGATTTCCTGCGCCGTTGCGAGCCACGACCAAATCTCCGGACTCTTCGGATCTTGCCGTGCCGCGGCCTTCAGATACGGTATTGCTTTCGCTGCCTCGCCTGCCTTGCAATAATCGACCCCAAGAAAAAAATTGGCGCCGGCCAACGTCGGCTTAATCTTCAGCGCCCAACGAAACTCCGCCATCGCTTCCGAGGTTCGATCCTGAAGCTGGTATATTAATCCGAGATTCATGTGGACCTCGGCGAACCCGGGCATTTCGACGAGCACGGCCCGATATTCACGCTCTGCAGTGGCGTAATCACCGCGCTGCTTTGCCTGCTCGGCGGCGGCGAAGTGGGCTTGAACTTTCGTACTAAGGACAGAGCTTCTGGTCGGGACTTTTTCCGGCGATTGGGGCCAACAGACGGTAATCAACATCAAAACCGCAAACAGGGTTGGACACACAGAGAGTCTGTTCGGTTCACGTGAGAGGGAGTTCATCTGCAACACAACGGCCATAATAAACGCTTGCTGGGTTTCGGAAAAACCCGAGGCGGCCTGTTTGTGGTAATAGGCTTGAGGTTAACTGAATTCGAGCCCTGATGTCGGTGACGCAAAGGGGTGGGCGAAACGTGTTTGGTGCGATTGAGGCGGGCGGCACTAAATTTGTCTGCGCGGTCGGAACTGGCCCCGAGGACCTCGTGGTCACGCAGTTTTCGACTACCTCTCCAGAAGCCACAATTGGCTCGGCTGTCACCTTCCTGAAAGAGCACTCGGGCGGGCGGTTGCAGGCGGTGGGCATTGGATCCTTCGGACCAGTCGACCTGTGTCCGTCATCTCCAACGTTCGGCCATATTACCTCGACACCGAAACCGGGTTGGCAGAATTACGATTTTGCCGGCGCAGTCCGTAAGGCTCTTGGTGTGCCGGTCGGGTTTGATACGGATGTCGATGCGGCTGCGCTCGGCGAAGCGCGGTGGGGAGCTGCCCAGTCCGTTTCAGATTTTTTGTACCTCACCGTGGGGACAGGAATCGGCGGTGGGGTAATTGCAAACGGACAAATTCTGCACGGGCTGATTCATCCTGAAGTGGGGCATATCCGTATTCCGCATGATCAGCAGCGCGATCCCTATTCCGGTTGCTGTCCGTTTCATGGCGACTGTCTGGAGGGGCTTGCCTCCGGCCCATCCATGGAGAATCGCTGGGGCAAGCCTGCCCAGGAACTTCCTGTCGATCATCCGGCGTGGGCGCTCGAAGCACACTATCTCGCACTCGGGCTGGCGAATTGGGTTTGCACGCTTTCACCGAAGCGCATGGTGCTAGGCGGCGGTGTGATGCAACAGCAGTCGCTCTTTCCTCTGATCCGTAGAGAGCTTGTTGAAATCCTCAACGGATACATACGGTCGCACGATCTGACCCAAAAACTGGATCACTACATAGTCCCACCAAAGCTTGGCAATCGAGCAGGAATCGCTGGTGCACTGGTTCTCGCAGAGCAGGCATATCATGAACAGCAGAAACGGTCGGCTCTCGCTGGCCGCTCGGATGCTTGTTAGGGCGGTCTTATCGTGCAGAGGTGGCTGCTAGATCCGCCGGCCCAACGCGCACGCGCAGAGTTCGCGGAATAAAGAAATATGTCAACATGGCGCCGATTATCAAAATGACCGCAATGATGTACAGAGAGGCAGACGGATTCGAGGAGATCTGTTTCGCCCAGATTGGAATGTTGGGTCCAATATAGCCGCCTAAATTTCCCACCGAGTTCACGATGCCAATGCCTGCCGCAGCGGCTGTCCCGGCTAGAAATGCGGACGGCAGCGGCCAAAACAGCGGCATCGATCCGATCACTCCGAGCGTTCCGATGGACAGAAAAATGATCGCCAACACTGGACTCGAGGCGAAAACTCCACTCAGAACCAGAGCGACGGCCCCCACCACAACGTTTGCCACGTAGTGCAGCCGGCGCTCTCCGGTTTTGTCGGAGTGATTGCTAAGGAAAATCATCCCGATCACGGCGACTCCATAGGGAATCGCGGTGATGAGGCCAACTTCAAGATAGCCTTTTACGCCGAAGGCCTTCACAATGGTCGGCAACCAGAAGGCAATTCCGTAGAGGCCGATCATCAAAGTGAAATAAATCGCGCACAGCGCCCACACTTTTCCGCTGGCAAAGGCATGCATCAGTTTGTGCTCGGTTTTGTGTTGGTCTTCGGCGTGGAGATTGTGGGCAAGCAAGGCTTTTTCGTCAGACGTAAGCCATTTCGCTTCCTCAATGCTGCTCTCGAGATAGAAGATCACCCAAATGCCAACGAGAATGGAAGGGATGCCTTCGGCAAGAAAGAGCCACTGCCATCCGGCTAACTTTATCGCGCCCGAGAAAGAATCCATAATCCATCCGGAGATGGGATTGCCCACCACTCCCGAGACCGCGATCGCGGCTACGAACCAGGCAGTGCGAGTGGATCGGAGTTTTGATGGGTACCACAAAGTCAGATAGAAAATCACTCCCGGGAAGAATCCGGCTTCGGCCAAGCCCAGCAAAAAGCGCACTGCATAAAACGACCACGCTCCTTTTACGAAGATCATGCACGCGGAAATGATGCCCCAGGAGATCATGATGCGGGCGATCCAGGTGCGCGCACCGAATTTTTTAAGCAGCACATTACTGGGGACTTCGAAGAAGAAATAACCAATAAAGAAAATACCGGCGCCGGTAGCGAATGCCGCATCGCTCAGCGACAGATCTTTCAGCATTTGCAACTTGGCGAATCCCACATTGACCCGGTCGAGATAGGCCAGAATGTAGCAAAGGAAAAGGAAGGGCACGATGCGCAGGTCCACCTTGCGATAAGTTGTTGCCTCAACATTTGCCGCGGGCATCATAGGTTTCAGGCCTCCTCCTTCTGGAGATTCCCAGCGGATTCGCAATTCGGCCTTCTAAGCTAATTCATCGGGGGAAAGAAAGAAATGGAAAAGGAAAACCGGCTTCCTAAACGACTTGATTAAAAACGAGAGCAGATTCATCCCACGGTAATGGCGGCGACTTCGTAATCCTCCACGCGAGGAATGGTGAAGAGCAGAACATCGCCGTCAAGTTGAAAGGGCGCACTACTCTCGGCGCGCAGGATTTCGACAGACTTGACCTTTACCCCGCTCGGCATCTTCATGCGGACGGTTTGCGGTCCGAGCGGGTAGACCGAATTCAGCCAGCAATGCTGCGCTCCGGGATTGGTGTAATTCAGCAGGTGTAGGGCGTAGCCGGGGGCCGTCTCCCATACAAACATTTCGACGAATCCATCGCCCTCGACGTGCACAATGCTCTCGTCCCGCGTAAGCCAATGAATAGTGTTGTGAAGCAGACGTAGCAGATCGCCGTGTCCTGTAAGCCAGAAAGTGCGCTCGATGTCGCCAGGAAAGTAAGCCAGGCGGCTGAAGCCGTTTTCGCGAAGCACAACCGCTGGCTCGTCACTATGAGGAACGGGCGGGTAAGCCAATTCCGGCGGATACTGCACGAAGCCTGGTACCACCGTCAACACCGGATCCTGCACAGGTTTCACAGGCACTCGATTTTGCGCGCCCGGCAGCCAGTTCGTGTCAGCAAAGCCGGAAAGCACCGGATGGCCGCGTTCGATGCGGCCGTAGTACGCGTTGCCGTTAGTGCCGACCACGTCTCCAGCTTTGCTGATGCCGAGTAGATCGCCGAGCCCAAAGTCCGAGCGGGGTTTGAGGTTTTCGTCGTAAAGGCTGGTTTCGAAACTCGCCATAACTGAACCGCCAGAACGTGCATAGTTGTGGATTTGCTCGCACTGCCGCTCACTGAGCATGGCGATGTTGGGCAGCAGCAGGGCGCGATACCTGCCGAGTGATTCAAACTCGAGCCGGTCTTCGTGCACGAAGTCGAAAGCGAAACGTCCGCTGAGCAACGCCTGATAAATGCCGTGGGTGGTTTCGCGCATGTAGTTGTGCGAGCGCGCCGCGGCGGGGCCAGGATAAAAAAGCTGCGTGCTCTGGCCCATGACGACGCCGATATTGGCGATGGAGCGGCGAGGCTTCAAGTGAGCATCATGTTTGGCGGCCCACTGAAAATAATCCGCGCCGACTTTTTGCCAACGGCGATCTTCTCCGAGCCCAGCTTCCGAGCCAATGAAGTGATAGTAGAGCGCCATCCCGCTGGCCAGCGCTTCGTTCAGCCACATGATTGCCTCGGCGGGATTCTTCGACGCATTCCGCCAGCGCACGACTCCGGTCGAGTACGCGGCAGTGACGTTGGCGGCGAACTTGCCATCCATCACGGCATTGCAGACGCGGCCCTGCAAACTGCATCCCCAAATTGCAGGGTCATCGTAGGTGCGGCCCTGATTGTCGGCCTGAAACCAGGCAGCCGTCTTGCCGAGTTGATCGAGATTGGGGCCACATCGGACGTTGCCGCCAAGGTTTGCGAAGAAGAAACTGTCGCGCTTTTTCTCTTTCGCAATGGCGTCGTACGTGTGCCACAGCTGCAGCACACGGTCATTAAAGATGCGCCAGTAGGCTGGTGTGTTCGAGGACGGCAACTTGCTGCAGATCGCGCAGTGGCAGTTCGGCAGACTGCCGATGGGCGGCCAGCCGTTGGTGTAGAAGCAATCAACGTCGTAGAGAGAGTTGACCTCGCGCATGATGGCTGGAATGTAATCGTCCATGTAGCGCGTAAACATGCAGGTTCGGAAAAGCCGCGGTTCCTCGCCGTTGAACTGCACGGAACCATCTTCGTGGCGCATGGCCCATTCCGGATGAGCCTCGAGAGCATCGCCCCAGTTCAGGTCTGGGCTCATGCGGGCGACGACACGCATACCGCGTTTTTTGGCGGCTGCCACGCACTCGCCAAAAAAATCGCGCCCCTGCAAGAACTTCCCGTGCCGGTGGAACTTTACCTTTGACGCATAAAAGGCCAGGATGCCGGTGACGCTGACAAAGACGATGTCTGCACCGGCCGCGTGCCAGTAGTCGGCCCATTCCTCGACGTTCATAACGGCGGGATCGTGCTCGGTCATGTTGCTCTGGCCGACGCGACGAATCTTCTGCTGCCATGTCGGGGCTGCTGGATCGATCGGAGCCAGGCGCGCGGGAAGAGAAATGAGAGTCGACGTGCCGCCGGTTATGGCTACGTCGGCAACGGTTTCAGCCGCTCGCGCAAAACTTGGATGAAGCGATTCGATCGCGGCGGTCAAGGGAAGTGCGGCCGCGCCTGTTTTGAGGAAGTTGCGCCGGTTGAGCACCAGGACTCCATTATGGCACCTTTCAAGTCCTGCCAATGAAGCGCTGCATTTTCCACAGCCCTGATGTTCGCTGGTCACAGACGAGAAGGCCGGAGCAATGAGATAAGAGCAGGACGAGGGAAGACTGGACTGAAGGAGGGGACCACGCTTGAAGCACGGTGGTCCCCCATTTTGTTTGGCTCCTTACCGGCGGAGGGCGTTTCCATGGTCATCACAGGTTCGCTTGCGGTATCGATCTTCCTTCTAGGCGCGGCTGTTGGGGCGCTTCTGACGCGCCTGCAATGGAAAGCCTTCAGGCAAAAGATTTCGCAGGAAATGATGGGACAGTTTAGAGCTGGGCGGACTGGGGAAGACGGACCAACAAAATTCCATCATCCCAGCGCGGCAACCTTCATTTCCGGATCCGTGAACGACTCGCAGCATGTTTTATCTGCATCACCCGTCGGAGGGTATATTTCCTCGCCCAAAGTTGCTGACGCTGGGCTCGAAGAGATGTTGGAACAACATCAGATGGAGATCGCTGGCATGCTTCGAGAAATACAGGCATCGTGGGATGCTATTGGGGTGTTAGATAATGGCCCCGAACCGAGCAAAGTGTTCGCGGGGATTCTTCATAGGACAGACCGAATCTCCAAATCAAATACAAGTGCTGGTTCAGTGCGAAACCGCTAAAGCCACATTTAGACCAGGTCCACGCGGCACCAACCTATTCGACACTGCTGCGTGTTTCTACTCGATCGCCTTCTGTCCTGCCTATGTTCGTACGCCGCTGATTGCTTTGGATTGATCAGTGTGGTGGCTCACGCCTGATCTGAATCGAGCCCATTGCAGTTAGAATAAAATGGGCAGTGAAGGGGCGCGTAGCTCAAACGGATAGAGCATCGGATTTCTAATCCGAGGGTTGCAGGTTCGATTCCTGCCGCGCCTACCAGCTTCTGTCGTTCGCGAATATCGGCCCTTCAACTCTGCGTTAGACCTATGGCTTGCGGTGCTCGCAGGTCGGAGTGTTCAGGCAGGAATCCGCCAACCGGAGGCGTTCGACTGGCTTGCCGCGGATAATATGCGATTCAATGATTTCTTCGACGTCTGATTCAGCCACGTGTCCGTACCAGACCGCGTCGGGATAGACCACAATGTTGGGGCCGTGCTCGCATTGGTCAAGGCAGCCGGATTGATTGGCGCGGACTTTCCCCTTCAGCCCACGCTCGGCTAACTTTTGCTTGAAAAGCTTTTGCAATTTTGCCTGCGCCGTCGGATCACAGCATCCGCGTGGATGGCCTGCCGGACGTTGATTTCCGCAAACAAAGATATGCTTTTCGAACTTGGGCATCAGATCCTCGATGAGAATAGATTCTCCATCTTATCGGACGAGAAAGTCGCGTCACTGAGCGATGCGACGAAGAGAATCGCGCCGGGTCTTGCCAGACCGTCTATAGTCCGCGCAAGATTCTTCCAACAGCGGGTCATTTCCAGCCTGGGCGCGTTGCCATTCGCGCTGCGAACACGATAAGATACTTCGTACACGTCTTCTCCGCTTTTACTCCAGTAATTTTTTGTGAAGCCATCCCTGCGGGCAAGGAGTGTGCGACCCCGGGCGCAGCGCAGACATTTGCCTGCTGGAAATTCCCTGTTGGAGCTCAAATTGAAAAAAGGCAAGACAGCCGTGATCGTGGGCGCCCAGTGGGGCGATGAAGGCAAAGGGAAGATCGTCGACGTGTTGTCGGAGAACTTCTCGGTGGTCGCCCGCTATGCCGGCGGACACAATGCCGGCCACACCGTCATCATCAACAGCAAGAAATTCATTCTGCAGTTGGTTCCGTGCGGTGTGTTGCGCCCCGGATGCCGCAGCGTGATTGGCAACGGCGTGGTGCTCGATCCGATTGCCTTCCTGAAGGAGGCGGGCGCCCTGCGCGAAGCCGGGGTGAAGATCGACGGCAATCTATTTGTCTCCAACCGCGCCCATGTGATCCTTCCTTACCATCGCATGATTGAACTGGCGGCGGAGAATGCGCCGGGGCGAGTCAAGATCGGAACGACCTCGCGCGGCATCGGCCCGGCATACGAAGACAAGATGGGCCGGCGGGGGTTGCGTGTAGCGGATCTGCTGGATCTGCAGCTGCTCAAGAAGCATATCGAGAACGCGGTGCACGAGAAAAACATGATTGCGCACGCGCTGTTCAACTCTGAGCCGCTCGACGCCGACAAAATGTACACAGAATACGCGCAGGCGGCGGAGAAAATTGCGCCGTTCGTATGCGACACGGCGGTTCTGTTGAACCAGGCATTGAACCAAGGCGAATCGATTCTGTTTGAGGGTGCGCAGGGCACGATGCTCGACATCGACCACGGGACCTATCCTTTTGTCACTTCGTCGAGCGCGACTTCGGGCGGCGCGGTCATCGGCACGGGAGTTGCGCCCAATGCTATCAACTCGGTTATTGGTATCACCAAGGCGTACTGCACGCGCGTGGGCGAAGGACCATTCCCCACCGAAGATGAAAGCGAAGCGGGGAACAACCTGCGCAAGCGCGGGAATGAATATGGCGCGGTCACGGGCCGTCCGCGACGCACGGGATGGCTTGACTTGCCGCTGTTGCGCTACTCGGGAATGATCAACGGCACTTCGTGGCTGGTGGTCACCAAGCTGGATGTGCTCGACGAGTTGTCGGAGGTTCCTGTCTGCGTCGGCTACAAGATTGACGCGAAGGCTACATCTGAACCACCGGCACAGGCCAGCGGATACGAGAAGATTGAGTGCGTTTACAAAAAACGGCCGGGCTGGCGGACTTCGACGGAGGGTATCACCGAATATGCCAAATTGCCGAAGGCGGCGCGGGAATACCTGGCATTTGTGGAGAAAGAAGCGGGAGCCAAGGTCGGGATGATTTCCACCGGCCCCGACCGCAACCACACGATTCTTGTGGATGAATTCGTTTCAGAGTTGAAGACGGCCGCGAAAAAAGCCTAGAATTGCCTCCCCGACGAAGCAGCTAGCGGGAAGGAGCGAAAACGATGGTGGTGTTGGCAGTGACCTGGATGGCGAAAGTAGGGCACGAGGCCGAAGTTGCCGCACTCTTTGAAAAGTTGACCGAACACTCCCGCAAAGAGCCGGGATGTGCCATGTACCAGGTGCATCGGCACAAGACGGAACCACGCCGCTTCTTCATCTACGAGCAGTACAAGGACGATGCCGCCCTGGAGGCGCATCGCGCCGCGCCGCATTTCCTGCAACACGCGCGTAAGGATTTGCCTAAAATCGCCGACCGGGTGGAAGGGCACTTGTTCGTGCCACTAGGCTGAGTGTGGCGCGGGCGCCCTCGCCCGCGAGTGGTGAGAGTCGAATCGTTGGGCCAAATCATCGATTCGACGCCGACAACAGCGTTGCGTTATTTCGACAATTCGTATCCCGCGAAAAAGAAGCTGAGCTCGAAGCGCGCCGTATCTTCCGCGTCCGAACCGTGAATCGCATTGTGCTCGATATTGGTCGCCCACTTCTTTCGGATCGTACCTTCCTCGGCCTGAGCCGGGTTCGTGGCTCCCATCAGTTTGCGCAAGTCGGCGATGGCATTTTCCTTTTCAAGAGCGAGCACCACGATCGGTCCGCTGGACATGAAATCGGTGAGCGTGTTGAAAAAAGGGCGTGCGGCATGCACGGCATAGAACTGCTCGGCCTGGTGCTTGGAGATTTCCAGCATCTTCATGGCGAGAATCCGGAAGTGATTCTTTTCAAATTGTTCGATGATGTCGCCGACGGCGTTCTTGCGGACAGCGTCGGGCTTGATGATGGTGAAGGTGCGTTGCAGAGTCTTCATAGGTTGGGTCGTTCGTCCTTGGTCTTCAAGTCTTGGGTGTTAATTCGTAGGTGCTGGGAATAATCCTTCGCGCCGACAAGTGGCGGCAACTGGCCTTAGACGTTCACTCCTAGCGCCGCCGCCAGCGTTTCGCCGATTGCGGCTGGGGATTTTGCGACTCTGATTCCGGCAGCTTCCAGAGCTTTCATCTTCTCCGCAGCGGTGCCTTTGCCGCCAGAGATAATCGCTCCCGCGTGACCCATGCGGCGTCCCGGAGGCGCGGTTTGTCCTGCGATAAAGCCCACCACTGGCTTCTTCATGTGACTCTTCACAAACTCCGCAGCGGTCTCCTCGGCGTTGCCGCCGATTTCGCCAATCATAATTACAGCCTCGGTTTCGGGATCGCGATTGAACAAGTCCAGCGCGTCGATGAAATTCGTGCCGATAATCGGATCGCCGCCAATGCCGATGGCGGTCGACTGTCCGATGCCGCGTTGCGTGAGTTGATGCACCGCTTCGTAGGTCAGCGTGCCCGAGCGCGAGACGATACCGATGGATCCTTCTTTGTGAATCGAGGCGGGCATAATTCCAATCTTGCACTTGCCGGGAGAGATGATTCCCGGGCAGTTCGGTCCAATCAGACGCGAGCGACGGTCTTGGAGAAACTCCCACGCCTTCACCATGTCGAGTGTCGGGATGCCCTCGGTAATGCAGACGATGAGGTCGATTTCCGCGTCGGCAGCTTCCATAATGGCGTCGGCGGCAAACGCTGGAGGCACGAAGATGACTGTGGCATTGGCTCCGGTTTTGTCGGCGGCATCGCGCACCGTGTTGAAGATTGGCCAGCCTTCGTGGGTCGTGCCGCCTTTGCCAGGGGTGACGCCGCCAACAATTTGTGTGCCGTATGCGGCGCTCGCCTTCGCGTGAAACGTGCCTTCACGGCCGGTCAGTCCTTGCACGAGCACCCGCGTGTTCTTATTAACCAGGATTGCCATAAATAAAAACTCCTCGCTGCTTCTTCCGCTCTACCGCCATTCCGTTAAGCCAGCCGTGCCGCGAGCGGCCGCGACCACTTTGTCGGCCGCATCTTTCATGGTGTCGGTGACGACGAAGTTAAATCCGGAGTTCATCAGGATCTTCTTGCCTTCGTCGACGTTGGTTCCCTCCAGCCGCAACACGATCGGCAGCTTGATGTTGGTCTTGCGCGCGGCTTCGACCACGCCGGTGGCCAGCGTGTCGACGCGCAGGATTCCACCGAAAATGTTGATCAGCACCGCCTTCACATTCTTGTCGCTGAGCAAAATCTCGAAGGCGTGCGCAACCTGTTCGGAGCTGGCGCCTCCGCCCACGTCGAGGAAGTTCGCAGGCATTCCGCCGGCGTACTTGATGATGTCCATGGTCGCCATCGCCAGGCCCGCGCCATTGACCATGCAGCCCACGCTGCCATCGAGCTTGATGTAGTTCAGGCTGTACTTCGACGCTTCCACTTCCAGCGGATCTTCTTCGGTAATATCGCGCAACTCGCGCAGATCGGCGTGACGAAACAGCGCATTGTCATCGAAATTAATCTTGGCGTCGAGCGCGAACAGACGGCCATCCGTCGTGGTGATAAAAGGATTGATCTCGAGCAACGAGGCATCGGTTTCGAGAAAAGCCCTATACAGACTTGTGAGGAACTGCACGGCAGGATTGATCTGCGCTGCCTTAAGCCCGAGCTTGAATGCGATCTTGCGCGCCTGAAATGCCTCCAGGCCCATACCCGGATCGATGTGCTGCTTCAAAATTGCATCCGGATTTTCCGCCGCGACCTGCTCGATCTCCATCCCCCCGGCGGCCGACGCCATGAAGACCGGCTTGCCCTCGGCACGGTCGACCAGAATGCCCAGGTAAAGTTCCTTTTCGATGGGCAGAGTTTCTTCGATGAGCAGGCGGCGTACGATGCGGCCTTCAGGCCCGGTCTGATGCGTGACCAACTTCATGCCGAGCATCTTGAAGGCGAGGTCGCCGGCCTCGTTTACCGACTTGGCGATCTTTACGCCGCCGCCCTTGCCGCGACCTCCGGCGTGGATCTGCGCCTTGATCACGACCCCCGTCGCGCCGGAATTAAATAATTCTCGGGCGACCGCTTCGGCCTCGTCTTGGGAAGCGGCCATCGCCCCACGCGGCACACTGACGCCGTATTTTTTGAGGATTGCCTTTGCCTGATACTCGTGGATTTTCATAATGACGACTCGTTAGCTACGAATTGGAAGGAACACGCTTGCGGCGACGCGCTGCGGCAGCAAACCTGTCATTCTATAGAACGGCAGGGAATTAGGGCAAACAGTAAGGGTTTCTGATCCAGGCGGAAGGAAAATATTTTCCCGAAAAAGTACATCCACCGGGTGAGGGCTGCGACTTTCTCCGCGGTCTAAACATCCAACAAGACAATTTCAGATTGCAGATTTTAGATTCCAGAATGAAGATCGGTTCGATTGGGGATCTCGGCGTGACGTGAGGTCTGGATCGGAAATCTGCAATCAACAATCATCAATCAGAAATCCACTCTGGGGGTACTAAACGTGCAGCTTGTGTCCTTGAACGTCGCGCGTCCGCGAATGATGGTTTATAAAGGAACGCCGATTAATACAGGAATCTTCAAACAGCCGGTCTCCGGCCCGGTGCAGTTGCGCACTTTGAACCTGGATGGCGACCGGCAGGCCGATCTCAGTGCGCACGGTGGTCCATACAAAGCGGTGTACGGCTACCCCTCAGAGCATTATCCGTTCTGGCGGCAGGAGTTGCCAGGTGTCGATCTGCCATGGGGCATGTTTGGTGAAAACTTCACAACGTTGGGCCTTTTGGAAGACGATCTTCATGTGGGGGACCGCTTTCAGATTGGCGCGGCGATCGTGATGGTTCGCCAGCCGCGTACGCCGTGCTACAAGCTGGCTGCGAAGTTTCAACGCGATGACATGCTGCAGCGTTTTCTGGTCAGCGGCCGCAGCGGCTTTTACTTTTCCGTCGAACAGGAAGGTTCAGTCGCCGAGGGAGATGCCTTCGAGTTACTCAAGCGAAACGATGAAGGAATTACGATCGCGGAATTGAATCGTCTGTTTGTACGAGAAAAATATAATCAGGAACTCCTCTGCAAGGCGGTTCAGACCGAGGCCCTTCCCCAAAACTGGCGCGAATATTTATCCGAGCGACTGGACCAGCCGGCCGTGACCAAATAGCGAAAGTCTGGATGTAGGCATATGCGATCAGGTGGCACGAACCCGCCGCGTCGAACAGAGTGCGAGATTATGCCTTACAATTCCGCCTGACGCATGATCCTTGACGCGCTCCATCGCATCGCGAACCACAGCCAGTCACTCAACCGCGCGGAAGCTCGTGACGTGATGGCCGAGGTTTTGACCGGCAAATGCACCGACGCGCAAATTGCCGCACTCTTAATCGCGCTGCGCATAAAGGGTGAAACTGTCGAGGAAATTGTTGGCTTCGCGGAGGCGATCCGCGAAGCGGCGGCACCATTGCCGATTCGCGCTGCTGAGGCGCTCGCGGTGACTGGTACGGGCCGCGACGCTTTGGCGAAAGAATCTCTGGTCGACACTAGTGGCACGGGCGGCGACGCCAGCGGAACTTTCAATATTTCCACGGCTACAGCGCTGGTGACGGCGGGGGCAGGCGTGCGCGTAGCCAAGCACGGCAATCGCAGCATCAGCTCCAAATGCGGGTCAGCCGATGTGGTGGAAGCTCTCGGCATAAACATCCAACTTTCGCCGGAGCGCGCGGCGCAATGCTTGCGCGACGTTGGAATCTGTTTTTTATATGCGCCCAACCTGCACCCTGCGATGAAGCAAGTGCAGACCGTGCGGCGCGAGCTTCGCATGCGCACGATGTTCAACCTGCTCGGTCCGCTGACCAATCCGGCACGGGCCTCGGGGCAGGTTGTGGGAGTGTATTCGCTGGATCTCGTCGAGAAACTGGCCGAAGCGCTGAGCATGCTAGGCCTGCATCGGGCGTTGGTCGTGCACGGCCTCGACGGCCTCGACGAAATTACGATCACGGGGACAACGCGCGTGGCAGAGGCTCGCGAGGGCTCAGTGCGGTCTTATGAAGTGGAACCGGAAGAGTTTGGCATGGCGCGCGCCACGCTCCAGGATATTTCCGGCGGCGACGCGACAGAGAATGCTGCGATCATTCGCGCCGTTTTAGATGGAGAAAAGTCGCCAAGGCGTGACGTGGTGCTCCTCAATGCCGCGGCCGCACTCGTGGCGGCAGGCAGAGCGGATCGCATTGCAGAAGCTGTGTCGCTTGCCGCCGAGTCGATCGATTCTGGCGCGGCAGCGAAGAAGTTGGGGGCGCTGGTACGCTTCACGTCCGCTTAATGTCCTTGAACAACCCTGTCATACTGAGCGAAGCGAAGGACCTGTGCAATATCTTTTCCTACGCGCTCACCGCACTTCCACCCTCTCCAGATACTGCGCGACCTGAACATTCCATCCCAACTCCTTCTTCATCAGGTCGCGCAATTGCGCCGAGGCGTCTGCCTCACCGTGAACGAGATAGGTCGACTCTGGCCGGTTGCGGAAGGTGCGCAGCCATTCCAGCAACTCGGGTGGATCGGCATGATCGCTGAATTGTTCTAGCGCCGCAACCTGGGCCCGGATAGGAATGACATCACCGAAGATCTTCACTTCATCGGACTTGTTCTTAATCGCGAAGCCGCGCGTACCCGGTGCCTGGAAGCCGATGAAGAGCACGAGGTTTCGAGGATCAGGCAATCGCTGCGCCAAGTGATGCAGGATGCGGCCGCCCGTTACCATTCCGCTGGACGAAATGATGACGGCAGGCATGGTCGAGAGATTGATGTGTTTCGATTCTTCCGGCGTTGACGCAAACGTGAAACCGGGCCACTGGAGAGGCGAGCCATACTTGCGAATCATGTCGCGTGTGTCGTCGCTATACTCCTCGGCATGTTTCAAGAAAATCTCGACGGCCTTGATGGCCATGGGGCTATCGCAAAAGGCGGGCATGCGCGGAATTTGTCCCGACTCCATCAGATGCTTGAGGATGAAAACAAATTTCTGTGTGCGCTCGATAGCAAAGGCGGGGACGATGATGCTGCCGCCGCGGTTAGCGGTCGCCGTAATTAGCGCAGCCAGTTCCGGCAGCGGATCCTCCTTGGGATGCGTGCGGTTGCCGTAAGTCGATTCCATCACAACCAGGTCGGCGCTCTCTCCCTCGGCGGGACCTGAATGCACCACCTTTCCCGGAGCGACTACTTGATCGCGCACACGGCCAATGTCGCCGGTAAAAAGCAATCGCCGCGTTTGGCCGTTGGTGCTGAGCGATATCTCGGCCATACACGACCCAAGAATGTGCGCGGCGCGGACGAAGCGGAATGAGAGATCCGGCGCAAGCGGAACGTCCTGGCCCACCAAGATCGGCTTGAAATACTGCAGCGAGCTTTGCGCTTCCTGAAAGGTATAGAGCGGCAGGGCAGGATCGTGCTTCGACTTCTTTGTCTTGTTGTAGAAGCGGGCGTCTTCTTCCTGCAGGTGGCCGGAGTCGGGAAGAATGATTCCGCAAAGATCGATCGTTGGCGGGGTCGCATAAATCGGCCCGCGGAATCCCCCTTTTGCCAGGCGTGGAATCCATCCGCAATGGTCGAGATGAGCGTGCGTCAGAATGACCGCGTCGATTTCCCTGGCCGGAACCGGCGTGTCACGCCAGTTGCGCTCGCGCCACTCTTTCGGACCCTGGAACATCCCACAATCGATGAGAACCTGGATGCCGTGCTTCCCCGACGGATCTCCGGTGTTGATCAGATGCTTCGAGCCGGTGACAGTTCCGGCGGCGCCAAGAAACTGGATGTAGGCCAGATATTCCTCCCAGACTAGACCTCAAGCTATCACGTCGAAAAACCTTACACTGAAATTTAGCGGCGTTGTCATTTCGAGCGAAGCGAGAAATCTGCTTTGCGGCCGAATCGCAGATTCCTCGACTCCGCTCCTCAGAATGACAAAGCTCCGCGGGGGTCCTCTGTGTCTCGGTCGTAATTCTATTTGGACTCTTGCTCAATCTTGAATGTGTTGTTCGTTTTGCTGCTCTCGGGCACGGTACCGTCGTTCACGATGATTTTCAATGGTGCGGCGGGAGTCTCGACGCGGATTACAGCTCTGCTCTTGGCGTGAACCTCAAGCCGCCGCATGATCCTTCCGCCGGTGAATTTGACAATGATGGGAACCTCAGCTCCAGCTGTCCCCAGATTATCAAGAGTGATCGTGAGCATGAACGAGCCCGTCATCGTCTTCCGTGCGTAGGCGGACTCGACTTTGAAATCAGGGAGCCCGCGATCGCGATAAACCCAGTCGTCGAAAAACCATTCCAGATCGCGCTGTGTTTCTGCCGCGATCAGCCGTGGCATGTACGAAGGCCCTTTGTCCTGGTCCGGGCGATAGGCAGCGAGAGCCTTCTTGAGCGCCGCTTCGCCGACCATGTCGCGCAACATCCACCAAACATACATCGCCTTGCTGCGAACCAGTTCCTCATTCGTGGTGTTCAGCAGCGAGCGATTCACGTCATCTTCTGAACGCGGAGCCGTCGTTGATCCGTTGGGTTCGCTCAAGGCAAACCGGTGCAATCCCATGTAATCGAGCGCGGCCTGACGTCCCTTCTCGCGTTCGAGGTAGAGTGCCTGCGCGAAGTGAGCGAGCCCTTCTTCGATCCAGGGACGAGATGAAAAGAACGCAGCGTGGGTAAGTTGATGGGCAGCAGTCAGGCCCACAAGCTTCGAATCGCTGTCGGCGAGTGGGCTGAGCAAGAGCGCGCCACTCTCGTACGGCGCGGCGTGCGGATCGGCGAGTTCGGCAGCTTGAGCTTTTTCGTGAAACTTTCCAAACCAGTCCGTGATCAGAGGAGCGACATTGTCAGCGGCGTCGGCATAGGCAACGGCGCGCGAATCATGACCAGGCTGGTAGTGGACGACTATTGTTGAACGATCTACGAAACGATAATTACCGATCACGAAAAGTGGCGTCAGCAAGCCCAACGGCTGATACATGCAATCCGCGCTGGAAAGCGAAGTACGGCCAACCTGTTCATTCATCATTTTGCATGACGCGTCGTTCAGAAGAAGGCTCAGTGGTTCTTCGCCATCATCTCTCGAAACTCTGACGTGCACATGCACTGTCGACGCTGCCTCTCGCATTTTCCATCTGCTCAGAACTTCAAACAGGCTGTTTCCTTCCGATAGATTCGCCACCTCAGTCCCAATCGGATACCAGGCTACGTAGCCCGCGCCGCGCACTGCGGTGAAAGTTGGACTAATCTGATCCCAATCCGAACTGGCTGCGGCTTCCTCCGGCGTGCCAATGCGCGTAAGCCGTGTTGCATCGAGCAGGACGACCCCTTCGTAAGCGATGTCCAATTCAACCGTTGCCTTGGGTGCAACCGGCTGCGGCAACGTGACGATGGCTTCCGAGAGCCCGCCGGTGTGATCGATGTCAGAGGTGTAGGGCTGCGTGACATATTGCACGGCCTTGTCGCCCGCTCTTACAGATCGCCAGTCGAGCGAGGACGAAATCTGCAGCACAGCTATTTTCTGCAGTGTCTGCGAATCATTACGGAGGGTGACTTTGCCGCGGACTCCAAGCCGGTGTTGCTCAGGTTCGAGCTGGACATTCAGATCGTAATTGGTGAAGGTAAACGCTTCGCGGTCGAGAGCAACCGCATAGACGCCGAACAGGCAGAGAAAAACCAGGGTCTTGCAAACAAATTTCATTTCGGGGGACTTCATTTTGTGCCTGCGGAGCCGTTTTTCGCGCGTCGCTGACGCACGATCTCAAACAGGACCACTGCCGCAGCTACAGAAACATTCAGCGACGGCACTTTGCCCAGCATCGGGATCGAAACCAGGAAGTCGCATTTTTTCTTCACGAGGTCGTGCAATCCCTTGCCTTCTCCGCCCAGAATCAGCGCGCAATCCATGTTGTAGTCGAGTGAGTCATAGGTTTGTTTGGCGCGTTCGTCAAGGCCCACGGTCCACACGTTGTGATCCTTTAGTTCTTCAACGGTGCGGGCGATGTTGGTCACCTTTGCGATGGGCATATGCTCGCTTGCCCCGGCCGAGACCTTGGTGACGGTGCCCGTCACACTCGCGGACCGGCGTTCCGGAATAACGATGCCATTGGCGCCGGCGGCATCGGCGGTGCGTAGGATTGCTCCCAGATTGTGCGGATCCTCCACGCCATCGAGAACGACGACCAGCGAGTACTCCGCACGCTTCGAGGCGATGACGTCATCGAGATCGTTGTATTGCTTCGCAGAGGTGACGGCCACCACGCCTTGATGTGCGGTGTTACCCGCCATGCGGTCGAGCTCGGTACGTTCGAGGAAACGCACTTGAAGGCCGAGACGCCGGGATTCTTCAATCAAACGCTGCAAGCGAATATCGTGGCGCTCCTTGGCCATGCCGATCCACTCGAAAGCGCGGCCGCGGGCCTTCAATGCCTCGGTGACGGAATTGATGCCGTAGATGTAGTGCATGAAGTATCAGTGTACCCAAAGCATGAATGTAGCGCGGGTGGCCCCGCCCTCGAACTGTCAGGAACGCATTTGCTCTTGCACGATCCTAACCAGGCCAGCTGGCTCAGGCCGTTCCGTGTAGTCTTCATTCGCCGACGCGTAGAGCACTGTGCCATCGCGGTCGAGGAGGTAGGTCGCGGGTATCGGCAACTCCCAGCTGTCGTCTCCATTGGTGAAGGGCAGGTTGACAAAGGCACGACGGTAGACTTCTTCCTGGGGCGCTGGCACGCGATAAGTCAACCCAAACTGTCGCGCGATTTTGTTGCCGGCATCCGAGAGTAGCGGAAACCGCAACTTGTGTTGATCGTGCATGAAGAAGGACTGCTTCACCGTCTGCGGTGAGATCGAGAGGAAGGAGGCTCCCGCTTGCTCGATCTTCGGCAGGACGAGGTTCATCGCCTCCATCTGGCCGACGCAGAACGGGCACCAACGCCCGCGGATGAAACAGAGCACGAGGCGACCTTTGCTGAGCAGGTTAGAAGATGAAACCAACTTGCCATTGTGGTCTGAAAGTTCGAATGCGGGCGCTGTCGCGCCTGCTGGCAGAATCGTCTCGGCCGAATGTCGAGCTCTGAGTTCAGCGACAGCTTGCGCATGGATAGCTTGTATCTCTGGCGGAACGTACTTAGCGATGAGTTGTTTTCGCTCGGCAAAGATCTCTCGCAGCGAGCGCGCATCAGTCTCCGGGCTGGATTCTTCGAGAGAGCGCCATTTCATAATCAGAGTCAGAAAAGCCTATAGGGATCCTTCGACTACGTTGCCGTTCGCTTCGCTCGCGGCAACTGCGCTCAGGATGACATGTTGGGTGAAGCGTCGTCACTGGAAACTGACCACTAACCACTGACCACTGGCCACTGCTCACTGCTCTCCTACATTCCCGGCAGTTTCATTCCCGCCAGGCGCCTTGCAAAGCTGGGCTTGCCCATTTGCTTGAACATCTTCTTCATCTGCGCGTATTGGCGAAGCAGATTGTTCACTTCCTGTACGGTGGTACCAGACCCGCGGGCAATGCGTTTACGGCGGCTGCCGTTGATCACTTCGTGGTGGTTGCGCTCGTGCATGGTCATCGAGTTGATGATGGCCTCGACCCGGTTGATCTGCTTCTCGTCCACGTTATCAGCGGCCTTTTGCAGGCCAGAAAACGGGCCGATCGAGGGCAACATGCCCATCAGGCTCTTCATCGATCCCATCTTTTTGACTTGGCGTAACTGGTCGCGAAAATCTTCCAGCGAGAAGCCGTCGCCGGTCAGAGCGCGCGTGGCCATTTCCTGCGCTTTCTTTTTGTCGATCTGCTGCTCGGCGCGCTCGATGAGCGACAGAATATCGCCCATACCGAGAATGCGGGAGACGATGCGGTCGGGATGGAAGGGCTCAAGGGCATCGTACTTTTCGCCGACGCCGATAAACTTGATGGGCTGCCCCGTAACTTGACGGATGGAAAGCGCCGCACCACCGCGGGCGTCGCCGTCCATCTTGGTGAGCACTACACCGGTGAGCGAAAGCTTTTTGTGGAACTCTTCCGCGGAGCGAACCGCGTCTTGTCCGGTCATGGCGTCGGCCACGAACAGAATCTCCGACGGATTCAGCAGCTTCTTCAGCGACTGCATCTCATCCATCAACTGATCGTCGATGTGCAAGCGGCCGGCCGTATCGACGATGAGTACGTCGCAGCCCGAGACTACGGCCTCACGACGCGCTTCTTTCACCAGGCGCTCGACGGTCGCGGTGTTGGCCTCGCCGACGGTACCTTCGTAGATGTGACTCTTCACCGCCTGCGCAACAACTTTCAACTGTTCGCGCGCCGCAGGACGATAGACGTCCACCGAAACCAGCAGCGGACGGTGCCCGCCCGCCTTGAACCAGTTCGCGAGCTTGCCTGAAGTTGTGGTCTTGCCCGAACCTTGCAGCCCAGCCATCAGCACAACCGTGGGTGGCTGCGAAGCAAACTTCACACGCGCGGTGTCTTTGCCGAGAAGGTCGACCAGTTCGTCGCGCACAATCTTGATGACCTGCTCGCCCGGGGAAAGTGCAGTCAGAACTTCCTGCCCGACAGCCTTGGCGCGAATCTGGTCGATGAGCTGCTTGACGACTTTGAAATTGACGTCGGCCTCAAGCAGCGCCAGCCGGATTTCGCGCAAAGCCTCATCAATGTTCTCCTCGGTAAGCTTGGCCTGCCCACGAAGAGTTTTGAAGGCGCGTTGAAGTTTTTCCTGTAAGTTCTCAAACATAGAGATATCGTTTTATTTTAACAGCGTGGTCGACGTGGGGTGGCCTCCACCTTCACCGCGGAGAGCACGCCCTACTCAACTTTGGGCCGCGCCAGTTCGATCCTCTCGGTAGTACGCGTATATTGGATGCCGCCCATGCGCCCGATCAGATCGAGCGAGTTCCGATCCAGCCGGCCGTTCTTAATGTGCACGTCCTTCATGTGAATGGAGACAATCTCGCCGATCACCAGGCTGCTGCTCGTGGGAGCCGGAGAGAAATCGAGAATCTGATGCAATCTGCATTCGAAACTGACAGGCGACTCTGCCACCCGAGCCGGTCGCACGAGTCTGGAGGGCGCCGGGGTGACCTTCGCCAATTCGAATTCATTGACCGAGGGATCGTATTCGCCGCTAGTCAGATTCATTTGTTGCAGCAGTTCGTAGGTGACGACGTTCACCACGAACTCCTTCGTTTCGCGGATGTTGCGCAACGTGTCTTTGGGTTCGCCGTGGGACGCATCTGCCCGCTTCGGCGGTCGCAATCCCGGGGCGAAGCCCAGCAACGGTGGGTCGACACACATAGCGTTAAAGAAAGAAAAGGGCGCCAAATTGGGTTGCCCTGAGGCACTGAGAGTCGAGACCCATGCGATCGGACGCGGTGCGACGGAATTGAGCAAAATACCGTAAAGCTCGCTGTGCGGAATTTCGGAAGGGATAACGTTCATATTGGTATATGTGATGTGCCTCGCGATAAGTTACGGACGAGCCGATGGAAGGTAAGATCCGCCGCGGATTTTGTGCCTTCATGCAGAATCTAGTCCGCTCAGGATTACATTGCTTTTGATGACACGGCACCGGAAAACACTTCCTTCGCCGCGATCACTGTATTGCTGTGGATGGTGATTGTGTCTTCCAGGTTGCGGGCGTAGCCGCCGGCGTACGTCACCATCACTGGAATGTCGCGGGCTTGTGCAACGCGGAACACAAGTTCGTCTCGTTTTTTCAAGCCTTCAATCGTTAAGCCAAGCCCGCCGAGTTGATCCTCGCGATACGGATCGGCGCCCGCGACGTAGCACAACAGATCGGGTTCAAATTGCCGCAGGCCGGAACTGAGGGCGTTGTCGAGCCACGCCAGGTAGTCGTTATCGCCGATGCCATCGGGCAGGTCCACGTCAATCGATGAGGGTGGCTTCCACAACGGATAGTTGTTGTGCTGATGCAGCGAGATGGTGAAAACGTCTCCAGCGTGTGCGCCGCGCATCCGGGTCTTCGCCGCCCATTTCTCATTAAGCGTCGAGGTCGAAACTGACGGTAGCGGAACGCTTTCGGTGCGCGTTCCGGCGAAAATCGAAGCCGTGCCGTTGCCCTGATGTACGTCGCAGTCCACCGTCATGGCGGTACGAATCTTGTCGTCGCGCTGCAGGCGGCGGATGGCGACCGCTACGTCGTGAATCATGCAAAATCCCTCGCCGTGGTCGGGAAACGCGTGATGAAAGCCGCCGCCGATGCTAATGCAGACGCGATCCGTCAGGCACTGGCGGGCAGCCAGGATCGATCCGCCTGCCGCCAGCCAGAATGCTTCGGCCAGATCGCGCGAGTAGGGAACTTCCATCTCCATTTCTTCGCGCGGGCTGAGCGTGCCGGTCTTCAGCTTCTGCACATACTCTGGCGTGTGCACCAGAAGAATGTCGAAATCGGTCGCAGGCTGCGGTTCGAGAAAGTCTCCGGCATCGGCGACGCCCGTGGCAATCAGCCGGTCGTGAACGCGCCGATATTTCTCGGCAGGAAAGACGTGATCGCCGATGGGAAGATAGTACGCGTCACTATAGACGAGTTTGAAAGGGAGCATTCAGCACTCAGCGCTCAGCATTCGGCCAGTCCACTGCTGAGGACTTCATATAATACGCGGACGGCCACAGTTTACACACCGCGGTGTTGGTCGTGGGTAAGGCCTGCGGTAGGAATCTTTCGACTGCGTCGCTGCTTCGCTTCGCGATGCAGTGACTACGCTCGGGATGACAAGGTCGGACTACTTCTTTTTTCCCGGCTGCACGACTGGTGCGACCATCGTCCGTCTCACCGGAACAATCGCGCCCTTTGACGGGTCGGCGGCCGCGTTGGCGCGGGTCAGCACTTCCTGCTGAATGTATTGCACGAACTCCTGGATCTGGCGCTGCATTTCTTCCATGCGCTCTCGCATTTGCAGGATGATCGCCATGCCGCTGATGTTGACGCCGAGATCGCGGGCCAGCGACAGGATGAATTCCAGGCGCTGCAAATCTTCGTCGGTGTAAAGACGAGTGTTGCCCTCAGTCCGGGAAGGCTTGAGCAAGCCCTCGCGCTCGTAGAGCCGCAGCGTTTGGGGATGAATCCCATACATTTCGGCCACGGCGGAAATCATGTACGCCCCCTTCGATTTCCGTTTGGTCATAGATCTCTCAACACACTCTCTCGATTGATTTTAGAGCACGATCCGATTTCTTCATAATTTCGCTGACAGAATGCTGCCAAACCTCAACGGTCGAAGAGCATCCAAAATTCAGGAGGCTATTATGGACAAAAATAATGCGATCAGCGTACTTGAGGAACTCATTCAAACCTGCAAAGACGGGCAGAAAGGCTATCAGGAGGCTGCTTCCAAGGTAAAGCGCAGTGATCTGAAGACGTTTTTCAATGAGCAGAGCCTGGAGCGGTCTCGCTTTGCCGGCGAACTGGAAGCGGAATTGATCCGCTTGGGCAAACCGGACAAGAAAGTTTCCGGGTCAGTTGTGGGATCGTTGCATCGCGCCTGGATCGACACGAAAGTCGGTTTGGGTGGCGATGATAAGACCGTCCTGGCTTGGCTGGAGAATGGCGAGGACCACGCCAAGGATGCGTATCAGAAGGCGGTCACTGGTGATTTGCCGGAAGATGTCGCGCAGATTGTCCGGCGGCAGGCCGCGAGCGTGCAGGCCGCGCATGACAAAGTGAAGAGCTTGCGCGATATGGCGAAAGCGGCAGCGTAGCCAATGTTGGGACAGCCGCCCTCGGCTGTTCCACACAAACTCCAAAGATGAAGAGGACCGGGATTTTCCGGTCCTCATTTTTTTAGACTGATCAGGCTGCGGGCTCTGGCTTTTCGTCGCGCGTCGCAGTCCAGCCTGCCGGCTTGAGAGCGTGATTGACGAAGTACGCGACAAATCCTGCCGCGATCATCATTGCCCCGAAGCTGAACGAACTCATATTCCAAATCCGCTCATGTTCGCTCCGGATCACTGAAAAAATCAGCAGCAGCGTCGGTGGAATGCCGATGGCGATCGCTCCAAACGGTCCGCCGGGCACGCGGAATGGACGAGCGAGTTCCGGTTCGCGGAAGCGCAGCACGGCCAGCGCGATGAACTCCAGCACGAGGCTCGCGCCATATAGAAGAATGTCGAGCGTGACCAGGCGTGCAAAGCCTAGCCCAAGGCACATTCCCCATCCAATGGCCAACGCGATAATCGCCACCCACGGCGCGCGCGATTTCTTTTGCTGCTTGGCAAAGATTCCGGGGAGCATGCCATCCTGCGCCATTGCCAGCGGCAGACGCGAATAGCTCATCACCAGCGCGTTGAACATGCCGAAGGCGCTCATCATGCCGCCCAGCACGATGCCGATACGCAGAAGAGGACCACCGATCAACGCTGCGTTGTCGGCCCACGAACCTGTTTCCCACGCCGTGGCCTTCAGGCCAGTCATCCACATCGCTGCGAACGGCAGCACATAACTCACAGCCACAATGCAGACGGCTACCAGCATCGCGCGGGGATAAGTCCGCTGCGGATGCTCCACTTCGGTCGCGATGGTCGAGGCGTTGTCCCATCCCATGTAGTTCCACATGCAGATGAGCAATCCGCCTAGAATATCGACGGTTGAAGTAGTCGGCTTGGTCACGGCGTTGACCAGTGCCCCGAGCTTGAATGGCGCGATCAGCACGATGGCGATGAACGGCGCCGACAGAGCCACAAATAGCCATAGGGAAGTGAGGGAGACGACTTTCACTCCGGCAATGTTCATCAGCGCACAGGCAATCACCACGGCCAGCGCCACCAACCATCCGCGATTGCCCTGGTGAAACCAGGGGAACATACGGGTGAGATAGACCACGAACAGCGTGGGATAAATCGCCATATCGAAGATGGACGCAGCCAGCGAGAGCCAGGCTTCCTGAAATCCCCAGAAGTTGCCCATGGCGCGGCGTACCCACGCGTAATAGCCGCCCTCACAGGGCAAAGCGCTGGAAAGCTCGCCGATCATAAAAGCCGTTGGCAGGCTCCAGAGCAGCGGGGTGAGCAGCAGAATCAGGATGGCGCGTCCGTAACCGGCGCCATGCACGATATCTTCGGTGCCATAGGTTCCACCCGATACCATAAAAAAGGTGGCGGCAACCAGAGGCCAAAGCGTGAGGCGAACGAATTTTTTCCGGCTAGGTACGACGGCGAGAGGCTGGGAATTTTTGAATTGTCGACGCGGGGCGCTAGCTGTTGCCAATTTCTATGGCTTCCTCCTCAAGCGACTCACTCTCACCACCGCGTCTCCCTTGAGGTCTGTGTCGCGGCTCCCGGAATCGTGCGATTTCCCGGGCATTTCGGCGAAGTTAGTTCGCAATTTTGAGATTACGGGAAATTTCCACAGATGCAAGATTTTTTTGAAGATTCTTAACAAATTTAGTAAGCAACTGCGGAGTACGGGAGTAATGAGTACCGAGTTGCGGATACGGAGCACCATCTTTTGCATTTCTCCGGCCCTGTCATCCTGAGGACCGCGTTCTTTGCGGGCCGAGGGACCTCTGTAGTTTGTCGGGAGCACCTCTGCACGAGCAGGTCATATAGGTCCTTCGGGCAAAATGCGCGCTCAGGATGACAAGAGGAGGAAGTCAGGCGCTCACAGCTTCAGTTGCCAGGTCTCCGCGACCAGATCCTTGCGGCTCCAGCTCTGGTGCTTCTCCCGGCCCCCCAATTTGAATCCGGCATTCTCGTAGATGCGACGGGCGGCTGTGAGTTCGCTTTGCGTCCACAGCATCATTTTCTTGTAGCCTGCATCCCTCGCAAACCGGACACATTCGGCGACCAGCCGTTTACCAATTCCCAACCCACGCGCGGAAGGTTCCACCAGCAGAAGGCGAAGCTTGGCCGCTAATTGCGACTTCTTTACCACGAAGACCGACCCGACGTTCTCCCCGTCTTTCTCGGCGATCCAGCAGCGGTCGTGCGAAGGATCGAATTTTTCAACGAACTCCGCGACGATTCCGGCTACTAGGGCCTCGAAGCGTTCGTCGTAGCCGTATTCCTGGTAATAGAGAAGGCCGTGCCTTTGAACGACCCAGCCCATGTCGCCGGGGCGGTGCGGTCGCAGGACGTAAGACGTCAGGCGTTCGCTCTCGGGCGAGAGCAGAGATTCGATGGTCCGCATAGCCTGGACGAGTTCGGCTTGCTTCGCTTGCGCCAGCTTGCCCATCATTTGCACCACCTGCTCGTTCGAGCGCGCGTTGAGCGGCTCGAATGCCTTGCGACCCTTCCGGGTTAGGGATACCAGGGCCCGGCGGGCGTCGTTTGGAGATTCTGTCCTTTCAATCAGCCCAACTTTTTGAAAGCTGGTCAGAATGCGGCTGAGGTAGCCGGCATCCAGGCCGAGATCTTTACGGAGTTCGACCGCCGTCGTCTGTGCGCGCTGGGCCATCTCGTATAGGATTCGCCCCTGCGTCAACGAAAACTTGCTGTCCAGCAACCCTTCCTCCAGCAGCCCGATCTGGCGAGTATAGAAGCGGTTAAATCGCCGCACGGCCGCCAGGTGCTCGGGCGTGTCCAACAGGCTCGAGTGCTGGTGCATGTGGGAAAGTATTTCCCAATATAGTTGACTAAGTCAAGCAATCTAAATGACTGGAGCAACATCCTGAGGCATATCCGAACAAGCGCTGTAACTTAACGGCAGCGCCTCGCCCTCAGCAATTTCCAAGGTCCTTCGGTCCGCAAAGCGCGGGCCTCAGGATGACAGTTTTTAGTTGGAGTTAGACCTTGGCCCACAATTCGGCGCGGGGATCTTCGGGGTTCAGCTTCGCCAGTTCGCGGAGCAGTTCTTTCGTGCGCTCGTCGCGCGGCATGGACACGGTGATCTTGATCTCGACGATTTCATCTCCGCGCACGCCTTCTTTCGTGGCTGAGGGCACGCCCTTTTCGCGTAGGCGCAGCTTCTGACCGGATTGTGTGCCGGGAGGAATCTTCAGCAGCGCCCGGCCGTCAATCGTGGGAACTTCGATCTTCGCTCCCAGAGCGGCTTCGGTCGCGCTTACGGGAACGGTCAAGTAGATGTCATCGCCATCGCGGTGGAAAGTCGGATGCTCTTCGGTTCGGATGATGGCATAGAGATCGCCAGTTGGTCCCCCGTGTGCCCCGGCATTGCCCTTGCCAGGAACGCGAATGCGCTGTCCATCGCGCGTGCCTGCTTTGATGCGCACTTCGAGCGGTTCGGTCTTCGCGACGGTGCCTACGCCGTGGCAGGTGGGGCACGTCGTCAGATTCTTGCCGGTTCCGTGGCACCGCGGACACTGAACGTTGAACTTCATCCGTCCGCCGGTCTGAGTGATCTGCCCGGTTCCATTGCACTCCGGACATTTGCCCGGGGCCTCGAGAAAACCCTGCCCGTGACAAGTCGAGCAAACGTCCTGGCGCGTTATGTTGAGCCGCATAACGCCGCCGCGGATCGCGGTCCAGAAAGGAACGTTAACCTGATATTCGAGATCAGTACCGGGTTCGGGACCTTCCTCGGCGGCTCGGCCGGCGCCCTGGCCTCCGCCGAAGATGGAGCCGAAAATATCGCGGAAGCCGCCACCGGCCCCTCCGCCACGCTTGCGCCCGCGCTGCGCGTTATCGATCAGGTCTGAAAAATCGAATCCGTCAAAATCGAAAGGAACTCCACGACCTTCCTGCGCGCCGCCTGGGAAGCCTCCAGGAAATCCGCCGCCGGCATCTGCTCCACCGCCGGCGCCCGCCCGCGCATAAGCCTCCGCCGTCGCCGGGTCAATGTTGTCTGAGTAGAAACCAACCTGATCGTAGATTTTGCGTTTCTTAGGATCGCTCAGAACGTCGTTGGCTTCGGAGAGCGCCTTGAACTTCTCCTCGGCAGACTTGTCCCCGGGATTGACGTCGGGATGATACTTGCGCGCCAGCTTGCGGAACGCCTTGCGGATGTCGTCGGCCGAGGCCGACTTTTTCACGCCCAGGATTTCGTAGTAGTCCTTCTTGGTTGTGGTTGCCATTGCGCGCAATCCAACTCGAATCGAGGCGACCCGAGTTTAATTCACAATCTTCCGCCGTTCTTTATCTTCGATGACTAACTTCAAATCCTCGAACTCCGGCATGTCCTCATAGACCGGGACCGGCCGCGCTCCGCGATCAGTCTCTACCATAACGAGCCAACGCCTCTCATCTTCGGCAAGGCTCAGAAAATATGTTTCACCATTGACCTGAAACTCCACTCGACCCTCCCCAGCTAGCGGCTCTTTTTGTCTGCGAGCTTCAGAAACCCCGGCTCGCACCAAATTGAATGCCACCTTCCAAATTTCTCTCTTACGGCTAAACTGTCACCCACATGCAACTCGACGTTTCCGTAACGGTCAAACCCTTGAACTGTAAAAACGCGCCCAACACAAAATCGAAAGAGCTCGGCAGTCCGCATTTCCCGAGCTTCCGCACTCTTAAGATCGTAATTTGTCTCCTTCAAATCGGCTGAGATGTCGAGTATTCGTACCCGATCCCCCAGTTTGAACCTTTGAAGCCGACGGGGCCGCCCGTTGCGGACAGCCCCGTCATTGCGCTTCTTTGGCATCCACTTACTTCTTGTCTTCTACGTCCACGTACTCGGCGTCGATGACGCCTTCGTCTTTCTTCTGACCCTGACCGTTGCCGGCCTCGCCGCCAGCGGTTGCTCCCGGCGTCGGTCCAGCACTTGCTCCTGCCGCTGGTTGCGCGGCCTTGTACATCTGTTCGGCCAGCTTGTGCGAGGCTGCGGTTAGCTTCTCGCGGGCCTTGTCCATGGTCGACTTGTCGTTCGACTCGAGCGCCTTCTTGGCATCGGCCACGGCATTTTCAACATCTCCGCGCTCCGAGCCGGAGATCTTGTCGCCCTGCTCGCGCAGCATTTTCTCGATGTTGTAGACCATGCTGTCGAGCTGGTTCTTGGCATCGATCACCTCGCGCGCTGCCTTGTCTTCCGCCGCATGTGCGTCGGCTTCCTTGGCCATGCGCTCGACCTCTTCCTTCGACAACCCGGAAGACGACGTGATCGTAATCTTCTGATCCTTTTGCGTGGCCATATCTTTGGCGGTCACGTTCAGGATGCCGTTGGCGTCGATGTCGAACGTCACTTCAATCTGCGGCACGCCCCGCGGAGCCGGTGGAATCCCGGTCAAATGGAACTTGCCCAGAGTCCGGTTCTGCGACGCCATTGGCCGCTCGCCCTGCAGCACATGGACTTCAACCGAGGTCTGGCTGTCGGCCGCGGTCGAGAACGTCTCCGTCTTTTTGGTCGGAATCGTGGTGTTGCGCGGGATCATCGGCGTCGCCACTCCGCCCAGCGTTTCGATCGCCAGCGAAAGCGGAGTCACGTCAAGCAGCAGCAGATCCTTCACTTCGCCGCCCAGCACGCCACCCTGAATTGCAGCGCCAACCGCGACCACTTCGTCGGGATTCACGCCCTTATGGCCTTCGCGTCCGAACAACTCTTTCACCAACTGCTGGATGCGCGGCATGCGGGTCTGTCCGCCGACCAGCACGACTTCGTTGATCTTGCTGGCATCCACACCGGCATCTTTCATGCACTGCTTGCACGGACCGACCGAGCGCTGGATGATGTCTTCCACCATGCCCTCGAGCTTGGCCCGGGTGAGCTTCTTCACCAGGTGCTTCGGCCCGCTGGCATCGGCCGTGATAAACGGCAGATTGATCTCGTGCTCCATGGTGGTCGAGAGCTCGATCTTGGCCCGCTCTGCCGCGTCACGCAGACGTTGCAGTGCCATCTCGTTGCCCTTGCCACGCAGGTCGAGGCCTTCGTCCTTCTTGAATTCGTCGATGAGCCAGTCAACAATGCGCTGGTCGAGGTTGTCGCCGCCCAGGTGCGTGTCGCCGTTGGTAGCCTTGACTTCGATTACGCCTTCGCCGACTTCCAGAATCGAAATATCAAAGGTGCCGCCGCCGAAGTCGTATACAGCGATGGTTTCGTCCTTGCCTTTGTCGAGTCCGTAGGCAAGCGCGGCTGCCGTCGGCTCGTTGATAATGCGCTTTACTTCCAGTCCGGCAATCTGCCCGGCGTCTTTGGTCGCCTGCCGCTGGGCATCATTAAAGTAGGCGGGCACGGTAATGACAGCCTCGGTGACTTTCTCGCCGAGATAGTCTTCTGCGGCCTTCTTCAGCTTTTGCAGAATCATCGCCGACACCTGCGGCGGCGTGTACTCCTTGCCCTGCGCCATGACGGCGACATGGTCGCCCGACTGCACGACCTTGTAGGGCACCATCTTGATCTCTTCACTTACTTCGTTGTAGCGGCGTCCCATGAAGCGCTTGATCGAGTAAACCGTGTTCTCCGGATTGGTAATGGCCTGCCGCTTTGCGACCTGTCCTACCAACCGCTCGCCTGTTTTTGTGAAGCCAACCACTGAGGGCGTGGTTCGCCCTCCTTCCTCGTTGGGAATCACTTTGGGCTCGCCGCCCTCCATGACTGCCACACAAGAATTGGTGGTTCCTAAGTCAATCCCGATAATTTTTCCCATATACTGCTCCTCCTGAACCTGTTAAGTGCTTTCTAATCAGTGCGAATATGATTGCGTCCGAACACATCCTAAGACTTGAGTGAATCGTTGTCAATGTTTAGATGTCGAAGAAAGGCAAGAGGATGCGCGGGATTTTACGGCAATTTGGAGGATGCGTTGGGACAGGGTCGAGCAGATAAACGGGTGACACGGCTTCACGCGAGCTGCCGTCTCTTGGAAGGTAACGAGGAGGACTATTGGGCATCCACTCCCGGTCCTACAGCCACGACAAAATAAGTGGCCGGCGTCGTGCCGACATTCTTGATTCCGTGCTCGTCGTTGGAGTGGACAAATCCTACCGAGCCCGGACCCATAACATGACTTGTGTCGTTGATCCTAAGCTGTACCGTTCCTTCCCGAATGAGCCACATTTCGCTGTGAACGTGATGATGTGGGGCATGCGGCATTCCGCCCGGCGGCAGGGTGGTTTCGTGCATTTCCAGCGCCTCGCCTGTAGCCAGTTTGCCTTTCAGAACCGCACGGATCTCCGCGCCATTTGCCGTCTTCGTTGGAAGTTCGCTGAACGCGTAGGTCGCCGATGGAAGGGAATTGGCCTGGCTTGGCAGTGCTTCTAATTCAACTGCGCTAGAAACCAGTCCCGAGAGCAGAAAAAGCATTTCGCGTCGTGTGGCCGACATGCGGTGGTCCTCCTGAGAGAGAAAGTCAATGGTTCGCAGTCGCGATAGCGGAGGATTTCCTTACGCAAAACCCCAGTTATCGGGTCAAGGAGGGATATTACATCAGCGATGCGAGGTCGGGCCGAATCGTAAACGAAAGCGTTTTAGCACAGTCCGGCGACTACGGTCGCGAAAGCATCGATTCCGCCGTTTCCTGCTCTTCTAGATTCTCCACGGGACTTTGATCTGAAGCGGCCGAAAACTCGATTCCATACAGATAAAGCGCGCGATGGCGGACGGTCGCAGACACTCTGATCGGGCCGGTACATTGGGACGCAAGAAACTCGACCTGAATTTGAGAGCCTAAAGGCAGGTTTGCGACCGTAAAGAGGCACATCCCGACATCGCTGATATTGACGCCAATTGCGTCTATGCAGCCGAATTTGGTGAGCACGCGGACAGAGGTGTTGAATAACTGACGTTTTCGTCGCCGCCTGTCTTGCTTGAAATTGCGTCTGAGAAACATTGGCAGCAGCACGAGGACAAGGTAACGCACCACGGCGGCCAGGCCGAGATTACGAAAGGTGCAGCATTACCCCATCGATCGGACACATCGAGTTAACGATTTTCAGGCAGCGAAAATTTAAAGGCTGAAAATCAAGAACGTCGTTTGGTATCTTGGCGCGATTCTATTTTCGCGAATTTCGGGGCGGGAGAGGGCTTTCAACACCTAGAGGGCCTTTACACGCAAACTCATTAGTTTGCCAGCATGTGCAGAATGACAATTCCGACGATCAGCGCTGCTGTCGCGGTCGTTACTGCAATGCTTGTCCTCGCTCCTGCGGGGTGAAGGGTGGCAGCGGCTCTCTGCGCGAGGTTGGCATCCTGATCGCTGCGTCTCGAATCCTGCCGCAACGAGAGCCAGCCTGAAACCAATACCGAAAGCGGTAGAGCCAGCAGCAGTATCCATAACGTCCACATTCTCCCGCCGTACCACAGGACGATGTGTTGCGCAGTGTGCGCTGCTTGCATTGACTGGAGACGCTGCACTATCACGGCGACCAAGAACAGGACAGCAGGAGAAATCAGCAGGAGATGTACAGCTGCGAGGGTGCGTTTCACGGACTCACCTCGTATCCTTTATATCACAAAGTGCACTGCATTGCGAGGCCGTGAAGGCAAAGTGGCCTAAATGGACGAAAAACAACTCGTTACATGCACTGAACTGGCTCGCTGCGATGACCCGACACTATCGGCCTTTCCACGGGGATGAGCCGCTACTAACCCCGATCACTCCTCAGCTTCCACTGTCCACAAAGGCTCCCCGCCCAGCGAGTGATAGAAGCCCCATCCTGCCAGCGCCAGCACGCTAACTAGCGCCAGGATCGATGTTGTCATGTACCAAGCCGAGAAGTCGGCGGAGAAGGGCAAGTTGGTCATCAGATCGACAGTGAAGATCGCGCACGCCAGAGATACCAATCCGAAGCGCAGAACAAGCAGCACGGCAATGGCGTACACGAGAATCTGCAAGGGAATTTCGACCCTCGTGAACGTGCTATTGACCGCGCGCGGCAAGGCGAAGATCGCGATGAACACGATGGCGGCGATCCACTCCTTGCGCAACAGAACCTTCAGTCCAAATAACACAAAAAAGAAAACCAGCGTGGTGAGAATCGACCCCGGCCACTGCCGCAGCCATGCCCCCAGTCCTTCGCGGCCTCCCATAAGGGCTTCGGTCGAAAACAGGTATGGCGATGCCCCCATGCGCATTTTGGGGATCGAGCTAATCTGAAAAACGAGAGCCCAAAGCACTCCCAGCAGCACGCCGAAAAGAATGTCGCGCCCCACCAGCGGATCGCGCACTTGCCCCGACAGCAGCCGGCTCCACGAAATAATCGTCTTTGGCCAGTGGCGCCTTACCCATGGTTCGATCGCCAGATAGAGCATCCACATCACGCCTGCGATAAACAGCCCGGTGCTGATTGCAATAAGGGAGAGGAACAGGGTATCGTCCACCGCGCCGAAGTGGCTGCGGCAAAAGAACAGGCCCATCTCCAGGGCAAACATTACGACCGCGAGGCGGAATGCTCCTTTGCGGTCGCCGCGCCCACGGCGATAATTGCGGCGTGCCAGAAACGCCGATCCCAGCAGCAGCGAGCACAGCAAGAGAAAAGCGACAACCCAGTTCACCCGCTGGCCTATGGTCTTTTTCTGGGTGCTAACCACTCGCTCGGGCTTAGTCCAGCTGCCAATGAGAGAAAAGAAAACTGGCTTGCCTTGAAAGGCCGCGGCTTCGACTCGCAGCGGACGGGTCGTGTCCGGCCAGGTTCCAGTCCATGCCATCCGTGTGTCGGAGGCAGCGAGGGAAGTCCAGGCGGGCTGGGCTGGCTGTAATTTCGACGGATCCAGACCGGCCGCGTTGAAAAGAATGTTCCAGTCAAAAGGAGCAGGCGCGGCCTCAGTCTGTGCAGTAGCAGGGTCCTTCTTCGCATCCAGCTTTTGCGGCGGGATGGCCTGGAAATACGTCAATCGCCCCTGCGGATCGAGCTCTAGATTGATCATGCCCGAGAGCACGGTCGGCGGGTCGCTTTGATTGACGATTCCCGGTGTCAGCAGATTGTCCTTGAATTCGGTCGCCAACAATGAATCGGGGCTTTGGCGATACCAATAGCGCAGCAGTGAAGGCCGCCCCGCTAGCACCGCGTCCCAGTTGGGAGGCCTATCATTTTTCTCGACGTAGTCTTGGAAGTCGTTGTCGAAGCGAAGACTGTGAGTGCTGTCAGCGGGCCGTCCGCCGTATCCCAGCCGCGCAATCATTTCGCGGGACTTCTGCGTCAAAACTTCCGGAGTCAGTTCCAGCCCCATCTTCTCAAGCGCACTGTAGTGGACCGAGACATATGCAACGATCGCCAACCCAACGAGCACCGCCGCGAAGCAGGTCACCGCCACTTTGGGTCGCAGCCCCGCCTTCTCGCCGGACGCGGCCACCAGTTGCGGCGACGGCGTTTCTCCCGCGGCCAGCGCTGCGGCTAGCGGGTCACCGCCCGGCAACGCCGCTGCTACCGCCAGGGCCGTCGGTGGACGCGACGACGGCTCTGTCTCCAGGCAGCGAAGAATCACTTTCTCCACGATCGGATCGAGATCCTTCAACACCGACGACGGTCGGCTGGGCGTGTGGTCTCCTCGCGCTCGCACCAGGGCCGGCCCTTCCGCAAATGCTCGCTTACCTGTAAAGACTTCATACAGCACCAGACCCAGCGCATAGATATCGCTGCGCATGGTAACCTCTTTTCCTGATAGCTGTTCCGGAGACATGTACGCGGGAGTGCCGCTGCGCACTTCCGGGCCTCGGATATCGTCGGCTACGCCTGCCAGACCAAAATCTGTAATCACGACTTGGCCTCGTCCATCGAGCATGATATTGGCCGGCTTCAGGTCGCGATGTAGCACGCCTTTGCTATGAGCCGCAGCTAGCCCCGCGCAGAGCTCGCGCGAGATTTCCACTGCTTTGTCGGGCGGAAGCCGTCCGATGCGACGCAGCAGCGAAGCCAAGTCTTCGCCGTCGATGTATTCCATGGTGAAAAATGTCTGCCCGTCGACCTCGCCCACGTCGTAGACCCGGCAAACATTGGGATGCGAAACCCGACGCGCCATGCGCACTTCATTGCGAAAGCGTTCGAGCAATCCCTCATTGCGTGCGGCTTCGTCGGGAAGAAACTTCAGGGCCACTGGCTGCCCGAGGGTCAAGTCGTCGGCGCGATAGACCTCTCCCATGCCGCCCTTGCCCAGCAAAGCGATAATGCGATAGCGCGACGCGACGAGGCGCCCGGGCAGAAATCGTCCTTCGTTCAGCAAGTATTCGGCGGAACTGGGAGGACGGGGCGAAGAGCCCGAGGCCGGTCGCGGAGGCAGCGGTGAAGTTGCTGTGGTAAAGTCGAGCGTTGCTACGTCGTCGGTGTTCGAAGCTGGCCTTCCGCAGGCGGAGCAGAAACGAACGTTGGTCGATAACTCGGCCCCGCAACTTGAACACTTACCCATGAAATTTCCCGCTACAGTCTAACCCAGACCTTGGACCTCGGCCTTCTCGCGCTGGCCGGAAAGTAGCGTCGCCGTCCCGGCGGCCGTCCGGCGAGCGTTCCCGCCCGCCGGGCCGAGGGCGATACGCGCTCAGACAGCCGGCAAGATGCCGGCGCTTCGCTGTCTGAGGTCCAAGGTCCCTTTTGTTACCATCCAGAGCGATGACTTCACGCTTGGGGAAAAAGCTGAGCGATCCTCTATTTCTTTTATGTCTGGTCGCAGGCCTGCTCGCCTTCGTCGTGCAATCCGGCGAACTGGGCACCGCTGACACCATGCACCGGCTGCAGACCACGCACTGGCTCTGGACTGCGCAGCCGCAAGTTTTTCCCAGCGAGTATCCGGAGTTCGGGCTGCGCGGCACTCAAGGCCGCATCTTCAGTTGGTACGGGATCGGTCAATCGCTGCTCATGCTGCCCGCGGATCTCATAGGCACGTGGATCGCGCACTGGCATATTTTCTCCGATTACCAGGATGACCCAGCGGTCCGCAGCATTGTGGTCAGTTACAGCACCAATGTTTTGGTCAACGTGCTCACGGCGCTGATCGCATTCCGCCTGCTGCGGCAGTTGCGTTTCAGCGTGAACGAATCGGTTGTCGGCGTCCTGGCACTATTGTTCTGCACAACTCACCTGCACTATACGCAGAACATGCAGGAGAACAACTACATCATGCTGCTCACTCTGACTGGATTTTCATTCCAGTACGAGTGGCTGTGCACCAGCAGCTTTCGCGCGCTGCTGATTGGCTCAACAACCCTCGGATTGAACCTGTTGACTCGGGTGACGACTGGCCTCGACCTGATCGCGTGCGGAATCTTCCTGGTGGCCGTGCTTTGGTTCGAGCAAGTCCGCGGCCGCGCCCTGTGGCCACGGCTGCTGGCTTATTGCAAGGTTGCGGTCCCCATCTACGTGTTGTTTGCGATCGTCGAGCGTTTCTATAACTTCTATCGCTTCGGATCGTTAACACAAACCTATCTTCCAATCTTCGCGCGCGAATCGCGCATGCAAGATCCCACGCTGCCCGCAGACTTTCCCTGGAGCACGCCCTTCCACGAAGGCGTTCTGGGCGCACTGTTTAAGCCCGAGAAGTCGATCTTCCTGTTCGATCCAGTTCTCGTAGTTGCGCTCGTGCTGATTGCGCTTTTGTGGAAACGCCTCGGAGCCGAAGTGCGCGCTTACGCCGTGACTTCCCTGCTGCTTCTGCTTGGATACATCTGCTTCTATGCGCGCTACACGTATTGGGCGGGCGACTTTGCCTGGGGAGATCGATACGTTTCAACCGCGGTCGAAATGGTTGCGCTCCTCGCCGTGCCGCTGCTTATGCGCTATCGCGTGAATCTCGGCCCGTGGATCTGGCGCGGCAGCATCGCTCTCATCGTCGCCAGCTTTGTTATTCAGGTCGCGTCGCTGGCATTCTGGCTGCCTCTCGAGATTTATCAGATGGAAACGCTCGGCCATCCCACGTTTGTGATTGCACTGCGCTTCAAGAACATCGTCGCCTTTGCGCTCGGCGAAAGGGACGCGTGGGGTTTGAATGATGACGCGATGGCAGAGGACCCGTGGGATTATGTGCACATCACAACGTGGAACTTTCTGCCATTCCTGCTGCGACGTGTGGGAGTCGCGCCCCCGTGGGTAGTAAAAACTGCGTTCGCAGTTTGGATCGCCGGGTTCGGGGCATTGGCGGCGATTCTTTTGCGGTTAAAGACGGCCCTCCATCGAGAGGAAGCGAGTTCCTCAATCCTCGAAGCCAATCACTCCGCGCACTCGTAATTCACGCGGCGTCTTTTCTTGCGTCGTCGCTGGAGCCTTCGTTCTCACTTTCTTTGGCTTGCTGGCTTTGATTTTTCTTGTTCCTTGCGTGGGCCGATTCTTGATTGGGCGTAGCTTGCTGCTCGTTTCGAACTTCCTCCTCACGCCGGCTTGCTCGAGACGTCTGGCCGCCCGTGTTTGTTGGAGATTCCTGGTTCTTTTCTTGCGGCTTTGAAGGCTGCTCCTTTGTCTCCCGCTCTGCCGTCTTCAGCGCGGACGAAACCAGATGATCGATCCGCACCTGCGCAGCTCGCCACCTGACGTTGCTTGCGTTTCCAGCCTTCTCTAGCTGCAACGCAAGTTCCTGCTCACTGGCCAAACCCTTGTCCTTTAAGAGCTGTAGAACTGCAGCGCTCTGGGTCTCCAAGGTTTCAAGAGAAGCAAACAATTCGTGAAGTATCTCCTGCACAATGTCCTCGTTCACATTCCATCTCCTCGGGAATCTTGGATGCCAAAAACTCCGGCCGCACGCTGAGGTAAATTTGTTGAACGGTCGGACATAGTCCCGTAATCGCAAGCCGTAATATGATGTCCGCCTCAGGCATTTGGTCTGGAACCGATAGCCCAGGCAGGAGGAATAAGAAACATGAAGCCATCTCGCCTCGCGTCCGTCGCCTTGACACTCATGGTGTGGTCAGTTTCAGGGCAAGCACAGAATGCCTGTAAGCCGGGCGATCCCGCCGGCACTTTTCAAGGAACGGCCACGAGTCAACAGGCGGGTAAACTCGATGTCACTCTCAACCTCCACTGCGTGAGCGGTCGCTATGCGGGCGAAGCGATCTCTTCGGCCGGTACCTACACGATTCAGGATGGACATTTCGATGCCAACCGGCTGCACCTGACACTGGAGTCCGGCGGAATCGTGGCCGTCATTGAGGCCACGCTTGATGAAGGGATGCTCCGCGGCGAATTCACGGCGGGCGGCGACAACGGTCCGATTGAACTGCATTTGACGGGTTCGCAAGCAGCGGAAACAAGACCCGCCATTGAGCAGGTAACCGCTGACACGCCACGCGTAACCGCAGCCGGTGCTTCTTTCAAAGTTCCTTCCGGATGGTCCATCGAGACCCGGAAAGACTTTGTCATCTTGACGCCGCCCGAGACGGACACCCACATCGCCATTGTTGACGCGCAGTCCGCCGATGGGAGGAATGCGGTTGCAGAGGCCTGGGCCGCTTACAAGCCTGAGTCCAAGCGGCCGATCAAACTAGTCACGCCGCGCCCCGCACGCGAGGGTTGGGATGAGCGCGAGGTTTTTAACTATGAGACTTCACCCAACGAGCGCGCGGTTGTGCAGGCGCTCGCGCTGCGAGCGGGAAATCGCTGGACCATCGTCATCCTGGAGGGAACCGATCCCACGGTCGAGAAGCGCTCAGCTCCGATCGGGCTTGTCTTTGCGAGTCTCCGTCCCAAGGATTACAAACGCGAGTCCTTCGCCGGACGCACCCCGCACCCGCTGGACGCGGCGCACATCGAGCAACTCAAAGCCTTCGTCGAAACTTCCATGCAGCAACTCGGCATTCCGGGCGCATCGATTGCGCTCATTGATCACGACAAGATCGTCTATCTGGGTGGATTCGGCGTACGCGAACTCGGCAAGCCCGAGAAGGTCGACGAGAACACCGTGTTCATGGCCGCGTCCAACACAAAAGGAATGACCACGCTGCTGCTCGCCGAACTTGTCGATGAGAAAAAGTTGAGATGGGACGAGCCGGTGGTCGACGTCTATCCCGCGTTCAAACTTGGCGACGCCGACACCACGAAAAAAGTTCTGGTGAAGAACCTGATCTGCGCCTGCACCGGACTTCCACGCCAGGATCTGGAGTGGTTATTTGAATTTAAAAATGCCACGCCGGAATCCGAATTGGCTCTGCTCGGAACCATGCAGCCCACCAGCAAGTTCGGCGAAGTCTACCAATACAGCAACTTGATGGCAGCTGCGGCCGGATACGTTGGCGCGCATCTGGTGTATCCGAATCTGGAACTCGGCGCCGCGTATGACAAAGCGATGCAGAAAAAGATTTTTGACCCGCTAGGGATGAAGTCGACGACCTTCGACTATGCGCGCGCTCTCGCCGGCAACCATGCCACTCCGCACGGCGACGATATCGACGGCAAGCCAACCGTCGCCAGCATGGCGATTAATTATTCAATCGTGCCCGCCCGTCCCGCGGGAGCGGTATGGACTTCGTCCGCTGACTTGATCCGTTACGTGCAAGACGAACTCACGCTCGGAAAGTTGCCCAACGGCAAGCAACTGGTTTCGTCGGAAAATTTGCTGATGCGTCGCGCCCCCCAAATTTCTCTCGGCGAAGATTCGAGTTACGGCATGGGCCTGATCGTCGATCGCACGTATGGTGTTCCTGTGGTCAGCCACGGCGGCAGCATGTCGGGCTTTAAAAGCAACATCTACTTTCTGCCGGACTCAGGCATCGGAGCCGTGCTGCTCACCAACTCCGATAATGGCGGCATGCTCCTGGGGCCGTTCGGGCGTCGCCTGCTCGAGGTGGTATTCGATGGCAAGCCGGAGGCCGTCGCCGAAGTTGCCTCCCGCGCCGCCAACCATAAGGCCCAACTCGCAAAAGATCGCGAACGCCTCGTAGTCCCAGCTGCGCCGGCGGACGTTGCCGGATTGGCTAAGCATTATTCCAGCAAAGAACTAGGCGACCTCGCGGTCTTGACGGACCACGGAGTCACCACCTTCGATCTGGGCGAATGGAAGAGCACCGTGGCGTCACGAAAAAATGATGACGGCACAACATCGTTTATTACCATCGATCCCGGCACGAAGGGGTTCGAATTCGTGGTCGGCGATCGTTCAGGCAAGCGCGTGTTGATCATCCGCGACGGCCAGCACGAGTACACCTTCACCGAGACGGCTTGAAAGGGATTCAGATTGTCCAAGCAGCGAGCTGCCGGCGATGGTAAAAACAAAAAAGAGGCAAAAAGTTCAGAACATGGCGCTGAATATCAAGAACGAAGAAGCTCACCGCTTGGCGCGAAAATTAGCTCGCGCCACGGGCGAAAGCATTACGGTCGCGGTGACAGAAGCGATTCGCGAGCGCTTAGAGCGTATTCGCGGTCACTCCAAGAAAGGCTTAGTGATGCGCATTCTGAAAATTAGCGCAGATTGCGCGTTTCTGTTTAAGGAACCGTACAAGTCTGTCGACCATGGCGACTTGTTATATGACGAGAAGGGCTTGCCGAAGTAACTCCGCCCCGGTCCGATCATCAGAAGTCCGGGCCGAACCGATTACTCACTCCACCGTCACCGACTTCGCCAGGTTCCTCGGTTGATCGACATCGCACCCACGCCGCACCGCAATGTGATACGCCAGCAACTGTAGCGGAACGATCTCCAGGATCGGCGACAGTTCTTCCGGCGCGGGCGGAACGTAGAGAATGTGATCTGCGGCTTCCTTGATCTCTTCGTCGCCCTCCGTCGCCAGCGCGATCACGACTCCGGACCTCGCCTTCACTTCCTTCAGATTGGAGATGGTCTTTTCGTAGCGCAACACCGAGCCCGGATTGTTCACGTCCCGAGTGGCAATCACTACTACCGGAAGGTTCTCATCGATCAGCGCGTTTGGGCCATGCTTCATCTCGCCCGCCGGATATCCTTCGGCGTGGATGTAGGAAATCTCCTTCAGCTTCAGCGCGCCTTCCAGCGCAATTGGATAGTGAATGCCCCGGCCCAGAAACAAGAAGTCATGGACCTTCTGATATCGTTTCGCCAGTTCGTCGCAGGCTTCGTCATGCGTCAAGATGGTTTCCAGCTTTGCCGGAATGCGCGTCAGTTCCAGCATCGCAGTTCGCGCCTGCTCGGCGCTCATGCTGCCGCGCACTTGCGCCAAATACATCGCGAAGATATAGAGCGCGGTCAATTGTCCCGTGAAAGCTTTGGTCGAAGCGACGCCGATCTCGGGTCCGGCGTGCGTATAAATCGTGCCTTGGGCCTCGCGCGTAATCATCGATCCCACGACGTTGCAGATGGCCAGCGTCTTCGATCCCCTGGCCTTGGCTTCGCGCTGGGCGGCGATCGTGTCGGCCGTCTCGCCCGACTGTGAAATCACCAGCGTGATCGTCTCCGGATCAACGATAGGATTCCTGTAGCGCCATTCGCTGGCGTAGTCCACCTCCACTGGCACGCGCGCCAGCGTTTCGATCATGAACTTGCCCGCCTGCCCGGCGTGCCAACTCGTTCCGCAGGCAATGATGTTGATCTTGCTGGCCGACCGAAACTCGGCCTCGGTAATTTCCATCTGGTCGAGAAAAATGTGTCCCGTCTCCTGCGACACCCGTCCCAGGGTGGTGTCGCGAACCGCGCGCGGCTGCTCGTAAATTTCCTTGAGCATGAAATGCTTAAAGCCGCCTTTTTCCGCCAAGATGGGATCCCACATCACATGCTGGATCTGGCGCACTACCGGCTTACCGTCGAAGTCCGTCAGTTGCACTCCACTTGGCGTGACCACAGCCATGTCTCCATCTGCCAGAAAAAAAATATCGCGCGTGTGATACAGAATGGCCGGCACATCGGACGCGACGAAGTATTCGTCGTTCCCCAATCCAATCACCGCCGGCGGTCCATTGCGAGCCGCCACAATTTTGTTGGGTTCGTCGGTGGAGATCACGGCCAGGGCAAACACTCCGCTCAGCTGCTTCACGGTCTGCCGCACCGCTTCTTCTAGCGTTGGACGCTTGCCGTTTCCTGAGCTTGTGGAATATTTCTCGATCAGGTGCGCAATGATTTCCGTGTCGGTCTCGGTGGTGAATTTGTGCCCTTCGTCGGCCAGCTTCTTTTTCAGGCTGAGATAGTTCTCAACGATCCCATTGTGTACGACCACGATCTTGCCCGTGCAGTCGCGGTGAGGGTGAGCGTTTTCTTCGGTAGGACGTCCGTGCGTGGCCCAGCGCGTGTGTCCAATGCCATAGGTGCCATCGAGGGGCTTCAGCCGAATGGCTTCTTCCAGGTTGCGCAGCTTGCCCTCGGCGCGCCGCAGCTGCAGCCCGTTACCATTGCCTGCAACCGCAATTCCCGCCGAATCGTAGCCGCGGTACTCCAGCCGTCGCAGACCCTCAATAATGATCGGTACTACACTTTTCTTGCCAACGTACCCGACGATGCCGCACATAAAAAGACCTCAGGGATTCCCGGGCGCATTCCTACTCGCCCAGGGAAACACGGAATTCTTCAATGACAGGGTTGGTCAAGACTTCTCGTGCAATGCGCTCAACTTCGGCCTGCGCCTCTTCGCGTGAGAGTCCCCCGTCCAACGTCAGCTCAAAATATTTGCCCTGGCGAACGCTCTCCAGGCCCTTGTATCCCATCTTCTTGAGCGCGCCTTGGATAGTTTTGCCTTGGGGGTCGAGAACGCTTTTCTTCAGAGAGACGTAAACGTAGGCTGTCATAAAAAGGTCATTATACGTGACGAGTCGCGCCTCAGACCTTGTGGCGTCAGACTTGGACGTCAGCCCAAACCCCTTCAAAGCCGCTGTCCAACATCAGTGTCTTACTTGCTCAACTTTTCATCCAAATCCGCCAGAGAATCTTGCAGCAATTTGCGATGGCGGGGATTCGTGCTTGCTTCCAGTTGCTGCAGCACTCTTTGCCGTGCCAGCCGAAGGCCCTCTTTTTCGCGAAAGCGAGTCGCTTCCTCCGGGCTCATTGGCGTAGCTAGCTTCGTCCGCTCTTCGCTGGCCTCTGCCTGTTGTGCTTCTACAGATTTGCTTTCCCAACCTCGCGACATGAAGTCATTATAGTTCTGTCGGGAGGCCACTTCTTATGATGTCGACCCGATATGACCCGCCGAATTTTGAGATCCTCATCGCCCGTTCTCCGGCCTCCTTGTTACAAAATCCGGACAAACGTGGTCTCCACGTTTCGATGGCAATTGTTTCTGTTACAAGTGCGCGTTCGACGGGTCCGCCTTTTTTGAGGGGGAGGCGGCGACGGGGAATTGTGTCCAGTGTACCCTTCAAGCGCGCAACGTTTAAATTTTGAGTTGCCGCCCCTCTCCACACTGCCCAGTGTGGCCGACTCTCTGTGCTTGCTTGTTCACCGTACTCCTCGGTCTGCATCGGCATTTCCGCGACCGCAGGTTGGGGCAAGTGCCTATTCTTACCTCCAGTCTGTATCCGGGGTTCCCCGATCTCCGATTCAGGCGAATCCCGATTCCCGAGTACCTGGGAATTCTGATCCAATCTCCGCACGCACGGGGGGTCCCTGCAATTTTGCGGGAATACGCGGCAGTCCGGCCTTGCGGACTGAGGTGCCGTGCTATGCAAACTGATCCTAACGGCGGCCCCGATGCGGGCGATCCGATTCTTTTCGCCTACCCTGAAGCTCTCAGCGATCCGGAAAAATTGCTGGCGGCCTATTTCAAGTCTTCCACTGTCGGCCTTGGGATTGTCGACTCTGAATTTCGCTATGTGGCCGTCAACCATACCCTCGCGGAAATCAATGGCATCCCCGCGGCCGACCACTTAGGCAAAACGATACAGGAAATTCTAGGCACCTTGGCGGATCATATTGAGCCTGCGTTCCGGCGTGTACTCACCACAGGGGAACCGGTAAACTTCGAGGTCTCAGCTACTCTTCCAACAAGAACCGAGCCGGGCCACTGGATTGTGCACTACCTTCCCATTCCAGAATTGGGCGGGGCCGTCAAGCGCATCGCCGTTATTGTGGTCGAGATAACCGACCGAAAAAAACTGGAACAGTTGCTGCAGGATGTCGGCGGCAAGCTGGGTAAAGAGACAACACGGATGCAGATGTTATCGGATGTGAGTACAATTCTGGCGTCGAACTCGAACCTGCAGCAGGTTTTTCCGCAAATCTCGGCGCGCATCCGCCGCGTCTTGCGTCACGAATACGCTGGCTTCGAGTTGCACGATGCCAGCACCGGCCTTCTTGTCCGCCAGGTCGAAGACTTCCCATTAGGCAAAGGATTACTGTCATCTCTGCCCATCAGCCCTCTTGACAGTCCCGGCGGCCGCGCTCTGCAAGAGGGCTCCCCTTTGATTTTCTCGAAAAAAGAGATGCAGACTTTTGACGCCGAGATCACCAAGAACCTTCTGGCAGAGGGACTTCGATCCTTGTGTTGCGTCCCGCTCCTGCGTCCCACCGGTCCTCTCGGCGTTTTCGTGCTCGGGAGTACTCGCAGAGACGCATTTCACCCAGACGACCTGAATCTGCTCAAACAGGTTGCTTCCCAGTTCGCGGTGGCTCTGGAAAATCGTCGTGCGGCGGTCGAGATCGAAGCCCTTAAGCAGCGCCTGGCTGAAGAGAAAAAATATCTCGAAGGCGAGATCCATTCCGAAGGCATCTTCGAAGAAATCATCGGCGACAGCCCGCCGCTCAAAGAAGTGCTCAACCAGGCTACTACCGTGGCGCCCAGTGAGGCCACAGTCTTGATCTTGGGCGAGACCGGCACTGGCAAGGAGCTGATTGCTCGCGCGATTCACCGCCTCAGCAGTCGCAAGATCGCTCCTTTCATCAAGCTGAATTGCGCCGCAATTCCCACCGGCTTGCTGGAAAGTGAATTGTTCGGACATGAGAGGGGCGCTTTTACGGGCGCCATCAGCCAGAAAATCGGACGGATGGAGTTGGCCCATGGCGGAACTTTATTTCTCGATGAAGTCGGAGAAATTCCCCACGAATTGCAACCGAAGCTTTTGCGCGTCCTGCAGGATCATGAGTTTGAACGTCTGGGCAGCAACCGTACCATTAAAGTGGATTTACGGCTGATTGCCGCCACGAATCGGGACTTGGCCAAAAGCATCGCAGCGCACGAATTTCGCAGCGATCTCTTCTATCGCCTCAGCGTGTTTCCCATCCGCGTGCCACCCCTGCGCGAACGCAGGGACGATATCCCGCTTCTCGTCCGCTACTTCGTTCGCAAGTTCGCGGCTCGCATGGGACGACAGATCGAAACCATTCCCAAAGAAACGATGAAGGCGCTCACTGCGTGGCACTGGCCTGGGAACATCCGCGAACTCGAGAATCTAATGGAGCGCTCCGTCATTCTCAGTGACGGCAATGCCCTGCGTGTTCCGTTATCGGAAATGCGGCCCGAAAATCTCCCAGGTTCGGCTACTTCATCAAGCCCAAACCAAAGCTTGGATAACGCTGAGCGCGAGCACATCCTGCGAGTCCTCCGCGAGACTCGAGGCATGCTCTCTGGGCCCGATGGAGCTGCCCGTCGCCTCGGCTTGAAGCGCACCACCCTGCAATCCAAAATGCAGCGCCTGAAAATCAAACGCGAGGACTATTCCCCTCCTCATCGGAGTTAGTTGGGAAATTAGTCCCTTCCCAATTCTGGATATTTTGGTCTATCCGCATATCGACAGAAACGAGAGAGTGACGACTAAACGGCAAACTGCCGATTTTCCACGTCTGACCGGCAACGTGCCCCATGGCTTCTATTTTGGAACTCGTTCCAAACAGGGAAGTTCTGTGGCCGCCACACTCGCCCGTTTCCGGAATGCTACGTGCATAGTGCTCTGGCGTCCTTAGACTCTGGCCGGTCCCAGATTTGTTCCCGAGCTTTTGCAGAGGACATTTAGTTCTTCCCCCAAATCATAGTGGTCGCTGCACCCGACGTCTTTCTTAGGGAGTTATAGAAGTGTTGTTAACCAATAAGTACCAGCGCGTAAGTTCGAGCGCTTCAACCCCATTTCTTCATGAAACGCTCAATCAGCCCAAGCCACATCTCTTGGGCGATCATTCCAAACTTGCTACCGGATGGAGCACATCTCTGATCGATGTGCCACCAGCCTCCCCTGGCCTTCCGCCTCGTCCTCAAACTCACGCCCAGGAGATCGACCCCCTGTATCTATGTGCCTGTCACATGGCGTGGGAACGGGAGGAGGAACCCAGTGCCGCCTGGGAGTTGCTGGCGGCCGCTCAACACTCGCATCCCGACACCCGCGCCCATGCCCGCGCCTTGCTCGCCAGTTCGCGCCATCTAGGCGGGCTCGGCCAAGGTGCCGGCTCGTGCCGCATCCCAAAACCAAAATCGGTATTTCCGCTGGAGACAGATATGGCGCCATATGGACTTGATATCATCGACAACTGTTCCGAGTGCACCAACACCGCCCCCGGCTTCTTTTGCGGCTTCTCCCCTTCCGCCCTGCAGTCGCTGAACGATGTCAGCCACAAGAGCATTCTGCCGGCCGGGGCGATCCTATTCGTTGAAGGGCAAACCCCTCGCGGTATGTTCATTCTGTGCTCGGGTAAAGTGAACCTTTCCACCACCTCGCGCGAAGGCAAGATTCTCATTCTCAAAACCGCGTCGCCCGGGGAGGCTCTCGGGCTCAGCGCCTCAATCTCGGGTACGGGGTACGAGTCGACCGCCGAGACCGCGACTCCGTGCCAGGTGTGTTTTGTTGACCGCAACCACTTTCTGGAACTGATGCAATCGCAATCCGAGGTCGGCATGCATACGGCGCAGTCGCTGAGCCGTGATTTCCGGTCCGCCTATCGCGACATTCACGATCTTGTGCTCACGCGTTCTTCCGCAGGCAAGCTGGCTCGTCTCTTGTTATCGCACTTGCCGGCACAGGGCGTGGACGCGGCTGAGCCGCGCATCCACTCCGGGATGACTCATGAAGAAATGGCCCAGCGTATTGGGGCGTCCCGAGAAACCGTGACCCGGCTGTTGAGTGATCTGAAGAAGAAACAGTTGATTCGCGCAGAAGGACCGACGCTGATCATTCGCGATCGCCCAGCGTTGGAAGCTCTGGCTAGTTAGCCTTCCCCCTAGGAGCCGGAGGGCGGCTGTTTTTGACAGCTGCCCTCTGGAGTTTTACTGAATACTGCTCCGCCATTTTTGGGCAGAGCGATGAAATGCACTCTGGCACGCTGATCAAAGACCTTTTCGAAGCAGTGGAGAGAGTTGAGATGTTCGCCAGGCGTCACGGAGCCGTGCAACAAGAAAGCTCAGAGTCCGAACAGTTCCCGCAGCCGTTTGGTCTGAGCCCGGCTGACCGGAATCTCGGTCTGCTTCTTGTCGTCCATCCGCAGTTGGTAGGAGCTTTTGAACCAGGGAACGACTTCGCGGATGCGGTTGATGTTCACCAGGTAGGAGCGGTGGGCCCGCCAAAAAAGATTCGTGTCTAGGCTGTCCAGCAGTTCCTCGAGCGTCCGGCAGTTGGATTGCCCTTCCATGCCCGCCGGCCCTCCCGTCACCACCGTGATCACGCCGTCTTCAATCCACGCATAACAAATATCTTTCTGATCCACCAGAAACATCCGCCCCACGGTTTTCAGCAGCACCTTCGAGGCCGGTTGTTTCTGCGATTCGATCATCCGCACCAGGGTCTCGATCTTTTCCGACGGCAGCCCATCCGCGTCCTGCTTGGCTCGCGCTTTATGAATCGCCTGTGCTACACGTTTTTTGTCGAAGGGCTTCAGGAGATAGTCGACCGCATTGACTTCGAACGCCTTGACCGCATACTGATCAAAGGCAGTAGCGAAGATGATCTTAGGCAGGGGAATTTTCTTGTCGAGCAGCTTCTTGATCACTCCGAAGCCATCGAGCCCGGGCATTTGCACATCCAGAAAAACCAGGTCAGGATTGTGTTCCTTGATCAGGTTGAGGGCTTCCAGTCCGTTCTTGCCCTGGGCGACTACGTTCACGTCGTCGGCATTTTTCAGCAGGTAAGCGAGTTCGTCGCGGGCGAGTTGCTCGTCGTCCACGATTACTGCGGATAAAGCCATCGTTGCTCCGGAAATCGGCGGCAGGGAACCGCTGCCATGAGTATAGTGGCCCGATTGTTTCCGGCGCAACGAAGCCGGCAGCAAGAACGTCTTACTGCGTCATCGGACGAAGCCGTTCTTGAGACGACGGATCTCGCGCAGAAGAGCGTCGCCTCCGGATTGAGACGCTTACGAGGCGCCTACTGCCGCTGCCTCATCATCGCGCCCATATCAAACTTGGTATAGCCTGCGGGAATTTCAAACAGACTCGCCGGCTGCGATCCTTCCTGAATATTTTGGAGTTCAATGCCTCCATTCATGTTGTCCGTTTTCACTACACAGTGAAGTTTCGTGTCGACCCAGATATAACCTTTCTCGCCCTTGCTGGAGACTCCCTCATACTTGACCGCACTCCGTCCGTTGAGAGTCTCGCTGCCGACCTTGGTGCAACTGCCCCAGTTCTTCAGAGTTCCGGCCTGCTCGGCTGTTTTCTTCCACTGCGGACAAGCGTCGTTCACGTCCTGCACGTGCCAGAACTGAGTGATTAATGGCTTCACCATCGGCGTGGGCGCGTCCATGTACATATGCCGCTCAGTCATTAGCATGGTGTACTTATTTTGCGACTCATCAAGGATGATTGCGGTGGACCCCATCATCGGATTCTCGCTCGCGACTTCGATGCGCTCCTTGCCATTTCCGGCATAGAGCTTCTTCGGGCCCTGGTTGTTTGCTCTCTTGCTGATGACGTCGGCAGAAAACTCCTGTGCCAGTGCTTGATGGCCGATCACCAGGCACGCTGTCAAACATAAAAGCCCCACAGTGCGTCGAACCACAATAGCCTCCTTATCGATCGCTCGCGGCAGCGTTTCGCGACGCGATCGTGCCCCAAGTTGAAAAACCCGAAAAGCATACCAGAAGTGACCGGCGTCTAGAACCGCGCATTAAAAAAAATCAGTCGCGGTTATATAGGGTCGGCGGAAGGATGAGCTTACTTCTGGACGAAGAACTCTGCCATCGAGGGCGCGGTCGCCGCCGCCCCCGGGGGATTCGCTAACTGAAACGCATCCATCACTGTGCGCAGCATGCTCTGATGTTGATATACCGTACTGGAGGTTTGTTTATAGCCGACGCTTACGTTCGGTCCCCAAAGAACGGAAGCAACGTGACCGCCCCCGTTCGTGGTGTCGGTGTCCACCGCCTCGTCGAAGGCAACGATCAGAACGCCATCGCCTCCGGACGCGAACGCCGAGGAGTTCGACAAGGGCGTCACCACGTTCGTGTGCAACCAGGTATCCGCCTGAAGCGGCGTTCCACTGTGTGCATCGTCATCGATATTCGGAACGATAAAAGAGAATTCCGGCAGCGCACCGCTAGACAAGTCCGCGGCGAACTGCGTAAACGGCCAGATGCATTCATTGGCTACCTGCTGGTTGTCCGCAACATCGGACAGCATGGCAAATGGATTGTGCCGAATCACGTACAACCCCGTATCTCCTCCCAGGTAGCCCTGAGTAATGCCCTCCGCATAAACCTTGAACGAGACGCCGGAAGCCAGCATTCGCCGAGCCAGATTGTCGACATCCCACACGGTGGTCGAACTGTCATCGGTTGTCAGCAATTGTCCTGTAGTCAACATGAAGTAATTGCCGATCGACGGGTGAGAGTTCGCGTAATAGTTCGTCGCCAGAGATCCCTTGCTGATCAGGTTGTTGAGATTTGGCCAATTGGTGGTGTCGCCGACCACGGTTGCATAGCTCTGGTTTTCTTCCATCACGATGACGACGTGCTTGCTCGGCGGCGTCTGTAACTGGGCCGTCACGGTTGCCGTACCCGACTTTGAGGTGTCTTCGACGCTGGTCGCGGTCACGGTCTCGCTGCCTGGCGAGCCAGGGGCGGTGTAAAGCCCGGACGCGTTGATGGTCCCTCCGCTCGCTGACCAGGTAATCGCGGAACTGTACGCTCCGGTCCCTTGCACGGTCGCCGCGCACTGCGAGGTCGCATTTACGCCGATCGTGGATGGATTGCAAATGACGCCAACAGAGGTGATCGTGGGCTGCGGCGGAGTTGACTGCACGGTCACCGACGCGGTTCCTGATTTCGTTGTGTCCTGTGTGCTAGTCGCCTTCACGGTCACGGTACCTGCCACAGCTGGGGCAGTGAAAGCCCCGTTTGCATTGATCCCGCCCGCGCCGGCAGACCACGTGACCGCGGAACTGAAGCTTCCCGTGCCCTGGACCGTTGCCGTGCATTGCGAGGTTGCCTGTGCCACAATCGCTGCAGGCACGCAAGTCACCGCGACTGAGGTTATGGACGGCGATACCGGAGCGGACGAGTTGGAACTGGCGCCGCCTCCGCCTCCGCACGCAGTCATCGAAAAAAGAATCGCACACTCGACAAAGGCATACCGCAGCCGAGTCTGCGCAATATTTTTTCTCAAATCGTGCCGCGAAAAACTGCCCATACGAGCCTGCCTCGCCAAGACTCCGCTACGGAACATGTTCACAGCTCGGGAAGCTACTGCCGAACCCATCGGCTCGGTTCGTCGTGGTTGCTGGGGCGCCGGAAGCCCTCACAATCGAGAATGAGCCTGCACATAGATGCATTCGGAGGGCTTTAGGCTGGTTACGAAAAGTGGCGATCAACCGGGGATTTGAACGGAATGGACTAAACCGCGATGCGAGCTGGGACTTGAAGGGATGATTTTCTCCACGCTCTCTGCGAATCCTCTGCGAACTCGGCGGTTAAGAGCTTCTTAAAGGTCACACAGCGTTTTCCAGCGCGAGAGCCATCCCCATGCCCCCACTCACGCAGAGCGTAGCCACCCCGCGCTTGGTATTGCGTTTCAGCATTTCGTGCAGCAGCGTTACGGTGATGCGCGTCCCGGTACACCCAATCGGATGCCCCAGCGCGATCGCCCCACCATTCACATTGAGCCGCTCGCGATTCATATTCAATGCCCGGTCGCAAGCCAGCACCTGCGCTGCAAAGGCTTCGTTCAATTCAATCAACCCGAAATCGTGGGTCCGCAGATGATATTTGTCTTCCAGTTTTCGCAACGCTGGGACGGGCCCAATCCCCATCATTCGCGGATCCACTCCCGCGGAAGTGACTGCCGCGATCCGCGCGAGCGGTTTCAAATTATTCTGCTTCACAAAATGTTCGCCGGCCACAATCACCGCCGCTGCCCCGTCCGTGATGCCTGAAGAATTCCCCGCCGTAATCGTCCCCATCTGAGAAAATACCGGCGGAAGTTTCCCCAGCTTTTCCATACTCGCGTCGGCGAATGGGTGTTCGTCGCGTCCGAACGTCGTCGCGCCCTTCTTGCCCTCAATCGTCACCGGAACAATTTCGCTGTCAAACCGTCCCGCTGCAATGGCTCGCGCCGCCCGCGTCTGCGACAACAAGGCAAATTCATCCTGCTCCTCGCGCGTAGTCTTGTATTGCTCCACCAGCACTTCGGCAGTCTCCCCCATCACCATCTTCGCCAGCGGGCAAAAAAATCCGTCGCGATACATTCCGTCCACCAGTTCCTGGTTGCCCAGCCGGTATCCCCAACGCGCCTTATCGAGATAATAAGGAACCCGTGACATCGACTCGGTTCCGCCCGCCAGAATGCAGTTCGCATCACCCAAAAGAATCGCCTGATACGCGAGGGCAATCGACTTCATGCCCGACGCGCAAGCCTTGTTCACCGTAAACGCGGGCACCTCCTGCGGAACCCCACTACGCACCGAAATGTGTCGCGCCACATTCGGCCCGCCCCCGGCCTGCCGCGCGTTGCCGAAGATGGTTTCCTCCACTTGCGCAGGCTCGACTCCCGCGCGCTCCATTGCAGCCGTCGCGGCGACCACGCCCATGTCCGCCGCCGTCAACGACGCCAATGCTCCGCCAAACTTCCCGATCGGCGTCCGCACCGCCGAAAGAATATAGACAGCCGGCAAATCCCACCTCCAAACGCTTGAGTCTAGCAGGAGAGAGACGCGCGCGCGCCGCATCAAAGCGAGCTTGCAGTCGACTTTTTGGTGGTTCGGCCCCTACGGGAATGCGACCGGGAAGATCTCCGGGTCGTACCGTTTTCCAAAGTAATAGGCTTCTTCGATGTAGACGCTGGAAATCGCCTGGCCCGGAGCAGCGAAAAATACGAGATTATCTCCGCGTTCTTCCGCCGAGCGTTCGGATTCTCGAACCGTCTGCACCGAAAGGCCGCGAAGCGCACGGTGTTTCGCGATGGCTAATCCTATCCCGCGCGCCACCGAGCAATCCTTGGGATCGACCATCTGCTCCCAAATGTTCTTTCCCAACTCCCGAAGAAATCGGCGGACCGCGGGTTGTGCGGTGAGAGATCGGCGACGAGCATCGATCCCATCAGGCGGATCTTTATCACGCACCTCCCCGTCAGCGCCCACACTCCAACTTTACGGATGTAATGCATCGCCTCATTCACCATGGCCTGCTGCTGCAGCACGCAATACAAGCCCGCCGCAGCGGGAATCCCGCTGTTGTAAGACGGCCCGCTAAAACGGTTCTTGAGTTCCAGCACACCATCGCCCGGAAAGAGAAGTTTATTCGCCTGCAGTTTCGACACATGGTTCCCAGCAGTTGGCTTGGGAAGCCGCGTATGGGGACTTTCGGGATTGAAGGATCGGAACAGCGTGGTATCCGCCGGAAGCAGGACTGTGGGAATGTCGTCGATCTTCTTGGTCGCGGCCGCAAAGACGGCTGCCAAAGTGGCGGGGCGGTTCACGGTAGGCAGGGTGCACCTCCGAAAGTGGTATTGAATTTATCAAATGGCTGGCTTATTTAAAACCCGCCCGCTTTCGATTGTGTGGCGCGCGCACTCTTGCCCGCGAGGTTTTCGGCGTCGCCGCAAGCGGCACGAGAGCCCGCTGCACATTGTCCGCCCTTCCGTCTAAAAATCTTCCATATGAAACTTTCGCGACCGGTCTACAATCTATTCCAATAGCTCACCGTCAACACTCCACCAACTTTCATCTTTTCGAAAATCCAAAACTTAATTTTAGGAGGATCTATGCCGTACATTGATGTGGGAAAAGAAAATTCCGCCGCGATCAGTCTCTACTACGAGGACCATGGTTCAGGGAAACCCGTCGTCCTGATCCATGGATATCCCCTCAGCAGCTCATCCTGGGAAAAGCAGGTTCCGGTGCTGCTGGCCGCCGGACACAGGGTCATCGCCTATGACCGCCGCGGCTTCGGACAGTCCAGCCAGCCCACGGCGGGCTATAACTACGACACGTTCGCCGAAGATCTGCACAAACTCGTGACGCATTTGAAGCTGCGCGATTTCGCCCTGGTCGGCTTTTCCATGGGCGGCGGCGAAGTAGCCCGGTACATCGGAAGATTCGGATCGAAGGAAGTGAGCAGGGCGGTCATCATCGGGGGCGTTCCGCCCTACCTGCTGAAGACCGACGACAATCCCGAAGGCGTTGATGACAGCGTGTTCGAAGGCATTGCGAAGGCTGTGGCGGCCGATCGCTACGCCTTCTTCACCGACTTCTTCAAAAACTTCTACAACACTGACGTCAATCTCGGTAAGCGCGTCAGCGAGCAGGCAGTGCAGGCAAGTTGGAACGTGGCTGCCGGAGCTTCAGCCACCGCCAGCCTGGCCTGCGTTCCCACCTGGCACGAAGACTTCCGCAAAGATGTCGCCAAGATCGACGTACCCACGCTCGTCATTCATGGTGACGCGGATCGCATCGTTCCATTCGCTGCAGCCGGGCAGCGCACCGCCAAACTGATCAGCGGAGCCGAACTCGTGGTCATCAAAGACGGCCCGCACAACATCGCCTGGACGCACGCCGACGAAGTCAACAGTGCCTTGACCAGCTTCCTTGCGAAGCCGGCCGCCAAAGGCCAGGCGTCGACCCCGCCAAGAAAAGCCGTAGCCTGATTTATGTGGGGACAGCCGCCTCGGCTGTCCAGTCGAGCGAAGCTCGACTGTGCGGGTCCCCATCTTTGCGCGCTTTGTGCGCAAGGGTGGGGATTCTGCGAGTGTTACCAATAGATTTGATGTATTCTACAAGCACCTAAAAAGGTGCCAGAAGGAGCCTCATGCTCGACCTCACCGAAGATATCCAGTCGCTTACGACTTTCCGCCGCCGCTCCGGCGACTTTATGAAGAAGTTGAAGAAAAGTCAGCGGCCTGTCGTGCTCACGGTAAAAGGGAAGGCCGCCGCCGTCGTCCAGGACGCAGAAGCGTATCAAAGACTGCTGGATATTGCCGCGGCCGCCGATGTACGCGAAGGCATCCGTCAGGGACTGGAAGATGCCCGAAAGGGCCGCACGCATCCCGTGCGCGAGTTCTTTGCGGAATTCGAAGCGAAGTATGGCCTATCTCGTTAACCTTACGGCGCGCGCCGGCCGCGACCTAGTCTTACTGTACGAAGATATCCATGCGGCGGAATCAGGTGCCGCTCTCCGATGGTACCAACGCCTAAAGCAGGCCATCTTGACTCTGGAGAACCATCCCAACAGATGCCCGGTTACGCCTGAGCATAAGCGCCTCCGCCACCTTCTCTATGGGCAGAAGCCTCATGTCTATCGCGTGATCTACCGCGTGCTTGAGAGAAAGAAGCGAGTAGAGATACTTCACATCCGTCATGGCTCTCGACGAGCGTTCAAACGGCGCGATCTCTAGTCACGAATGAGCTGGGCGCTGCTTGCATCCCCTTGCCATTCCATCTAACCTCCGGCATAATAAGAGTTTGCCTCGATCTCACCGGACTCTTCCGGAAACAAGGATATAAGACCCGTGTTAATGATTCGTCTGGCGCGCCGAGGTGCGCGCAAACAACCGTACTATCGCATCGTGGTAATTGAGAAGGCGCGCGCCCGCAACGGCCGTCCGGTGGAAGTGGTCGGGACTTACAATCCCCGCACCAATCCCGCCAGCGTCGAACTGAAGCGCGATCGCGTCGAATACTGGGTGTCGAAGGGCGCTCAGATGTCGGACCGGGTGAACAAGCTGTTCTCCAAGACTCCGGCTCCGGCCGCCGCCGGTTCCGCTGCTTAAGCGTTGACATCAATTGCCCTGCAAGATTTACAGGATTTATGACTGAGCCCTCTGGTGATGTGTGCGCTCTTGTTGAGCTGATTGCAAAATCGCTGGTTGACACGCCCGACGAAGTTTTCGTCGAGAAGTTCGACGACGGTGTGATCGAACTGGAAGTCGCCGAAAGCGATGTTGGCAAGGTGATCGGGCGCCAGGGACGCACGGCTCGCGCCCTGCGCGCGCTGTTGAACGCGGCCGGCCATCGCGCGCGCAAGCGCTACACGCTCGAAATCATCGAGTAGAAGCGCTGCTACGTCGAACGTTGACTGCTGAAACAAACGGCGAGTTCATCACCCTGGCCCGCATCGTGAAGACGCAAGGGCGGCGCGGCGAAGTCGCGGCCGAGATTCACAGTGATGTTCCGGAACGTTTCGCTGCAGGGATGAAGTTGTTTGCTCTGCCGAAGTCGGAAGGTTCGCGGCGCGAAGTGGAAATCGAAGACCTGTGGCCGCACAAGGGCCTGCTGGTTCTGAAGTTTTGTGGTGTGGATTCGATGTCCGATGCCGAACTGCTGGTCGGATCCGAACTGCAGGTTCCAAGCGCGGAGCGGGCTAAGCTTGAATCAGGCTGGAACTACGTGAGCGACCTGATCGGCTGCACGGTCATCGATCACGCCCGTGAGATTGGTCGCATAGAAGACGTTCAGTTTGGAGCTGGCGAAGCGCCGCTGTTGATTGTTGCAGACACAACCGGCAAAAAGTTTGATGTACCCTTCGCGCAAGCCTATCTGGAAGGCGTAGACGTAAGGCAGCGGCAAGTGCGCATGAATTTGCCAGAAGGCATGCTGGAAATTAATGCTCCGCTAACGCCGGAAGAGAAGCAGCACCAGCAGTCGAAGCGCGAAAGAAAGAAGCAGCACTAGGAGTTTCCTTCGTGAACCTTCGTGCCCTTAGTGGTTAAAGGTTTCAGGTCCAGATGAAAGCCGATATTCTGACGATTTTTCCCGGCTTTTTCAGCGGACCGCTGGATCACGGCATCACCCGCCGGGCTTGCGAGATGGGCCTGGCGAAAATCGAAGTCCACGATTTGCGGCAGTTCACGCACGACAGGCACCGCACCGTGGATGACCGCCCCTTCGGCGGCGGCGAGGGCATGGTGCTCAAGCCGGAACCGCTCTTTGAATGTATGGAGTCGTTGCAAGTGCCGTCACGGTCGGATCGAATCAAAGACCGTGCGGCCCGGCGCGCGAAGCAGTCCGTGATTTTGCTTTCGGCACAGGGCCAGTGTTTCACGCAGGCGGTTGCGGCGGAGTTGGCGGCGCTCGAACGAATAGTTCTGATCTGCGGCCGCTACGAAGGCGTAGACGAGCGCGTCGCCGATTTTCTTGCTGACCGCGAACTGTCGATCGGCGATTACGTGCTGAGCGGCGGTGAAATGGCTGCAGCCGTGATCATTGAAGCAGTCATGCGGTTGCTGCCAGGCGCGGTGGGCAACGAAGCTTCGACGCGGCAGGAATCATTTACCACGCATGTGCAGACGGAGATCGGTGCGGCGGATTCGACATGCGGCTCCGGCGGATTGCTGGATTACCCGCATTACACGCGCCCGGCGGACTTCCGTGGAATGACTGTGCCGGAAGTTCTGCTGAATGGTGATCACCAGGAGATCCGCCGCTGGCGCCGGCAGCAGGCCCTGGAAAAAACGCTGCGCAACCGCCCGGATTTGCTCGAGAGGGTGGAACTCAGCGATGAAGACCGCAGGCTGTTGGCGCGCATCAAGAGTGGCAAGGGTGTTGGGTATTAGGTGTTAGGTGTTAGGTGTGAGGTTTTGGGTTTCGCCCAGTACCTAAAAAACCCAGTACCTAAAACCCAAGACCTAAGACCTGATATTCAGACTCAGAGATTGAACAACGAAGGAACAATGACATGTCAAACTTAATCATCGAAAAATTGTTGGCAAAATCCCAACGCACTGACATTCCCGCATTCCGCCCCGGCGACACCGTGCGTGTCCACGTGAAGATCAAGGAAGGCGACAAGGAACGCGTGCAGGCCTTCGAAGGCGTGGTCATCAAGCGCGACAACGGACCACAAGCCAGCTTCACCGTGCGCAAGATCAGCTTCGGTCAGGGCGTGGAGCGTATCTTCCCAGTTCACTCCAAGGTGATCGACAGGGTCGAACTCGTGCGATCATCCAAGGTGCGTCGCGCCCGACTGTTCTACCTGCGCGGGCTACGAGGCAAAGCCGCCCGCCTGCGCGACGTGGAAAAGGCGTAGCCTCCCCGTCCACGAAAGTAGCTTGGAACCGGCTGGCGGTGCGAGTGCATGATCGCGGGTTGTGCGCGGTCTTAACCCGCGGCGGCGGGAAGCGGATCCGGCATGGCGAGTTCCTTGACCGGTCTGCTTCGAAGCCTGCTCAACACATAGCTCAACAACGGACGGTCGCCCCGGCGGATCTCCTGAAACTCCACGCCCATCGCCAGATTGTTGACCAGATATTTCACTTGCGCTTTGAGCGCGACGCTGACATCAAAAATGCTCAATGCAAGTCGAAAGTCGGTGCCGGGGCGTAGGATCTCCGTGGCGGAGATGCGCGCGCCAAATTCCGAAATCTGTTGTACCTCGCCTTCCACCGGCTGCACTCCGTCGATGACTCGCGCCTGGCCTTCCGCGTAGAAGCGTGGACGCCGCCTGCGGTTCGGCGCCGAACCTGCAATTCCCCTCTGGAACTTGCCGCGCTCTAAGCCGTCGGGATCGATGGGCTGGTACTGCTCTTCCATCTGGCGCAGCTCGTCATCCCACGGGGTCTTGCCCTCGACACATTGCACGGTAAATTGTCCGCGTAACAGAGATGCGGCGTCCGCGGTCCAGACCACCTGGCAAATCGCTTTATTACGGCCACGCTCCACCAATACCATGTCGCCAATGTTTACCGAGCGGGTTGTGAGCAGGCGCGCGCCGCGCGGGTGGATGTCATAGGTACACGCCGTCTCTGCCACGCCGCGTCCTTCCTGACCGATCAAACTCCAGCGCACCGGAAGCGCCAGGTGCAGCCGCTTTCCGCCCAGCAGGCCGGTTTCAAGCGATAGTCGATTTCTTGTCTGCAAGGTTTCCTCTCGGATCAAGCGCGACTGAGGACAAGTTACCAGTACATGTCCTAACGGGCAATGTACGCGGGTAATCCGGATAGTGGTTACCGCCGGCTTCCGGCTTCGAAATCCGGCCAAGGCCTTTGCCGCAAAGGAGCACTCGCAGTGGTGAAATCTAAAACTGTGCTTGCAGGAATTCCCGCGCTCGACGAAGATGGTGGACAACCCTCTTCGTTTTTGTAATGAAATTTCCTGTGAAGTCGTTGCGATGAAATTATTATCCGGACGCGCGCTCTCGCCCTCGGCGGCCAAGCTGCGGCTGCTCAAGAAGCTGCGATGCACGCTGCGCTATGAAAAAAAAGCCTGGGCGGAGGGAGCGCGGCTGGTCGCTGGCGTGGACGAAGTTGGGCGCGGCTCACTGTTCGGCTGCGTCGTGGCTGGGGCGGTGATCCTTGATCCGGCCTACCGGGTGCGCGGTTTGCGCGATTCCAAGTTGTTGACCGCGGAGCGGCGCGAGGTGCTGGCGGAGCGCATCCGCGAGCACGCGGTCGCGTGGGCCGTCGCGGCCGTGGACGCGGCCCGCATCGATCAGATCAATATCTACCAGGCTTCGCGGGTGGCCATGCGCGAGGCGGTGATGCGGCTGGCGCCTGCGGCGGACCACTTGCTTATCGACGCGGTGCGCATCGACTGCGATCAGCCGCAGGTCCGAATCATTCACGGCGACGCGCTCTCGGCCTCCATTGCGGCGGCGTCAATCCTGGCCAAAGTTGAACGGGATCGCATCATGTGCGAGTGGGACGCGGTGTTTCCGGCGTACGGGCTAGCCTCGCACAAGGGATACAGCACGCCCAAACACCTGGCGGCGCTGCGCGAACTTGGACCAACTCCCTTGCACCGGCAGTCGTTCGCGCCGGTGTGGCAGAATCCGGTTCCTCAGGAAGTATTCGCGTTCATGGAGGACGATGACATCGTGATGGAAGAAAGTATTGCAGGATGAGAGGGTTAGCGGTTTTCCAAAAAAGATTTCCACAATGTTCCTGCAGGAACATTTTTATTACGATTGTGTACGTACATAGTTATAAGTATAGTGGCTTACATGAAACATAAGAAGCGAGTTGCCAAAAGCGGGAAAGCTGGGCGGCGAGGTGGGCAGGCTTCCCCGCGGCGCAAGGCCGGGAACCGGAAGAGTTTGAGCCTGAGCGCGTCTGTCGAACCATCGAAACGGGGCCCGGTTTCGCTGAGCGAGGTCATGGAGTTCTACAAGCCGATCAAGAAGCCGGTTACGCTTCGGCTGGACGCGGATGTGCTGGCTTGGTTCCGGAGGGATGGGCGCCATTACCAGACGCGCATTAACGGCGCGCTGCGGCGGGTGATGGAGCGGGAAATGAAAGACGCGGAGTGAGGTGGGATCGTTCTTTACGCGGCAGTGGAATCAAAAACCCCCATGTCTCGCAAAAGACGCGAGACATGGGGCACCCCCGAGACCTCTTGTAAAAGGCGAGCGCGGTGCACTTCTCGAAATCAAAATCCCCACCCTGTCGCATAGAGCGCGACAAGGGTGGGGCACCCTCAGCGCAAGTCGGCGTTCAGGTCGATCAGTAGTTGCGTGTTCTTCACGAGGGCACGTTTCAGGATTTCGGCTTGCTGGTTTGCGACTGGCCAGTCTTGCTTTTCGACGGCTTCGGTCAGGCCCGGCAACTCCAGGTGAGAGTAGGTGAAGCGCGCGCCGTAGAGGATGTGTTTGAACCACGGGCGGCCGGGAATTCCATCGGGGTTGAGCCAGTTGCGTTCGACCTGCATCATTCCGTGGTTTAGCGTGAACGCGAGTCTGGCATCGACGGCTCCTGACGCGAGTTTACGGTTTAGCGCTTCATTCAGGCGCTTTCCCGCGGCTTCGAACGCATTGATCGCTTCTTGCACGGGACCGAGGTCCAGTGGCTGCCGGGCTTCGCCCGGCCGGACAGCCGAGGGCGGCTGTCCCCACATGTTGCTGGTCTTTGTAAGTTCATTCACGAACTGGCGGACATTTCGCGCATAGCTTGCGAAGTCAAAGGGGAGCAGGTCGGCGTTGGCGAGGCGCAACGCGGTTACGCCCCAGAGCTGCGACATGAGCGTGTGATAACGATAGCTGGGATCGCCGAAGTGGTTCATCCAATAGAAGTCGTCGTACGCGGAATGGTAGACGCCGTAGTCGCCGTCGAACTGCAAGCCGATCACGGGCATGCCGACGAAATTCAGAAATACGGTATGGTCCGATCCGCTGCCGATGCGCGTGTCAGCTAGACTGCCGTCATTTACGCCCGAATCATTCATCTGCCCGCTCTGCTTGCCCTCTTCCTTTTCGCGCGCGACCGTCGACTTCCACGCTTCGTAGAGACTCTTGCCGGAAGGATCCTGCAACGTGCGGCTCGTCTCCACAAGCATGGGCGCGAGCGAGGCGACTGCCTGGCCGTGGAGATTTGGGCCTGACGTAGCCTCGTCGACGTTGATGTAGGCGACGGCTTTGGCGCGCAGTTCGTCGGCGAACTGCTCTCCCCATTCGGTGGAACCGGTGAGGCCCACCTCTTCACCGTCCCAACTGCAGATCACCAGAGTACGGCGCGGGCGCATACCTTCTTTTGCGAGCTTGCCTAGGGCACGCGTGAGTTCCATCATCGAAGCCGTGCCGCTTGAAGGATCGACACCGCCAAAGACCCACGCGTCGCGGTGATTGCCCAGCACGACCCATTCGTCGGGCAGTTCGGCGCCGCGGATGCGGCCTTCGACCACGTAATAAGGCTGGATGCCATTTTCCATCTCGATTTTGAGATGAACTCTCACACGCTCGCCGCCGAGGTGATATTGGATCGGCAATCCGCCTTGCCAGTCTGCTGGGGCCGTGGGGCCGTCCATGTTTTCGAGCAGCGGCTTGGCATCGTGCCAGGAGAGCGGGAGCGCCATGATCTTCGGCGCCGATTGCGCTTGCTCAATCGGAATCCGTTTTGCGCCCGGCACCGAGGCCCAGCCCGGCGTGAGTGGATCGCCCGGCACGATGAAGTCGTAGGTGATCGCGCCGCGCTGGATGTGATATTCCGGACCCCAAGGGCCGTCGGGATCGACTTTGCCTTTCTTGTACCCGTCTTCGGCGGGGTCGCTGTAAATCAAAATTGCATCCGCGCCTTCGCGCTGCGCGGTGAGCGCTTTGAATCCGCGATAACTGTAAGGATTGGAATAGCGCACTAGCACGATCTTGCCGGCTACGCTGATTCCGTTCTTGCGCAGCAGATCGTAGTCTTCGGGGTTGCCGCTGTGGGCGTAGACCACGGGCGCGGTGACGTCACCAGAGATCGACATGCCGCTCCAGGCGCCGCTGATCGCAGGATTTTTCGAGTCCGGGTCGGGGTCGAGCGGAGCTTCGCGCAACGTGGCCTGGTAATGCGTGGGCGCGATCATTTCGAGCGAGGCACTTTTTGGTTTGGTACCGTAAACGTCGTAGCGGCGGATGATGACGTCTTCGAGTCCCTGCTTGCGCCATTCGGCGGCGATGTAGTCGGCCAGTTCGTTGTTGCGCTTCGATCCGGCGACATGAGGCTTGGCGGTGAAGATCCGGTGCTGGCGTCGCTCTTCGTCCGGTGAAGGGATCGATTTGAATTTGCTTTCGATTTCGGATTCGCGAGCGGCGGATCTGGGAGTGAAGCCGAGGATTGAGGTCTGGGCGTTCGTGGGATTCACGCAAGAAAACAGAAATAGTGCAATTGCGGAGCAGCGGATTGCAGTCATGGGCGGATGCGATTGTACCTGACAGGAACTGTAGCGCCGCCGTCTCGGCGGCTGTCGTGGCTCCCGCCCACGGGGCGAGGGCAAGATGCCCTCGCTACAGCCGGCAGGATGCCGGCGCTACTTAAGAGCGCGCTACTCAAGATTGCGCTACTTTTTACCTTGCTTTGAGAATTTCGGTTAGCAGGTCTGGTTTGGAGTCGTCGCGGACCAGGTGCGGGTATTGTTCGCCGCCGTGATAGTCGATCTTGTAGGTTTTGTAGTAGTCGGTATTCTCGACCAGCAGCTCCAACGGATTGCTGCTGTTTTTCGTGGCCTTCACCGCGTCGCGCAGGATGTCGACGGAAAAGCGGCGACCGTTGACTGCGACCAGCTTCATGCCCGGACCGATGCCGGCTTTCGCGGCGGGCATGCCTTCGATGGTGTCGACGATATTGCCGTCGTCGTTTAGTACCAACCCGATCGCAAGGGCAGCGGGAACGGAGCGGTTCGTGGTTGCCCTGCCATTCATCATGTCTGAAGAGTTGTCGTCGTAAACCAGTTTCCATCCACTGCCTTCGATGCCGCCGAGAGGTGCGCCGGGGCCGTGATTGGTGAGGCGCTCGGTCCAGAAGCCGCGCCAGTCGTAGGGTACGACCTGGTTGAGCCCGTTGACGACGTCTTCGAATGTGTAGGTCTTCACCATCGGGCCCGTGCTGGGCGCGCCGTGGAAGAGGTGACAGAAATCGTCCAGCGTTTTCGCGCCCTTGCTTTGCTGGCGGATGATCACGTCGACCCAGAGCCAGTTGAGCGTGTCTTCGTCGTAGAAATCAGTGTCGCGGCGCCAGGATTCCCAGGCCTTGGGAGCGAAATAGAGTTGTGGGGCGGCATCGGCCGTGTCCTGCAAGTTGCGCCATTCACGGCCGGGCGTGTGATCGAGAGCGGAGGCTGTGATGGCCAGATCGTCGCGGTCTTGTTCCGCTGTGAGCAGGCCGCTTCGAGCAGTGAGCATGAAGCCAAGATAGTTGGTCAGGCCCTCGTAGACCCAGAGCAGATCGTCCTTCATCGCTTCCAGATAGTCGGGCGTGGTCAGGTCGGCGGGACGGCGGTACTTTCCGTTCCAGGAGTGGACATATTCGTGAGGCAGCAGGCTGGCCGACATTTTGCGTTCGGTGTCATCGACCAGAGAGCGCTCGTCGACACGGCTATCGTCGGATTCGTGATGCTCCAGGCCGAAGTGGGCGACGTGATCACTTAGCGTGTAAAGGAAGTGATAGTCGCGATAGTGATGCGCGCCGAAGAGCTTTTGAGCCTGCTCGACAAGACTCTTGTAGTGATCCCAAACTTCCTGGGGAGCGTCGAGGGCGGCGGCGCTGTCGGCGGCGATGTCCATTTCGGTGGGAGGATCCTGGGCAAGCGGAACCACCTTCAGGAATTCTCCGGTGATGACGGGCGAGTCGACCAGCGTGGCGAGGGAAACGGTGGCGAACTTGATTTCTGCGCCGCTGTGACTGGCGATAGGAAGAGGAGTGCCAAATTTCCAGCCGTCGGGAAGTTTCAGGCTGGCGGAGTAGTTGATGTCGTCGGACTTGTAGCCCTTGGGATAAAGCAAGACCTGATTCCAGCTGATGACAGCGAGCTTGGCGGTGGCGGAGGAGCCGGCGGAAAATCCGCCTTCGAAGATTGCGGGCGAAAGGAAGTCGAGTTCGGCGGAAACCTCATTCGCTCCGGCGGGGACTTCTACATGGAGGGTGAAGCCGTCGAGCAGGTCGCGGCGCCATTTCAGAGTTTTGCCGGCGGCACTGAACTTCAGGCCGGCAAGATCGATAACGGGACCGTCGGGGGCGTGTTCGCCGGGAATCCACTTGGGATAGTAAAGAGTCAGGTCACCCGGCGTGGCGGGGATTTTCAGCGAAGCGTGGAAGATTTTGCGCGGGGCCATGGAGGCGTCGACGGCGATGGTGACGGTGGGCGGAGTGGCGCACCACGCGGGTGTTGAGAGGATTGCGATGCAGACTGCTCCCAAGGTTCTTGAGAGTTTCATTCTTTCGGGGCCCCCATGATCGTGTGATGAATGCGGAATTTATGAATATATCAGTCTTGCTCAGGGGACGATAAGCTTCCGCGGGTCGGCGGACGCCGAGACTTCTCCGCGCTTTAGGCGCAAAGCTTTTAATCGCAGAGTTCGCGGAGAACTGCCGCCGAGATCGCAGAGAAGAACGTTGCGGACTGATATCATTCGGCAGATGTCGCGGCGCGGGAAATTCATCACATTCGAAGGGCTCGACGGCACCGGCAAGAGCACCCAAATGCGGAAGCTTGCGGCAGTGGTGCGCGCGGCCGGGCACAAGGTGGTGGAAACCCGCGAGCCGGGCGGAACGCCGACAGGGGAGAAAATTCGCAAGGTGCTGCTTGACTCGGGGACGGCGGGGCTTTCGCCGCCTGCCGAGATGGCGCTGATGTTTGCTTCGCGGGCGCAACACATTGCCGAGGTGATCGAGCCGGCGCTGGCGCAAGGAAGCATTGTGCTATGTGATCGGTTCACCGATTCGACCGAGGCTTACCAAGGCAGCGGACGCAGGTTGGGAAGTGCCGCGGTGCGCGAGTTGCATCGGGTGCTGTGTGGGAATCTGCAGCCGGATTTGACGATTCTGCTCGATTCGGATGCTGCGGCCAGCGTGCATCGCGCGCGCCTGCGCAATAAGCGAGACTCGAAAAGTTTGAGCCGGGGCCATGATGAGAACCGGTTCGAGCAGGAGACGCGCGCGTTTTTTGTCCGAGTTCACGAGGGCTATCTGGCAATTGCGAAGCGGGAACCGGGAAGGGTCGCGGTAGTGGACGCTCGCGGCACGCCGGGGCAGACGCATCAGCGGATTGTGGAGTTGGTGCGGCGGAAGCTGAAACTTTAGGAGAGTATTTTCACCGCGGAGTCACGGAGACACCGACAAAAGCAAAAACAAGAGACTTTGTTCTTCGATTTGCAATGACGTGCGGTTTTCTCCGTGTCTCTGTGCCTCCGTGGTGAACTAGACGTATGCCTTTTTCTGACTTTCACGGTAATGCCGAGACCGTTCATCGCTTGCGCGATATGTTGGCGCGCGAGCGCTTTCCGCATGCGGTGGTGCTGGCCGGGGGGCAGGGGTCGGGCAAGTACACGCTGGCGCTGATGCTGGCGCAGGCGCTGAATTGCCTGGCACCGACGAAGACCGATGGCCTGCCTAATTTTTGCGGGAAGTGCGCGAACTGCAAACGCATTGCGCAGGCAGCCGATCTCGATGCGCGCTTTGCCGAGGCCGTGGAGGCGCGGGAGAATCTGCGTGATGCCGACAAGAAAGAGACGCGGCTGTTCGTGCAGACACATCCAGACGTGCTGGTGATTCCGCCCGATCCTCCGCAGATGATGATCAAAGTCGATCAGGTGCGGCGGGTGATTGAGACCATCTATTACCGTCCGGCGGAGGGCAGGGAGCGGGTTTACATTTTCACCGATTCGGCGTTTATGAAAGAGGCGGCGAACTCGCTGCTCAAGGTGCTAGAGGAGCCGCCGGAATTCGCGACTATTTTTCTGCTGGCGGAGAATCCAGGGGAACTGCTGCCGACCATTCGTTCGCGAGCCATGGTTTTCCAGCTTTGCGCATTGCCGGCGGAGGAGATTGAGGCGTATCTGGCCAAGCATCGGCCGGAATGGAAGGCGGCGGAGCGGGCCCTGGTCGCGCGGCTCTGCGAGGGGGCGGTGGGACGGGCGCGCAGCTTCGATCTCGCCGGGTATGTGGCGGCTCGCGGGCATGCGCTCACGATTTTGAAATCCGCGCTGGCGGGTGGGGAACACAGCGAACTATTCAAGGTGACCGAATCCTACCGGCCGGGGGCGGAGGGGCGAGTGAAAACCGAGGAACTGATTCGGACGCTTTATTCGTTGTTGCGCGATCTGGCCTCGATCGAGGCGGGAGCGCCGGAACTGGTTCGCAATACGGATATTGCTTCCGAGTTGAAGCGGCTGGCGGAGTCCGCGAACTTCGAGTGGATAACGGCGGCGTCCGACCGGCTGGCCGAGGTGGAACGCGGGATGCGGCGCAATTTGCTGCGCTCGCTTTCGTTGGATGCGTTTGCGGCGGCGTTAGAGAAAGCGTAGAGCGCTGCCGAAATTTCAGGCGTCCCTTCCGGGGACGCGGTCGTAACTCTGGACTTGGTCATGCGTTGAAACCCGGCCTATTTTCTGCCGCCCCTCCGGGGCTGGTTTCTCTCCCGACTGGACCACCCACGGCTTGCGCCGTGGGCTGCATTCTTTCGCCGCTTCGCGGCTGGTGCTAACCGTCTGGGGCGGCCACGAGCCGCCCAAACGGAGACCCGTCCTAGAAACTGAACCCGAATCCTGCCGAAATTACGGGGTAGAACTTGAAGGCCGACATGTCTTTGTTCAATTTGTCCTGCTCGGCTTGCACGTTTGCCTGAAATGAAGGATAGGCTGTGGTCGAGGAGCAGATCGATCCGGTGGCATCGCATGCGCTTCCGCCGAGGTTCAGCGTGGTACGGGGAGCGTCGGTGTAAATCACGCCCAGCTCCACTGGAACGCTAAAATGGTGATGGTTGCGCGGCAACAGGTTGCCAAAGCCTACGGTGAACATGGGACCGGCTTTGACGAAGTCTACCTTGCCCGCGCCGTTGATCGGGTCGGAGGGATCGCTGGTGTAGGTGGTGTTGTTGAGGGTAAACGTTTTGCCGCCGGGCACGGAAGCGTTGGCGCTAATTTGATTGCCGTTGTAGACGAGGACGCCGGGGCTGAGATGGAAGCTGCCGCTAAAAGGGAACCAGTCGTAGTGGGCTTCGACGGAGCGGAAGCGCAGTTGGCCGGCATAGGCGACACCGTCTTTATTGAAACCGCGGTCGTAGCTGAACATGTTGAATCCAGCGCGTAGATTGGAACGAGGGGTGAGCGGTGTGGCGGCCTCAACGCCGGCACCCAGCGAAGAGGCTTTGACCGCGACCCCGAGACGAGAAAACGGCTTGTCGGATTCGGTTTGTGCGGAACAGACGGTTAAGAGCGTGAGGAGGAGAAATAGAGACCCGAAGACAAATGAAGAGCGTCGTGGCATGAGAGTAGCTCCGATTCATTTCGATTCTGGGTGGTTGCCGGGCAGGCGTTCAACACGAAACTCCGCGAGACGGAACTAACGTCACTTCGCTCGTACCGAAAGCGGGAAGTTCACGTCGAAGGTTCGTCAATACTGCGTTTGTTCGGCGCTGAAGAACTGCCCGCTTCCACCGCGATAGTAACCTGGCTCAGGTTACGAGGGATTCGGAGATGAATTCTCGGCGTTTCAGTAAACTTCACAGTTTCAGCAACTTATCCGGATTACTCTGGTGGTTCTACTCCCTTCGGATAGATTGCCCGGCTTGGTGGCGCTGTCTATAATCGACCTACTCTGGTTCAGAATCTCCGTCAGGTTCCGGGTAGAAAATGGGGAGGGCGACGTTTGTTTGGAAGCCCTTCTTCCGACAAAGGTTCGGTGAAAGGGAAAACCCGGATTATGCGAAACCGCCTGCAACTCGCATTCATGCTGACGGCCACAACGGCAATCGCGACCTCCTTATCTCTCGCTGCCCCACTCGTGTGGGCCGAGAACGACCGTGCCTCTGAGCAGATCACAACCACAGACGAGCACGGCCGAAAGATTTATGTGAACGAGCCGGTGCCGGTGCAGAAACATGCCGCGCAGACGGCTCAGCCCAGACGGTCATCGCTCGTCTATTGGAGCAGCAAAGACAGCCGGTGGAAGCCGGTGCCCTCGGCGGGCACGGCCTCCATGCAAGCGGCGCGTTCGGCCGCGGCCGAGGTCAGCCAGTATTTTGGGCGCGAATCGGTGCAGTCGGCGAATGCAAAGATAGTGGCGGCTAATGCTCGCGGGCACCAGGCTTCGCAGGATGAGATCGATGCCTCGATCGTGATGGCAGCCGCGCGGCACAATGTGGATCCCAACCTGGTGCGGGCAGTTGTTAAAGTGGAATCGAACTTCAACTCGAATGCGGTTTCGCGCAAGGGAGCGATGGGATTGATGCAGTTAATGCCATCGACGGCGCGCTCACTGAAGGTGAACAATCCGTTTGACCCAGAGCAGAACGTCGATGCCGGCGTGCGGCATCTCAAACAGCTTCTGGAAAACTATGGAGGCGACGTGAAGCTGACCCTGGCCGCCTACAACGCAGGTTCAGGCGCGGTGGCTCGTAGTGCCGGCGTCCCTCACTTTGCGGAAACTCAGAATTACGTGCGGAGGATTACGAATCTTTACTACGGCGGATTCGATCTTACTCCCTCGGGCGTTTCGCGTGATCCCGTGCGGGTTCAACGAGATGCGCGGGGCGTGCTTTACATCAGCAACACGGACTAGAATTAACGCATCTGTTTAACTTTAGAAGTCTCTCAGGTACCAAGGCAGTTCAACTGCAACGGCGGATCGAGACAGTTACGGACCGGCGACCGTGAAAATGACAACGAGCCAGCGCGGCCTGCGCTGGGGAGCGCTGCTGTTGCTGTTGGCCCTCTCCGGAGTGCCTGCGCACGCCCGTGCCCACCACGGCGAAGCCTGGGCTCGAGAGCGCTTTGCCAGTGCCGAACGCATGCGGGAAGCGCTTAACGGACGTCCTCCAACCGACCGCACGCGGCACGACTACCAGCGCGTCGTTAACGCCTATCGCAACGTTTATTACGGCGCACCTACATCCAGTAAGGCAGATCCGAGCGTTGTGGCTGTGGCGGAGACGCTGGTCGAGATGGGGCGGCGCTTCGAAGACGACAGGATTCTGAACGAGGCGATCGGCCAATATAAGTTCCTGCGAAAAGAATATCCAGGCAGCAAGTATCGCGGCGACGCGTTGTTCACCATAGGCGAAATCTATAAAGACGATCTCAACGATAGCGAGCAGGCCCGTGGCGTTTTTGAGGAGTTCCTGCATCGTTATCCGCAGAACCGCCTGGCAGCAGATGCACAGCGCGAACTGGCCGGGCTGAATCACGGGAAAAAGGCTGTAGCGCAAACGCAGAATAAGACCGGCAAAGAGAAGACCGCCAAGAATAAGAATGCCGACAAGTCCGCTGGCGATGACGCGGACTCAGAAAACGAAGCTAAGGCAGATTCCAAGAAAGATGTTCAGGCTGATGTAGCCGCGGCGGAATCTTCCCCACCCCCTGATGGACGCACGGCACGCGTGACCGGAATCCGCCACTGGTCAACTCCGGATTACAGCCGCGTGGCCATTGATTTAGAGAGCGACATCAAGTTCGGCTCACAGCGCATTTCCCATCCCGACCGCATCTTCTTCGATCTGCGCGGCACCCGGCTAGCGTCCACGCTGGTGGGCAAAAGCTTCGACGTCGACGACGGATTCCTCAAGAAAATTCGCGTGGCGCAGTTTCAGCCTGGGCGCACCAGAGTTGTGCTCGAGGTGGCCAATCTGTCGGATTACGACGCGTTTTTGCTGCCCAATCCCTACCGCTTGATCATTGATATTCACGGCAAGAATAGCCGGAAGAACATGCACACGAAGCTGCTGAAAGACAGCGCGGCGATGGCGGATGTCGAGGCTCCTCCGACGGCCGGATCCGGGGCCGAGAGCCCAAGTGCGGACGACTTGACGCCAGAAGAAGCGCTGCGCGAAGCGGAGGCGAGAGTAAAAGAGGACCTGCGCGCCGAGGCAGGGAAAGCTCCGGTCTCTAGTGAAGATGTCGGCGACGAGACAAAAATTGCTCCTAAGGGAAACGCTAGCCTCCCGAGGGCGAGTTCTTCTCCTCGCGAGGCAAAGAAGGATAAGAGCACGACGCCTGCGGTCAAGAAAGTCGTCGTCGATGCGGACGACGACGATGTGGAGCCTCCGAGCCCTACGCGAGGTAAGTCCGGGTCACGCCTGGCTTCGCGCCGCGCACGAAGCGACGATATGGATATACGAGAAGCCAAGCCCACCGCGAGTGGCGACCGGTCACTGATCCGCGCCCTGGGACTGAAGATCGGCAAGATCGTGATCGATCCCGGTCATGGCGGTCACGATACCGGAACGATCGGCCCCGATGGATTGCAGGAAAAAGATCTGGTGCTGGAAGTCGGCCGCCGCCTAGGCAAATTGCTGCAGACGCGGCTCGGTGCGGAAGTGGTCTATACCCGCAAGAACGACACGTTCATTCCGCTCGAAACACGCACCGCGATTGCCAACAAGGAGCGCGCCGACCTGTTTATCTCGATCCATGCCAATTCGAGCCATGATCCTGATGCGCGTGGCGTGGAGACGTATTACCTGAACTTCACGTCGTCGCCGGAAGCGCTGGAAGTCGCGGCCCGGGAAAATGCGGTATCGGAGAAATCCATTTATGAGCTGCAGGATCTGGTGAAGAAGATCGCGCTGAAGGAGAAAATTGAAGAGTCGCGCGAATTCGCCAGCGATGTGCAGCAATCGCTGCACAGCGGGCTGGCGGCCAAGAGTCCCGCCATCCGCGACCGCGGGGTGAAGAAAGCGCCGTTCATCGTGCTGATTGGCGCCAATATGCCGTCAATCCTGGCGGAGATTTCGTTTGTGAGCAATCCTACGGACGAACATCGCCTGGAGACGAGCGAATATCGGCAGCGCATTGCCGAGTCGCTCTATCATGGGATTGCGAAATATGTGGACGGATTGAGCGGAGTAAAAATGGCCAGCAAGCTGGATAAAGCCGCTGGCCAATAAGGCGCTTCGGGAGCGGAGGGCTCGCGCTTACTGAATCGAGCTTCCTACCTGCGAAAAGACGTTGGACGCGTTTGATCCAATCAGCCGCACTGTGCCCACAACAATCACCAGGACCACCGCCAGCATCACAGAGTATTCGGCGATGTCCTGACCTTCCTCGTCGGACCAAAGATTGCGGAATGAATCTTTCATAAGTTGTTGCCCCCTGTTTAAGCGCCCGCAGCCGCCAACTCGGCAGTCGACCGACGCTTGTAGTCTGGGAAACTTAGCCCCCAGGCTTCACTGTCCTGAGTTACAGCCTGCAATCCAACCTGAAACTCGGATGTGCCTTCCAGTTTCTTCGTCCAAACAACACGAAACTGGATCTTTCGCTTGCGATAGAAAACTGTGACCTCGTCGAGCACTTTCAGTTGATGCCGGACGGAACCCAACCTCACTCCATCCGGTGTGACGTCCAGGGTGTGCACGAGTTCATCAAAGGATTTTCCAGCGCTGTCGTTGCCCTTTACGCGTACGGGAAGCACTGCTTTCGTGCGATTCCCGCGACGCTGATCCGTGAACGCACCGCCTGAAGCCATTATCGCCATCCAAGCTCTAGTTTGCCGCAATACGCGCCGTGCGGGAATGGCCCCGACGTGTAGCCCGGGAGGCACGAAGGTAACATGGATAAGCTGCCGTAGGATCAGGGGCTTGCAGGGGCTCAAACAGGCCCCGGACGAATGCGTCCGGGGCTACGTGTTCTGCCATTCGAGCAGGAGATCGCGTAGGGGCGGACGCATTCGTCCCCCCTGGAAGCGAAGCGGGCGCGAGATTCGAACCCACGCCCTTAAGCCTTCGGCGGCCTTTGAAACCTTTCGGGCCGCTCTGTGGTCTAATTAGTAGAGGAGTTCTGCGGCTGCGGTGTTATTCATGAGATTCCCCTGTTCTGTCCGTATTGCGATTGCATTTTTATTCCTACTTGGCGTGGCCTCTGCCAGCGACAAGCCTGCTCGTTCCGAGGCTCGTCCTTCAAACGCTACTTCTTCAAAGCAGGAAGTGGCCATTCTCCCGCAGCAGTTTGGCGGATGGGAGATGCAGGGATCCGCGGAAAAAAGTGCGGACCCCGCCGTCGCGGATCCCACGAATGCCGCGGTCCTCAAGGAGTACCGCTTCACAGACCTGGCTACTTCCACTTACACGCGTGATGACGGACGCACTCTGAAGATTCGGGCAGCGCGTTTCGCTGACGCTTCCGGAGCGTTCGGCGCGTACACGTTCTACCTGCAGCCGGAGATGACGAAAGAACAGATCGGCGATCAGGGAGCATCGTTGGGACAGCGCGTGCTTTTCTATCGCGGAAATGTGATGGTGGACGCGCAGTTCAGCCGAGAGTCTGCAATGTCGGGAGCGGAGTTGCGCGAACTGGCGGGAGCGCTGCCGCGTCCCGAGGGAAACGCCGCGAACTTACCAACGTTTATCGAGTTCATGCCGCGCCGGGGATATGTTGCGAATACGCAGAAATATGTGATGGGACCGGTTGCTCTGGCATCGTTGGCTGCTCCGGTTCCCGCCGATCTGGTGGACTTCAACGCCAGTTCAGAGGTGAGCATGGGCCGCTACGACACTCCGAGCGGCGAAGCCACGTTGATGCTGATTTCTTATCCCACGCCACAACTGGCGGCTGAACATCTGCGCCGCATCGATACCGCGCATAAGATGACGCAACCGCAATCCGGCGTATCGAGCATTGAGAACGCGGGTTCGTTTTTCGATAAGCGCACCGGACCGATCCTCGCGATTGCGACCGGGTCGGTTTCCGATAGCGATGCGAAGTCTTTGTTGCGCATGGTGAATTACGAAGCCAGCGTCACCTGGAATACGCCCACTGAGAATTCGCAAGTGCGCGACTTGTACATGCTGATTCTCAACATCGTCGTCCTGTGTGCGATTCTGGCAGGACTTGCGATCGTGGCAGGAGTCGCGTTCGGTGGAATCCGCATTTTGATGAAGCGCTGGTATCCTGACAAGATTTTTGATCGTCCGGAGCAAATGGAATTTATCTCGCTGCGCCTGACGGAAGCCGTCGTCGAGAGAACATCCCAAAGTGGAAACGAGGGGGGCAGAGAGTTGCCCCAAAACCCGGCTTAAGCCAAGTAAGTGGCTTTAGATAGATCGGGTTAGGAGTTTTCCCAGAGCAGATTGTCTCAAAATGCTACACTCGTTGGCAGTATTGATTGGTTTTGTAAACGATTGAAAACAAAGACATTTATTTCCCAAAAATCCCTTGACACCCCCGTTTTTAGACTCATAAGATTTGTCGCAGAAAGTTTTGACGGATTTCAAAGCTCCGTTGGAACTATTCTCCCTTGAAGAAGAGGCCGCCCTGTTGCCGGGTGGCCTTTTCGTTTCTGCGTTTCACCGTCGGGGATCCGCGTAACTTTGATTGCAGGGAACTGTTTCGAAGTTTCCACGTATCATCTGCTGTACGTTTTGTTCGAGCAGCGGTTGGAAAACCTGCGGGGAGGACGTTCATGTTCTGCGATGCATGCGGCGCGGTGGTGCAACCTGGTCAGGCGTTTTGCAGCAAGTGCGGCAAGCAGATCGTCGGTCCAGTCTCGCTGGCACAGCCGCGGCCGGGACGTGTGCAGGAGCATGTGCGACTGCTCGGATTGTTCTGGTTGGCGTTCTCGGCATTCAACACGATCGGTGCCATCATTCTCTTCGTGATCGCGAATACCTTGTTCGGTCATTTCCAGCGCATGGGGGCGCCAAACGCGTCCACTTTTTTCTTGCGGCCGTTGCTGAGCGTAATCGCGATGCTGCTGCTGGCCAAGGCTGGAGCGGGATTTATCGCCGGATGGGGTTTGTTACAGCATGAACCCTGGGCGCGAATAATCGCGCTGGTGCTCGCCTTCATTTCGTTGTTCACCAACATTCCTTTTGGAACGGCGCTCGGCATCTACACCATGTGGGTTTTGCTGCCGCAACAATCGGAGCAGGAATACGAAGCTCTGGTTCAGGCGCGAGCGGCGTAGGAATGTCGTCAAGCAAGCAGATTTAGCCCAGACCTGACGCGTGGAATTCTCAGTTGAAATCGTACCGGAAAGAAGTGAGAGCTCGTTAAGGGAAGAAGAAGTGGGCTGTTTCCGGTCGAGCGAAGGATTCTCGCAGGTCATCCCCTTGGAGAGGCGAACCCGCCTTATTCTGCTCCTATTCGGCGGCATCCCTAACAGCCCGTGTATCGGAACACGTCCTGATTGCAGGCTAACAACATCGAACTGCGAGGCGAAGGTAACGGAGGGAGTTGACCCGCAGACCGTGCCTACGCGCTCGTTCATCGCTCCCGCTTGCGGCTTTACGCTTTCTGGCCTCGCATTTAGAATCGAAAGCAAGCCGACGTAGCTCAGTTGGTAGAGCAGCCGATTCGTAATCGGCAGGTCAGCGGTTCAAGTCCGCTCGTCGGCTCCA
>CALFMO010000008.1 GCA_937879855.1 uncultured Acidobacteriaceae bacterium | reverse complement strand
TGCACACGCAAGAGCCCGTTACCGTTGCTTCCTTCCGGACCTGGCGGGGTTGGCGGGAAGACGTCGCGTGAGACCGATGCCTGACCTGAATCATTCTAGCATCCGAAACTTGCCGCTCTAACGTAGCGCCGGCGCCCCGCCGGCTGTCGCGAGGCCATCCTGGCCTCGCACTCTCAACCCATTCTCGAACCCAAGTCATGTGACTTTCGGTGCAAGAAATCCGCCGCAAAGCCTTCCCTTCTGCAGCAACTTGTCGAACAATAGTGATCGAACCGCGTGGATCTGCATGTAAGTGTGGGTTTGCAAAATCCGAGGTCCAAGGTCTAAGTCCGCTCTCAAATGTCGTCCCATTCCTCACTCGACGGCGTAATCCCCATGGCGCGGGCCATCGACCACTACTTCGAGCTGGCCCTGTATCTGCTTGTTTGCACTGGCTTTGTAACTCTGGCGAGCACCGGTGGCCTGGACCTACTCTCGATCATTCTGGTGGGCGCCGCACTCGCATTCCGCGGATATCTTCTCGCGAAGCGCCGTTCTTTCGTAATCTCCGAGCGCTGGACCGCACCGCTCTCCATCGCCTACTTCGTGTTTTTCGCCGCCGACTATTTCATGTTTTCCCGGGCTTTCTTGCCCGCAACCGTGCACCTGGCCTTGTTCGGCGTGGTCGTAAGAATGTTCTCCCTGCGCCGCGAGCGCGACCACGTCACTCTGGCCATCCTCGCTTTTTTGATGGTCCTGGCCGCCGCTGTCCTCACCGTCGACAGCATCTTCCTGCTCTGTTTCATCGCATTCATGCTGGTCGCGGTGGGAACCTTCGTTCTGATGGAAATGCGCCGTTCCGGGCATGCGGCCAACATTCAGGCAACGCATTCCAACGATCCCTACGAGCACCGCCGCCTGGCGCTCTCTTTGGCGCGAGTCACGCCCGCACTGATGCTGATGATTCTGCTCATCGGCGCCGTCATGTTTTTCCTGATGCCTCGCATGTCGGCGGGATACATGGGCGATCTTTCCCTGGGCACCGATCTCTCGTCCGGGTTCAGCGACCACGTTCAACTGGGACAGATCGGTCGGATTCAGCTCTCCAATGCGGTCGTGATGCACATTCAAATTGACGGCGACAAAGTGGGACGTTACGACCTGCACTGGCGCGGGGTGGCTCTGGAGAATTTCGACGGCACCACCTGGTCCAATCCGCCAGAACATTTCATGCTGCCTCGGCAAGCCGACACGTTCCTCCTGCCACGAACCAACCCGCCCCTACGCCCCTCCGGGACCACCGTTCTCACGCGCGAGCAGATAATCCATTACCGAGTTCTGATGGAACCCATCGGCACCAACATCTTCTTCCTGGCGCCCTGGGGCCGCAGCATCCGCGGCGATTATCGAATCCTGGCCGCTGATTTAGCTGGCGCTGTCTACGATCTCGACAGCCAGCGCACCCTCAGCCGCTATGAGGCGGACTCGGACCTTGCAGCGCCCTCGCCCGAAGAGTTGCGCTCTGCTGGACAAAACTATCCGCCGCAGATTCGCGCGAGATACCTTCGGCTGCCCGAGCTCGATCCGCGAGTTCCCCAGCTGGCGGCTCAGATCACAACTTCAGCCCACAGTGATTTCGACAAGGCGGCCGTCGTCGAGAACTATCTCCGCACGCGCTTTGGCTATACCCTGCAGTTGCCGCGCACGCAACCGAAAGATCCCATCGCAAATTTCCTTTTCGAGCGCAAGCAGGGACACTGCGAGTATTTCGCGTCCTCGATGGCTGTCATGTTGCGCACGCTGGGCATTCCTTCGCGCGTGGTCAACGGATTTCGCAGCGACGAGTTCAATGACCTCACCGGAAACTACGTCGTACGTGCCAAAAATGCGCACTCCTGGGTGGAGGCCTATTTCCCCAGCTACGGCTGGCAGACTTTCGATCCCACTCCCGGCGGCGGCGGCGGAAATCCTCAAGGGTGGGGACGCCTCTCGCTCTATCTCGATGCCATGGCATCGTTTTGGCGCGATTGGATTGTCAGCTACGACACGTCTCACCAATACGTGCTCGCCCAGACTGCAATCGGCCGGAGTCGCGCCACGTGGGAAGGCGCACGCGACTGGGCCCGTGACCACTATGCAGAGATGCTGAAGTGGGCGCGGCGAAGTCAGACTCGTGTGGAACACTCTCCCGGACGTTGGGCCATCTTCGGCGTAGGGATCGCGCTCGCCTTTGCGCTCCTGGGCAACCTGGGACGCATTGCGCGCTGGCTGCACGAAAAATGGCTACAGGCCCATCCCGAGCGCTCTCCACAACAGGCGGCGGCGATGTGGTATGAGCGCATGGCCCGCGCCCTCGCCCGCCGCGGCGTCGAAAAACCGGCGGCCCAAACGCCCCATGAATTCCTGAAGAAGATTGAAGACTCCCTGCTTCGCGAACCCGTCGCCCGCTTTACCGAGGTCTACGAGTCCGCCCGCTTCGGCAATTCCATTGAAGATGCGCAGCGCCTGCCCGAACTCTTCGAACAAGTAGAACTAGCCACCCGCAGTCGATAGTGACCGTAGTCACTAGACCTTAGCGGCATCATTCTTACGTCCCTTCGCGGTAGGCTTTGCGCGCAAGGTTCGGATAGCCGCACGCAGTCGAGCCGCATTAGTCTGTCTTCGAAATTTTTCTATCCTCAGAAGGTCAAACCAAATCGAATCGAGCACCAGAAACTCAGGCATAGTATGCATGCACTCCACAACTGCATCTGGCAGGCGCTAACTACACGGCAGGCGCAGTTTGCAGAAAGCTTCAGGCAGGCGCGGCGATTTGTGCGCGAAGTGACGTCGTTGTGTGCATTCGAGGAACCGAGCTCGCAGGGTTATGAAGCTTTGGGAGAATTGGTCGGAGTTCGAGGTACCGCCGCGGTGTTTCTCGACAATGCCTACCAAGCGCGACCGGGCTGGGAGTTGTTGGCTGGGGCTCCGCTGTTGGAGATGGTCTGCGAAAGCGGACGGCAGTCGATATCCGATTCTTCTCCAGGCATCATCCAGCTGGGCGCGCAGGACGCTGCCGACATGGTGGAGTTGGCGACATTGACGAAGCCGGGACCGTTTGGGCTGCGCACGCATGAACTGGGAACGTATGTGGGCATTCGTTGCGCGGGGCAGTTAGTGGCCATGGCCGGGGAGCGACTGAAGGTGCCGGGCTATACGGAAGTGAGCGCGGTTTGCACGCACCCGGATCACACTGGGAAGGGCTATGCGCGGGTGCTGATGGCGGAGGTTATGCGAGGAATTCGCGAGCGCGGAGAGATTCCGTTCCTACACGTGCGGCAGGATAATGCGCGGGCCGTGGCGTTGTATGAGCGCTTGGGTTTTCGGACTCGCAGCACGGTGCATTACGCGGTTTTGCGGAAGGTTTGAAAGGACAGCAGGGTGACGACTCACGCTGTGGCGGCGGGACGCCGCCACGACAGCCGCAGGGTCGGCGGCGCTACGACTAGCTGACAGATCTCAGTACAGATGGAAGTCGACTTCTACTGCGATCTCTACCCGCACTGGGTGACCGTCTTTCATCGCGGGTTCGAACTTCCAGGTTCTCACGGCTTCGATGGCCTTTTCGTCGAGACCCATGCCCAGGCTGCTCAGCACACGGATGTTGCTGGGGCGACCGTCGGTCCCGACAACCAGACCGAGTGTGCACACACCCTGGTATTTCGCCTTGCGAGCTTCTTCGGAGAATTCCGGTTCGGGCGCATAAATCTGGCGTGGCGGGGAAACGCCGCCACCCACATGGAAGATGCCTCCACCGGTACCGCCGCCTTCACCCGGGCCAAAGCCCGGTCCCTTGCCCGATCCAACGCCGCCGCCGCTGCCGGAACCAATGCCGCCGCCTGAACCCGTACCGTTCGACGGCAGGAGCGCGTGCGCCATCGGATCGCCGAGGTTCGGCATGTTATTGGAGGCGAGTTGCACTTGCGGGGGAATCACTACCGTGGGCTCGACGGCTAGTTTGGGATGCTCATTGCGAACGACCACCACCGGAGGCGTGATCTGTTCCATGGAAAACTTAGGCAGCTTGCCGCGAGTCGCCGCCAGTACATCGCGATCACCGCCACCACCGCCGCCGCCCACTTGCGTTTTCGAAGGTTTCAGGGCCGGCAAATCTGCAGGATCGACCAGAGTGACAGTAACTTTTTGCGCAGGCGCGGCCTTAACGATCCGATGTCCGACAAAAACTGCAATTACGACGACTGCGATCAGCAGCGTGTAATATCCAGCCACGCCCAAAGCCCCCACCTTCCAGTAGGAGTAGAAACCCCAAAGATCTTTGACCGGTTCAGGTTTGGACTCCAGCACGAGAGGCGGTAACTTCTTCGGGAAAAAGAATTCGTCCAATCCGCGGAATAGGGACTTGTAGAGAGGCTCTTCAAAGCCCTTGTCGGCAATGAGCAGGTGCAGTTCTGGCTCGTGTGGGGCGTTCGGAGTAATCGATTCGGATCCCATAATTCCCGTCTGGACGTCCTCGCTAGAATTCCGCAATTCCCTAGGGTAACTTCCCAGGCGAAATCCGGGTATCGCCTTCTTTACAAAGATGATCAACGCACCCGGTAAGTTGCTTCCAATTCAGCCCGATTTGTAATGAGGTAACCGGCGGCCGTCCCCCACGGACACATCGGGCCAGAAGCGTTCTTGCTCCCTTAAATTGTACCTCCAGTCGGGCGATTTCGACAGTGCATTTCAGAGGGCCGAGGAAGTGCCGGGGAGACATGTCCTTTTTCTAATCCCGTTGCGTTGTGGCACCCCGTAGACCAGCCGTGGTAAGGATGACGCGCGAAAATTCCTAGGTTCGACTGGCAATACTGACAATCTTCCGCTGCGCGGGCGAGACGCCCGCGCAACAGCTGGCGCTACGCCTGTTGGATGGCGTGGACGTACACGGCGGGACTGCCGTTATAATGAAAAGATTCAATCATTTGGGAGACGCGACCGAGTGCCGCTCGAACTGAAAGCGACCATTAATCTGCCTCAAACTGCCTTCCCTATGAAGGCCAATCTGCCCCAGAACGAGCCCAAAATGCTGGAGCGCTGGGAGCAGACCGGCATTTATGAGCGCATCCGCGAGTCGCGCAAAGGCGCGCCGCGTTATGTCCTGCACGACGGACCACCGTATACCAGTGGGCCTATTCATATGGGCACGGCGCTGAACAAGTGCCTGAAAGATTTCATTGTCAAATCAAAGACCATGGCGGGATTCGACGCGCCTTATGTGCCCGGTTGGGATTGCCACGGGCTGCCCATCGAGATCAAAGTCGATAAGGAATTGGGCGGAAAGAAGCTGCAGATGCGGCCGATCGACGTGCGGGCCGCATGCCGGAAGTATGCGCAGAAATATCTCGACTTGCAGCGGACGCAGTTCAAGCGCATCGGTGTGTTCGGACGCTTTGACCGGCCCTATGCCACGATGGATCGGCAGTATGAGTCGGTAGTGCTTTCAACGTTCTTTTCGTTTTACGAAAACGATTTCGTATACAAGGGGCTGCGCGCCGTTTACTGGTGCATGCATGATGAGACCGCGCTGGCCGAGGCCGAGGTCGAGTATGAGAACCATACCAGCATCACAGTGTGGGTGAAGTACGCGTTGCTGGACGATCCGGCGAAGATTGATCCGGCGCTTGCGGGGAAAAAAGTTTCAACGATTATCTGGACGACGACTCCATGGACGCTGCCGGCCTCCATGGCGGTGGCGTTTCATCCGGAGGAAGAATACGTCGCGCTGGAATCCGGGGGCGAAGTTTACATCGTTGCGTCGAAGCTGGCCGGGGACGTGGCGGCGAAGTGTGGGCTGGCAGATCCGCGGCCGCTCGCGCACTTTCCTGGGCGGAAGCTGGAGCGGCTCAACTTTCAACATCCGTTCCTCGACCGCAAGATTCTTGGCGTGCTGGCGGATTACGTCACCATGGACACAGGAACCGGCGTGGTGCACACAGCTCCATCGCACGGCGCCGAGGATTTCATTACCGGCATGAAATATGGGCTCGACGCCACCAGCAACGTCGACGAGAAGGGCGTCCTGCGTAATGGGCTGCCGGAGTATACGGGCAAGCGGGTGTGGGACGCGAACCAGCCGATCGTCGATCTAGTGCGAAGTCGCGGGGCGCTGCTGCACACGGAAAAAACCGAGCATTCGTATCCCCACTGCTGGCGCTGCCACAATCCAGTGATTTTCCGGGCTACCGAGCAGTGGTTCATTTCCATGGAAACGCCGATGCCGGGAGGGTCTGGGAAAAACGACACCCTGCGCACCCGCACGCTGGAAGAAATCAAGAAGGTGAAGTGGGATCCGGCCTGGGGCGAAGAGCGATTGTCGAACATGATTCAGACGCGGCCGGACTGGTGCATCTCGCGACAACGCGTGTGGGGAGTGCCTATTGCAGTTTTTCTTTGCGAGAAGTGCGGCAAGCCACTCAACGACCACGCGGTGAACCGCAAAGTGGTGGAGTTGTTCGCGCGAGCCGGGGCCGATGCGTGGTTCACGCCGGAGTCCGACACGATTCTCCCTGCAGGTACGAAGTGTCCGCACTGCGGAGGCACGAAGTTTGAAAAAGAAACCGACATCTTCGACGTGTGGCTGGAATCGGGCGCGAGTTATCTCGCGCTAATTGCGGACGAACCGGAGTATCCATGGCCGTCTGACTTGTACCTCGAGGGCGGAGATCAATACCGGGGATGGTTTCAGTCTTCCCTGCTCTGCGCCATGGGGGCGCGCGGGACGCCACCCTACAAAGGCGTAGTGACGCCGGGTTGGACGCTGGACGAGAAGGGCCAGGCGATGTCGAAGTCGCGCGGGAATGATGTAGACCCGGTCGATATCGCGAGCCGGCTAGGCGGTGAGATCGTGCGCCTGTGGGTGGCTTCGGTCGATTTCCGCGAGGATGTGGTCGGCTCGGAAGCGCTGATGTTGCGCGTGGCGGAGAACTATCGCGAGATTCGGAACAAGCTCTTCAAGAATGCGCTGGGAAACTTGTACGATTTCGATCCTCAAGCCAACGCCGTGGCTTTCGACAGGATGGATCCGCTGGATCAATACATGCTTCGTCAGACCTGGGCCCTGGCGCGTGACGTTCGCAAGTGGTACGACGAGTTTGCTTTCCACAGGATTTACCAGCGCGTGAACCATTTCTGCGTGGTTGAGCTGAGCGCGTTTTATTTCGACGTCATCAAGGATCGACTCTATACCTATGCTCCGAATTCCGAGGGACGGCGCTCGGCACAAACCGCGGTCTGGCGTATCTGTGAAGCAATGGTGCGACTGCTGGCGCCAATCTTAACTTTTACCTGCGAGGAAGTTTGGCAGCATTTGCCGAAGATGGCACAGCGGCTGGAGAGCGTGCATGTAGCAAAATTTCCAGACGCGGCTGACGTGCTCGGTAGCGCCTCCGTTCCCGAGGATGATCCGAAGCAGCAGGAGTGGACAACCCTATTGGCGGTACGGGAACAAGTGTTGAAAGTGCTGGAAGAGGCACGGAATACGAAGTCGATAGGCAAGAGTCTGGAGGCGCAACTGATCATCACGGCGGCCGAGCCTGCGTATTCCATGCTGGCGCGACATCGCGACCAACTCCGATATCTGTTCATTGTGTCAGCCGTGACGCTGGTGCAAGGGTCGGGCAACGGCACCGGCGGCGTGCGCGTCGAAGTGAAGAAAGCGGATGGAGCTAAGTGCGACCGTTGCTGGAACTACTCCACTCACGTCGGCGAAGACCAGGCATATCCCGCAGTTTGCGAGCGCTGCAGCGCGGTGCTGAAAGAACTGGAAGCACAACGCTAATTGATGACTACCAACTCCGCGCGCACCGTCCATTTTCTGTTGGCTCTGCTCGTCGTCCTGCTCGACCGATGGACGAAGCGGTTGGTGGCTGCTCGGATCGGGATGTACGCGCACATCCAGATCATTCCGGGATTTTTTCGGCTCACGCATACCGAGAACACCGGCGCGGCATTCAGCTTGTTTGCCGACTCGCCATCGCACTGGAAGACCGTGCTTTTGATTGGATTCTCCATGATCGCGATGGTGATCGTTTCAGTTTTGTTGTGGAAGCAGACGCGCGCGCTGACGATGACAGGGATTGCACTCTCGTTGATTCTGGGTGGGGCAGTGGGGAATCTTTGGGACCGGCTGGCGAGCGGACGGGTGGTGGACTTTCTGCTCTTCTATGTGAAGCAGTACCAGTGGCCGGTTTTCAATTTAGCAGACAGCGCGATCGTGGTTGGGGCGGCGTTGCTGGTGATCGAGATCCTATGGGGAAAATCTGAAAGATCGACTCCGGCACTTTGACCCAAATCCCGGCGCAACAAAATCTCACGCTGGTTTGTCTGGCCGAGCAATTTCGCTTCGCAGCCGGTCGCGAAGGCAGCGGGCAAATACGTAGTCAAATGTTCCCAGGTGCTCGCGCGCGCCGGAACGCAACTGCAGTACGACTGTTTCCTGGCCGCGACCGTGCGCGGTAGCCGACTCCACCGAACTGATTTGCTCCCACGGAATCATGCTCCAGCAAAAGTAGCGGCGGACTCGAAGTGCAGCGGGATCGGTCTCAGTTCTCCAACCCCAGATACGGCCCGCGTCCTTCAAGAACAAAACGGCCAGCAAGATTCCTATGGACATGCGAACCCAGTATGGAATGTGGCTATTGCGATCCAGGCTACCGGAAATCAATGCCAGCGAACAGACAATCCAGATCAACGGAACAAGCTGATCAGTCCAGCGCCGCCGAGAAATATCGAACGCCGCGATTTTTGCCTGAACCGCAGCCGGATTGTTCGACAAACTCAGCAGACCGGCGTAGGCGTCGTCTTCGTCCTGAATAACCTTGAAACCCAACTGCCCGAACTGAGATGCGATCTGCTGGGCGCGTTCCGGAGATTTCGCTTCTACAGTCAGCATGTCAGGTCCCCAGCCCACGATCTTGATTTGTGAACTGCGGCAGAATTCGCGCGCTTGTTGCAGCCAGGCGGGGGTTTCCTTGCCCATGCCGAGGAGTATAACGAACCGGCTGGAGTGATTCGTCTGAACAATGTGACGGAAGCTGAAGGGTAAACTTGGGTTCCAGAAGGAACTCACGGGAATCCCCGCGAGCAGAGTTCTACGGGCTGCCGTAGAGCTGTTTGTAGACGGCGGCATTGCGCATGATGGCCTGGACATACTCACGGGTTTCGGTGAAGGGGATCGACTCGACGAACTCGGGAGAGTCGCGGTAGGGGCCTTGTCCCATCCACTCTTCGACCCGGTCGGAACCCGCATTGTAGGCGGCTAGGGCGTGCTCGAATGATCCACCGAATTTATCGACCATGCCACGGAAGTAGCGCGTGCCCAGTTGCAGATTAACCGTCGGGGAAAACAGCTGCGTGGAATTGTAGTGTTTTAGCGATTCCTGATGGGCGACTGTCTTGCCCGTTTTTGGCAGCAACTGCATAAGGCCTACCGCATTCGCTCGTGAAACCGCGAGCGGATTGAACTCTGATTCCTGCCGCACCAGCGAGGCCACGAGGTAGGGATCGAGTCCGTTGGAGGAAGAAAATCTTTTCAGGTCAGACCAGTAGGGACGCGGAAACAGGGCCTCCCAGTAAATTCGTGGGAGAGTTGGAATGTCGACCGCAAAATAACTGGGAACGGAATGCTTCATCACTTCAATGGCACGATCGTAATATCCGGTGTCGATGTAGAGTTGCGCGGTCTCGGCCGGGGCCCAATTCCCAGGGTCAGCGCTGGCGGCAGCCTGCAATTCCCGCACGGCGAAATCAACCAGACCTCCGTTCCCCAGGAGCGCTGCTTTCTGGAGGTGGAGATCGTCGGTCGGCGGGTCCGATAAGGTAACTTTGTCACCGCCATGGTCGAGCGGTGGAATGTGATCAAGTAACGGATATTGCCCGGGCGGATCGCCGGTCTCGGGAATTTTCTGCAAGCGCTCCCGCCCCAATTCGGCGTAATAATAGTTCCGATAGCGATCCGACAGTTTCTGATAGTAGGCGCGAGCCATGCCTACTTCGTGGTCTTCTTCCGCCAAGCGCGCGCGCCAGTAGAGAGCCGCAGAGGTTTCGTTGCCTCCGGGATACATCCCGATCTGCTCGTCGAAGAGTTTCTTGGCTTCGTCATTCCTTCCAAAGCGCAGCGTGAGCCACGCCGCTTTCCAGTGCGCAAATGAGGCACGCGCTCCGGTGGGGAATCGCTGCTGCAACTCGCGGAAAGCGTCGAGCGCCTTGTCATACTCGTGATGCACGAGGTGCAGATTGGCATTCAGCAGCAATGCCTGCTCAAACCAGGAACTGGTGGGCGCGGTTTGCCGAAGTTCCTCTACAGTGCGGTAAAAGGTGTCATTATCGTCGCTGGCCCAAGCAACTTCGCCCAGAATGTAGAGGCGCTGCGCGATCTGGTCGGGAGTCGCACCTGGGAGGTTGGTCAACTCTGTCTTGGCCTCGCGGTTGCGTCCGCTGCGATGGAGAGCGTCAGCCAGAGCGAGTTGCGCCGCAGGGCGAGCCTCCGGGTCGGCATGGCTGGCGAGTTCGCGATATTGGTCGACCGCGTCGTTGTACCGCTTCGCCTTCATCAACAGGTCAGCCCGAGTCTTGAGCTGCGCTGGAGTCGGGGGCGGTACGGACGGAAGTTTTTTTAGCTCCGCGAATGCCGAGTCCGCTTCCGCCGCCGTCGGAATGTTGTAGTAGACATTCGCGAGCGCTTCGGCCGCTTTCGAGGTCTGACCCATCGCTGCATAAGCTCGTCCCAGGGCGAACTCGATGTCGGATCGGACCGGCAGGCGATCTTTCTCAAGCAGTTCGGCGGCTTCAGCGGCGCGGCCCTCAGACAAGAGCGCATTGGCGAAGGTCAGATGTACATCGCGAATTAGCAGCGAATCGGGGTAGTTGGTGCTGAAGTTGGCCAGCGCCGCGAGCCCCTCGGCCTGATGCCCAGTTTGCAGGTAGCAAGTTCCCAGGTAGTACGCGACATAGTCTCCGAGATCTCCGGCGAGCGGCTTAGCGCGGCTCAGCGGGTCGATGGCCTTCGCACAGTCATGATCGAGGATGTGAGCGTATCCCAGGACAAGCCAGGCCAGCGCTCCGGCATCTTCCTTGGAGTGAGCGCGAGCATAGGATTGCACTCCGGCGTATCCCGCAGGGGTCCGGTCCAGAATCAACTGCTGCGCCATGGGACGCAAAGTCGTGGACGCGACGAATGCCTGGTGGATGCGACGCACGCGGGGAGACATCGGGCGGCGTCTTCTTCTCGTGGCTGCGTGAGTGGATTTCTTGGCGGAGGCTTTAGTGGCGGCTTTGCGTTTCGTTGCTGGCGTCGCCGGTTTGGATTGCGCCGGCGGCTTCTCGGGAGTAGACGGAGTTTGTGCCGTGGGGGACGAAGCCTGTTGAGGAAGCGCAAGAGAAAGAGTGCTGCTCGGGAGCCCGCACAGAACTCCGAGGGCAACTAGCCACCACCACTTGAGACCCAATCGACCCACCTTAATCATTTTTCGCGCTGAGCGCGAATGCCAGAACCTGAATCGTGTGATGCGAGAAGTGCGTTAAAAGATCTCCGCAGAGGAGCGGACCTCAGGGGCTAAAGCCCGCGGCACGGCTGAAGCCCTTTCCCAAACAACCGCTGAGTTCCGCGTCCCTTTTTCCAAAACTTACTTCGGCCTTGCTGAAATTAATTGCCCTAACGCCCTCGCCAAAACCATCGAGCTTCGCTCGACGGACAGCCGAGGCGGCTGTCCCTACGTGAATGTTATTTGCGGAAGTTGGCGCCCATGACCGAATAGTCGTCTTCGGCCAGGCTGCGTACCACTTCCTTTTGAAAATAGTCGCCGCTCGCGGCGGCGGTATTGCCGTAACGTTTCTGGAACGTGGAGCGGCTTTTTTCGATATCTTCTTTCAGGCGGTCATAAAGGTCTTTGTTGCGGCGGCCCTCGGCGACCTTCGCCTGGTTGTAAAGCTTGATTTCGTCCACCAGCAAGCGGGCAAAGCGCTGCGCTTTGCGATGGGTGTCGGCGTCGTCAGGAGACATTCCGGCGAAGGGATCCGCGGCCACGGCTGGAGCGGATCCTGCAGCGCTTGCGGCTCCACGCGACGCGACTTCGACCACCTCAGCAGCCGGTTCCGCGGGCTTGGCAATGTGCCGGGGGGAGTGCGCCGCGAAGGGATCCGAAAAAGAAGAGACGGTCTGCACTGGGGCTGCTACGGGAGGCGGCGCCATGGCGGGCGCCGAATCGAAGTCGCGCATCGCTTGCTTACGCAGCGAAACCACTTCCAGCCACGCGCTGGTGGCGAGCACGAGCACTTCGAGGGAAGCTCCGTCGAGCATGCCTTCCGCGCCGCCGTCTGCATAGAGCATGGCCGCAACTTTATCTTTGAGAACCAATGCCAGCACAAGAATCTGCTCGTTGTGCGGTCCGCCAAACTGATCCACGAACCGACGATCCATTTCGGCAATGTTCGCCGGGGTTGCGCTGCGGTTGTGATAAGCGTGAGCGGCGGGACCCGCGTTGAGATCCAGAGGAAAATCTTTAACTGCATCTTCCCCGCCGAAACCGCGACCTTGCCAGCCATTAGCGGCTCCGGCTTTTACAACGAAGAGCGCGACCCGAGATGCATAGAGGGCGCCGGCATCCAGCAGCGCTCGCAAGATTTCTTTTTGCGTGGTTCCGGCATGAATGCTGGCGACAGCTTGAACAAGGTTGCCGTGAGTTGGCCCGCCCCGCCCTCCCGTTGGGGCGGAAAGCGCAGGCAACTCGGCGGTAACGCGCGCTACTATCTCCGCCTGTAACTTCGGAAGTTGGCGGTCAAGCACCTGCGCCACCGCATGCTCAACGATTTGCTGAATCTGCTTGCTGTCCGCCATTCTCAGGGAACCATTTCAGCCACGAGTCTTTTCTCAGGACGATGTCTACCCGAAAGGACAGTGTCCTAATCGCTGATTATACGGTACTTGTGCTGTCACATCAGGGTACTTCGGTACCTGCTCATTCGGGTTACGTCCGACTCTTCAAACTCTATCGCAAAGTTTTCTTGCCGCCTACTTGAAAGCCATTGGGCAAACGGACGGGTTACCAAGTAGAATAACAGTTTCGATTTCGTAATTTTCCGGCCATGTTCAATCTGGATTCGCTTTTGGAATCGCCGGAAAATACTGCATCGCCAAGCGCATGGGAGCCATCCAAAATAAAGTAGCCGGACCAGTAAGCGAAGAGTTGACGCTCGTCCAGGCCGCAAAACGCGGCGACGACTCAGCTTTCGAGGAATTGGTTCGCCGCTACGATCGGAACGTTTTTCGGATCGCGCAACACATCACGCAGAACCGCGAAGACGCGGAAGACGTGGTGCAGGAAGCGTTCCTGAAGGCTTACGGCAACCTGGCGCAGTTCCAGGAACAGTCGAAATTTTATACATGGCTGGTCCGGATCGCGGTCAACGAAGCGCTGATGAAGTTGCGCCGGCGCAAGCCCGAGCGCACGGTATCGCTCGACGAAGACATTAAAACGGAAGACGATTCCCTTCCCCGCGAGATCGCGGATTGGAGTCCGAATCCGGAGCAGCAATACACGCAAGCGGAGTTGCGCGAGATTTTAAGTAAGACCATCCAGGGCCTTCCCCCAGGTTTCCGGACGGTGTTTGTGCTGCGAGACGTTGAAGGTCTTTCTACGGAAGAGACCGCTGCGGCGCTCGAGTTGAGTGTTCCGGCGGTGAAGTCAAGGTTGCTGCGGGCCCGCTTGCAGCTACGCGAACGGTTGGGACGATACTTTCAGAGACGAGAAAATGGCAAAACGGTTGAGGTTAAAACGGACAATGCGAGCGGAGATGGCAACCAGTGAAATGCGCTGAATTCCTGCACGAGCTGACCAATTATCTGGACGGCGTTCTCGACGAGAAGACCAAGGTCGAGTTAGAAAATCATCTTTCCTGGTGCCACAACTGTTACGTTGTTTGTGATACGACCAAGAAGACCATCGAGATCTACCGCGATTCCCAACTCTACGAACTCCCAGAAGACCTGCGCAGCCGGCTCCGATCAGCGATCATGACAAAGTGCCAACAGCAAAAAAAGCGCGGTCCGCAAAGCGTGTAATTCTTCTCAACAGCTCGCTCTCAAACTCCGGGACGCAAGTCCAAAAATATTTGGCGGCCAAGACGAAACGTTCTTCCTTCCCGCGTAACTATATCTCGTACAAGGGGTTCCGGTTCTTTGGCTTAGGTCTTAGAACCTCTATCATGAAAACCTCAACCCTTTTGGCAATCGGTGAATCTAAGTAGTTGAGTGATCGCGTCGTAGCAAGGGGGAAACGCAACACTCTCGTAAGAAACGCTCAGCAAAACCCAGGGACTCGGCATACACGCTCAGGTATGGAAGGTGGGTCATGATTGGAAAACTGTTGGATGCGCTTTTCGGCTGCAGACACCCCCGCTACAGCTTTCCGGTAACTGTTCGGCACTCTAAGCGACGACCTCAGGCCGCAATGCTCACAGGAACTTACGTGGTTTGCCTCGAATGCGGCAGAGAGTTTGCATACGACTGGCAAGAGATGCAGGTCATCACCTCGCCGGAACGTCATCGCGAGCGTTTGGCGGAATTGGCAAAACACGCCGCGTAGCATCGAAGCAGAGATCCAGCCGTGCTTGTTGCCGGCCGATGACGGCTGTGCCCTTCCCTCTTACGCCGCCTTCCATTCTCCTGTCGACTGAGCATCGAAATAAAAAACCCCGCCTCACGGCGGGGCAAATTGTTTCCGGGTTCGATCCGCTCAATCCGCGGGATACTCTGCCGGGATCGGCACCGGAACCCGCTTGTCAATGGGCACAAATTCGCGCTCGCCCGGTCCGGTGTAGATCTGGCGGGGACGCGCGATTTTCTGCTCGGGGTCGGTGATCAGTTCCTGCCACTGAGCCAGCCATCCCGCAGTTCGCGGAATCGCAAAGAGCACAGTGAACATCTCGGGCCGGAAGCCCATCGCCTGATACATGATGCCGGAGTAGAAGTCGACATTAGGATAGAGTTTGCGTTTCACGAAATAGTCGTCTTCCAGCGCGATGCGCTCCAGTTCCAGTGCAATGTCGAGTTTGGGACTGCGTCCGGTGACCTGGAAGACCTGCTCGGCGCTCCAGCGGATGATTTTCGCGCGCGGATCGTAATTCTTGTAGATGCGATGCCCGAAACCCATCAGCTTAAGCTGTCCTTCCTTGACGCGCTTGATGTAAGCGGGAACCTTATCTTTCGAGCCGATCTCATCGAGCATCTTCAGAACTTCTTCATTGGCGCCACCGTGGAGAGGACCCGCCAGGGCCGAAGCCGCGGAAGCGACCGACAGATACGGATCAGCCTGCGAGCTGCTCACTGACCGCATCGCATTGGTGCTGCAGTTTTGCTCGTGATCGGCGTGCAGAATAAAGAGAATATCGAGAGCGCGAGCGATTGCGGGATTGGCGACATATTTCGGCTCGACCATCTTCCACAACATGTTCATGAAATTCTCGGTATAGCTGAGATCGTTGTCGGGATAGACGTAGGGGAAGCCGACGTTGTGCCGGTACGACATAGCCGCAATCGAAGGGACCTTGCCGATCAGGCGCTGGATCTGGTGCATGCGATTGGCGGGGTCGTGCACGTGTTTGGCATCGGGGTAGACGCTCGACAACGCCGCAATGGTACTTACGAACATCGCCATGGGATGCGAGGAATAACGGAAACCTTCCATGAACTTCTTGGTGGTTTCGTGCAGCATGGTGTGGTGGGTTATGTCGTGGACCCACGTATGGAGTTCCTTCTCAGTGGGCAGTTCGCCAAACAGCAGCAAAAAGGCGACTTCCAGGAAGGTGCAGCGCTCGGCCAAAACTTCAATGGGGTAGCCGCGGTAACGCAGGATTCCTTTGTCCCCGTCGATGTAAGTGATGGCGCTTCTGCATGACGCAGTATTCATGAACGCGGGGTCGTAGGTCATGAGCCCGAAATCGTCGGAACTGGTCTTAATCTGGCGTAGATCCATGGCCCGGATCGTGCCATTTTCGACCGGGACGGTGTAGGTCTTGTTTGTGCGATTATCGGTAATCGTGAGTGTGTTGTTTTCTGGCATGGGATTATTCCGCCTTGTTTGCACGAAATTCTACATAGGGAGCCTATGTTTGTTCTCAGATTCGATCTGTGATCAGCATCACAGGCGTCTGTGACGACGTTCGAATACTGATATTACGCCTAATTGGCTTCTGACCAAACAAAACCGGCGGCCGCAGCCGCCGGTAAGATTAATGTCAAATACGCTCAAAACCTGACAGCCGAGGCGGCTGTCTCTACGCAAACTAGTTCGAATCGTCGCGCCGCTTCAGGGTGGGACGATCGTCATCGCTCTTGGTGTCGCCAGTCTTGTCGGTCGTATTGGCAGTCCGTCGCAGGCTGGGTTTGCTGGAATCTTTCTCGTCGATGACTTTGTGCTTGTTTTCGATTGCCGCCAGCCGAGCCTTCACCTCATCGAACTCGGAGGTCGTCACGACGTACTGCTGCTTGGCAGGCAGAATCTTGCGAATTTCGTCCTGCGATTTCTCGATCCGGTCAGGAGTCTGCGGGTGGGTGTCGAAGGCTTTCGAAAGCGTGCCGGGCTTCTTCTTCTCCATCGCCTGAATCTTTTCAAAGAAAGAGACGAAAGCCGACGGATCATAGCCGGCGCGGTACATGTACTCGATGCCCAGGTAGTCGGCCTCAGCCTCGAATCCGCGCGAGAAGTGCAGGAAGGCCAGCGGAATTCCCAGGCCCATGCCTTCATACGCTGCGTAGCCGATTCCTCCTCCCATGAAGATGAATGGGATCGACGCCATCTGCAGCAGGTTGGCGCGCGTCATTTCGCGTCCATAGTGGCAGGCAGCAACGTGAGCGATTTCATGCGCCATCACGCCCGCCATTTCCGCTTCTTCGTCGGCCGCGAGAATGAGCCCGGAGTTCACATAGAAGAATCCGCCCGGCAGCGCCATAGCGTTGACCACGTCGGAATCGATCACTTTAATGGTGAAGGGTACCTGGGCGTCGGAATTGCGCACCAGATTCTGGCCAATCCGGTTCACGTACTCGGTGATCACGGGATCGTTGACCAACTTGATCTCAGACTCGATCTGCTGGGCATATACTCGCCCGCGTGCAACCTGGCCCTCTACGGTGTACCAGTTGCCGACTCCGCGACCGCACCCTATATTGCGGTTCCCGACAGCATCGACGTCGGTCTTGCCGCCGTTGTGCTTGATCTGGCTGTCGTCGGCCGTCGGTAGCGAGGCAGGCGCCTGTTTCGGCGCGTTCTGCACATCGCCGGATTTCGGCTGATCTTTGTCTTGATCGGAAACTTGCGAGAACGTCCATGGCCCCACACTGAACGCCGCCAATCCCACGGCAATTGCCAGCCATTTGAACTTCATAGGGTACTCCTTAAGCTGATTATAACCCCGATAGACCGCGCCAAATGTCCAATTTTTGTCTCCAAATTAGACGCTTGTGACCATGAAGTTAGACGCTCTCGATCAACTCGGGGTTATCCCGGCAAGAAGATAAAACGTTGAAAAGCACTGAATCGAAGGTCAGAACACGATCGAGCGACTTAATGGGGAAGGACGAAGCGTCCTCGCACACACTCCGCGAGCCGGAGGTTTTTCCTTTCCGCGGTAACCTTTACCCTCGCTTCCTGCCATGCTATAACCCCTCAGACCGAAATTAGCGGTTGAACCCCGTGAACAACGCCTGCACTCTCGTCCCAGTTCTGGATCATCAGAACGAAGCCTTTTCCTCGGCATTTTCGGTGCTGACCGAGGCTGTCCAGCAAAAGGCCTTTCCCGGTGGATGCGTAGCCGTTGCGCACCGTGACCAATTTGTCGCTCTAAGATCCTTTGGTCGTTTTACCTATGATGCGGAGTCTCCCGGGGTGATGCCCGCGACGCTGTTCGACGTGGCGTCCATCACCAAGGGTGTCGCCACTACCACGATGGCGATGATCCTCTACGAACGCGGCCTTTTGGACCTCGACGCACCCGTTGCCGGAGTTGTCCCCGAGTTTCTGGCCGATTCCTGCGGAGAGCCCGATCCCCGGCGCCGGGACATAACGTTCCGCATGGTGCTTGCCCATTGCTCCGGTCTGCCGGCATACGAAAAGTTGTTTCTCAAGGCGCACTCGCGCGATGAATTGCTACGGGCCGCTTTTACCACTTCCCTTTCGAGTGATCCCGGCACGCACGCTGAATACAGCGACATCGGGTTCATCGTGCTGGGCGCCGCTCTGGAACGCATCGCGAACGAATCGCTCGACACTTTTTGCCAGCGCGAAATTTTCAGCCCGCTGTCGCTGATCAATACCGGATTCAATCCTACGGCTGGCGCGCGCGGAAAAATCCCGCCCACGGCGGACGATCGCACCATCCGCAAGAAAATCATTCAAGGCGAAGTTCAGGACGAGAATGCCAGCGTGCTAGGTGGTGTCGCCGGGCATGCCGGGCTGTTCTCCACTGCTGGCGATCTGACTCGATTCGCGCACGCCATCTTGCGCAGCGGATGCCCCATTCTTCGCTCCGAAACGATTGCCCTGTTTACCCGGCGCGAACTCGCGCCCGTTGGCACTTCCCGCGCCCTGGGTTGGGATACGCCCTCTGTGCCATCTCAATCCGGAAAATATTTCGGACCTAAGTCCTTCGGCCATCTTGGCTACACCGGCACGTCGCTGTGGATTGATCCGGAGCGCCAACTTTCGATTGTTCTGTTGACGAATCGTACCTGGCCCGATTGCGCCAATCACGCGATCAAGCAGGTGCGTCCTAGGGTTCACGATGCAGTAGTCGAGGCGCTGAGCGCAAGAGTGTAGCGGCTGGGCCGAAAACTCACGTGAGCCAGTCTGCATACTGCCCGCATTTCCAGTGGAGGTAATAGAATGACTTGCTTTCCAGACTCCACGAAAGGCGCCCGACTTGACGCGATCCCTCAAGAAGTTAGAGAAAACCGACCTTCGCCAGCTTCCCACTGAACAGATTCTTCCCGCGGCCGCCGATCTCGACCTGATGTCGTCGCTCGAGATCGTGCGCCTCATGAACTACGAAGACTCAACCGTTGCCGCCGCGGTGGGCCGTGCGTTGCCGGAGATCGCACGCGCCATTGACGTAGTCGTCGCCGGACTGCGCGAGGGCGGACGCCTCATTTACGTCGGAGCTGGAACCAGCGGCCGCATCGGCGCTCTGGATGCTTCTGAGATCCCGCCAACGTTCAATACCGATCCCCGCACCGTGCAATTCATTATGGCTGGAGGACCCAGGGCGCTGGGCGCTTCCACCGAAGCCAGTGAAGACAACACGTCGCTCGCGATCGAGGAAATGAAGAAACGCAAGCCCGGGAAGCGAACCATTGTTCTGGGCATCGCCACCAGCGGACGCACGCCGTTCACCATCGCCGCCGTCGAATACGCCAGCCGCCGTGGAGCGCGCACGATTGCGCTCACCTGCAACCGCGACTCGCCGCTGGAACATGCCGCCGATTTCGCCATCGTCACGGATGTTGGGCCGGAGGTGCTGGCCGGATCTTCGCGCATGAAAGCTGGAACCGCGCACAAAATGGTGCTCAACATGATCTCCACCGGAGCGATGACCCGGCTGGGATATGTTTATGGAAATCTCATGGTCAATGTGTGGACGAAGAACGAGAAGCTCATCCAACGTGCCATCCGAATCCTGGAACAAGCCACTGGAGCCGATCACGAGGCTGCCCGTACGGCGCTGGAAGCCAGCGGGAACCGAACTCCAGTCGCGGTGGTGATGCTGGCTGCGGGGGTGAATCGGTCGCGGGCTGCCGCTGCGTTGAAAAAATCCCGCGGGCACGTGAGGCAAGCGATCGAATTTGCAAGAACCTGAGCGCTTGCTCGCTACAGTTCTTTCTCGCTATACGATTCCCCACGCTTTACAATCCGCCAGACTTATTCTCAATCCCTCATGGCGATGAGTCCTCTGCAACTGGTGCGGCAGGCGACGACTGCGCAGCGGCGAACACTGCTGGCCGCGGCGCTGGGATGGGCACTCGACGCTTTCGACGCCATGCTCTATTCGCTGGTGTTGGCCTTGCTCATGCGCGACCTGGGCATGACCAAGACCGTGGCGGGGACGCTCGGAACTCTGACGCTGCTGGCTTCCGGGATCGGTGGTGTGCTGTTTGGATTTCTGGCGGACCGCATCGGACGCAAGCGCGCGTTGATGGCGAGCATTCTGACCTACTCGGTATGTTCGTTTGCCTCGGGGCTGGCGACCAGCATCGCCATGCTCGCGGCGGCGCGTTTCGTGCTGGGCCTAGGCATGGGCGGCGAATGGAATACGGGCGCGACGCTGGTGGCAGAGACTTGGCCTACGGAGGTTCGAGCCAAAGCCATTGCCATCGTGCAGAGTTCATGGGCGTTGGGCTTTGCGGCGGCGGCGCTGGTGGCGGGTCCGGTGGCGCGGTATTACGGATGGAGAGCCGTTTTCTTTGTCGGCATCCTGCCCGCGGTTGCCACGTTATGGATTCGGCGGGGCGTGCCGGAGTCAGGGATGTGGCGGCAGCACAAGGACCCACTTCTCGCAAACGACGCGAGAAATGGGGCACCCGCAGGCGGCGTAACAAGCTCCGTCTCGACGAGTTTCTGGGTCATCTTTCGGCCGCCTTACGTCCGGCATACGATTGCGCTTTTGCTCTTTAATTTCTTTGGGCTGTTCGGCTGGTGGGGATTGTTCACATGGATTCCGCCTTACTTGTCACTTCCTGTATCGCAGGGTGGGCGCGGGTTCGGCGTGATGGGCATGACGACTTTGCTGGTCGTGCTGAATCTGTGCGGGATGTTTCCCGGATATATCTGTTTTGGCTGGGTGGCGGATCATCTTGGCAGGCGCAAAGCGTTTATTGTCTACACGTTAATGACAGCTCTTCTGATTCCGCTTTATGCCGCGGCGCGATCGCAGTGGGGGCTGCTGGTACTGGGAGCGTTGGTGGCATTTTTCGGCACCGGAATTTTTTCCGGCTCGGGGATCATGGGCAGCGAGATCTTCCCGACTGCGGTGCGGGCGCGGGCGCTTGGGGTCACCTACAACGGCGCGCGTGCGCTGAGTTCCCTAGCCCCGCTCGTGATTGGCCGCGTGGGGCAGACGAAGGGATTGGGCTGGGCATTTTATCTGTGCGCGGCGGGATATTTACTGGCGGCGCTGACGACGACACAATTGCCCGAGACGAAGGGGAAAGAGCTGGAGTAGTTTCTATCGGCTACCACGTTGATGACGACATTCTTGCCGGACGTGAGCCCGAAGTGAAATTCTGCCCGCCGGATCAGGCAAAGGTGCGCATGCTGCCGTCTTTCGCCATTCGAGAGATGTGCTCGGCGGCTCGATACGCCAGGGCCTGAATTGTGCAGGTGGGCTGATTCCGGCCGCTGGTCACGAAGCTACTTCCGTCCACGATGAAGAGATTTGGTACGTCGTGGGCACGATGAAATTTGTTCACCACAGAGGTCTTCGGATCCCCTCCCATACGACAGGTACCCATCAGATGTCCAGCGGCGATGGTGTCCGTGTTGGGAAATGTCCACTTTTGGAGTGCGCCTGCAGCTTCGAGCAGTTCCAGTGACCGCTCGCTGAAGAAGTCGAGCGTCTTGAAGTCATCGGGATGGCTCTTATAGGTAAACCGCAATGCAGGCAGACCCCACGCGTCTTTAACTTCGGGATCAAGGCTGACCGTATTGGTCTCCCGCGGAAGGCAGGTTGTGTGACTGAATATGGTCACCGTGCGATTGAAATTCTCGGCGAGGGCTTTCTTGAATTTTGTACCCCAGCGAGGCACATCGGGCGGCAGCGCGTTCAGCGCGAACGAGATGGGATAAAACTCGAAGCGGGCATCAATTCCACCTCCGCCATAGAAGCCACGCTTGGGATCGGAATCATAGAAATCCTGCACAACGCGGGTCACACGCACACTCTTGAATTCGTTGAGGGGATGCTCAAATGTCCCAAGCGCCATGCTACCGAGATCGAGCATGAAATACTTCCCGACAAGTCCGCTGGAATTCGCCAAGCCTTCTGGAAACAGATTCGATTTCGACATCAGAAGCAAGCGTGGCGTCTCCGCCCCATTTGCGCAAACTACTACAGCTTTCGCTCGCTGTAGATGTTCTTGTCTTTGAGCGTCGAAGTACAGCACGCCTTCAACGTGGCCTCTGTGGTTGATCGAAATCTTGCGCACGTACGAATTTGCGCGGATCTCGCAGCGGCCGGTATTCTCCGCCACGGGAATCACGGAGGCGAGAGTGCTGGACTTGGCGCTCCACTCGCAACCAAAGGCTTCGCACCATCCGCAATGTTGACAGCCCGAGCGATCCTTGTACGGTTGCGACAAGATCGCCAACGGCGCCGGATAAGGGTGCCAGCCCAGCTTGCGGGCTCCGCGTTCGAGAAGAACACCGGAGGATTTGACCGGCATTGGCGGCAGAGGGTACGGCCTGGAGTGCGGAGGCTCGAACGGGTTGGCTCCTGCCAAACCGGAAACACCAAGATCCCACTCGGCTTTTGTATAGTACGGTTCGAGTTCGGCGTAAGTGATGGGCCAGTCCGCCAGAGCCGCACCTTCCACCGCTCCCCAGCGGCTACGCTCTTGAAAATCAACCGCATGGAATCGCCAGTAATTACCTGTGAACTGTACGGTACCGCCGCCCACGCATCTTCCGTACTGCGCGAAGGGCATGGGGACGGCCCTTTGACTGGCCGATTTCCGATAAGTATTGGGTTGAAGGGAATGATCGTTGGTTAAGACCTCCTGACCGATCGAAGGCGGCGGGTCGAAGACGTCTTTGAATTTGAGTTCGTCGTGATCGAAGCTGTCTTCGTGCAGATAGGGACCCTGTTCGAGAACAACGACCTGAAACCCCGCTGTGGAAAGCTCTTTCGCCATCACACCACCGGCACCTCCGGCCCCGACGATGACGAAGTCAACTGCTGTTTTGTCCTCGAACTTGATCATGGGTGATGTGGTTTATCCTCTTCCTCGTCGTAGTAACCGAAGGGCGGCTGGAACATCATTTGATCCTCCAAGCCGATCAGTTTCCATCCAATCTTGTTGTAGTTGCCACCGTATTCTGGCCGGGCAAGAAAACCCAGGATGGTGTGAAAGCGTACGAGTTCGAAAAAGTCGGTCTTTTCAATCGAAGTTAGAACCTGGATCTGTTGCTCAGAACTTAAAGATGAAAATTGTGCGGGACCAGGAAAAAGGCTATGCGTCTTCTCCTGAAGAACTTTGAGGCCTTGAATATACTTGGTCTGGCTATCGCGATCCAGCGTCACCAGGACCCGATCGATAAAATAAATGACGTGAGCATCTCTTGCCCCTGCCGAATTGTCGCTGGGGATGATTTGTGCGCACAAGGCATCGACTTCGGCCGCCTGTTCGGGCGAGAAGAATTCAAACTCTGGGGCCGAATCGGTTTTTGCTTGCTGTTGAGCGTGCTCCCGGGCCGCGAGAATCGCGGGCCAACGCAGCGCGACCCAAGCGGAGGTCACACTCGAGATAGAGGTCCGCACAAATTGCCGCCGCGAAGCACCAGTAAGATTCATTTGGAATAGCCCAATTCAGATGTGCGAGTTTACCATCACCCTCATTCGATTGGGTCAACCACAACGGATTCTTGCCCTATCACGCCCTTCACCGGGAGCTGCACGATCAAAATCGCCGATAGCACCAAAACAATTCCGAGCGTCTGAATCGGACGCACGCCTTCGCTCAAAAAGGCCGCCGCGAGCAGGATCGAGAAGACCGGTTCCAGGCAACTGGTGATAATCGCGCGCGTGGGCTCCAGATGCTGCAGGCCCTGGAAGTAAAGCGAGAACGGTCCCAGCACCGAGATCATGGAAAAGATGAACAGGAATGCCCACTGGGCCGGTGCGTAGTGCATGGCAACGACCTTCCACGGTGGATTCATGAGCAGCCAGAATACTGAGGCAGAGATCAGCGTCCAGACCAGGACGCGCCAGCGATCGTAGCGGGCCAGGATCCGGTGTCCGCCAACGTTGTAAAAAGCGAAGGAGAACGAGGCCAGCAGCGCGGCGATGAAACCGTATTTGTCGAGACGCAAATGTGCGGCGGATTTTGCGCCGCCGATGCCGATCGTCAGGGCGATGCCGGTGATGGCGACTGCCACGGCGGCGACTTTCTGCAGCGATAGCCTCTGCTGTCGGCGAGCGACTACATAAAGCAGCACCCAGACCGGCGCGGTGTATTGAACGATGATGGCGATGGCGACGCTCGTTCTCTGAATCGCGACGTAATAAAAATAGTTCGATGCAGCTACGCCGAGCATTCCGAGCACCAGGCATTGGATGAGATCGGGCCTGGGAAGCTTGATGCGTTGCCATCCGCGCCGGCCCACCAGCAGTGGAAGCAGCACCAGCAGAGAGAAGGAGGTCCGCGTCTGCGACAGGATGAGCACGTCGATGGGATGCAGGGCCTCGCCGCTCAAGGACAGTTTGCCTGTGAAGACGGCGCGGGCGAGCGCGGCGGAGACTCCCCATAGAAATGCCGCGGAGCCGATGAAGAGATATCCACGCAGTGGATGAAGGTTTCGATTGGAAGGGGCTGCGTTCAGGATTCAGTCACCGAGTCCGATGATGGGGCGGGGTCGAGGAACTGGTCAAGGCGAACGGGATCGAAGCCAATAATGACCTCCTGAGTTTCGCCGGAGAAGATGACCATCGTAGGAGTTTCGGTGCTGTCATGCTGTTCGATCATTTCGCGGCGGGCTTCGGGGCTAGTGCTAATATCGCGTTCTTCGAAAGCGATTTCCTTAGCTTCCAGAAAGATTTTCATCAGTTGGCAGGATAGGCAGCCGGGTTGGGTGAAGAGCACAACGCGCATGGGCAGCATCTATTCCACCATTTCGATCTTGAATGAAATCTTCGCGGTCTTTTCCAGCATGGCCGAAACAGAACAATATTTTTCTTTAGAAAGTTTCACCGCGTCCTCCACTGCTTTGCGAGAGACCTTACCGGCGATGCGATACACCAGATTGATTTCCGTGTAGACGGCAGGATAGCCCGAAGCGCGCTCGCCGCTGGCGCTGACCTCGAGAGTGGTGAAGGGCTCGCGCTTCTTACGAAGAATTCCGACAACGTCTGAGGCGGTGCAGCCGCAGAGCGCGATCAGTACCAGTTCCATCGGCGTGCTCGCGGTTTTCTCAGTGGCCGTGTCCATCACAATCGCATGGCGCGAACTGGCCTCGCCAACATAGCGCTCGTTATCGGTCCAGATTGCTTTGGCAGTAATCACAACCTACCTCCGGTTGTCGGTGCTGGGCTCGGGATGAATCAAGACGCGGAATAACTCGGGCGCGTCCTGCTTGAAGCGGGTTTCCAGTTCGGTCTGAATGTCGTGCACCCGGGCCAGAGAGAGATTGTCGGACAGCGTGCAATGACACGAGATGTACATGCGTCCGCGAACGCGCTTGATGATGAAATCGTGAACATCGAGGACTTCGGGAAACTGCGAAGCCACGGCCCGCAGGCGATGCTCGAGTTCAGCATCGCTGACTACTTCTTCGGGCCTTTCGATGGTGGCAGGCTCGCTTTCAATGTGAGTGAGAATGTCGGAAATTTCAGGCACGTCGCGGCGCATGTCGGCTTCCAATTCGGTGACCTGGTCGTGCGCGTCTTTTAGCGACATGCGTTCGTCGAGTTCAATATGCTGCTCCACGTGCAGCCGGCCGTCGAGGTCCTGGACGCTGATATCGTGCACGTTGAGGTTGTTGTTGGTGGCGACGGCGCGGATGCGGTCGAAAATATTCTCCGAATGCTGCGCGCGCGGTAGCGGTTGCACGGTGACGTCGGCATCGGGCAGCACGCGGTGCACCGCTTCGGTGACGGCGGAGGCCAATTGTCCTGAGCGCTGGAAAGTTACGGTGCGCGCCAGGCCCACGGCGAGATCGGCGAAATAGCGGTTCCCTGCCCGGCGGATGCGGACGCGATCGACTTCGAGAACACCATCGACACGGGAAACCGCGTCGTAGATTTTGGAGCGCACGCCCGGCGGCGCGGCGTCGAGCAGAGCATCGATGGTGCGGCGTGCCAGGCGCCAACTCACCGACACGACAACGCCCGCCACGAAGAGCGCGGCAATGGGATCGGAATCGCGCAGCCAATCGATGTGATAAGTGCGCCCGATCAGAACCAGGATCAGTCCGAGCACGACGACGCCGGCCGACCAAATGTCGGTGGAGAAATGTAGCGCGTCGGCTTCCAGAGCCTGGCTGTCATATTTGTCGGCAATGCGGCCGAGGACGCGGGAGCGCCACCAGTCAATCCCCATCGAGAACAGCATCACGGCGAAAGCGGCGATGGAGGGCTCGATTTCGATTCGGCGAAAAAAGAGTCGCAACGCCGCTTCGTAAATGATCCAGGCGCAGGTCAGCAGGAGCAGGCCGGTTTCAACGAAGGCAGAGAAGTTTTCGACTTTTCCGTGGCCGTATTGGTGGTCGGCGTCGGCCGGCTTGTCAGAGACGCCGACAGAAAAAAATGTGAGAAGAGAGGCGATCAGATCCAGCCCTGAGTGCGCCGCTTCAGAGAGAATGCCGAGACTGCCGGTGCTCAAACCCACCACAATCTTGAGCGTCGTGATTACCAGCGCAGCCAATACCGAACTGCCGGCAGCGGATCGCTTTTCAGCGCGCATCAACTCTGATGAAGGAATGGCGGGAGTTCCCGACATGAAGGAATTATCGCTGTTGCGCGAGGAAAGCGCCAAGCAAATCGCGACCGTCAGGCACGTGCGTGACGATAATTCGCGGACACTCTGAGTCACCTCTGCCGAGAGCAGATCCAATGGCTTATGCTAGGATTTAATGCTTAGCACTTTTATCTTTCTGACGGACCAATCCTGGAGGAAATGATTTATGCGTAAGAGGTGGCTGATGTGTGTTTTGTTGGGAACGCTGGCATGGGGACAGGCTGTGCCGGGTACTCCGAGCTCGCCCCAAACCGAAGCGGCTCCGGCGGATCCTTCCGCGTCGGTTCCCCCAACGGCGGCGGTCATCACGATCAAGGGAGTGTGTCCGGCGCAGACCAAGACTGCGGCGGCCAAAGGAACGGCGGCGACCGGCGCTAAGACCACGGCCACGAAATCTTCAGCAGCTGATTGCAAGACGGTCATAACCAAGGCCGAGTTTGAGACTCTGGCCAGCCATCTTGCCCCCAACGTGACGCCGCAGATGAAGAAACAATTAGCCGCCATTCTGCCGCAGTGGATTTTGATGTCGGATGAGGCCAAGAAGAAAGGCCTGGACAAGACTCCTCAGTATGAAGACCGCGTGAAAGTTCTGAAAATGCAGATCCTCAGCCAGGAACTGCGGCAAAACATTCAAGACGAAGCTAGCAAGATTTCGCCGGAGGAGATTGAGAATTACTACAAGGAACATGCAAACGATTACGAACAATTCAATCTGGACCGGCTGTTTGTGCCCCGCACTAAACAGATCGAACCTGATGCCAAAGGAGAAAACGAGAAGCCCGAAAAGCTGAGCGACGAAGCGCAGAAGGCCAAGCAAGCTGAGCAGAAAGCCAAGGCGGATGAAGCCGAGCAGGCCATGACTCAACTGGCCGAGAGCCTGCGCACCAGGGCCGCAGCCGGAGAAGACTTCGTCAAGCTGCAGAAGGAGGCATTTGCCGCCGCCGGAATGAAGATGGATTCCCCCACGGTGAACTTGCCCTCGGTACGCCGTACGGGCTTGCCTCCGGCACAAGCGACGGTGCTCGATTTGAAGCCAGGGGAGGTTTCACAGGTGATCAACGACGCCGGCGGTCACTACATTTACAAGCTGAACAGCAAGAGCGAAATTCCGCTCGATCAGGTGAAGAATGAGATTCACAGTAAGATGCAAAACGATCGCATGCGCGAAATGATGGAGAAGCTCAGCAATCCATCCCAGATCGAAACCAACGAAGCCTATTTTGGTCCGGGTGGCGTTGGGCCCACGCCCGGGCCGCGACCTTCGCGTCTGGCTCCTCCGACCGCACCACGGGCTCAGCCGCAAACTGCGCCGCCGGCACAACCTCCGGCCGCAACACCGAACTGATGGCCAAACCAGTCGTCGTCGTCACCGGGATCTCGGGCAACCTCGGCTCCAGGCTATTGCCGATGCTGGGAAGCTATTCGGTAATTGGGGTGGACGTGAGTCCGCCCCGAACCGATTACGAGCTGCGCTTTGAGAACCTGGACCTGGGCCAGGAATCGTCGACTCTGCTTCTCTACCAACTTCTCCGCGACACGCACGCCTACGCCGTGATTCACCTTGCATTCGTGATCGATCCTGTGCGCACCGGTGTAATTGACGTGGAGCGTATGTGGCAGATCAACGTGGCGGGAACGGCGCGAGTGATGGAAGCGGTGACCGAGACCAATCGCTCCACGGACGATGGAGTGAAGCAGTTCATCTTTCCCAGCAGCGTTTCGGCGTACGGACCGAACCTGCCCGCGCCAGCGACGGAAGACTCAGTGCTGGCAGCGCACACCCTGCCCTACGCAATTCACAAGAAGCAATCAGACGAGGTAGTGCAGACTCGCTCGCACGCCTTGCGCGGATGCAGCGCTTACATTTTGCGCCCACATATATTCTCCGGCGCAAGCGTCGAAAATTATCTGATGGGAGCGTTCCGCGGCACGCCCAACGGCAAAAGCGCACGCGCTGAGAAGATGCGCCAGGAGGGCAAGCGCCTGCCCTGCATGTTTCCGCGCGGCCAACAGTATCTCGACAACAAGATTCAGTTCATCCACGTCGATGATATGGCGAGGCTGATTCGGCACATCCTGCAGCGAGAGCCGGAGACGCAGCGCCTGACTGTGTTAAACGTTGCGGGGCGCGGAGAGCCTCTCACGTTCGGTCGCTGCGTAGAGATGGCTCAGGCTAAGCTGGTGCGCGTTCCGGGAAAGTGGGCGATGCGGCAGGTGCTGAAGTTTTTGTGGAAGCGAAAGATTTCGGCCATTCCACCCGAGGCAGTCCCTTACATGACCGGGGAATACATTATGAATACCGATCGCCTGCGCCGTTTCCTAGGCCCGGAATACGAGCACGTGATCCGCTATACCATTACCGACGCGTTCGCGGATTCTTTCCGGCGCGACGGCGGTCAGCCGCCGAGCGGCTATCTTTTGTAGTTTGTGGTTGAATCACATTCTGATGCCGGAAACCCTGACTCCGGTGTGATTAAACATTTTCCTTCACGTAGGGAATAAACTGGCGCGTGCCTGGTTTGCATATGAAGGTGCCCGAAAAATCCGTGCGCGACACGACCTTTGAAGAGCTGGCCATGCCGCTGTTTGACCAACTCTATAACTTCGCGCGCTGGCTGACGCAGGATACCGCCGAGGCGGAGGACTTGACGCAGGAAACATACGCGAAAGCGTTGCGCGGATTTTCGTCCTTTCAGATGGGGACGAATTTTCGCGCGTGGATGTACCGAATACTGCGAAACACGTTTTTGACCTCGCGGACGGGACTCAAGAACACGGTTGCGATTGACGAAGACACGGACGAGGCCCTGCTTCCCGTGGAAAATACGACGCCGGAGAGTAGTTTGATCCAGCAGGCAAGCCGTGAAATGGTGCAACAGGCGCTGACCGATCTCCCCGTGCACTTCCGGGAGATTTTGCTGCTCTGCGAAGTTGAGGAGATGTCGTACCAGGAAATCGCAGAAACACTTGGCATTCCCATGGGCACTGTAATGTCGCGGCTGTACCGCGCACGCAAGGCGTTGCGTGATTTATTGCGCAAGAAGAATGAGGGAGTCCGGCATGGCGTGTGAACAATGGCGCGAGCAGCTTGACCGCTACGTCGACGGCGAACTTGATCCGGCGCAGGCGAGTGCATTGAGTGCGCATCTGCGGGGGTGCGCAGATTGTGCCGCTGACGCGCTGGAGCGAGTGCAGTTGAAGCGTTCCGTGCAAATGGCCGGCAAGCGCTACACAGCGAGCACCGAGTTGCGGAATCGAATTGCGAAGACTATCGCCGCGAAGCCGCGCCATGGAGTCGGTTGGTACTGGAAGATTCTGACCCTTCCCGCTTTCGCTTTGCTGATGTTGGCGGTTGCGGTCAATCTGTACGTGGGCCACGAGGATGCGCGCCGGCAGCGAGTTTACAGCGAACTGGCCGACCTGCACGTGGCCGCCCTGGCCGGTTCCACGCCTGTTGACGTGGTCTCGACTGACCGGCATACGGTGAAGCCGTGGTTTCAGGGAAAGATACCGTTCACTTTCAATCTGCCGGAGCTGCAAGGATCGGAATTCACATTGCTGGGAGGGCGCGTCACTTATCTGGCGCAGACGCCGGGGGCGCAGTTGATTTACCACGTGCGCAAGCACGAGATTTCCGTTTTCATTTTTCAGGATCGCGGAGAAGGGGCCGGGCTGCCGGAGGGGTTAGAGCATCCGCAATCGTTTAACGTTCAGACCTGGACGCAAAATGGGTTGCGGTATTTTGTGGTGGGCGATGTGGGAGCGGAAGATATTCGGGCTTTGAGCAAGCTGCTGCGCGGTGCGGGGTAGAGACCTCGGACTTCGGACCTCGGACGGTGGCAGTCAGAACTCGGTTTCCTTGAAGCTGGCCGATCAGGTTCCTACGTTATTCAGCGGATTGGCTGGCGTTTGGGGCGATTTCCCATTTTTCGAACAAAATCAATCCTTCCGCGCCATACGATGGATTCAGTTCGAGCAACTGAAGATGCTGTTCACGCGCGGAAACCAGCAATGCGGAAGCTTGAGCGACATTCTTGGCCAGTCCATAGAGCTCTTCCATATCAGCGGGGCTCATCTCTTCCGCCGTGCGAGCAACAATATCGAGGATGATATTGCCCTTCATTACTCCGGAGATCTTCATCGCGCGCACGCCGCTTAAAATCAAAGTGTAGACAGTTTGATCGCTGGTCCTTAGGAATAGGTGCACAGCCTTGTCGGGCTTGATCCGAAAACCGTCGAAAAAACCATCGTGAAAATTAGGGATGTCCATTGTGTTTTCTTCATCCACTTGGACTCGACTCTTGACGAAGGTCTTCTGCTGCTCCGCTTCCCTTTCGCTGACAGCCGAGGCGGCTGTCGCTACGCGAGCTTCTTCCCACGATAGAGGCCTGCGATTCCGAAGGTGTAGGGTGTCCAAGTGGCTTCCGCAAGCCCTGCACGCTTCATTCTTTCGAGCATTTCTTCTGGCGCGGGAAAGCGCTCTACGGAGGCCGGCAGATAGGCATAGGGCCCGCGCACGCCGGAAATCATGGTGCCGACGCGCGGCAGCACTTGCTTGAAATAGACGCGGTAGAGCGCGCCCATGGCGCCTTTGGGTTCGCCGAAGTCGAGGATGCCGCACTCGCCTCCTGGACGCAGCAAACGAACGATTTCGCGCAGCCCGGCATCGTAGTCGGCGAGATTGCGGAAACCGAACGCCGAAGTGACGAGATCGAAATGCGCGCCGGGTAACGGAAGGCCGAGAGCATCGGCTTCGATCCACCTGGGCCTTGCTCCGTTCTGCGCGGCCGTTGAAGACTTGGCATAGGCGCGCAGCAGCATGGCGTGAGAGAAGTCGGCGCCCAGAATCTGCGGCGAGCACTTCCCTGCCTGGCGGCGCAACGCGAACGTCATGTCTCCCGTTCCGCAGCATAGGTCGAGGATGCGGGCATTCGGCCGAGCTAGCACGTGGCGGAAAGCGCGCGCCGTCCGCCGCCACCACATCCGGTCGATGTTAAAAGACAGCAGGTGGTTGAGCAGATCGTAGCGCGGCGCGACGGAGGTGAATATATCGCGAACAGCGCGCGCCGCCGACCGCGGGTCCCTGGCTCCTTCTGGCGCCGCGCCGACAACCGTGGTTTTGCTGGATTCCCCCACAATGCTTTCCTGCGTGCCGGGGCTCACTTTCGCTTTGTCTTGATTTTCTTCGCCGGGGTTTTCTTTCGCGCGATCTTCAATTGCCCGGCGATTCGTTCGACTTGCAGGATGTGGTTGGTGTCGTGCCCTGCGAACATTCGCGCCAGATGCGCAATGGTTTCCTTTCCGCGCTCGGCGTGCATGCCGTAGTTGTCCCAACTTTCGCGCGGCAGCGCCTTCAACATCGCCAGATTGTTTTCGCGCAGCACGCGAAATACTTCAAGCGATTGTTTAGGATCGCGCTCGGCGTATCGAAACACCGCTGCCCACGCATCCTGATCGAATGGCTGGATGGGCGTGCCATTCGAGCCGAGAATGGCGCGCATCCGCCAACCGGCGACGATCTCAACATCGGCCAGGTGCGCGACGATCTCCGCGATCGACCACTTCCCCGGCTCGGGTTTCCACTTCATTTCCTTTGGACCAAGGCCCTGAATCAGTTTCTTCAGCTTCGCGGCGGAGGCCCGCTGCACTTTTATCGCGTCCTGGCCTTCGACGTGACCCAGGATTCGCTGGATGTACTGCTGCGCTGTTTCCGGCATATTTTCTTCCTGTGAAATTGATTTATTTTCCCCAAACCCAGCCGCCGCGCGACAAACGCCGAAGCTCCTCGACAGCATCGGTCACTGCGCTGCTCGGCACATCGCTGGCAACTTCAACCTTGCCAATCTCGCGCGGCAGGATGAAGTGCACTACTCCATTTTGCGTCTTCTTGTCTGACTGCAGCCGGGCCAGAATCTTGCGCGAACTAACATTTACTTCCGGCAGGCGGCCCAGGCTCAAGACGGCGTCGGCGATGCGGCCAGCGGTAACGCTATCCGTGCGACCCACACTGAGCGCGATGTTGGTTGCGGCAATCATTCCCCAGGCGACAGCTTCGCCGTGCAGCAGGCGCCGGTAGCCGGTTTCGGCCTCGAGCGCGTGCCCGATGGTGTGACCAAGGTTGAGAACGCGGCGCAGGCCGTCCTCGCGCTCGTCGGCGGAAACCACTTCGGCTTTTAACCTTACGGACTGCGCAATAAGCCATTCGAGCTCGACAGGGTCGCGTTTCAGAATCCGCGCGCGATTCTGCTCAAACCGCAGGAATAGTTCGACACTTCCGATAATGCCACACTTCAGCGCCTCGTAGAGTCCAGCGCGAAACTCGCGATCCGGCAACGTTTTCAGGACCGTGGGATCGATGAGCACCAGGCGCGGGTGGTGAAAGGTTCCGATCAGATTTTTGCCGGCAACCAGGTTGACCGCTGTCTTTCCGCCGATGGAAGCATCCACCTGGGCGAGCACCGTCGTGGGTACCTGCACCAACTCGATTCCGCGCATATAGAGCGAGGCCAGCAGTCCGCCGACGTCGCCCACGACTCCGCCGCCCAAGGCGATGATCACAGCCTTGCGGTCCGCGCCCAGACGCGCCAGTTTCTCAGCCAGCGTTTCTATCGTCGCAAGGCGTTTGGCGGGCTCGCCATCGGGCATGGGGATCACCTGCGGAGTGAACCCGTTGGCCTTCAGGGAACTCACCAACTTCCCTCCCCAACGCTTGCGCACCGGAGGAACGGTCACCACAAAAATGCGGCTGGCCTGCGGTAGCAGTTCGCTGAGGACGGAACCGGCTCGCGTGAGCAGGCCGTTTTCGATCCAGGCCTGATATGGCCGGGGTAAAACGTGGATAGTTACCTGCGGCATGCGGTTCCATGATAGCGTATGCGGTCGAGAGACGGCCCTGCGGCGAAGTGATACCATTTTCCGTCCTAAATTGTTTGCCTCTCTATGAAGGGTCTTCCAGCCGAGACCGACTTCGTGGTAATTGGTGCGGGCGTTGCCGGCCTGCGCGCCGCTATTGAACTGGCGGCTGCTGGACGTGTGCTCGTCCTGGAAAAAAAACAAGCCGAGCTCTCACAAGTTCCGCTAGTCACGGCGCTGAGCGACGAAGACGAAGTCAGTCTCCACTTGCAGGACACGCTCACCGCGGGGGATGGATTGTGCAATCCGGCAGCCGTGAAAATTCTGCTGGAGGAAGGCCCGCAGCGCATCGACGAGTTAATCTCCTGGGGCAAGCACAACGGAACCAAGCTGGTCTTCGGCCTGGAAAGCCCCCATAGCCGCCACCGCAGTCTTCACTCGCAGGGAGATTCCACAGGCCGGGAGATCCTGCGAGCGCTTCGCGCCAAAGCAGATTTACTGAAGCACATTTCGATCGCGCCATTCGCGTTTTCCACCGGCCTGCTGACCGGTGCCGGACGCATCACTGGAATTGAGTTGCTCGATGAAAAAGGTGTGCCTCAGGAAATTGCCTGCTCCGCCGTACTGCTGGCTACGGGAGGGATGGGTCAACTCTATCGCAACACGACTAATCCGGAAGCCGCGACTGCGGACAGCGCCGCGTTGGCATATCGGGCCGGAGCAGAACTGAGCGACATGGAGTTTGTGCAGTTTCATCCAACCGCGCTTTACATGAAGAAAGTTCCGCGCTTTCTTTTGTCAGAGGCGTTGCGGGCGGAGGGCGCCTGCCTGCGCAACATTGAGTTAAACCGATTCATGGGAAAGTATCACCCCATGGGCGAGCAAGCGCCGCGCGACGTGGTGGCGCGAGCGATCGTTCACGAAATGGAAGTGAGCCGAGCCAAAGATCCGTTCGTCTATCTCGACCTCACACATCTCAGCGCCACGAAAGTGCAAAAACGCTTCCCGCGAATTTACGCGACTTGCATGCAGCACAACGTGGACATTACCGAAGATGTGATTCCGGTGCGTCCGGCGGCACATTTCTGCATGGGCGGGGTGCGAACCGATCTTGACGGCAAGTCGAATGTCGCTGGTCTTTTCGCTGCGGGCGAAGCGGCGTGCACAGGCGTGCACGGGGCGAACCGGCTGGCCAGCAATTCTCTGTTGGAAGGCTTGGTATATGGTGCACGCGCGGGCATGGCCATGCGAGGGGAACTGAGGCCAGTGTCGCGGCAACACGCACAACCGAGGGCCGCTTATTCCAATGGGCCGGTCGACGCGGGCATGGAAGAAGTGATCAACCAAATTCAAACGACATTAGAGAACGAAGTCGGCATCGTGCGCACGCGCATGGGGATGCAGAAAGCGGTTAAGACTCTGGAAGAGATGGCTCCGAAGCTGGCTCACCCCAAAACGCGGAGAGCGTACGAAGCGTCGAACCTGCATCTGGCAGGATTGATGGTCGCGCGATCGGCTCTGGCGCGGGAAGAAAGCCGCGGGGCGCACTATCGAATGGAATATCCTGACCACGATGACAAGAAGTTCCTCAAGCATTCGGTCGTACGGGGCGATAGAGTTGTTTTTCTGTAGACAGCCACGCAGCAAACAAAATGCCCACTAGCTCGGTCGATCACGAGATTCCAATTCCAGCGAGTGCGGCGGATGACGCAAATTCCAAGTCCGCGCTGGCGCTCCGCGCCCGTGCAGGCCGGCTTGCGTGGGTAGGGCCACTGGTCGTGGTAACAGGGCGCAGTCTGTTAATCATTGCCGCACAGGCGTTCGTCGCGGGCCTGGCATGGGCGCGATTTCACGTCTGGTCATGGAATGGTGCCGCTAAGTGGTGGACGGTCTACGCTACGCTCGTCGACGCTGGTTGCCTTGCTCTTATGGCCGTCTATACGCGCAAAGAAGGAACCAGCCTTCGCGATCTGATTGGGCGTGTAAGGCTTCGTTGGGGACGCGATGTCTTCGTGGGCATCGGATGTTTGTTGCTGGTATTCCCTTTTTTCTATTTGGGTTTCCCGGCGGCGAATTGGCTGGTTTATCGCAGCATCCAGCCGCCTTCGTTTGCCGGCATGCTAACCGGCCGTGTTCTGCCTCTGTGGGGAGTGGTTTACAGCTTTAGCGTCTGGTGGCTGGTGTGGTCGCCTACGGAAGAGATGACCTACAACGGCTACGCGCTGCCGCGGATCGAGGTGCTTTGCGGGAGCCGATGGAAGGCCATCGCGATTGTCGGCTTCTGGTGGGCGCTACAGCACAGCTTCATTCCCTTCATCCTCGATTGGAAATATGTTGCCTGGCGCTTCGTGGGATTTCTACCGGGAGTCATAGCGTTCATACTTCTATACTTGCGTATTCGGCGATTGCCGCCGCTGATTCTGGCACATTGGATGATGGATTTTTCTGCTTTGTTCTTTACCTTGCAGTTCTGATCGACTCTACTGGACAGTTGGCCTAAGTACTCTTCGCCGGAAATGCCGCTGAGATGGCGATCGAGATCAAAATCAATCCCGCCACCACGCCCAGCATAACCGCCGTGGGAACCCGGAAATAATCGGCTGTCAGCATCTTCAAACCTACCAGCACCAGCATGACCGCCAGTCCATAGCGCAAGAAGCGGAAAAGCTTCATCAGGCGCGAGACGGCAAAATACATCGAGCGCAGGCCCAGTATTGCGAACACGTTCGACGTATACACAACGAAAGCGTTCAGAGTGATGGCGAGGACTGCGGGAATGGAATCGACCGCAAATAGCAAGTCCGTGGTTTCAATGACCAGAAGCACCACCAGTAGCGGCGTGGCGTATAAGCGTGAATTGTCCTGCCGGTTTCGAACGAAAAAGTTGCCGCCGCGATAGTCTTCAGTTACCGGAACGAAGTAGCGCAATGCTTTCACCAACGGGTTCGCCGCGGGACGGATTTTGTGCTCTCCGGCCACACAAAAACGGATGCCGCTTGCGATCAGCAGCACTCCAAAACCATAAAGCAGCCAATGGAAACGGGAGATCAGGTCGACCCCGGCGCCGATGAAGATGCCGCGCAAGATCAGCGCGCCGATAATGCCCCAGAAGAGGACGCGATGCTGCTGCTGTTCAGGCACCGCGAAGAAGTTGAAGATAACGAGGAAGAGGAAAAGGTTATCGGCGCTGAGAGAAACTTCCAGAACGTAACCAGTAACGAACTCCAGCGCTACTTGGCGTCCTTGCCAGAAATAAAGCAGCACCGCAAATGCGGCTGCCAGCACGACATATACTGCGCTCCAGGCCAGGGCTGTGCGAAAACTGACGGCCCGCCCGGAACGATGCAGGCGCAGGTCCGCCACCAACATTCCCAGCGCGAAAATATTGAAGAGGATCCAGAAATAGAGCAAGGGAATCAGGAATTGATGATTGTTGATTTGTGATTGTTGATTGAGAAAACCGGCGAGTGCACCTTTGATTTCGAATCAACAATCAGCAATCATCAATCATTTCTGCCGTCCACGCTGGCCGCTGACCCAATCCTCCCAAATGCCGTTGGCTTTGAGCATGTCCACACTATTGGTCTCGCGCATCGTCTGCTCAATCTGATCGTGAGTAAGGCGCGGGCCAATTTTTTCGGGTAGATCCGCCAGTTCAACCGCAAGGGTGGCAGCTTCTGCCACGTGCTTCTTCAGTTGTGGGAAATCCACCTTGTCGTAGGTGTCGGAGACGGCGTGGTAGTTTTCGAGGTAATTGGCCTCCAGTTGATCGGCAACGAAAGTGGGCACGCCTTCCAACATGAAATCAAAGTGGTCAGTGCCCCATTCGATGTCCGTCTTCAGTTCTTTCACGTCGAATTGCGCGAGCGGGGCGATCAATTCCTTCGCGGTGTACAGCACATCTTTACGTCCCCCCACCGAAAAGCCGGTTGTCTTTCCTGTTCCCGCGTCGTAGATGACCACACCCGCAGCTTTATCAAGTTCGGGGCGGTGGACGAAAGCATAGACGCGGGAGCCGATTAATCCTTGTTCTTCGGCGGAAAAAAGAATGAAGCGAATGGTGCGAAGTGGCTTCACCCCTGAGGCCTTGATCGCCCGCAACGCGTCGACCACCAGAGCGGCGTTGCAGCCGTTATCGAGGGCCCCGGTGCCGAGTTCCCAGGAGTCGAGGTGAGCGCCCAGGATCACGAACTCGTCCGGCTTTTCGCTGCCCCTGATTTCTGCGACAACATTGGCAGCCTTGACGGGGCCGCCAATCTGGTTGGGAATGGAGAGGTCGGCCCACACCAGGTTTCCTGTGGCCAGCAGGCGCGCCATGCGCTCGCCATCCTCGCGCGCCATCAGCACCATCGGCAGGCGGTCAATTTCTCCTGCGGACGAATTCGTGTGCCGATAAAGAATGTCGTGCTCGCGCGTGGCCATGAATGCGATTGCTTTGGCCTTTCCTTTCACGGCGAGATCGATCACTGGCGGAGCCTTCGCGTATTCGTCAAACAGGTCATTCCAGGTTTTCAGGACCACCGTGTGCACTAAAACAATCTTGCCGGAAATGTCGCCTGCCTTTTTGAAGTCGGCTTCAGAGCCTCCGCCAACGTCGATGACCGGAACGTGTTTCACCGGGGCGAGCGCGGGAGCCCATGCCACGGACACTGCACGGACGCGGAAAGAGGAAAGCACAGTTGCACCGCCCACTTTCGTTGCATCGACTTGGAACGAGGTCGTCGCGCTTATTTCGGTAGCGCCCTCGGACCAGGAAAACGGAATGGTGAATCCCTCGGTGTGAACGCTGTCGGCTCCGGCCGCCGTCAAGGCTTGCAATCCCCACGCCACGGCATGCTGCATCGCCGGTGTGCCTGGAACGCGGCCGCCGATCTCGTCCGTTAAGCGTTGAAGGTTGGCTTCGAGGGTGGAAGGCTGCAGCGCGGACTGAATCACTCGATTGGCTTCGCTAGTATCCGCGGCAGGTGTTGCGGCAACAGAGGTAAGGCTCAAAACGCTCGCAAAGAACAGGGTCTTCACAGTGCGCATATGGGCTGCATTAGAAATTAAATTTCCGAAAAGCGCAAAAGACGAATTCCGCGATGGGTTTTCGGCAAAAAGCTTTTAACCGCCGAGTACGCTGAGAAGACGCGCCGAAAGCGCTGAGAAAATCTCCCAATATTCTCTGCGTTCTCGGCGCGCTGTCTCTGCGATCCTGGCGGTTAAAGGCTTTGCTCGCCGCCATCACTTCGGCGGAATCGGATTCATCTTGTCGAGGATGCGAATGGTTTCGAGGATCACGCTGCCTACGATTTGCAGACTCTTGGGGCTGAGTTTGTCGGCAGTATCCTGCGGCGTGTGCCAGAAGACGTTGTTGTAGCCGTACATAAAGTCGATCAGATCGGCGGCGGGGACGCCGCGCTTCACGAACGGGACGTGGTCGTCGCCGACCTCATTGGTGCGCTCGAAAAAATGCGATTGATATCCGAGACGCCTGGCCGCTTCGCCAATGACATCTTCGAGCCAGGGCGTCGAGTTCGTGTCGCGATCGATATTGAGATCGGCGTCGCCAATCATGTCCGCTAATAGAAAAGCTTTGATTCTTTTCAAAGTGCCGTCAGCCTGCCATTTCTCGGCCACATGGGTAATGCCATAGAGGCTGTCTTCATTAAACGGCATTTCCTGCGGAAGACCACCGGAGCCGTCCGGTTTCATCGCTTCTTCTGCGTCGTCCCATACCAGCCATACGCTGTAGCCGTCGCGGGGCTTGCCACGCAACTGATTGGCAAGTTCGAGCAGCAGCGCGCTGGAAGAAGCTCCGTCGTTGGCGCCCACGTAGGAGGTCTTGCGCAGCGGATAGTTCGTATCGTAGTGGCTGGCAACCACGATGATGCCATCTTTTGTGCCGGGGTACTTGGCGATGATATTGTGCACCGGAAACTTACCTTCAGGCGTATCAGCGGTGAAGGTATCATCCTCGACCTGATCGCCGCGCAGGTGGGACGCGATGTACTCCTCAACCTTCTTGTGATTGGCGCTGCCGACCGGGCGCGGGCCGAACTTCACAATGTCTTTCACATACTGCATCGCGCGATCGCCGTCGAATGCGGGAGAGGGACCGTTGTCGGGCGGGAGCGTCAGCGCCGGACGGGATGTGTCCGCTGAAGCCGAAGTTGGCGCGGGGGTCGAGGGAAGCTTGTCGTGGGAATCCTTATCGCGGTCACAGGCAACGACAGCTAGCACGCCAGCGAGCAGAATCCACCGCGAAAATTTCGATCCCATCATGGTGATTATGTCTGCGACTGCTTCTCTCGCCGTGCCTCCCGCTGTTTGGGATGCACCATCCATGCCACGCCAATGCTCAGTGCGTACAAACCCAGCATGGGCGCAGCAAACACGCACATATTTACGATATCTGGAGTCGGAGTAACGATCGCCGCCAGCACAAAAATAACCAGAATGGCGTAGCGGAAATTCTTCACCATGAACGACGGCGTCATGATGCCCATGAACGCCAGAAAGAAAACCAGGATCGGCATCTCGAAAATCAGCCCCATGCCGCCAACGATGCTCAGGAAAAGCTGCGTGTATTCACCGACCGTAATCATCGGCTGGAACTGGCCGTTGAATTTGACGACGAAGAAGTCCAAAGCCCGCGGATACGCGATCCGGTACCCAAAATATCCGCCCAACGTAAACAACGTGATCGTCGAAATCATGAACGGCATGACGTAGCGCTTTTCTTTGCGGTAGAGCCCCGGAGAAATGAACATCCACACTTGATAGAGCACGAAGGGTGAGGTCAGGAAAAGCCCCGCCAGCATGGAAATCTTTAAGTAAAGATTGAACGGATCGACGGGATTCAGGTACACGAGTTTTTCGGGCAACCCCCGCGAGTGAAGCGCATCCATGATGGGTTTTTGCATGACTGCGTAGATTCGCTCGCGATATCCCCACGAAAGGCCAGTACCTACTCCGACGGCGATGATGGAATAGACAATGCGCTTGCGGAGTTCCTCGAGGTGATCAAGAAAGCCCATGGTGGGCATCGGCTCTTTTTCAGGATCACCGCTGACCGACGCGGCTGCGGATTCAAACATGCGATTCCTGCGAGGCGGGAGATGCTATCTCATCGGAAGGCGTGACGGGCCCTACCGCTTCGGTCGCAACCGGAGGTGGCTCAATCGCGGCGGCCGGGGTTTCCTCCGTGGCCGCTAAAGTGGCAGGAGCTTCGGCCGGAGTCGTTTGCTCGGGCGCGACATCCAGCGTGCGACTGGCAACGCCCTCCAGCGGTGGGCTGGGAGGAAGAATCGTGTGGTGCTTCTCGACCTCCAGGTTCGAAATTTCCTGCTCGATCTGCGCCTTAAACTCATTTGAGGCGCGCCTGAATTCATTGAGCGCCTTGCCGATCTGGCGCGCGATCTCCGGCAACTTCTTAGGCCCAAACACGACAAGGGCCAATAAGAACAGGAAGATCGTTTCTGAAAAGCTCATGCGGTTCATCATACTGCCGGAGCCGGAAAAGCGGCAATCATTGCAAGTGGAATTGATCTTTCAGCAGCTTGGCCCGGAGAGCAGCTTCACTTGGCCGGCCCAGAGCCACAGCCCGATCACACAAACGTTTAACCGGTTGGAGCAGCACCTGAAGTCGGGAAACATCTCAGGTCCGCAACAGGACTTCGCCCAGGTCCGGCAGGCGTCCCAGAATCAGGCATCGCAAATCCAAGGCCATCGCCATCATCATTACAGCGGCGATGAAGGCGGCGGAAACGCGATCAGTCAGCGCATAGGCAGCGCCAGAGAGCCCGTCGAACTCTCTCGCGACAACTCACGCTCTAAACCCGAATCATGGCGAGAGCAGAAATGTAGCGGTTAAAATGTTGCCTCGACGCCATTCTGTTTTGCCCACCCGTGGAGGTACGTGTGAAGGAATTACTGACAGAGACTGCGACGCGGGCCGCGAGATACATAAGGGAGCTTGATGAGCGCCCGGTTGTGCCGTCAGCGGAAAGCATTGCGCGTTTATCGAGTCTCGGAGGGCCCGTGCCTGACGGTCCCACCGGTCCGGCGGAAGTTTTGGCATTGCTCGACACGGTAGGATCACCTGCGACGGTGGCGACAACCGGCGGGCGCTACTTTGGATTTGTGACCGGCGGCACGCTTCCGGCAGCGTTGGCGGCAAACTGCCTCGCCGGCGCATGGGACCAGAATGCGTCGATGCGAGTCATGTCGCCCGTGGCTGCGAAGATCGAAGATATCGTACGTGAATGGACTTTGGATCTGCTCGGCTTGCCGTCGAATAGTGGAGTGGGATTTGTCACCTGTACCACGATGGCGAATTTCTCAGGACTAGCGTCTGCGCGTTCGGCCTTGCTACAGCGCAGTGGCTGGAACGTTGAAGAGGACGGCCTGTTTGGGGCTCCGCCAATTCGGGTCGTGGTCGGCGAAGAAGTTCACGTTTCATTGCTGAAGGCATTATCGATGCTTGGTCTGGGCCGCTCGCGCGTGACTAGGGTTCCGGCGGATGGCCAGGGACGCATGCGAACCGACGCCTTGCCTGCACTCGACGACCACACCATCGTTTGTATTCAAGCGGGCAACGTCAACACAGGGGCTTTCGATCCGGCAAAAGAAATCTGCGCGCGGGCGCGGGACGCGGGAGCGTGGGTGCACGTGGACGGAGCGTTTGGATTGTGGGCCGCTGTCTCGCCACTCTACGCTCCCTTGCTGGAGGGCGCGAGCGCTGCGGACTCCTGCGCGATTGATTGTCACAAATGGCTCAACGTTCCTTACGATTCAGGAATGGTGGTGGTGCGCGAGCCCGAGCATTTGCGTAGAGCGCTGTCAGCGGGCAGCGCCGCCTATTTGGCCCAAAGCGCCGATCGTGAGCCTTGGCAATACACTCCGGACTCCTCGCGGCGAGCACGTGGAATTGAACTCTGGGCGGCAATGCGGTCGCTGGGACGAAGCGGTTTGCGGGAAATGATCGAGCGCAATTGCCGGCAAGCCAACCGGTTTGCCCAATGTTTGAGGGCTGCGGGTTTTACCGTTCTGAACGAGGTTGTTTTGAACCAGGTGCTGGTATCGTTCGGCACTTCGGAGGAGACTCGCCGCATTATTGCCGAGATTCAGACCGAAGGAACCTGCTGGTGCGGCGGCACCGTGTGGCACGGACATACCGCAATGCGAATTTCCGTATCCTGCTGGGCCACCACCGACGAAGACGTCGAGCGCAGCGTGGCTGCAATGATCAGGATAGCGAAGTCCGTGAGTGCCGGATAATTGCGTTATTCCTTCATGTGACATTTGAGAAAAGTGCGTCCGGCCTCGTGGCAAATCGGAGCAAAACTCACTGCTCGTATAGGATGCCCCTCACAGCTGCAGCATCAGAGGCAACCTGAACGATCTTTGCTGGCCGCTGTCACCCTAAACTGAGTTGTTTTCAGACTGATGGGAACCTAATCCACTCCCGCCGCATCTGATAATGAGTCGTCTTTGGGGACGGTTACCAACGGTGATAATCCCGCTTCGGGGCAATTTCGGGTAGTGATATACTGTTTGAATTCAGTGCAGTAGCTGGGGTGCAAGCTCGCCCTCAACGAAGGAACTCTAAGATGGCTCGTAGTTCACGCCGTTCACTCATTCTGGTAGTTTTTCTCCTTGCCTGCGGCTTCCTGGGAATTCTGTTTGCCCAGCGTTCCGGTCAACAATCGGGGTTAGGCACAGACTCCGAGGTCAAGGACAGCCTGAAGCAGTTCACCGACGTCTACGCGCTCGTCGAAGACAACTACGCCGAGCCGGTGAACGCGGATAAGGCCATCTATAACGGCGCCATCCCAGGCATGCTGCACGCGCTCGATCCCCACTCGAATTTCTTCGATCCCAAATCGTATGCGCTGATGCGTGAAGACCAGCGCGGCAAGTACTACGGCGTGGGCATGACCGTCGGTCCGCGCAACAACAAAGTGATCGTGATCTATCCCTTCACGGGAACCCCAGCTTACAAGGCGGGCATTCATCCTGGTGACGTGATTATCGCCGTCGACGGCAAGTCGACCGAGAACATGAGCACCACCGACGTTGCCGACTTGCTGAAGGGCCCCAAGGGCACGACCGTTCACATCAGCATCTCGCGTGAAGACGTCGAGAAGCCGATGGAGTTCACTCTCATCCGCGATGAAATTCCGCGTTACAGTGTCGACGTTCATTTCCTGATCAAGCCGGGCGTGGGATACATGCATGTCAACGGCTTCAATGAAACCACCGAGCATGAAGTCTCTGACGCGCTCGATTCGTTTGGCGACCTCAAGGGCCTGATCCTTGACCTGCGCTCCAATCCGGGCGGTTTGCTCAGTGAAGGCGTGGGCGTGGCAGACAAGTTCCTGAAGAAGGGACAACTCATCGTCTCTCACCACGGGCGCGCTTCGGCCGAGAAGCGCTACGTGGCGCAGCACGGCAACGGTGGCAAGGATTATCCGATTGTGGTGCTGGTGAATCGGCAGACAGCATCGGCGGCGGAGATTGTTTCGGGAGCGATCCAGGATCACGATCGCGGCCTGATCGCTGGCGAAGTAACGTTTGGCAAAGGTCTGGTGCAGACTGTATATCCGCTGTCAGAGAACACTGGTCTGGCACTGACCACTGCTCATTACTACACTCCTAGCGGACGCCTTATCCAGCGCGACTACAGCAACATTTCGCTCTACGACTACTACTACAGCCGCGACAGCGCCGAGAGTTCCAACACGGCCAATCGCGAGGTAAAGCTCACCGACAGCGGCCGCACTGTTTACGGCGGTGGCGGCATTACTCCCGACGTGAACATTCCCGCGGTGAAAAGCAATCACTTCCAGGACACGCTGCTGCAGCACTACGCGTTCTTCAACTTTGCCAAGCGCTACGTGGTGAGCCACAAGCCTTCCAAGAGCTTTGAGGTTGACGACGCGACAATGCAGGAATTTCGCAAGTCGCTCGACGAGGCGAACATTCCCTACACTCAGGCCGACCTGATTGACAACAACGACTGGATCCGCTCCAACATCAAGTCGGAAATTTTCACGGACGCCTTCGGCCAAGATGAAGGCATGAAGGTTCGCGCGGAATCCGATCCGGAAGTGGTCAAGGGTCTTGAACTTCTGCCCCAGGCGAAGGCTCTGGCGGAAAACGCGCGCAAGATCATCGCTGAGCACAACTCGGCGCCGGCGTTCGGCAGGTAAAGGCGTTATAGGTCTGGAGTCGCGTGTGCTAAGTCTGGGGATCAGACATCGATTCTGATCCCCATTCGAAATTCCTAAACGCGATACATTATTCACGATTCTCGACCACCCGAACGCGCTCCCGTCTTCATTGACTTCGGCTTCCCTGTATGTGAAAATCCGCGCAAGAGGCCGCCCTTACCGGGTAACGGCAATGGCGGGTCAAGCAACTGTCCCTGGATGCAACGCTGGTTTTGAACCGTCAAAAAATGGGTCTTTCTCAATATCGTGGGGCACGTGCGCGATTTGAGCGCCGCTCGCTCGGCCTGAGGCTCATTTGAAACCGCTGGTTCTGGCGGGCGCTGTGGTGTTGGCGGCCTTCGCAGCATGGACGGACCTGCGCTGGCGTCGCATTCCAAACTGGCTGACGATCCCGGCGCTGTTGATCGGGGTCATTGCGAATACAGTTCTAGCTGGCTGGTCTGGATTGAAGACTTCCCTGCTCGGCGCGGCTCTGGGATTGGCGTTGCTGTTACCGTTCGTGCTGTTGCGCAGTTTGGGAGCCGGCGACTGGAAGCTGGCCGGAGCGTTGGGCGCTTTCACCGGACCAGGGCTGCTGGTTGATCTTCTGCTGGCATCGATTCTCGTGGCCGGAGTGATGGCGGTGGTTCTGGTGATCTACAAAGGACGAATGCGTCAAACGGTTCGCAACATCGGGCACATCCTGGTCTCGCTGGTCACCTTCCGCCTGCCGGGAACGCAGGTCTCGCTCGACAATCCCGACTCGCTGAAAATTCCCTACGGCGTGGCGCTGGCATTCACCGTGGTGCTTTATGGGGTTCTCTGGAAAGTGGGAGTTGTGGCCTAGAATGCTCGACTCGGCACGATTCGTTATTCGCAGGCTGGTCGCCGAAAGCCGCGGCGCTGAAATCGCGGAAGCCGCGGCGGTGTTGCCGTTGATGTTCATGATCCTGCTGGGAATTTTCTGGTTCGGACAGGCGTTCAGCATCTATGGCACGATCACGCGCGCGGCCCAGGATGGCGCACGCGCGGGAGCCGCGCCCTATTGCACCACCTGTACTCCAGGTACGACTTCGCAGGATCAGAATGCGTTCAATGCGGTGCAAGTCTCTATGGCCGCCGCCAAGCTCGACCCAACAAAGGCACAATACCCCTCTACGGCGCCTTCCTTTAACTTGTGTGGCGGCGGAGCTAGCGGAGGATGCGATGGCGGAATCACCGGGAACAACAATAACGTTTGCGTGCAGAATCAGGTCCTGATGTCGTCGAATGCGAGTTCGGGCGGGGTCTGCGGCATCTCCATCAGCTTTCAATATCCGTTCCAGTTCTGGCTGCCTTTCACTTCGCTGAACAAGCAAAGAATCTTGTTGACGGCGTCGGCTCACGCCCGCGTGGAGAACCAGTAATGATTGCGGCTCGCATGGCGCTATTAATCCGACGCCGCTGGCGCGACGACCGCGGAGCGCAGCTGGTGGAATTTGCCGTCACCCTGCCACTGATGATGGTGTTTGTAGTCGGCATCTTCGATTTCAGCGGTGCCTTCACTCTCAAACAAAAACTCACCAACGCCGCCCGCGATGCCGCCCGCGCCGCCGCGGCTGAACCGGTCAGCGACCTGGGCCGGACCTTACCCATGTCGGTAAACGACGCTTTTCTGGCGGCGAAGAACTACCTGGCTGCGAACCAGATTAACGATTGCGGTATTACAGCCACCGGCTCTCCGAGCGGATTGACGTGGACGTTTACGGCCAGCGGGAGTGGTTGCAGCCTCACGTTTACCATCAATCGCGGATACTATTTTCCCCAGAACTCAACCACGCTGCCGTCAGTGGCCTGTACTTCACAAGCTCCAGGTGGCGGGCAAACAGCGGTCGTCGGGACCTGCGTGAGCATTCAATATCAATATCCCTGGAGGTTCGGACGCGTGGCGAGCCTCTTGGGGTCGGCGGCGGCACTGCCCACTCTGATCAGCGGCACGGCCGTTGCCTTAAACGAGAACTGAATCAGCCATGAAAGCATCCGCAATTCGCCGGTTCCGCGGCACCCAGTGTGTCGGCCACGATGAGCACGGCATCACAATGATCCTGGTTGCCATCGCGATGGTCGCCATCATCGCCATGGCCGCTCTATCGATCGATGTGGTGACCCTGTATTTGGCAAGAGAGGAGGCTCAGCGCTCCGCGGATGCGGCCGCCTTGGCTGCGGCTAGAGTAATTTCGGTGTCTGGCATTACTGGCGCCGCAAGTACAACAACCGAGCCTAGCTATTGGCAGGCCATCTGCGGCAAAAATTCAGGCATCGCCACGCAAGCGGCGAAGGCCGTGGGGGCGCAGAATTCGGTTGGAAATGTCGCAGCGACAGTCACGGTTACCTACTCTGCCGGAAATGGCGGCTCGATCAGTTCAAACACCGACTGCTCCTCCTTGTCCGACGCATTTGGCGTTAACCCGATGGTGACGGTGCAAATTCAACAGACCAGTTTGCCTACTTTCTTTTCTCGCATCTGGCGAAGCACCACCAATACGGTGAGCGCAACCGCCACCGCGGAGGCTTTTAATCCTTCAAACTCGGGAAACGTTGGGAACCAAACCTCGGGAACCATTACTCCTGTGCAACCTAGATGTGTGAAACCGTGGATCGTGCCCAATCTGGACCCGCTGAATCCCAACACCAGTTGCACGAGTGGCGCGAACGCTTGTCAACCTTTCATCAGTCTCAATGACGGCCATATTGTGAACCCAGGAATCTCACTGAATGGGACGAACTCTAGCGGCGTCATTGGCGAGAGGTTTCTGCTAATCCCCAACTGCCTGCATCGGGCCAGGGGGGCCTGCTCCCTGCGTAACGCCACGATCCAGGCGAACCACGATCCCAACGGCAACACTGTTCCCGGTCCCCCGAATCTGGAGTTTCTGCCCGGTCAGAGTGAAAACGCCTCGGTAGCGGTTCCTAGCGCAGCGTCGGGGGGTTCCCTTTTTGAGAAAGCTATTGCTGGTTGCGACCAGACCACGGTCTATTATTGTGGTGTCCCAAGCTCGTCTCCGATTGGTAACGGTCCAAACATGGTCGATCTCGGCATATATCCCGCAGATGACACAACCAGCGGCGTCCAAGCGCTGATCAACGAGGGCAATCCGAATCCAAACGGCGGCCAGCCGACTGGCCAGGATTATTTCAACCCGTCTGCTTCTCCCTATGGATATCCCACGGCATATCCATTCCAAATTCTGCCGGGAAGCAGTAATCCGCTGCCTGGATTAGCTAGTGGCGTTCCGATCACTTCCAGCAACTCCATCGTTTCCGTACCCATCTACGATCCGGCAAATCCGATCGCCAGCAGCGGCACTAGCCCGGTCACGATCGTGGGATTCCTGCAGGTCTTCATCAACGGCGTGGACCAATACGGAAACGTTGACGTAGTCGTGCTGAATGTGGCAGGCTGCAGCAACGGCGGAGGGCAACCCGTCGCTTCGACCGCCGTGACCGGGTCTTCTCCGGTGCCAGTGCGGTTAATCACGCCTCCGTAAACACACGAGGACGTCAGCCCACTCTATTTCACGCAGGGGGATTTATTTAGTTCGGCGCGGCGTTGTTTTCGGGCGGCGGCGGAGATTTGACTTCAGCCGCTCCCACGGGATTTGTCAACGGGGGCGGATTGCTTTGCGCGGGCGCCGCCGATGCGTCTTCAACCTGCGTGGCGTCTTGTACTGGCGGCAGAGGCGCAGCCATAACGACACCCTCGGCGCGTGTGCTGAGAATCACGCGGTCGAGTTTCGCCGGATCGTTCGCCGCACTCAAAATCAAAAAATTAAATCTCGAACCATTCAGCAGCCGCGCCAGAACCTCCGGCGCGGGTGCAGGCGCAATGTCCGCAACTACTTGTTCCTGCTCCGCTCCTGAAGCAATCGAAACCTCGGCGCCGGTGCGCTGTTGCACGGCGTACAAGACCTGCGACAGCGTCACTTTACTGGCTCTGATCCCCAAGAGCCCATCGCTAAACGAGACCTCGAGCGTCGGTTGTGCAGGGCCTGGGGCTGAACTGGCAACGCTCGCGGGGGTCGCCCCGGTGGTGTAATTGGCGACGATCAGGCCGGGACGAGTTGGTTCAGGAGGAAAATTGCCTGCGGCTGCCGAAGTGCCCTGACCGCCTCCCATCACTTTGATGATGACAGTGCGTCCGTAAGGAAAGATCTGGTACGACTGCGCGGTCTTGAGATCGAGTACGATCCGTGTGACCGGAGGTTTGCCTTGAAACAAACCAACCCGCACATCTTTCACTTCTCCGCGATCGACCGATTGGCTGCGTAACTGGGCGCTTGGAACGCTATTGGGAAAATCGACCACCAAACGATCGGGCCCGGTGAGAACTTGCGTCTGCGGAACAATACGGTCGCTGGCTTCCACTTCGATCTCGACCGCGTCTTTGGCGCCGAGCACCTTTACGCTGCGAACCGACGTCTGCGCACGCAACGATGGTCCAGCGAGCAGCCCGCAGAGTCCGGCCAGAAACAGCCGATTCACCACGTTTGGCGAAAGCCTGTACATGAATACCTGTGCCCGGGAAATTGTTTGGGTGGTTCTAGCCCCGATTGTAGCAGCGATTATCGGGATGGAGACTTACTTTGGTATTAGAACCTGAAAGGTTCTAGCTACGGCCCCATTCGCTTCGGGACACGCCGCAGATTGTCATCAAGAATACAGCCGTCGGCGGGCCATCCAGTACGTTAGCGCAACCCCAGAACCGACCAACAGCCACGTACCCGGTTCAGGGACTTCGTTGCCACCTCCGCCCCCTCCGCTCGTCGTCGTGAGGCAGGGATTTCCTTTTCCCTGGTCCGTGGCGTTAGCGGCAGCCGTCTCATTTTTTCCGGCGCAACCGACCGGGAGCGGCGGCGGCAGGGTCGGAACCCACGTCCCGTTGCCGAACGGGTCATATAAGTTCAAAGGCAAGGCCGGACCGAACGCAGGAGGGTTCAGCAATGCGGACTGGAATGGGAGTGGAGGATTCAACAGGCCGGGCCCGATGGCGGGCATCAGGGGCTCGTCGAACTTTGCCACCGGTGGTTCGGCGGAGGAAGTCGCTTGTTGGGGAGTTTCTTCCACCCGATTGCCACACCGAGAACGCGCGGTAAGCTTGCCATCGGTGATGACCGTCTCCCCCTTCTTCAGCGTGAGGCGACGATGTGTCCAGTAAACCCGGTTCCCGAGACGATAAGAAACATAAACGCTACGCGCCGCGGCAAGCCGTACGACGCGGGCGCGGTCGTAATCGAACCCCGCGTAGTGAGAAGCGACCACCGGATCATGCTGCGCCACCCACTTCAATTCGTGCGCGTCTTTCACGCCCCCGGGGACGACGGAATATGCGTAAACCGGCCGGTTCGCCATCTGATGCAGGGATTCCCGCTGAGTGAGCAGGAGGATATTGCTACCCGCGCCAAGGCCGGGGTCAGCGGGTGCGACACTTGAGGCGCGGAACAGCGACGGACTCAGATGCTGCAGCGCGACGGAGGCAAATCCCAAGGCGAGGCCTGCGCAAATGACAAACAAAAGTGCTCGGCGAATCAACTGATGCCGGCGGTGCCGGCGGGTCGGACGGCGCCGGAGTATGGCGCGCCCTGCTTCCAGGCGATTAAACAACTGCTACCTACCTTTGACGATCCGGTCCGGGGGTGACCGCTGGGACTCCATGCATCATAGATGCAGTTGGAGTGCCGTTGCTAGGGTCTTCTTCCTTCACAAATCGAAGGATCTATGTACGTTGATGGCCAACATGCTACCAGACCGCGCAGGTGTTTGCACAAAATATGTCGTGAAGTACTGCCGCACGCCAACAGCGCGTAGATATCCAGAATATCGTGGGCTCAAAAAGCTCTTAGCTCGTGGCTTTCTGCCGCTGGCTTCTGGACTTTTGTGAACAGCCAAAGGCAGCAAAAGGGGGGATGGCGGATTGGTGAGGCGGTTCGGAGCATTTTAATTTGCTAAGATCGCGGTGACTGTAGTAACGCCACGGAAGGGCCATTTCCTAATGAATGGCGTCGTTGGTAATCTGGATGTGGTTACGAAAGCAATTAATTCCTTTATCCGGCTTTACCCTCTGAACGCATCTCACTCGTACCGCACAGCTCAAGGTTGTGCGGTTTTTTTTCGCCTGCCGATGTGCCTCGGGCATCGAAGGCCCGAACGAACATGTCAGGACGTCGCATCCTTCATGGCACAGTCTTTCCTCCCAACCCTTCAATCGCCGACGGCAACTAAGTCTACGAAGGCAAAGCGCGGAACGCGCTTCGCAACCGGATGCAAGGTATTCTGAACGAGTCCCGGCCGAGCGCCGGGACTTCGTTCGTAGGAAAGCATCTGCCGGGAAGTGGCAATTGGAGGTGCAATGGCTCGCAAACTCGACGCACAAGAACCTTTGCTGACAGCGGTAGCGCGCAAGCTGGGACAGGCTGCAGGAACACTGGTCAACGTGACGCAAAGGCTCACAACTGACCCAACACCGGAAGAGTCACAGTCAGCGTCAACACCGAATGCCAGTAAACCGCAACGGTCCAAAAAGAAGAATCCTGCCATTCGCCAGAATCAGACGGCCAAAAAGCGTCGCGCGATTCCAAAGAAGCGAACTGCAAAATCGCGCAAGGCCTCCGCCCGTAACAGGATTGCCTCGAAACGAAGCTCCGCCCGGAAACGCTAGTGCGGCACCCCTCGGATCAACGGAATTAAGTTTCCAACACTTCACAGGCATTTAAGACTCCAAGCTCTATGCCGTCCCCCGCCGCCCTTTCGCGTAGCGTCGCGCCCCCCGCAGGTCCCGATGAGACGACGCGAAAGGGAGCTCCTCCATCCTCTCGCGCCAAGAGAATTATTTTCATCCTGGCGGCAGTCGTCTGTATTGCCGCGGGTCTCGCCACACTGTTCTGGAACCGGTTTTGGCCCTTTACCGAGAAAGCGGTTGTCGAGGATCTGGCGGAAGCCAGCGACAGCACCGTAACAATTCGCGGTTCGCATCGCACTTACTTCCCTTTTCCGGGATGCGTCCTTGAAGGTGTCGAGTTTCATCATGGCCCCGACAAGTGGACTCTAATCACCATCGACAAATTGACCATTGAAGGCAGCTATTCTGGGATTCTCGCCAATCGCGTTCCCCGGATTCGAGCCGAGGGCGGACATGTTTTCGTCCCACCCGTCGGCAGCAAGGTAACTTTTAAGACGCAGCACTCCAAGCTCGTGGTTGAGGAACTGGTTGCGAACGGAACGGTGGTAGAGTTCGCTTCCGGCGCACCGGCTAAGCAACCGCTACGCTTTGAAGTGCAGCATGGCGTCTTGCACAACGTTCAGTGGGGCGATCCTATTGATTACGACTTGAAGTTTCACAATCCCGAGCCCCCGGGCGAAATCGCAACTCGTGGCAAGTTTGGGGTCTGGATCAAAGGCAATCCGGGCGAAACTCAAATTTCCGGCGAGTACACTTTCGATCACGCGGACCTCGGCGTTTACCACGGCATCGCCGGAATATTGGCATCCAAAGGAAAATACAGCGGACCGCTGAGACACATCGACATCTCGGGCGCCACCGACGTACCCGACTTCGAAGTGAAAACGGGCGAACACAAAGTCAATCTCGTAACCGAGTACTCCGCTTACGTGGACGCGATTCACGGAGATACATTCCTGAAACATGTAGACGCGCATTTTCGGCGAACCAATGTCGCGGTGGAAGGCAGTGTTGCCGGCGTGAAGGGACGCAAGGGCAAGACCGCAGTGCTCGATCTGACTTCGCGGCAGGGACGAATCGAAGATATTCTCGGGCTTTTTGTCAGCGAACCGCGCGCACCTATGTCCGGCCCGATCACACTCAGGGCGAAAGCCGAGATCCCGTCCGGGACCGAAGCTTTTCTCCAGAAGGTGAAGCTGCAGGGTGCTTTTGGCATTGATGACAGCACTTTCTCAAAGCCCGAGACCCAGAAGAACGTGAACGAATTAAGTGCGGGTGCGCGCGGCGAAAAAATGGAAGACGCAGAAACCGTACTGAGCGATCTTAAGGGAAAAGTCGTGCTGGAAAGAGGAATCGCAACATTCTCCAACCTCACATTCGGGATTCCTGGCGCCCAAGCGCGCATGCACGGCACCTACAACCTGCTTAATCACAAGATTGATTTGCACGGCAGGATGCGGGTGGACACAAAGATATCGAAGACCACCACCGGCGTGAAAGCGCTGCTGCTTAAGATTATGGATCCATTTTTCAAGAAAAAAAAGAAAGGCGAAGTTGTGCCGGTCCATATCGCCGGAACCTACGAGCACCCGCAATTTGGCCTGGATCTCACGGAGCAAAAAGATCAGCAACATACCGGCAAATAGCCGATTGTCGACCTTTACCGCAAACATTTGACTGGGTCTCGACATCCAAGTGTTCGTAGGAGATCTATGTCATCGCGTTTCACAACCCTGAATCTTAAGTTTTTGCTCGCATTGTTCCTAATTTGCGGCGTAGCTGCCCTCGAACTTGCCTGCGGCGGAAAAAGCAATACGATCACCGTTCAAACGCCGGTTGCCGCCGGCCAGCCCACCTTCAGTCATGTGGTCCTAGTGATGGAAGAAAACCATAGCTATTCTGCGGTGATCGGCAATTCAGCGATGCCCTACTTCAACAGCCTGGCGACAAAGTATGGTCTCGCTACGCAGTACTTTGCCAACGCACATCCTTCGATTCCGAACTACTTTGTGCTTACTACGGGGCTCCCGGAAACCGTCGACGACAATTTCTCCGGGACGGTCAGCGATAACAACATCGCTCGGATCCTGGTAAACGCAGGCAAGACCTGGAAGTCGTATGCGGAATCGATTCCTTCTCCCGGCTATCTTGGGAAAGATTCCGGCCTATACCTTCGGCGCCATAACCCGTTTACCTATTTATCGGATGTGCAGAACAGTAGCGCCCAGGCGGCGAACATAGTTCCATTCACACAATTCGCGGCCGATCTGGCCAACGACGCATTGCCGCAGTTCTCCTTCATTAGTCCCAATGCTATGGACGACGCCCACAACGGCACGCTTGCCCAGGCCGACGCCTGGCTGCAAACCAGTATCGCCCCGCTGCTGGCCAATCCAGCATTTCAAAGTAGCGGTCTACTGATCATTACCTTCGACGAAGGAGCCCAGTCCGACATCAAGAATGGCGGCGGACAAGTCGCCACGATTATCGTCAGTTCGGCTGCCAAGCCAGGTTTCCAGTCCACCACCTTCTACCAACATCAAAGCCTGCTGCGCCTGGTTCTAGCGGCCTCCGGCGTTGATAGTTTCCCTGGAACGTCAGGCATCGCACCGGATATGACGGAATTCTTCACTGGCCATTAGCTCGATTTGCATGTTTTGGCAGCACTCGAGAGTTTCCTTAAGACCCTAGGAGATTGGATGAGATGCCAGGAGTGCTCTTGAGCCTACGCGATGGCAGGTATAGACATCGTGGGTCGCGCCCCGTAGGTTCAAGCTATGGCTGTCTGGGACGCAAGGTCGAAACCGGTACCCGTCCGGATCCTCGTTGTAGACGATAGCCAACTTATGCGCCGTTGCCTACGAACTCTGTTGGAGCAACAAGATTCGTGGAAGGTCTGCGGTGAGGCGGCCGACGGTCGAGAGGCCATCGAGACGGCACAGAAAGCGATCCCAGATGTTATCGTTCTTGATTTTCAGATGCCGATAATGAACGGACTGGATGCGGCAAAGGAAATCAGAAGACGGTTGCCAAAGATTCCAATCCTCATGGTGACCCTCCACATGTCCCCGCAACTGGAAGACCAGGCCCGACGGATTGGCATACGCGGCGCATGCGACAAGGGAAACATCAACTGCGTGGTGGAAGGGATTGACGCATTGCTGCACCACGGCACTTATTATCCGGTTTGACTCTAAGGCTCTGGGCCCTCAATCAGCTGAGGCGCTGTTGCGGCATATTTTCTATTCGTTGGTGGAGCGAATATTTCCATTGCAATCGACAATCTCCCCAACCTTGAATCCCTCTCCATCCGAGAGCGCGCTACTCGTGTGTACGGTTTGCTTCGCAAGATCCTGAATGTGCCGGTAGAACACCGAACCGAAGTATTGAGGGAACTGACGGACGCGATCGAGCGCCACCCGTGCAGCGATTCCATTCATTCCACTCTGCGCGACTTTTGGTCGCATCATTCCTATGTTCGGGTTATTTCCGAAGCGGGATTGCCCGATGAAGCTTTTCTGACACGAGAGCTATTGACCCGGGCCGTCCGGCATTTGCTGCCCGTGGACGAAGTAGAAGGCGACCTTTATGTGCTGATGGACTCCCTGAACTTGAAGGAATCCGATGCCCGCTGGGTGGCTGAGTTGCCCGATGCACTCGTGGCTCAATGGGCGGATATGTTTCGGCCGTCCAGGTTCTCGATTCTGGCATCCTGCAAGATTCTGGCTCTGCGGGCGGCCAATGTTGCATTGTCGCGAGACTTGATCGTGTTTGCTGACGATGAGGACATCACTAAATCCCCCTTCTTTCATCTTCCATCGGTCGTCGAGCATGTGGTGCGACATCCCGAAGACTTCCACCTATGGGAAGAACAGCATGACGCTTGCGAGGCCCAATTGCAGACGGTGAATCAACAACTCGCGGACCGGGGGTCCTCGGTAAATCTAATCTTTCGTGTGCGCCTGCTGCGGTCTCTACTGGGCCGCATACAGCAAGTGATTACGTTGAAGCGCCCCGAATCCGATGCGCGCAAGCTCGCGGTGACGGTGGTGCACGGCTTTGCCTCGCAACGACGCATTACCGGAGTGGTGAGTGCCACCACGCGCCGGCTGGCGCGCAGCGTCGTGGAGAGAACCGGGCGCGCCGGCAAACACTATATTGCTCAAAATACCGAACAATGGGGCGTGATGGGCATGGGCGCGATTCTTGCCGGGATCATCACTTCGTTTACCGCGCTGTTCAAATACTCGCTGGCGGCAGTGATTCACGCTCCTCTGCTCTTGGCGATCGCCCATTCCCTGAATTATGCTGTCAGCTTTCTGCTGATGCAGGCGGGCGGATTCCTGCTGGCATCCAAAATGCCCGCCGTGACCGCGGCGACTCTCGTCGACGCCATGGAAGATCCGGCAAAGGATCACATGGCCAGCCTGCAGGCGATTTCCAAGACGCAATTCATCGTGACCATCAGTAATTTGATCGGCGCCGTTCCGGCATCGATCGCCATCGACAGAATCATCAATGCGGTTAGCGGTCATCCTTTTCTGACGCAGCCGGCGGCGGAACATGGCATTCACATGCTCTTTCCGCACGCCTCGATGACCATTCCCTATGCCATCGCCACGGGTGTTTTTCTTTGGCTCTCTTCGTTGGCTACGGGCTGGACCGCGAATTATCTCGCCCTTCACCGTATGGCCACCGCAATCTCCAACAGCCTCCGCATCCGCGCCAAACTAGGACCGCAGCGCGCCGCCAAACTCGCGGATTGGGTGCGGCACCACGCTCCCGGATCCGTCGGATACATTGTCCTGGGATTCTTGCTGGGATCTGTCCCCATTTTCTTCGAACTGTTCGGAATTCCTCTCGAAGTCCGCCACGTCACGTTGGCGGCGGGAAGTCTAGGCTACGCTCTGGATGCTTCCCTGCTATACGGTCAACTGCACTGGCGGGAGACGCTGCTTGCATTCTCCGGGATTGGAGTGGTCGGTGTGCTGAACATCGTCACCTCATTCGTGCTGAGCTTCCTGCTGGCCGTACGTGCGCGCAATATCGGAGAAGCAGAATCGCGGCGCTTTCTGCGCGAGGTCGGACGCGAGTTGCTGGCTCACCCCTTCTCCTTCCTGCTTCCAGGCGAAACGGCGCGCACAGAATAGCGCCTGGGGAAATCTTCCTTGCGATGCGAAGGCAGACGGCGACCTGCTTTACATATGCCTTGACACGTATATACTCTGTGGAGTATATACAGAACGTGGAATCTGCCTTCGAAATTATCGCGGAGCCGAACCGCCGGGCGATATTGAGCCTCCTGGCCTCGTCGCAGCAGTCGGTAGGGGAGATCGAGCGCCAGCTTCGCATGACGCAGCCGGCCGTGTCCAAGCACCTGCGCGTGTTGCGCGAGGCCGGTTTCGTGGAGTCAACCGCGGACGCACAGCGCCGCCTCTACCGGCTGAATCCTGAACCATTTCAGGAGGTCGATGCCTGGCTGTCTCAGTTCCGCCTATTCTGGTCCGTTCACATCGACGCTCTCGAACGCCACCTCGACCGCATGGATCAGTTAAGCGCAAAGAAAAATAAGGCAAAGGAGAAAGCGACGCGGCCCAAACCGCGACGTGACAAAGGACAATCGAAATGAAAATCAAAGTGACTAGCCTATACGTGGACGACCAGGAAAAGGCCCTGCGCTTTTATACGGAGGTACTGGGCTTTGCCAAGAAGACTGATTTCAGTCAGGGCCCATATCGTTGGCTGACCGTGGCCCCGGCCGAGGAGCCGGACGGCACTGAGTTGCAACTCGCGCTGAACAACAACCCCGCGGCCAAAGCGTATCAGCAGGCGATGTTTCAACAGAACCAACCCGCAATCATGTTTTTCACCGACGACGTGAAGGGCGACTACGACAGGATCAAGGGCCGCGGCGCCGAGTTCACGATGCCGCCCACTGACGTGACCGGCTCGACCATCGCGATGCTGAAGGATACCTGCGGCAACATCGTTCAGCTCACCCGGCTGAAGCGCTGGTAAGAGCGGATACTCCGTAGGAGGGGAATCGATGCGCAATCACGAGCTGTATTCAATGCGTGCGGCCAATGCCGCGCAGCTCTGCCGGTTGTGGTCTTCTCACGTGGATGCCCTCGAACGCCACCTCTCAGCCAGCAGGTGGGCGCTGGCGGCCCTCACGGTGTTGCTGATCGCATATCCGGTAACACGGATTCTGATTCCCGCCATACTCCATCGCATTGTGCCCGATGTGGTTTGGACCGTGCTCAACTTGATCTGAGTTCGACTCGGGCGGTACGACTCGTGTGCAGGGCCCGATCGCTCACGAGGATCGTCGAAGCTATCAGTGGGCCACGCTGCTGAGACAAGGAGAAGATGATGACCGACCTCCAGCACTACATGCCCGGTCCGGCCCAGGGGGCGAGGATACAAAAAGACCGAGCTGAAAACGGCGAAGAGAAGTGGACGCTGATTCTCGTCCGTGAACTACGCCATTCGCCGGAGAAAGTCTGGGACGCGATCACCGACCCGGCGCACCTGCGGGAGTGGGCGCCGTTCGACGCCGATGGGAATCTCGGTATTTCCGGAGCCACGGTAAAGCTGACCACCGTGGGAGCACCCGCGCCGCGCGTTACCGAAACCACCGTGACGCGAGCCGACGCTCCCGAGGTGCTTGAATACAAGTGGGGTGGCTTCGATATGCGGTGGGAGCTCGAACCCTCAGGGGGCGGCACGCGCCTGACGCTGTGGACCAACATCGGTCACCGCTTCATCGCGATGGGCGCTGCCGGGTGGCACGTTTGTTTCGATGTTCTCGATCACCTGCTCAGCGGAACTCCCATCGGCCGCATCGCCGGCCCGAAAGCTATGAACTTCCCCGGCTGGCAGCGGCTAAATGCGGAGTACGCCAGGCAGTTCGGCATTGAAACGCCCGACTGGCCGCCTAAAGCGGATCAATCATGAAGGGAAGTGGATCACAAAACAGTGAATGGGTGATCACCAAATTCAAGGAGTAAGGTCATGGGCACATCAGCCAACGCGGGCAATATTGTCAACCGAGGCATCACGCGTTCGATATTTCGCTGGATTCATCTCCTCTTCAGCATTCCGATACTCGGTTATATCTAGTCCCTTCGACAAAATTCCAAACTACGCTCCCGCCACTCGGTTTGTTTTCGTTCCTGTCATGATCCTTTCGGGCATGTGGATGTGGAAAGGCCATGTCGTTCGACGACTGATTTCGAAAAGATCGCCAGCATAACAAAACTATGCCAAATAGAACTCTTTCAAAAAAGCAAAGTGAAGTTGTTTCCCTCGGGCTTGAGTGCGCCACCGTCCCAACATCGCCAAAAAAGGCGTCCACCTGCGGAGGTTGCACCTTACGCTGAGCGTAGCTAAATTAGGGCAGAGTTGGAGGTCCGAATGAAAAGGTCCGTCGCGGCGGAATCTGCTTCTGCATTGATCGACGCGAAGATCAGGGAACTTGGAGACTGGCGCGGGAAGACGCTGGCGAAAGTGCGCGAAATCATACACCAGGCAGATCCTGACATCGTCGAAGAATGGAAGTGGATGGGAAGCCCGGTGTGGTCTCACGATGGAATCATCGCGGTTGGCAACGGCCACAAAGATAAAGTGAAGCTTACCTTTTCCCACGGCGCAAGCCTTCCAGATCCTGACCGTCTCTTCAACGCGGACCTCAAAGGCAACATGTGGCGAGCCATCGATTTTTTCGAAGGCGATAAGATTAACGAGCGTGCACTGAAAAATCTCGTCTGCGCCGCGGTTGATTACAATCAGATCAAATTGAAGAAAAAGGCGCCTGCGGCCGCCCGAGCGAAAGCACATAAAAGTAAGAAGTGACTCTTAAGCCGAGATAACTCTGCCGACTGAAAATGTTGGCTACATAAAAGTTGTACAAACCACTGAGGGACAGAAACAACCTCTCAATAGAGACTTGCCGGAGAAAACTGCTCAGCCCCACCGGAAATCGCCAAGGAACTGGTTCTTCAAGCGCAGTTCAGCTGGACTAAGCCCATGAGGGTGGTGGCGGCATTCAGTGAGCACCGTTCACACCTTTTTACAGAGACCCCGGTTGCAACTCGTGGAATCCTTTCGCACTCTCAGGCATCGGAATTCGACATGAAGCTGCCATGCAGCGAAGCACTAGTTGGGACTGGAGCGCCATCGGCCATATGTGCGATGAAGTCGCGCCGGTGGGTGCTCGCTGCTACGATTCTCGGCTCAAGCATGGCGTTTATCGATGGCACGATCGTCAATGTTGCTCTGCCCGCGCTTCAGTCCAATCTTCACGCCACTGTCGTGGATGTGCAGTGGGTGATTGAATCGTACGGACTAGCTCTTTCTGCCCTGATTCTGGTCGGCGGCGCTCTGGGTGACTCACTTGGCCGTCGAGCAATGTTCTTGTCAGGTGTAGTTGGTTTCGCAATTGCTTCTGTCGGCTGTGGCCTCTCTTCGAACATCGCGAGCCTATTAATCTGGCGCTCGCTTCAAGGGATTGCGGCGGCGTTCCTGGTACCCGGTAGCCTGGCCATTATCAGTTCGTGCTTCGATGAAGAATCTCGCGGTAAAGCAATCGGAACTTGGGCCGGATTCACAACCATTACGACTGCCCTCGGTCCCGTTCTTGGAGGATGGCTGATTGAGCACATATCGTGGCATTGGATCTTCTTCATTAATGTTCCTCTCGCAGTTCTTGCTTTCGTCATTACCTCCGAGCATGTGCCCGAGTCGCGGAGTCCTGAGGCACAGAGAGTCGACCTGTTTGGAGCATCGATCTCGACTTTCGGTTTGACAGCTTTGGTCTACGGATTTCTGGAATCAGGAATCCTGGGTTGGCGCCACCCTCGCGTAATCGGCAGCGTGGCCTGCGGTGTTGGGCTGCTGGTTCTTTTCATAGTCGTCGAGAAAAATGTTAGGGCACCGATGGTACCGCTGCAGTTATTTCAATCCGCGAGCTTCAGCGGCGCGAATCTGCTAACGCTATTTCTCTATGCCGCGTTGGGAATCTTCTTTTTTCTGTTTCCCTTGAACTTAATTCAGATCCAGAAGTACTCGGCAACAGAGACGGGAGCGGCTGCGCTTCCCATGATCTTACTCATGTTCCTTCTGTCACGATGGTCTGGAGGACTCATTTCCCGATACGGTCCAAAGCTACCGCTCGTTGTGGGGCCGTTGATTGCCGCGGCGGGCTTTCTACTATTTGCTGCGCCTAGGATTCATGCGCAATATTGGAGCGCCTTCTTTCCAGCGTTTGTTGTTCTCGGGCTTGGGATGGCCATCAGTGTCGCGCCTTTGACAACCGTAGTCATGAGTTCAGTTGAGGAAGGACGGACCGGCACAGCATCGGGCATTAACAATGCTGTGGCCCGGTTAGCTGGGGTATTAGCTGTGGCGATATTGGGCGTCGTCATGACCGCAGCTTTCGGTCACTCGTTGCGGCAGTCGCTTGCCGCTTTGAATTTGAATGCCGGTATTGTTCATCAACTGGAATCCAATCTAGCTATGCTCGGTAGCCTCGATGCGCCGCCCGGCGTTGACGAGCAGACCGCATTGGCCATTCGTTCGTCGATTGCAGAGGCATTTGTATTTGGTTTTCGCTTGGTTGTCGTATTCTGCGCTCTGCTCGCCATAGCGAGCAGTCTGGTCGCGTGGCGGAAGATACCCACTCGAAGAGCCTTAAGAGCGCAGGATCTAGGTCGAGCCGAGGCCGCCGATTAACCGCAGTAGACAGCGGCAACGCCCTCAGGAAGGAAATCAGAAAGCATGCCGTTATGTCTGACTTAGAGCGCCAGTGGTGCAGGCTCTCACTGTGTCGGGAGTACTCTCCCTGGTATAGAAGAGATCGTAGAAATCGACGTCTACGTGACAGACCTGAAACCCGATGACCGTGCGAAATGGAGCGCTATAGGCTGGAAAGCGTCCGTAGCGTTGGTAGACATAATCACAATAAGAGATGGTAGCGTCGACCGCAGCGGCCGCAGGGGCGGGAATCTTAGCGGCACACGATTCTGGATCGCGCCACGTACTCTCCCTGGCTCCTCCGCGGTAGCTGCCTTTGCCGCCAAATTTGATTTCAACAAAGGCTCGAACTGCTTCCTCCATGGATTTGTAATACGGCGGGCAGAAAGGTCGGAGCAAGACCTGGTTGTCGCGTTCGAGTCCGAGAGGATACGGAACCACAGGATCATTAACAAATAAGCGCGCGACGGCAGACAAGAACTTCCCCGCCCCGGCGTAGCGGCTGGCCGTCATCGATCCCATGCGGAACCTCGCGGCCTGGAACCAGCTGTACTCGTGCCGTGCGAAATTGGGGAATCCTCCCAACCCCAGAGCTTCAGCCATGAGGGCGAGGTTCTGTAGCACCATTCCGTGCTCCGTAGCCATGGACTCGAGCAGAGCCGTCTCGGCCATCTGGATGGTAGCGCTGCGAAGATCCTCGGGGGCATCGTGCAAGTGGCCTCCCTTGCGGCGGGCAAAGCGGCCGACTCCCGCGGGTCGAAACCAGGCTCGCTCGTCGCGGAGAAACACTCCCATATCTTCACTAAGCAATTCCAACAGCGCGTTAATCGCGAGCGCGGTCGTTTCGATGATCGGCAGAAAGTACGTAGTGCCTGGAGCATAGAGCGACCAGCGATTAATGGAGAAGTTGTGACCCGGATCCAGAGGCGGCGCAGTACGGCCGTCAGAAATCTGAACGCGAACACGTTTATAGAGATCTGTCAGCGCGCCTTCCTTTGCGAGGCGGACCAATTCCAGGAATTCGGCGGGAGCAAAATCCTGGGGCCGCTTCATGAGCCACGTGCCACGATCGTTCGTAATCAGAACGGAGACAGCATTCACTGCATCCGGACTGGCGATCGTGCGGCCAAGCCTCCCCATCAACATGCTGCCGCCCTGTCCGGCGCCATATGACAGATCAGCCAGCGCGTAGCCCGTTACTCCGCAGGCGGCGAAGGCCAGCGCCGCCTCTTCCTCTTCGGTGAGAGGGACCGGTTCGTGAGGACTCGAGTACTGGAATGGACCCGCAGGAATGACCATGCCGAGTCCTACTCGCCGCGATCGGCGGCGCAGCAAGACTTCAAAGAGAGTCGTTTTCATCGGGTCGACAAACATTTTCAGGCGTGTTGTGTTTCTGCGCCGTTCTTGCGCTCTTTCAAAATTGTTGCTAAATCGGGTCGCACGGAGCTGAGCGCGTCGGCCGCTTGGCTGTCGATTGCCAGCAGGCGCACTCGCGTGCGTGCGCGAATGCAGCATTCTGATACGGGGCGACAGCCCTCGCCGAAATAGTCGCCGCCCTTCAGAGACGAGAGGATCACCTCGCCACCCCCGTCGCTGCCCACTACGTCTACTTCCCCCGATTCGACCAGATAGTGATAGCGCCGGGTTTCGCCGGCGGCAATAATGATTTGCCCGGGCTCATAGAGGACGTGAAAAATCGCTCCCCGCTCTTCAATGCGCGGATTCACAACATCGCGGCCCAGGATCAACGTTAGCCACCAATCGAACATCAGGCGTACGCGCCGAGTCCAACTGGGCACAAACATCGTAAGCACGATAAACCGCCAGCCGATCCATGCCAAAAAGCCGCATGCCGGAACGCCCTTGATATGCGCGATGGCCGAGCGATGGCCGAGCGTGCACGCTTCCCCGAGTCCGTTGAACGAATAGGCTTTCAGCGGCTTGGCTGCAGCTTCTCGCAAGATGTTTGTGCCAATGTTCGACCCCGCTTTTTGTGCGTAATGTGCCAGAGGAGGGCAGGTGCCTCCATCCGGATGAGGAACCGCCGCGCAGTCGCCTCCGGCCCAGACATTGGTCAGACCCGCAACTCGACAGAATGCATCGGTCACCAGACGTCCTCGCGGATCACGTTCGCAAGCGAACTGCTCAAGCAGCGGCGAGCATTTCATGCCGGTACAAGTGATGATGCTGCGGGTCGGAATGCGCTCTCCAGACGTGAGAACAGCTTCCTCCCCAGTAGCCGCATGCAGACGAGTATCGAGGTGTAACTCAATGCGTAGTTTCTCGATGCGCTTCTCAGCGTAGCTCACAAGGTAGGGATGACGCTTCCCCAACTCCGGCAGGATTCGCGGGCCTGATTCCACCAGCACCACCCTGAACTCCTGCGATTTCAACTCCGGATATCTCTGCCGCGTGAGGAAACGAAAATAATCCACCAGGTCGCAGGCCACTTCGACTCCCGCGTAGTTGCCTCCAGCCACCACAAAAGTGAGCAGCCGCCGTCGTTCAGCGGGATCCGTTTCGATCGATGCCGTCTCCAGCACGCTCACCAGGTGGTTGCGAAGCGTGTAGCAGTCCGCGAAGGTTTTCAGCGGAAACGTATGCTCGCCAATTCCGGCATAACGCGAAAAGTCCTCAACCGATCCCACACCCACAACCAGATGATCGTAGGGCACGCGATAGGCGCGTCCATCGAGCAACCGCCGCGTGTGCACGCAGCGATTGGTCAGATCCACCGACTGAATTTCCGCATTATGCAGCTGCGCCGGCGCAATCATTTCGCGCACGGAAGAATTGATCTGCTGCGGTTGTATTTTGCAGGTCAACATTTCAGCGATAAGTCCATGCACGGTGGAGTAGTTGTCGCGACTGATCACCGTCAACTTGATCGCGCCGCTTCTCACCGCCGGACGCAATGCGCGGGCAAGATAAATCGCCACCCATCCACCGCCAAGGCAAACCACGCGTGTCGGTTCATTCATTTCGAACTCTCCCGGATCTCATTCTCAGGCGCGATTGCGCTCGGCTGTTGTGACGTCGCAGTATCGGCGCGAACGGCCAGCTTGCGGGGGATAACAAAATCACCGGTGCGGCCCTTCAGGCCGCGTTCGCTTAACAGATGGCGAAAGGCCTTCGGGCCAGCTACTTTTGCGAGTTTTTGCACTCGACTGCTGTAGATGCGGGCAGTTTCCACCATCCATGTGGCAGGACGAACCGCAGGTACCAGCCAGCGCCAGCTCGTCTTGGGATACCCAAGGGCCTTGGCATGCTCGTCCCCGATCAACGCATGCGAAATTCCATAGCAGAGATTCACGCTGCAACATCGCCCGGCTTTGAAGCCGCGCACATAGTCGAACGATGTCTGCATGAGCGCGTCAACAAGAGCGCGCGAGTCATCATCAGGCTCAGGCTCAAATCCAAACATCAGGTTCAGCAACCGGTTCCCCTCGAATTCATCGGCGATGAGCAACTCGGAGTCTATTCCGAGAAGGTAACCAGCGTAGCGCCACAAATGAACGAGAGCTTCGCGCTCGACTCGGTCGAAACGATAGCCGAGGCGAGACAACCCGTCGAGCACTCCAACAGAAAACATCAGGTTCGTGCCGGCCATGTGACATTGGTTGATCGGTCCGCCCCATTCATCGGCGCGCCACTGGCCAGATTCGAGAAGCAATCGCCGCACTTGCGAATGAATCAGCCGCACTCGCACCGTCATCGCGAAACCTTCAGAGAAGCGCGAGAGACCATCGGGCTGGCAAACCGCGAAGACGTAGCGAGTGGTATCTTTCAGGCGTTGCGATGCACGGTGCATGAGCTGGCCGGAGAGAGCCAGAGCCTTATTTCCTGCCGGCCAACTGTAAATGAGAGGAAGGGAAAGCATCGCCAGAACGGCGAAACCGAGCCGGCACCGCAGGAACGTGGCACCGCCTAAATTGCAGCGCTCGCGGTCGACCCAAAAAGGAACATATTCCAACTGCTCGAACAAAGCCCGCAAAGGTTCCGGAGCCGAGGGAACATTCTCAATCCCTTTGGCGAGCACCAGTTCGAGCAGGGCGCGCCATTCCCCCTCGGGCAGGCTCGCGAATTCCTGCATGACGGCATCGGCAGGCGGATCTGTCCGCCACAGGAAGTCGACATACTTCCCGGCCCGAGTCCCGTGCGCGGCCTCTGCGCCCTCCAGCGCGGAATACGCCGATGGCAGGTGAGCGACGTCCATCATTTATGACTTAGGTGGTTATCGAAACTGACAGTAGCATGGATGTCGTAGCAAGGCTCGGTTACTGGCGTAATCATTGAGGCCTTACAATATTGAGATGGAGAAGGCTCAGCTTCAGTCTTGACATATGTCCGACTCGTTATATCTCAGTGTATGGTTCCCCGATTTTTCTGGTCCTGCGATGTTGCCTCACGTCTTTGCTGTGATGCAGCAGTTTCCGTTTTCGGCGCAGCGTCCTGGCATCACTTATGCCGCGGTGCAGCCCGTTTCCTGGAATGAAGCCAGCGTTCTGGAACGTCGTTTCTCGCCTGGCATCGCCCCGGAGGAAGCGATGGTCGTCGCCGCCGATCTTATTCACGACGACTATGCCTATATCTTCGAAGCCTATTGGGATCTTTGGACGCCCGACGAGGGCGGCAAGCAGTGGCTTCTGATTCCAAGCCTGGTCAAGTTCATCGTGCAGGGCGAAGAATTTGACGAGGGTATTCACCAGGAGACCGGCCACGTCGAAATTGATTTTGGGTTGGACTCACTTTTCGTTCAAGAAAATGCCGCCCTCACGGAAGAAACGCAAGCCAAGATTCGCGACAATTTGGCTAAACTGGTCGAATTTACGAAGAAGGTGGAAATGAATACGCGGGCCGCGTCGCGACGTTTGTGGTCCGATTCGGAAGAGAGCCTTCCTCAGAAACTCGTCTCACGCCTGCAGAAAGTGCAATAAGCACAAAGGGCACAGAGGTCACGAAATTTACTCCGTGATCTCTGTGCCCTCTGTGGTTGACTGCTTATTTTGTTCTTCCGCCTTCGACCTTCAGCGTCTCTGTTGCCGCAGCCTGCGCGGCCGCTAGCCTAGCTGTCAGTACGCGGAACGGAGAGCAGGATACGTAGTTCAAGCCGGTGCGATAGCAGAATTCCACAGAGGACGGCTCGCCACCGTGTTCTCCGCAGATTCCGACCTTGAGTGTCGAGCGCGTTTTCCGACCGCGCTCGGTTGCCATCTTGACCAACTGTCCAACGCCTTCCTGATCCAGCGCGGCGAACGGATCCTGCTTCAGAATGCCTTCGGCCAAATAGGTCGGAAGCACCTTGTTCACGTCGTCGCGCGAGAATCCGAACGTCGTCTGCGTCAGATCGTTCGTGCCGAACGAGAAGAATTCTGCTTCCTTGGCGATCTCGTCCGCCACCAGCGCCGCACGCGGCAACTCGATCATGGTGCCGACCATGTATTCGACTTTCGTTCCCTTCTCTTTAAATACTTCGTCCGCAACCCGTCGCACGATTGCTCCCTGGTTCGCCATTTCTTTCAGCGTGGCGACTAGTGGAATCATGACTTCCGGAAGAACCTTGATTCCCTTCTTCGCGCAATCCACCGCCGCTTCGAAGATGGCGCGAGCCTGCATCTCGGTGATCTCGGGATACGTAATTCCCAAGCGGCATCCGCGATGTCCGAGCATGGGGTTGAACTCGTGTAACTGCTCCACGCGCGCGAGAAGCGGAGGCAAAGCTTTCTTTAAATCGCTTGCGGCCTTCACGCCGTAGTCCTTGTATTTCGCCACCAGGTCTTTCTTCTGCTTCGCGCTATAGGACGACAAGAGGGCGATATCGACCATCAAATCTTCGCGGCGCGGCAGGAACTCGTGCAGTGGTGGATCCAGCGTTCGGATCGTGACCGGCAAACCGTCCATCGCCTTGAAGACGCCGGCAAAGTCGGCGCGCTGCATCGGCAGCAGCTTTTTCAGCGCGGTCCGCCGATCTTTCTCGTTATCCGCCAAAATCATGGCGCGCATGTGCGGAATCTTTTCTTCGCCGAAGAACATGTGCTCGGTGCGACAGAGTCCGATTCCTTCTGCTCCAAACGCACGGGCCTGAATCGCGTCGCGTGGAATATCGGCGTTGGCGCGAACTTTCATCTTGCGGTGCGGGTCGGCCCAATGCATAAACTTCTGCAATTCCGGATCATCCGGAGAAGGATCGAGCGTCCCCAGCTTCCCCTTGATCACGCGGCCGGTCGTGCCATCCAGCGAGATCCAGTCGCCCTCTTTGAAGGTTTGACCCTTCACCCGCATCTCACGGGCTTTTTCGTTGACGTCAATGTCGCCAGCGCCAGCCACGCAGCACTTGCCCATACCGCGGGTCACGACTGCGGCATGGCTCGTCATGCCGCCGCGGGAAGTGAGAATGCCTTTCGCGACTTCCATCCCGTGAATATCTTCGGGAGTCGTTTCGGCGCGAACGAGGATCACGGGATTCTTCGCGGTGTCGTGTCCGGCCATCTTGACTGCTTCATCGGCGGTGAACACAATTCGTCCCACGGCCGCTCCAGGCGACGCAGGCAATCCGGTCGCGAGCACTTCCACCTTCGTGCTCTTCTCATCGAGACGCGGCACCAGGAAGTCATACAGTTGGTTGGGCTCGACGCGGAAGATCGCCTCTTCCTTCGTGATCAGCCCTTCTTCCACCATTTGAATCGCGACTCGCACTGCGGCCAGGCCCGTCCGCTTGCCGTTGCGCGTCTGCAGCATGTAGAGCTTGCCGTCCTGAATGGTGAACTCAAAATCCTGCATGTCCTTGTAGTGCTTCTCCAGCCGCGTAGTAATTTCGCGGAGCTGGTTGTAGACATCGGGCATGATCTTTTGCAGTTCGAGAATCGGTACCGGAGTGCGAACGCCGGAAACCACATCTTCGCCCTGCGCGTTCATCAGAAATTCGCCATAAAACTCTTTCGTGCCGGTTGCCGGATTGCGCGTGAAACCCACGCCTGTGCCGCTGGTGTCGCCGAGGTTGCCATAGACCATCGCCTGCACATTGACTGCGGTGCCCAGCATGTCGTCGATATTATTGATGCGGCGATAGTGCTTGGCGCGATCGTTCTGCCAGGAGCGGAACACGGCGTCGCGCGCCATGACTAGCTGTTCGCGCGGATCCTGCGGAAAGTCGCGCTTGGCGTGCTTCTTGACGACCTTCTTGTACTCCGCGATCACTTCCTGCAGATCTTTCGCGGTAAGTTCGGTGTCGAGCTTAGTTTTGCGCTGCTTCTTCTTGGCGTCGAACACTTCATCGAACGCCGACTTCTCAATATCGAGCACGACGTTACCGAACATCTGAATGAGCCGCCGGTAGGAGTCGGCCGCAAACCGCGGATTGTTGCTGCGCTTGGCCAGCGCCTCCACGCTCTTGTCGTTCAACCCGAGGTTGAGAATCGTGTCCATCATTCCGGGCATGGAAAACTTGGCGCCCGAGCGCACGCTCACCAGCAGCGGATTCTCACCCGTGCCGAGCTTCTGCCCTTGCAGCGCTTCCAGTTTTGCGAGCGCTTCGTCCATCTGGCGGTCGACGTCTTTCGAGACGGCGGCAGTGCGCATGTATTCACGGCAGGCCTCGGTCTGAATCGTGAATCCCGGAGGCACAGGAAGGCCGGCATTGGTCATCTCGGCCAGTCCGGCGCCTTTGCCGCCGAGGACGTCCTTCATCTTGCCGTTGCCATCGGCCTTGCCGCCGCCGAAAGAATAAACGTACTTGGTGGTGGCCTTGTTGGTTTCTTGAGTTTCAACTTCAGGGAGGGTAATCGTCGCCATGGTATGAGTCCTTTTCTTTAGATTCAGATTTCGTTTCGCTTCGAAAGTAAGTGTCGTTGGCCAACCTCTAGCGGATAGCCAACTCTGCACTTGAATCTGCTCAGCCCCGGAGGGGCGTCGCGATAATTGCCCACCGCTTCAGCGGTGGGGTGCAACCGCAAATCAGAAACAAGTCCCGGAGGGACGACACAAACTCACGCCTTCCCTTCCGTCACAACCTCGGAAAAATCTGCGATCGTGGAAAACTCCTTCAGCAACGTCCGCAGCAGCGCCAGTCGATTCGCCCGTAACCGTTCATCTTCGACCATCACCATCACTTTGTCGAAGAACGCGTCCACGTGTTCTCTTGCGGTTGATAGCAGGAGCAGGGCGTCGAAGTATTCTTTCTTGCTCCGATTTTCTTCGACTCTTGGGCCAGTCCGTTCCATGTAAGCTCTTAGGTTCTTCTCTTCGTGAGCGGAATCGGGTAGGTATTCGAACGTCGCCGCCGGCGCAATTCCCTTCTCTTCGGCTTGTCTCAGTATATTCCGTATGCGCTTGCAAGCCGCGCCAATCGCCTGGAACTCCGGCATGTGCAGAACCTGTTTTACCGCCTCGGCGCGTTGCATGGCATCCACCACATCTTCCGCGTCGGCTCCCAGCACGGCCTTTACTACATCATACGCATAACCGCATACGTCTTTCAGGTAGAACTCCAATCGCTCGCGGAAGAAGGTAGCGATCGATTCGGAAAACTTTGCATCCGCAACGAACTTCTTTTCCGCCTCCAAGCCCTGATATCCGGCGCGCGCGTCCCGCATCAGTTCGCCCAGGCGCAACGGCAACTTCTTCTCGGCGATTACCTTTACGATCGCGTTCGCCTGGCGACGCAACGCAAACGGGTCCTTCGAGCCGCTCGGCACTAACCCCAGGGCAAACATTCCCGCAATCGTGTCTGCCTTGTCGCCGATCGAAAGCACTGCGCCTTCCAGCGATCGCGGCACAGTATCGTCAGTAGATTCCGGCTTGTAATGATCGTAGATCGCATCCGCGATGGCGAATCGCGTCGCTTCGGGCAACGTGGGATCCAGTTGCTGCGCCCGCGCGTAGAGGCCTCCAATAATTCCCTGCAATTCGGTAAATTCTTTCACCAGTTCGGTGGTCAAGTCGGTCTTCGACAGGCACGCGGCTTTGTGAATCACTCCAGGCCGCACAGTAATTCCATTCTGCTTGAGGATCTCGCTCAGCCAACTGCACAACCGCTGCACGCGCTGGGTCTTGTCGAAGTAACTGCCCAAATCTTTCTGGAAGGTGACATGCTTCAGCAATTCCAGCCGTTCCAGCAAGGATTTTTTCTGATCGGTTTCCCAGAAGAAGCGTGCGTCGTTGAAGCGCGCTCGCAACACGCGCTCGTTTCCGTGGCGAATCAGCCCTTGCGGATCGCTATCGGTATTCAGCACCGCCAAGAAGTAGGGTGCGAGTTTGCCGCTCGCGTCTTCAACGGCAAAATATTTCTGGTGATCGCGCATCACCGTCACCAGCACTTCCTCGGGCAGAGAGAGAAACTGCGGATCGAAACCCCCCAGCACTGCCGAGGGAAATTCGGTGAGATTCACCACGGTATCGAGGAGCGCTTTATCCTCACGCCAGCGCGCGCCGGGAACCGTCCGCGTGGCCGTGTCGAGCGCTTTGCGAATCTGATGCTCCCGCTCCGTACGTCCCAAAACCTTTGCGGCCCGAAGAGAATCAACGTATGCAGATCCGGCGCGTGGAATCGTCACTCCACCAGCGCTCAAAATCCGATGCCCGCGTGAACTGTTCCCGGCACGAATGCCGTCGAATTCCAACGGAATGGTTTCATCATCGAGCAGCGCGACCAGCCAGCGCACGGGACGCACGAAGCGTTCGTTCAGCTTGCCCCAGTACATATTTTTGGGCCAGTAAATCGCGGCAAGCTCTTTGGGCAGGTCCTCCGCCAGAATTTCCGCGGCGCTCCGGCCCTTTTTCGTGATCCTTGCGGCGAGGTACTCGCCCTTTGGCGTCGTCACTTTTTCCAGTTGCGCTACTTCCACGCCAGCCTTTTTCGCAAAGGCCTGCGCCGCCGGAGTCGGCTGGCCATTCTTGTACGCGACGCTGACCGAAGGTCCGGTGATTTGTTCCGTCACGTCAGCCTGAGAAGCAGAGAGACCAGTGGCCATTACCGACAGTCGGCGCGGAGTATCGAACTGCGTTACCTCGCCGCTCGACAAATGCTCGCGGCTCAGCAACGCCATCACGCGTTGGCGCAACTCTTGCGAGGCCGCGTCAATCATCCGAGCCGGAATCTCTTCACAACCGATCTCTAGCAGAAAGTCTGGCATGCGTTCAAAGTATCCAGTGTTTCAAAAACAGATCCAATTCGAATGTGATATCCATCACACTTGGCCTGTGCAAAGCGCCGACCGTAGCGCCGGCGACTCGCCGGCTGTCGCGAGGGTATCTTGCCCTCGGCTGTGCGGGCGAAACCGCCGGGACGGCGGCGCTACTAACCCACTGGCGCGAATTTCTCTTTCTTCGACTTCTTTTCGCGGACAGGTTCAGACTCGTCGGATTTCGCCAGCGGCGCAGGCTCACTTTTTTGTTGATCTACCCAAGCCTTCGCAATTCCCACCGCGAGTGCTCGCACTCGCGCAATCACGCCCACCCGCTCGGTTACCGAGATTGCGCCGCGCGCATCAAGAATGTTGAAAAGGTGCGAGCACTTCAGACAAAGATCGTACGCAGCGAGCACCGGAAATCGCGTCTTGTCTTGATCTGGATGCCCCGTCCTTGTCTCTCCGATTTTTGGAGAGACAGGGCGGGGATTTTGATCTTCTTCCGGTATCGCATGCTGCTGCAGCAATGCCTTGCACTCCGCCTCATACAAACGGAAATGTTCCCACGTCTTTTCAACGTCCGCTTCTTCGAAGTTGTAGACCGAAAACTGCAACTCATCGGCCAGACGCACATCACCATACTTGACCACGCTGCCCGACTCCGGGTCGCGCGCCCACACGATGTCGTAAATCGAATCCACATCCTGCAGGAACTGGGCAATACGCTCGAGGCCGTACGTCAGCTCAGCCGAAATGGGAAACAAGTCCACGCCGCCGCACTGTTGGAAGTAGGTAAACTGCGTGATCTCCAAACCGTCGAGCATGACCTGCCAGCCCACGCCCCACGCGCTCAGCGTCGGAGCCTCCCAATTGTCTTCTTCGAACTTGATGTCGTGATGACGCAGGTCAATGCCAATCGCGCCCAGCGACTCCAGATACAGCTCCTGCACGTTCTCCGGCGGAGGCTTTAGGATCACCTGGAACTGCATGTGCTTGAACAACCGGTTCGGATTCTCCCCATAGCGGCCATCCGCGGGACGCCGGGAGGGCTGCACATACGCGACCTTATAAGGCTTCGAACCCAGCACGCGCAGAAACGTTTCCGGCGCCATAGTACCCGCGCCGACTTCAACGTCATAGGGCTGTTGCAGCACGCATCCGCGTTCCGCCCAAAATGTCTGCAAGCGAAGAATGAGTTCCTGAAAGGTCAGCGGATTGGACGAGGATGGATTCACAGTTTTGGCTCTTGGCTCCGTTAGCTTTTGGCTGGTAGCTTAGACCCCAGAACGTAAGTACTCGCTCGAACTCCTACAAGTAGGCCGAAGCAACGAGGTTAATCTCCGATTGTAATGGAAGCTGACGGCAGCCGTCAGTAAACTCGCCAGGTTCTGTTACAACAACACACCGACTGGAAAAGTTGCACAGCCGCGAGTGGAAAAATCTACGCGAAATCGCACGGATTCTAGCCTCGCCAACAGAAACGATCATACCTGTAAATCATTCGTCAACAATAAGATATGCGTCTTATCGCACGAAAGGCATGAAAAATGCTCGAAAATCAGCGTAGTCTCCCCTGGCTGTGTGCGTCCCTAATCTCCCTGTACGAGGTTCTGCCATGTCAAAACGTGCCCTAATCTGTGCCATTGCGCCTGCCTTGATGATTGGAATTGCATTTGTGCTGTCGAGTTGTAGCAGCGGTTCACACCCCATGACTTCAAACACGACGGCGAAGATTAATCTTGCAGTCAGCGATCCCGCGACTTGCTCCGGACCGCAGGGTCCGTTCAGTCATATCTTCGTCACCATCGCCGACGTTCAGATCAACGCCAGTGCCAGCGCCGGGGATAATGATTCGAGCTGGATCGACCTCACCCCAAATCTTCCGCAGAATCCGCAACAAGTGGATTTGCTGGGACAGGCCAACAATCAATGCTTCCTGGCCATGCTGGGATCGGCAATCGAACTTCAACCCGGCAGCTACCAGCAGATTCGAATCATGCTGGTGAGCAACTCAACGCCAATCAAGAGCAACCTGTGCGTGAGCACTGCAAACTGCGTCGTACTGAGCAGCGATTCCTCCAAAACGCCGCAGCCGCTGCTACTTTCCAGCCAGGCGCAAACCGGACTGAAGATTCCCTCCGGACAAATTGCGGGCGGCCAGTTCGTGATCGCCGCGGGTGAAACCAAAGACCTGGATATTGATTTCAACGCCTGTGCCTCGATCGTGGCACAAGGCAACGGCCAGTTCCGCCTCAAGCCGGTCTTGCACGCGGGCGAGGTGAGCCTGACCTCGTCTTCGATTAACGGAAAAGTTGTGGACAGCGTCACCAAACAGCCCATCGTCGGCGGCAATACGGTGGTGGCGCTGGAGCAGAAAAATAGCGCAGGCATCGACCGGGTGATCATGGAAACAGTTGCCGATGCGAGCGGATCGTTCGTCTTCTGCCCAGTCGCTGCCGGTACGTATGACGTAGTCGCGGTTGCAGTCAGTGGAACGCAAGTGGCCTACGGAGCCACGGTAATCACTGGCGTACAGCCCGGCAATGCGTTGGGCACGGTGCCGCTGGCGGCACAAGCGGGAACCGATACGTCGACCGCATCGATTACAGGTCAGATTACAACCAGCACTGGAAGTGCAGGAACCGCCGCCGATATTTCGCTGTCGGTTCTGCAACCAATTTCGGCGACCGTGAGCGTGACAATTCCTCTGGCCGCACAATCGGCCGCCACTGCCAATTTGACGACGGCAAGCGCTGCCACTTGTCCCGCGAAAACGGATTGCGCCAGTTATACTCTCGCGGTAGCTGCGGCCAATCCGAGCGTTGGCGGGTTCAGTACGAGCGGAACGCAGCAGCCTGCCGCCCCAGCCAGTGGTCCTGTGGGATATACCGTCGACGCGATGGCTTTCGTTCCGGGTGGAGGCGGCGCGGTTGACTGCAGCCCGTCGGAGATGCAGACAAGTTCCACTACGACCAACACAAACCTCACAGTAATGCCTGGAGCTAGCGTGACCGCAGCGACACTGGCGTTTACTGGTTGTCAGTAGACACACACGATGCCTGGAGTACAGCACAGGGTGCCCTGCCCTTGTTTCTCCTCTCTTTGGAGAAACAGGGTAGGGATTTTGATCTTGACCGCTAGAACCCACCCTTCTCCAGCATGCCCGCGGTGACCAGTTTCTTCTCGATATGTCGCTGTAGGATTTGAAGCAGAAATCTCCGCAGGTCCGCGCCCTGTGCTTTCGGCCACGGCTTCGCCACAAAACTTTCCACCGGAGCACGAAACATTTGTGCTGCGAGAGCACGCGATTCGCTTGAAATCTCGGACGACGCCAGCCGCTTGTCGTCGGGGCACATCAGCCCATCTGCCAGCGCATGAAAATACGCGCGACTGCCGTTCAGGCTCCGACCGCAGACGATGCATTCCGTCAGCTCCGGCAGGAAGCCGACCAGCCGCGTCAGCCACAGCTCAAAATACGTGACCGGCATCCACACATCCGGGCCTGTAAGCACGTGCAGCACCGAAAGCGTGAGGCGGAAGATGGCGTCATTGGCCTCGTGGTCGGGCAGCAGTTCGTCGAGCAATTCGGCGATGTGCCCCAAGGCCACGGCCCGCGCATAGCTTACCTCCGAGGCCATGGGAGACTCCAGCACTTCGCAAGAATCGAGCCGCGCCAATTCCTGGCGCTCGCGGACATCGTAAAACGCACGCACGTAGGTCAGCGGCTCGAGGGCTCCCCCGAATCGCCGCTTCGACTTTTTTGCCGACCGCGCCACACCCCGGACTTTGCCCTCTTCGCGGGTGAACAGCGTGACCAGCAAATCGGCCTCGCGCAGCGGATAGCTGCGCAGCACAATCGCTTCCGACTCTCTCAGGGCCATGGGATTCGCGGACGAAGGCTTGATTCTATTGGATGCGACTTCAGCCGTCAGCAGCCGAGCTCAAGAGCAAGGCATCTGCACCGCAACGCGCCTTTCGATATACTTTCAAAACTGTGAAAAGAATTCTTGCTGTGGTTCTTTTAATCCTTAGTCTTGGCTCTGTCACTGTCGCCGAGGAAACTTCCTTCAGCCGCGTTGCCGCTCCTGACTCCAAAGGGAAACTGTCCAAGGCCGTCCTGACTTTTAGCGACGACCACCAGGCAATCGAGGTGCAGCCCGAGAAGGGCGCTCCGTTGAGCATTCCCTATTCCGTGATCGACAAATTCTCCTACGAGTACACCAAGAAGCACCGGGTTAATGAGGAATCGATTTTTGCGACTGCGGTTGGCGTGGGCGCAGTGATGATGCTGACCAAAGGGAAGAGTCACTGGCTCCAGATCGACTACCACGTGGGCGAGTTGCCTAAGACGTTCGTGCTGCATATGGACAAACACGAATATATCCGCATTCTCGACGCAGTGAAGGCCCACACCGGCAAAGACGCTGAAGTCCTAGGGAACGCCGACAAACGGTAGAAACAAGAAGGCGCGCGCCCATGTCAGGACGCGCGCCTTCTCAAAAGCAACAGCTAAAAGCCAGGAGCCAAAAGCCGCACTACCGACCGTAGTACTTGGCATTGCGCTCGGTGAAAGCGGCCCACTTCTCGGGCAGATCGTCGAGCGCGAAAATAGCCGAGACCGGGCACACCGGAACGCAGGCGCCACAATCGATACACTCCACCGGGTCGATGTACAACAACTCTTCGGTCGCGTAAGCGGGCTCATCTTTCTTGGGATGAATGCAGTCCACCGGACACGCATCCACGCAGGCGGTGTCTTTGGTGCCGATGCACGGCTCAGCAATCACGTAAGTCATAAGGGTGTCAGTCTCCTGAGAGTCTTCTGCTCTATTTTACTACCGCAGCGGTTTCGCGACCGGACATTCTAGCAAGAACACCGGCGCCTGGTACAGAGCCGCAGCCACTTGCGAAGTTGACAAAGCAAACCATGAGCCGGGTGCGGAGTCTCTACAAAACGAAGTTACAGCGCTGGAGTTTACCAACGACCTATGAAACTCCGCGGCTCTGGTAAGATTTGGCCGCAAGGAGTCGTTATGCCTCGTGGGATAGTTCCGCGGCAGCCTGCGCGCAGCGGACGTCAGGACAAAGTTCGCCTAGGGGCGGGCGCGGTTACCCGCCCAAGCCGAGGCAAACCATCGGCAGCAGCAGCCCCGAAGTCGCGGGAGAAAGCCCACGACAAAAAAGCTACCGCTTCTGTTGCAAAGACCAAAGGCTACAATCCGATAGCACCGGAACGTGTGGCCGAGATTCTGAAGCGGCTGGATCAGCTATATCCGGACGTCACCTGCGCGTTGGCCCATGCCAGCGCTTGGGAACTATTGGTCGCAACTATCCTGTCTGCGCAGTCGACCGACGTGAACGTGAACCGGGTGACGCCGGAGTTGTTCCGCAAATATCCGACCGTCGCGGCTTTCGCGGCACTCAATCCGGAACAACTGGAACCGGATGTGCGCTCCACCGGCTTCTTCCGCAATAAATCCAAGTCGGTGGTGGGCGCAGCGAAAAAGATCGCAGCGGAGTTCGGCGGACAAGTGCCCGACGACATCGAAAAGCTTCTGACCCTTCCCGGTGTCGCCCGCAAAACCGCCAACGTCGTGCTCGGCACGTGGTTCAAGAAGGCCGTCGGCGTAGTCGTCGACACGCACGTGCATCGCATCTCGCGACGGTTGGAGCTGACGAAGGAAAACGATCCGCAGAAAATCGAGCAGGATCTGATGCGGATCATTCCGCGGGAAAAATGGATTCTGTTTTCACATCAAGTCATTTGGCACGGACGGAAGTTGTGCATCGCGCGCAAGCCCAAGTGCGCCGACTGCGCGCTGGAGAACTTGTGCCACGCGGCGGATAAGACCTGGAGCACCGTGGAAATACATAACAACCCGAAGGCGTAGAGCGCTTCAGCGTGTCGCCCGCGGCCCCGGGAGTTGCATAGGTCCTTCGCTCCGCTCAAGATGACAAGACAAAACTCGCCTCTGCTAGACTTTCTTTTCTACTTCAATCTTTGAGGCCCCGCATTTGAAGTTCCGCGTCATGCGCGTGAGCGCACCGTTCGCCATTGTACTGGTCATGAGTGCCGTTGTTGCTGAAAGTGCTGCCCAGATTTTGCCTGCGCCTATGGCGATTACCGATCCGAAGAAAATCTCCTCGAAGCCCAACGCGCAGGTCGAGCCGCGCAGTCTCACCATTGAAAAGCTTTACATGACGCACCAGGTCGGGCGTGCGACGTGGTCGCCGGATGGGAAAAGCATCGCGTTCATCTCGAACATGAGCGGACGCAACAATCTCTGGCTAGTCCCCGCAGAGGGTGGATGGCCGGTGCAGTTGACGGTGAGCGACCAGCGGCAGGCCGCGCCGGCGTGGTCGCCGGACGGTAAATGGATCGCTTACCAGTCTGACTATGACGGCAATGAGCAATGGGACATTTTTCTAGTGTCGCCGAAGACTGGCAAGGTCGTGAATTTGACCCAGACGCGCGAGATTGCGGAGATCAATCCGACCTGGTCGCCCGACGGGCGCTACCTTGCGTATGAAGTGAAGCCGAAAACGTCCGCAGCCTACGAGATCGACATCTACGACATGGTCATGCGCGAGGTGAAGCATCTCACGTCCAACACAGCGCAGGATAAGCGGAACACGAATCCCATATGGTCGAAAGACGGCCAGTACATCGTTTACACGCAATCGCAGGCAAAGGGAACGGATTCGAATATTTTCATCGCCGGTTTAGCCTCGGGTAAAAGCACGCTTCTCACCTCGCATCAGGGCGAACAGCTGTACAAAGCTAACGGCATCGATCCTCGCTCGATTCCCGACGGAGGACAGATACTCATTACTTCTAACGCAGCGAACGGATACGAGAATATCGCTCTCCTCTCTTTCAGTGATAAGGGCGCATCTGTTACCGGGCTCTTTCGGCCAGGCACGATACGATGGCTCACCAAAGACAAATGGGAAATTCGTGGCGGCGAATTCTCTCCCGATGGCAAACACATAACCTTCACCGCAAACGTGGATGGCAACGTCGACATTTACTTGCACGATCTCGCAAACGGCCAGTCTAACGTTCTGCCCGTCGCGAAAGGCGTGAACGAACCTGCGGGCGGGCGTTCGGCTTTCAGCATTGACGGCTCTCGGCTGCTTTATAGCCACAATGGCCCAACCGCTCCCGGCGATCTGTGGGTCTATCACCTTGGCAGCGGCAAGTCACAACAACTCACGCATTCGCTGATCGCGGGCGTGCATTCGGAAGATATGGTTGAGCCATACCTGGTGCACTATCCCAGCCGCGACGGCAAGTGGACTATCTCCGCACTTCTCTACGTGCCATTCAACATGGCCCGCAACGGGCAGAATGCGGCGATCGTTTATATTCACGGCGGACCTGCGGCGCAGACCATGAATTCTTTTAACCGGTTCATTCAGTTCGCCGCCAATCAAGGATACATGGTGCTGGCGCCCAACTATCGCGGCTCAACCGGATACGGAAAAGAATTTCAACAAGCCAATTTGTTCGACATGGGCGGCGGCGATTTGCAGGACGTGCTGGCGGGCTTGGACTGGATTAAGCAGACCGGTCACCTCGATCTGAAAAAGATTGCGGTGATGGGTGGAAGCTACGGGGGCTATCTAAGCATGATGGCGGTGACGAAAGCTCCGGACGTATGGGCGGCGGGTGTGCCGATTGTGCCGTTCGTGAATTGGTTCACGGAAATTCAAAATGAAGATCCCGTGCTGCAAGAATCCGATCTGGCGACGATGGGGGATCCAGTGAAGAACAAAGCGCTCTATGAGGAGCGGTCGCCGATCAACTTTATTGACCAGATCCAGGCGCCGCTGCTTCTGCTTGCCGGAGGACATGATCCGCGCTGCCCCAAGTCGGAAACTGAGCAGGTCATCGACGCGATCCAGAAACGCGGGGGCAAGGTCGATTACAAGATTTACGAAAACGAAGGACACGGATTTGCCCGCGTCGAAAACCAGATCGACGCGTATACGCGCGTCGCAGACTTCTTGCTGGCGCATGTCGTCCCAGCTGATTGCAGTTGTTCAGTTACCGAATGAAGTTAGGAATTCTAACCACATTCCTGAAAGCGTCGATGCGCCGTTGCCATTCGAATCCGCGAAAATCCATGCAATCCTTGGCTTACTTGCGCGTGTCCACGGTCTCGCCTTTTTCCACGTAGGCCACCAGCCATCCCATGACCCGCTTCCAACCTTCGCCATGACCGATCGCAGCCTGGGCAGCGCCGGCGAAGCCTTCGTGACGCAGCTTGACCAAGGTTCCGGTGCCAGCCTTTCGCGGGCCGCCCGGATGCAGGCCATGCACAGGCTGCGGTTGCAGATCCCAGTAGACCACGGTCTTCATCGGACCCATGTAGCTGGACGTCCAGGTATGAACCAGGCGGCGCGGCGGATCGACTTCGAGATATTCGCCCTCGACATGAAAGGGCGTGCCATCGTCACCGACGCCCGCGCTGCGCCATTTTCCGCCGGGACGCACGTCGGCAACGGTTTCCGAGAGACGGTAGAGGCCTTTCGCGCCCCACCATTTCGCCGTTTGGCTTGGGTCACTGATAGCTTCGAAGACACGCTCGGGCGGAGCGGCGATGAAAATCTCGGCGAGCACGGTGTCCTGGTTCGGAGTGATGGTGGCGGTTGCCATGGTGTGTGCTGCTCCTTTTGAAAATCAAAAGCTAAAGTCAAAAGCGGCGGGCAGGAGTGCCCGCCCCACATTGAGCGTCCGTCCAACACGAGCTTAGAGTTTGCGATGCAGGTCGAACGATTCCTTCATCTCTTTGCCGTGGTCGATGAACGTCCAATCTTCGGTGTGGTGATTATCGTCGAGCATAGTGAGGACCAATCGGTACATATGGCCATCATCGAGGCTCTTGAGATTGGTGGCATCCATGAAGTTGAAGGTGATGGTCTTGCCGTCAGGAGAAACACTGGCCTGCATCCGCGGCTGGTTGCCGGAGCCGCAGTAGTGCGTCATGAGCAGCTTGTTAGGTCCGTCGAGATGGAAGACTGAGATCATGTCTTCGGGGCCCTGGCCCATGATTTCGCTCATCACGGCGGAGCCGCCGGAAACTACTTTGAAAATCACTTGCAGGGAGCGGCCGTCGGCGGACTTCCCTTCCCAGGATCCGGGCATGCTCTTGAGCGTGGCGAACGCCTTCTGGACGTCGGTTTGGGCGAGAGCGAAGGTGGAGGCGAGCGTGATCAGGAGCATTAGCGATAGGGCGCGAATTGACTTCGTCATCGAAGTTTCCTTTCTCGAGTTCATTTTGGTTTGCGTGAGGCTTGCATTTCCTTGGCGTGCTCGGCTTCTACAAAAGATTTCAGATTGGCCAGACTATGGCTCCAGAAGGTGCGGTACTGCTCGATCCAGGAGTCGACGGAGCGGAGCGGTTCGGGATTGAGTTGGTAGATGCGGTTACGGCCTTCGCGGTGTTCGCGGACCAGGTGGGCGCGGCGCAGCAGGCGCAGATGTTTGGAAATGGCGGGGCGGGAGACTGGGAAGGCTTCGGCGATGTGTCCAGCGGGCTGGCTGCCGCGGCGGAGCAGGTCTAGGACCGCGCGGCGCGTGGGATCGGAGAGCGCCTGGAAGGTGACTTCCGAAGAATATGTAACCGATCGGTTCCGCATTATACGTAACCTTACAGTTACGCGAGTGAGATTGTCAAGGATATTTTTAACCGCCAAATTGCATCGGTCCTTCGGCGGGCAAAGGACCCCGCCTCAGGATGACAAGACCGGTTCTTGCGGTTAAGACCTCTTTCCGTTTGAGACTAAATCGAGAAAGGCCTGGTGCACGCGCGTGTCCTCGGAGAGTTCGGGATGGAAGGTGGCGGCCATCGCCCTTCCCTGACGGACCGCTACGGGATCTTGGCCTTCGGTGGCGATGACTTCGACGCCGGAACCGACGTGCTCGATTTTGGGAGCGCGGATGAAGACCATTTCCAGTGGAGAATTGCCAAGTAGCCCTTCGCGGATGGAGCTGTCGATCTGGCGTCCGTAGGCGTTGCGACGGATGCGTATATTGAGCGCGCCTAGTCCAGCCTGCTTGGGGTTCTCGACTTCTGAGGCGAGCAGAATGGCGCCGGCGCAGGTGCCGAAGGTGGGCTTCAGGCGGACGAATTGTTTTAGCTTCTCGAATCCGGCGTCGCCCAGGAGTTTTAAGAATGTACCGGACTCGCCGCCGGGGATGATAAGACCGTCTATGTCGTCGAGTTGTTCGGGCTTTTTCACGAGCACGACTTCGGCGCCGAGCTGCTCGAGCCGGAGGCGGTGGGCGTCGAAATCGCCCTGCAGGGCTAGGACTCCGATCTTCATCCTGCAGTAATTTTACCGGAACGGACTTCAAGAAAGCCGGATGGGGGACCACGAACGACCGCGATCGCGCCGGTTTACTTACAGCGGGAGAGCGCTAGGGAAGCGTGTCTGGAAATCCAGCAGGCCGACCCAGTCGGGGGTGATCGTGATGCGAACCATGGACGAGATCATCTTGCCCATTTGCTCGACCCAGGCTTTACCCTGTTCGGGTCCGAAATAGCGGTCGGCTGCCATGGCATATTCCGGAACGATCCCCTGTAGCGGTTGCAGGCGCGCGGTGCCGCGGACGAGCAGAACTCTGTGGGGGAAAGTATTGTCGTCGATGGTGAGCGCGACTCTGGGATTCTTGGCGAGAGCCTTCAGCTTGGGTGCCTTGGGCGGAGTGCCCATGACAAACTCAGCTCCGTTCCAGTGAAACCAGATTGGAATCACCCGCGGCGTGCCGTCGGTCGCCACGTAGGCCAGTCGGGCCGGAATTTTTGATTCCAGAAGATGGCGCGATGCGGGGTGTTGCAAAAGGCTCAAATCCCCTTGTTTAACGGGCATGTTTCATCCCTCCCACCAACGGCGTTCGACCCAATCATCGTTGGCCGCAGCAGTATACCTCTAACTTGGAATCAGAACCTCAGGATGGGGCCGAAGGTGATGCGCAGGTTGTTGTGCGCGCCACGGTTGAAGTAGATCTGGTCGCCTGCTTCGAGTCGCAAGCCGACCGGGCCCAGGGTCGCTTCGACGCCTGCGGCAGGATAGATGGCGGCGTTCAACGTGGAAGTGCGAAGGCCGAAGACGGCGCTGGCCACGTCACTGTAAGGGAACAGGCTGGGGCTGAGGCGAAAATCCACGAACCCGGCTTTGAGAGTGACGTACGGGCGAAATCCGCCGCCCGAGGGCTGGAGTTTGGGGCCGATCAGACCTTGGGTGACGCCGATGGAGGTGCGTTCGATGGCGGCGATGCTACCATTGACGATGTTGCGGTAGGCTTCGTCGAAGTTGATTCCGTAGTCGTAGGCGAATTCGCCTTCCAACAGAACATCGCGATGAACGCGGTATCCGAAGCGTGCGCCCAGGCCAAAGTTGTTGGTGCTGGTTTGCGAGATGCCTAGGTAATCGAGGAAGATTCCGGCTTCGATTTTTTGAGCGAAAGAGGACGAGGTTGCGACAAAGAGGAGGGCCAGGATAATCGGGGCGCGCTTCTGCATGCGGGGAAAAGGCCGTTTATTAATCAGTCATCGCTAGGATGCGGGATCAGGCTGTCGTGTTGGTGGGAATGGTTCATCGGCTGGTATTTTAGGCTTCCGCAAGGGCGGAAATCCGCGGCTAAAGCCGAAGTTGCGTAGCTTTTTGCGGCACGACTGAAACTGGTGTCCTTCCAGATTCATCGTTTCTCGCAGCTTGACGGTTCAGGATGTACGTCATGCGCCCCTACGGGGCTGCACCGATCACCTTGTTTTCATTCCCACGACTTGCATCGTGGGCTGCACTCTTTCGCCGCTTCGCGGCTTCCGTCCATTCACAGCAAAGACTATTCGTCAGATTGCGGGCTTCCGGAGGGCGGCGCCTAGGACTTTGCCGGGGCCGGATTCCTGAACAAGGGCTACGAGGCGGAGGTTCTTGGGATCGGTGCCGGGCTTGAGTTTCAATTGAACGTCCTGCGCGAAGCTCTTTCCTTTCGGAAGCTTCCCTACTTTGGTGAGTTCCTGAACGACCGCGACGTGTATCAGGTGGCGGCCTCCGTTTTCTCCGCGCAAGACTTGGGATTCTACGTGATCCAGGGCAACGGCGAGGTAGACGTCGGCGTTGTGTTTTTCGAAGTTCGCGTCGGTTTCAACGCGGGCATGCAACACAGTTGGATTTCCGGGATCCACGGTGACTTCGCCGATGCGCACGGAAACTTTAGGAGTGGCCGCAGCTTTCTGCAGAGTCTCCTCCACTTGTTTGGGATCCCCCGGCTTCACTTCATGACTTCCATCGACAATGAGCTGTGGAGTATATAGCTCCTTCTGGCCGAGAGCGGCTTCATAGGAATTCTGGCGCTCGGTTAGCGCAGCAGAGGAGTTGGGATCTTTCCAGCCATCCTGGTCCCAATAGGTCACGTGCTCACTCAGGACGATCAATTGCGCGCCAGGAATCGGCTGGGCGGCGTCCAGGTTTTTGAGAAGGACATCGACCGGAGGACAGCTGGAGCATCCCTCAGAGGTGAATAGCTCGATGAGAACGGGAGTTGGGCTGGACGTTTTGGCGGCGAGGCTGTCGGCTTGCAAGCCCCGGCCAGCGGGCCTCAACGCCTGTGGGATCAGGAGGCAGAGAACTACGAATGCATATGCGAAGTATCGGGTTGAACCGCCTCGCGACATGGCTTTATTTTACCAGCGGTGGATCGGGGCCGAACACAGCAGAAAATCCCCCAAGCTGAGCTTGGACGAGGCACCCAGGAACGGCGCTAGGTCTTACTTGATGATATAATGTAAGCATGATCCGACAGATCACTTCTGTAAGCACAAAAGGCCAGTTTGTGATTCCTTCCGAGATGCGGCAATCGCTGGGCATCAAGCCCGGGACACGCATTGCGGTTACGCAAGAGGGATCGCGCATTGTTCTGGAACCCGTGTCGGAAGCACTGGTCGACAAGACGCGCGGACTCTTCTCGGGAAAGCCCTCCCTTTCCGAAGCGCTGAAACGGGAGCGGGGGCGGAAGGATAAATGGTGACCTACGTCCTCGACTCGAGCGCGATCTTGCGGTATCTCGATAACGAGGCCGGCGCAGAGCGGGTTGCGGATATCATCAAATCGCACCTGGCGGGAGGGTGCGCAGTCATGGTTTCGGCAGTGCATTGGGGCGAGATTGCCGGAATTACGGGCAAGGCGCATGGCAGAGCCGCGATGGAGTTGGTGATCTCGCGAATGAGTGCCTTTGGATTTGAAGTTGTCCCAGCGGATGCGGAGCGAGCGATTCGGGCTTCGTTGATCAAACTCAAACGGCAGATTCCCTACGTAGATGCGTTTGGCGTGGAACTCGCGGCGGAGACGGGTGACCGCGTTTTTGTGACCGCGGATTTTGACTTTAAGCCGGCGAGCCGCGACGTGACGATTGAGTTTCTTCCGGCGAAGTAGGGGTCGAAGGCACCTCTTCGGGACAGTCGCGACGGTCAAAATCAACGATGCTTGGAGTAAGAAAGCGCGCGAAGCTGACTGGAAACGGGCGCCAGTGGGATTGGGAAGAAGAATGAGAAAGCCTGTGTTGGTTGCTGTCCTGTTGTTGGCTGTGCTCGCCGCTGCGGCGGGCTATTCGAAACATCATGGCTCTCGCCAGGCGACGCAGGGGACGCCGGGTGTGTTCGATTACTATCTGCTGACGCTCTCCTGGTCGCCGGAGTTTTGCCACTCGCACGCGGACAAGCCTGAGTGCCAGTCAGGACATCATGGGTTCGTTGTACACGGGCTGTGGCCGCAGTACACCGACGGCTATCCCGAGAACTGTTCGACGGCGCCTGGCCTCTCGAATCCAGCCGCGATGGCGGACATCATGCCGGACGCAGGGCTGGTGAATCACGAATGGAGTGTTCACGGCACCTGCAGCGGGCTTGATGCTGAGAGCTACTTCAAACTCTTGCGCCACGCGTTCACGTCGGTGAAAGTGCCGGAACGGTTTGCGGCTCCGCGAGAGAACTTTTCCATTTCGCCCCAAGAGATCAAAAACCAATTTGTTCAGGCCAACCCAAGCCTCAGGACGGATGAACTGACCGTTAGCTGCGGCAACAACTACCTGACGGCCGTTTCGCTGTGCCTCACGAAAGACCTGAAGCCGATGGCGTGCCAGAATCTGCGGGATTGCAGGGCGAACGTGATCCGGGTCCCTCGAATACCTTAGGAGCGCCCGGAGCACTCGCGCCACCCAAACGCTGCCCCCGATCAAATGGAAATGGCCCCGGAAGCCCGGAGCCATTCGAAGACGTGGTGTTGCGAACTGTGTCCAATCGGAGCATTGGTCAGGAAGGCTCGAAGTCAAGTTACTTGTGGGGAAGTTATCTCTGCATCTCTCCCCAACGAACTCCGCACAAATGGCAAAATGGAGAAAAGTCAGGCGAAACATTTAATGTACTTTACAACGCAAAGTTATTTGTAATAAGATTACGGTTGCTCTTTGAGCTTGGCGCGAGGCTGGAAAATCAGGAGGACTGTTTGAGCCAAATCTCTGCTACGCCGGTGTCTGTTCTGATCCGGAATCGGTCCCGCTCGATGGGAATCAAGCTGGTGGTAGTCAGCTTTCTCGCCTTGCTCATGGCAATTCCCGCCATTTTCGTGAGCAATATCGTCGAGGACCGAACCAATCGGGCCAAGGATGTCATACAGGAGATCAGCAACCACGTCGGGGGGCAGCAGATATTTCTCGGTCCCGTGCTCACGATTCCCTACACGATCCCGCCGCGTTATAAAGGGGCGTTTGCGACAACAGGAGTCTACCTTGTTTTCCCTGCTCAGGGAGACGCCTCGGTAAAGGTGCGCACGGAGCAACGCCGGCGCTCGCTTTTCAAGGTCCCGGTCTTCCAGGCAGATCTGAAATTCGATGCTGCTTTCGATCTGGCGGGCGTGCCGTCGGCCGCTCCCACAGATGCCGAGCTTGACTGGTCTCGTGCTGGAATCGTTATAGGCGTGAGCAACGCTCACGGAGCGCTAGCGGATGGAACTCTGACGGCAAATGGGAAAACGATGACCTTCGTTCCAGTAGAGAGTGCTGCCGACGCGAACAGTGAACAACGGCTACCCCTCACTTATCTGGGAGTGAAGGCGGGCGACATGGCCCAACCTAATGCCGCATTTCGCGTGACTGCATCCTTGCGTTTTTCTGGAGCGCAACGGCTTGCCGTGCTGGCTTATGGCAAGACCTCACATCTTAACGTCGAGGGGGATTGGCCAAGTCCCGGTTTCGATGGAGGCTTCCTTCCGGTCAAACGTACCGTTTCTACACACGGCTTTAGTGGGGAATGGCTTGTGCCTTTCATCGCACGTGGGGTTCGCGCCGAGGGAACCAACGTTGCAGTGAGCAACCTGGACAGCGCTGCTCTGGGAGTTTCCTTTGTCGAGGTAGCGGATCCTTACCAGTCAGTGAACCGTTCCCTAAAGTACGAATTGTTGTTTGTGGGATTGGTGTTTCTCTCTTATTTCATTTTCGAAGTGACAGCTCGCAAGCGTGTGCATCCTGCGCAGTATGTTCTGGTCGGCCTGGCTCAACTAATTTTCTATCTGCTTCTGTTGTCGCTGGCGGAAAGAATTGGGTTTGACTGGGGCTTTTTGGTAGCGGGCGGCGCTACCGTGCTGTTGCTATCGGCGAACGCAAAGTGGATCTTCGGCAGTCGAGCGCAGGGCCTACGTGCTCTCGTTGTGTTTAGCTTGCTTTACGTTTTTATCTACCTGCTGTTGCGGCTCGAGGACAATGCTCTGTTGGTCGGAGCGGTGGCTAGCTTCCTTGCAATCGCGGCGGTGATGTACTTCACCCGTACGATCGACTGGTATAGCTCCATTACATTGGGCGGCGACCAGGCAGCAGCTATCGCGGAGAAAGACGCGAGTTAGCGCAGAACGTAGAACAGGCGTCCATTCATCCCGGAGAAGATTACCAGCCCCTGGTTTGCAACATGTGGGCTTCGTCCAGGCCTGCGACTGCCAGGCCTTTCATGGCTCCCTGCAGGTCTTCGCTGACTTCAAGTAATACTTTAGGGTCCTGATAGTGCGTGGCAGCTTTCACGATGGCACGGGCGCGCTTCTCCGCTTCCACTGGATCGGCGAAGGTGGTGGAGTCTTTCATGAAGATGCCGCTGCCTACGAAGACAGCTTCGGCGCCGAGTTGCATCACGAGTGACGCGTCGGCTGGCGTCGCAATTCCTCCAGCAGAGAAATTTGGGACAGGGAGCTTCCCTGCTTTGGCGACGATGCGGATCAATTCGTACGGGGCCTGATGTTCTTTCGCCTTGGCGTAGAGTTCTTCTTCGCTGAGAACCGTGAGAATCTTCATCTCCTGAACAATCTGGCGGATGTGCTTGACGGCGTGAACTACGTCGCCGGTGCCGGCTTCGCCCTTGGTGCGGATCATGGCAGCGCCTTCGGCGATGCGGCGCAGGGCCTCGCCGAGATTGCGCGCGCCGCAGACGAATGGGACTTTGAAGGCGTGCTTGTCGACGTGGTGGGATTCGTCGGCGGGGGTGAGGACTTCGGATTCGTCGATGTAGTCGACCCCGAGTTCTTCGAGGATCTGAGCTTCGGCGAAGTGGCCGATGCGGCACTTGGCCATGACCGGGATGGACACGGCGGCCATGATCTCGCGAATCTTTTTGGGCGAAGCCATGCGGGCTACGCCGCCCTCGGCGCGAATTTGCGCGGGGACGCGTTCGAGCGCCATGACCGCGACGGCGCCGGCTTTTTCAGCGATGGTGGCCTGTTCGGCGTTGGTGACGTCCATGATGACGCCGCCCTTGAGCATCTCGGCGAGGCCGGTCTTGAGACGGAGACTGGTGTTGGTGCCGTTGTGTTGGGACATGTGTGGACTCCGAAAAGCAGCTGTCAGCCTTCAGCTGTCAGCTATCAGCTCACCCTTTGGATGATGGTGCCACGTGGGTTTTCGCCGCTAGTTCATTCTACAGCCCGCGGGTGGATTTGCGGAACCCCGCGCGCGCCCAACTGCAGTATGGGTCGTCGTGGTGACAACTCAAGTCAAAATCCCCACCCTCTTTCGCAAAAAAACGCGAAGGAAGCGTGGGGCACCCGCGCTATCTTTCTACGAATTTGGCGAACATTTTTTCGGGGTCGATGGCGATGAAGGTGCCTTTGCTGCGGGCTAGCACTTCATCTTTTTCGTTGAGGATTTCGGCGGCGTTGATGTGGATGCGGCCTTCCACGCTCACTTCTTTGCCCTCGACGCGCAGCGGCTTGTGGAGTGGGACGGGCTTGAGATATTCGACGGTCATCTCCTTGGTGAGGGCGACGACGTGATGCAATTTGTTCACTTTGCCCATGGCATCGTCGAGAATGCTGGCGATGATGCCGCCGTGGCAGTGGCCGGGCGGTCCGGTATAGCGCTTGCCAAGGCGGAATTTGCAGAAGAAGGTTTGGCGTTCTTCGTCGAGCAGGAACTCGAGGCGCATGCCGTCGGGATTGTTCATGCCGCAGACGAAGCAGTTGTTTTTCTGCATCTTCATGAAGCGCGTGTCGTGGCCGTGAACTTGAGGCTTGCGGGACATGGGACTGATTTTAACCTGACGGCTTTCTGGAAAGCTTTTAACCGCCGAGATCGCTGAGAAACGCGGCGCGGAGAGCGCGGAGAAAAGCTTGGGCTTCTCTCCAGGATGAGAATCCTGTATACATATCGGTTTTGGATTTGGGGCAGGTTGGTGAAGGATACGTCGCGTGCGCGCGCTCCCTCGTTAGAGGGCCTTGGCGCTCGCAACAGATTGCATAGGTCGTTCGGCGGGCAAACTGAACCCGCTTTTGAATGACACGTCAGATTGGATTGGAGCGCTTCATGAAATCATTCGCCATTTTCGTTCTCGTCTTGGCCCTGTTCGGGTCATTCACTTTGCGCGCACAGACAACGCAGGACAAAGATGCCGACAAGAAAAATCCGCCGGCCGCTAAGACTCCAAAGAAAGATCAGAAGAAGCCGGAGCAGAAGGAAGAACCAAAGAAGGAAGAGAAAAAAGGCGGAATGACGGCCGACACTTTTGCCGGGCTTAAGTTTCGCCTGATCGGGCCCGGGGCGGCTTCGGGGCGCGTGATGTCGATTGCGGTGAATCCGAAGAATAAAAACGAGTACTACGTGGGCGTCGCGTCGGGCGGAGTTTGGAAGACTGTGAACGACGGCACGACATGGACTCCAGTATTCGACGGCGAGGAATCGTATTCGATTGGGTGGGTGACGCTCGATCCGAATGATTCGTCGGTGGTGTGGGTGGGATCGGGCGAGAGCAATTCGCAGCGCAGCGTTAGCTATGGAGATGGAATCTATCGCTCTGACGATGGCGGCAAGAGCTGGCAGAATCTGGGACTGAAGAAGTCGGAGCATATTGGCCGAGTAGTGGTTGATCCGCGGGATTCGAAAGTCGTTTATGTGGCCGCGGAGGGGCCGTTGTGGGGGCCGGGAGGGGATCGCGGGCTCTACAAGAGTGTGGACGGCGGGAAAAACTGGAAGGCGGTGTTGACTATCAGCGAGAACACGGGCGTGGTGGATGTCGCGCTCGATCCGGTGGACCCGGATATTGTCTACGCGGCGGCGTACCAGCGGCGGCGGCATGTTTACACGCTGATTGATGGCGGGCCGGAGAGTGCGATCTACAAATCGACCGACGCGGGCGCTACTTGGAAGAAGTTGAATGCGGGATTGCCAACGGTGGATATGGGGCGGATTGGGCTGGCAGTTTCGGCGGCCGATCCCAATGTGGTTTACGCGACGATTGAAGCGGGCGATGGCAAGGGCGGAATCTTCCGTTCGAGCGATAAGGGCGCGACCTGGGAGCGCCGCAACGAATTCGATCAAGGGGCGATGTACTACGCGCGGGTGGTGACCGATCCGAAGAATGTGGATCGTATTTTTGTGATGAGCGTTTCGCTACGCGAATCGCTCGATGGTGGCAAGACTCTGCACAAGATCAACGAGGCGAATCATCACGGAGATAATCACGCGATGTGGATCGATCCCGACGATACCAAGCATTGGCTGCTGGGATCGGATGGCGGGATGTATGAGACCTACGACGACGCGAAGAGCTGGCAGTTCAAGGCCAACTTGCCGACGGTGCAGTTCTATGACGTGGCCGTAGACAATGCGACACCGTTTTACAACGTGTGCGGAGGAACGCAGGACTATTTTTCATGGTGCGGGCCGTCGCGGACGCGCAATCTGAACGGGATTATGAATTCGGATTGGTACGTGACGACCGGCGGCGATGGCTTTCGATCGCAGGTGGACCCGGTGGATCCGAACACGGTTTATGCCGAATCGCAATATGGCGTGCTGGTGCGCTACGACAAGACAACGGGGCAAGAGCTCGTCTTGCAGCCGCTGGAGGGCAAGGGCGAGCCGCCGCTGCGCTGGAACTGGGATTCGCCAATCATCATCAGCCCGCATGTGCATACACGGCTTTATTTTGCGGCGAATAAATTGTTTCGCAGCGACGATCGCGGCGACACCTGGAAGGCGATCAGCGGGGACCTGACACGGCAAATCGATCGCAACAAGCTGCCAGTGATGGGCAAGGTGTGGGGGCCGGATGCAGTGGCGAAGAATCAGTCGACTTCGTTTTACGGAAATATTGTGGCGCTTGCGGAGTCTCCAAAGCGAGAGGGATTGATTTACGTGGGCACCGACGATGGCCTGATTCAGGTGACGAGCGACGGCGCGAGCTGGACGAACTATGAAAAGTTTTCCGGCGTTCCGGAAATGACTTACGTGAGCCGCCTGGCGGCTTCGAATCATGACGCGAATACGGTCTATGCGGCGTTTGATAACCACAAGAACGAAGATTTCAAACCGTATTTACTGAAGTCGACGGACGCGGGAAAGACGTGGACTTCGATTGCCGGCGATCTGCCGGAGAATGGACCCGTGCTCGCGTTTGCGGAAGATACGGTCAATCCGAACCTGTTGTTTGCGGGAACAGAGTATGGTGCATTCTTTTCCATTGATGGCGGACAGCATTGGGTGCGGCTGAAAGGCGGGCTGCCGACCATCGCGGTGCGCGACATGGTGATTCAGGCGCGCGAGGGCGACCTGGTGATTGCGACGTTCGGGCGCGGATTCTACGTGCTGGACGACATCACACCGTTGCGGCAACTGAAGCCGGAATCGACCGACCAGGCTGCGGACGTGTTTCCAGTGAAGGATGCGCTGCTCTATGTGGAAAGGCATCCGCTGGGCGAGCCTAAAAAAGGATTTCAGGGAGATGCATTCTACACGGCCGACAATCCTCCGTACGGCGCCGTGTTCACGGCGTACATGAAGGAAAAGATCAAGACGAAAAAAGAAAAGCGGCAGGAAGCGGAGAAAGATGCGGCCAAGAGGAATCAGACGCTTCCATATCCGACGAATGACGAACTGCGCGCCGAGGCGGAGGAGGCCAAGCCGGAAGTTTACTTTGTGGTGTATGACGAGAGTGGAGCGGCGATCCGGCGCGTGGATGGAAGCACAGAGGCAGGGTTCCAGCGCGTGGCGTGGGATCTGCGTTATCCAGCGGCGCGGTTGCACACACCAGATGAGAAAGAGGAGGGAGACGATTTTCCCGACGCGACAGCTCAGGGCCCGCTGGTGCTTTCGGGCAACTACTCGGTGCGGATGTTCGAGAAAGTCGGCGGCGTGGTGACGGATTTGGCCGGTCCGCAGTCGTTCAAAGTGGTAACGGAGGGTTCGGCGTCGATGACGGCGGCTGATTGGACTGCCCAGGAGGAATTTCTGCGCAAGACGGCGCGGTTGTATCGTGCGGTGAATGGAGCGTTGCGCACCGCTACGGATGTGGAGTCACGGCTGAAGACGATTCGCGAGGCGCTGCGAGAAACTCCCGCTGTTGAGAAACAACTGGGAACTGTCGCGGATGGGATCGAGCAACGTGATCGGGAAATTCTGCGGGCCCTGCGCGGGGACATGGATATCGCGAAGCGGAATGAGCCGGTACCGTCGTCGATCGACCAGAGGGTGATCTCGATCATGGAAGGCGAACGGTTCTCGCTGGCGAAGCCGACGCAGTCGCATATCGACTCCTACAACATCGCAGCAGCCGAGTTCGGCGAGCAACTGAGCAAGCTGCATACACTCGTGGAGGTCGATCTCAGCAGACTGGAGAAAGATATGGAGGCGGCGGGAGCGCCTTGGACTCCGGGGCGCGTGCCGGAGTGGTCGGAGAAGTAAGAAAACATTGGCCACGGATTTTCACGGATTTGCACGGATCAAAAAAGCGAGAGCGGGTCGGGTTTCGTTAGGGACGGTATCTCGCATAGCAGTTGCTGAAAAATTCAACAGCGAACCTGAAGGGTTAAAGCCTGATAGCTTGTCAGCTTCTGCCCCTCCCGATTTCTTTTTCTTCGGCTTAAGCCCCGCGGGCGCCCAAATGACTTGAGTATCAGAACTTTTTTCTCGGATTTTGTAATCCGTGGATATCCGTGTTGATCCGTGGCTAATTTTTTCTGATTAAGCCACTGATATTTTCACGCGTGGGTGTGGTACACTCGCCGCCGACTGGTGCTTGCGCTGTGGGGCGCAGCAGCGGCCGTGGGGAAATCCTTTTCGTTTCGTCCTTAGGGTTAGGAGGGCTGTGGAATGGGCCTCGCGTTACTGTTTTTGATCTGGCTGATCACTCTCGTCAGCACATATTTCTTCGTCGCCAAGACGTGGTGGCTGCCTGTTGGGGCATCCGCCGCCGCCGGCTGGATCGATCACCAGTTCGCTCTCACCTTCGTGATTATGGGCGTTGTATTTCTCGCGGCGCAACTCTCGCTCGGATACATCGTGTGGAGGTATCGCGAGAGTCCCTCTGCTCGCCCGGTTGAGTATTCTCACGGAAACACAACATTGGAAGTCGTTTGGACCGTGCTCACCGCGATTCTGTTCATCGGCCTGAATCTGATGGGCAGCAACGTGTGGGCGAGCCAGCGCTTCGAACCAGCCGAAGCTGGCGCGGTGCAAGTGGAGGTCACGGGAATGCAGTTTGCCTGGTACTTCCGCTATCCGGGGGCAGACGGGAAATACGGTAAGACCAGCGTCAAGCTGATGGATCCATCGGCCGGCGGTGAAGCGGCTGTCGGTCTGGACACTTCGGATCCCGCTGCCAAGGACGACATCGTCACCGGAACGATGTATTTGCCGGTCAATCGCGAAGTCAATTTGAACCTGCGAGCCGTGGATGTGATTCACAGCTTCTTTGTGCCTTCGCTGCGTTTCAAGCAGGACGCGGTTCCGGGTTTGAATATTCCCATGCACTTTAAGCCGACAGTGATCGGTGAATACGAAATTGCCTGCGCCGAACTTTGCGGTCTCGGGCATTACAAGATGCACGGCATGGTCCACGTCGTCAGCCAGGAAGATTTCGACAAGTGGGTAGCCGCACGGGAGGCGGAGAAACAATAAAATGGCGACCCCGGCTTCGGTACACGCGCACGCTCCTCAGGGTTTCATTCGGAAATACATTTTCAGCCTCGATCACAAGGTCATAGGTATTCAGTATTTTTTCCTGGCGCTCACGGCTGTATTTGTCGGGATGTTTCTATCGCTGTTGATGCGCATTCACTTGATCTGGCCCACGGCCTCGCTGCCGCTGGTGGGTACTATCCAGCCAGAGACCTATCTCAGCCTGCTGACGATGCACGGCACCATCATGGTGTTTTTCGTACTGACGACCGCGCCGCAGGGCGGATTCGGAAACTACTTCCTGCCCATCCAAATCGGCGCTCCAGATATGGCGTTCCCTGTCTTGAATATGCTTTCGTTCTGGACAACGTTTGTGGGATTCGTGGTCATTATCTGCGCTTTCTTTGTGACCGGAGGCGCGCCGCTGCATGGCTGGACGGGCTACGCTCCGCTTAGCGCGCTGCCGTCGGCCGGACCGGGTGAGCAACTTGGCGCCGATCTCTGGATCACAAGCATTGCCATTTTTTGCATCGCATCGCTGCTGGGAGCGCTGAACTTCCTGACTACTACGCTCGACATGCGGGCCAAGGGCATGACGATGATGCGGATGCCGCTCACTTGCTGGTCGTGGTTCATTACCGCGATTCTCGGGCTGCTGGCTTTCGGCGTACTGCTCTCGGCGGGAATCCTGCTGCTAATGGATCGCAACCTCGGCACCAGCTTTTATGTGCCGCTGGTGGTAGTGAATGGCCAAGTGATGGGCCACAAAGGCGGTTCGCCGCTGCTGTGGCAGCATCTGTTCTGGTTCTTCGGACATCCCGAAGTGTACATCGCGATTCTGCCGGGCATGGGCGTGACCTCGCAGATTCTGTCGACATTTTCGCGTAAGCCGATTTTCGGTTACCGGGCGATGGTCTACGCGATGCTGTCGATTGGCTTTTTTGGGTTCATGGTGTGGGGGCATCACATGTTCATGAGCGGCATGAGCCCCTACTCGGCATTTGCGTTTTCGATTCTGACCATGTGCATTGGCGTGCCCTCGGCCATCAAGACTTTCAACTGGCTGGGGACGATGTACAAAGGGCGCATACGCTTCAGCACGCCGATGCTATATGCCATCGGGTTCGTCTCGTTGTTTGTTTCCGGCGGACTGAGCGGGCCGTTCCTGGCGCAGCCGGTGCTCGACATCCAGTTGCATGACACGTATTTCGTGGTCGGGCACTTTCACCTGATCATGGGCGTTGCTGCGATTTTCGGCATTTTCGCGGCGACGTATTACTGGTTCCCCAAAATGTTTGGGCGCATGATGAATGAGACTTGGGGCAAACTGCACTTCTTCCTCACGCTCGCGGGAACCTATGCCATTTTCATGCCGATGCATTATCTGGGGATGGCGGGACAGACACGGCGCTACTCGCAGTTCACCGAAGTGGCTTATCAAACCAAGCTACTTCCGCTGCAAACTTTCATGACCTACGCGGCGTTCATCACGATTGCGGCGCAGCTCATTTTCGTGATCAACCTGTTCTGGAGCATGTTCAAGGGACCGAAGGCCAGCGACAATCCGTGGGAATCAACCACGCTGGAGTGGACGACGTCGACTCCGCCACCGCACGACAATTTCGGTGGTGTGACGCCGGTTGTGCATCACGGGCCGTATGAGTATGGAGTACCGGGTGCGGCTAAGGATTACGTCATGCAGACGGATCCGGCTACCAGCACGGCGCATTGAGACCGTCAGTAGTTACGAATAACCCAAAAGGTTGGACCGCAAAGTTCGCTGAGAAAGAACGCTGAGAAGATCGGCAACGAGTCGGGCAGGTACGGAATCAGATTCAGGTATGGCGACTTATACTCCAACTCCGATCGATCACGTTGGCCACGGCCACAAACCGCCGGTACCCCCCGCAGGTGGTGGCGATGACGGGCGCGGCGGCGGCGACATTCCGAATTATGGCGCGCGGTTGCGGCGTGCGCGGCTGGGACTTATCTGCGCGATTGCCACCGTCTGCATGGTGTTCATCTCGCTGACCAGCGCGTATATCGTGCGGAAGGGGCTGCCCACTTTCGACGGCGCTTCGAATACTTACGTCCGCGACTGGGGCCGGGTCGATTTGCCGTGGCTGCTGCTGGCGATTAATACCGCAGTGCTTCTGGTGAGCAGCGTGAGTATGGAACTGGCGCGGCGAAAGGCGGCGAGGGAAGCGGCGTTGGCCCCCGTGAGGTCGATTCCAGGAGTCTCGCTGGGAAACGAGAAATCATTTCCCTGGCTGGGAATCACAGTCGTGCTAGGACTTGCATTCCTCGCGGGGCAATGGCTGGGTTGGGGAGAACTGCACGCTCGCGGATTCTTTGTAGACACGAATCCCAACAGTTCCTTTGTGTTTTTGCTGACCATCGCGCACGCGATCCATCTTTGTGGAGGGATGATTGCGCTGATTTGGGCGGCGAGTGCTTCCCTGCTGCACAAGCCGGTGGAGATGCGCCGCATTGTGGTCGATATCACGGCATGGTATTGGCATTTTATGGCGGTGCTGTGGATTTATGTGTTCGCGCTGCTGGGGTTCGCACGGTAAAGACAGAAGCATAAACCACGAAGGACACGAAGGCTCACAAAGGAATTCCTTCGTGGAACTTTGTGTCCCTCCTGGTTAAGGATTTGCCGCAGGATCGACGAAAGGGGAACTTGAGGAATGTCTAACGCCACGCTGGAGCATGGTGCCGTCGAACACGGGATGCCGGGAGCGTACGAGGCGCCGCTGTTTGGAGCCTATTCGAAGAAGGTGGGCATGTGGCTGTTTCTGGCCTCGGACTCGCTAACCTTTGGAGCGCTGCTTTTCGCATTCAGCTATAACCGCATCTACACTGCGTGGCCCACTCCCTTTCATGCGGCGAGCATTGCCAACGCCACCATCATGACTGCGTGCCTGCTCTCGAGTTCGCTAACGATGGTAATGGCGGTGTTTGCCGCGCAGCGCGGCGATCGGGCGTGGACACGCAACTGGCTACTGGCCACCATGGTCTTTGGCACGGCGTTTATCGTGCTGCACGGGATGGAGTGGACCAAGCTGATTGGCGAAGGCCTGACGATTCCCGGGTTCCCCAAACCTGCCAGCGCCGCGGCAGGAGAATTGGCGGACGTTTCAAAAAATGTACCGCAGTTTCCGGCGACGTTCTTCGGCCTGACTGCAATGCACATGCTGCACGTCACGATCGGCGTGATTTATCTTGGCGTGGTGGCGTTCCGAAAGTGGTTCCTGCCGGTTCTTGGAGTGCTTTGGATCGCAGGATATTTTCTGATTCCATCCGACAACGTCTTTCATTACGGAGTTCATGCGTTGGGCTTGGGGCTGCTGGTTGCGGCAATCATTCTCTTCCTGAAGCCGAAGGATTACGATGCGCATGATGTAGAGGTCGCGGGGTTGTACTGGCACTTTGTCGACCTAGTGTGGATGTTTATCTTCCCGCTGGTGTATCTGATGTCGACTAGGATCAGTTAAAGATCATCTTGAATTTGAGCGAGGACTCTGACCATGCACGATGTCGCAAAGCACGACGATAGCAAGGCACAATATTTCTGGGTGTGGGGAGCATTGCTGGTACTGACCGCCGTAGAAGTCGTGCTCGGCTACAAGCAGATCTTTGAGCCGGTACGGATGCTGGAGGCGCTGCTGGTGCTGTCGGTCATTAAGTCGGCGCTGATTATTGGGTATTTCATGCATCTGAAATTCGAGACGGCGATCATGCGCTGGCTGTTGGTGACCGCCGTGGTTGGGTGCTTCATTATCATGTATTTCTTCTTCTTCCCGGATGCGGGGCGGATTCTGAATCTTGGGGTGCACTGAGGCGGCGATGAAGCTGGCTGGGAAATTACGAATGATTTTTCTGCTGCTGGTTGTCGCCTTGTGGACAGCGCCGGCGTGGGCTCAAGGCTGTGCCATGTGCAACGCCAACGCGAGGGCTACGCCGCAGGAAGCACAGCGCTCGCTCAACCGGGCCATTTTTGTGATGCTGGCGCCGCCGCTGGGCATCATGGTGTTTGGATTCGTCTTTGCCATCCGGTACGGAAAACGGCGCGACCGAGAAAACGAGTCCAACTCGCAATAGCTGCTGGGAACCTTCTCTCTTCTGAAAAAAGCCTTTAACCGCAGAGTGCGCCGAGGACTCGCTGAGAACGCAGAGAATCGTCCTACGCATTCCGAATTCACCGTTTGCTGTGCCAAAAGCAGACCGCGCTTTCCTGCCTTATAATAGAAAGATTCGGTAGACCTTGCGGAAAGCTCTGTGCGCTTGCGCTCGGAGTCAGCCTGGTCTGCCGGGGCCCTTTATCCGATGTCTTCCGATCCAACCCAGACAGTTTCGAATCCCGAGGACAGCATTGTTGTACGCGGTGCCCGCGTCCATAACCTCAAGAATATTGACTTCAAAGTCCCGCACAATACCTTGACAGTGGTGACCGGGGTCTCTGGTTCCGGCAAATCTTCGCTGGCGTTTGACACAATTTATGCCGAGGGACAACGGCGATACGTGGAGTCGCTGTCGGCCTATGCGCGGCAGTTTTTGGAGCGCATCGAGAAGCCGGATGCGGACACGATTGACGGCATCGCTCCCGCGGTCGCGATCCGGCAAAAGAATACGACGCGGAATCCGCGGTCCACCGTCGCGACCGCAACCGAGATCTACGATTATCTGCGGTTGCTGTATGCGAGGGTTGGGCGGACGTATTGCGCGAACTGCGGCCGTGAGGTGAAGAAGGATACGGTCGATGAAGTCGCGGATGCGATCCTGGCGCTCGATCCGGAGACGCGATTGCAGGTGCTGTTTCCGCTGCAGAGACCGGGGCTGCAGGAAACGGCTAGGGCTTCGGAGGGGTCGCGAACAAGCAAGCGGGGATCAAAATCCCCACCCTCTCGCCAAAAGCGCGAGAAGAGTGGGGCACCCACGGTGGAGCTGAGCGACGCGCTGAAGACGCGGTTGTTCGATTTGCGCAAGGCAGGGTTTAACCGGCTGTACCAGCGCGGCGAGATTTATGAATTCTCAACCCCCGAGTCGCTGCTCGATATCAACTTTGCCGAGCCAGTGTTTGTGCTGGTCGATCGGCTAGTGGTCTCGGCCGAGGCCCGGACGCGCGTGGTAGATGCGATTGAGACCGCTTATCGCGAATCAGGCGAGGTCATTTTTGAGATTCCTGAGGATGACTCTGATGCAGCGGGTGGGGGCGTCCGCTCTACACGGACACTGCGGTTCGCCCAGCGGTTTGAATGCAAGGAATGCAACCTGCGTTACGAGGAGCCGGAGCCGCGGCTTTTTTCTTTTAACAACCCTTACGGGGCGTGCCCGCGCTGCCAAGGGTTCGGGAACACGATCGATTTCGATCTCGACCTCGTCATTCCGGACAAGATCAAGACGTTAGCCGAGGGCGCGATTGAGCCGTGGACCAAGCCCAAGTATCGTCCGCTGTTCACCGATCTGAAGCGGTTTGCCAAGCAGGCGGGGATCCCGCTCGATGTGCCTTGGGCCGATCTGGAGGAAGCGCACAAAAATCTGGTACTCAGCGGCGAGGGAAAATTCCTCGGAGTTCGGGGATTTTTCAGCTACCTGGAGCGCAAGAAATACAAGCTGCATGTTCGCGTGTTTCTCAGCCGCTATCGCGGCTATTCGCTGTGTCCGGATTGCAACGGATCGCGGCTGCGACTGGAAGCGCGGCAGGTCAAGATCAACGGACGCAATCTCTGCGAGCTTTGCGGACTCACGGTGGAGGAGGCGTTGCGATTTTTTGAGCAACTGAAATTGAGTCCGCAGGAAGCGGAGATTGCGGACAAGTTGCTGCAAGAGATTCGCGAGCGGCTGCGCTTTCTGAATGATGTGGGTCTGGAGTATCTGACGCTCGACCGGCTTTCTTCCACGCTATCGGGCGGAGAGGCGCAGCGCATTCAGTTGGCGACCTCGCTGGGATCGCGGCTGGTGGGCACGCTGTATGTGCTGGATGAGCCATCGATCGGGCTGCATCCGCGAGACACGCACCGCCTGATCAAAATTCTGCACGGGCTGCGTGATCTCGGAAACACCATTCTGGTCGTCGAGCATGATCCCGACATCATGCGCGCGGCGGACCGGATTCTCGACTTGGGTCCGGGTGCGGGCGAGAACGGAGGCAAACTGGTTGCTGAGGGGACGTATGACGAGATCCTGCACAATCCGGTCTCGCTGACCGGGCGCTATCTCTCGGAGGACTTGCGCATTCAGGCTCCGGTGCTGCGCCGCAAACCGGGTACGCAGCAGATCAAGATTCGGGGCGTGCGGGCGAACAATCTGAAGGGCGTGGACATCAGCATTCCGCTGGGCATGCTAGTCGCGATCACGGGTGTTTCAGGATCGGGTAAGTCGACGCTGCTGCACCAAGTGCTGTACCGCGCGCTGGCTCAGGCGAAACAGCAGTCGTCCAATGGAGCTACGGGACCAGCCGCAAGTTGGGAGAGCCTTGAGGGCGACCAGTATATCGAGGAAGCGGTGCTAGTCGATCAGTCGCCGATCGGGCGCACCCCACGATCGAATCCAGTCACTTACATCAAGGCGTTCGATGCGATTCGCGACCTGTTCGCTTCACTGCCTGAGGCGAAGAAGCGTGGATTCGGCGCCGGACACTTTTCCTTTAACATCCCCGGAGGGCGCTGCGAGGTTTGCCAGGGCGACGGCACGGTCACGGTGGAGATGCAATTCCTGGCCGACGTGGAACTGATTTGCGAAGAGTGCAAGGGCACGCGTTACAAGCCAGCCGTGCTCGAGGTGCGTTACCGCGGCAAAAACATACACGAAGTGCTCAATCTGACGGTGAAGGAGGCGCTGAAATTTTTTGCCGAGGCGCCGAAGATCACCGAGAAGCTGCGGTCGCTGGAGGAAGTCGGCCTGGGATACCTGCGGCTGGGGCAGTCGGCCACAACGCTTTCAGGCGGCGAAGCGCAGCGCATGAAGCTGGCGGCGCACCTGCAGCCGGCCTCGCGGGAAGCAGGCAGGAGCGGATCCAGGAGCGAGGGGCGGCTCAAGCGGCGGCTGCTCTACATTTTCGACGAGCCGACGACGGGGCTGCATTTTGACGACGTCAGCAAACTCTTGGCGGCCTTTCGCCGTCTGATTGAAGCAGGGGGCTCGATCGTGGTCATCGAGCACAATCTGGAGGTCATCAAGACTGCGGATTGGGTCATCGATCTGGGACCGGAAGGCGGCAGCCGGGGTGGCAAGATCGTGGGCGCGGGGCCGCCGGAAGCGATCGCGAAGGTGGCCGGTTCTTACACAGGAAAATATCTGGCGCGTATTCTCAACGGCAATGGCACGGCGCGTTCCAATGATCGGTCATAAAATAGCGGTCGCCGCGCTTTTGGCGGGCGTGGCCGGCACGTTCGCGAGTGCGCAAACTTCGAATTCCCCTTCGGCCTCTCCGCAGACCGATTCTCAATCGCAGGCGGACGGGTCGTCCTCCAGCACCCATCGCAAGCGAGCGGGTACGGTGCATCACACCAAAGTTGCCGAGGAAGTCGGGCCGCCGCCCGAACTCACCAAGGCTGAGGAGTTCATTCAAAAAAAGGATTACGCCGCGGCCGAGCCGTTGCTGCGCCAGGTCGTGACCGCCGATCCGGCCAATTATGAAGCGTGGTTTGATCTCGGGTTTGCGGAAAATGGGCTGGGTAAGATGGACGACTCGATTGCCGCGTACCGCAAATCAGTCGCGGCGAAGCCCGATGTTTTTGAGTCGAACCTGAATTTGGGATTGCAACTCGCCAAGGGCGGCCGACCCGATGCCGAACAGTTCTTACGCGCCGCAACGCAGCTTAAACCTACCAGTCGTGTGGCAGAAGGCCAGGCGCGGGCATGGCTTTCTCTGGCGCACGTGCTAGAAGAGAAAAATCCGGACGAAGCCATTGCGGCCTACCACCATGCGGCGGAGTTGCAGCCGAAGGATCCGGAGCCTCATTTGGCGGCAGGACTCCTCCTGGAGAAACAAGACAAGTTCGCCGATGCGGAGGAGGAGTATAAAAAAGCGCTCGCGCTTGACGCTTCAGGGTCGGACGCGGTGACGGGGCTGGCGAACATCTACATGCGCGGGCGCCGCTTTCCCGAGGCTGAGGCGGAGCTGCGTAAACTGGTGGCGGCGCATCCCGATGAGGCCGCGGCGCGAATTCAACTGGGGCGAGTGCTGGCGGCTGAGAACAAGAACGATGACGCGATTGCTGAATTGGAGGCTGGCGCGAAGCTGGCTCCAGCGGAGATTTCGCTGCAGCGCGATCTCGCCGATTTGTACGTGCTGGCAAAAAGGAACGATCAGGCCGAGGCAGCCTATCGCAAGCTTCTGGCCGCAAATCCCAACGACGCCGCACTCCATCAAAATCTGGGCAAGGCGCTGCTGGAACAAAAGAAATTCGCCGATGCGGAGAAGGAATTTCTTGTAGCGGTGAAGATCAAGCCGGACCTGGGCGCTGCTTACGGCGACCTGGCGTTCGCCGCTAGCGAGAACAAGGACTATCCGCTGGCCATCAAGGCGCTCGACGCTCGTGAGAAATTTCTGCCGGAGATTCCATTTACATACTTCCTGCGGGCCACGGCCTACGATCATCTCAAGGACTTCAAAAGAGCGTCGGCAAATTATCACCTCTTCCTCAATACGGCCAGCGGGAAGTATCCTGAACAGGAGTGGCAGGCGAAGCACCGCCTGATTGCCATCGAGCCCAAAAAGTAGTTCGTGGCGTGAGACTGGACAAATGGTGGGGATGCGATATCGATTTCGAGTGTGGAGCACGTTGATACCGCTGGCCCTGGCTGCGGTGGTGATGGCTCGCAGCAACGAACCTACGGTCGAGGAATTGAAGGCCCGGGTTGCTTCGACGAGTGTTCGGGACCGCCCCCATCTGTGTGTGGAGATTGCGCAAAAGCAATTAACGGAGGCCGACAAATTGTACGGGGCTTCTGAGTTCGAGAAAGGTCAGGCGGCCCTGACTGACGTCGTGGCTTTCTCGGAGCTGGCCAGAGACTATGCCATCCAATCGCACAAATATCAGAAGCAAACCGAGATCGCGACGCGAAACATGACGCGTAAGCTCAACGACATGCTGCACTCCCTCGGTGGTCCGGATCAGGCGCCCGTGCGCGACGCCATCAACCGCCTGCAGCGCGTGCGCGACGATCTGCTCGCGTCCATGTTTCCGAAAGGAGCGAAATGATTAATTTCCGCCTTCGATTTGTTTTCTTCATTTTTCTGTTATTGGTCGGAACTTCCGTGGCGCAGCGACACCGCGAACCACTTACGCAACCGGAGATCGATCAGATTCGCGATGCCAGCTGGGAACCGAGACAGCGCCTCACACTCTACGTGCAGTTCGCCCGGGCGCGACTGGTGAAAATGGAGCAGATGCGGAACGATTCTAAGACTACGAACCGCGTGCGGCAGACCCACGACTTGCTCGACGATTTCCAGTTGCTCTACGACGAGCTCAACGACAATATCGACACCTATGTCGATCGCAAAGACGACATTCGCAAGCCGCTGAAGCTGATCATCGACGCCGACACGGAATTCCAGGCAAAGTTGCGCGCTCTGAAAGATGCGGCCGGCATTCCGGCGGAAGAAGCTCATCAGTATGAGTTCGTACTGACCAACGTGCTTGAGACGGTGGATTCATCGGCAGAGGATCACCGTAAGCTGCTGGCCGACCAGGAAGACGCGGCAAAGCATAAGAAATTGAATTCGAGTTCGAGTGCGAAGAATGGGGGTAGACCGGAGTGAGGGTGCGGCCTTTGGTAGCGCCGGCATCCCTTCGACTTCGCTCAGGGCAGGCTTTGCCGGCTGTCCCGAGGGCGTCCTCGCCCTCGGCGCGGCAGGCGAGGGCGTCTAGTGGGTTGCCGCCGGGACGGCGGGGCTACAACATCGAAGCCATGCTAACCTAGCCTCACCGTGCGCGAAGGGCTGCTAGAAATCTTCCACGAAACTTACAGAGAACTCCGTCCGGCTTCGGCCATTCCCGAGCTGAAGATCGAGTTCTTTGCCTTTGCCAACGTCAACAACACGATTCGACTGCGCAACGGAAAGCTGCTGGTGCGTCTGTCGGATCTGCTGGAAGGGGCTCCGGACGCGGTTCTGCGGGCGATCGCGCATATTTTGCTGGCCAAGATGTATCGTCGGCCGATTGATCGCGGGCAGGCGGCGCGGTACCGGAAATACGTTGCCAGCCACGACATCGTGCGCAAGGCGCACCTGGTTCGGCAGATACGCGGACGCAAGCGGCTGCGCTCAGCGCGCGGGCACGTCTATGACCTGGACGAAGTCTTCGAAAAACTGAATACGCACTTCTTTCACGGATTAATGGCGCGTCCCCAAATGAGCTGGAGCCAGACCAAGACGCGCCGCATTCTCGGCCACTACGATCCGGCGCACAATGCCATCATCATCAGCCGCATCTTCGACCACTTCGCCGTACCGGCATATGTTCTCGAATACATTGTCTACCACGAGATGTTGCACTTAAAGCATCCGGTGCGGCTGCGCGGAAGCCGGCGGTGCGTGCACTCAGCGGAGTTCCAGGCAGAAGCAAAGCTGTTCCCCCGCGTGGCGGAGGCGAACGCATTTCTGAAAGGGTTATGAAGGATATAGCGAGCTGACAACAGCTACGAAGAGTTCCATGACGGAAACACGCTCGAGACGGGTAACCGGAACAAACTCCGCAATACCACTAATCCGGTTCGGCAGCCACAAACCGCGATCGCAACACCTTGCCGTCCGCAGCGAAATCCACAACGCAGTCCATTTCACGGCCCAGCACGCGCCAAGTGTTTTGCTTAAACTGCTCGCTCGAGATATTGACGTTTGCTGCGAACAACATCGACACCTCGTATTTTGTTAGACCGGGGCGAAGCGATTGGCAATTGGCGATGACCGACCCTTTGCCCGCTGCGGGGTGCTCCCGGGAAGTCTGCTGTGCCGAAGTTGTACTTTTCGTCGCTGGTTGACCAATGCCGGTGCCCGTCAAAGACAACGTGGCAGGCGTGATATTCATACTATTCCCGATGGTAAGGGTGCCAAGTCTAGACCCGACCGCGGTGGGAGTGAAAGTGACAGAAATCGCGCACGTGGCGGCAGGGGCAAGAGGAGAGGACGAAATGCAATTGTCTGTTTCCGCGAAATCTCCGGCCGTGTGAACGACCACAACTGACACTGGCGCCTGGGTTGAATTTGACAGAATTATCTGTTGGGCAGCGCTCCTGGTTCCTATTTTCTGATTCGTGAAAATGAGAGATGCAGGCGTTGCGCTCAGCGTCGGTGAAGCGACACTGACCGGGATAGCAGTCGCGACGCTTTGCCCTCCCACGGTATAAGTGACGGTTATCGTGGCATTCCCGGTAGAAATTGCTGTGACGATTCCTGATGAATCCACGGTTGCGACGCCAGTGTCGGACGAAGCAAAGACGACATTCGAGGATTTAGTGATGTTCAGGGCGCTACCGTCGGAGAAGGTACCCAAGAGCCCGATCGGAGCCCGCTCACCCTGAGACTCGAACGGGATTGATGACATCAGTGCCGCCACGGACCTCGGTAAATCCGCGCGTTCTATGTCAATGAGAATGGTGGCGGACTCCACACTCTGCCCGGAGGCGGTCGTGCCCATCGCCGTTAGCATGTGAGGCCCGCAGGCGATAGCGCTGGGAATATCAAGACTGATTTCTGCCGGGACAGACGTTGCCACGTTGCTGAAGCCGATGGGATCTTCCCCTATGACACCGACCTGTGTGATGGGCGTGTCAGCGGAAGATGTAACAGTGACAGATAGGGTTTGCCCCGGAGCAACTCGACTCTGATCAGCAGGCGACGTGATTTGGAGCAACGGGGCGTTCGATTGGGCAGAGGACAGGTGTGCCGTTCCGACAGTGGCCGTCAGCATCAAAGCCATCGAAGTGCATGAGACAAAATTCCGCCTCCATAACTGACGCTTTCCGCGACTTCGGCCCAGGAACGCAGTTTCAGTGTGCGAAGTGGACATACAGTTGTGAGGCAATTATAGGTTCCATGGAACCGAAAAAGCGGTTACGCTTGTAACATCGGGACTTCACCTCATCGTCGGTGGTGGCTCTTCCCGAAGTTAGGCCATTCCTCAATCGGGAGCCATTCAAGGTCGAATTCCGAGGGTGTGATCACCACCCTCCACGCTTAACGACTGAAATAGTCCGTCCTCGAAGGCCAAGAGTCTTGTGACCTCTGATAAGATCTTGCAGGAAAAACTGTTTCGACGAGGGCTGATTGCCTGACGATAAAACTTCCGACCGAGACTTTTCCGTTCCCGCGCCTGGCCCCTTCCACCTTCGCGTGTTAGGCATCGTCCTGGCCGGTGGCAAAGGAACCCGCTTGTTTCCTCTCACGCGCGAACGCGCCAAGCCGGCGGTGCCCTTCGGAGGCAAGTACCGCATCGTCGATTTCGTCCTCAGTAATTTCATCAATTCCGGAATCCACTCGATCTATGTGCTCACCCAATTCCGCAGCCAGTCGCTGCTGCAGCATTTGAGTGAAGGCTGGCAGTTCGGCGGACTACTGAAGAGCCACTTCATCATCAACGTGCCGGCACAGATGCGTTCGCAGAACGAATCGTGGTACCAGGGAACAGCCGACGCGATCTTCCAGAACATGAATCTCATCGAGCAGTCCGATCCACATCTGGTTGCCATCTTCGGTGCCGACCACATCTACCGCATGAACGTCGCCAGCATGATCGATTTCCACCGGGCGAAGCAGGCGCAGGTAACCGTCGCCGCAATTCCTGTTCCACGCGCGCAGGCTCGAGAGTTTGGCGTGATTGAGGCCAACGACGAGGGACGCATCATGGCTTTTCACGAGAAGAAGGCCGATGCCCCGACTATTCCCGGCGATCCCAGCCGCGTCTACGCCTCCATGGGGAATTACATCTTTTCCACTCCGACTCTTCTCGGTCTGCTCACGGACGACGCGAAACACCCCGGCAGCCATCACGACTTCGGCATGGACATTCTTCCCAAGCTTGCCGGCAAGGCTCCCATCTGTGCGTACAACTTCGAGGCCAGCCGTATTCCCGGCGAGCCGGAAGACTCCGTCCCGTACTGGCGCGATGTCGGAACCATCGAGGCCTATTACGAAGCCAACATGGATCTGAACCACGTCAAGCCTGAACTCAATCTTTATAACCGCGAGTGGCCGGTGCGCAGCACGAGCTATCCCGATCCGCCTGCCAAGTTTGTTTTCGATGAAGATCATCGCCGCGGCGAGGCCATCGACAGTATCGTTTCTGGCGGATGCATTCTGTCCGGCGGCCTCGTCCGCAAGTCGGTGCTCGGGCGCGGCGTTCGCGTGCACACCGGCGCGCTCGTCGAGGGCTGCGTGATCATGGACAACTGCGACATCGGCCGCCACGCCAAGGTGCGTCGTGCCATCCTCGATAAGAACGTGCGTGTTCCGGAAGGCGCCACAGTCGGTTATGATCTCGACGCCGACCGCGCCCGCGGATGGCACGTGACGGAATCCGGGATCGTCGTCATCGGCCGGGAACACAGCACGGTGCCAATGGCGCCGATGTTTGCTTGAGGGTGGTCTGACTGTGTACTCGAAGCTTTCGGTCCAACCCGGCCAGAGGGCAAAATTACAATGGAGATCAAGAAAAGGGCATTAATTGCAATCGCCCTTTCCGTCGTCCTGCCCTCTTTGAATTCTTACGGTCAACGTAGTTCTTCGACAGTTGAAAAGCAGGTATCTCTCCTCATCGTTAGGATTGGGAATCGCTCCACTGAGCAGCAATCATTCGCTGATCTGGAAGCTCTTGGATGTCAGGCCGTTCCAGCAATCATTAAGCACATGGACGATAGGCGAAGACTTCCCGATCCCCGTATTTCGCTCAGGAACAAATCGCCCCAAGCATTTGAGGGTTTGCGCCACTACGGTCCGCAAGAGGTTGTGGACGCCCTCGCCGCCATTCTTAACCAGGTCACCGGGCAGGACTTCGGTTTCATCTACAACGGCGCAACTGATGAGGAGCGCACTAACACGGTTCAAAGATGGCGCGATTTCTTGCACAACACTCCAACGGCGAAGCTCTGTGATAGGGGGTGAAGTTCCGAGTGAAGTCGTATACACGTGTGGAGGAGTCTACTAGTTGAGTTGCAGTTCGCGCTCACCCGAAGTCGAGCCCTTCCCTGCAGTCAGAAGCCATTCGGGGCTCAATCCCGACAGTGTGATCCTAATCACAGGCGGTTGTGCGGTGGCGGATTGACGGCCCCAACGCTGGGGGAATATCCTTAAAATTGAAATTGAAATTCATTTTCAAAATCATAGGTCCTACTAATGCTACAGGCTTTCATTATCACTCTCCGCGAAGGGGTTGAGGCGGCGCTCATCGTCGGCATCACCCTGGCTTACCTGACCAAGATCGGGCGACAGGAGCTGCGCAAAACCGTCTACGCGGCGCTGATCGCGGCGTTTTTGGGCAGCATCGGCGTGGCCGTCGTCATCTCCCGTACTCACTTGAATGAAGACGTGTTCGAAGGCTGGATCATGCTGGTGGCTGCCTTCTTCGTCGTCACCATGGTGATTTTCATGATGAAGACGGGCCGCAAGATGAAAGGCGAAATCGAGGGCAAGGTCGGGCTCCTGGCGGGCAACGACGCGTGGTTCGGGTTGTTCGCCTTTATCTTCTTAATGGTGCTGCGCGAAGGTGCGGAGACAGTGCTGATTCTGTCTGCCGTGTCTTTGAACTCGACGGAGTTGATGAGTTTTTTGGGGACGCTACTGGGCGTGCTGGCCGCGATTGCGTTTGGCGTGATGTTCGTCAAGGGCAGCGTGCGCATCAATCTGCAAAAGTTTTTCCGCATCACGACCGCCATCATGTTCCTGGTGGCGGCGCAGTTGGTGATTTCTGGTCTGCACGAGCTTTCGGAAAGCGGAGTGATTGCTTCTTCGAAACGCGAGATGGCGATCATCGGACCTATCGTCAGCAACGACTGGTTTTTCTTTGTGACGATTTTTGCGCTGGCGGCGTTGATGATCTTGTTCGAAGCCAAGCGGCGCGAACCCGTGCTTGCCACCGCTTCGCCCGCGGAGCGTCGCAAGGCCGCATGGAGCGCCCGCCGCGAACGCATGTGGATGATCTCTGTGCTCACGTTCTCCTTCATCTTCATCACGCTAATCACAGCGGAATTCGTCTACGCCAAGAGCACGAGCGGCCTTTCGCCGGCGACCCAGGTAACCTTCAACAACGGTCAGGTCAGCATTCCGTTGGCGCAGGTGGCGGATGGCGACCTGCACCGCTTTCAGGCGACGGAGAATGGGACCGCGATCCGCTTCTGGCTCTATCAGAAGCCCGATGGCAAGGTGGCTACGGTATTTGACGCCTGCGAGATTTGCGGGTCCGTCGGGTTCTACAAGGGTCCCAACGGCGTGGTCTGCAAGAATTGCGCAGCGCCCATCAATCCGCAGTCGGTGGGAACGGCGGGGGGATGCAATCCGGTCCCGCTGAAGGCGACCCAGACGGCGGATGCGGTGATTATCGAGGAGGCGGACGTTGCGGCCGGCGGTCGCATGTTCGCACAATAGCGAGCGATGTTTGTCCGGTTGGTTTACGAATCTTTCCGGCGCCAGAAGCGGCGCAAGTTGCTGGCGGGCGCGGCCATCACACTGGGCGTGACCGTGGCGACCGCGATGATTGCTGTGGCCACCGACATCGGCGACAAGATCAACCGCGAACTGCGCACCATTGGCGCCAACCTGGTTGTTACCCCGCAGGAAGACTCGCTCGATGTCGAGATTGGCGGAGTGAATCTCAAGCCTCCCACCGACGGAGCGTTCCTCAGCGAAGCGGACCTCCCCAAGATCAAGGGAATCTTCTGGCACAACAACATTACGGGTTTTGCTCCGATGCTCCCGGTGAACGTTGAAGTGGAACATGAAGGCAAGCGGCTGGATGTCACGCTGTTAGGGACTTATTTCGCGAAGCCAGTTTCCTACGGTAAGGAAGAATTCAGCGCGGGCGTACGCAGCACGCATCCATGGTGGAAAGTTTCGGGCGCGTGGCCCGAGGATTCGTCGAGAAATGTTTTGCTGGGGGAAAGGCTAGCCGCGCGGCTAGGTGGGAAGGCGAGAGACGAAATCACAGTCGTGGGGAACCCGCTGAAAGTGAGCGGAATTCTGTCGACGGGCGGAGCGGAAGATGATCAGATCGTTGCCCCGCTTTTCCTGGCGCAGGAAATTCTGGGCAGGCCTGGCGCAGTGCGGCGCGTGTATGTCAGTGCGCTGACCAAGCCGGAAGATGCTTTCGCCCGTCGCGATCCCAAGAGTTTGTCGGGCCCAATCTACGATCGCTGGTACTGCTCACCGTATCCGCAGTCGATTGCGTTTCAGTTGGCGGAGGCGATTCCGCATTCGCACGCCGAGCAGATTCGCCAGGTTTCGCAAAATGAAGGCGCGGTTCTGACGCGGATCGAGGGGCTGATTTTTCTGATTACTCTGGCGGCGCTGTTCGCGTCGGCGCTGGCGGTTTCGGCGGCTATGGCAACCACAATCTTCGAACGGCGAGCCGAGGTCGGACTGATGAAGGCTCTGGGCGCGGGGAAGGTGGCGGTCGCGTCGATATTTTTCGCCGAGGCAACGCTGCTCGCGTTGCTCGGTGGCTTGGCAGGATTTGCCGTGGGTGGTGCGCTGGCGCATGAGATCGGACACTCGATTTTCAATTCTGATATTTCGATCCCACCGGTATTGCTGCCGGTGATTCTGGCGATCGCGGTCATCGTGACTTTCGCGGGCAGCGCCATGGCCATCCGGCGAGCAGTGGCGCTCGATCCGGTGTTTGCGTTGCGAGGCGAACTGTGAGCGCGCTTGGGCCCAACGCGAGCATATCCCATTCGGAGCGGGATCTGGCGGCCAGCCGCGCCAATGCGCCGCACACTTCGATGTTCCTGCGAATGCTGGTGCGGGCCGCTATCCTGCGGCGAGGGCGCGCTGCTTCGGCGCTGTTTGCCATGGTGGTCGCGGCGGCGGTGGCCACAGCCATGCTGAATCTTTATGTGGATGTGCAGGCCAAACTTCGGCGGGAGTTTCGCAACTATGGAGCGAATATTATTGTCGTCGGAAAAGGCGGCGCTTCCATGCCGCCGGACGCGCTTGCGAATGTGGATTCGGCTCTTGCGGGGCGCGGCATCGCGGCGCCGTTTGGGCTCGTGGTCGGGCGTACCACAGACGGGCAGCCGATTGTCGTGGCGGGCACCGATTTCGATCGAGTAAAGCAATTGGATAAGTGGTGGTCCGTCAGCAATTGGCCTTCGACTTCGAAGCAAGCCTTAATTGGCGTACGGGCCCTACCTGAGGTCGCGCCCAAGAGTCAGTCGTTCGAACTCAGCTTCCAGGGTCGCACGCTGCATGTGACTCCTGCGGGCACGGTGCAGACGGGCGCGGCCGAAGACAGCCGCATCTATATTTCGCTGGCCGATTTCATGGCTTGGACTGGTGTGCAACCCTCGACGATTGAAATTGCCGCTAGCGGATCTCCCGAAGAAGTGGCGGGCATCATGAACCAGGTGGCGCACGCGATTCCGGCGAGCGATGTTCGGCCGGTGCGTCAGATCATGGAGGGCGAAGCTCGCGTCCTGGGCAAGACTCGGGCAACCCTGCTGGCTGCGGCGGCATTGATTATCTTGACCGCGGCGCTGTGCGTACTTTCCACGTTAATCGGATGGGTGTTCGACCGGCGGCGCGACTTTGCGATTATGAAAGCTCTGGGCGCTTCAGGGCGTTTGCTCAACGGATTTTTCGCCGCGGAAGCGGCGGTGCTTGGCGCTACCGGCGCGTTGATCGGATTCCTGGTTGGCATCGGCATCGCGGCATGGATCGGCAGGGTTAACTTTCATGCTCCGGTGATGCCACGTTTGAGCGTGCTGCCGGTGGTGCTGGCTGGTAGCATGGCAGTAACGCTGCTGTCGGCAATTCTGCCGATGGCGATGCTGCGCCGCGTGCAGCCCGCGGTAATCCTGAGGGGAGAGTGAAATGATTCAGATCAAGGAGGTCACCAAACTCTACCCCGCCAAAGAATCGGGCAACGGCTCGGGCAAGGACGCGAACTCAATCCACGCTCTCGACCACATCTCTCTGCACGTCACGCCCGGGGAATGGCTGTCGATCATGGGGCCGTCCGGATCGGGAAAATCGACGCTGGTAAATCTGATTGGCTGCCTGGATCGGCCTTCGTCAGGCGAGATCTGGCTCGACGGACAGAAGGTTGCCGGCATTTCCGCCGCCGACCTGAACCGCGTGCGTGCCGAAAAAATCGGATTCATCTTCCAGCAGTTCCACCTCATTCCTTTTCTCACCGCCGTGGAAAACGTCATGCTGGCGCAGTACTTTCATAGCATGACCGACGAGAAAGAAGCAGTCGAAGCGCTGACCCGCGTTGGGCTGGGCGATCGGGCTCACCATCTGCCGTCGCAATTATCGGGCGGGGAGCAGCAACGGGTGTGTATTGCGCGCGCGCTGATTAATGATCCGCGAATCATTCTGGCCGACGAGCCCACGGGAAACCTGGACGCGGTGAATGAAGAAATTGTGTTGCGTCTGTTGCGCGAGTTTCACCAGCAGGGACGCACCATCGTGATGGTTACGCACGATCCGGTGGTGGCGCGGCTGGCCGACCGGCGCATTGAGTTGCATCATGGCAAGATCGCGTCGCAGGAAACCTTCTCCATGGCCGATGAGGAGCAACTCGACGAAGTTCTGGAAGAGCTCTGGGTGCTGGCCGAGCATGGAGAGATCGCCGAAGTCGAGCGCATGGAAGTGCATGGCGCGCTGCCAGTGAGCCTGGCCATTGAAAAGATGATCGAGATGGGGATGGTGGTCTCAGCTCCGCATCCACCGCAGGCTCATGATCACAAGCCGTTCGTGAATCCCTGCCACGAGGCACTGAAGCCGGTGGCCGCGTCTTTGGGCGACGGCACGCTGATTGTCGAACTCACGCCGCGCGGGCGGGAGCGAGCGGGCAGCATCATCCGGCGGCATCGGCTGGCGGAAAGACTCTTTACCGACAGCCTGGCGATGGACAGCGAGTCGGAAATCGAGCAACAGGCATGCAAGTTCGAGCACATTCTTTCGCCCGAGGCGACAGATAAGATATGCACCTTCCTCGGCCATCCACGTACGTGCCCGCACGGCGCGCCGATTCCTCCGGGGCCGTGCTGCAACGCTAGGCCAATGCAGAAAGAGTCATTCGACCCGACTTCGGCCTCCACCCGTTAACCCCACCGCAGAGACGCGGCGTAAATTCCTACAACTGGCAAGAATGAGGCTGAGGGAATTGTTGGCGTCCCCGACGGGATTTGAACCCGTGTTACCGCCGTGAAAGAAAAATGGCGTAAAGACTCACGTAGTATTTACAAGGCCCGGGTCGCTCACCAAGGCTATGAAGAACCGAAAGAAACCGATCACAGTGTACTGCGAGTGTACCGCGAGTTTTGACCAAGATTAACAAGGATCCTGACGACGTCGGGGACCAAGGGCAAAACACGATTTCGAGCCGTAGTGGCAAAATGAGAAAGACTGGGTCTTTGCGGTCGAATTCCTGCCTACCGATGACTCGGAAGCTCGACTGTATTCCGTGAACATTCATTGGCTATTTGGTCCCCATGCACATCTAACCAACAGGCGCTCTCTGGCGGTTCGGTGATCCCGACGCCAGCGTTTACGAACGGCTCTGCTCCTTTTCGACTCCTGAGGAGAAGGATCAGTTCCTGGATCTGGTGCGCTCAAATGAGGACCTCGGCGACAACTACATCAAGAACGATTTTGTGCCCTCCCCTATCGAAAAGATTCGGAATGCTCGTCCGCTCGCTGCGGTACTAGTCCACCATTTCAAGGCGTGCGTATTGCTCGGCACTTCGCACTTGCGCATAGTGTCGCACGAGTTCCGTGGTTTACGCGGCGCGAGGGGCTGCGGCAGACTGAAGCAGGACATTGCCAGACTGTTTGCTGAGTATCAAGCCGGATGCTTTCCTCGGCTTAACGAATTGAAAAGGCATCCCTCTAACGGTCTACGAGGTGGCTGATGGCCACGTGCGCAAATCATTGGCTGCGACGCCTTGTGACAAAAGCGGAGCTGCTCCCATGAAGAAGATGCGACAAGCAGTGCGAGGATGGAGGCTGAATCGTCAGACACATGTGGACCTTGCTGCGCTAGCTCAGCTATGCAACCCAATCATCCAAGGGTGGTGGAACTACTACGGGGCATTCTACCCTTCGGCCATGCTTGATGTTTATCGGCACATTGATCGTGCGCTAGAACGATGGGCCAGGCGCAAATATAAAGTCCTATCGGGACGGCAACGAGCCAGTGCGCAGTGGCTGCGCAAGCTAAAGAATGCAGAACCGAGGTTGTTTTACCACTGGAGCGTGATAGGAGACTGTGGAGGGCAGTGGTTTCTCTCGAAAGGAGCCTCGCGCTGGGAACTGGTGAAACAATCGCCGACAGAATTCGCTTCGCGGGTGACGATGCCGCAAGATATCGCCTGGCGCATCTTCACCAGGGGAATCAATCGTGAATCAGCCAGAGCACAAACTAAAATTGTCGGAGACCACCATTTGGGTGAGCGGGTTTTCGACCTGACCGCAATCGTTGCGTAGGACCGAATATGGCGCAGACATTTGGCTATGTGACCCGTGTAGGGTTCTCACGGCAGCAAATACAGTTGTCGGTTGATCAAGTCTTTGAGTTCACGAAGATCCGCATCCGAAACGTCGGAGCCAGAGATTTTACTGGCTCGTCATTTGGAATCCGAGGACTTTCTGTGCGTGCCATCAGCAGCCTGTCTCTAGCTGGTTTATTTGTCTTTCTCGCGGGATTCAATGCATGGATCATGCTGACGAGCCGTGGTGCATCTCCGCGCGGCCGCAGGCTTTGGACCCAAGCGCACCGAGTTTGCGGCTATACCTTCATCGCTCTATTCGCGATTTTTCTCTATTTCATGCTCTTGCGCATGAGAGGGTCTTCCGATGAGCTCTCGCCACGACTGGTGCTTCATATGGGGCTGGCGCTGGCCCTGGCTCCGTTGCTCCTGGTGAAAGTGATAGTCGTCAGATATCAAAAAGCCGCCTGGGGCCTTCTGATGGCTCTCGGCATCAGCATTTTTCTTAGCGCTTTCACCCTGATCGCACTGAATGTGTCTGTACACTATCTGCGCAACGCTACGCCTCATAAGGTGCCCTTAGCGATTTCGCTGAGGGTCGTTGCGGTTGTGATCGCGCTGGCGTTGGTCGCATTTTTTGTGAGGGGGAAACAAACCAATGCTGCGTTACAAGCGGTGAGCGTCCCTCCCAAGAATCCCTCTGATCGAGAACCGAACAATCAACTCGACATCTTGAACTTGACGTTGGCACGGATCGATACGCAAGCACCCGATGCCAAGACATTGCGGTTTCTTCTGCCCCCCGGCCGGCAGCTTAAGACTTGTCCCGGACAATTCCTGACATTCGAATGGCCGATCGAGGGAAAGACAGTTACCCGCTCATATTCGATTTGTTCTTCCCCGGCTCAGACGGGATACATCGAGATCACACCCAAGCGGGTTGAGAACGGTTGCGTGTCTCAATTTCTGAATGACCGGGCCAACGTGGGACTGATGGTCAAGGCTCGAGGGCCGTTCGGCAAATTTTATTTTGATGAAACAAAACATCGGCGGATCGTGATGATTGCCGCGGACAGCGGGATCACTCCTATGCTCGCCATGCTGCGGTACATCGATGACCTCTGCATCGTGGTTCCGACCACGCTCATCTATTGTGTTCGGTCGCGTGAAGATACATTCTTCCAGAATGAGCTTGCCGGCCTGCAAGGACGGATGAGCAACTTTCGTTACGCTCTAGTTCTGTCTCGGCCGAGTTCCGATTGGTCGGGATGGAAAGGACGATTGCGGCGCGAGATTTTGGAAGCTGAAGTCGAGAAGCCTTTGGATTCGACATTCTTCCTGTGCGGGCCGCCGGCGTTCATGGAACTTAGCCGCTCGTTGCTGAAAGATATGGGGGTTGAATCCACAAAAATTCTGCAAGAAAGTTTCGGAGGTACAGTAGCGGGAAAAGCTCATTCCGCCGACTCCGGCCCGATCGAGATTAAGTTTTCTCGTTCCGCAGTCGCGTACAAGATTTCACCCGACGAAACTTTACTGGAAAGCTCGGAGAAGAACGGAGTGTTGATTCCGTCCGGTTGCCGGCAAGGGGTTTGCGGTACTTGTGCGACCAGGCTGCTCAGCGGGAACGTGAAGATGGAACGAGAAGAGGCTTTGAATGACGAGATGCGGTCCCGAGGATTCATCCTGCCGTGCGTCAGCAGGCCTCTGGGGGATATCACGTTAGATGCGTAACCGAAGCAAGGAATGAATTCTTGATGACACGCGAACAAATCAGACTCTCAGAATCAGCTGCGCGCAAGAAACACTGGAAACGCTGGGGACCGTATCTGAGTGAGCGTGCCTGGGGCACGGTTCGCGAGGATTACAGCCCTCAAGGTACCGCCTGGGACTATTTTCCGCACGACCACGCCCGATCACGTGCCTATCGCTGGAACGAGGATGGCCTGGCGGGAATCTGCGATCGGCACCAGTTCATGTGCTTCGCCCTGGCATTGTGGAATGAGCGTGACCCTATCTTGAAAGAGCGTCTCTTTGGATTAGCGGGTGGTGAAGGTAATCACGGAGAAGATGTTAAAGAGCACTACTTTTACCTCGACAGCACTCCGACGCACTCATACATGAAATATCTCTACAAGTATCCGCAGTGTGAGTTTCCTTACGCTCGATTGCTCGAAGAGAACCGCCGTCGCAGCAAAGACCAACCCGAGTTTGAACTGCTCGATACCGGCGTGTTCGACGGCGATCGCTATTTTGACGTGTTTGTTGAGTATGCGAAATCTGACGTCGAAGATCTCCTGATCAAGATCACAGTCGCGAATCGTGGTCCGGAGCCGGCCAAACTCCGGATACTCCCGACGATTTGGTTCCGCAATATCTGGTCGTGGGGGAGTACAAATGTACGGCCTGAATTACATCAATCGCGACCAGGAACCAACCCAGTCATTGAATTGAATCACCCTCAGGTTGGAAAACACTGGCTCTACTGCCAAGGTTCCCCGGAGCTGCTGTTCACTGAGAACGAAACCAATTATGAGCGGCTTTTTGGTGTCGAAGGTCGAACACCGTACGTGAAAGATGGCATCAACAACTACATTGTCAACCGCGCAACGGATGCCGTAAACCCGCTCCACAAAGGAACCAAAGCAGCTGCCCACTACACGCTCACTATTGAACCCGCTGAACAGAAAACCATCCGCCTCCGTCTCCTGCGCTCTCAGGCAGGTACGGATGCATTCTCCGATTTCGAGAAGATCATGGTGCAGCGCCATCGCGAGGCCGATGAGTTCTACGCCACCATCATTCCGCAAGATTTTCCGGCCGACGCTCAGAACGTGATGCGCCAGAGCTTCGCTGGAATGTTGTGGTCCAAGCAGTTCTATCACTATGTGATCAAAGACTGGATGCAGGGTGACCCGGGCAATCCTCCTCCTCCCCAGGAAAGAAGAAAGGGCCGCAATCGTGAGTGGGCGCACCTCTACAACTCTGACGTCATCTCCATGCCTGACAAATGGGAGTATCCGTGGTACGCCGCATGGGACCTGGCATTTCACTGCATTCCCCTCGCGCTCGTGGATCCAGACTTCGCGAAGGAGCAGCTGACCTTGATGCTTCGAGAGTGGTATATGCACCCAAACGGGCAGATTCCAGCTTACGAATGGGCATTCGGTGACGTGAATCCTCCCGTACACGCGTGGGCAGCCTGGCGCGTTTACAAGATAGATAAGAAACGCAGGGGAACTGGCGACCGCGAATTTCTGAAGCGAGTGTTCCACAAGCTGATGCTGAACTTCACGTGGTGGGTGAATCGCAAGGACGCTGAAGGCCGAAACATTTTCCAGGGCGGCTTTCTCGGACTCGACAATATCGGCGTATTCGACCGTAGCGCTCCCTTGCCGACTGGCGGATATATCGAGCAATCGGACGGAACCAGTTGGATGGCAATGTACACCCTGAATCTGCTGGCGATCGCAATGGAGTTGGCGACAGAAGAACCCTGTTACGAGGACGTGGCCAGTAAATTCTGGGAGCATTTTATTTATATCGCCCACGCAATGGGACATCGCGGCGATGACGGCATGGGTTTGTGGAACGAGGAGGACGGCTTCTTTTACGACGTACTGCGGTTGCCGGGCGGCGCACAGTTCCCAATGAAAATCCGCTCCATGGTCGGACTGATCCCGCTATTTGCAGTCGAGACACTTGAGCCCGAGCTACTCGACAAACTGCCGAGTTTCAAGCGCCGCCTTGAATGGTTTATCGATAACCGCCCTGACCTCACCGATCACTTGGCTTGCATGAGAACCGCAGGTACAGGAGCGCGCCGCCTGCTTTCGATCGCTAACCAGGAACAGCTGCGCCGCATCCTAGGGTACATGCTGGATGAACAAGAGTTCCTCTCGCCCTATGGGATACGGGCATTGTCGCGCTTCCATCGCGAGAACCCTTACACGCTTCGCGTGAACGGCACCGAGCACCGCGTCGACTACCAGCCGGGCGAATCAGCGACCGGACTCTTCGGCGGGAATTCAAACTGGCGCGGCCCAGTCTGGGTCCCTGTTAACTTCTTGCTGATCGAATCCTTGCAGAAATTCCATCACTATTTCGGCGATAGCTTTACGATCGAATTCCCCACCGGGTCTGGGAAGATGATCACCTTATGGGAAGTAGCTGCGGAACTATCCCGACGAGTGATAAGCATTTTCAGCCGGGATGACGACGGTCGGCGCCCTGTATTCGGCAGCTCAAACAAATTCCAGAGCGATCCGCACTGGCGCGACTTGATCCTGTTTCACGAGTATTTTCACGGCGATTCCGGCGCGGGACTTGGCGCGAGCCACCAGACGGGGTGGACTGGACTGATCACCAAGCTGATGCAGCAGAGCGGAGAGCGCCGCACGGGTAAAGAAACCGACCACGCGGGCGTCGCAACTGCCGTTTCGAACTGAACATTCAGGAGAAGAAAAGACATGAAGGCTATCGCTGTCTTTGCGGGTAAGCCCAACACGGTCCACCTGACCGAAGTAACTAAACCAACGCTCGACCAGATTCCGAACGGTCGCGGTGTGCTGGTGAAAGTTTTGAGGGTAGGTGTGGACGGCACTGACAAAGAAATCAATGCCGCTGAATATGGAACAGCTCCTCCTGGATACGACTACTTGATCATTGGACACGAAGGTTTTGGCCGGGTTGAAGCTGTGGGTCCCGAAGTCACTGAATTCGAGGCGGGTGATTACGTTGTCGCGACAGTCCGCAGGCCGGGCAAGAGTCTTTACGACCTGATTGGCACAAACGATATGACCACGGATGAGACCTATTACGAACGCGGTATCAGTTTGCGGCACGGTTATTTGACCGAATACTACGTAGACGATGCCGAATTCATCATTAAAATACCGCAGGGCTTAAAGCAGGTCGGTGTGCTGCTCGAACCCATGACAGTGGTTGAAAAGGGCATCCAGCAGGCCTTCGAAATCCAACGCCGCCTCAAGGTTTGGAGACCGCGTAAAGCAGCAGTCATGGGCGCAGGCACCATTGGCCTGTTGGCATCGCTCGTATTGCGCTTGCGGGGGTGTGATGTGACCACCTTTGCCCGCAGCGCCAAGCCGTATCTCAATTCCGATCTGATCGAAACGCTCGGTGCGCGGTATCTCTCCGCCCAGGAGATAACGATTTCGGGCGCAGAGCGGAAGTACGGCCCATTTGATCTCATATTGGAAGCCACCGGGAACTCCTCGGTCGTGTTCGACAGCATGCAGGCTCTCGCTAAAAACGGCGTTCTGGTGCTCGCGAGCGTTACCGGTGGAGATAAGGCGATCTCCATTCCTGCCGATCGCATTAATTTGGGATTTGTCCTCGGAAACAAAGTGATGGTTGGCACGGTGAATGCGAATCGAGAACATTTCGAACTTGGTGTGCGCGATATGTCGCAGGCTGAACTCGAGTATCCCGGCTGGTTAGGCAAACTTCTCACCGATCCAGTACATGGTCTCCACAATTATGCCGAGCTATTCAACAAATTGACATCGTCCAACGGAAGCATCAAGGTGTTCTGCCAAGTAGCAGATATGCACGACTAACGCGCTGGCGATATCAATAGGCGGAAGGGGAAGCCCCGATTCTTCATGATCCACTTCAGCAGAGAAATTTGCACGCACTTGGAAGCTGCTCTCTTACGCGAATGGCTAGAGACCAATGGCCTCGGAGGGTTCGCCTCTTCGACCATCATTGGTCTCAACACACGCCGCTATCACGGACTTTTAGTGGCCGCGACGAAACCTCCCGGTGGCCGCTTTGTTTTGCTTTCGAAAATGGAGGAAACGTTCTTTATCGGAGGACAAGCTTTCGAGCTCTCCGCCAATCGCTATCCGGGCGTCGTGCATCCGCAGGGCTTCCGGTATCTCAAACAGTTCCGCCTGGATCCTTTTCCGGTTTTCACTTACGAAATCGAAGGCATCGAGATCGAGAAATCAGTTTTCATGATCCACAATGAAAACAGCACTGTCATTCAGTACCAAGTCACAAAGGATAATCACCCCGAGTCCCCGCAGAAACTGCACCTCGAAATTCGGCCATTGATCGCATTCCGCGATTACCACAACACAACACACGAAAACGGTGCGCTGAACGCGAATGTTGAGGAACGTCCGGGTTTAGCCTCCATCACGCCTTATCTGGGCTTACCGCAATTGCACTTTGCCCACAAGGCGTCTGAATTAAGGACAACCGGCTATTGGTACCGAAACTTTGAGTAGGGTGTCGAGCGCGAGCGTGGACTGGATTTTTCGGAAGACCTCTTCAACCCTTTCTCCTTGCGTTTCGACCTGCGTCTTCGGGAGCATGCCTCAGTCATAGCATCTACTGAAGTGCGTGAAGTCTCGCGAGTCGGGAAGTATCGGCAAAACGAAATCAGCCGTCGCCAACAAGTTGCAGCCTCGTCTCGGATCAACGATCCATTCGCGGAATCTCTCACCGCCTCCGCAGACCAATACATCGTCTCGCGAGGAAACCAAAAAACGATCATCGCAGGCTACCACTGGTTTAGCGATTGGGGCCGAGACACGATGATCGCTCTTCCAGGTCTGACTCTTGTAACCGGCAAACATGACATTGCACGCAGCATTTTGCGCACATTCGCACAGCATGTCGATCAAGGGATGTTGCCGAACCATTTTCCTGATAATGGCGAATTTCCCGAATGCAACACAGTCGATGCTGTGCTGTGGTTCTTTGAAGCGGCGCGTTCTTACCTTGCCTATACGGGCGATGTGGAGTTTCTTCAAAATGAGTTGTACCCCATCTTCGCCGATATCATTTCCTGGCATATTCGTGGAACACGTCATGGAATTCAGGTGGAACCTAGCGGACTGTTGACCTCAGGCGAAGCCGGCGTGCAACTCACGTGGATGGATGCCAAAGTTGATGACTGGGTCGTGACTCCGCGGCGAGGCAAGCCGGTGGAAATCCAAGCCCTCTGGTACAACGCGCTCCGCATCATGGAGGATCTTGCCCAGAAGTTCGGCGATGAAGCTGGCCGAAAGCGCTACGGAAACATGGCTACCCTCGCAAGTTGGGCCTTCAATCGGCTATTCTGGAACGAAAAAGCAAATTGCCTCTACGATGTAGTGGACGGTGATTTACCTGACCCATCGATCCGCCCCAACCAAATTCTCGCGGTCAGCCTAGCTTACAGCATGCTTTCAGCAGATAGGGCCAAAGCCGTAGTCGAGATAGTGCGCGAGAGCTTGCTTACTCAATATGGTCTACGCAGTCTCGCCCCTGACAATTCGCACTACCGCGGTCACTACACGGGAGGCCCGCGCGAGCGCGATTCAGCTTACCACCAGGGCACTGTGTGGCCCTGGCTCCTTGGGCCATTCATCACCGCTTACATCAGAGTGAACCAGGAAAGCGAGTCGGCTCGCAATCAGGCCGAAGAGTGGTTGGCGCCCCTACAACTCCATCTTTCCAGCGCTGGGCTGGGTCACATTCCGGAGATCTTCGAAGGCGACTTCCCAAACCGGCCATGCGGCTGTATCGCTCAAGCCTGGAGCGTCGGAGAGATTCTGCGTGCCTATACCGAGGACGTGAAAGGGATAAAGCCATCGTCAGAGCCCAAAGTGCCAGGCAAGAGAAATAAGGTCGCTTTGCGTTCGCGCGTGACAATTGCGCGAGGTTAAGCATCCACCGAGGTGGTTGTTTTGAATACATGCCGGATAAGGTTGGTGCATGTCACTGAGGAAGATCGGTGATGAAAGCATCAAAAGCATCCACCTCGTGGGAAACAGATAAATCTCTCTCGAAGAAGTTCGTCTCTCGTTGCGCTCGGCTAAGGGCATTTGCTGCTAGGTGTGACTGGAGGGAGGGAGGAAAATACGTCTCGCACGCGCCGCGTGCCGCCGTGCAATGTGCTATCGAAGAACTATTTCTGAATGGCGGTAGGGAAAAGCGATACTTTGAGATTGTGAGCGAACCAAAGAAGCTCAAGATTTACCAGACCCCTCGTGCCCTGTCATTGCGCTCCGCTCGTACGGCGCTGGGGACTCAGTGCCAATGAACCTTCAACCGTGAAGCCACAGTCGTGCAACGCTACATTTTCAACCTCAAGGCTGGCGACTTTCTGTTTCCGCGAGAAGGTGAACACTTCGGGGAACACCTCGACCGCTTTCAGGCAGACAGGCTCATTAAGAAGTACTGCGTGCTGGCGGGCATCGAATCCCGTGCTCACATGCGCTGTGCGAAGCATAGCCTTGGAATCATGCTTCGAAAAGCGAGGCGTCCCATCGAAGAAATTGGAAAGGCCCTTGGTCATAAGAATCTGAACAATACGAGGGTGTATCTAGATGTAACCGACGAAGACGCAGACACAGCCCGCGAGGCCGCTTTCGCCGCGGCGGTCAGTAGTGCCTCGGTTGTTGCCGTTGGACTGTGAGGACTGAATGGGCGCAATTGGATATCTCAGAGTTTCGACACTTGAGCAAGCGTCGATTAACAATTCCCTGCCCGTGCAGCAGAAGAAGTTTGAGGATCACTGCGCCCGAAACACGATGGATCCGCTTGATTCTTTCGTTGACAAGCAGTCTGCGCGTAATGCAGAGCGTCCCGCCTTTCAGCGGATGTTGGCTTATTGCCGCAAGAACAAGAGCCGCGTGCGCTGTGTCGTTGTCTCCGATCTCTCACGCCTCGCCCGCAACGTCGTCGATCCGCTATTCCGCTGTTGAACGATTTCGGATCGACTAGATCACCTTCCTCCCTTGCAACCGTTCTTACAGTTCGTGAATGGCCAGTTGCATTCTGTGGTCCTGACTGACCGCGAGCGTCTCGGATTGAAACGTACGACTCTGCAAAACAAGATTCGTCGCCTCGGTATCACCAAAGTTCAATATCAGAACTAGCCAATCTCGATCATCTGTATTTATTCAATGGGATGAAAAGGAGTTCAATATGTCGTTTGAGGCAGTGTGGGGATTCGACCCCGATAGGGTGATTCAAGCTGTGGGTTTGCCGCCGTCCGAGATAGAAACGGACAAATTCACCTATAGCGCAGAGGAGCAGCGAGCTGCGCGCATACCGACTGATCTGCACGCGCAGGTTTATGAGCTCCGCCGAATGTATCGATTGTTATGCAGATCTGGTGCGCTCAAATGAGGACCTCGGCGACAACTACATCAAGAACGATTTTGTGCCCTCCCCTATCGAAAAGATTCGGAATGCTCGTCCGCTCGCTGCGGTACTAGTCCACCATTTCAAGGCGTGCGTATTGCTCGGCACTTCGCACTTGCGCATAGTGTCGCACGAGTTCCGTGGTTTACGCGGCGCGAGGGGCTGCGGCAGACTGAAGCAGGACATTGCCAGACTGTTTGCTGACTATCAAGCCGGACGCTTTCCTCGGCTTAACGAATTGAAAAGGCATCAGCTCTAACGGTCTACGAGGCGGCTGATGGCCACGTGCGCAAATCATTGGCTGCGATGTCTTGTAACAAAAGCGGAACTGCTCCCATAAGCACGGCATTGTTCCCCAGTTCGGCGGCGCAGACTTGAACCTTGCCCCAGGGTGTCCACGCATACTTGTGCACATAGGATTCGAGGTAAGGAACGATAACGTCTGCGCTCTTCATTACACCGCCACCGATCACAATCATCTCCGGATCGTAGGCATGAACCAGCCCAACGGCAGTGGCCGCCCAGATGTTCAAACAACGGTTGCGGATCGCAACGGCCACCTTGTCGCCACTTGCTGCTTCTTCAAAAAGCTCTTTGAACCCGACGTTCGAATATCTCGACAAAACGCTGTCTGTAGCTCCGGGCCAATCCCTTACTATCAAGGGGAGTGACCAGCCACTCGCTTCAGCTTCTGCGCAGCCGATCGCCCCACAAGCGCATGGCCGTCCATTGAATACTGCCGGAATGTGCCCGCCCAAACAACCTGCTTGCGCATGCTTGCCGTGAAGCAACTTCCCCTCGATCATTGCCGCGCCGCCAATGCCGGTGCCTAACGTCATCATTACGACATCAGTAAAGCCACGCGCCGCGCCAGCGTAGGATTCTCCCAATAGGGCCATGCGCGCATCGTTCTCGATTCGTGCTGGCAAGCCAACATTTTCGTGGATCCATTTCGCAAGATCGATGTCTTTGACGTCCTCATACTTGCCGTCGGTTGAGAGGACTCGGTTCACGCGGGAATCAACAAGTGCGGCAAATCCGATTGCTATGCCGGCAATGTCGTCGGGTGCAAGTTCTCTCCCTTGCATGAGTCCGCGGCACGCATCACGAATCCGCGGCAGCACTGCGTGAAGGCTCTTCGCACAATCTGTATCAATCGTCTCATACGCAAGAACGACACGGTCTTCGACCAAACCGCACGTTGCGTGTGTTCCCCCAAAATCAATGGCTAAGGCTTTCACCTGGAGATGACTCCTCGAAGTATTTCACTTTGAACAGAACCCAGTTCTAGTTGCTCCACGCCTGTTGAATCTGCTCGAGTGTGCGACCTTTCGTCTCAGGAACCATTTTCCAAACGAAGATAAGACAAACAAAGGAAAGCGCGCCGTAGATCGCAAATGTTCCCCAGAGGTTGAGAACCTTGACCAAGCCGAGAAATGTAACGGTGACCAGCAATGTGCCCGACCAGAGAATTGACGTCGCGATGGAGGCGGCACGACCTCGTACCTTTGTGGGGAAGATCTCGGAGATGATCAGCCAGGGACCCGGACCCATGCCAAGGGCGAAAAAGGCGACATAAAGCAGAATGCCAGCCAGCATCAATGAGGGCGAGACTCCGGGAACATTCAACCCAATCACGAGAAATGCGAGCGCGACTCCCATCCCGCCGCTCGAGATCATCAAAATCGCCCGCCGCCCCCAGCGGTCGAGAAAGACCATGGCGACAATGGTCAGCAAGAAATTGACGGTTCCGATAATCACGTTTGCGATCAGTGCCATGCTGGTCGACTGTCCGGGGAAGTGCTCGCTAACGATGATTGAGCCGTAGTAGAGCACGGTGTTGATTCCGGTAATCTGCGAAAAAAGCGCGAGCAACATTCCCACGGCAAGACGCTTGCGCAGGTTCGGCGAAAGCACCTCATGCCATGACCCCTCCTCGCCCGCTACAGCTTGTTCGACAGCCTCGATCTGTTCCTTCGCGGCCTGCTCGCCGAAGATTCGGGACAGAATGCGCTCACCGTCATCGTGGCGGCCTCTGGTGACCAGCCAGCGCGGGCTCTCAGGAATCAGAAGCAGTCCAAACAGAAACGCGAGTGATGGAATCGCTGCGACAGCCAACATCCACCGCCAGCTGCTCGCCCCGAGGCGAGCGATCTGCCAATTGACCAGATACGCTGAAAGGATGCCAACGACAATCGCCAATTGATTCAGCGAGACGAGCGTTCCTCGATTTCTTGAAGGCGAAATCTCCGCAATATAGACAGGCGTGAGCACGGAGGCTAGGCCGATCGCGAGACCTCCGAACAGGCGAGCCAGAGAAAAGAGCGTGACTGTGGTCGCTAGCGCCGCACCGGCCGAAGAAAGCGCAAATAACAGAGCCGAAGCAATCAGCGAGTTGCGACGCCCGTAGCGGTCGCCGATCATACTTGCGCCAGCAGCGCCGAGCAGACAGCCCAGCAGGAGCGAACTTGCCGCGATTTCAGTTTGCAGGTTCGAGAGCGCAAATTGGAGGCGCAGGAGAAGCAGGACTCCGTTGATAACTGCAGTGTCGAAGCCAAAGAGAAATCCGGAAATTGCAGTGGTCGCAGCCAGGAGCACGACGTAGCTGAGCGAGTGGGCCTTTGCTTGCCCAACATCAGCGTTCTCAGTTGCGGCCGGTACGTGCATACTTCCTCCTCCAGACCTTGTACTTGACATCGCCATGAACTCTGTTCCGACGATTGTGGAGTCGCACTCAAGAGATCACATTTGTCCCGATCGTACGAAGGCTTTGATTGTTCCGCACCTAGATCCCTCGGATTCTCTGCCTGGACGAATCGTGTACGCGCCCACCGCAGCAGGCACGATGAAGGTTTCTGCGTAGTGAACCACAAATGGATCAAATGCGCCCTTCGGACTTTCGACGATTGCTTCCCTGCCCTCCACAAGATTCAGGACATTTACCGTGCCTTGTGTGTCGAGCGGCGTCTTACCTGTAAACCAATTCCGGCGTGTCTCAATAAATTCCAGCTCGTGCAGCCCCGTTCGTTCCTCGGTCCAACCTGCGCCTTTACCCAAAAACTCGACTCGGTTGATCAGGTTCCGCTGCACCCAGTCCGTTTGCCGGTCCCAGTCGATGTTTGCGATTCCATGATTAAGATGAATCGGCCGCGGCAAGCCATTGAGGCCGACCCGCCCCCAATCCCAAAGCTTGAACGTGAAGATATACGGAGTCGCGCTGATTTCGAGCACCATGCTGTTTCTTCCCGAACAGTGAATCGTTCCAGCGGGAATCAGGAAGTGATCGTGCTTCTTGGCAGGAAACTTGTTCACGTAAGTTTCTGCACAAAACGGCGACCCACCGTCGTGTGCGAGCCGCAGTTCGCCGGCCATTGCATCGCGATCGACTCCTTTCTTCAGGCCGAGATAAACGGAGCCGTCCTCGCCAGCGTCCAGCAAGTAGTAACTTTCATCTTGCGTGTAATTCATTCCGAACTGGTTGCGAATGTATTCTGTGCGCGGATGGACCTGGAGGGAAAGGTTTCCGCCGCCCATCGTGTCGAGGAAATCAAAACGGATCGGAAACTCCGCGCCAAATCGCCTGTAAATATAGTCTCCGAGTAATTCACGGGGATGAAGAAAGATCAGATCAACAGCAGGCAACTCAATCTGCACATCGCCAAACCCAAGAAGCAAGCTGTTTTCTTCGGGAACACAATCGAAACACCATGCATGATTCGGTGCGTCCTTCGGCAGGTTGCAAACCTCTTCCATCCAATGCCCGCCCCACGGGCCGGGGTCGAAGTAAGGCACCACGCGGAAGGGCCCGCCCGCGACTGTCTTGATGCCCGCTCGCACGCAATCGCCAGCCACGAGCTTTGGCGTGGAACTGTTCGTGTCTAAGAAGAAATCGGCTTTCGGTAAGAGTTCCCTTTTGAGGCGGTCGGCGGCGCGCCAGTCAACAAAGAAGGCTCTCTTATATTTAAGACTCGGGCTTTCCTCGAAATTGTCTGTGCCCAGATTTGGGATCTCATTTCGGCGCTGCCGACCTTGTATCTCCCAGCGTGCCAAGTCAGCGTAAACGAGCACGTCCGACTCCGGTGAAACGATCGCCGCGCCGACGCCGACCACGAGCAGCAGTCCTTGCTGCCAGCTTGCGACTTTCTGCCGTGCCTTACCGAGCTTTGCCTCCTCGAAAAATGCTTCGAGACCGATGCCGTTCATGTGTCCGAAGACTGGGTCATCGCCCAGAACGGGGGCCAACATCTTGTCCACACGGTTCGGCGCCTTCAGCAAGTCCGGGGTATAAAGAACTTCAGTAGGGCGCAAACCCTCGACCAGCGCGTCTTTGATCGATCCTTCAAGAGTACCGGGGTAGCATTCGACAGCGAGAGTGCATCGGCTCTCTGCCGAAGAAAACTTCAATCGATCAATGATGTTCCGCCACCCCACCCAGCATTGGGCGGCGCTGTTACTCACGGGAGTACAGGGGTATTTGTCGTAGTTTGATCTAGGCGACATTCGTCAAGTCTTCCATTTCCGTCAGTGCACAGGGAGACAACTACGGCCACATGCGAATCCTATTCCAACTCGAATGAAGGTGGGGCAAAGAGCTCAGTTTGAACTCGAATGAGCCGCCTGGGACTGCAATTGGTGGGCCCTGCAAATTGCTGCGTAAGTCGCCAGGTCTATGTATTGCACTGCGTCGTATGAGAATTGTCATTGATTCGCTCTAGACGCACTCCTGCTCGCACGACTTTGCGGTATGAGATACTTCCGGCGTATCCCGCCGCAGCTGTCTTCGGTCGCTCGTCTTGTTCATCGCGTCCGAATCATTTCCAAGGCTTTCGCAGCGTCCCGATCCTCGGGGTTAAGCGCGAGCGCTTTGCGTAGTTCGTCGGCGCCCCGTTCGATCTGACCGACCCGGCAGAGAGTCAGACCTAGATCACGGTGCAGCGTGCTCTCTATCTCGCAATCTCCGCAGGTTTCAACCGCTTCACTAAAAAGGCGGACTGCCTCGCGCCAGTCCTGCACCGTAAAAGCGTGGAAAGCTTCGTTAGCGAACGCCTTGGCCTGATCGAGGACAGAATTCTGCGCCTTGAGCCGGTCGAACTGGGCCCGCAGCCTCTTTGATTCGTCGGGATCCGTGGTGCGAAGAGCACGCGAAAGCTTATAGATGGCTTGCGCTGAATCGGGATCGATCGCCAGGGCGATTCGAAGTTCGGCTACAGCTTCGGCAGTCCGATTCTGATCCAGCAGGCTGTTGGCGAGCTTGATATGAGCCTTCATGTTTCCGGGCTCTAGCTTCACAACCTTCCGCAGCAATTCGGCTTCTCTAGTGAAGTTCCCCTGCGCCCGCTCGCCAAACGACCAGTAGAAATAACAGTTCGGATTGTCCGGATCGAGCCGGGCCGCAAGAGCGAATTCGTCGCGAGCCTCCCCATCCTGATTCATGTCACTGAGAATCCGCGCCCGATTCAAATGCGCGATCGCCAGGGCGGGAGCGACAGAAATTGCAGTCGCCGTTTCCGCCAAGGCGCTTTTAAGGTCGCCAGAGTCAGCGAGAGCAATCGCAAGATCGACGTGCGCCTGGGCGGACTGCGGAATCAGCAGAATCACGCGCTGGAGAAGAGCTACAGCACTGGCATATTCGCCCAGCCGACCTTTGACCTTGGCATCCAGAGTCAGGATCACCGAGTCAGATGGATCGAGTTTCTCAGCGCGATCCAGGACCAATTCGGCTTCGGCGACCTTCCCTGCCTCAAGCAACTTTCGGCCTTGATCGAGGAGTTCGCTTGAAGGCGAAGCCCCCTGTTGGGCTGCAAAGATCGAGCTCAAGCTAAGAGCGCTGCATACAACGATCAGTGCAAAAACACGAGAGCGACTGTTCTTGCCTGCTCGCCGTGTTGCCCGATGAACGACGGGGATACCTTCGTCGTGCAAGGCGTTGTTACCCGTCCTTGGCTTGAGAATAGCATTCGTTCGCCGTATTGCCCCCACACGAAACACGCGCCATCTTGGTTCGTACATCTCCAACCGGGAACTCCCTCCGGTGTTCCGTGGACCGCGTCATTGACGCGAGATCCGCTGCGGCACGTATGCGAAGCAGTCCACAGAACACTGGACACCGCCCATCCGAACGCGCCATGCAATCAGCTTTTGCTCCGCACCTAAGAGTCTTAGAATATAAACTTCGCTGCAAGCTGAAGTTGCCGTGCTGCATTTGCGGTGCTGTTGATCGTACCGAAGGCTTTCCCGCTATTGATGTCGTTGGCGGGCTGACCTAGGTTTACGTGGTTGAGCACATTGAATGCCTCGGCTCGAAATTCGAATTCCCTTCCTTCCCCCACCGGGAACAGGCGAAAGAGCGACGTATCCAAGTTCCAAAAGGATGGGCCTCGGAGGGAATTGCGTCCTGCGTTGCCGAAGGTGTAAAGCGCTGGCGTGGCATACGCGGCGGTATTGAACCACTCCGCTGCTGTCCTTTTCGAAAGCCCCGGATTCCCCACTTTATTCAAATGTTCATAACCAGTCCAGCTTGCTTGCCCGGTATTCGCGATATCGCTAGTGCTGATGGGAGTAAAAGCGATGCCCGAATGGGCTTGGAACAGGTTGTTGATCTGCCAGCCCCCCAGGATGTAATCGAGCACACCGTGTCCAGTGGAAAATCTCTTTCCCCTCCCAACAGGAATTGCGTAAAGGGCATTCACAGATAGAATGTGCGTCAAATCAAGTCCTGACACAGACCGATCAAAGCGAGCCGGGTTATAAGCATCCTGCGGAACGCCGCCTTCGACACCGTAAAACCCGTCGCCTCCGACATCAATGGCCTTTGAAAAAGTGTAGGAAACCCCGTATGAGAAACCGTTGATGAACCTCCTATCCAGCGAGGCCTGCAGCCCGTTGTAATTACCACTGCCCACGCTGCGATCGTAGAAGGTCGGTGCAATGTAGGGAAACTTAGAGCGCGACTGGGGGTCGCCAGGTCCCGGCGTAAGCGCGCCATTGTAGGTGCCACCAACATCAAGCCGATGCATGCTTGAGCCAACATAATTTACTGTTAGCGTGGTTGACGGGTTAATAAGCTTCTGCACGCCAAAGTTCCATTGTTCCACATAGGGGTCCTTCAGATTCGGATCGTATTCAAAGCCAACCTGGCCGAATGGCGTAGGTGGCGGAAAGAAGTTATTATTCGCGGCGATTGCGAATGGATTCTGAGCGGTAACCGTCGGCGTTGGTGAGCTAGAGGTCGGCGCGTTCAAATTGGCAGCTTCCTGTTGACCAATGTCCGGCCATAGTCCGCTTATGTTTTGTGCTGTCTGCAACACACCCGCCCAATTGTCATACACGATGCCGAAACCTCCACGAACAACTAAGCTTTCCTTCGCCCTATAGGCAAAACCGAGGTGGGGGCCGACATTCGCCCAGTCGGTATGAAGTATCTTATCGTTTGGAGACACGACAACGTGCGCCGGAAGCGCGCCGGTTCCGGGAAGGCAAGGCGCAAAGCCGCGAACACTGCAGAGCGGAGGAAGCTTCTGAATGATATAGCTGCCGTTGTTGAAATCAACGTCCCCTGTCTCCGGCCCACCATTTACACCAATTTGCTTGTCGGTACCCATGGGTGGATAAAATGTGACGTCGTAGCGAAGTCCCGCATTGATCGTTAAATTCCGTGTGGCCCTCCAAGAATCCTGTACAAATTCGCTCATTACACCGCCAAACCGAGTTTCCGTAACGACGTTGCGCCGGTCGGCTCCCACCGGAACGTTGAGAAGAAAGGAGGCAAGCGGGTCGCCGGTATTGACCGTGTCTTGAGGATTTGTGTTCGCGGTTGCCTGAGCGCCGAATTGGAGGTCATCGGTCGTGATCGGACTGAAGAATTTATTGGTGATGAAACCTCCGCCAACATGAATCTCGTGCTTTCCGAATGTCTTCGTCAGAACGCCACTGTACTGGTTGGCATTCGGAACTTTGGGGTGGAGCGCGTAGACTTCGCCTACGCTGGGATATCCGCCGACGATACCAGTTCCAGGAAGAAAGCTCCTTCCCGGTGCTGCCTTGAAATTGCCGACAAATGCCGGCGAGAATCCAATCTGGCTGATGATGCCCGCCGACCCCTTTGTAAAGGCAGCCGTCGCGTTGTCTCCCACTTCAGTCCGGCCAACTGCAACCTGAACGATGAGACTCGGACTGAAGACATGTACGTAACTGCCGCCATAGTTCCGGTTCGGAACAGTGACCAGGTTGGGTATTCCGGGAACGCCAAGGGAAGAACTTACTACGCTGGTGTCGTAGCTATAGCGAAACCATGCTGAGTCATTCTGGCTAATTTTTTGGTCAATCCGGGCAGTGAATTGATTGATGTGCTGAGTGGTTGGAGTTGAGTCAGTCGCATTATCTCCGCTTGCATCAAGTACAGGCCCGGCGGCAGGGTAGATAAACTTCGCCCAGGCTACCATGTTGGGATCGGGAGTAATCTGGTTCCCCGGGTATGGGTCACGAATGTACTGGCCGGGATTGGCTGGGTCTGGTCGAGTAGAGAACGGGTTGTATATCTGTGTCGGCCAGGAACTCTCATCTCCGGCAAGCTGCGCGGCAGTGGGAACTTTGATTAATTTAGCCTGGGTCAGTGAATAACGGAATCCCTGGTATGCCGCGAAGAAGAATGTCTTATTCTTGCCGTTGTATAGTTTCGGGATTAAAACTGGGCCGCCGACAACTCCGCCGAATTCATTTTGCCGAAAATCCGGACGGGACGCAGTGAAAGCTTGCTGCCCATCGAAAATTCCATTGCGGGCATACTCGAACACTGAGCCGTGAAGTTGGTTTGTGCCGGACTTTGTGACTGCATTGACGACTCCACCGGTTACCGACCCGTATTCCGCGCTGTCTGTGTGAGACACGACTTTGAATTCCTGAATTTCATCGATGATGGGTGGAACCGCATACACACTGTGAAAGGCACCAAAATTACTCAGACCATCCGTGAAGAAGTAATTGCTTCGGTTACCCTGCCCATTGACGGAGGGAATCACCGAGGCCTGATTAATTGGCTCTGGCGTTGCATATTGGCCTCCTGAGGGACCGCCCTGTCCATTATTTACCGGAGATACACCCGGGGTTAAGGTAAGGAGGTGGGTAAAGTCGCGCCCGTTGAGCGGGAGATCGTTCACCTGTTTCGTTTCGACAACGTTGCCGAGATTGGCACTTGACGTCTCCAGTTGGGGCGTGGCGCCATGCACCGTCACTACCTCGTTTTGTGAACCAACGGACAGAGCAAAATCAATCGTTGCGGCCTGTCCGACCGCAAGTGTGAACTCCGGAACCCGATGCTCCCCGAAGCCTGGAGCCGATGCGGAAACCACATAGCTACCCGGGGTGATATCGAGGAAGAGATAGGCGCCCGCCTCATTGGTTGTGGTTGTGTGCCCGACGGCGGTAGCCACGTTTTTCAGCATGACTTTACTTTTGGGAACTGCCGCGCCGCTGGAATCTTTCACAACTCCGCTCAACGATGCCGTTGATAGCTGTGCAAAGCCCGTGCCGGATAGCAATAGGATTCCACTCAGAAGACACGCTTGCCAGAAGGCAAATACTCTGCAGGTCTTCCACCACTCAACTGAAGACGTACGCACCTTGGCGCTCCGAGAAGCTTTGTACATAAGCTTTGTCCTCCGAAAAGTTTTTCGATCCGGGCTTGCGCGATCAGTTGCGCACCCATCGGGTTGCGAGGGGTTTGCCAAGGCCACGCATACCCCATGCCATTCTTGGCTGCGGGGCAGCATATGCGAGCGAAACCGTGGTTGTCAATCATAAATAATGATCGAATTGTACTTTTCTTGGCGAATGATGGTTCATGTGCTCTGAAGGGGTCGACGACCTGGGAGAACTCTTGGCTCATTTTCAGCCGGGTCTCTTTCGTTGTTCTGACGTGGGCGCTTGCGTCTGGTGTAATCAGTTGTTTCGGGCTCTTGATTTGCTGACTGCGCCCGAATTTGCTGTTCCCGTCCTGTTCGGTGCCGGTTGGGGGATTTCGCGGGTGCTGTTTGGGATCTTGTTCAACCCGTTGGTCTGGCCCTTGCTTAGGCCATAAATGTCGGATGGGATTCCGGGAACGCGCCGCTACGTGGGCCGCTTCGGGACATCGATTGGTTGGGCCACGTTCCAAATCTTCATGATTCTGGCCGCAACCCCGGCGAAGTCTTCAGCGGCGAGTGCCGATCTGCACAGCGTTTGGCTCGAATTCTCCTGGTCTTGAGCGTCATCTATCTCAGCGGCGCAGAGGCAGATCGGTGAGGCGTCTCTCGATCAAATCCGTAAATCTGAACCTAAACCAAGGTGACGTCAATGCCGAGTTTTTCGAAGGGCGCAATCGCTGAAGCAGATGCCCCAATATCGGTAATCAGTTTGTCTATGCCTTTTGCTGGGCAGAGGAGGTACTTGCTGACCGAACCGAGTTTGCTGTGATCAGCCACCACAACCTTCATTTTGGCGCGCTGCACAAGTTTGCGCAGGACTTCCGCTTCGTGGGGATTGGTGCAAGTGAGACCTTGTTTTGCATGGATGCCGTCGACACCGATGAACATGATGTCGGAGAAGAGCGCCTCAGCCGCGGCGTTCGCTAGCGGGCCCACGAGAGTGAACCAACTTCCACGGAGGTGCCCTCCCGTTACGATCACCTCGATATCTTTCCTGTTGCTCAACTCCATTGCCACGTTCACCGTATTTGTAATGATCGAGATGTCAGTAAGAACTCTCAAACACCGCACCACTTCAGTGGTCGTGGTACCCCCACTTAAGGCAACAGTCTGTCCCGTGCTGACGAGAGCAGCTGCTGCAGCCGCAATCCGCCGTTTCTCTTCTGCGAAGCTGTTAACTTTGTCCTGGAAAGAACTATCATTTCGAAACGGTTCGTAGAATAGTGGCCCGATCGGGACAGCTCCGCCTCGCGTTCGCCTCAAAAGCGACCGGCTTTCAAGATCTTCGAGATCTCGCCGGATGGTTGCTATCGATGCGCCGAGGGTGTTGCAAAGTTCATCGACTTCGACACCGCCCGTCTCCTGCAGGCGACGAAGAATGTGTTCGTGACGTGCGATGAGATTATCGGTCTTGGGAGCCATATAGTGGAGCGCAAAAAGCCGATTCGGCCTCTCGTTTACTATATCTCAGTGTGATCAGACGATCTTAAGATGTGATCGAAACACCTCATCGAACTCATCTCCCCGAGATTCTTTTCCGATGATTGCGGCCCTGACCGGTAGGTCGGGGACTGCGCAGATCTCGGGCATCACTGCACCATCAACAATATCATAATACGTGATCGTTATTAGAAATGTAATCATTATAAGTGATTGACAAATCGCATGGTGCGCGACTACGATCACGCGCGAATGAGCACGCCCCTTGAATGGGCATGCGCCCCTGTTTGATCAAGAGATCTTCATGTTTAGTCGCTCGTAGATTGAAGGTTCAACGTGTGGGTTAAAGATGACATCCACTTGAACCAACATCACGTCAGAATGAACCATCCCACCTCGCATCACCGCCTAGTGTGCTTATCTGGTTGGTTGCTTATCGCCTTAGTAGCGCGGGAGATGCGCACGCAACCTCCGACCCAAAACGCGGCTGGAATCAGCTTCGAAAATCGCCAGCCGCAATCCGGTGTAGATTTTGTTTTGAACAACGGAACCACCGTTGACAAGCCGATCATCGACAGCATTCCCGGCGGAGTCGCATTGCTGGATTACGACAACGACGGCTTTCTCGACATCTTCTTCACAAATGGCGCCCGGATACCTTCTCTGTCCAAAGAAGTTCCTGGCTTTTACAACCGCTTGTATCACAACAATAATGACGGAACATTCACCGATGTTACCGACAAAGCGGGCTTGAGCGGGACAGGCTACAGCATCGGCGTTGCTGCAGCGGATTTTGACAATGATGGTTGGACAGATCTTTACGTCACTGGAATTAATCATAATATTTTGTACCGCAACAATCACGACGGAACCTTTACCGATGTCACCGAAAAGGCCGGCGTATCCGGTGTTAATTCCGCTGGCAAGAAACTACTCTCCGTCTCGGCAGCGTGGATTGATTACGACAATGATGGTCGTCTCGATCTGTTCGTGACGAACTATCTTGACTGGTCACCGGAGACGTCAAAGGTCTGTGGTTTGCCGGGGAAACGCCTATCATGCCCGCCATCTCTCTACCCCGGTGAGCCGAACATTCTGTATCACAACAACGGCGACGGAACCTTCACCGATGTTTCCATGTCTACTGGCATCGCCGATCAAATTGGAAAGGGAATGGGCGTCGCCTTGGCTGACTACGACGCAGACGGATGGATGGACATCTTCGTAGCCAACGACAACCAAAGAAACTTTCTGTTCAAGAATCGCCAAGGTAAGGGGTTCGATGAGGTCGGTGTAGAAGCCGGCGTGGCCTATACGGAAGATGGTATTCCTGTTTCAAGCATGGGTGTCGATTTTCGAGACTATCGAAACGATGGAAGGCCTGGAATATTTATTACAGCGTTGGGTGGCGAAACCTTCCCTTTGTATCGAAACGAGGGAAACGATCTCTTCAGCATGGAAACTTATCCCGCCAATATTGGTTTCTCGACATACAAGATGAGCGGCTGGGGAGCTGGAATCGTCGACCTTAACAATGACGGCTACAAAGACCTCTTCAGCGCCAACTCCCATGTCAGTGAAAATGCCGATATTGATCCTCAGCAGCATTATCTTCAGACCAACGCCGTCTTCGAGAACATGAAAGACAACACCTTTCAAGACGTAAGTGCACACGCAGGCCCTGGCCTCAGTCTGCGCGCAGCACATCGTGGAGCAGCGTTTGGAGACTTGAATAATGACGGCAAGGTTGACATCGTTGTCTCCGTAATCGCAGGGCAGGCGGAGCTGCTCTACAATACGACGGCGAACGGCAACCATTGGCTCCTGATCCAGACTATCGGTACAAAGAGCAACCGTGACGGCATTGGAACGCAGATCAAGCTCACCTCTCAGTCCGGCTCAGTGCAATTCAACCAGGTGACGACCGCTGGAAGCTATGCGAGCTCTTCGGACAAGCGCGTTCATTTTGGGCTCGGCGCCGACACGTTGGTAAAGGAAATCACACTTCGCTGGCCGAGCGGAACAGTTCAGACTCTGCACAATGTGAAAGCGGACCAGTTTCTCAAGGTGACGGAGGGAGCATTGTGAGGGCGCTATATGGCTCCGTTCTTTGCTTGGGCATGGCTGTCCGATGCATAGCAGCCACCAGTGAGGTCTCGACCGACTCGAATGCCGACGCTTGTGCCGGAGCAGAGATTCAACTTAAGTCTCTCTCGACAAACCTGAATCGCAACCAATTCTCGGCTGCAGAGGATCGGCTAACGCTCCTCAAGGCGGAACATCCCGACTGCTCTTCAATCCTGCTGGCCGAGGCAAGAATCAAAGCTTCGCAGGGCGCCGCGGAGGCGCGTGACTTGTTCTCGAAATATCTTGAGAAGGTGCCCAACGATCCTGCAGGCTTGGCTTACTTTGCACACTTTCTGATCGATCAGGGTAAATATCAACAAGCTGACGAACTCTCCGAAGCGGCAGTTTCGCAAGACGTGAATAATCCCGCGGCGCTTGCCGTGCGAGGACAGATCCTGATAATGAAGGGTCAATCCAAGCAAGGTGAGGAGCTGCTGATCATGTCCTGCGAACTCGATCCCGACAACGCTGAATCGCAGTTTCAACTTGGAGTACTCTACGATCGCACGAAGCGTCCCGGCGAAGCGGTAAAGCATTTTCAAAAGGTAGTTGACCTCGATCCCGGCTACGCCTCTGCCTGGGATTATTTGGCGCTCAACTTGGAACCGCTTGGGGAAGTCGATCGCGCCGACGCAGCATACAGGCGCGGTCTCCAGGTGAATCATGAAGGGCAACAATACGACGCCTTTCTCGATTACAACTACGGTCGATTTCTTGCCAAGCGAAATCGTCTTGCGGAGAGTAAGCTGCATCTAGACCGAGCCGTGGAACTGGTGCCCGATTATCGAGATACTTGGTACGACAGAGCCAAGCTAAACTTACGCACGGGCAACTATGCACAGGCACGGTCGGATGCGGAGCGCGCTGCCAGCCTCACTGAAGAGACCGGTGGCATTCTTAATCTCCAGGTCTACAATCTTCTAGAACAGATCTATCGGCGGCTGGGTGAAAAGGAGTTGGCAGATAAGTACGCGAATCTGACCCGGCAAACGCCGCCCCCAACGCGCAAAGGATCTGAGTCGACGCCATCGCAGTAAATCAGAAAGGTCAGTCCTCCCAGGGCGAATAGGACTCTACCAGCCCTTGCGAGAAGCGCTATCGGATCCCGGTTCGCACATGGCCTGGGCGGAGATTATCCCGCTCGATCTGAACGCTTTCAGTGCGCGATAATATAACTTTTGGTCGTTATATACGAGTGTTATGTTGACATTCGAGCATTAGCCCCGTAGGATTCTCACGCGACAGACCGTCGAGCCGCACCGAATGCAAGGGGGTTTCGCGGGTAGCATCACTGGGCCTGCGTGACGCTCGTTCGGGTTTGTTCGCACTCGCCAGATTAGAAATTTCTTGCCGGATGGAAAGACGCAAAGTCATAAAGGGAATTGCCGCTGCAGTCGGCATCGCTTGGGTGAGTCCTCGGATATCAGCTCTAGGCCTAGATCAAACCTTGACGGAGAAGTCGACCTTTGCCACTCCAATTCGCGCGTTGGCAAATAAAGGGGGGAAGCTTGTCCAACCGATCCAATTGACGATCGAGCATGCCGGAACGGATGCAACTTTGGTCGTTGTCGTCAATCGCCAGGAAAGCGAGAGCCGAATTCTGTCTGCGGGCACCCACACATTCAACATCTATGTCGACCCGGTTGAAACAGCTCGGCAGATGGTTATCAATTATGAGATCGCCGGCAAGTCGGAGTCAGCCGAGGTTCGCGTAGAACCAGCGCGCAAATTGCTGATCTTCATCCTGCCTCATTCCCACCATGACCTTGGATATACGGATCTCCAGAGCAATGTTGAAGAAAAACAAATGGCAAATATATCCAGGGGAATCGAACTGGCGCGAAACACCGCCAAGTACCCGCCCGGTGCGCGATTCGTTTGGAACCTAGAAGTCCTTTGGGGAGCAGATCAGTTCATGCGGACCAAGACAGAGCCCGAACGCCAAGAACTGATCAGCGCTGTGAAGAAGGGTTGGATCGGGCTAAACGGCATGTATGCGAACGAGCTAACTGGCCTTTGCCGCCCTGAAGAACTTCTCCAATTATTTCGCTACTCGACCGAATTAGGCAGTCAGTGTGGGATCCCCGTTGACTCTGCCATGATCAGCGATGTTCCTGGCTATACCTGGGGAACGGTCTCCGCGATGGCCCAAGCAGGCATCCGCTACTTCTCGGCTGCCCCCAATTTCTTCGACCGCATTGGAAACTTTATGGTTGAGTGGCAAGATAAGCCATTCTGGTGGATTTCTCCGTCAGGCAACGAAAGAGTGCTTGTCTGGATTCCGTGGACCGGCTATGCAATGTCGCACATCATGAAGCTGGACACACAGTGGGTCAACAAGTATCAAGCCAGACTGGATGAGATCGGGTTCCCTTATCAGATTTCCTACATCCGATGGTCCGGCCATGGCGACAATGCGGAACCTGATCCGGAGATTTGCGAGTTCGTGAAAAAGTGGAATCAGGAATACGAATGGCCGCGATTCTCCATCTCCACAACCAGCGATGCGTTTGCGGCTTTCGAGAAACAACATGGCCACCAGCTACCCCAGTTCAAGGGCGATTTGACTCCTTACTGGGAGGATGGAGCCGGGTCATCGGCCTTGGAGACACGAATGAACCGCGGAGCAGCCGAGCGGTTGGTCCAGGCGTCAACACTCTCTGCGATGCTCGCACCGCAGGCATACAACAGCGCCGATTTCAACGCCGCCTGGAGAAATGTCTTGTTGTATTCGGAACACACATGGGGAGCGTGGAATAGTGTTTCGGATTCTGAGAACCCTTTTGTCACACAACAATGGCAGGTGAAACGCCAATTCGCTGTTGACGCCGATAACGAATCGAAGAGGCTTTTCGACAGGGTGCTCGACGCTTATGCAAGCGAGAAGAATAGCTCGAATGTAGATGTGCATAACACCTGTTCTTGGCCGCGGACAGAAGTGATTGTGATCTCGAAGGAGAAGTCCCTAGGCAAGGACCATGTCAAGAATGAACAAGGCACTTCTGTTCCATCACAGCGTCTTTCGACGGGAGAATTAGCCTTTCTCGCTGAGAATGTTCCTCCGCTGGGAAGTGCCAGCTTTCATCTTTCAGCAGCGGCCCCGCATGTTCTGGCAAAGCGGGTGACGGTGTTGGAAGGGGTCCTGGATAACGGCATCGTACGTGCGAAAGTCGACAGCAACAGCGGCAACATCGTCGAGCTGACGTCCAACGAGAGTGCGCGCAACCTTGTGGACACCAGCCGGGACCAGGCAATCAATCAATACCTATTCCTTGAAGGCAAAGACACATCGAAGGTGAGTACGAGTGGGCCTGTACGCATCGCCATCGAGGAGCCCGGCCCCCTCGTTGCCGTGATTCGCATCGAGTCTTCCGCACCTGGATGCGTAGACCTTGTTCGCCGCGTGCGATTGAAGGCCTCTGCAGATTGGATTGAAATATCCAATATCGTAAATAAGAAACGTGCTCTCCTGAATCCGAACCCAGGTCAAGGAGGCCCAGGCGGAGATTTTGCGCAGCATGAATCTAAAGAAAGCCTACAATTTGCCTTTCCTTTCGCTATTGAGAATGGTCAGATTCACATTGACGTTCCACTCGCGGTTATGCGTCCCGAAGATGATCAACTGCCGGGTTCTTGCAAGAACTGGTTGCCTGTGGGCCGGTGGATTGATGTCGCAAACGCAGAGTACGGTGTCACATGTGCAACACTTGATGCGCCTCTGGTAGAAATCGGCTCTCTTTCAGCCACCATGCTAGGCTCGCAAACTCATCCTGAGATCTGGCGAAAGCATATTATGCCCACACAAACGTTCTATTCCTGGATCATGAACAATCATTGGGGAACGAATTACCGCGCCTACCAGGATGGCCCCGTCGAGTTTCGGTATGGACTTCGTCCGCACCGCGGTTACGACCCTGCTGCGGCAAGCCGTTTTGGAACTGCGACGTCACAGCCCCTTGTTGCTTCAGCTCACAGGCAACAATCCCGAATGGGGCTGAAGCTTCGGATAGATCAGGAAGATGTGCTTGTGCAGGAGTGCAAGCGAAGCGCAGACGGCAGCGCGTGGATTGTCCAGCTTTTCGGCGCGTCGGGACAAGACCGTAAGGCCGGCTTGACCTGGGCGGATGGGAGACCGATTAAGGTTTGGCGCAGCAACCTCAGCGAGCTACCGCTTGAAAGAATCGATCCACAAGTGGACGTACCTGGCTGGGATTTGATCACGCTGCGCATTGAAACCCTGAACACGTAGGTCGGCTGCAATCGAGTTCGGGTCCAGTTGGCACTGACTGCGGGTTTCTCGAATTGTGCCCCGTGCTACAGCGGTACTTCGGAAGATACGGATGAATGGAGCTATGTGAAACGATGCGTAAAGCCAGGAGCGAAACCCTTTCGGTAGTGCATAACACCATAAGCCGGCGGATGTTCTGCGAAACCGGTATGGCGGCGCTCTCAGCGCAACTACTTCCCGGCATGGCCTTTGGATTTGCTGCGGATAGCGCAGCAACGTCGTCGGGTGCGTCAGGGCCACCGACGCTAGACGAATTAGGAACCGGCTGGCTGGATTGCGGCCTGCTTGCGCAGATGCCTTCGCTGCATAACTTCCACGAGATGGCCGCCTGCGCGCCAGATCTTGTCGGGGTGAACTTCCTGCCTGGCGGTCAACTCTATGGCGACGAATCCGGACCGCGTTGGCCCATCTATTATTCCCTGCCGCTTTGTGGCATGACAATTGATGACCGGTCCTACGAGAGTACGAACTGCAGGTGGTTTGCCTTCCAGGCGGTACGCCGCGCACAAGTAGGCGATCTCGAGGTGCTCACCACGAACAGGCTGGTTATAGAAGACGCGGTGGTCATGTGGCGAGTGAAGTTCACTAATAATGGCATGACCGCCAAATCTTTTCACGTAGCGCTGACTGTGGATCCAGGCTGGAAGCCGGTGGACCGGGAGTTTATTGGCCCTGGAGAGATCCGGGCCACGTCGGACAAATGGAAGATGGACTATGTTTATCGTTTCTTCGATCTTCCGCAAAACAAAACAGACGGTCAGTTTGCCGAGTGGCAGATGAGCGTCGCCCCGAGAGAAACCCGCGAAATTCGCTTCCTGATGCAAGTGGTGGAACCAGGCAAGCCCGGACGCCCTGGCCTTACAAGCGAGTGGTTCGAAACACAATGGGACCGCACCAAAGCCGAATGGGAGAACAGGTGGAAGAGCGCCTTCACGCCGGACAACGACTTCTTCTCAGGCAATGCTCCGTTGCTGGTTACAAACGATGCGGCGATCCGTGAGATCTACTACCGTAGTGTGCTTACGTTACTTGTCCTGTTGCGAACCAATCTGTGGAGCAACAGGACCTTTATCACCAGCGGTGAACGCCCCAAAGGAGTGGTCTTCTACTGGGACACGTCGCTGTTCTCTACTCTTTTCGCCTTGCTCGAACCCAAGCAGATGAAGGAGCAAATCAAGTTGTTTCTTGAGCAGGACCCGCACGAGAGCGCGGTTATCGTTTTCAAAGCTGAAGGACCTCCTTCGCCCAAGCATCTGGAGGTTCCCGCCGGATGGGATCTGCGCGGATATGCGGCAAACGATCTCTCCATCTTCCGGCTAGCTTGGTCGTATCTCGTTGTCACGCTGGACAAGGAGTTCCTCCGGGAGAAGATCGCCGACCAGACGGTGCTGCAACGCATGCACGTTCTAGCGACAAACTGGAAGAAACTGCGGTTGAACCCTACAGACCAGCTTGCTGATTACGGTGGCGCTCTCAATCTGCTGGAATGTGTGCCTACCTACATCAACAAAGTTCCTTCGTTCAACTCCGCCAATGTGTGGATGATGCGAGAACTTGCCGAGATTTTCGAGGAGAGCGGTGACAGCGACGAAGCCCGCCATTTGCGTCTCGAGGCGGACGCGATGTTCAAGGCGGTGATGACGCTTTACGAACCGGGAAAGGGCGTGTGGGCAAGTCTGCATCGCGATGGAACACGGGTGGAGATGCGCCACTGCTACGACTTCGCCACTGTCGGTCGTTTCCTGGCTGCAGACTTGCCGCCCAACGTTCGCCGTGAAATGGTTGAGTTCGTTCAACGCGAATTGTTGATGGAGAACTGGATGCGCGCGCAATCCCAACTCGATCTGGCAGCGACGATCTCTGACCGCCCCGACCACGGGCCGATGGGCGCCTACGACGCGTGGCCTGCCGTGACGGTTGATGCCTTGTGCCGTCTGGGTTACTGGAACATCGCAGTTCCCTTTCTGCGGCGGACCCATGCCGCAGTCCAGGAAGGCGTGTACGCGCAGGCGCGCGAGTTCTACGGAGTAAAGAGGCGAGAACGCGACGCACCGGTTCGCATTGCTCAGCGTCAGGGCTGCATGCGCGAGTGTACGGGCGGCGGAGCCTTTGCAGAAACCGTCCTCTGCACGCTCTTCGGTTATATGCCAAAACTCGGCGAGGCACCGGAACTCCTGAATGCAGACACGCCCAGAGGTTTCGTGGGCGAACTGCGGCATGTGCGCCGTGGAGTGCAGAGATACATCATCCGGTCCGGCGATACCGGAGTGGAGCTGCGAAAAGAAACGTAGAGTGTTGACTCCTCCAAGAGCACTGCATCCGGAAACCCGCCCATGTGGGCAGGTGCTTCGCGAAATTGAGCTGGCCGTCAGCGTCAACACGCTCAAGACTCGGCCTGCCTCACTGCGGACTGCGTCAAATTTCGACTTTGCAAAAGTTTCTTCCGGAGTCCGTTGCGGCAACTTAGACGCTTTAGATTAAGCCTGACTCGACTGTGCTAAATTCGGAATCCAAGCTGCTCTGATCTTGCTGGAGGTACGCGCATCGAAAATGACGTCACGTAGAGAGTTCTTCCAACTGGCCACGCGAACAGCGATCGCAGCGATGCTAGCCTCTAGTCACGGCGTCGCAACGGAGCAGAACGATACGCAGCGCGCAACTCCGCGTCGCGGACTGCCGCTCCACGATCTACAACAAAGGTTTGTGGATCTGCGATTCGGCATGTTCCTGCATTTCAATATGGCCACTTTTCAGGACCGCGAATGGGGCGATCCGACATCGCCCGCTGATCTCTTTCGTCCAACCGCTCTCGATACGGATCAATGGGCCATGGCTGCGCACTCGGCGAACATGACTTGGGGATGTCTGACGACCCGACATCACGATGGCTTTTGCCTGTGGCCTACGAAGACGATGGCGGCAAGCGTGGGTCAGACGCCCTATTCGACCGACATCGTCCGCGCCTATGTCAACTCCTTCCGCAAGGCTGGCCTGCGGGTGGGGTTTTATTATTCGATCTTGTCGTTACGCGATGACATCCGCCATTTCAACGTGGACACCGGTGAAGGTTCAGCTCATCAAAGATCAATTGACCGAGTTGTTCACGCGCTATGGAGAAGTTGATATCCTCATCACAGATGGCTGGGATGCACCGTGGAGTCGCATCACCTATGAAGAGGTACCGTTTCACGAGATCTATGAGCACATTAAAAATCTCCAGCCCGACTGCCTGATCTGCGATCTCAATGCCAGTCAATATCCTCCGAGCGGACTCTACTACTCCGATGTGAAGGCTTTTGAGCAGAATGCCGGGCAGAAGGTCCCAGAAGGTAGTGACGTGCCTGCCCTCTCCTGTGCGACCCTTACCCAAGGATCGTTCTGGAAGCAGCGAGACGCGAATGGACCTCTCAAGGCAGTAAAGACTGTTGTTGACGAGTGGCTTCGGCCACTGAATCTCAGACAGTGCAACCTGGTTCTCAATGCTCCACCGAACCGCGAAGGACGGCTCGCGTCGAATCTTGTGAGCCGCTTGGAGGAGATTGGGAGGGCATGGACGCATCCTGGACCCATGGCAAAACTTAGCAAGCACATCGTGATCACGACGCGAAATCTGGCCAGGGGCAAGCCAATTCATGCCAGTTCTTACCCCGATACTGTGGGCGCGGATGAAGCGAACGATGGTGACTTTCATTCGAGCTGGTACTTGGAGAAGGGGCAAAACTCAGGCTGGTTAGAGGTAGACCTGCAAAAACAGGAGAGCTTCAATGTTATCTCGCTCGCGGAGCCTGTTGGCAAAGGAGATGACTATTTGGAAAGCCGGATTCGCAGCTATCGTTTTGAGTGCTGGAACGGTGTGAACTGGACTACGCTGGCACAGGGCGAAAAGCCGACGCCTACGGCAATTCATAGCATTCCTCGCGTTTCATCGCAGAGGCTGCGGTTGGTGTTGGAAAGCAGCAAGCAGATGCCTCACATTGCTGAGATCGGCGTGTATAACGAACCAGGCTAATCAGCAGCAATGAGGTCGCAAGTCGGCCGACTTGCGATGCTGTGATCTCGGCCCTACCGATGAGCTTTGGCCTTTCGCACGTTTTTCTCACACTCCGCTGCTCCGCAAAGGGCGCCAGTAATGCCATTGCCTTCAGTGACGGTGTAGATGCGATCTACTTCAGGTAGCTTGATCGTTTCCCTTTCGCCCGATGGCCAGTGGATATCCAGGCTTCCTCCATCCGTCGCATCCCCCAGGCCGAAATGCAAACGGCGGTCGTTCGAAGATATATAACTTCCACTCGCAAGCACGTCCTGACGTTGGCGCATTCCGTTGGCGGTCAAAAACGCGGTTGCGCACGTCGCGTCGCGCGGGCTTTTGGGTCCTCCGACGAGTTGAACCTCGACCCAGTGATGATGATCGGCGTTCACATTGCGAAGCAACACGGGAGGACCGTCAATCGGGTTGATCACAACATCGATCTTGCCGTCATTGAACAGATCGCCAAATGCTGCTCCGCGTGCCGGAATGACCGCGGCCAGCCCGGTTCCCTGAACGGGAGGAACGTATTCGAATCTTCGACCCTTCCCTTCTGGATTCGGTGTGTTGTGAAAGAGCAGCGGCCTTTCAGCAAACGACGTGCCCCACTTGTATTGGTCTACCTGCGGATAAACATGGCCGTTCACCATAAAGAGATCAAGCCAGCCATCGTTGTCGTAATCGAGAAAACCGTCCCCCCAACCGACGAATGGAATCGTGGTTCGTGAGACACCGGCCTTATAGCTCACGTCAGAGAAGCTGTTGTTGCCGTCGTTGTGGTAGAGCACCTTGTAGTCGTCACCAAAGTCGGTAACAAAAAAATCCACCTGGCCGTTGTTTTCATAGTCCCCCACGGCAATACCCATCGAGGCGATCTCGCGGCCGTCGTCGTTGAGCGCAAACCCGGACGAGTAACTGTCGTCTTCGAACGTCCCATCGCCTTTGTTGATATAGAGGTAATTGGGTTGTGAGTCATTCCCGACAACCAGGTCGGGGCGGCCGTTTGCATTGAGTGAGACAAAAATTGCCGTGAAGCCGTAGTAGGGTTGTTTATCCTGTACGCCTGCCTTCACAGTGACATCGGTGAAGGTGCCGTCGCCATTGTTATGGAAAAGATGGTCTGCTTCGCCAGGTAATCCGCGCGGTCCGCAATTCACTGAAATCCCACGATACTGGCAGAACGCATAGTTCATCGCCTTGCTTCCGCCGATCGGCAGGTTCTCGCGGTCGAGGTGAACATACCCCGCAACATACAGATCCAATAACCCATCACCGTCATAGTCGCCCCACGCTGAACCTGCAGACCAGTTGCCCAATTGCACACCGGCTTTTTCAGCCACGTCAGTAAAGGTGCCATCATGGTTGTTGTGGTAGAGCCGGTTCTTGCCGTAGTTGCCGACAAAGAGATCGGGCCAGCCGTCGTTGTCATAATCCGCAACCGAGCAGCCGTATCCCCAGCGATCATTCGCCACACCGGCCTTTTGCGCTACTTCGGTGAACGTTCCGTTATGATTGTTGTGGAACAGTGCGGCGTGTGCCGGCTCTTCCTTTCCATCCAGAGAATCGAATGTCGCGCCGTTCACGAGATAGATATCGAGCCAGCCATCGTTGTCGAAGTCGATCAGGCAGACGCCCGAACCATTGGTCTCAACAATGAAGTTTTTCTCTGGCACGCCCATTTTGTGGCGCCAGCTACCGACTCCGGCCTGCTTCGTGGCGTCTTCGAAGATGACCGGCCCCTTGTCGACAAACCCGCCGGCGGTGATGGGCCGATTCTGAGAGTCATAAATAGGAGCCGCAACTGCTCCCGAGGCAATTCCTCCCCTGCTGCTCTGAGGCTTTTGTTTATCTTGCTGGGCCCTAGAAATGCGGAGGGAAATCAGAAATACAATTAGAACGCAAACAGAAAAATCGCGGACGCGCAACAAAACATCCTCCCCGAGCCACAGATTTCAGCCGTCGCTTTATGCGGGACTGTGCAGGGCTAAAGCATGCCGCCCCGCAACAACTCCTTAGAGATCAGGATTGTTCTCCAGAATTGCGGGGGAACACGAAAGAGACCTGTAATGAGAGCTACGGTCTGTTCGGCCAAATGTGGATCTCACATTGTAAGGGCATAAAGTATCCTCTGGTTCGACACCTCCGGCACCCACGGGGATGCGTCTAGGTTGCTAGCCTGAACGCGCATTCGGGTAAACGCAACCAAGGGCACGATCAGCCGCTTGCCGGTGTCCAGAAGAAGTGGGTTTCCAGTTTTCTCCAATATGATGTCCAGTAAGAAATTATGATGGACTAGGGATCCTCTTACGCGACCAGCAGGATTTTCCCCGCGGCACCCTTTTCCGCTGCTGCGTGCGCCTTGTTCGCGTCTTTCAGTGCGAAACGCTGGCCAAGCGGGATCGATAGCTTCCCGGACCTCACCGCTTCAGCCATGTGCGATAGCACCCGCGGGTCCGCCTTCACTTGCATCGTTTTGACTGAAATGGAAGGATACTCAGCCGCGTTGGTCGGCGCGCTTAGCACCGATGCGAAAACTCCTCCCTGCTTGAGCTTGCCTATCAACTTTGTTGCTGTCGGCCCATTAACCGTATCGGCGATGGCATCCAGCAACTCCAGGCCTGCAACAGCCGTCTCATCATCCAGCGCAAGTATGCGGTCAGCCCCTAGGGCTCGCGCTTCCTCGATTTGTCCTTTCCGTACACCCGCGATTACAGTGGCACCTTTCTCCTTTGCCACAAAGATCGCGGAACGGCCGACATTTCCAGCGGCACCGGTCACCAACAGAGTGCCACCCTTCTTTCCTTCAAGTGCGAGAGCGGCCAGTTCAGCCCCGGTTGTCGTGACAGTAGGCAACGCCGCCACCGATACCAAGTCCATCCCATCCGGCACCCGCGCGAGATCAGCCACCTTAACCACGCACATCGTAGCGTCTGCTTGCGCCGTCTGTGCGAAGACTTTGTCACCTTTGGTGAAAGTTTTCACACCGGGGCCAACCTTCTCCACGGTTCCAGAAACATCCCAGCCCAGGATTGCAGGAAAAGACACTGGAAAAAGTTCCTTGACCGCCCCTGATCTCATCTTCACGTCAAGCGGATTGATACTCGTGGCGGCAGTCCTTATGAGCACCTCGCCCGGCCCAGGAGACGGATCGGGCATGTCCTCGAATTTAAGTTCATCAGGCGAACCATACGCGTGGATCACTGCAGCTTTCATCGTTTATCCTCCAATCTAGTTGCCGCCCGACGTTGATTCTCCCACAACTACCGGATGCGAGCTACAGTTGGTACGTTCAAAATCCGTGCGGACAAGTCCGTGACAGGGATGAATTCACCAGTGACGATCTATTCGGCATTAAATCTCCACCTCTTTTCCGGAGGGATCGCTGTGGAATCGTGTCTTGCCGCCGGTTTTGAACGAGTCCGCAGTACCATAGCTGTCCTCGAGAAACTGCACGTAGGCCACCTTTCCCCCCTCAAAGCGCGCCAACAGGCCAAACGGAGACGTGATTTCCTTGCCAGTAACGTTCGATTTGTAAGTAAAAGAGCCGAAGAAGGCGGCGGCGACCCTGCTCGATGGTGTCGGGGACCTTGAATTCGAGTGTTTTCCAGAAGCGTTGGATTGCCGCAAAGACATCAGACAGAGCCTGTGGCCTTTGTGAGTGCCGGCCCACGGCTCAATGTTCTTGAGTTCGGGGTTGTCGAAGTTCAATGAAACGTAGGTAGCGTCCAGTGTCATGAGTTGCTGGAGCACCTTGAGATTCGATGTATTCCGCAAAAGCTGTTGAAGCACAGCGGTCAAGTTGGTCGACATGAGATAGTTCCTCCATCCATCCTTTTTTCTTAGTTGTTGGCGAACGAAGTTACTTGGCCTTGCCCGCGTTGCGGTCAGAACATGCCGTTGGCATTCGCACGCGGAATGTTCGGCGCGATGATCGGAGCGGAGTTTTGAGGCGTGCCCACGAGTTGCAACGTATCCCAGTGCTCGACGGCTTTCCCTTCAGCGTCCATGCGATAGATATCGACGCCAGCAATGCCGGTGTCGTCGGGATCATCGTTGAACAGGTTGAGGAAGTTCAAATGCGCCCACACGTAGTGGCCGACCGCAATGATCTGGTGAACCACGACGCGTGCCCGAGGCCGCTCACTGGTAATTTTGGCGAAAAACCGGCCGAGTGCGACAGAGCCGTCAGGAATCAGCGGGTTGTGTTGGAAGTACGACGGACTCACAAATTTGGCGGTCGCCTCCTCGGAGCGCTTCTGATTGATCATCAGATCGTACAGTGTAAGGACGTTGGAATTGAGCATCTTTTGGTACTCGACTAGGAGATAAGCGCTTTGGCGTTTATCCGCGCCGATATGGTCCAAGCCGTCGCGCTGCATGGTCATTCGGAAGACGCATAGTAGCCGGTCCTCGCGTAAACCCGCAGAGGCGGCAGTCCCTTGGGTGGAATGATCTTCACTTGCATCTTGTGCCATTTACCGTCGCGCACCGAAGTGGTTGGCCGGTATCCCAGCAGATATTGGTTGCGCAATTCGACCCCAATCTTGGCCGCGACATCCGTCAAGTCGTTGGGATTTTCAATTGAGAACGCGCGACCACCCGTGATCTCTGAAATATCACTCAACAACTGCGGGCCCAACCGTTCCTCTTCAGTTTGGAAATAGTGGTCATAAATGCCAATTGAATAAATCTGTACATCCGATTCCTTGACCAAGTTCTTAATCTCGCTCTCCGAATAGCGGCTGTGATTGTCTCCCCCATCGGAGATGATGAGTAATGCTTTTTTCTCGTATTTGGCGGCATTCATCTTGCGAAGGCCCAGGTAAATCGCGTCCAGGAGGGCCGTGCGACCTTTGGGCACGGTGTTAAGAAGCCTTTCCGCGATATCCTCCACCGATTGTGTGAAATCCACGACTCCCTGTGGCTGGTCGTTGAATGTGATCATAAAGAACTCGTCTTGGGGGTTGGCTGTTTTGAAAAACTCGACGACAGCATCACGTGCCCGGTCGATCTTATCCGCCATGCTGCCGCTTACATCGAAGATGACGCCCAGCGAAATAGGAGCGTCCTCACCAGAAAAGTGCCGAATCACTTGCTTTTCCTTTCCCTCGAGGACTTCGAAGTTTTCCTTATCCAGGCCGACAACCTCGCGGTTCAGCGGGTCTACTACGGACACTGACAGCAGCACTAGACTGACGTCTACCTTGATTGGCCTCGAATCAGCCCTGAGCGCCGGAGATCCGGCGGAAGGGCCACTCTCGGCTTGCAGTTGTTGAGCAGCTCGGGTCAGGGGAGTATTTCCAGCGGAGTTCTGTGCTAAACTGGTCGGAGGCAACGCGTAGCCCACAAGGGCCAAGGCGATCACCAAGGCACGCGCTGAGTGGAGAGATAGCTTCCTCATTATGCTGATCCTGCGCGCAGAATCGCAAGTAGCCAGCGACTTTAGTTCTCCGGGTAGGAGCTGTGCGCGCCTCTAAGTGGATAACCGCGAGGACTGGGTTTTGTTCCCCGGAAATTATTCGCTGCGTTATGGAATAAAACTGCTGCTCGGTGGTTTTGTTTATTTAGAGCCGAGTCGAGACGATCTCAAAGAACGCTCTGCATCCTCAACGCGAATCGCGGTCTTCCGAGTTGCCGAGCAAGTGGAGAATACCCGCGATCGCCCGGCCGTTGGGCACAAGGCTCTCTCATGCGACGCAAAGTTCTACTAACGATTTTCGGTTCCATATTGATGTTGCCAATGATTGGCGCAGCCTACGAGATCCTCGGAAGTCGCATGGACGCCCGTCGCTCCCCAGAACCGGGCCGTCTTGTGGATGTCGGCGGTTACCGTTTGAAAATCAACTGTGCAGGAAATGGCAGCCCAACTGTAGTTCTTGAGAGCGGCTTGGGCGACCTGTTGTCCGAATGGCGGCCCGTACAACTGCGAATCTCAAGCTTCACCCGGGTTTGTTCCTATGACCGTGCTGGTTACGGGGAGAGCGATGCCGGACCACTCCCACGAACAAGTTTGCAGATTTCTCGCGAACTGCACACGCTTCTGCAAAATGCTGGGGAATACCCGCCGTATATTTTGGTGGGTCACTCGTTCGGAGGTTACAATGTGCGCGTTTTTAACGGAGAATTCCCGAACGAAGTCGCAGGCATGGTCCTCGCAGATTCTCCGCAGGAAGATCAGTATCAGCTCCTGCCGTTAGCTTGGAGGCGCTTCGGCGTAGAGCTATTGAGCCGTTGGCAAGGCCAGGCCGATTGGATGCCGCCACAGATTACGCTCGGCATCGCAAGGCTGAGATTTCGAAAATTCCTCGGTTCTGACGCCTATCTGATACTTCAGTCGAAATATCTGAAAGCTCGAGCTAGCGAGTTGAAAGAAATTCAAACCAGTGCCGAGCAAGCCCGTGTATCGGGCACGCTCGGCGATAAACCTTTAGTGGTATTAACGGCTACCCAACGGGATGAGACCCTGAGAAGCGCTCTTAGCCCGGAAGATTTCACTCGCTTTCAGCAACTCTGGGTACGGACGCTGCAGCCGCGACTGCTACAAACCTCAACGCGCGGTAAGCAGGTGATTCTGTCGGATGTGGGGCACGATATTCCAAGACAACGCCCCGAAGCAATAGTCGATGCCGTTCGCCAGTTGTGCGCACCAATCGTTAGTGATTGCACCCCCTCTAGCCGTAAGTTGACCGGATTTTAGCAGTTTGTTCTGAGGCTACGAATGATATCTGCATTGGGTCAAGATTTCCGCTATGCGCTGCGGCAGTTGCAAAAGAGCCCAGGATTCACCACGGTCGCCGTTATTACTTTGGCCCTAGGGATTGGTGCGAATACGGCAATCTTCAGCGTCCTGGAAGGCGTGGTACTCGCGCCACTGCACTATCGCGAGCCGGATCGTCTGGTTGTGGTTTGGGAAAGCAATCCACGCTTTCCACGTGTCTGGGATTCATATCCAAACTTTCAAGACTGGCAGCAGAGCGCTCGATCGTTTCAACAGATGGCTGCGTTTAGGGAGCAACAAATTGACCTCACGTTTCCTGGCGCGCCTTCGCACCTTAAGGCCAGCCAAGTCTCCTCGGGTTTCTTCAGCACGCTCGGAACGAAACTGGCGCTGGGGCGAGAAATTACCCCCGAAGAAAATCAGCACGGGGGAGCGCCGGTGGTAGTCATTAGCCATCGGTTGTGGAGGGAACGGTTTGCCCGCAGCCCCGCAGTACTGAGCAAGAGCGTAACACTGGACGGCGTGAATTATTCGATTGTAGGGGTCGCTCCCGCTGGATTTCGTCTCAATGACGACGTCGACGTTTATACGCCTCTCGGGCAGTTAGACCCGTTAATACTGAACAATCGAGCAAGTCATGATGGCATCTTCACCTTGGCGCGCGTGAAACTGGGAGTGAGCCTATCTCAAAGCCAGGCGGAGATGAGTACAATCCAGAGTCGTCTCGATCGTCTGTATCCAAACGACAACCGAGACTTGGGAATTTATGTTGAGCCTCTAAAGCAGGTAATCGTTGGCGATGCCGGTCAGACACTCGCTTTACTCTTAGGTGCAGTTGGACTGGTTTTGTTGATCGCCTGCGCGAATATTGCCAATCTCCTTCTGGCCCGTTCAGCGGGACGCGGCAGAGAGTTTGCCATTCGGTCGGCGCTTGGGGCGAATCGCTCGCGCCTCATGCGGCAACTATTGACAGAAAGCGTCATTCTTTCACTCACCGGCGCCGGTTTGGGGAGCTTGATTGCTTTCCTCGGAATTAGTTTCGCCTTGCCGGCGATGCCTGGAATCTTGCCGCGCAGCGAGGACGTTAGCGTGAACGCTCCCGTCCTGCTCTACACATTGATAGTCTCGCTGATGGTTGGGATTTTGTTTGGCCTCGCGCCTGCTCTCAAAAGTTGGAGCGCCGATCTGCAATTATCGCTTAAGGAGGGTGGGCGAGGTTCGACCATCGTCCATCGTCGTACTCAGAGCAGTTTCGTAGTTGTACAAGTAGCGCTAACGCTCGTGCTGCTAGTGGCCGCCGGCCTGCTGTTTCGCACAATTCTTCACTTGTGGAACGTTAATCCGGGCTTTGATAGCAATAACATCATGGCCCTCAAGGTTGGTGTCTCACATTCGCTCACAAAAACGCCTTCGGGCACTCGCGTCGCTTACAAACAGTTGATCGAACGAATTCGTCAGATCCCTGGGGTGGAGACGGCAGACTTTTCTACCGCGGTTCCGCTGAGCGGACAGGGGGGATACCTGCCATTTTGGCTCGACTCCCAAAAACCAGAATCGCTGCAGGCTGCGCCACGAATGGGCTGGTTTCTTACCGGACCAGATTATCTTCGCACCATGGGAATGCAACTGCTTCAAGGGCGTTTTCTGACCGAGCACGACGACACAAAATCGCCCTGCGTAGCAGTCATCGACAACAATTTTGTTCGGGCGTTTTTCCCCGATGGAAAACCTATCGGGCATACCATCACTGCCGGATTCGCGGCGTTTGGTCCATGCGCGATTGTCGGCGTCGTAAACCACGTGACATATGCAGACCTGCAGGATAGCGGTCCGGCCAATCAGTATCAGGCGTATTATTCGCTGTATCAAGATCCGGACCAGTGGGTGCCCTTCAATTATCCCGACGCGAGCATAATCGTTCGCACGCCGCTCGACGCTGCGACGCTAATCCCTGCGGTCAAGGCAGCGATCTATCAAGACAGCAATGACCAGCCGATATACAACGTGCAAACGATGCGGCAGATTATTTCGGATTCCATGTCTGCGCAGCGCTTTCCAATGATTCTGCTCGGCGCGTTTGCGGGGCTGGCTTTGCTGCTGGCGTCAGTCGGAATTTACGGCATGATTTCCTATTCCATCACACAGCGCGTGCAGGAGATCGGTATTCGCATGGCGCTTGGCGCAAGTAAAGGAAAAGTTCTTCGCCTGTTTATTGGACAAGAATTGAAACTAGTGCTGCTTGGCATAGCGGTCGGTGCCGTAGGTACAGTAGTCCTCACCCGAACTCTCTCAATTCTTTCGCACCTGCTGTACGGAGTTCGATCGTGGGACCCGCTGACCTTCGCTGCGGCCTCGATCATACTGATTGCCGTAGCAGCATTAGCTGGGTGCATACCTGCACGCCGCGCGGCCCAGGTCGATCCCATGGTAGCTCTGCGTTACGAGTGAGGAGTGAAATGGAAACTTTGATTGGAGACATTCGCTACGCCGTACGCAAAATGCTGCGCACGCCGCTTTTTACGGTCGCAGTTGTGCTCACGGTGGCGCTCATGATCGCTGCCAACACTTCCATTTTCAGTTTCGTCAACGCCGAACTGCTGCGCCCGTTGCCGTTTCGAAATCCGTCGCACGTGCTGCAGATCGCCGAGAAAAATGACAAGCTCAATCTCCCCAGCTTCGGCGCATCAGTTTTGAATTTTCTGTCCTGGCGAGAGCAGCAACATTCGTTTCAGGAGATCGCCGCGGTCGGATTCAGCACCTACACCCTCACCGGCAATGGCGATCCCGAGCAACTCTACGGGAACCTGATTAGTCCCGCCCTGACTCGCACTCTGGGCATATCGCCGGTCACCGGTCGGTCATTCACCGACGATGAAGAAAAGCCCGGTTCGACTCCGGTGGCCATGATCAGCGAAGGCCTGTGGAAGCGCCGCTTTGGCGCCGACCGAAACGCGATCGGCAGAACCATCAACCTGAACGGACAGGCAACGACAATCGTCGGCATCGCGCCCGCCACCCTGAGCTTGATTTCCTCGGCCGACGTGTATACACCGCTCGTCATCGATCCGCCAAAAGAACTTCGCCTCAACCACGTGCTGCTCGTTTTCGGCCTGCTCAAAGCCGGCGTTTCGCGCCAGCAGGCACAGGCGGAGATGGACACGATCTCGTCCCACATGGACCAGACGTATCCGGAGATCCGCGACTGGGGTGTTCACCTGTTCACCTTGAAAGAGACGTTCGTCACTCCAGACCTTCAGACCGGGCTGCTGGTCCTGCTGTTCGCCGTCTTTTTTGTTCTGCTCATTGCGTGCGCGAACATTGCAAACTTGTTGTTGTCGCGCGCAATCGCACGCCAGCAGGAGATGGCGGTGCGTACGGCGGCCGGCGCCAGCCGTGCTCGTTTGATTCGCCAGTTGCTGATTGAAAGCGTCACGCTGGCCTCTGTCGGTGGAGCGATGGGCTTAGCCGGAGCGTTCTGGGCAGTGCGGGCACTGAATGGCACATTGCCAGCTAATACACTTCCGATTCCCGAAGTGCATGTCGACACGACGGCGCTGTTGTTTGCGGTGGCAGCGACTGTCGTCACTGGACTGCTATTCGGCCTTGCGCCTGCATGGCATATGACCAAACTCGACATCCATGATGTGCTGAAGCAGACTGGGCGCGGTTCGTCGGGCGTGCGTGGTCGTCTGCGCAATGGGCTGGCTGCTGTCGAGCTTGCGCTCGCTACAGTTCTGCTGATCGGTGCTGGATTGTTGATTCGCACCCTTTCGAATCTGGAACACGCTCGCGTCGGGTTCGATTCACACCGGTTGATCACATTCCAGCTTGCCTTGCCAACAGCGAAATATCCGATCAACGCTGCCATGCCGCAGTTCTACCACACGCTGCTGGATTCGCTGCAGGCGATCCCCGGCGCTCGCAGCGTAGCAGTTTCGAGTGGACTTCCTTTCGGCGCAGGCAGCTATACAACGAGCCCGATCATCGCTCAAGAATCGGTGCTTCCGCCTGGTACCCCGGCAGCGATTGATTGGCGCATGGTGAGTGGCAGCTACTTTCAGACCATGTCCATCCCACTGCTGCGCGGCCGGTATTTTACTTACGCGGATGGTCCCGATTCTCCGCCGGTCACAATCGTCAGCCAAGACACGGCTAGAAGATTATGGGGCGATACCGATCCGATAGGCCGAACTTTCTATCGCGCAGCCGATCCCAACAAGACGCAGTTTTCGGTTGTGGGCGTTGTCGCCGACGTGCGCAACACCGCCTTGAATCAACAGTCGCCTGCACTGTATTACCCGCTGGCCTGGCGGATAGGGTCGACGGCCTTGCGAGTCTCCGTCGTCAGCATGGATATCGTCGTGCGTACTGACGGCTCACCAGAGGCGCTCGTTCCCATGATTCGCCAGAAAGTGCGCGAACTCGATCCGAACCTTCCTTTGGCGAACGTGCGCACGATGGAAGATTGGGTTTCGAATAGCGCCGCTCAGCCTCGGTTGAATGCAAGGCTGCTCATGTTGTTCGCGGGTATGGCACTGCTGATCGCTGCGATTGGAATCTACGCCGTACTTGCCTACTCGGTGAATCAACGCACGCGCGAGATCGGCTTGCGCATCGCGCTCGGTGCACAGCCTGGGGTTGTGCAGCGTCTGGTCGTTGCCGAGGGGATGAAAGTTGGTTTGATCGGAATCGGCATCGGCCTGCTCGGCGCACTCGCGGTTGGCCGGGCGCTGTCGAGCATTGTGTACGGGGTTCCGGTACGCGATCCCGCAACGTTTGCAGGCGTTGCCGTGGTGCTGACGATCATCGCATTGGCTGCGTGCTTCATTCCGGCGAGGCGCGCAGCAAAGGTCGATCCTATGGTGGCGTTGCGGTACGAGTAACCAGCGTTCTAGATCACGCGTTCCTCACTATTACATCGCAACCCCGATCGGGTTCCGGAATGCATTGCGGGCGCAATGAATTCTTGCCGTGTCACGAGCAAACCGGAAGTGATCCCCAAGGACGACGCTGGCCCGAAGTCGGCTTCGGGAGATCTGTGGCAGACTGTCACGAGTGTGCCAGAATCCCTTTTCCAGCAGCCTCCAGCGTTGCTGAAAACACGTCTCTTAGCGTGTCCGGTTGGAGACTATAGTCCTGTGCCGGAATCTACAGGTTTTGGACTTGTGCAGAGCATAAAAACAGAACATCACTCGTCAAAGTCGGTGGAACCTACGTCGCGCAAGCGATATGGCAATACAGAACCAAGCCCCGCAACGGTGCGGGAAGGCGAAGAGACTGGATGGCGATCATCTCTCGTGGATGAAGGTACAGTCCGACTCTCATCGAGAGGTTAGTCAGATCGCATAACCCAAAGGTCGGCGCTTCAAATCCGATCTCCGCAACCATGAACGCCACTGCCAACGGGCAGTGGCGTCCGCCTGTTTAGAGAAGCATCGGTTCCTAGATGCTTTTTTCAAACCTACCAAAAGCCTGTCTGGTGAGATTGTCCATATCCGTTGTCGGCCGGCTTCACTGTCGATCAATACACTAGCGGCCTGGTAGCGCGCGTTGGCGTCCTTATGATCTAGTATCGAAGCAGACTCCCTAACGACGCACATTCGGTCAACTCCAGGTTGTCATTCACCTCGCGAGCAGAATCGTATCGACGATCGACTCTGCCACGTTCTTGCCGAGACGTTTGCCAGCGATGTGGTCGGTCCGAAAATGCTGGCCGGCATAGATTCGGCTCAGGCCCGCCTCCTGCGCTGCCGCCGAGAAGCTGGTGAAGTGGCGCGTAACTCCCTTCAACGACTCGGAGGTGACATCAAACGTGAACCGATCACCTAGGTCGGACTTTAGGACTTCGGCTCCAGCAAAACTGATGGCACTGTGGGCGCAGGGGTATGAAGGGTCTGGAGCGGTCTTGGTCGTCAACGGGAGCCAATTCGGGTCGGGCTCGGTGTCGGGATTGCCGTCATCGCCGGCCAGTTCAATCGCGGTCACTGGCCTCCAGAATTGGTAGGTATACTTAGCCTCGAAGAAGGCGATCGTAGTGTCAGCCAGGCTGATATTCAGTAGAGCAAATAATCGCGCGCTACGGGCCAGACCGAGGTGATGTCCCAACGCGGCGGTCTGCGCGATTTCGTTCCAGAAGTCCTGAATGTTGCCGTTCCAGAAGCTTCCAATCAGCGTCTGCTCCTGGGTACGAGTCTTACTGCTGATGAAACCCAGACTCTTGACTTCATCGAAGGTCTTTGTGTACTCCTCGCTGGTCAGCTGCGGTGGCGGCCCCGGGCGAAATTCATCAGCACGTGCCAGGGCGAACGGAGTGACCTGAGGCCATTGTATAAAGTCAGCTGGTGCGAAATTGGGAGGCGTCAATTGGTAGTCTCCCGGCTGGTTTCCCGGAATATAAGGAGGCAGTGTGACAGTCGCTCCGTCGGTGCTGCGGAACGCCAGAATCTGCGCGGCAACTTTTTGTCCGACGGTGACGCCGTCCGCTTTGTCCTGTCCTTCCGGAATCTGCGCCAAGTCCTGCTGAAGTTCAGCGTCGAGCGTTGTCTGAAACGTCGGGTAGAGTACGACGAGGACGTCATGCGCCGCTCGGTCTGCCGCGGCTGGTTGCGAAGCCAGTCGCGAAACGTCCGAGAGACGTACGAGGTACGGAGTATAGGTTCCGTCGATGTTATTGACCGCGTCAAAGATGGAAGCATGCAGAATGGCAAAGCTGCGAGTCGAATGAATGGTGGGAGGCTGGGCTCCGGCAGTCCGTAGGATCTCGAGGAGAGTTCTATTCCATTCGATAACTGGATTGACCGGGGCAGCGGAGCCTACAGCGAATGGTTCAGCATTCGCTGTAATCGGTGCTCCTGTGACTTGAGCCTGGAGACTGGCACACAGGAGAGCAAGGGAAACCAGGGTCTTAGACATATCCTTATTCCTTTGTTTGGATTTAGTGCCCGACTAGGGGCGACGCAATCACTGCGATCTGGCACTCATACCATCTAGAACTAGCCACGAGGGAAAATATTTCCTGAATTACTAATGAAATTACCAAACTTCAGGTCATCGCCAGCATATTCAGATCGAGAAGTATCGACGCTCCCTGCAGGTTGTTACTGAAGTCCATATCCGTGATGAGGCGACTACCTACATCCGAACGCACATAGCCGCTGCAGACTCAAGGAAATCGATATCCTGCACGCTAGTCCCGTCTGACTTCACGCAGTTGTGAATCGCTCGGCAATCTGTTTGCATGTCGCCGCGCAGATACCTCTGATTCAGCTATCAGGACTCTCCGCGATTCAGAGTGCCTTCTAGATAAAAATGGTGATGATCAATACGCTAATTCGGGAAGATGTTGCGGATGCGCTCGCCCTGGTCGCCCGCAGCACGGAAGCGCCGCTCTTGAGTTAGCCTAACCAATGGGTTCGCCGTTCCGATACCAACGATCCGAGGATGGTTCACTGGTCGCCAACCAATTCATGCGAAGTATCAGTTTCTCTCTCCGTATGCGTAGAGTCGAGTTCCGCCACGAGCTGAGATTTGAGGCCGCGGCTCGCCTCTTCGAACTGAGCTTTGGCGCGCGCCACATGTCCTATTAATGTGTGCAGCCGCTTGGGACCCAATATCAGTAATCCAAGCGCAAGGATGAGCAGGATTTCGGAGCCCAACAGAGTTTACCTCTTAGTTAAGATTTGGTCGTCGGCAACGATAGCTGTAGTGCTGGCCGACTTGTCTTCGTCAGGTCTCATTGCAGCCTTGAAGCCACGGATGCCCTCTCCGATTCCTTTGCCGAGTTCCGGAAGTTTCTTGGGTCCGAACACGAGCAGGGCAATTCCGAAAATCACCAACAGATGCATGGGTTGAAACAGTCCTTCAAACATATGTGCTCCCTATATCGAGTGCGAAATCTCAAAATGTTAGTAAAAATGCAGGCGCTGCAACCTGTCACCAGATGACAGCGCCCGCCCAGACAACGGGGGAGAGCTTGCAACAGTTAAAAGCCCCGTCGGACCGAATCTGCTGCGACGGCCAACCGCATCGATAATTCAAGAAACTCGCTCGGTTGACCAATGAAGAGCCCGTCTTCCGTGAAAGCCTTCACAGTAGCCACTGCGCCGCCATCCTCGGTCGATGTCGGTCGGATCACCGAACACGGGGGGAGGCTCTTGCTGATGAAACTGCAGGGCTCAGGCAGGATCTTGTTGGTCTGGGTGAGCTCTGTGGCAGGGTTGTTGAGATCCGGAAAGGTCAGCCCGGTCACAGGATCGACAACACCGGCCAAAGGTTGAGACACTGCGTTACCGCCCTTATCGTGCCACAGCCCGAAGTGGTCAATTTCGACTCCGCCAATGCTCACCAGAATTCGCAGGACGGTTGGATCGGTTGCCTTAAAGGCCAGAGTCGGATAGAGGCTTGCGCCGCCCTGCTCAATAAACGCAAAGTGAAATCCCGCGGTGTTGGCGATCGCTTGTATGCGCTCGGCATCACGGCCCGTGATGGGAACTGTTGGATTGGTCGAAGGGGGAGTGTCGGTATCATTTAACGGAATCGCCGGTTGGTTCTTAATGACGAAAGGTCCCGTAAACGCCGTACCTAAATCGGGGTTGTCTCCACTGCGATAGCGGGTGTACCAACTGAGGTCGACGTTGAGGTTCATGAGATTGGTGATCCGTTTGATTTGCCTTGCCCCTGTCGCCTGACTGCTCGGCAGATTTTGAAATGGTGTGAGGTCGAGCGGTGCCTCACCCCTTGACCTCAAGAAGGCCGTAAGAAACGCTGCGTGGCTCAATTCATCATCGGTGTTGTCGGTAATGTACTGCGGCATGTCGCCGTCCAGATTTTCAAGCGCCAGGGTGTAGGCAGGATTTCCGCCGATGAATCCCTGGAATTCTTCGCTCGCCTGAGCGGCACCGCCGCCTGAAGGCCCGACTCCGCCGAGTTCAGCGTATTGGGTCCACAGATCACTCTCGACAAGTTCGGCCCACAGCGCGAACTGCAGTAGTGCAACATCGCCCTTGGATAGCTTGCCTCTGCTTCGGACGGTTTCCGCGTTGCTCTCAGTCCCCAATAAGGCCCCAGCCGAGAGTGCCGTGCCCGCGATCCCCAAGCCTTTGAGGAACGATCGTCTCTTGACTACACCTTGCCAGTGACGCTGAACATCTTCTGTCGAAGACTGGTTGGCTTCCGATGGCTTCGTCTCAGACACCACCTTAGATGGAGAATTCGTTTCTTTCATCTTTTCGCTCCGATTCCTTTTCTTATGATTTTTGTTTCAGTGGTACTGTGCTTTAGACCTAGGTGGCATAGTCCGAGATGCATCAAAGATGTCATTTGATTGTCAACTCTTTGCGCAACTCAGCCACTACAACGTCGCTGTCAGATTTGGACCTAAGCCGCCGTCTCGCTTCTTCCTTGTTCTGCTCTTACCTCTACGAATACAACTCGGCCGGTCCCCACTTATTCCGCAGTAGCTCAAGACGCGAAGGTCGAAGGGCGGCAAAGGAATTGCTGAATAAAAACTTCCGGGGCACACGAAAAGGAGGCGACCTCTGAAATCAAGACCACCTCCTTCGTTCGCTTGCCGGCTAAAAGACGAACTTTGCTTGTAGTTCGATTACTCTTGGAGATGCATCCGCTCCTAGCCCTGCGCCATAAATTGTCGTGGGCTGACTGACTGTCTGCGTGATTTGTCCGAACTGGTTGCTGTCCACATTTGTGTTGGGGAAGGCAAAGTTCGGGTGGTTGAAAAAATTAAAGAATCGCGCACCTACCGAGAACTGGGCCTTTTCCCACTTTGGTAGTCCGAATGACTTTTCTACGTCGAAATCCGTGTCAAAGTAACCTGGGCCGCGAAACTGGTTACGGCGTTGCGTTCCGAAATTACTCGTGGGATCAGCGAAATTAGCCGAGTTGTAGCATGGATTTGGCTGCCCGTTTACGAGTTGTGCGGCTGAGCTACCACAGTTAATGTTTGGATTCCCCACGACGTTCGCGAGGACCGCTGTGGTTGTGGCGGGACTTGTGCTCCCGAACAAACTCCCTTGCAACGCGGCTGTCTCGTTACTGCTCCAGATCGAGTATGGAAATCCTGTGTGCTTGAAGATCGTTCCGGAGAGCGTCCAGCCCTTTACTAGCGCGTTGGGACCGCGGGCGGTGAGGTGCCGGAAGGCATCGCTCCAAACGTAGTTCATGACGAATGACTGCCGGACATCGTAATCCGCATTGCCGTAGTTGAGTTGCCGGATATTGAACGGATTGAGCGGCGTGACAACGTCAACGTTGCCGTTGCTATTCACGCCGAAGGGGTTCAACGAGCTATTCGAGATCTCGTCCAAGGCGTGACTATACGTATAGGACGCCTGAAACTGGAAGCCGCCATTCATCGTGTGCGCAGCAGTCAGCGTGACCCCGTTGTAGTTTGAGTTGCCGGAGTTCTGTGTCTGGGCAACCACTCCGAATCGCGGATCCGGCTGAGTGAGCGGCAGCCCCCCGAATGGGGCGCCCGTTGGACTAAAAGCGTTTAGGGCTGGATTCGTGATCTCCTCATGTTCACCGTGATTTCCTACATATTTCGCGCTGATCGTGGTGTGCCAGCCCAAAGCCTGTTGTACTTCGAGGTCCCACTCGTCATAACGCGGAATCTGCACTTTTCCAGGATTAAAGAAGTTGAAGGCAGGAACCGCGCCGCCATTGGCAAAATTGGCGCGAAAAGCAGCATTGGCCGCGATCGCTTGTCCATTTAAGTTCCCCGGGGCCGCGGGTGATAGGGCACCATTGAAGAGGGCGAATGACGGATCATTTGGGGCGTTGGTTAAGATGTCATCGATTCCGCCCGTTGGAATGGCATCACTGAAAATGCCGAATCCCCCGCGGACCACAGTATTCTTTGCACCAAACGGCGACCATGCGAAGCCGACCCTCGGCTCATACACGATCGCGGTGACCGACGGAAAGGCAGTTTTCAAGCCCGTGGTCAAGGCCTGGTTCACAGGCGCCGTCCGGTCTAGGTTCTGAAATGAGCCTGACAAGCTTTGGAAGCAATTGCTCTGGCAGACTGGATTCGACAGGTGGTCAAACCGCATGCTCAGCGTCAGCTTCAAATTGGAAGTCACTTTTACTTCGTCTGACGCATACCACCCGAGTTGATAAAGTGCGATCGGAACGTTTGTGTTGAGAGGAAAATTCTGCGCGATCAGGCTTCCAACGCCAGTGTTGCCAGGAGCGACGCCACCAAAAGCAAAATCGTTCAGCGACGTTTCTTGGGCAAAGGGAATCACGTTAGTGAAATTGTGGTCGCTTACATCGTCACGTCGGAAATTCACTCCGAAGCGGAGGCCATGTCTTCCGTGTGTCCAGCTGAAGTCGTCGACAATGTTGTACTGGGTCACCGACCGGCCTTGCGGAAAGGCGGTACCCAAATTATTCAAAGGGAATAGCGAGTTATCGCCGAAGGCAACTGTCTGCGGAAGAGTCTGGAATTCGGCAGTGGGATTCGTAATTGTGAAGAGCGCGCTATACCACTGGAGTGACGCGACGAAGTTGTTAACTTTATTGTTACCGAATGTGTGGGTCTCGCTCAACTGGCTTTGCCACTCCGGCTGAGCGCTATGGGCATCGAAGGCAGCGCTTAGAGGGTCGGTGTACGTTGCCTGGAGGCCGCTTTCATGTTGCACTCGGACGAACAGTTTGTCGTTGTTGCCAATGTTCTGATCATAGCGGCCCACAATCAGATAATCGTTGGTTGCCTGCGACGTTCCGCCCTGTAGTTGCGTGGCACACGGGTTGCCTGTCCCGAACGCGACTCCTGCCAGGCTAGTGACGTTAGAACAGCCCCCACCCGCGAGAGTGTTCTGGGAGCGGGCAGCACCCGGCGTCGCGTTCCACACTCCGAATAGTTGGTTGTAAAACGGCACCGAGGCGGGACTGACGTTGTTTAAGTTGGCAACTACCGCATTTTCAAATTGCTGAGTAGGAAGATTTACTGAAAAAAGCGATGGAATCACCAGGCGGATGCCTTCGTAGTCGACAAAAAAGAACGATTTGTCCTTCTTGATCGGCCCACCGAATGACGTCGCATACTGATTCGCATTCACAAACGGCCGCGGGGCGACATCGCTCCCGGCGACTGCATTCGCCTGATTCCGGAAATAGTTGTTGGAGTTTAAAGCTCGGCCGTTCCACCAGTATTCCGCATTTCCATGAAAGGAATTAGTTCCGGACTTCGAGACGTAATTGATATTCGCGCCCGCCAACCCGCCAAATTGGCCGCTGTAGCCATTGGTCACTACGCTAGTCTCCTGCACATCGTTCAACCCCAGCGTCAGGTTGGTGGCACCGCTGTTGTTGATGTTGAAGTAGGGGTCGTTGTCGTTGGCCCCATCGTAGGTGAACACATTGGAGTTCGACGGCAAACCGAAGAACTCATAGTTACCGCCGCCAAACACAGATCCCCCGGTCGTGTTCATCACCACCCCAGGCGCCGTCAAGGCAACAGCGCTCAGGTCATTTCCCGGATTCGGCAAGACGGCGATCTGCTGGGCGTTGAAGTTTGTTTCCAGATTGGCGTCCTCGGTTTGCACGCCTGCTATCGCGTCGGAAACTTCAAGGGATTCATTCTGCGATGAGAGAGACAATTGCAGGTTTGCGGTGCTGCTGGTACCAAGCGCAACCGTTACATTCCTGGTAATCGCTTGAAATCCGGCAGTATTCGCCGTCACCGAGTAGCGTCCGGGTTGCAGAAGTGAAAAACTGAATAATCCTTGCCCGTTGGTCGTGGTGGAAGTGGAACTACCGGTGTCAAGATTCTTCAATGTCACTGGAACGCCGGCAATCACGGCCGCCGATGGATCTGTAACCAGACCTGAGATATTTCCCGTGGTTGCGGTTTGCGCCCACAGGCTGACGACAGCCATCAGGACGAAAAAGATTGACAGCAACGGTGTTGGTATGAACAAACGAGTATCCGCCCATTTCTGCTGACCGCCATCCTTCATGTCGATGCTCCACTTCTTTTGGCTCTTGATTTGGTTCCAACAGTATGTGAACTGCTCCCGTTCGCTTTTATTCCACATTTTTTGAGAAATCACTTATATGCGATACAGAACGCGACGAGCAGTATCACGACTAGACCTGTGAGACCGTATGACGTTAATTCCGGCATTTGCGTCCACTCTCCTCGCCTGTTCTTCTTGCCTTGGTTGCTTGCTATTGATTAGGGTCGCCGCTCCTAGAAACCTTATAGAGCGCGACCGTTCGGTGAATCGGAACAAGGGCGCACCAAAAGGTCGCCCTTGCCAAGACTCGGGCATTAGTTGACAGTGACGCTGACGGGTACGCTATGGCTTAATGCACCTGATGTGCACGCTACAGTTAAAGTGGTTTGAGATGAGACAGGTGCTTTGGCGTTGTTGCTTTGGCGTTGTTGCCGCCGCATCCCAGAGTGAATAGTGAAACGAGAAGCAGCAAGCCGAACACGCTCATTCCTACAAGATGCTTGCAGGCAAACGGCATCTTCTTGCAGGTGGTCAATATAGTTCCAAACCAGCCCAAGCCTGGCAATGGGAAAGCCGGGTATCCGCCGACCGGAGGCGTAGAGGCTGCAGAAACTGTTAACGTTGAAGAAGATCCCCCAGGGATCAAAGAGTTGAGGATCTGTGGTATTGGGTACGCCGCCAGTGTTGGAGACCAGGTTAGTCTGAGAATAGCGGGCCTGCTGAGCCAGCAATCCCGAGGGAATTGCTGGCGTCATCAGCAGTCCGATTAACGAGATTGCTTTCTTCATCGTGTCCTCTAACAAATATGAGTGTTGGATTTGTGCGACTATGAATCTGAATAGTGGTTCGGTTTTGAACATGCAGGTTGGACAGAGAATCGAGCATCAGCTTGATTTTTCTTGAGTCTCGAACTCTCTGCCGCAACTTGCACGATCTCGACATCTTGATCCCGACCTATTGACCGCCTGAAGCGGCTGCGGTGTTCGAGCTTGGAGAGTTCGCCTTGCCAAGCATGATCATCTCGCGTGAGGCCGGCAAGGTATAGACGCCGCTGGGTGTTTTGATACTGCTCAGAAAGTACTTGCCGCCGACATGCTCGAAGCTGAGCGTCGGCTGATTGGAAGGACCATTGTCAAACGCTACCGGAAGTACAAATACCTTCCCTTTCTTATAGCCACTGATGGCTAGTTCTCGATTTGCGCCAGGATTATCACGGCTTACCCTGTAGTCTCCCGCTGGGAGCGTTACGTCTCCCGCCACGAACTCGAACGGAACACTCACGGCGACCCCATCGGCATCTTGAGCACGGGCACTTACCCCGACTCCAAGTAAGCACGTCAACATAAGTACTGCTATCAAATACGACTTTGTCATGACTTCTCCTTATCGATCTAAAGTGACTCTTTCATTATGGATAACTGCGTTCGTGATGGTCTTATTCCGTACCTGCCGCCGCGTACGCTTCGGTCATCTAAAGACATGTAAGCGTCACTAGGTTAGACGCGCTCATGACTGACGAGATTCACCTCCAATGTCATTTGCTTGTCACTTGTGTGTCGATAGTGTGTAACTGATGTACCGCTAGCATTCATAGTCAGCGCTATGGCGAGGACTGCTACGTGCAGGCGTTGAGTCTGCCTCTTAGAGAGTTGGCGGGAAGTTTAATCGGGGAAGAATTTCGTTACAGAGCGACACTGGTCGAATATGCGCGAGGGATCGAGTCACGAAGGCACTCGGCAAAGAGACCAATAATCTTCTTCGTCACCCTGCTGGTCGGAGCTGGCTCCTGGGCCGCAAAGGGCCTCCGCTCGTCGAAGTATCTGTCAAGGCGTTCGCGAAGGTGTAACCGCACTCGCCAGAGCCGTGCCTTCACTGCGGCTTGGCTAAGGTTTAGCACTTGTGCGGTTTGTTCGATTGAGAGTCCCTCGACGTCACGGAGTACAAAAACCGTCCGCAAAATCGGGCGTAATTCTTCTACGGTTCTGGCAAGGATATCTCGCAATTCGGAAGCCCAACAGAGTTGCTCCGGATTCGGGGCACGATCGGGCACGTCCACTGCAAGCGCGTCCCCATCCGACTCAAAATCCTCGTCCAGAGAAACCTCTTTCTGGGCACGCTGTTTTCGCAGCTTCATAAGCGACTCGTTCACAGTAATGCGAATCATCCAGGTTGAGAATTGCGAGTCCTCTCTGAATTTCCCCAGACTCTGAAAGGCTTTCAAGAGCGCTTCTTGGACCGCGTCCTCGGAGTCTTCCCTATTACGCGTGACGGTTTGAGAGATTCGGAGAAGTCTGCGGTCGTATCGCTTTACAAGTTGCTCGAAAGCAGCAGCATCCCCTTTCTTGCTAGCGTGGACAAGGTCCAGGTCGTTGCTGGCAGCTAATTGTGTCGAGTTTGCGTTCATTGTCGTTCACGGCGCTTCGGAGAACGACCCTTTTGCTGCGCAACCGATGTGGCTGCGAGCAGGGGGCCGTCTCCTTGCGCACCAGTTAGACGTCTGATCTCACTGCACCACGACTTTGCCGGTCATTTTCGGGTGGATTGTGCAGTAATAGGGATAGGTTCCCGCCTTGGTAAACGTGTAGGAAAACTTCTCATCCGTATCCAGCACTTTGGACTTAAACACACCATCTGTGCTGACTGAGGTATGGGGAATGTCGTCTTTGTTTGTCCACGTGACTGTCGCTCCGACGGGCACTGTAATCGTTTGCGGGCCAAACACGAAATTGTCGATGTTTACAGCCGCGTTTGCCGCGGAGGGTTGGTCATTGGCCGAGACGGTCGGTGATCCCGCGATTAGCAGTACGATCGCAATGATTACCGCAGCTGTGAAACTTGCAACCCAGACACTGTTCCGTTTCATTGTTCTGTTTCCTTTAACAGTTTGATTTTCTTCCTTGATTCTCATTGGTCAGGGACTAATCGTTGACCGTCCACGCAAGACTTGAGTTAACGGCCCCCGGATCCGCTGCCACTTCCTGAAGCCGCAGACGCCGAGTCGGCAAGTGGCGAATCGACAACCGCAAGGCTACGTCCACTAACCAGATAGTTCACGTCCGTGATTCCCAACACTCGTTGCAACTGGTCGGCTGGAACCTTCATGGGTCCAGCTGAGGGAGCAGTTCCCGGCGCGGGTTGAGGAAAGGCGGTCGACATCGCCGTATGGAACGAAACTTTCCCTTCGATCTTCTGCATGATCTGGTGGATGTGGCCGTTCAACACCGTCACGGAACCGAAGCGCTTGACGTAAGACAAGGCTTGTACACTGTCGTCGGTTCCCCAACCCCACTCGGGATAGATGGTCCACAGTGGAATGTGTGCAAAGAGCACAATCGGAGTGCTGGCAGAACGGCCCTTGAGATCGTCCTCCAACCACTCCAACTGTTCGTGACCGAGTGACCCCATGCCGCCGGCCTTGAGATTGGCGACGTTCACGAGCCCCACAAAGTGGACGCCCTTCTGATCGAAGCTGTACCAGCCACTGCCTTTTGTGCCTTTCCCATAGCGTTGGAGATATTGCTCGCCGTTGTCGCTCAGCATGTCGTGCTCGCCTGGCACAAAGTAGATTTGTTTCGCGGACGCCGCTTTTAACGCCTGGTCCAGCGTGTCGAACTCACTCGGCTTCGAGAGCTGACTCAGATCACCGGTGTGAATGATGAAATCCGGCTTGTGGGGCATCGCGTTGATCTTGTTGATCGCAACCTGCAGGGTAGCGGTGACGTCTGGGTTGGCCGGTTTGTTAAAACCGATATGACTGTCGCTAATCTGCACAAAGGTGAAATCGCCGCCATTGCCACCACTTCGATGTGCGGTCTTGGCAAACGCCCGGGACGATGGAATACCGCCGCTCATAGTCCAGACCAGGCCCGTACCGGCCCATGCCATGCACTTGAGGAATCCACGACGATCAACCCCGTCGTTATTGAGGTCTTGCAATTTCTGATCGATAAGATCTTTTTTCTTGTCCGTCATCTGGCCTCCGTTGTTTTTGTACGTTCTAAGTTGATAACTGATGTGAGCTGGTTTTATTCCCAGCAAAAATGAAGGGGTGTTCAGAAACTTTTGCGGTTGCCCGGACAACATTGCCGATTTCTCCAGCCGAAAGACTGACAGGGGAATACAACGGTGGCGATGCCCACGGGAGGGGATGGCCTCCGAGAGAGGGAACATAATTCAGATCTGGCTTCGTGTTGTCGTCAAGGGCGGGTTCGGACCTGCGTTGAGCGAATTCGACGAGACGGGCGTTCCCGCGCCCGTCGCGTCCGCCTGTGTTGGTGGGCGATGCACTTATTCCCGGTTTCTTTCGGACCAGTCGTCGGTTGATCGTGCGTGGTCCTCGATTTGTCTGCGAGAAGTAAACGCTGCGTGGGCTTTTGGCGAGTGGTTCTTCGGTCGTTCATGTTGTATCTTTGGGCCGGCTTGAGGTGTTGACGGCTGTAGGTGTTGATAGATCCTGAGCTTCTTACGCCGCCAGAGAGCTACACGCAGAACTGCTAGGAATATTAGCTTTAGAGTTTCCGCCGCTAGAAGAAGCCTGGATAACATTTTCGTTTCCGGTTACAAGTGCGTACACACGGTGGAGTATTAAGAAGTTACCGAAGCTGGGAACTCCGCTTCCGTCACCTTGCCAGCCACCAGGCGAGCGCTAGCCACAGCGGCATCACCGTGCGCAACGCATTCCTCACTGCCCGCACGAATGCCCTGGCGTCGGAACACGCTATTTCATGATCCTGGTCGTCGCAAGCACGCCTTTGCGCAAAGAATTTCACCAGTTCGACCTCGCCCGTGGGTGTCGGGGATTTCCGCGATGTACCTTCTGTATCTACTGGCATAGATGACTCTTTGCTATTGCCCCAATGCGTTTCCCTGTCCTTGTATGTATTCCTGAGTTGGATCTCGTCGGAGCACCTTAAACCGGGAGATTCACCCCGCTCAAGAAACCGCCCAAGTGCCCCGTCAAGGCCACTAGACCGACCGCCAGAAATTCAACGGCCAAACGGTAACTTGGCGGGTACACTGACCGTCGTCGCGCGCGGAAATGCACCCACCACACCAGCCAGATCATCAGCGTTGAAACAAACGCCAAAACCAGGTGCAGCAATAGCATGCCCTTTAGTTTCTGCCCCTCAAGTTGGAATTTCCACGCAAGTAGCCCAGTGGCGAGAACCGGGAGGGTCGAAATCGCCGCTGCCAGCAAGTTGTAGTACGCGGCCGCCGCCAAGCCGCGTTGTTTCGTCCATTGTTCTACGACGTCAAAGGCCACTGCCGTAATAAACAGGGCGATTGGAAAGTGGATCAGCACCACATGTTGTGCGTGCTTCGCCAAGAGCACGGTCTTTAGATCGAAAGGATTTACCATCGCCCTACCCGTCCTAAGGATCTGCTTCTCCTGTAGTTCACGGTCCGACTCCTGTGAAATGAGTGTCACCATGGATAACGGACTTTTTGACGCTTTATTCCGCTTGGATCGCAAATTGTCCAATCGTCCAGCCGGACGACGAATTGATTCCTCTCAATGGAATATTTGAGGAGAAAGCTAGTTTTCACAGGTGATGGGGATTATTTGGGACGTTCATGAGAAGCGGTCGGCGTGATTGCGGCGTTTGTCACGCCAAAGCCTAGCCTGCCCCTTAGTTGTCCTCAACATTCGTCGTTTTGAGGGAATAAATCCAAGACCCTGAAGTTCTTATTATGTGGACCTGTCAGGAGCGAATCTCCAACTCGACTCGTTCGAAGAACTGGCCACGCCTCTCTTCGATCAGCTTTACAACTTCGCTCATTGGCTCACGCAGAATCGCGACGAAGCCGAAGACTTGGTTCAGGAAACCTACGTTAAGGCATTGAAAGGGTTCTCGTCCTTTCAATTGGGTACTAATTTCAGGGCTTGGATCTATCGCATCTTGCGCAACACTTTCCTGACCTCTCGCAAGGGCCTGAAAGTCACAATGACCGTACCTCTCGATTTCGATGAGGAGGAAGACGGACCGGAAGCTGCCATTGAGCGCGACACGCCGGAGACGCTGCTATTGGCGCGATCGAGCCACGAATTGCTGCAGAAGGCGATCGATGAACTCCCGGTGCATTTCCGAGAGATTCTTCTTTTATGTGAGGTAGAGGAGATGTCGTATCAAGAGATTTCCGAGACGCTCGCGGTTCCTATCGGAACCGTAATGTCGCGTTTATCGCGTGCCAGGCAGACTTTACGGAATCAATTGCGGCCACATCCGCAACAAGAAGCAGCACCACGCATTGCTAGGGGGACGAACCATGGTCTGTGAAACGCGGAAGGAAAGACTCGACACCTACCTTGACGGAGAGCTTCCACACGAGGAGATGCGAACTTTCGACGCTCATGTGCGTAATTGCCCCTCCTGCTCCGCCGATGCCCTTTCACGCGTGCAGTTCAAGCGCGCAATTCACCTGGCAGGAAAACGGTTCACTCCCAGCGCTGAGTTCCGGAAACGGATGCAGCGAAATATGGCCCCCAAAGCACACCGCAGTTTCCGGCTGCGATGGATGCCAGCGGCTGCGGCAGCCGTCGTTCTCCTGGTCGGAACCCTGACAACCTATATGGGCAACCGCTCCGGCACAGACCAGGTATTCAGCGAGATTGCAGACTTGCACGTGGCGACACTAGCCAGCTCGTCGCCGGTCGATGTGATCTCCACAGATCGGCACACGGTGAAACCCTGGTTCCAAGGGAAGATTCCCTTTGCCTTCAATCTGCCGGAACTCCAGAATAGCGAATTTTCTCTGCTGGGCGGGAGGATGACCTATCTTGAGCAAACGCCGGGTGCGCATCTCATTTACGACGCGCGGAAACACCATATTTCCGTTTTCGTATTCCAGGAACGGTCCTTGCCAGCCAGGTTGACTGATAGCTCCCCTAAGCCGGCGAAATTGTCGTTCAACATGGAAACATGGAGTCAGGGCGGACTTCGCTATTTCGTGATCGGGGACGCGAGTGCTGCGGACATCGATGGTCTCGCAAGACTGTTTAAAACTGCGTCATAGAGTGGGCGACAGTAATCCTGATGCCTGTACCGTTCTTCAGGACTTGATCTCTAAATGCGATCTAAGCGGCACAAGACAGTTGCCGAGTGGCCGTCAGAATATCGACTGCCACTGTGCCTCGGCAGCTTCACTGCAAATTCCAATCCTCCTGCTGAGAGTTGGCCCTTGCTGGTTAGCCGGGGCTAACACTCTTTCGTTTTCTCAGTTTTTTTTCGCCGCGGTGGAATAATCCCTGGCCAACCCAGTTTGGATAATTACAGGACTTCCTGACTTCAAGCTGCAGTTCTCGATCGGTCCTCGGTTTGAGGAATTGAGGTCAACAAATCAGCCAGCTCACGTCTTACACCTAGATACGCAACTGTGTCTTATGGAGGAACGCTCATGCTCATGCCCCATTGGAGGAAGGTTCTCCTTTGTTCTTGCCTTTTCGCGGTAGTGGCCGCTTTAGGTACGGGACTCGCCAGAGTCGCAGCGAAGTCAGCAACTGAAGCGCCCGCCGGTTTTAACACTCCCAGCTTCAATAGTGCACAAAGCATCAGCAACGGAATCGTTGAGCCACCCGGAGACACTTTTGCTCAGGATCAGCAGGTCTATGAGGAAAACAAGGCAGTCGCGGATGGGCTTGGACCTGTGTACAACGCCACCAGCTGCGTCTCTTGCCATCAGAATCCAAATAGTGGATCCGCCAGCCAGACCACAGAGCTTCGGGTGGGTCACAATGATGCAAATGGCAATTTTGTCAACCCGACAATCTCCATCAACGACGGAAAAGACACGATTACCGGCAGGTCCATTGTGAATGATCGCGCTATCGGTCCGGAGGCCCAAGAGCACATACCTGCGACCGAAAACATCCGCACGTTACGCGCTGCCCTCAACACGCTGGGCGATGGATTTGTAGAAGCCATAGGGGATGGGACTCTGATTGCAATCGCCGAGAAACAACCCGAACTGACCGACGGTAAGGTTCATGGGGAAGTGGTGCAGGCTCCGATCTTCGAGGCCCCTGGACAGACTCGTGTCGGACGCTTCGGCTGGAAGGACCAGCACAGCAGCTTGCTCTCCTTTATTGCCGACGCCTATCTCAACGAGATGGGCATCACTAACCGGCTGCGCCCCAAGGACGTTACGACAGTGCTCAAGACCACGACAGACCCGGAAGATCAACCGGACAACCTTGGCTTGGCTGACATCGACCACTTTGCTCAGTTCATACGCGGCACAATGGTTCCACCGCGCGACACAGTTCTCGCTATGACGCCCGCAGCCTTGAAAGGTGAAGAGCTTTTCCGGCGGGTCGGTTGCAGTGTTTGCCACGTGGAATCCATAACGACGGCCCCTGCAGGGACGGTTATCGATGGTGGTATGTTTACGGTTCCAGAGGCTCTAGGGGATAAAGTAATTCATCCTTTTGGCGACTTTTTGTTACATGACATCGGAACCGGAGATGGCATTGTCCAGGTTGGACCGCAAGACACGGCAAACAAACTACGAACCGTGCCACTTTGGGGTTTGCGCACAAAAGCCCGTTTCATGCATGACCTGAAGTCATTATCTCTTGACAATGCTATCTCGCGTCACGATGTCGAAGCACACGGTGCTGCACAACGCTTTAAGGAATTGAGCCCTGAGGATAGGAACGCCTTGATTACGTTCTTGAACTCGCTATGAAAGGTAGTTACTAGTTCCTAGCCACCAGGGTCTCTGGAGCCGCTAGTCGATGACTTGTGGCTCGAGGAAGCGTGGCATCTTTTCCATTATTCCTACAGAACGCCAAATAGCCGTCCGCGTATGGAAAACGACTGTTGCTGCCTTAAAAGGCCGCGCCTGTAAATTTGTAAATATCCTCCGAAGGAGGAAGCCCGAAACCGATTAGCCAGTTCTTGGTCTGGGTTGGGCGGCCACTTGGTCGCAGTTCGGACGCAAATCCCTTACATCTTCGAAGTAGACCCGTAGAATCTCAGCCACGCTCCAAGCCTGAGCAATACATCCGCATGGGCGATGAGGCGCATCACCCTCGAAGATCTCCGAGATATGACCCAATCCCGCTTCCGCGAGGTGCGACTCGAGAGGAGACAACCAGACTTGCGCTTGGCGCCTGGCCTCCTCGCTTCCTCCATTCACCTTTATATACGCGGTAATGAACGGTCCCAGCAGCCACGACCAAACAGTTCCCCGGTGATAAGCTCCGTCGCGATCTAGAGGGCCGCCGGTGTAGCTTCCGTGGTATTGCGGGTCGCTTGGTGCGAGACTGCGAAGTCCGAAAGGGGTCAGCAGGTGTTCTTCAACTTTCTCCACCACGCTTCTGGCGCGGTCGCGGGGCAACATGCTGTGAGGGAGGCTCACGGCGAAGATCTGGTTGGGGCGAATGGATGGATCGGACGGACCCCCGTTTACTACGTCGTACAAGCAACCGAGCTTTTCGTTCCAAAAGAGCCGGTTGAAACTCCACCGCGCGACTGCGGCCATGTGGCGATAGCGCTTTCGCGCGGCCTCGTCCTCGAACCTGCTGGCCAGGTCTTCCATGATGCACAGCGCGTTGTACCAGAGAGCCTGGATTTCAACAGGCTTGCCCCAGCGCGGTGTTACCACCCAGTCGCCAACTTTGGCGTCCATCCACGTAAGTTGGACTCCCGGTTCGCCGGAAGCCAGCAAGCCGCTGGGATCCACTCTGATTCCGTAGCGCGTCCCGCGAGCGTGCCAAGAGATGATGTCAGCAAACCTGGGATAGAGTTCATCGCGGACGAACTCCAAATCGCTCGTGTACGCAAGGTACGCGCGAGCCGCCTCGAAAAACCAGAGAGCGGCGTCGACCGTGTTGTATTCCGGTGTTTCGCCCGCGTCCGGAAAACGATTCGGCAACATGCCCTGATCCACGTGCTTTGCGAAGGTGCGCAGGATACTACGCGCGACCTCATACTTGCCGGTCGGTAGCGTGAGGCCTGGCAGGGCGATCATGGTGTCGCGACCCCAGTCGCCGAACCAGTGGTAGCCCGCGATGACCGTTTTCTCATCGCCACGCGAAACCAGGTATTGGTCTGAAGCAGCGACGAGGCTTCGGGCAAAATCATCCTCAATGGGGGATGCCACGAGCGCCTTTCGGCGACGTGTGATTTCCGCACGTCTGTATTCGACCGCTTGAGTAACATCACGTTGCTCTGTGGAGGCGATGATCGATGCCTGACGGCGCAAGCGCAGATCGAAACACACAGAAAAGGGGTTGAAGAGATCTTCGGAACAATCGAGCCCGCGTTCGCGCTCAGCGTCATATTCAAAGTTGCGATACCAATCGCCCGTTTTCCGTAGCTCGATGGCGTTGTGCGCTAGGTGCAGGCTCGGCAATCCGCGATAAGGAGTTACACTGGCCAATCCGCAGCTTTCTTGCACCGCCGGGTTAATGGCGCCGTTTTCGTGGGTCGTGCCGTGATAGTCGCGGAATGCAATCAAAGGACGAATTTCCAGCCGCAGGTGCTTCGGTACCTCCGGACGATTGTTCTTCCTCAGTTCATAATGAATCACTGCGCTGTTCTCGCCGTGAATCATGAACACGGACTTCTCCATCTCGATGCCTTCTACTTCATAGGTAAACACTGGAAACGGGTCGAGGCGAAACTTTTTGAGATGGTGAAATCCCCGCGGGTAAATAACACCTGGATAGCGGTTGGCGGATAGATCGAAACGCTTCCCATCGATCCACAGCGTTTCTTCGAGCTTGGAGAGGAGGACCAATCGGCCGACAGGTGGTTTGGTGGCGGCCACCAGAAGCCCGTGGTAGCGGCGGCTGTTCAAACCAACGATTGTGGACGAAGCAAAACCGCCGAGCCCATTGGTTTCCAGCCACTCCCGGCGAAGAGCAACTTCCAGATCACTCCACGCCTCGCGTTCGAACTGAATCATAATTGGTCCTTGCCTTCACCGGTGTTAACAGCAGAGGTATGCCAGCTTGTCGTTTCTGGACCACGCGGTGTGGACGTCGCTGCTCATATCTCCTCCCACTTCTCCTCGACTTCGATTGCGTAGCCCTCGGCTTGGCGCAACCGAACGGTCTGACCCAGTTGGGTTCTCTCCGGATAAAACCGGGTCCGTGAACCGATAGCACTCGTCAGACAGAAACTAGAAACTGGAAATTAAGCTAGAATCCGCCCCCTTCGTCATATGTATGGCCAAGCTGCCATTGTGCACGGACCCGAGAATCCACACATCGCCCGGTGATGAGACAACTCCAGTCCACAGGAGATCACACGGAAATCCAGCCTTCGTTGAGCTGGGACTAGGTGCAATCGTCCAACTGATCCCGTCCCAGTGCAATAGCAGTGTCATCTGGTGCCCCGATCCATCGGCCGCGAAGTAGGAGCCAAACGCCCAGACGTCGTTGGCCGAATTCGCCGTTAAACCAAGCAAACGGTTCGACTGATTTGCGCTATTCGGTCCAACATTCGGACTCGGTACTACCACCCAACTCGTGCCATCAAAGTGCTCAATCAACGTCAGAGTGGCAGCCTGTTTGGGAGGCGCAACCGGCGTGGAAAAACCCACCGCCCACGCATCGTTCGGCGCCAGCGCCAGCACAGCGTTCAATTTGTTTGTGCCCTCGCCTACATTGGGAGTTGCCACACGCTTCCAGTTCGTGCCATCCCAGTGCATCGCCGAGGTTGTGATGCTGTCTGAACCGTTGAATCCCACCGCCCAGGCATCATTCGCAGCGTCGGCGGACGCTCCAAACAAAAACTGATTGTTCGATTCCAGTGTCGTCGCCGTCCATCCCGTGCCGTTCCAGTGCTCGAAAAGCGGCGAGGCCAGTCCACTGCCGAGGTTCACCAGGTTGCCAATCGCCCAAACGTCATTCGCCGAACTGGAAGTCATGGCGAAGACCTCCGCTCGGTCTCTCTTTCCGAACTTGGGCCCCGGAAACAGGCTCCATCTGGTTCCATTCCACTGCTCGATCACCTGCCCCGGGTGTGCCCCGTCAGTCACGTTTCCCGCCGCCCACGCCAAAGTAGGAGAAATAGCGACGACCCCCTGCAGAAAGCTGTTGTTGTCGCCTTTGATCATTGGAGCGGAAAACGCAGTCCACTTGGCGCCATCAAAGTGGATCGTCGACTGCCCTACCGCCCAAATATCGTTGGGAGAAGATGCCGAAGCCGCAAAAAGCTCGCTGTTGGGGTTGTCGCTCGGGGTTGCGACCACCTCAAAACTCGAGCTAGCCTGCGTTTGTGCTTGGGCCGGCAAGTATTGAAACAAGACAAAACTCAACCCGAAAAATGTTACTGCGCTAAGCGTAAGTCTCACGATTCCACCTCAATGGTACTGACTTAAGGATGTGTCGGTTTTGACCTTCACCAGTTCATAACTAGACGCTAGTCGGGCTTATTCCCTGCTTCGTTGTTTTTCGCACGAAGCCTCAGGACGACCGCAGGTTCAGCCTGCAACAGTCGCCCTCGGGCATTGAAGGTTCTGTAGGACGTTGGGATTTTTCAGGGAGAACCGGCCTAAGCCGACAAGACAAGCGTTCCTTTAGCCCGGCTCACACAAGGCAATACATATCCAGCATTCTTTTGCTCAGCGGTCAGCCCGGCTTCCACGTCCATCTGAACGGTGCCGCTCAGAACCCGCGTAGCACACGTACCACATTGGCCCTGGCGGCAGCCAAACGGAATCTGGACGCCGTTTCGCTCCGCCAGATCCAGCAGCGTACTTCCGGAGGAAACCTGGCAAACCTTTTCCGAGTGAAGAAATACGACAGTATCGACTGCACCGGTTTCCAGTGAACGAGACTCAGTCGGCGGTTTGCTCTCCCCAAAACTTTCCTGAAGGATCCGGTCCTGGGCTACGCCTAGAGTCAACAGAATGTGGCGCGCGTGGTCCATGAACCCCTTGGGCCCACAGAGAAAGAAAGTGGGTGAATCCAAATCGGTCACGCTCCGAGAGACAAATTCCTCAGTCAGGCGCCCACTGCGCCCCTTCCAGGTTGGATCCGGTCTCGACAGGCACACTTCATATTTGAAGTTGTGAAGAGACCTGCTAAGCCTCGACAGTTCGTTTTCGAAAATGATGTCCGCACCCGTGCGCACACAATATAGGAGCGTCACAGGAGTAGCGAGTTTGAGATCGTCGATATAACACAGCATCGAAATCATGGGTGTGATCCCGCTCCCGGCCGCAATGAGAACTATGCTTTTGTGGAGTGTCTCGTCAAAGTAAAAACGGCCGTACGGTCCGCTTGCTTCCACCGCGAGGCCTGGCTTGGCCCGCTCATTAAGAAAAACCGATACACATCCATTTTCCATGCGCTTGGGTGTGATTTCCACATAGTTCTCGTGGACCGGCGAGGAGGAAACGGTGTAAGACCGCCGTACTTGTTGTCCATCAATCGTCCATTGGAACGTCAGGAACTGACCTGGCTTAGCACAAAACCGTCTTTCGCCTAGAACCTGGAAGCGCAGCGTCTTGGTGTCGTGCGTTTGCTGCTCGATCTGTGACAGCAGAAGACGCATTTGGCTCTTCGCGTTTTCGTGCTCCGTTAGTGGGGTCAGCCGCGTGGGAATTTCCGGAACGCCCGATGACTCCACGGAAGCACGGGGCTGCCTTCTCTTCCTAAACACCAAAGCGCACTGGACCAGGCACACCGCAACAACCAAGCCGGTCGCGAGCCTCAGCCCCATGCTTCCAGGGTTCGCCGAACGAAGAAGTTCGGCGAGGCTGGGAATGGACACAAGCGCGAATGAAATTACGAAGATTGCAATTCCCAGTGCCTTCAGCGCTGAATGGCTATGCCTGTAGCGGCGTGCGATCAATATCTTCAGGAAGAGCAGAGGCACGAGGATGAGAACAAGCACAATATGCACAACCAGATGCGTTGGCAGATGACCGGTTATTCCCACACCTACAAGTCTCTGACTCATGCTGTAGGCCATGATGCAGAGCAGAATCACAAACGTGTACCCGCACGCCTTATGAAGAATGATCAGCCGGGCCCTCGTCGTTCCGTTGCGCAAGGGCTGGGAAGCCTCCAGCATCGCCACCACGTTGGTGGCGGCCAGTGTGACAAAGACAATGCCTGCGACAATAGCGGAAACATTCGCCATAAGTTATCGAGTTTCGTCGCTCTCCAAAAGCATTCCTGCTGACGGTTCTGGGACTGTGTGGAGGAACTCTAGGTCCAGAACAATTGTTATTTGGTTGCCGGTCGCCGGAGTGCATTGAGGGCCGCGGTAGTCTTCTCCTGCGGAGGCGGGCACATCACAGTTGTTATCGCGAGTTGCTGCTACCAGTGTCCCGGTGCATGGAGCCCCGCTATAGTCCTCTCCGACTGTAGATGGCATGTGACAGTCTTTGTTCTGCACGACAGCCGGCCAATTCGTCTCTTTTATCGCAATTAACAGTTCAGGGAACGCGTCTCGGTCGAAGCGCGCCGACCCCACTATCTCTAGCACTCTTTCTTTCCGCAGCATTGCTGGAGTCAAAGGTCCCGATACATGCGCAGCGCCCGCACTCGGGAATAGAAACGTGATTTTGCGAGTTTCGTTGCGAATCACGGGATCACCGTAGACTGGCCCGGCATAGTCTTCAGTTGCTGTCGCTATGGTGGGGCGTTCTACACGGGTCAACGTAAGATCGCCGATGACCTCCAATTCGCCGTTCTGTGTCCTCAGAATACGCGTCGACTTGAACGTCAACAGGGTTTGATCCGTCGCATCCGGAACGTAGCCAATGGGCAAGGTACCCCCAGGACTGAGTGTGCGCCCCCAGTCCTCGTCCGCAGGATAAATACTTAGTTCAAAGAACGAGGCGTCCAGATCGTTTGTGTCCAGCTTTACTTTCCCCGTCACGCGTGCGACGCCGGTGTTCACTAACTCTGAAATTGCTTTTGAGCCCTGAAACAAGCGGGCATTGGATCGGCTAGAGTCGAGAACCCAGGTATCGCTAGCAAGAGCTAAAGAGGTAACGAAGAAAGCCGTTGACGCAAATGTTATAGCTCGATATTTCATGTCGTATTCCTGCCAATTCTCGGTTGATCCGATCTCAGTAGCGCGACTTGGCCTTCTTGCGCCCTCGATGCTAGGGAGCATTCGCGCTCTGTCAGTGTTAACGCGGTCTGCCACACTTTATTCCAGAACCACATTTTGCTTCGTGAGACACGCTTTGAAATATAGTCAACGCTATGATTTGTATTTAGACCCGCGAGGTAAAAAGGCCGCCCGGTGATTAGGGTGGCCTTGTATTTCTTCCAACTTTTTCTTCTTAGCTTCCACCGCTGACGGCTAGGAGGGCCGCAACAATCGAGCCAACGATACAAGAACCGATCAGTACCATCAGAGCACTCAACAACAGACCGCCCATCAACGCAACCACACTTTCCAGCATTCTTAGGTCCTCCGTCTCTGTGGCGTACGCCCGAAGCTCGCGTATTCACACAATAGGTGTGCAGATTGCCGTAGAGCCTGCGTTCTGAGAAGTTCCCAGCTCTCCGGACGCAGGCTCCCTGGCGCGCTCAAATAACCCAATGCGGCCGCAGTTGTAGATCGACCTCACACCTGAGTTATGGCAACTACATGCTGCCTAAGTTCTGGTCAAACACTAGCGCCTCTTTTAGATGATGGAAATCGATCTCTTTGAGCGTTGACGTGCCCGCGCCGGTCGCTTCGGTCACGATTGCGTCCTGTATGACTTGATCGTCATTCGTCTTCAACGTCCCTGGCACGGTGACTACAGTCTTCCCGTTCTGCTGAAAACTCACCTGTACCGCAGGGCCGGCCCCTTGCCACTCCACTTTGTAGTTGCCAGGTTTCAGTCTGGTACCGCCGATTTGCACGGCATCGGAAATGTCGACTGAATGAGCGTTGTTGCGTGCGGCGTAGGCACTTCCGCCAAACCCGAGCAGGCAAGTCAGACTAAGTACAGCTGCAAAATACAATGTTTTCATGATTTGTCCTTTTTAAAATGTTTCGAGTGTCACTATTGATAACGGTGCTCGCGCGGTTTTTATTCCAGAGGTGTCTCTTGAACAATTGCACGCGTGGAAGGGACAGTGCGTCATGTTTATTTTGGCCGGTGGAATCCCCACAATCGGTGCGGCAAAAGGTACGTGAAGCCGGCAAACCCTTCCCACTGCGTCGAAGAAGAAGTGAGGCCATGATCGAATCCAGCATCCAGTACAAGATTTTTCCTGACCGGATACGAGACGGCCCACAGATTCCCGAGGGCATTACTGCTGGTGAGTGGCTGCGTGAAGTGCCAGAGTTCGCCTGCGACTGTCAGCGGTCCCAGTGGGTGTGAAATCGAGAGAGTCTGGCCGAATTGTCCTCGGCGTATTATGCCTTTAGTCTGTTCGGAAACGATGCCGTTAATGTCGAAATGGAAACCTGCGAGGTCGTCACTCACCAGGATCAATGCGCTATTCCTGAATGTGCCGATGTCGATTTCCGGTGCAGGACTCGCGTAGAGACGGCGAATGTAGCTGAGGCTTACGGTAGGTTTGTGCGCCTCCCCGGGCAATACGACTGCCTGAAATCCGGCGAACACCTCGCCCGGGCGACTGCCTGAGAGAGCATCGCCGGTCGCACCACTTGCTCGAGCAAGTGGTGCCGACAGGGCGAGCAACTGAAGGCGGGATGCGACCGTGAGCTTGGTAATCTGGTTGATGCCAAATAGCGTTGTGAACTCAGGTGACCTGTCGGCATAGAGTCCCCCGTTCTCAAATTGCAGGTAACCCACCGGGGTCAACGTCGCAGGAGTTGAAACCGTGGGACGACCGGGATTCGCCTCCGGCGTCTCCACGGTGGACGACTGCGCACCAATCCGGGCGACAAATAAAAGTGCAGCTGCCCCCACAAAGCCGCTGCGAAACAGTCGCAAAATACGCTCCAGAAAGAAGTGAGATCGCACACGAATCGTTTCTTTTGCTGCTCCGTTCCCGGCTACGCGCGTGGAGGCAGCAATGCCGGTGAATGAAAAGGCTCCGATAACGGTCGCGCTGCAAAACGGAGAGCTCCTTACTCACTTCACCACGACCTGGCCGGTCATTTTCGGATGGACCGAGCAGTAGTGATGGATCCTCCTGATGGTCTCTTAAGCCGTGGACTCTTTCTTGTGAGCTACGGATGGGACGGTTTTCTCTCACTCCTCCACTACCAGTGTTCCTTTCATATTTCTATGGCCTAAACCACAGACATTCGAGCAGCGAAATTGGAAAGTGCCTGTCTTGTCAGCGGTGAATTCCACGACAACCGTCGTTCCCTTAGGGATTTTTTGATTGATGTTAAAGTCGTCTATCTTGAATCCGTGATCGTGGTCCACGGCGGTCATGACTAGCTTGACCTGTTCACCTTTCCTGACACGCAGCGAGCCAGGGTTAAATTCGTATTTCCTAAGCGTGACCTGAATTTCATGTGCCCCCTGCATCCCCGTCCCCGCATCTTTCGCAACCTGTGCAACTGTCCTTGCCGATGCCGTAGACAAGATCGTGAGTCCTATTAACATCATCCTGAGACTGTTCACTATCCTGAGACTGTTCACATTGAATTCCTTGGCTTGAAAACCACGTTGCCACTCACTAGAGATAACCAAAGTGTTGATCTTTTATTCCATACCGCCCGGGGGGCCAGCGTCCCCACCGGCGATCCCGGGGCTAATATGTCGGTTTGGCATCTCAAGCCGCCGAGAGCGCTCTATTTTGCAAGAATTGCGGCGAATGTCGGGAATATTTCCTTCGGTCGCGCGTTTTTGATAACAGCGGGAGTACGCAACGTAGAGGTGAGCCTCCATGCTAGAGAACTGGGATGAGCGCGATGACGTGGTGGCGGCAGGGTCGATTTGCCCGGTTCCCGACTGTGGCGCATTGGTAGTTTCCTACAGGCCACCGGAACGCACGGGACGCGACAATGCCAGATCGTGGTGTGAGTTCACATGTCTGCACTGTGGTATCGACTTTAGCGTCCCTGAAGATGAACTGATTTTTCAGTCAGTGCCAAAGGAATGGCTATTGGCGAGAGTCCAAGCCGTATAGTCGGGTAAGCGCTAAGGAGTGACTTGCGAATTTACTTCCGCGCTCTGGCCAGGCGCGGCATAACAGTTTCTGTCGGGATCGACAATATTCCCGCAATCTCCTGATACGACATGTCCTCCACTTCAGAAAGCACATTTCCTCCACTTCAGAAGAAGGAAGGGCTCGCTGTAATACAGCGGCAGATCCACGATTCGCGGCGCTCATGCTTCGATCCAGTGTTTAGCAGAATTCAGAAACGTGTTCTTCAGGATTCGGAACATCCACGCGCGAAAATTGGTACCGGACCAAAACGATGCGAAATTGCATAAGGCCTTGAGATAGGTCTCTTGTACGAGGTCGTCGGCATCGTCTCTTGCGGCAGACTTCATCGTGGCCTTCCGTGTGCGGAATCGGAACGCGTGCGGATCAGCAAAAGCCGCTTTCTAGCCAGAGTTGAGCAAGGTTCATGCCTGCGTTCCTGTCTGTTCAAAACTGCGTGATGCCCAACGTGTTTCCATCCGGGTCTTTGAACCACGCGACCCGCGCGCCGCTAGGCGAGTTCCAAATACCGAGCTCATCTTGCTGCATTCCTGGGTAGCGTTCCAAGATGACGTGAGCTCTCTGGAGGTCCTTTGCTGTCTGCAGGATGTCCCGGACCTGCCAGCCTAATACGGTGTATTTCGCTGCTGCCAATTCTTGAACTCGCGTAACTCGTAACATTGTTCCAGAGGCATCAAACACGAGTGCAAATTCGTCCTCGCTAACCAGCGCCAGCCCAAGAGTGTCACGGTAGAACTTTTTGGCTTGACTCGGGTCGCGTGTGGCCACAAAAGCCACTAGCTCTTGAGATCCCAGAATGGACTCACTTTGCCCCGCGAGACTCGATTTCCGCGGAGTACTGTCGGATGTCTGTTTTGCCATACCAATAGTATCTACCGAATCTGCCGTTGTCGCTACACCGCTGTTACGACGTAATATATCTCTCATGCGACACAGGACCTTAAGGCAATACGACCCCAAGACCGGCGTTTCGATTTCCACCCTTGCCTATGAATATCCTGCTGGACACAACGTTGCTGAACATGCTCACGGGGCTGACCAACTAGTCTACGCAACGCGCGGGGTAATGGAGATCTCGGCAGGTCAATGCCTCTGGCTGACTCCTCCTAATCTCGCCGTTTGGATTCCCGCAGGCACGCGACACCGAATTCGGATGTCAGGTACAGTCTCGATACGGACCCTCTATCTAAGACGAGGCCTTCTCCCGCGTGCCCCAAAGATCTGCTCCGTTCTGCACGTCTCCCCGTTTTTCCGCGAACTCGTGGTAGAGGCGGTACGAATCGGGCAGTTGCGGACGACAAATCATATTCACCGTGCCCTCCGGGATCTCATCTTGTTCCAATTACGCAACGCCTCCCCAATTCCTACGTTTGTCAGGCTCCCCGAGGATTCGAGAGCGCTTGGAGTCGCTGAAGCTTTCATTGCAAACCAGGCCGATGCTCCCTCACTCAGTGCGCTGTGTAGAAAAGTCGGTGTAAGCGTTAGAACAATTCAAAGGACTTTCCGCAAAGAAGTTGGTACGAGTTTCGAGTTTTGGCGAAGGCAGGTGCGTTTGATGAAAGGAATAGAGCTGCTGGTAGCGGGACGTTCCGTAAAAACGATTTCGGCTGAGGTCGGCTATCGGCAGCCAAGCGCCTTCGTCGAACTCTTCCGACAGACTCTTGGAATGACACCGAGAGCATGGGTTGCGGCTCTCGAAGCCCAAGACAACGAACGAGACCGAAATAGCGGGCGACGTTCAGTGCCCCAGCTATACCGAACTACGGAAGTCCGCAAGTGAGATGTGGCCCATCGAACAGCTTCCATTTCATTGGTGGACCGGTTTGAGGTCGAAATAAGCCAGATTCATGTTTCCGTTCGTCACTATGTGCACCGTGAGAACATTTTTCCCTTTGCTCAGACGGACTTTGAAAAATCGCGAAGCCAGATTCCAATGGTGCCATTGACGCCAGGCAATCGGATCGGCAGCATCATTTGTTGTGGTGATCTGCAGTGGTCCGGTGGCGTCCTTTCCGTTCACATCGATTGATATTGTGCCTCCGCGGTTCGACGTATAAAGGAAATCGGCCGCGTATGCGCCCGACTGTGTCACATCTACTGTGATGTTGAACCACTCTCCGGGTTCGGTCCAGCCAACATAAAGAAGGTCTGCAGGAGGCACGATCTTGTCGAAGGGGTTGTCGTCAACCGGATCCGGCTTCCGGTTAAATTTCGTATATGAAGTATCTACTCCCTCATGGATACGAAATTCATTGAGATAGGTCCCATCCGCTGGATTCAACTCTCCGCTGCCGTGATTCTTTGGGTCGGTGTCGTGATACGCGACTCCCTCGCCGCCCAAGTCGTAGAACGCGCAGAAGACTTTTCCCGGTATTTTTTGCGGACCGCCACTGTAGCGGCTGTCGTGATAAGGCAAGCCTTTGTACCGGGTTAAGAATGATTGGAAAAGCGCAATTGCCGGTAGCATCAATGCCGCTGTGAAGCACAAGGAAAACGCTCTCCGGTTCATCTTGCCTCCCCTGAGGATCGATAGCCTGTTTGCAGTTGCAGCTCCGCCAATTAGCGGCAGCGACAGTGACGGATGAAGTATGTCCCTACTTCAGACTTGGAAAAGCTCGATCCCGTACGCCTTTCCAAGATTGCGCGAGTACTTCTTGTCCGTCCCATTATTCCAATGCTCATGTACACCGAGGCTGCGGCATCGGATGCCGTCGCGTTCAGGATCATAGAACGTCTTCGAAGGTGGGTCGTTCGCCAAAGCAGATTCGCGCAAGTAGTTATCGGCATTCGCGATATCCGGGAGATCGGGCCATTCCGATGTCAGAAAATCGAAGCCCACCGAATCGATCGCTACGCTGTCGAGCGACATGAAAATACTATTTGGCCACGCATCATTGAACGGCGCCATCTTCCATTTGCGGTGAGGCGGGCCATCCACATTGTCGTTTCCGTAGAGCCCATCGATAAGAAAAAGCATGGTTTTCTCGCCGAGATCCTTATGACCCAGAAAATCGGTGAATGCGGAGTAACTTGCCGAGCCATCTTTGTTGTGATGGAAACCATCGTGCGCATTCTTGCGCCAGTCGGGATTGATACTCGTAGCACCGAACAGATTCTTCGCGCAAAGTGTCACGCCCGAACTCACATGCGCTCGCAATACTGCAGCATCAATTAAGTAGGTGGCTTCAACGACTGTGGTGTCGAGCCCTTTAGCATTGTTGCTTTCAATTGAGAAAGGGATGGCGTTGGGTTTGAACTCGGCCTTTAGTCGTCCATCGCCTCCGATATGGTCCACAAACACGACACCGGGAAACTCACGGTGAACCTTGTCGTAGAGATCGCTTGGGATGAACCGGCTCGAATCGAAGACGGTGATCGATGATTGTGGCACTCGTCCCGGTCCAGTCAATTGTCGGACAAGAGAAAAGATCAAATGGGGCGAAGAGTTCAGGCGATCGATTGTGCCGTGATCCGTTGTGTTGTTCAGATTGGCCTTGATTGCTATTCTCTCGCCACTCTTATACCCGGCGTCGCCGCGACTATGACTGCGATTGAAATACTTGAAGATGGCACTCCATGCCTGGGGATCGCTCTTTTGATCGGTAAGATTCCGAACAGAGCGCGAAACCATGCGGTCAATGACCGCCCGGTTGTTGTTGGCGTCTTTCCACCAGGAACCTGTCCCATCCCAAGTCACAGCCGCCGGATCATGCGCCCATGTGACTCTGCCTGGAACCACGCCTCGGGAAACACCCACTGGAGAAAGCGTGGGTTCAAAAAGAGAAGAACGAAAGGTAGTGGCAGCTGCCATAGATAGAGCGAATTGCCGGCGAGTCATTCCCATTTTGATTCCTCACCACAAGTTTTCCGGTAACCCGGAATCATTTTGCCAGAAAGCGCAACAACTGGTGGAGTCACTTCCCAAGGAATGCCGCCTCCGCTGCGGCGACCTCGAACTGCCCACCGCATTGTACCTAACGGCGCACCAGGAATTCTCGTCTTCTCTGGTTCGCTATGGGACAGTCGCCGTTGTGTCAGACTGTCACCCGTTTGAAAATGAAGCGACTCGACCATTGCTGGATGTCAAGGCTGTCAAGAACCGTGGTGTTCGGCACTCTCGTGCCCCACAATAACGATATAGGCTCCGGCCACCAGCCGCTGAATTATTGAAACTAGGTTCCGACGAACAAGGCGATTTGCCCGCGCGCCTTTCAGCAAGTCACAATCAGGCTTGAGCCCTTTCGTTTCGCTCTTGCGAGTTAGGATCAAATTGACCCGCCTGACGCTCGAACCCGCGATGCTCGCTGAATCACTGCTGCGAAGGTTGAAACGACTCAACCATGGCCCGGATATCGCGGTTCTCCAGAACTACGCTTTGGGGCCTGTCTGTTGGCCGGACAACGACATTGACCATGCCCCGAGCCAAGTCGTCAGCCCGAATGACCTGATTGGGGAACAGCACTCGAAACACCGGATACATCGTCCGTAGGAGGCGGTAGGTCAAATTCGGCTCCTTTCGGGGATCCACGGGGTAAATGTACGCCGGCCGGAAGATGTAAACGCTTGGAAATCCCACCGCAAGTAGGGCCTTCTCGGCCTGGCCCTTGTAGCGAGCGAAGGCAAGCCGGCTTTGTCCCGTCGGATCCGCGCCACTCCCGCTCAAGAACGAGAACGCGGCGTCAGGACTGCTATCACGTAACACTCGCGCGAACTCGATCGCGTAGTCGGCGGTTATGACACGCAGTTGGTCGTCCGAAACCGACCCTGTGTAGGCTCCCAGGCAATAGACCACCGCGTCCTGGTTCGAGAGTACGTTTGCGAGCGCGGAACAGTCTGCGAAGTTCTGATGCAGAACCTGTTCCAGCTTCGGATGCGAGATGCCAAGTTTCTTCCGCCCAATTGACGTAACGCTTTTCACCTCTGAGTTGTCGAGGGCGTAGCGAAGGGCGTATCCGCCGACCATTCCAGTCGCGCCCACAATGACGAAACGGTTTCGGCCGACCATTGGAGCGGTCATCGACGCATTCAAAGACGCCTGGTTTGTAGTTGTCATAAATTTCGTCGTTCTCGATCCAGCGCAGTCACTCCCAAGATTCGTTCCTGAACCTGCCTACCAAAACCGCCACCGTTGTCGCTATGTAGAGAACTCCGGTAATCCCTTCGAGTGCTGCCAATATACGAGCCTCACCGCTAAACGGCACGATATCGCCGTAGCCAATCGTAGAAAGCGTTACCAGGCTGAAATACAGCAGCTCGGTCTGCCGGTCGGCTGAGTAACTTCCAACCTGGATTGAACCCGGAGAGAAAGCATCTATCGCTAGATAAATCGCCGCCCACAGCAGCCCAAGCAATAAGTAGATGTTGACAGCAGTGTAGAGCTCCGCCTGAGCGACCGAACGAGAATTCCTAAGATATGAGAAAAGGCCTGTGGCCGTGAGCCCAAAGAAGGCAGCGAGAAATGCCCATCGAATTCCGGTCAGCGTCGGGCTTGGGAACGTATTGCCCGCCACCACAAGAACCGCATTCCCCAAGGCTAACAGAACCGACGGCCACACCCACCTTTTGATCTGCGACAACCGGATAATGGATAAGACAATTGTATAAAGGTGACGACCACGAGCACCAGCCGCCTCCAATTATCCTGGTTCAACACCGGAGTCAACAGAATCGCCACCACAAGGACAGGAGCAGCAACAAGTCCGGTCGAGATTGAAGGTTGACATTCATCGAGAAAACCTCAACAACGCGCACTCGCCGACGTTGGCGACGCGCTTTGGCCAACTGTTGGAACACTCATTAACGCGGCCCAAGCCTCTTTGTTTATCACCGTCATGACAGAACGCGCTCTTCAATCCAGTCAACGTACAACAGGCGCTCGGCAAACAACCATGTGCCGTCCATCTTCACGAATGTATCGTAATAGCGGAGGGCAGCGATCATGAGCTGTCGCTTTTCACCTTCGATCGTGAGGTGATGTGCCAGGGTGTAGGCCTCTCCCGTGGCTCGGTCGCCGGTCAGCGTGAGAATCGTGCTCTGTCCGACGAAGTGCATGGTGGCAGCGTACTTGTTCAGATCGGCAAACACCGGAGCAAGTTGCTCGCGTGAGTGCAGTTCCTGCGATGGATTGGGATCCTTTGCGTTCATGTAGACCACAAAGTGAGTATCTAGCGTAAAAAGAGACAGCTGGCCGTTCGCCTCGCGACGATCGGCGCAATGTGCATAGGCCTCAACGAGCTCCCGGATGGCGAGGCGGTCCGCGGCTTCTCTGGGGGAGATCGTAATGTGCTTGCTCATAAGTTGGTCTCCTTGTTCGATTCGCTCCCTCGCGGCAAGACTGTCACTCTTTTAGACCGGCAAAAAATCTTGAAAAACATTAAATGCTAGACAATGCCTTCCACGATCAGGCCTTGGTAGATCGCTCCTTTTTGACGGTGTTTGGCGACACTTTGGTATGCTTCGCCGTAGTACCAATCCTTCGCTGCCTCTACTTGTAGCGCTTTTATCCATCACGTCGATCATCCTTGGCGATTTGCGATTCGTATGGGCTTAGTGACAGGCTTGTCACCGGGATTGGGGCGACCGTCAATCCTTACATCGAATACTGCGGGTAAGCAGTCGTAACGGACGGTGCTGTCCACCCAGCAAGTCGTAGGCAAGATAAAGACTACCGAGCACATCAAGACATGTACCGGCGATGCTGATAGCCGCGACTGTGTGGTGGTCCATCGAGCAACTAGGCTAACACTGATTCCACTGCTTTCTGCCAAAGCGCCTCTTTCATCTGTGTGGTTTTCGCCGATGCCGAAATAGACCCACTTGGTCTAAGAGAACAATCTCTTCGGAAGATTCTTCTAAACGTCACAGCCAGTTCGAGTCGAGGCCGGACAATCATCACGACGCTACCAGTTGGAATGACGACGTAAGTCGGATGGCGCTGTGCAGGGTCCGGTACAGGGGACAGTTCATCGCATAAATGGCGTGCACGCGCTCAACCTTCTCTCTTGTCTGTTCCAGCGCAATCAGGCGCATCGCTACATGGATCCTGCGGATGACCAGCACTCCATCTTCCTCTTCCACCTCGCCGGTCACTTCCGCGCTGAGCTTGCCATCGCTGGCATCAATTTGACGCGCTTCCAGCGCGCCTCCGAAAGTGCCCAGCATTCAGCCGGCGGTCGCCGAAATAACGTAGTCAATCGTAGCAGCGTGTGATTCGCTTAGTTTTACGGGGTCAACTTTATAATGCTCTGCGATCGCGCCGTGCACACTGTAGATGACTGGCTGAGCCTCGCCTGGCAAATGTGCGATACGCAACGGGCCGCGCTTGCGTTCTATCGTTGACTTCGAAGTGTATACGACCTTGCCCATCGATTCCCTCCCTCACTGCCCAGCAGATCTCTTGAAGAGGTCTTCAATAACCGCGGAGTCCACTTCGCCGGATTGGTTGTAAAGGGGCTCGCCGTGCGCGTTCAATACGACGACATGCGGGATATAGCCCTTGTAGTATTTCTTGACCAGTTCCTGCTGTTCGGGCGAGCGCTGAACGTCAAGGTCGACGACCACAAAGTGCACCTGGGAACGGTACTTATTGTACAGCTCAACCGTGCGACGTGCTTGCCGCTTTGAGTTAAAGCATCCCTCGCCGTACATGATGACGTAATTGGTCTTGCCCGAAACAAATCCTGACTGAGCATCCAGTCCGGTGATGAGTGGACCGTCGAGGCTGTCACTGCCGTAGTCGAGATGCGGATTGAGTTTCAAGTTATCGATTGCAAACAGAGTAGACGCTGAGAGCAGCAATAACCACAATAACCGGCTAATTGTCTTCATGGTTTCCTGGCAACCTCCAATTGAAGGGACTCTTCCTCGATCTTCGTTTTATCGGCATAGCGGCTCTGAGCTTCTTCCCCTGCCTCTCGAAACGACGGTTTGCCCGCCTCGCGCTCTGCCGGCAGATATCCCGCGCCAAAGTAGAGCTTTGCCTCTGGTGTGATGAAAGATATGAGTGGAAGCCCGGCAGGCAGGTTTAGCAGCGCTTGGGCTCTTTGCAATTGCGCCACCAAGTCCGGAGCTGAATCGAGGTCAACCTTTATCGAAACAAAATGCTGATTGATGTAATTCGCCGTCGTCACGTTTGTGTAGGTATCGCGATCCATTAGGCTACACCACGAACACCACACGGCACCGACATCCAGCAGAATCGGGCGATCCAGTTCGCGGGCACGCCGGAAGGCCTCTGGACCCCAAGGATACCAATCAACGGGTTGGGAAACTGCCTGTTTCAGGTACGGCGACGTTTGCCCGCGGAGGTGATTGAGGTTTCCCTGCGCTGGACTGGTAGCGACTATGCACGCCAAGCCCAGCATCAGCAGAAAGACATTCCTGCACATGCCAATCAGATTCACCGCGGCAGAAAAAGTTACGATCCACCTGACAGAGACGCGCTCGCCCTCTCCGAGAAGCTAAGGTTGGGCGAAGTCATTGTGCTTTTGTTTCGAATGTTGAAGACGGCGCGGAGGTGCTGGTCGGGAGAGAAGGACGTCCTCAGGGGCTTGAAGCGGGCTTTTTCGTGAAGCCCACAGTGTTTGTCAATGTGAAGAACTGAAGAACTACATGACGATCGCGCGAGAAGAACTCTTTGGCCCAGTCCTCAGTGTCATCGCTTACGACTCCGAGGACGATGCAATCCGCATTGCCAACGACTCCAACTACGGCCTTCACTCGGCAATTATTGGAGCTGATCTTGAACGCGCACGAGGCGTAGCCTCCCGTTTGCGAGCCGTTAGGGTCGTGATTAACAACCTGACCGACGATCCACAAGCACCATGGGCGGATTCAAATTCTCGGGCGTCAGGCCGCGAATACGGCAAGTATGGAATTGGAGCTCTTATGGAGCCCAAAGCGATCCTTGAGTGAGTGTGGTTGCAGAACGATTCAAATCGACGCTCAAGGAGAACTGCTATGAGCACAAGGGTAGCCTGATAGCTTCGTCGCCCGTGATATGCCAAGTAAAAAGGACACCTATAGCCTCATCTGAATGAGTTGCTCTCATTCATGCGTCGACGAGTTGCGTAGGCAGCGACCTTGAGCCGGTTTCCACACAGTTGCATGCTGCACCAGCGCCGGGTCCCTTTCTTGCTTGTGTCGTAGAAGTGCAGCACGCACTGTCCACACTTGCGAACGCGGCTGCGATCCACGTCAGCGAACAACGTGGCCGCGCTGTGCGCCAAGGGAGCAAATAAGTCTTCGGGCTGACGCGGATCGAACCACAACTCTGTTGCGGACGTACTGCGGCTCGCCTTCAGCCTCGTGAGAATAGGATGCTCTGCCATTAAGTGATTCAGTTCGTCTATACCACGCGATGAACTGTGCCACCACGCTCCGTGGAGAGGACCTCCTTCCTCAGTCTTTCGCGCAGTTCCCGCATGGCTTCTACGACCTGCTGGGCTCGAGCTGATTCTCCCCACTGCTGCCGAAGACTGGTTTCCTGACGAGAAACCAGCAGGTCGGCCGCCTGAAACCATCGCAAAAGGGCGTCGAAATCAGGGAGCAACTCAACAGGTTCACCGTTCTGGACCGGATGCGTGTTCAGAAAGTCCAGAGCCAAGTGGTTGCCGAGGAAGACAAACCCGTCCCTCCAGTCGGACTTTCGTCCCGCTTTGGCTACGCCCATTGCTGTGGCCTCCATAAAGAATTTTAACACCGATAATTAATCTTATTATCGGTTAGCACAATCGGGAACCTAGCCGCCCTTATGAAAACCATGGGACATCGAGATGTGAAGACTGCGATGCATTATCAGCATCCGGAACTCGATGTCGTCCACGCTGCGCTGGATTACGGTGCGGCAGGCGAAGCTGCTGAAATGCGGAGGTAGCGAAAAGAAGGTTACGACACCCTTTGCGACACACCCCGAAAAACGACAACCTCGGCAACTCATTGACAGTTCCGGCGATTGTGCTTGAGAAGAAAATCCTTCACGAATAATCGGCCGTAATTCATCCCATGGGACGCTTGACGATGCACAGTCACTAGCAGTCCTTGGCCTTTAAGAATCGCTTGTATCCAATTGAAAATATGGTGGCCAGGGACAGAGTTGAACCGCCGACGCCAGCCTTTTCTGTGCTAGGTTATGCTGTGTTTTAAACAACTTACGTGACTTCGGGTGGCCGCCTAAGTACTTGAGAAGTCGTGAGAGACTCGAGAATCATGGGTTACGCGCATGTCCCAGCCAGCAAAGCAGAATCTCGGGCAACCAGAGCCATCGCAACGATGATGGCTGTACACTCCACAACACTTCACCTCTGGGTAATCTCCGCGAAGCGAATAGCCTTATCTATATCCGGGTCGGCGGGCGTAAGCTTTTTTGCTTCCAGCAGTTCCCGCAGTCCGTCTTTTGCGTCCCCTGAATGGAGATAGATTAGCCCGAGGTCCTTATGTAACTGGCCAAGTGCAGTACAACCGCCGCAGACCTGAATTCCTTCTTGCAACTGTGAGATGGCTTGTGGCCAATCGTGCGCGGCAGCGGATGCCAAGGCGAAGTTTCCCAAAGTCTGAGCCCGATCCATGATTTGATTTTGTGACTGCAGCGCTTCGAATCGAGCTTGAAAACGTCTGGACTCATCAGGATCTGATTGCGCTAATTGGCGGGACAGGTTGTAAAGTGCCTCACCATGCTCAGGATTTATCTCGATCACTTTTCGCCATTGCGCGACAGCACCAACAGGGTCCCCATTGTGCAGAAGCTCTTGACCCAGCACGAAGAGCGTGTCAGGGTTCTTGGGGTCAAGCTCAGCAGACTTCTGCAGCGCCTGGACAGCGGCCGCGGCATTTCCGGCTGCTTTTTCGATCAGTCCCAGCAGATACCACGGTTCGGCGTACTGAGCGTCGAGATGGACCGCAGTTTCAAGTTCTGGTTTGGCGTCTGGGTAACGACGCAAATCAAGCAGAACGCGGCCCTTGTTGTAGTGCGCCGGGGCGGAATTTGGGTCCAGATTCACAGCTTCAGAAAACTCTGCAAGAGCGCCTTCCAGGTTGAACTCGTCCGCATACGCAATTCCCAGATTCAAATGCGCGCCGGAAGACTTGGGATCCAGTTTGATGACTTGCTGGAAGTAGCTGATTCCCTCTTCACTCCGCTTCATCCGCGTGAGTACCATGGCAAGCACACTAAGTGCCTGGGAGTTGTCGGGACTCATCTTGACGGCGCTCCGTATCGGTTGTTCCGCGTCCGGGAAACGCGATTCACTTGCGAGAATCAACCCGAGATTGATGAATGCCTGCGTGTACTTCGGATTGTTTTCTGTCGCCTGACGGAAGAGTTCTTCCGCTTCTTTATTTTTTCCCTGCTGACCGTATAGCACACCGAGGTTGTTCTGCGCCTCTGCGTAACCCGGGTCCAGGGAAATCGCTGCTTTCAGTTCTGTTTCCCCTTGAGCCTGCTGGCCAGCTTGCAGGCAAAGCAATCCCAGCTGATTGTGCGCACGAGCGAGAGTGGAATCGAGGCTAATGGCTTTTTTTAGCGCTTCACGTTCCTCGGCGGTCTTTCCCAGTTGATCCAGGGCCAAAGCCAGATCGTAATAGGTGCGCGCATTCTCTGGGTACTGACCCAGAGCTTCGCGGTACAGATCGGCAGCGCGCTGGTACTCGCCCGCTTGAAAATATTCATTGGCCCGGTTGACCTTCGTCCCGGCCACGTCCTCTTTGACGCTCTGCTGTTTCTTTTCTTGAAAGCCTTCTAGTTCCTCGCGGGCTTTCTGCTCCTGGCCCAGACTTCGCAACACCGCCGCCAGCTGAAATCGAGCTTCGCTCGATGCCGGATTCAGCTGGACCGCCTTTTCAAGATGAACCACTGCCTCTTGCGGCCTTCCCAGCTTCGCAAGCACAAAGCCCAGGTTGTAGCGAGTGTCGTAATGGTTCGAGTCAAGTGCTATCGCCTGCCGGAGCAAGTCTTCAGCCGCCGTGTATTTTCCAAGCCCGCGGTCAATCACTCCCATCAGGTAAAGCGCGTCAAAGTCGTGCGGCTTGCGCCGGAAGTAGTTCTGGATTTCGGGCAATGCCGTTTGGAACTCCGCTAGGATAATCAACGCCTTCACATATGAAAGTCTGGTGACGTCATTGCTTGGATCCAGGCGTAGCGCCTCGCGGAACTCGTCAACCGCTTGTCGAAACTGAGACTCCCGGGTGTAGGCGAGACCCAACCTGGCGTGACGGTCCGCTGATGAAGGGTTTTGTTGTACTAGCTGTGACAGCACTTTGACAGCTTCCGCCACGTCCCCGTTGCTCGAATAAGCCACGGCGAGGTCATCCTGAAGCACAGGATCGGCAGACGAGTCTTTCAAGTACGCAATCGCGGCCGAGTATCGCTTCTGAGCAATCAACGCTTTCGCCAACCCATCCAGGGCTGGCACGGACTTTGGGTCCGATTTCAGCACGAACTTGAATTCTTCGATTGCGCCTTCATTTTGTCCCAACTCGCCCAACGCTTCTCCGAGTGCGATGTGTCCCAACGGATTATCGGGCTTTATGCGTGTTGCAACTCTCAATTCCCGGGCAGCCCTCGCAGGGTCGTGGTTTTGCAAAAGTGCGAGAGAAAGATTGAAGCGCGCCTCCCATGAATTGGGGTTCTGGTGTACCGCAGCTTCAAAAGCGGCGATTGCGCACGACAACTGCTGCCGCTGGCCAAAGTAGGCGCCTAATGCATCGTATATATCCGCCGACGGCTGAGTGGCGATCACCTTCCCCAACTCCGCTGGAGCTTTGCATGCAGCGGGCATTTGCGCGAACAAGATCGCGCTGAATGCTTGCACAACCCAGGCGCAGCGAGCAATTCGCGCCCACCGCCGCATGCTGACCAACCTCATCGTCTGCTTCCTGCTAGCGCTCCATCGTAGCAGAGGGGCCGGACCACTTCAGCCAGAATGTTATGATCGCGAAATGATTCGCGTGCGTACCCGCCGGTTGGGCGAATGGATTTTTGGCCAGATTCCTTTTTTGTTGGGCCTCATAATCCTTGCGCTCGGCAGTATTCAGCTCGCGCATGCACAGGGTGTGGCCACGGGAGGTACCGCTGTCCCTGCGCGGCCGCTTCCTGCAGGGATGAAACCGCCAATAGTTGAATATCACGACATCGCGACCCAAGCTGGACTCACCGGCGTAAACATCTCTGGCTCAGAAACTTCGAAACAATACATAGTGGAGACCACCGGCAACGGCGTCGCGATCTTCGATTTCGATAACGACGGTTTGCCTGACATTTTCCTGATCAACTCAGGGCGACTGGAGAAAGACGCTGCTCAACCGAAGCATTTCCTTTATCACAATCTGGGCGGACTGAAATTCGAAGACGTTACCGACAAGGCGGGAATCAAGCCCACCGGATGGGGACAGGGGGTTTGTGTCGGAGACGTAGACAATCATGGATATCCGGACTTGTTCATCACTCAGTGGGGACAGAACGTTCTCTATCGAAATCTCGGCAATGGCACGTTCAAGGACGAGACCAAGGAGCGAGGGCTGCTTTCGCCAAAACCGCGCTGGAGTACAGGTTGCGCGTTCCTCGATTTCAACCGAGACGGATTTCTGGATCTGGTCGTCGTCCATTATGTGGACTTCGACCTAGCCCACACGCCTCACCCTGGCCAGACCGGCCAATGCCAGTGGAAAGGAAGGCCGGTGATGTGCGGCCCCCGCGGTCTTCCGCCCGAAACGCTCTCGTTCTATCAAAATGATGGGCACGGAAACTTCATTGATATTTCGGATCAGGTTCACATTTCAGGTCCTAAGAACTACTACGGATTCACCGCGTTAACAGGAGACTTCGACAACGATGGTTGGCCGGACATCTTTGTGGCTTGTGATTCGACTGCGAGTTTGTACTACCACAACCTGGAAGGAAAAATGTTTGAAGAGATCGGGCTCCGCGCCGGCCTCGCATACAATGAAGACGGGCGCGAACAAGCCGGTATGGGCGCGGCTGCCGCCGATTTCGATGGTGATGGTCTACTCGACATTTTCAAGACAAACTTCGCCGATGACACCCACACCATGTACAAGAATCGAGGGAGAAACAACTTCGAAGACGATACCATCGGCTCAGGCCTGGCAGTGAACACAAAATATCTGGGTTGGGGAACCGCATTTCTTGATTTCGATAATGACGGCTGGAAGGACCTAATCGTCGCGAATGGCCATGTGTATCCCGAAGTAGATACTGGCCACACCGCCGAAAAGTATAAGCAGCCACGACTTCTCTATTGGAACCGCGGTGACGGCCAGTTCTTTGATCTGTCCGCGCAGGGCGGTCCGGGCATTACCAACGTTCATTCCTCACGCGGACTGGCGGTAGGCGATCTGGACAATGACGGTAGCGAAGAAGTCGTAATCAGCAATATGGGCGAAGCACCCTCGCTGCTCAAAAACTTTGCAAGTAGCGGGAATTCGCTGCTGGTGCGCGCTCTCACCTCCGGGCGGGATGCTATTGGCGCGCGCCTCACCGTCACTGCTGGTGGACATAAACAAATTGACGAAGTGCGCAGCGGAGGGTCGTACATCTCACAAAATGATTTTCGCCTGCACTTCGGCCTTGGCAGCGCGAGAATAGCGGACATATCAATCCGCTGGCTTGATGGCAAAGTCGAAGACTTCAAATCGGCGGAAGCGGGCCAAATTCTTACAATCGAAGAAGGCAAGGGAATCGTTCGTGCACAGCATTACACTACCGCAAGGAAATGAGCTCGACATACTCATATTTTGATTTATCAAAGTACTTGCTGTTGCAGTGAAATTTGCAGGATGCCCCGTTATTGCGGTGATTCGAACTCAGGAGTGTGCCATGAGCTTCAATCCTTCCCCCTCGGGGTCGTTGCGCACTGCGCAGGGCGTGTCTAAGTACATCGTTGCCCGCTCCTCCGGCGTATATGGCGGCCAATGTGGCAGACCGTTGTGATTAGGATTTCCGGTTCGGGCAAAATTTACCCAGGCAGTGCTGATCTGCTTCGATAGGACGAAAGCTGCCGGAGTGCCTCCACTGTAATGGTCGCAAATTTCAGCATTGTCGAACGTGAATGCTATTTCTGCGGCGTGAAACGGACCGGGACGGCCATCCAGTATCGGCGTCCGCCAAGAATATATATAAGAGTATGCCGGCGCGCTACCCAAAGCAGCCTTCCTGGTAGCCTGCTCGAACGCAGGACGGCGAAAGGAAGCGGCGGCAATGGTGGCATACAGGTCAAAGGGAGCCGCGTTAGGGTAATCGCGCCGGTAGGCGTCGATGATCGGCTGGCTGCCGTCGCCAAATTCTTCCTTCACCAATCGGTTAACTTCTTCCACTCCCATCGCATTGGCATCGGGACGGTCGAGCCCACTTACACCCTCGTGAAGATCTGTGCCGGTTAACAATGGAACGTCCGCAGATATGTCCGGAGCTCCCGGATCGAATGGATGGCGAGGAAGTATGAGGCCGTCGACTGTCGGCCCCCAATCGTATTCGCCGTAGGTTCTGCGAAGGGAAGGTTTGGGCCGAGGCATTTTCTTCATGGCTTCGGCCGCAGCGCCTGAAAGCCGATCAACTGGAATTATCTGAAGTTCGCTCAACTGCGATTTGGATAGCCCCAGCTCTGTGAGCAGCTGCTCAGCCAATCGCCCTGAGTAATTAGGCGAAAGAGATTTAAGAAAAGGTCCGCTTTGCACGATCGCACGGTGAAACAAGCCTTTGGCCGCCGGCATTGCCATAAGAGCAAGAACTTTTCCACCGCCGCCGGACTGACCAAAAATGGTTACGCTACCCGGATCGCCGCCGAAAGTTGTGATGTTATCGCGAACCCACTCTAAAACCGCCACGAGGTCAAGCATTCCTACGTTGGCGGAGCTGGCATATTCTTCTCCTCCTAAGTGTCCAAGATTTAGATAGCCATACACGTTTAGCCGATGATTGTGATTCACGACCACTGCATCGTGATTGCGGGCAAGCCTTTCGCCGTCGTAGGAAAGAAGATCATGACCGCTACCGGCGGAAAATCCTCCGCCGTGCATGTAGACCATGACTGGGCGCTTATGGGAGGCATTGATCTCCGGGGTCCATACATTCACACGCAGGCAGTCCTCGCCGGGCACTGTTAGGAACGCTCCGCGATGCAGCACGAACTGATCTTCATCGGAGTTCGCCAGGTTTTTCCCGTCAGTATCAAAATGCGCGGAGTCCAGGTATGGACAAATACGGCCATACTGCAGCGCGTTGCGAATTCCCGTCCACGGTTCAGGCTTGGCTGGCGGCATGAAACGCCTGGCGCCAGCCGTGGAGGCGCCGTAGGGGATACCTTTGAAAATGTATACACCGTTCCGCCTGAATCCCCGGATTTTCCCTGCGGTTGTTTCTGCGACTGTTGCCGCGTCGGAAGCGATGACCGTGTTTCGTCCGCAAGCATTTGTGGTGGATTTTGTTTTCGGGGGGACTTGCGCCGCGGGCTGCGCTAAAGCTGTTGCGGGTAAGATGACCGAACCGGCTAACCCTGCTCCCAGGGTTGCCATGGCGCCGATGAAGGAGCGCCGTTCCTTGAATGGCGGCCCCGACTCGCGATTCAGCAGATTTTTCGATGTCGTTTCTGCCTCACATCTCAGCTTGCCCAAGGGCGCGATCCTCCGTTCGTCTTAGTGCCCAATTCACTTCGCCGCACTTTTCTATTACCGAAATAGTATATCTGTCAATAAAAATCGTGGCGTCTCAGCGTCGAATTGACCTTGGTCAGCCATGTTGGTCGGTGTATGGGGAGGGCAGAAGAACTGGTGAGCGGTTCACCGCATCTTTGAATAGCGCCGCTCTGAGAAGTTCACAACGAGTTGCTGGGATTCGCCAAGCCCTTCAATCCCCAACTCGACTACGTCTCCAGATTTGAGATACTGCGGCGGCTTCATTCCCAGCCCAACCCCGGCTGGTGTGCCGGTGCTGATTACGTCTCCGGGAAGCAACGTCATGAACTGGCTCACGTAGGAGAGGAGCGTCGCAACATCGAAGATCATATTGGCGGTGGAACTGTTTTGCCGAACCTCCCCGTTAACCTTGAGCCACATCTTCAGATTGCTCGGATCAGGAAGCTCGTCGGGAGAGGCAAGAAACGGGCCTAAGGGAGCGAAAGTATCTGCGCTTTTGCCTTTCACCCACTGACCTCCGCGCTCGAGCTGAAAACTGCGCTCAGAATAGTCGTTGTGCAAGACGTATCCGGCTACGTAATCGAGTGCTTCCTTTGTCGGGACATAGAGCGCGGTCTTGCCCACCACCACAGCAAGTTCGACTTCCCAGTCCACCTTGGTGGCATTCCTCGGAATCACCAGCGCATCGTTTGGTCCGACTAGGGATGTCGTTGCTTTGAAGAAGATGACTGGCTCTTTCGGAATTGCAGCCCCGGTCTCCGCCGCGTGGTCGCGGTAGTTGAGTCCGATGCAAATGATTTTGCTAGGACGACAAATTGGCGGACCCAGACGTATTGTGGACGGGGCGCGCGAAGCCGAAGAGACGTGGGTTTTCAGCCAACCGCGAAGGGCATCCATGCCGCCTCGCGCGAAAAATGCCTCGTCATAATCCGACGCGAAATCCGAGACATCCAGACGGGCGCCGTCGTCGAGGAGGACTCCCGGCCGTTCTCTGCCAGCTTCGCCGAATCGAATAAGTCTCAAGGTTTAGTCTCGCTGCGAGAGCTTGATGTGCCTGGCAGCTAAGGTTCTAGTTTAAAAATACGTTCCATGCGCGGCCATTTTTCGCCAGGCTTCGCTTCCGGCAACGCTTGCTGGAATTTCCACATGAGCTGCTCCCAAGCTTGAACCTTCGGATTCTGCTGGTCGGCCTTGGCTTTCTTTTCGAACGAAAAGCTCTCGTTTACTTCCATGATCATGAACATGCGTGTGCCGAGCAGGTAAATTTCCAGATCTTCAATACCGGAGTCCTTTAAGCCTTGCGTGATCTCGGGCCAGATTTTCTCGTGGTATTTCCTGTACTCCGCAATCAGAGCGGGATCGCCTTTCAAGTCGAGAGCGAAACAGAATCGGCGGTTCATTTCACGGTACTCAGTTCGGCAACTTGAGGTACCAGAACAGGCCGATAGCCGCGCAGCGCAAAGTAGAGCACATAGGCCTGGCAGATTAGGGGAACTATGAAAGCGACGCGAATGTTGCTGTGGTCGGAGATGAATCCCATGATGGCGGGAAAGATGGCCCCACCCAAGATTGAAGCCACCAACAAGGACGACCCCAGTTTTGTGTATCGCCCAAGCTGCTTAATGCTTAGGGCAAAGATGGTGGGGAACATGATCGAATGAAAGAAACCGATCAGGACGACCGCCCACAGGGGAGCCACACCGGAGCCGAGAAGAACCACCAGGAGACAGATCAGAGTCGAGAACGCAAACCATGAAAGCAGCCTGGCGGCAGGCACGCGCTTCATAATGTAGGAACCGGAGAACCTTCCAAGCATGAAGCCAATCAAATGCAACTTCAAATAGAACGCAGCATCCTTTTGGAGCATTCCAGGAATACTATGCTGCGCCAGTCGAATGACGAAGCTGGCTACGCCGATTTGAGCGCCAACGTAGAAGAATTGTGCGATCACTCCTTTTACCAGGTGGCCATAACGCCAGATATCGCGCAGCTCTTCCCCGGTTGACTCCTGCCTCACAGCTCCGTCAGTTGCGCCGACTTCTGGCAATTGGGAAAGAAAAATCACAGCAGCGTAGGCGAGAAAAAGTGCGGCTATGATGAGGTAAGGGATCCTCACAGTGCTGACCACCGCCGTGCGATAAGCGGCCGTCTCTGTGGGCGTCATGGTCGTCAACTTCTCACGGGAATACTCGAGAGCCGAGAGAATAAAAGCCGCGCCGATGAACGGTGTCACCACTGCGCCCACGGCGTTGAACGACTGGGCCAGATTTAGCCGCCGCTCTGAAGTTTCCGCCGGCCCCAGAAGCGTCACATAAGGGTTGGCAGCGACCTCGAGGACTCCCTGGCCGCACGCCATCACAAATGAAGCAAAAAGAAATAATCCATACACCTGAATTGAGGCCGCCGGAATAAACAGCAGCGCGCCCGCCGCGCACGTAACCAAACCAACAACGATTCCATTCTTGTAGCCGATCCTTTCCAGCAGCCGTCCTGCTGGCAACGCGGAAAGGCAATAACCGCCGAAGAATGCCACCTGAATGAGTGCCGATTGAAAGTCGTTCAGATCGAAGACCTTCTTCAAATGCGGGATGAGAACATCATTGAGGTTGACTCCCAGCGCCCAGAGAAAAAACAGGGTGGTGACGAGAATCAGTGGCGCGACATATCGCCGCTCGGTGATGGGTGCTGAGGTTGTCATTTCTTAGGTTAACGCCCGATCAAGGTGCACGTACCCGCCATCCACAAACACATGCTGACCGGTGATGTGTGCTGCCCGGGCAGAAAGCAGGAAGACTACCATAGCCGCGATCTCGTCCGGTGTGGTCATTCTCTGATCAAGAGGGATCTTGGACAAGACGGACTCAAGCTTTCGTTCCGGATCAGGGAATGTGTCAAGCCACTGACGATAGAGCGGAGTCATGACCTCTGCGGGAATAACAGCATTCACGCGAATGCGGTAGCCTAGCAACTCCGCCGCCCATTCGCGGGTCAAAGCCAATATCGCTCCTTTCGATGACGCATATCCTGACGTACCACCTTGACCGGTGATCGCGGTTTTTGAACTGATGTTCACGATGCAGCCGCGCGTTTTCTTCAGATATGGGAGCGCGAAATGCGCCATGTTGTAGTAATGCAGCAGATTGCGGCCTAGTGAGTCTCCGTATTGTTCTGGAGTTCCATGCTCCAGACCGACCTTGTCATTTATCCCCGCGTTGTTCACGAGAGCATCAAGGCGGCCAAACTTTCCGACTGTCGAATTGATCGCAGTTTGGCAATCCGCTGGTGACGACAGATCCGCGATGATCACGTGGCCTGTGCGTACCTCGGCATGAAGGTTTTTGCTGGCTTCAGCGTCACGGTCCACAATGACAGGAATCGCTGCCTCGGCAGCGGTGGCTCGTACGATAGCGGCGCCAATGCCTTTGCCTCCGCCGGTAACCAGCACCACTTTGTTTTCAAGTTGCAGGTCCACTGTTCGCTCGCTATCAGCCGTGCAAATTCATGAAGCCGCCATCCAGAGGGTAATTCACTCCGGTAATGAACGAAGCCGCATCAGAACACAAGAAGAGGGCTAGCGAGGCTACTTCTTCCGGTTCGCCCATTCTGCCGATCGGCTGAGTCTTCGCCAGTTTCTCGAACGTCTCCTGCTCGCGGCCGGGGTAATTCTTCTTCAGATAGTCATCCACGAAGGTCGTATGCACCCGGGCCGGGGAAATGCAGTTACAACGAATGTTGTGTCCGATATAGTCACGCGCGACAGAATAAGTCATCGCAATCACCGCGCCTTTGCTGGTGGAGTAAGCGAAGCGATCAGCCAGTCCGGCAGATCCGGCTACTGAAGCCATGTTTAGAATGACTCCGCCTTCTGCAGACTTCATCGTTCCGATCACGGCATTGATACAGTTGAAATAGCCTTTGACATTCACGCGAAAAAGGCGGTCGAAATCGTGTTCGGTCGTGCTTTCGACCGTACCAATATGCGAGATGCCAGCATTATTTACGAGAATGTCAACCTGACCCTGCTGCAAAATTGTATGGAATGTCGATCCAACAGAGACCCTATCACTCACGTCGCACTCATATGCCGAGGCTGTCCCACCAGCCCTGGTAATCTCCGCCGCAACCGTTTCTGCATGCGTTCGATTAATGTCCAAGAGGCGCACTGAAGCGCCGTTTGCCGCAAACATGTGGCCAATCGCTCGACCGATGCCACTGGCAGCACCCGTGATAACTGCCGTGCGGCCGTGTAACGTGAAGGTCTTCGCGTTTAATTTGGGAAAGCTCAGAGATCAGTTCTCCTATATGACACTTCGCCCTTCGGAGGTCTTTCGGCGCTTCCCGCGATAGAAGCGGAACACACCGCTATTTCGAAATGCTTTCGCCTAGAGGTTAGCCCAACATGCCGGACTAAGCTCCGTTACCAGCGCACGGCGGTCCGAGAACCAAAACAACAAGGGGAGTGGAGTGCTCGTCCTTTCGGAAATTGGAAAACTAGCCGACGCGCGATGCTATTTAGCGTATAAAAATATATGTTTGTTAATAAAATTACTCAAGTGATATATCGCTACGGTCTCTGCTTGTCAAGCAGTTTTACTGGATACTCCATATTGTCAGCTGAGCGTGAACTAAAAGATTTGCGTTGGCGCTTCGGCCTGTTCCTTCACTCGACGGTTGCTGGCAAGGAGGGCATGGAAGGCACGCCCGCACCGCTCAAAGCGATCACCGTATAGACGTGTTTGGCACCAGGATGGGCAGACATGTCAACGTGCTTCATCAGAGGGATTGGTGCCACTGGAGTGTCGTGATAAGAGAGGCCCTGAAAGAGTAGGCGCCCATACACCACTTCTGGAGGTTGCGTGGGAAGCTTCGCTATCCCGTGCCCGTCTCGAAGGACGATGAAGCCACCGAGTCCACTGACGATATCAGCCTCGGCTTCCCATGTGATCTCATTGCCGTGATTTGCATCAGCGTTCGCTCGCACATTGACTGGAGCAGGGGGTGCGCCCGCGTCGCTGACGGTTCCACTTTTAACATACTCCATCCAGATTTTTGCTACCGCCGCATTCGGCAACCACGCGGCCTTGTTAGGATCCCCTTTGAATTCCGCTGCAGGCATGGCGGTGTCCCCGAACGGAGTTGCCAGCCATGCAGAAGTCAGGTCCACCGGCCTTAAGATCTTGCTCCATTCGGTTAAGCGCATTTGAAGGCAAGCGTCGAAGAACGGGATCGCGAGATACCGGGAATCCCCGCAGAAGTGTCCCGTACGCGGATCGGGAGCGAACCCAATGGGAGATCCCTGGGCTCGGTACTCCTGGAATGTGGCAATGGAGCCGTCCCAGGGACGGTTTCCTCTTTCTCCTACGCCGAAGTTAACCATCGTAGGAATCTCATAGATCGCAGGTGGAACTTCAGGCTGGACAAACTCTGGCCTCGAACGAAACATCGCCGCCGTACCCGAACGAAGAAAAGCAGCGAGCACTCGGTCGGAGTGGAGAATGCTCATTACATTGGCCCATATCCCGCCACCAGAGTGGCCCCAGAGACACCACGGGGCCGTAGCGATTTCCGCGTGGCCCGACTTTGTCGCAAACTCGTCCAACGCCCGAAGGAAAACACGCTCAGAACCCTGTCTCGGGTCGAACCACAGCTCGGCGCCTCCTGGAGTCAGGTCAATCGCATCGTTCAGAACATGATAGGAAGGTCCAAGAAGGACGCAGTTCCATTTCTTCGCAAGAGCTTGCCAGTGCAAATCGTAAGCAGAAGTTGCCCCTGCCTGAGCGGCGGGAATGCTGGCGCCGTGCTGATGAACGATCACCGCTCTCACGATTTTGATATCGTCAGGGATCCAGAGGGTATATACGGCACCAAGCTGGAGCTCGCCTTTGCTTGTGGACGGTGGGTAAGAAAGCTGGAGATATCGACCTGCACCGCTCGACGGGGTAAAAGGTCCCCACCCATCCTGGACAGGAGAAACCTGATTGCCAGGCGCCCCCGGCTGATGACGCTGAGCCTGAGCAGCGATGGCCGGAGAGAGTGAGGAAGACGCAAGCGTCGCGCCAAGGCCTGCCATACCTTTCATAAGTAAGCGTCGCGCCGGTGACTCCAGACTAGATAGCCTTTGTGAGGCTATTCTCTCGCTTTGGGTAATCTCGTCCATTCTCGCTTGTCCTCATCCGTAACTTGTGTCAGTGCACTGCCGCACCTTGGATCCCGTGACACCAAACCCGATTAATTGCAATCCTCGCTAATTTCATATATAAAACATAATATGCGCCCACGAAAACAGGCACATTATGCCAGTCCTTATGCCTTTGTCAAGAATTTTTCTAAGTGCGATAGTATTTCAACGATCTGGCGGGTGGGCGCGGTCAGGTTGGCAACGGACCAATGCTGCAAGAAGATCCGTTGACACTTCAGCATCATTGCCAGTTGTGTTCACCCTAACCCAGCGGGTTGGCTTCGAGAATTTATGAGGAAAAAGGCGCCTAAAGCTTCCAGTCGGTACCCGACTCCGGCTCTTGAGAAAGGCTTGGATATATTGGAGCTGTTTGCCAGCGAGCCGTCGGGACTCACGAAAAGTGACGTGGCACGGAAGCTCGGCCGCACGATTTCCGAGATCTTTCGCATGCTGTTATGTCTCGAAGAACGTGGCTACATTGCGCAGAGCCCGCACAGCGATCGTTACCATCTCAGCTTACACCTGTTCAAGCTCGCGCAAGAGCATCCGCCGATCAAACGCATGACTATGCAAGCTTTGCCGATCATGCAGCAAGCTGCTCACGAACTTGGTCAGTCCTGTCATTTGGGTGTACTCAACGGGGGTCAGGTCGTGATTATTGCGCAGGTGGATTCCCCCGTCAGCCCGGGCTTCTATGTCAAGGCTGGTGCCGTTGTGGATCTCATGCATGCTGCTACAGGCCACGTGATCCTGGCACACCAAACGCAAGAAGCTCGGGCACGTGCCATACAGACTTGGTGCAAACGCAGCAAAACTGAGCCTCCGCGTGATCTGACTTCGCATCTTGCCGCCATCAAGGAGCGAGGCTATGAAGAGAAGGAAAGTTACGAGGTGGAGGGAATCATCAATGTCAGTTATCCCGTGTTGGACGAGCATGGGTATGCGGTTGCTGCGCTAACCGTTCCCTACATCCGCCGAATTGGCGACCACACCACCACGGCTATCGTACGCCAAACCTTGAAACGAGCGAGTTCTCAGCTTTCCCAAGAGATCGGAGGAATCTCGCGAGAGCGCCAGAAATTCGATTCCTAGCCCCGTTAAGTCGCACCGACTTGGCCGATGAATGTTCGCCACAGCGCAAGTTCCAGTGATTTTTATTGACAAATTTAATGTTTCAGGAATAGAAATTATGATTCCGGTTGGCTATCGCAGAAAATCGCCTCTGGACTGGCGGAATTGCGGCAGCGAAGGAACATCATGATTTCATTTCCGAGGGCTTGCCGCCATTTGAAAGCCCTCTGCGGAGTTGATTCGTTTGAGCGACCCTATAATCACGAACGTTCGTGTCCTTGATCTGCGGTTTCCGACCTCACGCCACCAGATTGGCTCGGATTCGGTCAACACAGACCCGGATTACTCGGCGGCATATTGCATTCTGGAAACAGATGTGGGGGTCGAAGGATACGGCCTCGCTTTCACCCTAGGCCACGGAACAGAATTATGCGTGCTTGCACTTGAGTATCTTTCGCGATTTCTCCAGGGTCGCAATTTATCTTCTGTAACAGACGACACAGTCGCTTTTTCTAGGCAGCTTACGGAAGACAGTCAATTCCGCTGGCTTGGGCCCGAAAAAGGCGTAATCCATCTGGCTGCCGCAGCCCTCATCAATGCAGTCTGGGATCTTTATGCGCGAACCGAAGGCAAGCCTCTCTGGAAGCTATTGGCGAATTTTGAACCCGAGCGGATTGTCCGTTCGATTGACTTTAAATATATCGAAGATGCCATTACTCCGGATGAAGCCCTTGATCTACTAAGGACACGTACCGCATCTCAAGCCGTGCGTTTAAAAAAGCTTGAACAGCATGGGTATCCCGCATACACGACTTCAGCAGGATGGTTCGGCTTCAGTGACGACAAGATTCGACGGCTATGCCGTGAATCTCTCAGCCAAGGATGGATGCATTTCAAGTTAAAGGTCGGTGGTAACCCGGCCGATGATCTTCGCCGTGCGCGCTTGATGCGCGCAGAAATCGGCCCGCACAACAAGCTAATGATGGACGCGAACCAGAAGTGGGGTGTCATCGAGGCAATTCACCGCACAAGAGAGCTGGCTGAAGTAGATCCTTGGTGGATGGAGGAACCCACCAGCCCTGACGACATTTTGGGCCACGCTCGCATTCGCCGAGAGGCTTCACCCGTTCGCATCGCGACGGGTGAGCATTGCCACAATCGAGTCATGTTCAAGCAATTCATGCAGGCGGGCGCAATGGATGTCTGTCAAATTGACAGTTGCCGGGTTGCGGGCGTGAACGAGAATCTTGCGGTGCTGTTGATGGCCGCTAAATTCAACATCCCGGTTTGCCCTCACGCGGGCGGAGTCGGCTTGTGTGAATGCGTGCAGCACCTGGCAATCTTTGACTATCTGCGTGTATCAGCGTCGCTCGAAAATCGTGTCATTGAATTTGTAGATCATCTGCATGAACATTTTGCTGATCCCGCTCGCATAGCAAACGGCCACTATCTACTGCCTGAAAAACCCGGATACAGCACGGAGATACTTCCGGAAACTTTGCTCGCGTACCAGTACCCGGATGGTCCAGTGTGGAATGATCATCGGATTTCAGTTGTAACGTAGAAGAAATCTGGTTTTGCTCAAAGAACGTTTTCCTTCTCAGGAAATTCGTTCTTGAAGAGCAACTGCTGCTTCAACAAACTCGATTGCCGTCCGGTTCCTTCGCATGGCCTCTCGGTCATGCTGCTCTTTCCCTCCGATCCGCTGGAAGCCGTGAAAGCGCAACCGGAGATCTCCTTCGCTGCGCTTCGTGTACGGACCTGGTGCGCGGTGCGCCCACAGTGGGGCCGAAGTCGTGCGAAGGGGCACCCCTTTACCCCGCCTGAAAGAATGTCTTTCTTAATTTAAGAAAAAAATACTTGACAAGAATAATTAATCGGGCCTATAAGTGAGCGGTTTGATATGTGAATAATTAATTTCATCTATAAAACGCCTGCACTCAAATAGTTTGGGGCCGCAAGTGCCGATTTTCCAGTAGCCGCACAGAGGTGTCGTGAGGTTGGCAAACTAATTGACGTGGGAGGTGTTCATGGATAACCATGCTTCTAGTCTTTTTGCGCTGGTTCGAGGACGTAAGGATTCATTTGGCCTGGGTGAAGTCGCTATCGTCTACTGCGCAACGCTGATTCTGTTCTGCACGGTCGCTAATGCACAGACTGCGACCGGCCAATTCAATGGGCATATTTACGACCCGAGCGGAGCAGCTGTTGCGGGCTCCACGGTAAAGGTGCAAGACCCCACGAGCGGCTGGACTCGAACGGTGCGATCCAATGGTGAGGGCTTATACGAACTCCCGCTCGTTCCGCCTGGAAACTACCAAATCACGGTCACCCAGGCCGGCTTCCAGACGGCAGTGAGCCAGGTACTCAAGCTCGATGTAAACCAGATTTCTACTCAGGACTTCCACCTGCAGGTGGGATCGCAATCGCAGACAGTGGACGTCATGGCGACTGCCGAATTGCTCCAGGCGTCTTCGACCGAGTTGGGCAACGTTGTGGAACAGCGCACGGTCAGTGATCTGCCGCTCAACGGAAGAAGCTTCACGGCGCTTCTCACGCTGGCGCCCGGCGCCAACCCGGTAAACCAATCCCAAAATGGCGGCGTTGGCTACAGCGCTACATTTGGCTCCGCCGGCATCCCAGGCTCGACGTATACCTTCCCATCGGTACAGGGTCAATGGAACCGTGAGAATCTGTGGTATATCGATGGCATTATCAACGGATCCGCTATGGGCGGTTCGTATGATGTCCCACCCATCATCGATACCATCCAGGAGTTCAAAGTTCAGTCACATAACGATCAGTCCGAATATGGCGGAGTACTGGGCGGAGTCGTCAACCTGGTCACCAAGTCTGGGACGAATTCCTTCCACGGATCGGCGTGGGACTATTTGCGCAATAACGTATTCGACGCCCGAAATCCGTTTACAGATTTCACAAACAATCTCCCCTCAGCCCCAGCGACCTTTCGGCAAAACGAGTTTGGCGGCGCTTTCGGTGGCCCCGTCCGGATCCCACACCTCTACAATGGAACCAACAAGACATATTTTTACGTGTCCTACGAAGGCTGGAGGTATGCGAAGGCGGCGGGAGCCAGCTACGTATCGCCGACAGCGGCTGAGCTAAATGGCGATTTCACAAACGCGTCCGTCGTAACCAGTACCGGCGCCCCGGCACTTTTGTACAACCCGTATACAACCACTGGAAGCGCAGGAAACTTCACACGACAGCTGCTTGGAGGAGATGGCCTTCACGTTCCGCAAAACCTAATCGACCCTACCGCTCAAGCCTTCTTAAAGAACTACAGCGATAAGCCTAATTTCACGCCGGCTACTGTGGGTGGAAACAATACGATTCTCAATTCCGTCGGCACTGACAATGCCAATGGATTCAGCGGACGGGTTGACCAGAACTTTGGAACGAAGGATTCACTGTGGTTCCGCTACAGCTTTCTCAACGGAGCCAACGTCGTACCCCGATCCCATATTCTTAACAGCATCAGCAGTGCGGATAACAGAAACGGGGGTGGCGGTTGGACTCACGTCTTCTCTCCGAATTTTATCCTGGACGCGCGAGGGGGATGGTGCGGCCGATACAACAATAAGAACGTGAGACAGCCAGTAAACCCGGCTCCCACCGGTTATGGAGGGGTCGAGTCGACATATGGGTTTCCGGAGTTTGATTTTGCCGCGGTGCTGGGGGGAGGGGGTGTCTACAACCTCATAGGCGGCAACGGGCCAAATGTTTTGTCAACCAACGCAACCAATTTCGCCGCAAACGTAACCTGGATACGTGGAAAACACCAACTGCGTTTCGGGTATGAAGAGCACATCCCAGAATGGACCCAGGGGCTTACGAAGGGTGGATCTTTCGGCGGAGCCCAATTCCAGTTCTCGCCAAACGAAACGTCGGACCCGCAGAATGCCTCGAGCACCGGCAATCCGGTCGCCTCGGCTTTGCTGGGCATTCCGTCCAGTGGCCGCTTTCAGTCGGAATCGAATGCATTTCGCGTGATCATGCCTTCGGCTTACATCCAGGATACCTGGAAGGTGACTCCGCGCTTAACCATCAGTGCGGGGTTTCGTTGGGACGGCGAGTCATCTCCTCATCTAGAGAAAGGGAATGCGGCAAATCTTAATCCGACCACCGGAAACTGGGAAATCGCGCTAGGGCCCGGAAAAGGTGGACAGCTGCCCCCGCCCTGCGATGCGGCCAATGGAATCTTTGCTCCGTGCCTCCCGTCTTCCACCCCGGCAAATGATTTGACCATTAAGCAACACGTTATTGCCGCACCGAATCCGAACATGGGCCCCGATCCATACTATAAGATGTTTGGACCCCGCATAGGTGCCGCTTTCAAGTTAACTGACAGTATGGTTATCAGGGGAGGGTGGGGTTTGGTCTATGACTCTCTGGAAGGCAACCTCCAAAGTCCCAGGGATCGACTCGAATCATGGCCCTCGAATGCGTCGCTTCCCCTGAACTTTAACACCACTGGTCAACCTTTACAAACCATGACGACGATTGTTCCAACCCTTAGTAGCACCAACGCGCTCCCAGCCGTTCCGACACCGTGGCAGCAGTTTGGATGGTATTACGATCCCCATCTGAGACCCGCTTACTCCCAACAGTTCAACGTTGAGATACAGAAGCAATTCAGCACGAGCCTCGTCGCCTCAGTCTCCTATGTAGGCAGCGTAACCAGACACCTACCTATTACTGGGCTCTCTAACGATTCTCCGGTGCCTGGCGAAGCCGGCACCAATCGCCCGTTCCCTTGGCTTGGCTCGGCCATCATGGCAACCGATCGTGGCACAGCCAACTATAATGCGCTGCAGGCGAAGGTAGAAAAGCGTGTGGCTTCCGGCCTTGCTTTCGGGGCCGGTTGGACCTACTCAAAGTCGTTGGACAACGGCGCGAGCGGCTTCTACGACGTTGAAAATGGCCCAGGGGGTTTTGCCGTGGTACAAAACTACAACGACCTGAGCCAGGATTACGGCACATCCGGAAACAGCCTTACTCACATCGTCTACGGGTGGGCTATTTATGAATTGCCCTTCGGGAGAGGCAAGCGTTTCATGAACAGCAGCATCGCCTCCGCCATCCTTGGCGGTTGGCAAACAAACGTCAATTTGTCGGCGCACTCAGGGATTCCATTGACCTTCCCCGATGCTGGTATCGACGTGGCAAACATCGGGAATACCTCGGGCTTTGTTAACTATGGCAGGGCAAACCTTATTGGGGACCCTAGACTCAGCCACCCTAACTATAAGAAGGCATTCAATACGGCGGCTTTCGCCCATCCGGTCAACCAGTACGGCAACTCCGGGCGAGGCATCATCGCCAGTACACCATTCGACAATTTTGACTTCTCACTCATGAAGAATATCCCTATCAAAGAAAGGCTCCATACGCAATTCCGAGCGGAGTTTTTCAATGTATTCAACATTCAAAACTATGGCCTACCAGGGACAACCTTCGGTGGGGGTGGCTTCGGAGTAGTTAGTGGCCTCGCCAGCGGAGCTACTCCCAGACAGATTCAGTTCAGTCTTAGAGTTGAGTTCTAGCCGGTCGCCCGAACGGGTGTGCAATGTTTTATGTAGAAGCGTCGCATCAGGGCTATCTCCAGGGCCCTGATGCGATGCATTGTATAAGAGCCAGTTGTGCAGTGAATTCGAGAGCGATGATGCGGCAGGGATTACATTTAATGAATGGTGATTGTTATGCGATAAGTACCTAACACGTCCCTAACATGAGTGCGGTTCAGGGAGTCAATGGATGAATAGAAGGAATGGGAGCGATAAAGTGCCACATTCGTTCTGGGACCTTTCGCGGGCGAAGAGTAAAGAAGGGGCCGATACTAGGGTGCAAGCTACGTCGTCTCCGAGAACCGTTGGGTCAGCGTTGGAGTCCATCAGGTTTGAACGCGGCGATCGGGGGATGTGTGGGGACGATCGATGACTACTTCGGCCCCGGGGGTTGTTGCGGATGTAGATCAGAAGGACAGGGCTACTTCTGTCGCGCTGCTGTTGGAGATGATGCGCATCAGAGAGCTCGAAAAAAGATCTCTCGAATTGAGCAAGGCAACACCTCCCGAAGTGGTCGGCTCAGCGCATTTGTGCGCTGGCCAGGAAGCAGTTCCGGTAGGAGCCCTTGCCGGGCTCGCAGAGGCTGACCAGATTATCGCAACTTATCGAGGGCACGGGTGGGCGTTAGCTTCGGGCCTCTCGTTAACCGAAGTCTTCGGAGAGATTTGCCAGCGCAGCATCGGCGTGAACGGCGGCCGCGGTGGGTCAGCCTACATGATGGCGCCCGAGCGGCGCTTCATCGGTGAGAATTCGATCGTCGGAGCTGGAGTTCCGGTTGCCTGTGGCGTGGCGATGGCGAACGTTGCGACAGGCAATGGCAAAGTAGTTGTCGTCTCCATTGGAGACGGAGCGTTCAACCAGGGCGCGACCCACGAGGGGCTCGCATTCGCAGCCGCTCGTAGTCTGCCAGTGCTCATTATCTGTGAGAACAACGGCTGGTCAGAACTAACACCGACTTCACTCACGTTCAAAGTGGAAAGGATTGCTCAAAGAGCGAGCGGTTACGGAATCCCAGGGGTCACGATTAATGGTTCAGATCCGCTCGTTGTCCGCGACACTATCCTGCAGGCAGCCAATCGTGCCCGAGAAGGGCGGGGACCGGTATTGATTGAATGCCGCGTCCCGCGCTTGTGGGGTCATTACAATCGTGACATCGAGCACTACCGTCCCAAAGAAGATCGTGATCAGGCGCGCGCTCGAGATCCTATCAGCACTTTTTCGAGCAAGCTGATTGCTGCCAATGTGCTTACACACGATGCCTTTCGCGAACTTGAGATTAGTGTCAAGGCAGAACTGGACGAGGTCCAAAGGATCGTACTTAGCTCTCCGCCTCCGGATACAGCCGCTGCTGGGCGGCACGTGTGGTGCGAAGCACCTATCCAGCCAGCCTCCACCGCCGCTTCTGAGGTACCGCAGACAAAAGCAGTAAGTTACATCCAGGCTGTCAATGAAGCTTTGTCTCGCGAACTTGCAACTCGTCCGGAAGTCCTGGTGTATGGCGAAGACGTGGGTCAGGCGGGGGGCATCTTCGGCGCATCGCGAGGTCTGCAAAAGAATTTTGGTGCGGATCGGGTCTTCGACACGCCCATATCCGAAAGCGCAATTCTCGGTTCGGCGGTGGGCGCGGCATTGATGGGGATGAAACCTATCGTGGAAATCATGTGGGGCGACTTCATGTTGGTGACCCTTGACCAGATCGTCAACCAGGCTGCTAACGTTCGCTACATCACGGGCGGCAGGTCGGGTGCGCCGATTGTTGTCCGGACGCAACAGGGCGCGACGTCCGGTTCGTGTGCCCAGCATTCCCAATGCCTCGAAGCCCTCCTCGCCCATATCCCTGGATTGCGGATCGCGATTCCTGCAACGCCACAAGATGCTTACAGTCTCTTGCGCACCGCCACAGCCTCCCCCGATCCGTGCGTGATCTATGAAGCCAGGGGGCTGTATCAAACGACGGGGGACGTGGAGTTCACGGACGTAATCGAGCCTATCGGAAGATCACGATTACATAAGCCCGGACGTGACGCGGTGATTGTTACCTGGGGAACTACGCTGCTGATTGCCTTAGATGCAGCCAGGCAACTCGAGGAAGGCGGAGTGGACGTAGGAGTGCTCGATCTTCGCTGGCTCTGCCCCTTGGACAACGATGGACTGCAAGCGGCTGTCAGAAGTGCTTCGGGTAATGTGGTCGTACTGCACGAAGCAAATCGAACTGGTGGATTTGGCGGGGAAATCGTCGCGCGGCTCCACGAGTTTCTGGGCAACGAGATGGCTCTCAAGATCGCCAGGGTCGCAACTCCCGATATGAGAATCCCTGCCTCGCCAATCCTGCAGCGTGCACTTCTTCCCACGGCGGCGAAAGTTATCGACGAAATTCGACGTTTACTCAAGGTCAAGTGACAAAGATACTGGCGTTCCAAAGAGATCATGATGGACTTTCTAGTGCACATGGAAGTCGCCCGCATAGAAGGCGGCGATGAAAGAGAAAAACAGTTGCGAGAACAAGAGGCGGCACGGAGCCGCGAGTTGGCGAAGGAGGGAATTCTCCTCCGTCTTTGGCGAGTGCCGGGGCGACGGGAGAACTGGGGTATCTGGCGCGCTGACGATGCGGATCGGCTACACGATGCATTGTCTTCCCTGCCCTTGTTTCGGTATCTGACGATTACCGTCCACCCTCTGGCTTCGCACCCGAACGACCCGATGAGGCTTGACCGGACATCGGAAGCGCCAATCTCAAGTAAGTTGAGTCATGGCTAGATCGTACGGCGGTTGTCGTTGCGGAAAATGAGGATAGTACTCATCCATGGTCGCTATAGAGAAGCTGTTTAGATTAGATGGCAAGGTGGCCCTGGTTACAGGTGGCTACGGGGGTATCGGGGAAGCGGTGAGCCGAGGCTTGGCATCTTCGGGAGCGAAAGTTGCCATCAGCGGGCACAAGGGTGCAAGTGCCAATGCTTTCGCCGAATCGCTGAAGGCAGAAGGCCACGATGCATGGGCAACTGCCTTTGAAGCTGTTTCGGTCTCTGAAACGCAGAGGATGGTAGACGAAGCCGCCGACCACTTTGGCCGTCTGGATATTCTCGTGAACTGCATCGGTCTGAACCGCGAGGAAAAGGCAGAAGAAGTCACCGAAGCGATGTTCGACCACGTCTACAACGTCAATCTCAAGAGCGCCATGTTCCAGGCACAAGCAGCGGCGCGCCATATGATTCGGCAAGGAAACGGCGGTAAACAGGTCCACCTTGGCTCGGTGCGCTCGCTTCTCGCCTTGCGTGGACGCGGATATGCGGCTTACTGTGCAGCTAAAGGCGGCTTGATTACTTTGTGCAGGCAATTGTCGGCCGAGTGGGCACCCAACGGAATCAATGTGAACGTGGTCGCCCCCACCTTCATCCGGACCGAGCAGGTAGCGCAGATGTTGGCAGACCCTTCGTTCTATTCAAATCTCATCTCACGTATACCGCTGGGACGAATTGGTGAACCAGAGGACGTTATGGGCGCGGTGCTCTTTTTGGTATCGCCGGCGTCGAATTTCATCACCGGACACGCGCTCTATTTAGACGGTGGCATTACTGCAACGCAGTAGAAGACGCAAGATGTAAAAGGGGACGTTGCTCCATGGCTCGCACACTGATCGATCTAAGCATGCCTGTGCACAACGAAATGATAACGTTTCCGCGTGTCGTGCGCCCGGCCCTGGTAATGTTCGAAACCTGGCAGGGCTTTGCCGAGCGGATCGGGGCGGTGAAGTACGGCGTCGATTCTCTCACTGCGCACTACATGGTGGTGATCGGTGATCATATCGGCACCCACATGGATTCGCTGCGTCACATGCGCGAAAACGCCCCAGGGCCTGAGGCTGTTCCGCTCGAATATTGCTATGGGGAGGGCGTATGCCTGGACTTCCGTCATCTTCCAAAAGGCGCGGGTATCAGTGTCCAAGACATGAAAGACGCACTGGCCAAGATCCAATACACGCTCAAACCTTTGGATATCGTATTAATCCACACCGGCGCGGGGAAGATTCAGGACAGCGAGAAATATCTTACGGATCACGTCGGAATGACGGGGGAATCGACCAACTGGCTGCTTGACCAAGGTATCAAGATGACAGGGATCGACGCCGTTACCTACGATCCGCCGATTTGGGCGATGTTCGAGCGCAAGAAGTTCTGGGAAGCGCATTGCGTTATGAAGACGCGCGAGTACTACCACCTTGAGAACCTGACCAATCTCGATCAACTCCCGGGCCACGGATTCAAATTGAGCCTGTTCCCCATCAAGTGGGTAAATACCACCGGTGCTCCGGTCCGAGCGGTCGCCATTCTCGAGGATTAGCGCAGGAGGTTAGAAGCAGAGATGCAGTTTCTATCCATATCGCAACGCCGGAAAGGATTCGCAGAGGGTGATTACGCGAGCTTAGCAGAGGAGGAGATGGAGCATGCCCGCGAGCTGTACTTAGAAGGATACATTCGCCAGGTCTGGCATCGCCTGGATATGCCCGGCGCATGCTTGTTATGGGAGGCAAGTGGCGAAGAGCAGGTTCGCGAAATGTGGGCTACATTCCCGTTTGCCCAGGCTGGTATGACGGAGATGTTACTGGTTCCACTCGAACCTTATGCAGGCTTCAGACCAACAAAGCCTCCTAAGATCAGGACGTGATCTCGTGTTGGAGACGCTGACTCCAGAGGCAGCACGGTGAATCGGGAGATCAAGGAGCCAACTATGAGCAAAATACAAGAGCGGCGAAGCTTTCTGAAGACCCTCGCATTTGGTTTGGGCGCGATGGCAATTTCCGACCTGGAGCCTGCGTTTGCCAAGAAGACGCCCGCTAGAAAACTCAAAATTGGCCATACCTGTATTACGTGGGGTACATTTCCGCCGAAGAACGGGCAGGACGACACCACGTTGGGGCCCGCCCTCACGGATATTTCAGCGCAGGGCTTTTGGTCATTTGAGACGTTTCCCGAAGTGCTGGATAACTGGGATCAAAGAGGCTTGCTGACCCCTTTCATCGCAAAGTATGGGGTTCCGCTTCGGTCCGGGTATATCACCGGCAATCTCGTCGACCCTTCCAAAAGAAAAGATGAGATCGCTCGCATAACTCAGCTGTGCAAAGTGGTGCAAAAATATGAGGGGACCTATATTGTCCTGGCGCCCAATGGTGTAAAGCGTGAAACCTATAACTTCCAGGAACACCGCGCCGACATAATTTCTGCCTTGAACGACTACGCTGCGGTGATAACTGATATGGGGTTCAAGACGGGACTTCATCAGCATACCGGAACCTGCATCGAGTCTCGAGATGAGGTCTATGCCGTCATGGGTGCGGTCAACACCAAGAATCTTAGATTCGCTCCGGATGTGGGGCAGCTGCAAAAAGGCGGCGCGGACGCTGCGCAAGTAGTCAAGGACTTTCTGCCACTTGTTACGCATATGCATTTGAAGGACTACAAGGGATGGCAGCACTACTCAGGCTATTGTCCGCTGGGTATGGGCACAGTCGACATTCCAGCAATCCTCGATATGGTGGAGGGCGCAGGCCAGAATCCCGATGTGATGGTCGAATTGGATCCCTCGTTGAAAGACGGTCCGATGAGCCCGCTTGAGACCGTGAAGGCGACGAAGGCGTATCTCGAAAAGCTGGGTTATAAGTTCCGGACCTAGCCAGTCCGTAGAACTATTAGAGATGAAGGTATTCATGGATACTAGATACAACAGGTGGTTGGTGTGTCTCGTCGCAGTCGCGGGATGTTGTTCGTTGATACTCGTTGTTATCCCCCGGAAGACTTCAGCCCGCACGAGCCGCGAACCCTATTCTTCATGGAGTGACTATGGCGGATCGCCCGATTCGATGAGCTACTCGTCCATCAATCAGATCAATAAGAAAAATGTAAGCCGGCTTAAGCAGGAGTGGTTTGTCCCCGCCCCTGGGCCCGTTGGAAGGTTCTCGTTCAACCCATTGGTTATCGATGGTGTGATGTATGTGGTAGGAAAGGACGATGGTATCTACGCCCTGGACGGCGCCACCGGCAAGCAACTCTGGGCTCACCCGGTAGAAGGTGGACAGCCTACGAATCGCGGCTTTAACCGCTGGATTTCAACCGATGGTAAGGATCGCCGGCTCATCTTTGCCGTGGACGGCTATCTCCAGGAAGTTGACATGAACACCGGGGAAACCATCCGGTCGTTCGGCAACGACGGTAAGGTGGATCTGCGGGAAGGGCTCGGCCGGGAGCGCTCAGAGTTTACCCAGGGCGTTCAAAGTGGCACACCAGGACGGGTCTTTGAGAATCTGCTCATTCTGGGCTCCGCGCCTGGAGAAATGTATGGCTCTCCTCCGGGAGATTTGCGCGCCTACGATGTTAAGACCGGGAAAATGGAATGGATATTTCATACGGTTCCGCATCCTGGCGAGTTTGGATATGACACGTTCCCTCCGAGCGCATGGAAGTACGTTGGTGGAAACAACGACTGGGGCGGAATGTCGCTGGATGAGAAGCGCGGAATTGTTTATTTTCCCCTGGGTTCTCCTACTTATGACTTATACGGCGCTGACCGCAACGGCGCTAATCTCTATGGGGATTGCTTACTGGCGCTCGACGCACGAACCGGGAAGCGGCTGTGGTATTTCCAGTTCGTCCATCACGATCTGTGGGATTACGATCCCGCAGCGGCTCCCGTACTTCTCACTGTGCTGCACGGAGGCAAGAAGGTTGATGTGGTTGCCCAAGCGACAAAATTCGGCTTCCTGTATGTTCTGGACAGGGTGACGGGAGACCCTTTGTGGCCGGTTGAAGAGCGGCCCGTTTCGCAGTCCGATATGCCGGGCGAGGCATCCTGGCCGACTCAGCCGTTCCCGACCGCGCCTCCGCCGTTCGCCCGTCAAAAGTTCACGCTCGACGACATCAATCCATATCTTGACCCAGAAGAGAGGGAACGCATCCGTAACATTCTTGTGAATGCACGCAACGAAGGCATCTTTACTCCCCCAGCTTACAATCGCGATCAGATCGCGGTGCCAGGGGAACACGGCGGTGCCAACCAGGGCAGCACCGCGGCGGACCCGTCGACTGGCGTGATGTATGTGAAGACGTACGATTTGCCGACGATCCACAGGCTAACCGAAACAGCTCCGTCGCATCGGAGCACGACCAGTGGAACGGACGAGCAGCGTGGTTATGCACGGTACATGCAGACCTGCGTTGCCTGCCACGGACCGAATCGGGAGCGCATTCCCTTCCCCAAGGAGATGGATTTCCCTCATTTCGTGGCTAGGGTCCGAGCCGGAAAAGGAGAGATGCCGGCATTCCCGGAGACCGCCTTGTCGCCGCAGGATATTGGCTTTCTGGCGGCTTATCTCAAAAATCCGGAGCTCGGCGAGGCAAGTCAGGCCTCGGAGTCCTCGCATATTGCCCCTCCACCGGGTCAGAAGCGCTTCTACGGCCCTTTTGGCAATATCTTCCGCGCAGTCAATGGGCTTCCTGCGTTCAGCCCTCCCTGGTCGTCACTGGTCGCCTATGACCTGAATAAGGGTTCGGTTCTATGGCGCAGGCCGATCGGGACTACCCCTGGTCTGGCTGCAAAGGGAATCACAGATACGGGAAGCTCTGCTCTCATGAGAAACGGACCGGTGGTCACCGCCGGCGGGCTCCTGTTTATCGCCAGCGGCGGGGATCGAACCATTCGCGCCTTGGACAAAGATACGGGGAAGACACTATGGGAGACGCAAATCGAGGCAATGCCCGATGGAATTCCTGCCGTTTACGAAGTTGGCGGCCGCGAGTATATCGCCTTCTATGCCGCCGTGGGTGACGAGAAAGAATCGGTCTCATACAACCCAGGCAAGCCGGGCGCGCAAGGTTACTACGTGTTTGCCCTGCCGCAGTCGGCGGGCAGCCAATAGCGCACCGAGGGAAGGAGGGATAATAGATGAACCTTGCAGGCAAGGTAGCTTTGGTCACGGGGGCCGGCCGCGGAATCGGCCGCGGGATTGCCGAGGTGTTTGCGGAGCAGGGGGCAGACGTGGCAGTCAACGATATTGAGATTACTCCAGAAGGCGCCTCTTCTGTCGTGGAATGGATTCGGTCCAAGGGACGCCGAGCGATCGCGGTCCAGGCGGACGTCTCAGATCGCATCACGGTGGAATCGATGTTCGAGAAGGTTTGGAGCGAATTCGGCCATATCGACATTCTGGTGAATAATGCCGGCATCGAGACGATCGTGCCTCTCGTTGAGATGACTGATCAGCAGTGGGAGCGGGTTACCAACGTTAATCTGCGCGGGCCGTGGCTTTGTTCGCAGGTTTTCTGCCGGCGCGTTATCTCCGATGGGCGTAAAGGCAACATCGTGAACATCGGCTCCATCCAGTCCGCAAAGATTTTACCCGGACGAACGCATTACGCTCCCTCCAAGCTTGCCATTGAGGCGCTTACGCGAAACACATCGGCCGAAATGATGCCATTGGGGATACGCGTGAACTGCGTTCATCCGGGCTTCATCGCTACGCATATGACGGAGTGGATATTAAAGGACCCCAATATCTTGTCCAGCATTGTGGCGCAGATCTCTGCCGGCCGGCCAGGAGAGCCTCGCGATATCGGCAACGTGGTCGCATTCTTCGCCTCTGACCAATCGAGCTATGTGACTGGACAATCCATCCATGTAGAGGGCGGATGGATTTTGAAATGACATTGGCCGGGTCTTTCGACCCAAGTTACGACACTGTGGTCGAGCGCTCAGCGATGAGGAGCTCGAGATTGGATGGGGTATCGGCATGAAAAAGAGTATGCGCGCAGCGGTCGTTCTTGTTGCCGCGGCTGTGGCGATTACATCGTCCCAAATCGCGAGTGGGACTCCGCCGGCTCCGGCGAATCATCGAGGATCCCAGTCGGTGAGACCGACCACCGGCGAGATCCGCACCGCGGTCGATGGATTGTTGGGCTGGCACGTGGGGATATTCGGGAACATTTTTCCCACGCTGACCTTCTCGGAATCGGCGGTGTTGACCGATGCCTTGGGCCTGGCCAATATCGGCGGAGACAACAATCAAGAGGTGAGCCCGCAAATCGGTAAGAAGCTGGATTTTCATCTTTCTCCCGAGGATGTGGATTTTGTTAAGCGGCAACTCGACTCTCTTGCACTCAAAATGACCGCGTATCGGGTCGACACAATCCCCTCCGATGACGAATCGCGTCAAAAGCTCTTCGCATTTGCAAAGGAATTGGGTGCCGAGACAATCATCACCAGTGCGATGCCTTCATCGCTGTCCGAACTGGACCGTCTTGCCGGCAAGAGCGGAATCAATGTCGCGATCGAAAGTCAGGACGTTCCGAAAGACCTGATGAGGTCGATTCAGGGACTCAGCCCGCACATCGGAGTGAGCGCGAATCTCGGTCAGTGGATGGAGCATGGAATAAGGCCTGTCGATGGACTGGCCACGATACACGACCGATTGATGGCCGTGCGCCTTCGCGACCGGAGCCGGCTTGGAGCCAATGCACGCGATGTTCGATTGGGTACGGGAACGGCCAATCTGCAACGTTTTTTTTTGCAAGTAGCCGAGCAGGAACCGCAGCCTCAGGAACAGCCAAACGCATGTGTCAATTGCGGCCGCCCTTATGGAGGGACCAAACCGTTATTCATCGCGTTGGACGTAAATCCATGGCAAATCGTTATAGGAACGGAGCCGCAAGCGGGAGTTTTCGGGGGTATCCTTGCCGATCTATGGCAAGCGGCAACAGATCTTGAAAAGATCGTCCGCCCTGCCATGGGTTACCGTATCGAAGAGGATGCGCGTCTTATCCCGCCCACCAGCGTGGACCGCATCGCGGCTGAGGTCAAGGAGAAGATTGAAGCCGCACTCCCGCGCAAGGCAGCTGTAGCTCCTGGAGCGCCGAGAAAGCTCCTGGTTGTGGACCTGTGCCCGGCGGGAGGCTACTATCACGATACGGTCGCCAATGCCAATTTCGCTATTCAGAAAATGGCTGAGAATACGGGGGCTTACCAGCCGATCTTCAGCAATGACCTGAATAATCTGAAATATCCCAACATTCTTAAATATGATGCCGTATTCCTGAATAGCGTCGTGGGCGAGGTCTTCTCCGACCCGGCGGTCCTGGACGGATTGATCCGCTTTGTGCGGCAGGGTGGGGGAGTCGCCGGCCTTCACGGCGCAAGCTATGCTTCAATGGACATACCGGAGTATGGAGAACTGATCGGAGCACAAAGCGGCCCTCATCGTGTCGAAACGACCACGCTAAAGGTCGATGATCCGGATAGTCCCCTGACAACGCATTTCGCTTCCAGTCCTCTTACTGCCGGGTTAGGCGGTAAAGCTTTCTCCTGGACAGATGAGTTTTATCATTTTCTGCCCACGGGACCTTACTCGCGCGAGAAGCTGCACGTTCTTATCAGTATCGATGCCCAAAAGACGGACCTGAGTCAATGGCACGTCCGCCCTGATAAGGACTACGGACTGGTTTGGATCAAGAACTATGGGGAAGGCCGGGTGTTCAACTGCGCTCTGGGGCATACACCATCTCTTTTCGAAACGCCCGCCTTGGCTCAAATGGTACTAAATGGAATTCAGTTTGTTCTCGGCGACTTGCCTGCGGACACAACGCCGAACGCGACGACAGGCAACAACTGAGAGCCAATGCCTGAACGGATGAGATGCATCGTTGCGTCAGGGTCTCATTGGGTAGCGAGTCCAGGCCGTGATCAAGGAGGGCGGGGTGTCCACTTCATCGGGGAAGTGCCAGTCAACGGGTATTCCGGGCCTCAGAGGAACTGAACACGTCGGCTTCACAGTTCCTGACCTAGCGCAGGCGACAGATTTTTTTGTGAATGTAATTGGCTGCCAATACATGTTTGAACTTGGACCCTTTCAGGCTGCCGATGATTGGATGGAGAAGCATCTCAATGTTGACTCGCGTACAGTTATGCGCAGGCTGCGGTTCTTTCGCTGCAAGCACGGATCGAATTTCGAGATATTTGAATACCAAGCTCCCGATCAGAACTTAATTCAACCGAGGAACAGCGATGTAGGCGGCCATCATCTGGCTTTCTATGTTGATGATTTCGATGCGGCAGTTGCGTACCTTTCCGAAAAGGAGGTCCGGCTCCTGGGTACGCCGACAGTCAGGACGGTTGGGCCAAATGCCGGACAGACCTGGATTTATTTTCTTTCTCCATGGGGAATGCAATTTGAACTCGTCAGCTTTCCGAATGGAAAGGGCTACGAAAAGGACACCGAACTCCGCTTGTGGCATCCAGCGAATCCTGCTGCTTGATCCCGAGAATCGGGCCGCAAAAGGGGTGAAGAGTGCAAATCTCGAAGATCACAATCGCGGAATGCTGCGTATCTCTTCCTAAGATATTGCGATTGGGTCCCGTTGAAATTAGTACGCGAGACTATGTTGCAGTTCGCATCGAGACGCAGGACGGAGTCTGCGGAGAAGCTATCGGATATCCGAGAGGAACGCCGCTGTTTGAGATCCTCAGCAACATGGCTGATCGCATTCTTGACAATAATTCCGATATGCGGCGACGGCTGACGGTCAACCTTGAGCAGGCAAATGTTCCGGCCCGCGCCGTTTTGACGCGGGGCCTCAGCCTTATTGACATTGCACTTTGGGACATTGCATGTAAGAGGGCGCGGCAGCCGCTCTTTCAATTTATCGGAGGGCTTCGGACCACCGCCGAGGTAACTGTGGTAGCCGGTTACTACATTGATCAACGTTCTATTGCTGACGTAGTGGATGAAGTGGGCCGCCTCGCGGATTCCGGGTACCGTCGCGTGAAGATCATGCTGAAGGGCGACGATCCAGCATTCGACCTAAAATACGTTTCGGCGGTTGCCGGCAAAATGCCTGGGGGAGTAGCGGCGGATGCTCACTGGAGCTGGAATACTCTCACCGAGGCGAGGAGAATCTGCCGCCAGTTCGATGGACTAGGTTTGAATTTTCTTGAAGACCCTTTTGCGGCATCAGATATTCGGCTCACTCATGAGCTTCGTCGGGATCTTGTCACTCCAATTGCGGCCGGGGAGGACATTTTTGGAGCGCGAGTAGTCTCCGATCTCGTCAATGGCATCGACATCTTACGTGTAGATGCCACTACAGTGGGGGGAATTACAGGTGCGATCGAGGCGATTAACATCGCGGCAGCAGCCGGACGGACTGTGTTTCCGCACGTCTTCTGTCCCATCCACGTGCACCTTGCATGCGCCTTCCCGAACGTAGAGAGTGTTGAGTTGATTCCGGAAGAAGCCGGAGCCGATCCTTTGCATCGCCTGCTCCGCAGTGTTCCCGCCGCGAGAGAAGGGGAAATGAGCCCAGGCGCAGAACCGGGGATCGGAATTTCAATCGATTGGGAGGCAGTGGAAAAGCTCTCGCGGCGCCACGTTGTCATTGTGGCGAAGAGCTAACCAAGCCTGGCCACCGATGCTGGATCAAACCTCTTGGAACCGGAATGAATTGTTGAAGGGATGGACACTTTCCGGAAGGAACCCCGCGCGCCCTATAATTCAGGACTAAACCTGTGTCGTTGTTCGAGTCTCATTATCGCCCGATCAGCCCGACGAATCGCCTCAGAGTAGCTGCTTGGCTGGCCATTCTGGGGATGATGAGTCAACTCTCCTTCCCGTTGATCGGTGTTGCCCAAACATCACCAAGAGCGCAACACTCGCCTAGCACATCTGCACTGCTGGATCAGGCGAAGAGGCTTGTCCAGGGAGGCGATCCGCAAGGCGCCCTATCGCTGCTCGAGCGAGCCGACCTTCACGCACTCGGTGCCAGCGAAATACACGCACTGAAAGGAGTCTGTCTCGCGCTATTGGCGAAGCCGATTGAATCGGCAGAGGAATTCGATCAAGCGATTGCGTTGCGCCCGAACTACGCTCCGACCTACTTGTCTTCGGGGTTGGCTTTCGCGAATTTTGATGATTTGGATCGAGCGTCCGCTAGGCTTTCGACTGCGCTGCGACTCGACCCACATCTACCTGGAGCCCGGTTTAACTATGCCCTCGTACTTGCCAGGGCCGGCAAGTATGCAGAGTCAGAAGAGCAGGTGGATATAGAGTTCGCCGACAAGCAAGAGCAAGAATCTGCCCTCGATCTCTGGCGCTTGAAAGCGCGTGATGTCTACTATCAAAAGAAGTGGCAAGACACCATCAACGCCTACGGCAAGGTTCTTAAATTTCAACCTAATTGGCCCGAGGCATACTTCGCGAGAGGGGAAGCGTTCTATTATCTCAACCTGCCCCAAAAGAGTATGCCGGAACTCGAAAAGGCGGTGGCTTTAGATCCGGAAAAGTTCACAGCGCATGAGCTCCTCGGCAAGCTTTACCAAGACGCAGGCAGACAGCAAGAAGCAATTGCACAGCTTGAGGAGGCACATCGACTACAGCCTAACGACCGGGCGGCCATCTATCGGCTCTATCGGATCTACGTTCACAATGGCGATACGATCAACAGTTCCCGTCTCGAGAAGGAGCTTCAGAACTTGGCCGCACGCGACATCGCAGAATCAAATGGGGAGGCGAAAGCGGCTATTTTGAACAACACAGGCATCGAGCTGGAAAAAAAGGGCGATCTTACCGGTGCGCTGGACCACTATGATCAGGCAGCGAAAACAGATGTGACCAACGTGGTTTTCCCGCGCAATGCTGCTCTTCTCCTGTGCAAGATGGGAAGACCCCAGGAGGCTATCCGGCGTTTGCGAGACATTCTCTCCCTCGATTCCGATGACGCCGAGACGCTTCAGATCCTCGCCGTCGCAAATGAGCTTGCGGCCGGTGATCTTGCCAAGAAAAGGACTCTCCCCGCAGCGCAAGCATCTCACTGAGCAATCGATGGATATCGACTAACTGTCTGCCGTTATGACGACTCGCCGCCGTGAGAGCCCTTCCACTGCTCCCCAGTCAATCGAGATTCCGACACCCAGCTTTTCGCTCGGGCTCATCTTTCCGCTTCTTAACGACTGGAATGTTCCGCAGAAGCTGACGCAAAGGATCCGCACCAGACTGCTCCCTAATCCAATCCACTTCCTCAACGTTGGGAAAGGCACACGGCGATGAAGAAACTGAACCCGAATTCCCCTACATAGCTGCCCGGGTGATAAAGTCCACAACCGGGGCCGGATCCTCCGGTGCGAGTGGGTAATGTCCCTCGCCCTTCTTGACGAAGACCTGGATTTTGCCGCCAAGCATCTTGTATCGCCTTTCAACCTCAAGCGTATTGTCCTTGAACCACGGGTCGAGGCTGCCGCAAACGTGAAGAAGCGGCACGTTGGCTTTGGCCAGGGGGGTGAGATTATCGAGCGGCTGCGTTTTCGCCAGGGCACTGTGCATGCGCGGATTCTCGGCGTAGACGCAGGAGACCTTGTCAGGATTTTCGATGGCCCACGCGTAGACTTCGCCGGCGGCGCCGCCGGCACCTTCCATTGCCGGCTTCTTCGAAAAGCCGTGCCCGGTCAGGTATTCATAGACCGTGTCCCAATCCTTCATCACGAAGCTGACCCCTACGGGGCCGGTGACGACGTGAAACCCCTTGGCCAGCAGCTCCTGATCGACCTTCGCGTCACGAAACACAAAACCCGCCCGGTACACCCAGGGCATGCCTGCGGCCGCAGTGCTCGGCGCGATTACCGCGGTGGTCATCGGCGTGCCTTGCACGCTGAACTCGTAGCGGTTGTAGCACGGCGAAAACAGGGGGCCGCGGCAGGTGATGTAAGCGTCCTCATCCGGGTAATCGCGGAAGAAATTCTCACTGCTGTAGTAGGAGGTCCTGGTGAACTTGTCGCCCGCGAAGGCTGGCGCCGGGCCCCTTACTGCTTGTACGCTCTGCTCAATAAAGTCCGCGATGGGCTTGGGGTTGCGCAGGCTATGCGGATGATGGGCGTAACCTTCCTTGACCATCATCGAGATGCGTCCACCGAACTGCTGATAGATGCCCTCGATGGCGGAAGTATACTGGCCGAGCAACGGATCGAGGGTGCCGCAGATTTGAAGAATAGGCACATCGGCCCGCGCCAGTTCTACCAGCCTCTGGAAAGCTTGGCCTTCCATCCCTGGATTGTCGGCATACATGCAGGAGACCTTGTCGGGATTGGCGGTGCCCCAACTGAATTCGAATATCCCGCCCCGGCTCATGCCGATGAACGCAGGTTTCTTCGAAAACCCATACTGCCCGGTGAGGTAAGCATACCAGGCGTCCCACTCCGATAATGCCGCTCTGGACATTCCAAGCTGATCCATAAGCTCATTCATAGTCAATCCCGTTGTTGGCCCTGGCTTGGGGTCGACCGAAATGTATGCAACGTGAAAACCCCGCTTGAGCAATTCGACTTCGGCCTGGGGCTGGTGATTCCAGTAAACGCCGCGCCAGGACCACGGGTTGCCGGGAGCCGCCTGCTTGGGCACAACGACGACACATCGTAGCTGTCCTTGATCCGAGTTTCCGAGCTCGCCGGACTGTTCGCCGGCCGGCGCCTTGAAAGGCGTGATCGCCAAGGTCTGCTTATCCATTACGAAATCGTAACGGTCGAACCCGTGCCAGTCGATCTTGTCGCCGTGGAAGCTCAAGGAGGCTTGAGGAGCGACCTCGGGTCTGCTCGATCCCGAAGGGATTCTGTTATCCGGAGCCGCCCGAACCTGACCTTCAGCCGTGTTGGTCAAGAGAGGGAAAGCGGCGACTCCCGCCCCCATGGCAGCGATGCCTTTGACGAAGGTGCGGCGCTCTGGGGACGACGGCTCGGTGTTCCTGTTTTTGTTTGGTTGGTCAGATATCTTCTTCATCAAGATCCTTCTCTGTCTAGTTTTCTAATCACTCCAGTGCGGCCTTCTGGAAGGCGAACCTGGCCGGCGTGTCGTCGGCATTCTTAAAATTCGACCGCTGGATCATCATGATTAATGCGACCCCCCTCTTCATATCGATCCAGGCCTGAGTTCCGTAGGCTCCGCCGTGGCCGAAGGTTCCGGGCGAGAGCAATTCAGTTACACCCTGAGGTTGGCGGACGATGCATACTCCCAACCCCCAGCCATTGCCGGGAGTGAAGCCAGTGACTAGATCGCCAGTTTGGACAGTTGACATCATGCGCACCGACTCGGCTGTGAGATAACGCCTGCCATCGAGCACGCCGCCATTCAGCAGCATTTGGACAAACCGCGTGTAATCGGGCGCGGTCGAGAACAAGCCACCGTTGCTGGCCGGGTAGTGGTCGCGCCACGTGGGAGGATGGCCGTATAGAAGCCCGATTTCCGCCGACAACAGTTGTTCGCCTTCGCGCTTGGCGGGTATCACCCACCGCGGCATCTGGGCTTCGGTCAGATAAAAAGTCGTATCCTTCATGCCGAGCGGGTCGAAGATACGGGTTCGCAGGAAGACTTCAAACGGCACACCGGAAACGATTTCTACGATCCGGCCAAGAGTGAGAATGCCGGACTGACAGTATTTCCATTTGCTCCCCGGCGCGAATGCAAGCGGCTTTGAGGCAAAGGCCGGCACTAGGTCGGACAGCGTGCGCGCGGCTTTCGCCTCTTCGTCGGTCGCTTCTCCCATTCCGGAGGTGTGAGTGAGCAAGTGCCGGAGCGTGATTCGCGGCGTCTTACCATCCGCAGTTTTGAGGCCAGCAAGTTCTGGAACATATTTCGCGATCGCATCGTCGAGGGAGAGTTTGCCTTCCTCCATCAGCATCAGAACCGCGGTAGCCGTAATCGGTTTGGACATGGATGCGATCCAGAAGATTGAATCCACGCGCATGAAAGATTTGTGTTCGGGGTCGGCCCAACCTTGAGCGTCCATCCGAAGCACAGAGTCACCGGTCGCGACCACCGTCACCGCGCCGGGAACTTCGTTGGCAACGATCACGTCGTGCATACGCGCAGGAATGGAATCAAGGCTGGCGGTAGTTTGGGCGAGTCCGAAAGGTAACAAGAGGAAAATTCCAATGAATAAAACGGTGAGAAGACGAATTCGCATGTAGTCGATCTCCGTTGGTTAAACAACACCCAATCTATCTGTGAACTTGTACCGACAAATCGGCATTTCGGACGTGACGAATTAGAAACGACTCAGGGCTTCACACTCCCGGAACTTCAACTCGATGCGGTACACACTGGTGCTGGCCGTAATCAAGAGCGTCTTGCCGTCTTTATCGCCCCAGGCCACATTGCTCACGCGCTCGGGAACTTTGATTGTGCTCAGGTGTTTCCCTTCGGGAGAGATTATCCAGACTCCGCCGGGACCGGCGCCATATGGCAAAAACGGAAACCTCTCGCTCGACGGAGTAAAAGGTCCCCACCCAACTTGGTCTGGATGCACCTGAATCCCAGGAGCCGGCTGATGGCTCTGAGTCTGAGCAGCGATTTGGGTAATTTCGTTCATTCTCTCTTGTCGTCATCCGGAACTTGTGCCAGTGCACTTCCGCACCCTGGATATGTGCGGTGGCGCGGCAATATGCCTGCGAATTTCCCTACATTGAAGTCGTCTATCGTCCTCGGGCAGAGATTGCTATTCCAGTGCAATGCTGACCGTGGACGCCTGCTGATAGCGCAGAATTGTGATGCTCGCATGCATTCCGCGGCCAGCTTGCCGTGTGTACCGCAAGAGGTCCTGCGTGTCGTTTACCGGTCTGTTGTCGAACCCGAGAATCACATCTCCAGGCGTCAAGCCAGCCTTGCCCGCCGGGCTGGCTTGTGGCGCTTCCAGCACCGTCACGCCGGTTTCGCCTGGGGTTCCAGCAGCAGAAACTTCGTCCAATCCGACAACATTCCGTACCTTTGCGCCCTCCCATAGAACCACGACCGGGCTGCGCGCGGAGTCGAGGGTAACGGAGTTGGGCCTGGTAGTGGTGGGCAGTTCTGGCGTGCGTGCGATTGCTTTCAACTCCGGAGCCTGCACACCGAAGTCGTGCATATCGAAGTTCGCAAAGCCAATCTGGAGAGCGGGCGAGTCTGGCTGAACATTGTAATTGCCAGTTGCAGTGTCGATGAAGCGCGCGTCGGCGTCGAACGAATGTTCATCGTGCCGGCTCAGATCCTGGAGTGGCTTGGCCGGAATTGGCGTTCGCCGGTCCGGGTCGTGGAGCAAGTTGTAATCGATTTGTTGCGTCCACTCGCGCATACGGATGGGCCGGTAGGGCGTACATACAATATTGCTGCGGAATGCGTCGTGGCTGTCGTTGAGCCACACATGCGCGTGCAGGGAGTTGTTCACCAGTACATTGTTCTCGCAGATTCGGTAAAAGCCCTCGCGCAACTTCAGGCCACCATTCAGGCAAAGATTGTTATAGATGCGGTAGTTTGTGCTGCCATCGTCCAGATCGATATCCCATCCGTGATCGCAGCGCCAGCGCGTGTTGGAGAGGATGTTGGGCTCGATGACGTCCAGCACCGGAAGCTCGGCATATTTCCCGACCGGCAGAACATCGAAATCGATGCCTTTGGTCTCCCACCAACGGTCACGTCCCCAGGAATTGAATGAGCCGTGGTCGCCGGTTTCCATGACGGTATCGAAAATGTCGCAGAAGTCGATGTGATGCCCGCCCCAGCAGCCGTCACCAATGTTGATGCCCGCCCGTGGTACATCGTAGGCAGAGACGTGTCGCACCGTGATGCGATGTGCCAAATCGATATGGATAGGCGCAGTTTGTTTTTCTATCCGTCCAGTGCGATAGATGAGGCAATCCTCTACCGTGCATTCTTTCGGATAATTGTCCGACTTGGGGCCGGGCGTGAAATCGAGTTCATCGATGCTGTGCCGATCGTCATAGCTGAACAACGGACTTCGGGCCGCGTCCTTGTCGCCCACGAATGCGATGCCGTTGGCGCAGGCCTCAGCCAGATGACAGCGAACCGCATGAAAGCGACGGTTGTAGTTGCTGACGAAGATGCAATTGCCGCCAAGCTGATCGAACATGCACTTCTCGACGTGGCAATCTTCCGTGCCTGCAAATAACAGCGCTCCCCCACGGTAGATGCGCCAGTCGCTGCGCAAGAGAGGTTCGCGCGTCTCCATAAACGTGCGCAGCGTGTGCCGGAATGTGAAGTTGCGAAGGCTAATCCACTTTACTGGACTTTGCGCCGTGCCACGCATCTCCACAAGATGCTTGAGCCTTACCACTTCCACCACAGCGTTGTTTAAGTCCAGTCCCTTAGGCGGGTAGTAGTACAGGATGTTCTTTTTTCGATCGAGGAACCACTCGCCGGGCGCATCCAGTTCCTCGAAGATGTTTTCAACGTATAGGTATTGCTTGTGCATCGGCGCGGGACGATTGGTTTGCCACCCACCCTCGTAGGTCAGGTGCCCGTCTGCATCTGTGCCGGTGATCTCGTAATGAAGGCTGCCCCAGAGATATTCGTGGAGTGCGTGGATATAGCCGCCCCGCGGATCGGCCCAACGCTTCACGCGCTCCGGACTGATGGCGTCTTCCGCCCATCCATTGAGATATTTCGTATTGGGTTCGTAATTTGGATATCGGGCTAGGACCTGTCGCTTGCCATTGACGAAGAGCTGATCGGTTTCGATGCCCGGCGGAACCGGAGTTTGCAGAACGTCGTCACGATATGGCGTCCATTGGGGCTCGATGCGGCTTCCTCCGCTCAAAACCACATGCTCGCCTGGATAAGGTGTGTATACGATAGGTGCTTCCTCTGTGCCCGAGTCTGCCGGCGCGAGCACGACTGTTTCTGGAAGGTAATACGTGCCTCCGCGGAAGTAGACGGATAACTCGCCTGACCTCTGCTTCGTGCGTTCACGGGCTGCCAGTTGCGCTCCGCGAAACGTCCGGAGGGGCTCCAAAGCCGTCCCCGGGTGTCCGTCATCACCATCAGGGCTTACAAAGATGCAGCTGTCTGCGTTGCCGACTACAGCGGCGCCCGGAGTGCGGGTACTTAGGGCATCGGCATTCCGCAGGCTGTGGCACAGATCGACAATTGCGCCTGCAGCGGTATAGACAAAGGTTCTTCGATCCATAGCGTCTCGGCGTTGACAACCTTTAAGGTTGAATCATCTTAACGACATATGCATATTGGCCCGGGAGAGTAGAAGGAAGATCGATTACAGTGTCATCACCGTGCTTGGACCACGATAGTTGCTTTGGAAGTCCGAGAAGAAAGAGTTTTGAAGATGCTTTTGGAGTAACGGATTTGAGTGTGAGCATCGCACCAGCGGGTTTCCCCAATACCGTCGCATACAGAGAATTCCCCTTGGCTGTAAATCGGACCTCTTCACCTCCGGACGTTTTGCCTGCGGCTCGTTCCCAGGGATGAGTACCGTAAATGGCCTCACCATTTTGACGGAGCCAAGATCCCAGCGCCTCCAAGCGGCTCATCTGAACCGGAGGAATAGTACCGTCTGCCTCGGGGCCGACATCAAGCAGAAGGTTTCCGTTCTTACTAACGATATCTACCAATAAATAGATCAGCTCACCTGGCGCTATGGTTTCAGCTTCCCCCTCCGCCCGGTTGTAGCCGAAAGACCGTCCAAGACCACGGCACTCTTCCCATTTATTGGGGCTGATTTTATCCAAGGTTTGGTATTCTGGCGATTTGAAGTCGGAATGTTTCACTCCGAAACGGTCGTCTATAACACCCTCCGGAACGGAATTGTAGTACTCCGCCATGATCTGAAGGGGATGACCGGATTTGGGGTAGTCAATATCGTTCCACAGCACAGCGGGGCGATAACGTTCGATCAACTCCCTATAATGTGCATCCACGTACTTGCCGTACGCATCGCTTTGAGGCTTCACCTCTTCGTAGTCGGCGCTGGTCCGGATAGGGCCGGGCACGAAGGTCCAGTCATATCCCCCGGAGTAGTAGAGGCCCATGCGTAAGCCCCGTTTGCGCACAGCCGCGCTCAACTCACCAACAAGGTCGCGATCGGCATGTTGCCGATCAGAGGGGAGTGTGGGGTTCGGAACTGAGCTCGGCCAGAGCGTAAAACCATCGTGATGCTTCGTAGTGAGAACGACGTATTTAGCTCCTGCGAGCTGAAAGGTCTCTGCCCAGGAATCGGGATTCCATTTCTGAGTCTCGCGATTAAAGATCGAAGCAAAGTTGTAGTAATTGTAATCGGCGCCGTAGTGTTCACGATGGTAAGCCTGTGTCGGTGAGCCATCTAGCCGCATGCTGTTCAAGTACCACTCTGCATAAGGATTGTGAGTGATGTATTCCTGTGATGTGAAATCATGCTCCGGGTGGACAAGAGGCGCCCAACCGGGAACAGAGTAAAGGCCCCAATGTACAAATATCCCTAATTTGGCATCTGCATACCATTGAGGAAGAGGATGGCGATTAAGAGAATCGAGCGATGGCACGTAATGCGAGGCCTGCTGACTATTCAACCCGGGGAAGTGGAGAAATAAAAAGACAAGACCGACAACGATTCTCCGAATCTCACGTATTTCAGACGCGCGCATCTGATTTTCCGACCATAACTAAGAGGATTTTGTCTACCTTTTATTACACAATGCTCGACCGGTGCTCTTGACCGAAAAGGCGAATCAGTTCGTTGCCTTCAGCTCGCACGGATATCTCACAAAGGAGACATCTAATTTTTTTCGTTGAATGCCCGATGTCCGTCGTCACGCGGTTCTTTTACAGTCGGCGCTATTTGTCATTTGTTTGTTGTTTCGTTGAATTTCATATATAAAACGTTATGTGCGCCCACGAAAACAGGGACATTATGCCAGCCTTTATGCCTTTGTCAAGGATTTTTCTAAGTGCGATAGTATTTCAACGATCTGGCGGGTGGGCGCGGTCAGGTTGGCAACGGACCAATGCTGCAAGAAGATCCGTTGACACTTCAGCATCATTGCCAGTTGTGTTCACCCTAACCCAGCGGGTTGGCTTCGAGAATTTATGAGGAAAAAGGCGCCTAAAGCTTCCAGTCGGTACCCGACTCCGGCTCTTGAGAAAGGCTTGGATATATTGGAGCTGTTTGCCAGCGAGCCGTCGGGACTCACGAAAAGTGACGTGGCACGGAAGCTCGGCCGCACGATTTCCGAGATCTTTCGCATGCTGTTATGTCTCGAAGAACGTGGCTACATTGCGCAGAGCCCGCACAGCGATCGTTACCATCTCAGCTTACACCTGTTCAAGCTCGCGCAAGAGCATCCGCCGATCAAACGCATGACTATGCAAGCTTTGCCGATCATGCAGCAAGCTGCTCACGAACTTGGTCAGTCCTGTCATTTGGGTGTACTCAACGGGGGTCAGGTCGTGATTATTGCGCAGGTGGATTCCCCCGTCAGCCCGGGCTTCTATGTCAAGGCTGGTGCCGTTGTGGATCTCATGCATGCTGCTACAGGCCACGTGATCCTGGCACACCAAACGCAAGAAGCTCGGGCACGTGCCATACAGACTTGGTGCAAACGCAGCAAAACTGAGCCTCCGCGTGATCTGACTTCGCATCTTGCCGCCATCAAGGAGCGAGGCTATGAAGAGAAGGAAAGTTACGAGGTGGAGGGAATCATCAATGTCAGTTATCCCGTGTTGGACGAGCATGGGTATGCGGTTGCTGCGCTAACCGTTCCCTACATCCGCCGAATTGGCGACCACACCACCACGGCTATCGTACGCCAAACCTTGAAACGAGCGAGTTCTCAGCTTTCCCAAGAGATCGGAGGAATCTCGCGAGAGCGCCAGAAATTGGACACCTAGCCCCGTTAAGCTGCACCGACTTGGCCAATGAAATGTTCGACGTCTGCAGGGATTGTACGGCTTCAGTGACGATAAGATTCAACGCCTTTGCCGTGAATCTCTCAGCCAAGAATGGACACATTTCAAAGGTCGGTGCCACCCGATGGAACCGAACCAGAGCGGGTCGTCGAGGCAATTCAGCGCACAAATGAACGCGGGTTCTTTGGCATGGCCTCTCGGTCATGCTGCTCTTTCCTCCGAACCCCTAGAAGCCGAGAGTACAACGCGGGGACCCTTGCGCTGCGCTTCGTGAACGGACTGTCGGCCCGCGGTGCGCCCGAGGGCAGCTCACAGTGGGGCCGGAGTCGGAGGTGGCACCGTTCAACGGCTGAGACCATAGCCCACTCTCTCACCCGCGCAGGGACGGTCCAGAATCGGCAAATCTGTTCCCAAAATCAACTTTACGTGCCTCTTGATCAAGCAGTTGGGGAGAAATTCGTGGCTTTGCGTGCCTGAGATAAAAGTCTTCTTATGCCGATAAGAAAAAACTTGACAAGCATAAATAATCGAGGCTATAAGTGAGCGGTTTGATCTGCGAACTAGTGATTTCATATATAAAAATATCGCAAAAAAATAATTTTGAGCCGCGCGATGGCCGATTTTTCCAGTGACCGTAGGAGTGTTTGTGAGGTTAGCTGTAGCAAACCAATTGAGGTGGGAGGCGTTTATGAACAACCGTGGATCTAGCTTTTTTGCGCTGGTTCGGGGACGCAAGAATTCATCTCGCTTGCGTGAATTCGGATTAGGGCACCGCATCTCGTTGCTGCTACTGGCGTTTGTATTGATATGCGCGATTCCGCATAGCGCTTCGGCTCAGGCCACAGCCACTCTCAACGGAGTTGTTCGGGATTCGAGCGGTGCGGTATTACCGCAGGCAACGGTGACTCTCCACAACACTGACACTGGGACAGACAGGGAGAGTCGCACCAACGATTCCGGGCTGTACGTTTTCGTGAGCGTGCCACCTGGTGAATACGTTCTGAAAGTGACGAAAGAAGGTTTTTCTACCGCGACACAAGCGGGATTACATGTCCTTGTCAATCAGGCCAGCACTCAGGACTTTACACTACGAGTAGGACCGACCCAGCAATCCGTCACGGTCGAGGCCTCCGCGGTCAACCTTGAAACCGCGAATGCGACGCTAGGCACCGTGATAGAGTCCAAGCAAGTTATGGACCTGCCGCTCAACGGCCGAAACTTCACGCAACTTCTGGCCCTCACGCCGGGTGTGAGTCCGGTCAGCGTGGCGCAAAACTCGGGTGGCGCACAGGCTGCCCCGATCGGCTCATTTGTCTTTCCCGCCGTCAGCGGGCAATCGAATCGCAGCAACTACTTCCTGCTGGATGGAATCGACGATACCGACCAAGTCTTTACCACTTATGCGATAGCGCCAATCCTAGACGATATTCAAGAGTTCAAGGTCCAATCCCACAGTGATGAGGCGCAGTTCGGAGGAGTCTTGGGCGGGATCGTCAACGTGGTCAGCAAGTCTGGCTCGAACAATTTCCACGGGACTGCGTGGGAGTTCTTCCGCAACACTGTCCTGGATGCCAAGAATCCGCTTAAAGGCATTTCGAAATTGGAACAGAACCAGTTCGGTGCGAATTTCGGCGGTCCGGTGGTTCTCCCGTTTTACAACGGCCGTAATAAGACCTTTTTCTTTGGAAGCTATGAAGGGTTTCGCCGCGCGCAGCCTTCCACGGGTGCGTTTTACAATGTGCCTACAGCGGCAGAACTTTCAGGCGACTTCAGCGCACTGTTGCAAGGTCCGAACCCCATCCAGCTTTACAACCCGTTCACGACGCGGCCCGACCCTGCCAAACCCGGGTCATTCATCCGCGATCCGTTTCCGAACAATAACATTTCGAACGTATTGAATTCAGGCGCCGTGTCCCTCGCCAAGGCGGTGTTTCCCGCCCCCCTGCCAGTCGTAAACGGCTTCAATGGCTATGACCTTCGTTCCAATCTAACTCCTCAGAATGAATACAGTTTCAGAATAGACGAAAACTTCAACCCCTCTAACTCTCTCTTTTTTCGGTACACGAATTCGGACCAGCCGAGGGTCGGAACCGGTGGGATCGTTGGGGAGACCGCTACGGGCGAAACGTTCGGAAAGCAATACGTGTTGTCCTACTACCACCAGTTCAACCCGTCAACAATCCTGGATGCGCAATTCGGACATGTCGACCTCACGAATAACGTCGGCAACGCCTATGACAAGCTAAACCCGACAACGGTGGCCAATGCCGCCGGCCTGGCACCTGGTTTCGCCTGTGGTTTCACGGGTACGGTTGGTTGCTCCATCCCAGGGCTGAGCATTCCGGCATACGCGAATACTGGCGCCACAAACAAAGGCGGAACCAAGCTCACGGACATTTATCAGTGGAGAGCCAATTTGACGAAGGTTCTCCGCAAACACTCCTTTACCGGTGGTTTCAATTTTGAAACAGACTCATTTTTTGTACATGGCGGCGGTCCGAGTGAAACTTTTGGTGCTGCGCAAACAGCGAATCCGGAAGCGCCGACCGGTACGGGCGATGCCATGGCAGCGTTTCTTATCGGAACAACCGCCAGCGCCTCACGTCGAGATACTGTGGCACCCGTTACTGGGCAGCGCAGTTACGGCTTCTATTTCATGGATAAATGGAAGGTAACAGACAAACTAATTGTGAATATCGGGCTTCGGTATGACCTAATGCTTTGGCCGGGGTATGGGGCAGGTACCAGCGATAAAACCAGCCAGGTGGGGAATATCGATTTCAACAATGGGACCTATGTCGTTCAAACAAATTCACCGGACTGCGCGAGTGCCGGCCAAGCTCCCTGCGTGCCTGGAGGCCTGCCGCAGCCTCACGTGGTTGTTTCCAGAAATGATCGCTTGTATTCCAATACTCATGACAATATCCAACCCCGAGTTGGGATTGCCTATAGTCTTAACGACAAAACAGTGGTGCGTGCCTCGTTTGGCATGTTCAATGACCTCTGGGCGGGCGTCATGCAAACCGTGCAGGGAATTGGTGGCGACTGGCCATCAATAGCGCAAATACTCACTCCAGCACTGAATACGTCGAATGAAGTCGCCACAGTGAATTGGCAAGATCCTCTTGCAGGCTTAGGTGCGGCGGGTTTACCCGCTCCAACCCCATTCGGCCAGGTTGAGTGGTACCGGGATCCGAAGGCCAAGGATCCATATTCGGAGCAATGGAATTTTGGAGTCGAGCGGCAGTTGAGCTCGAACACTGTCTTGACGGCGAATTATGTTGGATCTCAAAGCCATCGCCTTACAGTTGGTGGCTTGTACAATGTTGCATTAACTCCGGGACCGGGGACGCCCGCAGAGGTTACGGCTCGACAGCCATATCCGTATATCAGTCCGACTTTTTATGATAGAAGCATCGGTAATAGCTCATACAATGCTTTCCAATTTTCTACAAACCACCGTAGTTCGAGCGGGCTTACCTATTTGGTGGCCTACACTTGGTCAAAGTCCATGGACGTCGGTTGCTCTGGGTTCTTTGGTATTGAGAGCTGCTCAGTTCAGAACCCTTACAACATCAAGGGTGACCGCAGCGTGTCCGGTTTTGATTTGACCCATGTTCTCAGTGCGAGCGCGACCGCCCCATTGCCGTTCGGTAAGGGCCGGCGCTTTGCAAATTCCAAAGGACTCGTTAACTATCTTGTCGGATACTGGCAGCTCAATGGCATCCTGACTCTCACTTCAGGGTTACCATATAACGTCTACATCTCGTCTGACATCCCCAACGTCGGGAATTTCGCCCCCTGGAGTGGCAACGTTCGGGCGAATCAAATTGGAGATCCTAACGCGATAAGTCGGAGCACGAAAGAATGGTTCAACACTGCCGCTTTTGGCCCGCCTGCACCTTTTACGTTTGGCGATTCCGGCAGGAATTCCCTTCGAGCAGACTGGTTTAAGAATCTGGATCTGTCGCTGTTCCGTGATTTTCCCATCGGCGAGCGCAGAAGTCTCCAGTTCAGGGCCGAAGCATTCAACACTACAAATACGCCAACCTGGGGAATTCCGGTCAACGATCTGAACAATCCCGCACAGCTCGGATCGATAACCAGTACGCGCAGCACGGAGCGCGAACTGCAATTGTCATTAAAACTTTACTTCTAGATTGGTTGCGCTTTGACTTCGATGAACTGGGCTAGCTGGCGGACGTCAGCCACTAGACTTCTGTTCAGCGATTCGGCGCGACCATCTGCTGTCGCCCGATAACCAGCACAACATTTCTACGGTGGTGTTTGATTCGTATTCACTCTGGGAAGCTGGTCCGCTTCGTGACAACCGGAAGTTCACCTGCGCCAAATCGGGTAATGGTGACTAGTACCTGGACAATACGCACGATCTGCGCGAGGAGAGCAATATTTGAAAACGCCCTTTCAACCTCACACCCTCAGCAGAAAAGACTTCTTAAAGGTTATGATGAGTGGCGCTGCCGGCGCCTTTTCAGCAGGGTTTGGTTCCCCACTGCCCTTTCGAGGGGCAGTTCCCTCGGCAACAGAACCTCTCATCCGTGGACTCACGCCATATATCCGTCTCTACGGAGCGACAGCGGCGGCGATCGAGGGCAACGCAAAACTGGACGGCTTGAAGATCTCTGTGAATTGTAAGGGTTCAAGCAGCATTAAATGGAACGCTACCGCTCTGGAAGAAGGTGAGTACGGCCTGTTCATTTCATGTGCTGTTCCCGGCCCGTCCTGTCATCTTGAAGTTGTCTCAGGCCCCACTTCCGTTAAATCGGATCTAAAGGTCACCGAGGGTGTGTATCGCTCAAGTGACGGTGGCTGGTCTGTCAATTTCGAAAAGAAGCGGCTCGATGGCAAATTGCATCTAAGCCGCGGAATAAACCCAGTCACACTTCAAGTATCTGGAGCTGACACGGACGAAATGGTCCGCTTGCGATGCCTTGAACTGCTTCCTGCTTCGGCCGACGCTGAAATGACGGCCGCTGTAGAAAGTGCCCTCGCGCATCGAGCGAGCACGGACTGGTTTGTCAAGGCAGGGTATGGGGCCATGTTTCATTGGACAGATTTCACGCAACCGCGAGATGGCATGAAGAAGCCGTATCCAGAGGCTGTCAATGCTTTTGACGTTGAGGCCTTTGCAAGCCTTATGGGAGAAATAGGAGCGGCTTACGTCATCTTCACTCTGAACCATGCTCATCCGCACTGCCCCGCTCCCATCCACGCGTGGGAAACCGTCCATCCGGGATGGACAACGAAACGCGATCTAATCGGCGATATCGAGGGTGCTTTGGAGAAACGCGGAATCAGATTGATTCTTTATATCAACTCTCCTGTATTGACAAACTTTGGAAAGACCGGGGAAACCGGTCTCTACGAACTGACCTTCAGTGAGGAGCAATTCACGGAGATTCACAAGAATGTTCTGAGCGAAATCGGATCTCGGTATGGCGAGAAACTGGCCGGCTATTGGTTCGATTCCTGGTATCAATCGCTGGCTGCCTACCCGGATGTCCCGATTGAGGCAATCTACCGTTATTGTAAAGTAGGAAACCCCGGCCGGATTACTGCCTTTAACTTCTGGATCTTTCCAGTCTTAACTCCCTGGCAGGATTACTGGGCAGGCGAGCTCTACGCTCTTCAAAATCCCTTTGAGTCTCGTTACATTCAGAGGGGGGCTGGCGCAGGATTTCAGGCCCACGGTATGGTCTCCATGCTGCCGTCATGGGTGCACAGCGAAACGGGCCCAATTCCACCGCCTCAATTCAGCACCGAGGACTTGATCGCACACGTGAAAGCCAACATGGAGCACCAAGCCGTCACGACGATCAACATCGGAATCTACCAGGACGGCACGCTTGAGGAGAGTTCTCTTAACATGATGCGCCAATTGCGGCGCGCAATCAGGGAGAAGTAAGGCAAGTGATCACGCGGTTGTCAGAGTGAATTTGCCCCGCTACTCTGGCTAGACAGTATGCGAACGTAGTCGGCTTTATAAACGTAGCCCCCTTTATGAATTCCGCATGGTAGCTGTCCGTGGATCCGGTCGGTCGAATCTGGATCGGGCGTGGATACAAGGAGAGTGAGGGCCGGCCTTATTCCAAGCCTCCTGGGCAACAGAATCCGAAGCGGCTTAAGTCTCGGTAAAAGTCCAACCGGGATCTCTGGCAATCAAAATCCGCGCCCCGCCGGCCTCGTCTCAAAGGAATCCAACCATGGGCGTACGACATATCAGTCGATCCGGCTACAGGTCTGGCTCCCAGCCCAGAACACCGCATGGACAATCTACTGAATGAGATTGTCTTGGCCGACCCACGTCACCTTGATGTTCTTGGCGGCGGCGAACACCAACGTAGCGAGTTCTTGATTTCGTCCCAGTTGTCATCCTGGCTGCGGTCGCTACGCTCCCTAATAACATTCTCCTAAAACGAGTGCTGTAACCCGTTCTTAGCGCGGCGGGCCCGGCTCAAATCTTTCAGGAATTCGCAACTCTGGATCTGACCTCCCATAGGCGTGCTGAAATCGTTGCGCGAGGTTTTCAATGGAGGCTTCTCCGCTTTTCGGTTTCGATCTGGACGGCTACGATTTCTTCTAAGAGAGCTTGATCTTCTCGTCAAGGTTCGCGAGAATACTCGTGTTCACTGTACTGGGCTCTCTGGTATTAATTTTTCCTCGTACCTCATTATCAATACAAGCACTTACGTTCCCAGAGCGCAAAATCGATTGAAGCTGCGCTCTGCGACAAGTTATCTAATAGCAAGTCTATGAGAGTCGAGAAGATCAGGCTTCCTGTTTCCCCGCCTCGTTGGATGTTCCACCCACGATAAGGCCTTTTGTGGCGTGGGCGAGGTTTAAACAATTTCTCCCAAGTAATTGAAAACATGGTGGCCAGGGACGGAGTTGAACGATTCTGCGTGCCCTGTTATCAGTAAGTTGCTGATTCGATGATCCGCACAACCCGCATACTCCGCTCGGGTTGCAAATCGTGTGTGCGTTTTGTGTGCGGTCGCCAGGCGAACCAACAATGGCCGATTGCCCTCTTTTAGACGCGAGTCCGGCAGCTTGGAAATAATCTCTCTTGGGTGCCAACCGTTGGGTTACAAACCCAACGATCCATCGAACTACCGATTAAGAGTCAAGTACGGCCTACCATACCTAGCACTCACAACTAATCAATAACACTAAAGATTCTTGCGCGCGCACAGGATCATTTCCAGTCCACGCGTCCACAGTTCGTAGGTCCGCTGACGGGAACCTTTTCCGGGTTGCCGACGCCGGTCAGGACGGATTTCCAGATGTCAGGGCCCGAACCGTTGCTATGAGACCCTAGTCACAGCGTTTCATGCGGTCAAGAGCGGTTCTCATTGTCCTTGACCTCCGGCGATTGAATCGAGCTGGGTATCATCTCGGTTCCAGCGCGAACTCCCGACGCAACTTAGTCGCGTGTCTCGCCGCAGGCAGGCAGTGTGAAACAAAATCTCGCGCCGCGAGGGGCGTTGTCGACAGCCCATAATCGGCCCCCGTGCGATTCGACGATGGAGCGACTGATCCGCAGTCCCATGCCCGTGCCGTGAGTCTTGGTGGTAAAGAACGCATTAAAGATCTTGTCCGCCTGCTGCGGCGGAAGCCCCACGCCGGTATCGCTTACCGAGATAAGGACCTGACCGTTTTCACAGCGTTGCGACTGGACAGTGAGCTTGCGCGTTCCATCTACATTCTTCATTGCGTCGATGCTGTTCAGCATCAGGTTCATTAACACCTGTTGCAGTTCCACGCGATCTCCCATGACCGGAGGGAGATCTGCTGCGAGTTCCGTCCGAACGAATACGGCGAATTGAATTGTCTCGCTATGCAGGAGAAGCGCCATCTCTCGAATGATCTCGTTTAGATTGACCGATTCCCGCTGCGGAGTTTCCCTGTGGAAGAGCAACTGGACTCGGGCGACGATTTCGCCGGCGCGCTTTCCGTCTTGTACGATTCTCGACGCCGCCGCGCGCGCCTCCTCCAGATCGGGTCGATCGCGGGAGAGCCAGCGCAAGCAAGTAGTAGCGTCGGTGATGGCTGCGGCGATCGGTTGCTTGATCTCGTGCGCAATGGAGGCAGCCAGCTCTCCCATGCTGGTCACACGGTTGGCGTGTGCAAGTTCCGCCTGCGCCTGACCCAGCGCGTCTTCCGCCTGTTTTCTCTCGACGATTTGTTGTTCCAATTTCGAATTAATCAAAGCCAGTTGCTCCGAGCGCTCCTGAATGCTGCGAACGCGCACTCGGTAGATTCCCCAAAGCAACGCTATTAAAGCGGCTACGCACAACGAGCGGAACCAGGTGGTCTGGTAGTAGGCTGGGGCAATGGAGAAATCCAGGAGCGTGCCGCCCTCGTTCCACACCCCGCTGTTATTGCAGGCGGTCACGCGGAAGCGGTAGGTGCCCGGCACAAGATTCGAATAGTGCGCACTACGGTCATTGACGACCTCCTTCCAGTCCGGGTCTTGGCCCTCCAGCTTATAACGAAAATGAATCTTGTCGGGTGCGACGAGGCTGAGCGCAGTGTAATCGATCGTGAGATCGCGAACCAGCGGCGGCAGCGTAGGATGCGAAGAAGATGCATCTGTTGACATGTTCTGCCAGTAGGTTTTGCCGTCAGCGGTAACTTGCTCGATTTGCACCGGCGGCGGAAGTTTGTTGAAGGGCAGGTGACTTGGATCAATGACGCTGACTCCGTCGAGAGGCAAGAACCACAATTTTCCATTCACGGTCTTAGCAACAAGCGGCGTGTAGCCTGTGGTGAGGGCACGGTTCCTCACTCCATCGGAACTGTCGAAAACCGTGTTCTGGATGGTCCGCCTGGGGTCGGCGACCCAAGCGTTCATCTCTTTCCCTGCTATGCGCACCAGGCCGCAGGCCGTGTACAGCCAGAAGGAATGGGCATCATCTTGCATCACCCAAAAAACCGTATCGCAGGGTAATCCGTTTTGGCTGGTGAGGTTCGCCACTCGGCCATTTTTCAACCGGCTTAGCCCGCCCTCGGTTGCGGCCCATAAGGTACCATCCGAATCGAGGCTCAGGCTGGTGACAATACCTTCACCTAATCCATCAAGGCCTGAATACGATTGGCGGACCTTGCCGTCTTTGAAATACGCTACGCCACCCCGCGAGAATCCAAGCCATAGACTGCCGGGCTCCGGACCAGCGAGTAGAACCATCGCCCAGTCCTTTCGACCCAGCTTGGCCCAAGGGATCAGTTCGACCACATTGCCCCCAAGCAAATGAAGCAGGCCCTGATGCTGGTCGCTTATCCAGAGATTCCCGGAACTGTCCCCGGTTATGGAATGCAACTGTCCGCTAGGTGCGACCAAGGCCAATACAGCAGTGCCGTGTCGATCGCGCGGATGCCGAGTCTCGACCTGGGCATGGTTCGTGGTTACGGGGACAAACCGGCCATTCTCAAAGTAGGCAGCCCCACGCTCGGTAAACGCCCAAATTCGGCCGCGATCATCTTCAAAGAGCGACTCAACACCGTCAGCTGGCAACCCGGCATCGGCCACCTCGCGCACGTTGAATTGTGGTTTCTGTTTGGGGCCGGCACTCGCTGCCGGTGCACCTCGCTTACGGTAAATCGTGATCTGCCCGTTCTTCCATCGGTTCAAACCGTCAGGAGTGCCAAGCCACACACTGCCGTCCCGGCCTCCTAGAACCGACCAAACGATGGCAGTAGACAAACCTTGCTTTACGGAAATCGTGGGGATGGCGAACTCGCGAAAGCGGTCGAGACCATTCACTGTAGCCACCCAAATATTGCCTTCACGATCTTCGAAGAACTTATTAATGTAGTCGCCGGAGAGACCGTCCGACTGCGCAAAAACATTCGTTCTTCCCTGGTGCACATGCAAGAGGCCTCGGTCCGTAGTTCCAATCCACAGCCCTCCATTGCGATCCCGGAACATACGTAGGGCCTTGAGCGGCTGTGGCGCGGTACCTGGAACTGAGTATGCCTCGGTCTTCTCGTCAACGAGCCTTCTGATCCCGCCCTCGGTAGCAATCAAGAGCGCGCCGTCGTCGCTCTCGTTCATAGTTTGGGAGGAGGTGCCGAGCACAGGGTAAGGCATCGGATATAGTTTTGGAGGACCGGGCTTCCATCGCCACAACCCGCTCTGTGCTCCAGCCCAAAGATTGCCTCGGCTATCCTCATACAGGGATGCCACCCACAGGCCGAGTTGGCCGTCATCTCCGTAGCATTGGACGCTGCCACTTTGAATCGCACATAACCTCCCAATCGAACCCACGTAACCACCGGCCCATACCGTGCCTTCACGATCCTCAAGGAGTACATCAACGGTCTGTCCAGCCAGCTCCTTATACTCTGTCAACTTGCCGTCTTTCCAGAGTGCCAGCCCTTTGTACGTGCCAATCCAGAGACGACCATCGTGTGCGGCGAGCAGGCTTCGAATATACCTGCTAGGGAGATGCTCGCCCGCGGGCGGGTCCCATGGGGCACTCCGAACGCCATCAAAGCGGAGCAAGCCGAATTCCGTGCCCAACCAGAGATACCCATCGGGCGTCTGGGCAAATGAGGTGATCCTACCTTTGAAAAATCCTTCGCGGATCTTCCACGTGGTGTGCGCGTATTGATTGATGTCGAGAGATGGGTCTAGTGCGCGAGCCCAAGGGCAGCACGACAATAGAGTGACTAGCGCGACGACGGCTGTTTTTTGTCTATGCGCTCTCTCCATGCAGGCGTTCATTCTAGCTCTTCGACTCGCCTAATGCTCAGCCGGCAGCCTAGTAGACAGGAGGTTTTCCTATTGAGACACAGAAATCATTGCAAGAAAAAAAAGAGGAGGATCACTTTAGGGATGAACATTACCGCTCACCAGCTTGCCACAGCATTCCGGCCGATCCGGCAAGCTCGATCGATCCCATCCACCGCCCAGAGCTTGAATCAGCAACACGGTGTTCGCCATCCGGCGTCCTAAGATATTGACCGCCGTGACTTCATCCGCGAGGGCGGCACTTTGTGCGGTGATCACCTCGAGATAACTGGTGACGCCGCCCTTATAACGGGTCACCGAAAGATCGAGCGAGCGTTGTGCGGCAACGACCGCTTCATTCTGCACCTTAGCCTCGTTTTCCAGAATTCTCACAGCCGCTAGATTGTCTTCAACCTGTTGGAATCCGGAGAGCACGCTTTCTCGATAGGCAGCGACCTGATAGTCGTAGGCGGCACGCGCCTGATCGTTAAGGGCGCGGCGTCTGCCCACATCGAAGACAGTTCCGACCGCCGACAACCCCACTGACCATAGGCCGCTGGGCCCATTCAATAGAGTGGTAATGGCGGAGCTTTCAAATCCTCCCGTGGCGCCTAAGTTGATTACCGGATAGTAGGCCGACTTCGCTACTCCGATCTGGGCGTTCGCAGATGCCACCAACCTCTCCGCGGCTGCAATATCGGGGCGTCTTTCCAGCAGTTCCGAGGGCACACTGACAGGCACGTGTGGAGGCGGTGCCGTAAGAGGCAGTGGGGGCAGGCTGAATTCAGCGGGAGGTTTTCCGATTAGAATCGCAACCGCGTGCTCATACTGCGCCCGCAGAACATCCACATCAATGGCCTGCGCCCGCGTGGTTTCAAGTTGAGTCCTCGCCTGCTCAACCTCCACTTCCGAAGCAATCCCGCCAGCGAAACGGTTCTCGTTCAACTCCAAGGCCTGCTCGTACTCTTTCACTGTAGAGTTAAGGAGCTGTTCCTCGGCATCCAGACTACGTGCCTGAAAGTAATCCACGGCCAGATCGGCATGCATGCTCAAATTGACCGTGGCCAGGTCTGCCGCACTAGCTTGTGCTTGTTCTCGATAGGATTCTACGTTCTTTCGAACTCTTCCCCAGACGTCAGCCTGGTAGGACACGTTAAAAGGCAGCACGAAATCGTTGTAGGTGATGCCGTTGAAGATTGAATTCGGGGGAGGCCGGTGGGAGGAGACCCGTTCACGAGTCGCCGACGGCCCATACGTCACGGTCGGGAAATAGTCGGCGCGATAGTACCGTAGGGCGGCTCGAGCCTGACGGAATTGCGCCTCTGCGGCCTTCAGATTCTGATTCGATACATTAACCTGGTCTTCCAGCGCATTGAGCTGAGGATCCTGGAATATCGTCCACCACGAGCCGCCGAGATTTTGATCATTCGGTTGGGCGGGCTTCCAGTCCCCTGCTTCTTTATAAGCAGGCGGAGCCGGCGCCGTTGGCGCGTGATACTTGGGGCCAACCACGCATCCAGTCAACTGGAGTGCTGCTATCGCTATCAGAACCGGCACGGCCATTCTCCGCGAGGGCCCGAAAATAAGTTTCGCAGGTAGCGTCACTTGGCATCTCCAGGCAATGTTGCCTGAACAATTTGGACTTGCTGTCCCGCAACGATTGAGTCGGGCGGGTTGACGATAACTTGATCATCCGCCTTGAGGCCGGCGACGATCTCAATCTCGTTGCCAAAATCGTGGCCGGGAGTGACGGTAGTCAGCACGACTTTGCCGCCCTTCACAACGCCGACGCGTAATCCTTCAGTGCGGAATAACAAAGTATTGACTGGAATCAGGAAAGTGGAGGCCAGCGTCGGGACCGCCAAGTGGACCTCTGCGTAGGAACCCGTGAGCAGCGTGCCGGTCGGATTTTCCACATCGATTTCGATCAGCAGAGTGCGGGTAGTCATATTGATGGCATCGGCGGTGCGCACCACCTTTCCCTGAAACTTGCGGTCTGGAAATTCGGCAAGGCTTAGATCCGCCGTCATGCCGGCTTTGACTCCCCGCGAGTATTCCTCGGGGACGTCCACGTAGACACGCAGCGTTCCCGGTTGAGAGATATGAAAGAGGTCTGTTTTCACGTTGCTGCTGCTGCCGGAATTGATGAGGTCACCGATGTCTGTGTTGCGCGCGGTAATCACGCCATCGAAAGGTGCGTAGACCTTTTCGAAAGATACCAGTGCCGAGTATTGCTCCACGGCTGCCTTGTCTGCTTCGACGATTGCCGCATTCGCATTGTAGGTCCCGACCGCGTTGTCGACGTCCTGTTGCGATACAGCGTTGCTCTTCAGGAGTCCCTGATATCGGGTTTTGGTAATGGATGCGAGTTCTAGATTTGCCTGCGCGGTAAGCAGGTTGCTCCGGGCTTGCTGGAGTTGCTGATCGACTTCCGGCGTTTCAATGACAGCAAGTAGCTGCCCCTTCTTGACATGTGCGCCGATATCGAAATACCACTTTTTTAGATAGCCGTTCGTGCGCGCGTAAATGGGTGAAGTGATGAATGGCTGCACGTTTCCGGGCAGGATGATTTCGTCGGCTGGCGCCGTTTGCTTCGGAGACACCACAGACACGGCGGGGAGGGCCGCCTGCGTTGTCTCCGCGCGCAGAGTTGCACCAGCTTTGACGCGGGACCAGATTCCCGAACCTAGGAGGGCGCCAACCGCGATCACAACAATCGCGAGGACAATCCAGGCTTTGCGCGAGCGCTTCCCTGACCCGATGTTATTCAATGGGGGTGTCCGCTCGCCCATTTGTGGTCTATCTTCAGCTTGAGGCAACATAAAATAACTCCCCATATTTCCACCTAGTGTCCTTGTGTCTGGACTGAATGCCGGCGTGAACCTTGCAGAAGGCTGAAGAATGCCGGAACAAAGAACAGCGTCGAAACCGTTGCGAAAATTAATCCGCCAATAACCGCCCGGCCAAGGGGAGCGTTCTGTTCACCACCATCCCCGAGTCCCAAAGCCATCGGCACCATGCCGATGATCATGGCCAAGGCAGTCATCAGTACGGGGCGAAAGCGTGTAAATCCAGCTTCCAACGCGGCTCCCACAGAATCCATTCCTTCCGTCATCTTCTCCGTGGCAAAACTCACCACCAGAATGCTGTTCGAGGTGGCGACACCCATACACATGATGGCCCCCATGAGCGCCGGCACGCTGAGAGTGGTGTGCGTTATGAATAAGAACCAAGCGATTCCGGCCAGTGCTGCCGGCAGCGCGGAGATCATGATGAACGGATCGAGCCAGGACTGGAAGTTGACTACGATCAGCAGGTATACAAGTACGATCGAGAACACCAATCCACTCAAAAGACCGATGTACGATGCTCGCATTGTCTGAACCTGTCCCCTCACCACAACTCGAGAACCACGCGGTAATTGCGGGCGTGTGGCCTCAATGATCTTGTTGATGTCACTGGCCACCCCACCCAGGTCGCGCCCCGCGGCAGCGCCAAAGATGTCGATGACAGGCGCCACGTTGTAGTGAGAAACAACTGCCATTCCCACTCCACGCTGCACCGAAACCAGACTCGCAGTGAGGGAGGGGAGAGCGGACGCGTCATTCCCCGTGACTGGGATATTCTCAAGGCCTTGCAAAGTGTCCGTGCGGTACTGCGGTGTCTGAGTCGCGATTTGATAGCTGACATGATTCTTTGGGTCCAACCAGAACGTGGGTGAAGTTTGGAAACTCCCGCTCAGTGACACCAGGAGATTCTGGGCAATATCGTGAGCGGTAAATCCAAGTTCTTCTGCTTTGGTACGTTCGACCCGCATATTCAAATAGGGCTCATCGAAGGGTTGCTGGATCCGCAGATCTGCCGTTCCTGAGACGTATCTCAATTTGGCCAGCAATGCACTCGCGTATTGCCGATTCCCCTCCAAATTATTCCCAACGACCTGCACATCGAGGGGAGCCGGCAAGCCGAAGTTGAGAATCTGCCCGACCATATCAGCCGGCAAGAAAGCGAATGACGCGCCGGGAAACTGTTTTGGCAGCGTCAGGCGAAGCTGGTGAATGTAGTTATCCGTAGGATGGTGATTGGCGGACAGAGTCACAAGAATGTCCGCATCCGATGTGCCCACCGGGGCCGAGTTGCTGTAAGAAAGATTGATGCCACTATAGGGCAGGCCTATGTTGTCAATGACGCTCTTGACCTCGGCAACCGGGATTTGATTCCGAATCGACCTCTCGACCAGATCACAGAGGTTCGCGGTCTCTTCAATTCGCATTCCCGTTGGCGCACGCATATGAAGCTTGAACGTGCCGCTGTCGACGTTGGGAAAAAAATCCCGACCCAGCCACGGCACCAGGATGACCAAAGAACCAAGGGAGCACGCGAAGAACACAATCAGGAACGCTTGCCGGTGGTGGAGAGCAGCTTCGAGCAGGCCGCGATAGCTGTGGCGGAAGTTTTCAAAGGCCTCTTCAAAACGCCGTTGAAATCGTACGAGAGGATTGCGGCTATTAGCACGTTCTTCCTCGGTTTTATCCCCGCGCAACAGGTACTTGGCCATGGTTGGAACGATGGTCCGGGAAAGGAAATACGAGGCCAACATGGCAAATACAACCGCTTCCGCCAGCGGTACAAACAGGTATCGAGCTACGCCGGAAAGTAAGAACATGGGTGCGAAGACAATGCAGATGGATAACGTAGATACGAAAGCAGGGGTCGCGATTTGCGATGCACTGTCGAGAACGACTTCATCCATGTCCTTCTCGGGCTCTGCTGCGCGATTGCGATTGATGTTCTCAACCTCGACTGTGGCATCGTCCACCAGGATGCCGACTGCCAGAGCAAGCCCTCCGAGCGTCATGATGTTGATGGTTTGTCCAATCGCACTGAGCACAATGATCGAGGTCAGGATCGCCAAAGGAATCGAAGTCGCGATGATGACGGTGCTTCGCCAGCTGCCCAGAAAAGTAAGAATCATAAAGGCGGTCAGGCATGCGGCAATCAGCGTTTCCCGGACCACTCCGCTGATGGCACCGCGAACAAAGATAGACTGATCCGCCAGGGGGGTGATTTGCAGTTGGGGCGGAACTGTCATCGCAATTTGAGGTAAAAGCGCCTTGATGCCTGCGATCACGTTCAGTGTGGACGCATCCCCTGCTTTTTGGATCGTCAGCAGGACCGAACGCTGCCCGTTCACGCGCACGATGTTGGTCTGCGGCGGAAAGCCATCGCGCACCCATGCGACATCCTTCATATAGATGGTCGTGCTACCGATCGTCTTGATTGGAATGCGGTTCAGTTCCGCAATCGTTTGTGGGGCTGCATTGGTGATGGAAACGTCGTATTCCTTGGACCCGATCTTCGATGTTCCAGTAGGCAGAATCAGGTTCTGTAGGCTGATCGCATTCACCACATCCAATGCGGATAGCCCCTTCGACTGCAGGGCGGTTGTGTTGAGATCAACCAGCACCTGACGTTGTTTGCCGCCATAGGGATACGGCACCGACGCGCCGGGAACCGTGATGAGCTGGGTCCGAATGAAATTCAAACCATAATCATTGAGTTGTTGCTCCGACAGATTTTGCCCGGAGAGCGCCAACTGGAGGACGGGCACGCTCGATGCGCTGTAGGCCAGTATGAGAGGAGGCGTTGTTCCCGCAGGCAACTGGCGTAGTTGGGTCTGAGAAACTGCCGTAATCTGGGCGATACCCTGTTGAATGTTTGCGGTCGGCTGCAGAAACACTTTAACAACTGCGACTCCATAGAGTGACTGCGATTCGATGTGTTCGATGTTGTCGACAGTAGTGGTAAGCGACCGCTCTGTGACACTCACGATGCGGTCACTCATGTCTTCGGGAATGAGACCGTTATAGTTCCAGATGATGCTGACGACGGGAATATTAATATTCGGAAAAATGTCGGTTGGTGTGCGAACGATCGCAAGTCCTCCCATGATCAGGATCAGGATCGACATCACCACGAATGTGTAGGGTCGCCGTAATGCGAGTCGAACAATCCACATAGCGTTTGTTTTTCCGTTGTTCTGTATTCAGATCGTGGTTCGCGATCTCGTTGCCCTTTAGATCACGATTTGGTGACCAAACTTTCGGATACACGCCCCGAACGCAGAATCAGTACGGCTCCCTCAAGTTGTGCTGTATTCGCTGGATGCAACAAGAGCCGCTTTTAATTGCTTACGGCCTACCAACGCCGGCCGAGAAGTACGATTCAAAACTGAACGACGTCCAGGACGCAGCGCCCGGCGCATTAGCCGAGTCAACTTCGCTCGCGCCCGCGAAAGCTGGGCCTTTACGGTTCCTTCTGCTAAGCCCAGAGTCTGCGCCGCTTCTTTCACAGATTGCCCATGCAGGTCACGTAATTCGAACGCTCGACGCAACGGTGTTGAGAGCTGGGCCACAGATTGGAGAAGATGTCTCCGAAGTTCTGCGTTTCGACACTCGTCTTCGGGACTTAGTCCAGAGTCCGCCAACTGATCGGACAAGCAATATTTCTCATCCTCCCCGCATGGTGCGTCTAGAGCGACATGGGGCTGCCGTGGCCGTCTACGCAATTGCATTCGAGCGGAATTCGTAACGATGGCAGTAAGCCATGTCGACATTTGAGCCTGGCCTTTGAACTGGCCTAAGTGTCTGTAGGCGGCCAGCAGTGCATCCTGAACCGCATCCTCCGCGTCGGCTGCGTTACCCAGTTGTCGATAGGCGCTTCTGTGGAACCGCGGCAGGTAGCGCGTCAGGACGTCTTCCATTTCTCGGGTTCCACTTTCGCGCACAGCGAGATTCATCTGTGGTTCGCGTCCGACTGCTTGGGTCGCTTGCATGCTCTTCCCCTCCGGTACGACACCAGAAAAGCACGCTTGCTTCCAATCGTTCACACCGGGAGTTATTTGCTTGTTTTCAGGGAGATAAATCAACTGAAGTTAACATCGGGCTGGTGTGAACTCACAGACGGGACCGACAGCCGTCCAGCCGTTGACACTTCGTCAGTATGTCGACAGTTCTCGTGTCCTGGTGTAATTCCAGGTTCTCAAGAGCGCACAGGCAGTGGACCTTCATTTCCCGTCTTCGAGCACAATTGCGCTTCTCGGAAACGATGATTCACCACTATCAATTTGGTTCCGCACTTTGGAAAACGAAATGCACTGATGGTTTGTAATTCAGGTTCAACGCCGACGGCGGTTTCTCTGAACACAGCATGATCGGACTGAAGTACTCGTTTGCGAGGTGCGTATGCATTTCATGAGAGGCAGCAATGTAAGGCCAAGCGTAGATGTCATCTCCGGCATTTTGAATTGCGTGTGCCCGGAATGCGGCGGTCGAATGGGAGAACGCGGCCGCGAATTTCAGTGTCAAGGCGAGTGTTTGACAGATTGGCGTCAGGCCTGGGAGCAAGCCTCTGCCGAACTGGGGACGCAATCAAAAAGACGGTCTAGACGGATTTAGCCGGCCAACCTGGAGACGATTATTGTGGCGAATGTACAAATTGACGGCGTCCCTCAAGAAGCGCCACCTGACGAGCTTCTCATCGATCTCATCAACCGTACCGGCGGATCAGTTCCGCATGTCTGCTATCACCCACAACTCGGGCCGGTTCAGACGTGTGACACATGCATGGTGGAAGTGAATGGCCGACTGGTTCGCGCCTGCGCAACCCCGATCACCGATGGAATGACGATCTCCACGAAGTCAGCGAAGGCAGAGGCGGCCCAGGTGGAAGCGTTTGATCGCATCCTGAGCAATCACATGCTCTACTGCACGGTGTGCGACAACAACAACGGCAATTGCGTAGTCCACAACACGACGAAATTGCTGGCGATTGAACATCAGCGGATCCCGTTCCGAACGAAACCTTATGAGGTCGATAACACAAATCCGTTCTATCGCTACGACCCCGACCAATGCATTCTCTGTGGCCGCTGCGTAGAGGCCTGCCAGAACGTCGAGGTCAATGAAACGCTCTCGATCAACTGGGAAGACCCCAATCCTCGCGTGCTGTGGGACGGCGGGTCCACCATCGGTGAGTCCAGCTGCGTTTCGTGCGGGCATTGCGTCACGGTCTGCCCCTGCAACGCTCTGATGGAAAAAAGCATGCTGGGCCATGCCGGATTCCTGACATCTCTGAAAAAGTCTGCCTTGAGCGGGATGATCGAGGTTGTCAAGGGAGTCGAGCCCGAAACGGGCTATGGAAGCATCCTTCAAATCTCCGAGGCCGAGCATGCGATGCGAGAGCACCGGATCCGCAAGACAAAGACAGTTTGCACCTACTGCGGCGTAGGATGCAGCTTCGATGTTTGGACAAAAGATCGCCATATTCTCAAGATCGCTCCCGAGCATGGCCCAGCCAATGGCATCTCTACGTGCGTGAAGGGAAAATTTGGCTGGGGGCACATCAACAGCGAGGATCGGCTAACCACGCCGCTGATTCGCGAGGGCGATAAATTCCGGCAAGCCAGCTGGGAGGAAGCGATTGGCCTCGTTGCGCGCAGGCTTTCAGAGATCAAGGCAAAAGATGGTGCGGACTCGCTGGCATTCATCTCTTCGTCCAAGTGCACGAATGAAGAAAGCTATCTCATGCAGAAACTGGCTCGAGCCGTGATTGGCACGAACAATGTCGACAATTGTTCGCGCTACTGCCAGGCGCCGGCAACGGTGGGCTTGTTCCGCACAGTGGGTTACGGCGGCGATTCGGGTTCTATCTCCGACATGGAAAAGGCCGATCTGGTCATCATCGTTGGCAGCAACACGGCGGAGAGTCATCCGGTCATCGCCACTCGCGTGAAGAGTTCTCACAAGCTGAACGGGCAGAAGCTCATTGTTTCTGACATACGTGAAAATGAGATGGCAAGGCGCGCAGACCTCTATCTGCATCCCAAGCCTGGGACCGACCTGATCTGGCTCTCCGCCGTCAGCCGCTATTTGCTTGACAAAGGGCTTGCGCACACGAAGTTTCTGGATCAATGGGTGAACGGACTGGAAGAATACCGGAAGAGCTTAGTGCCTTACACCCTGGAAGCGGCGGAGCGACTCACTGGTCTTCCCGAACGGTCGATCAGAACCGTCGCACACATGATTGCTGAGGCAAAAGCTACGTGCATTCTCTGGGCGATGGGAGTCACCCAGCAATCGCAAGGTTCCGATACCTCCACGGCCATCTCGAACCTGTTGCTGATCACCGGCAATTATATGAGACCGGGAACTGGCGCCTATCCGCTGCGCGGACACAACAACGTGCAAGGAGCCAGCGATCACGGATCGATGCCCAACATGCTGACCGGCTACCAATTGGTAGACGACCCCGAAGTGCGCCAGCGTTTTGAGACCGACTGGAAGGTCAAGCTGCCTTCCACCAAAGGACTGGACAATCACCAGATGGTGGAAGCGATTCATAAGGGCAAGGTCAAAGCCCTATACGTGATCGGCGAAGAGATGAGCATTGTCGATTGCAACGCCAACTACGTTGAAGCAGCGTTTGAGAAGCTTGATTTCTTCGTGGTGCAGGACATTTTTTTCAGCCATACGTGCCAATACGCTGACGTTGTGCTGCCAGGCGCACCGAGCCTCGAAAAGGAAGGGACTTTCACCAGCACCGAGCGTCGCATCCAACGACTGTATGAAGTGCTGGAACCGCTCGACGGTTGCCGGCCGGATTGGAAGATCGTCCAGGACGTAGCCAACCAGATGGGTGCTGGTTGGCACTATCAGCGTCCTTCCGAGGTGATGGATGAAATCGCATCTCTGACGCCGATGTTTGCCGGCGTCAACTATGAGAGGCTGGCGGGCTATAAATCCCTGCAATGGCCGGTGGCCGCAGACGGAACCGATCAGCCTCTCCACTATACGAAACACTTCGCCTTCCCCGATGGAAAAGCGAGGCTCTTTCCCGTCTCCTGGATTGGTGCTACCGAGACTCCGAACGCTGAATTTGACTTACACCTGAACAATGGCAGGCTGCTGGAACATTTTCACGAAGGCAACCTTACCTACCGCACCGAAGGAATTCGAGAGAAGACGCCCGATGTGTTTGTGGAAGTCTCGCCTGAACTGGCCGAGGAACGCGGCATTCAAAGCGGGACCTGGGTACAACTGATCTCGCGCTACGGGAAGGTTCGAGTGCGTGCACTGGTCACCGACCGGGTACACGGTAAGGAGCTCTACATGCCGATGAACTCGGTCGAGAGTCCGGTGAACCGGCTGACCAGCAGCCACACCGATCCCGTGACCGACACGCCTGCTTACAAGGAGGCCAGCGTTCACATGAAAGTGTTGGCGGAAGTCGGAGAGAGTCCATTGCCCCGCATCAATCCTCGATTCGGTCATCCGACGCCGCAGAACGGAGTGGAGGTCGAACGCAAGTGGAAGCGAGCTGACTATGCGCCACCGGGAAATGGTAATGGTCTGGTGCAGTTGCAGACGAAGAAGCGAAGTTAGGAGATTCAATGGCTCAACCAATTCCTCTAGAAATTCCGCCGCGCAATCTACGGACTGAGTTGCGCGCCCGATTGGAGCAAGCGCCCGGAGAACATGCTGAAGCGGTTTTGGCCGCGTACGAAGTGCTGCAGGAGTTGCACAACCGTGGCGTGCTGGAAATCGTGCGCAGCGCCCTGGCAGCGAGCGACGAGATTCTGGAAACCGTTGTGGACAATGTCAAAACACCGGAAGCGATTCGTGCGATCAGGAATCTGCTCTTCTGGCGGCAGATCCTCGGGAGCATTGAGCCGGAATGGTTCAAGGGCATCTTCAAGGCCATTCCTGAAGGTATTGCTGAAGCTACTGCCGAGAAGGAAAAGCCAATCGGGATCTTTGGCTTGTTGCGGCGACTCCTCAACAAAGACAGTCTGCGCGGTCTGGCGGCAGCCATCGATTTCTTACAGGCCTTTGGCCGTCACTTGCAGACGGCGGAGAATCCACTGCCACGCAATCAATAGACTTTTGTATTGACGACAGAAGAAAGAAATGACGACGGCGACAATCGCAGGGGCTCACTCTGAAACTCTAACGTCGCTCTCTTCGCGGTCGTTCTTGCGGCGGGATGTGGCTGCCACCGGCGCACAGTGGCTGCCAGCGATGCTGATCCTCGCATCGATCGCTGCGGTTGCGTATGCCGACTTCATCGTCTCTACTGTTTCGTTAGGCTATCTATACATTTTGCCACTCGGGATAAGCGCCATGTTTCTGCGCACCCGGATCAGTTATGCGCTGATCGTGGTCTGTGTCTTCCTGCACGATTTTTTTGGCCCTCCTTATCCAAGCCCAGAGGCACGAATTGCGCACAACCTCACGGCAGCCGTGGGATTCACCTTCGTCGTCTACGTCATCCAGAGATATGTGAAGCAGAAAGAACAACTTGACCGGACGGTGCGTCACCAACGCGATCAACTTCTGCAGGACGTTGAATTAGCAGCACAGGTTCAGAGGATGTTTCTGCCCACCCATCGTCCCTCCATCCCCGGGCTGGAAATCGCCGGCAAGATGCAGCCTGCAAGAGGTGTGAGCGGCGATTACTACACCTACATCCCGATCGACGAGCATTCCATTCAGATCGTGATTGCAGATGTCGCCGGCAAGGGCGTTCCGGCAGCGCTTCTGATGTCGGCTACGGCGGCCGCCGTACAGTTCGAGGCGAGCGAAAAACGAGACATGCTCGAGATGGTGAATCGCTTGAATAGCGGGCTCTTTTCATTATCCGACAGCAGCCGTTATGTAACGCTCCTGCTAGCGGACATTGATGCGCGCAGCCGATCCCTTCGCTACGTCAACTGTGGCCATAATCCCGCCCTCCTGTTTCAAGCCAAGGCTAATCATGTTGTTTCGATGAACTCCTCCTGCTTTCCGATTGGAATGTTCGACAGCGACGCTTGTGCAACCAACTCGGCCAGCCTCAATGCCGGTGACATTCTCGTGCTCTACACCGATGGCGTAATCGAGGCGGAGAATTCGCTGGGAGAAGAATTTGGAATGGAACGTTTGTCGACTCTAATTCGGCGCGCTCATACGATGTCAGCCGATGAGCTAATGAACCACATTCTCGAAAGCGTTACAGATTATTCTCGTGACGTGGGGTTCGACGACGACGTTACCATTGTGATTGTGAAATTTAAATTTGATTCGATGTGAGCTCTAAAACAGCCCGCTCCGAGGGGCCTGATCTCGTCCCTGGGCCCTCGGGCTGGCAGCTTCTATCTATCCCTCACGTTTGTCGCGGATCCACGTGAAAGCGCGGGTTGCAGCTGGCATCCCCACCGTACTGACCGCCAGTAGTGCCACGTGATCAATCTCTTCCTGCGTGACTCCGCCATTGAGAGCATTCCGAACGGCAGAGTGGGTAGCACCCTCGAGCCCGGCGCCAATTGAGAGTGCCAGTTTCACCAGACGTCGAGACTTCTCGTCAAGCGGCCCAGCCTCGTGACAGCGGCTGCCCAACTCATTAAACGCTTTCCAAACAGTCGGATAACCTTTCCAGAGTTCTTCAACGGGCTTTGGGATTTTTCGAGGCATGTGAGTACTCCTTAGATGGGTTAGCTGACCGCGTAACTATTTCAGAGCACGTTACCAGCCCGAATGCTCCAGAGCAAGCCGCGGCGAGCGCACCGAAGTTGGCATGGCGGAGTGTTGGGTCCGCACAAAACAATGAACATCGCAGCGTCCGCATGCCGACAGCAGGTCAGTACATTGACGTTGCCAACACTGTTTCCTTCCAGAATCCTGAGCAACCGGCACTCACAAACCTTTGCACCAGAAGGTCAAACGGGCGTCTGCGTTGCCAGCCGTTTTTGGAAATGCGAATGCATCTGTGCTCTGGTTGGACAGTCGCTCAACGAAACTCTACGAGGAGACAGGGATGCAAACGCGCAAACTCGGCAACTCGGACCTGCACATTACACCTGTGGGCTACGGCGCCTGGGCCATCGGCGGCTCGGGCTGGCAGTTCGCATGGGGATCGCAGGACGACAGTGATTCCATCGCCGCCATTTATCGCTCACTAGAACTCGGAGTCAACTGGATTGACACTGCCGCGGTCTACGGTCTAGGACACTCCGAGGAAGTCGTGGCCCGTGCGCTCAAGACGTGGTCGGGCACGCGGCCTTACGTCTTCACCAAATGCGGTCTGAGCTGGGACCCCACTGGCAATGTGAGAAAAGTGTTGAGCCCTGATTCGATCCGGCGGGAGGTCGAAGACAGCCTGCGTCGTCTCTCTCCGTCAACGTGATTGATCTCTACCAGATTCATTGGCCTCCTGAACCCGATTCAGCAGAACTGGAAGAAGGATGGTCAATGATGGCGCAACTGCAGCAGCAGGGCAAGGTACGTTGGATTGGCGTTTCCAACTTCAATGTCCCGCAGCTGCGCCGCGCGCAGGCCATCGCTAGCGTCAACTCCCTCCAGCCCCGGTACTCGCTCGTGCACCGCGAGGTCGAAGACCAAATTCTGCCGTACTGCAGGCGAGAAAACATTGGAGTCATTGTCTATTCTCCGATGGCTTCTGGTTTGTTAACGGGCGCCATGACCCGCGAGCGCGCGGCCAAACTCCCCAAGGACGATTGGCGAAGGACTCATCCCGACTTCACCGAGCCTAATCTGTCTCGCAACCTCGCGCTGGTTGATTGCTTGCGCCAGATTGCCAGGCGCCACAACAGGTCCGCTGGTGAAGTCGCGATCGCTTGGACGTTACACAACCCTGCAGTTACCGGAGCGATCGTCGGCGCCCGCAACGCGCGTCAGGCCGAGGGAGTCATGCGTGCCGGCGAGCTTCGCCTGACCGATGAAGACCTGAGCGAGATCGGAACTTTCGTGGCTGAGACCGCGGCGTAAGGCGATAACTTGGACCAAAACAGCCATTGGGCCCTTCGAGGCGCTAGAAGACTATCTCAAATCTGGCCGGCAGTTCGGAGACAGCGAGAAATTCTACCTCTTGGGCTTCGACGCGGCTCTCCACGCCAGAAATCGCTGCAAAGAGTTTGATCAGATCGCGTCGGAGATGGCGAGCGACTTGGAAGAACTGCAGCGGCAATATCCCGGGGCCGCGGTGGAAGAGCCGTTTGCACGCGGATTTCAGCGAGGACGGGAATTTTACCAACGCCTGTGCAACGAATCCAACCTTGCATGACCCTGTGGCCGCAAAAGTACCTTACAGCCTCAATCGCTTCTTCTAGCGTCGGCCTTGTCGAGCTTCAACACTTCTTCCCCAGCAACTTGAACCTGGGTGATGTCCTTGGATTGACGCGCTGTCCGTCGAGCGTCGTTCTCTCGTGGCATGCGACATTCAACCGTACTTCCTTTCCAGCAATTTCGCTTCAGTCTCATTCATCAATGATTTTGCCTCAATAGACAGGTTTGGAACTCCGCTTGCTGCTGCACAAGTGACGGAGGATGCGGTCGTGAACGAGTTGGTTGATTCTTCGGGCGTGCAATACGCAGTGATAGCAGGGCTTCGCACCGAAACTGGTCCCGAGCGCCTCGTCATTGCTTATCCGAACGAGAAATCGTTGCGCGACCTCCTAGCCGCATCCTCCATTCTCGCCGTCGGCTTCTCCTCACGGGAGGATGCGGTGGCGGGTAGTAATGCTTCGAGGCCGGCCGCTATTTCTAACAAGCAAATGCCAGAAATAATCGCGTGTGGGAGAAATGAAAAACATTCGCAGGGGCGCAATTGGACGGAGCGTCGAGGAGAAAGATCTTCACCCTTACGGAGATTTGCAAGTTTTCTTTTCACGTCCTACAGCGAAGTTGCCACCACGATCATTGCTCTCTACTTTTCCAGGAACGCCCTCTCGGCGGTAATCAGGATGGCCCTAGGCGGCTCCGTCTGAGTCTTTTCCGTCCTTGGACCTCTATTCAACAATCTCTTAGCCCGACGCGACTCGTTTGTAAGGAGTAACCAAGATGAATGTTTTTCGAAACATGCGGCCCTCATACGCTTTTATACAGCTGCTTGCTTTCGCTGTGGTGCTAACGGGAGCAGCTTCGCGGGCTACAGGACAGGGCGGGACGGCCCAGACTGTCATCCAAAAGGCTACGGAAGAGTTTGAGAATAGTCCTCTGAAGGTCGTTTCTCTCGGCCAAGGTCTTTACGTGTTTTCCGGCGATGGAGGAAACGTTACGGCGATCGTCGATGATGGCAGCACCCTGTTGATCGACAGCGGGTTGGCTTCACGGATTAGCGAACTGGACGAGGCGATCTTCAAAACGACGATGCGTCCTGTCACACGGCTGGTGAATACTCATTGGCACTTTGACCACACCGGCGGGAACACATACCTCGGCTCCTCGGGCGTTGTTATCTTCGCGCAGGAAAACGTTAAGCGGCAGCTCGCCTCCGTACAAGACGTCTCTTTCGTGGGTTTGCGCGACGGTCACTATCCACCACAGGCGTTGCCAGAAAGAACATACTCAAGCAGCTTGCGATTGAGTCAAGGAACTGAACGGCTGACCTTGGAGAACTACGGATCTGCCCATACGGACGGAGACACCGTTATTTTCATTGCTCCGGCGAATATTGCTGTCGTTGGTGACATCTTTTCGAATCACGTCTATCCCATCATCGATCTAGTGTCTGGCGGATCAATCGACGGGATGATTCGGTCGCTCGACCGCATTCTGTCGCAAACAGATGCGCAGACTAAGATCGTCCCAGGACATGGGCCGGTCGCCACGCGCGCAGATCTGCAGGGTTACCGCGACATGCTGGTGCAGGTTCGGCAGAGCGTTAAGGACCTGATCGCAGCAGGAAAGACGATGGAGGAAGTGGTCACGGCGGTGCCTACGAAAGATTTCGATGCCAAGTGGGGTAGTGGATACGTGACCGCGAAAGTCTTCACCGAAATGGTATTCAGCAGCCTGGCCGGGACCAGCGGGAGTCAATAATGGCATCACGCGACCGTGTGAGACAAAGGTATGAACGTCACACCGAGTGCGCTTAGGGATTTAGTCCCAGATCACCTTGACGGTTTCGAGCTAGAGTAGTCCGGCGATGGGCGAGAACACTTTTGTTTCGTACGGCAATTCCCGTTATCCTGTCACGTGCAGCTTCCTCCTGTCGGGAGCAGAGAGCGTGCCATAAACTCCCGCTAACCAAAGTCGCTGGCTGTCGCAACTCCCAAAGTCGGGGGTGTTAAGGTCATCACAGCCGGCGGCGGTTGCGATGAAAGTAAAGAGGCCGGCGAACGAAGATTGCCCAGAAGGAGCAACGACATTGAAGCGGGCCCTTCTCTTCATCGTGTTCCTGATGCGATCCGGGAGTGCCGGCAACTCGGAGATTGCGGCTCACGACCTCAATAGGCCTTTCGACAAAGGACACATCACAGCAATTCCAGGCGCGATCCCGCAGGCGAGCGTGGATCCTCGACCGATCCGATTGCCCATTGTTGATGGGAGGGACATCCGATTCGCACGTCTCTCCACAGCCGAGGGGCTCTCGCAAACAAAAGTTGGCCAGATTGTGCAGGACGATCAGGGCTTCATGTGGTTTGGCACGCAATATGGGCTGAACCGGTACGACGGGTACAACTTCAAATTGTTCGTTCACGATCCAAGAAATCCCAACAGCCTCGGCGGGGTTTACGTGAACGCCCTCTTCAAAGATCGTGATGGCGCGCTCTGGGTCGGATGCGATCAATTTCTCAATAAATTCAATCGAGCGAACGAGACGTTTACACGGTACCCGGTTCCGTTCGTCCGCCACATTAGTCAGGACAGCGCCGGATTATTGTGGTTGGCAACTCCCAACGGCCTGTACAGTTTAGATCCTGCGACCGGAACTATCCGGCGGTATTCTCACAATCCAAATGATCCCTCCAGCTTGAGTAATGACCATGTCAAATCGACCGGCGAAGATAAGGAAGGGAGGTTCTGGGTTGCGACTATTGGGTACCTGGACGAATTCGACCGCAGAGCGGGCAAGGTCACGCGGAACATTCCAATAGCTGGAGCTCCGGCGGGGTTTGGATTCTACGAGGATCGCTTCGGCACGTTCTGGATCTTTCGCGACTCACCCAACGCGTTATCTGTGTTTGACCGGAAGACGAACACGCTAACCAACTATTCGTTTCACGAACTGGAGCGGTCCACCACAGCCCTGACGGTCATAATGGCGATGACCGAAGACCGGGACGGCACTCTGTGGCTTGCAACGCATGGTGCTGGTTTGCTTAAGTTTGACCAAGAGCACCGAAGACTTATTCGTTACCGCAACAACCCTGCTGATCCCAACAGCCTGCCCCAAAACAGTGTCGAGAACCTATTCGCGGATCGAGAAGGGAGCCTCTGGGCTGGCCTGGGTAGGATGGGAGTAACCCATTTTGCGACGAAACCTCTGCCGTTTAACAGAATTCCTTATCTAGCCAGTTCGGAGGGCACGGCTGACCCTTTTGTTGGCGCAATATACGAGGATCATCAGGGAATCCTGTGGATCGGTACGCCCGAAGCACTCAACTGTATCGACCGCAAAACTGGGCACCACATTGCCTACCGCCGGAAGACCGGACCAGCCAGTACCGATGTGATTTCGATTCGCGTAGACCGTTCCGGCAACCTCTGGGCTGGAACATATAACCACGGGCTGCTCCGTCTTGACCCGCGGACGGGAACATTCCGGACGTACCTTCACAATCCGGCTGATCCATATAGCCTGAGCAACAATATCGTGCCACGCCTTCTCGTCGACCATGCAGGAACGCTATGGGTCGCCACCGACGATGGCCTGAATCGTTTCGATTCGGCGACTGGACGCTTCACAATTTATAAGATCGATCCGCAGAGAGTCGTTTCCTATCTTGAACTGGTCGAGGACCGGGAGGGAGCACTGTGGCTTGGCACGGATTCCTCAGGTCTGCAACGTTTCGATCCAGCGACAGGTCAGTTCACCAAATACGAACACGACATAAATCGTCCGGGGACGTTGAGCGACAACCGGGTGAACTCTGTCTACTTTGATCGCTGGGGTACGATGTGGGTCGGTACGCAAAACGGACTGGACAAATTCGACTCCAAGACGGGTACTTTCACCGTCTACGCGCGGCCGGACGGAATGCCTGGAAATGCGGTGGGATGCATCCTCGAAGATGACCGCGGCAATCTTTGGATGAGTACGAACAATGGGATAGCCAACTTCGATCCACAGAGCAAAACGATCAGGAGTTACTCGACAGCTGAGGGACTGCCAGGCCCTGACTTGACCGGCTGGGGCGCGTGCTTCAAGAATCGAAGTGGAGAAATGTTCTTCGGGGGCTTTAACGGAGCTACTGTCTTCCACCCGGACGGCGTCGTAGACACTTCGTACACGCCCCCAGTAGTGCTCACAGAATTTCGGCTGTCGGGCAATCCGGTTGACATCGGAGGCGGGTCGCCACTGAGCAAGTCCATTTCCTATACGACTCGGTTGAAACTCTCTCATGAGCAACGGATTTTCTCGTTCGCATTCTCCGCTCTCAGCTATTTCAGCCCGGCTACCAACCGGTATCGCTACAAGCTTGAAGGACTGGACGAGAAATGGCACGAAGTCGGAAGCGACGAACGTCTGGCTACCTACACGACCCTGCCGAAGGGTGTCTATAAGTTTCGCGTTCAGGGCGCGACAAGCCGCGGCCTCTGGAGCGAGCCAGGCGCGGCCGTGCTCATCGAGATCCTTCCTCCGTGGTGGAGCACATGGTGGTTCCGTGTGTCGTGCGTGTTCGCTTTTCTGGCGACGCTCTGGGCCATCTATAGCGTCCGTGTACGCAGCATCGAGCAGCGCCACCGCGAACGCAAGCAAGCGGAGGAAGCTCTGCATCAGGCGCAGGCTGATCTCACACACGCCAACCGGGTGAGCAGCATGGGAGAGCTGACTGCCTCCCTTGCGCACGAGATCAAGCAACCGATTGCCGCAGCCATCACCGACGCCACTACTTGCTTGCGCTGGCTCTCCCGCGATCAACCCGATTTGCAGGAAGCGCGCGCGGCTGCCTCAAGAATGGTACTAGACGGAAGGCGGGCGAGTGAGATCGTCAACCGCGTCCGCCATCTATTCAAGAAGGATACCCTCCAATGGGAGGTTGTCGATCTAAACGAGATTATTCGAGAGATGATACTGCTCCTGCACGGAGAGGCAACTCAATTTGCCGTATCAGTTCGGACGGAACTTGCTGCGGACCTCCCTCGGGTCATGGGAGATCGCGTGCAACTGCAACAGGTGTTGATGAACCTCATTATGAACAGCATGGAAGCGATGAAGGATGTGGAGGGCGCGCGTGAGCTCACAACCCAGTCGCAGTGCGCTGAGAATGGTCAGGTACGGATCTCGGTCAGCGATACTGGCGTGGGGCTTCCACTGCAGCAGGCAGACAAGATCTTTGACGCGTTCTTTACTACCAAGAGTAACGGCACGGGAATGGGATTGCGGATCAGCCGCTCCATTATTGAATCGCACGGCGGGCGCTTGTGGGCTGTTAAGAATTCTCCGCAAGGCACAACATTTTATTTCACTTTACCTACTCGGGTCGAACGACACGACTCAGCTGTGTCAGAAGAGCACACTGAATCTTCCGACGGCATTCACACCAACGACCCGGCGTGCTGATTCTATGAATCATGAGGCGGATTCGTGATTTTGTCAGCGGGCTGCTCGCGGTCTTTCATCACCGACTCTAAACCACGGATACCCTCTCCGATTCCTTTGCCGAGCTCGGGAAGCTTCTTCGGTCCGAACACAAGCAAAGCGATTCCAAAGATTACCAATAAATGCATGGGCTGAAAAATTCCTTCAAGCATAGACAACATCCTTGGGGGTTTGAAGAGCTGCATGTACGATCCAGGAAAGAAGGCATTAGCCCGCCGATAATTCTGCGCCTGGCCGGACGGGACGTTCTAGAGGCGCGCATTGCTCCATGCAACACCTAGTGAGTGGAGGATAATGGCGTCTCCGATTGCTAGCTTGTCGGGATACAGGACAATCTCACAGGCATAGTGGACAACTGGATTCAGCGTCAGACACCAGCGCTCGTGGCAGATGATCCCCTCGCAGTGTTGACAAGCCGATTGCGCGTTGTATTGGTTGCTGTGATACGAGGCTGGCTTGTTGTGCGACATGAATTCTTCTCATCGTCGATAACGTTCGCAAATCCCCTGGGTCTTGCAAAATCAAATTCTTCCAGGATCACACGGCATTGGTGCTGGGCAAGCGTCCATCAGCTTCAACAGCCCTACCAGACCCATCCGCATTGACAACGCACCGAATCACGCAATCGGACTTTGCGCAAAAGTGCTTTACAAACCGCGCACGATCTCATCCACATAAGTGCCTCCTAGGATCGAGCGAGAACTGGCGCAGCCGCTATATTCAGGTCTCTCAAGCGAAGCGCACCCTTCGCCAACATTGCCCGCGCCAGTGCTCTCATATCCGGATCCATCGAAGTCGCTGCCCTTAACAGCTCATTGCCCGCTTCTTGCTGACCGAACCTGCACCACATCACTCCACAAAGAAACATGTAGTCCTCGTCCATCTCCGGTTCCTCCTGTCCCGCGGCGTTAGTACTTCGAACCTTGGCTCGTAACTCCAATCAACCGTCTAAATGCAATCGTGCTGCCAACCGCAAACGTTGAAAAACCAGTAGCGCCGCCCGTCTGTGTCACCGCAGTGACGATATGGCGACAGCTGCGATCGTCGTGACCATGCACCGACTCGTCTAAACCGTGATGTATGTGTAATGACCTTCGGCTTGGAGAAGTGCAATAGCCGCGACCATGGAGGCTACGACCAGGACTCCCGGCAGGGTGTGCGTAAGCATGTCCTTTACAACATCTTCCGGCGATTGCGGCAGCTTGTTGCGAGAGATAAGGACCGGAACCTGTTCTTCAAGTGCGGTATGACAACTCAGAAACTGTACGCCCCGCGATTGCAGGGCTTCCATACTCGTGTCCTGATAGATGGAATTCAGGTCGTCCGGATTCTTGACGGCAGACTCTTGCTTCATGCCGACTTTCCTGTTGTAGAAGAGGTTTTTGACTGCAGGCTTCCCGGTTGCCGGGTCGGTCACTTTCAACCACTCGCCGATCTGGTACTTCTGCCATACGTAGTCGTCGTAACTGAGCATGTTGGCGGGGCCGTGCAGCGCGGCTGCCATCTTGACTTGCCGCTCCGGGATGCCGAAACCGAACTGCAGTCCATTGAAAGAATTCTTGATGTTGTTGAGGAATCTTCCGTCGCCATTGTGCACGACGTCGTACAGTTGCTTGATCCGGGCTGGATCCGTCACGAGCTTCTCGAATTCGGCGAGTTTCCACTCTGAAGTTTTCCAGACAAGCTGGGCTTCGGTTGCGTCGGGCACGCCGCTGAACAAGCCGACTGTTAGTAAGCCTAACGCTCCCCGGGTTATTAACGATCTGCGAGTTACGTCGCTCATGTTTGTCCCACTCCTACGCGGCATTGGAAACGAATCGACGCCACCGAGCCGTTATTACCTGAACAGGATCTTGGCCATCATCCCCTTGTCCTCGTGATTCAGCAAATGGCAATGAAACACCGACATACCCCTGATGACTGGGTCGGTAAAGTCGAGGATGACGTCGACAAAGCCGCCATAAGGAACATTCACGGTGTCCAGCCACGCTGGATCGGGCAGCGGCGCGCCATTTTGTGCATAAGCCAAGAAGTGAACCTGGTGGATGTGAAAAGGATGCAGCTCGGCTGTTGCATTGAGAATACGCCAATGCTGATACGTACCAACACGAACGCTTGTCATCGGACTCTCGTCCGGCGAAAATTTGCGGCCGTTGATGTAGAAGCCGTTCTTGTCCTCTGTAAAAGTGACAATGAAATCCGGGGCCGTTTTCTTGAACGGCTCAACGTTGACGGGTTTATAAACCGGAGGACGGTGATTGATGGCATGCGCGTTCCGAGAAAGTGGGTCCGCTTTGATTTGATCGGACCTTGGCGGCACAAGATCTGCCAGTACCATCTCGGGGTTGGGGTCCCCGGCCGGACCTGTATTCACGCACAGAGTGCGCAGCGTTCTATGAGCGCCGGAGGGTGGACCCGTAACGATTGCCTCGAGCCGGCCCGCAGGCGCAACCAAGATGTGATCGGCCGCTTGTGTCGGATGTTTGGGATCGTGGTAGGCTAGCGGCAGCCCGTCAAGTGCCACGACTTCAAGACTCTCTCCATCCAACTGCAAGTCCAGATAGCGGTCCGCAGAGGCGTTCACAATGCGCCAGAACTGCCGCTCTTCAGGCGCGATCTCGATTTGTGGCCGAATCACTCCGTTGACGGTAAAAATTTCCTCGACTTTTTCGGTCTCTCCTCCGCATCCCTTTGTGGGGATTTCAACCTCGTGCATGAGTGCGCTGGCATTCGGATCATGCTCGATGGAGCGGCCGCGCACAACTATCACACGCTCACGCAGCTTTGAGAGCTCAGGGAGATAGCGCTCCATTCCTTCGATTACGATGGCTCCCGACATTCCGTCCAGTACTTGCCGGTGACTCTCCCCGTGCGGATGGGTGTGGTACCAGAAAAGACCTGGCGGATGATCGCGTGGAATCTCAACTGAGTAGTGCAAAGCCTGACCCGGTTTAGCCAGCATGGTTAACACATCATCTTGAGGGGCATCTGGGGACACGGCGAGCCCATGAAAGTGCAAGTTCGTCATATCCATGCACGGATTTATGGCACACGTCTCCGCCGACATGAGCGGAAGATGGTTGACGTACGTGATTCGCAGAGTGTCACCGGGAGAAGCGCGGATGACCGGAGCCACCGTCTCTCCGTCGAAAGCAAACGCATCCCGGCCGTTTTCATTTACGGCATCAAGCCTGAGGGATACAACATGAATCTTAGCCCGCACCTCCGGTGGCTCCGGCACCGCAATCTGGGCACCACCGTACAATGCGAAAAAGACAGCCACGCTAAGGAATAGAATCCGCGCGTATTTTGTTTGACGCGTCATAGCAGTTCCCTTCTTCTACTGCCTTCGCTGTAGCGTTGCCTGGTTCATCCAGAACCAGTGACAAGTGTGACCACCCGCAATGAAGGACTTGAAAACTCTTGGCGCAGCAGTCTCATGCCAACACCATGGGCGTTTTGAGGGAATCCCTGGCGTGGGCGAATTTGGAGCTGCTACGCCATCCCGGTATTTGCATGCAATTCTCCAAAGGTGACCTTGCCGGTAAGCTAAGGATCCCGGGGCTTCTTCCGCTACACGGGCAATGAGATTGACTGTCCTGGTGTCGACAGGCTGATAACGATGTCAACATTTGGACGGTTCCAGCGCTGAACTCTTCTCCATTCGATTAATCGTTCGTCGCCGTTTTTTCTGAGGCCAGTGTTGTCGCATGCGGCTCTTCGAGGCATTCCAGGAAGGGTGCCGCTGGTATGAGCACTCGCATACCAACGTATGATTGTGCGTTTCAGACGACGCTGCTAGCTTTCAATCATGGCCAACGAAGGCAAGACTAACTTAGTCGCGATCGTCGATGACGACGACTTAATGCGCGGCGCACTGCAGGGGATGTTGAAATCCGTCGGATTGCAGTCGCAAACTTTTGCGTCCGCGGAAGAATTCCTGACTTCCGGTCAGCAGAACCACACAGCCTGTTTGATTGCGGATATCCGCATGCCAGGAATGTCGGGGCTGGAATTGCAGGCCGAGCTGAACGACGAACAGCGCCGAATTCCGACCATCTTCATCACGGCGCACGGTGACGAAAAAATGCGAATGCGAGCGTTGAAAGCAGGAGCGGTGGAGTTCCTTGCAAAACCGTTTGACGACGAGGCATTGCTGGCGAGTGTTCGGGCTGCCTTAGGAAGCTGAGCCCGATAAGCGGCGTGCACACGAGGAGGTCTCTGTGGCGGCTATCCAGATATCAAGGGCTGTTGACGAGAGTTCTTACGGGCGCAGATTCGAGCAGGTCATAGGAAGCAGCCCAGCTCTTGAAGACGTACTCGAACAGGTCGAACGGGTCGCGCCTACGGATTCCACCGTTCTTATCCAGGGAGAAACCGGCACCGGAAAGGAGTTGATCGCGCACGCCATTCACAACATCAGCTCGCGGTGCGGACGCCCATTCGTCAGGCTGAATTGCGCGGCCATTCCCCTGGATCTCCTCGAAAGCGAACTCTTCGGCCACGAGAAAGGCGCATTTACCGGAGCGATCGCCCAAAAGATTGGCCGTTTTGAACTCGCGGATAAAGGCACGCTCTTCCTGGATGAGGTCGGTGATATTCCGCCGGCCTTGCAGCCTAAACTGCTGCGCGTTTTGCAAGAACAGGAGTTCGAGCGCCTGGGTAGCACCCGGACGCACCAGGTGGATGTTCGGCTAGTGGCTGCCACAAATCGTGATCTCGCCGAAATGGTGAATCGAGGCCAATTTCGCAGCGACCTCTACTACCGACTGAATGTTTTCCCCGTGCTGCTACCCCCTCTGCGGGCGCGCCCCGAAGATGTTCCCGCCTTGGTCATGCATTTCGTCGAGATTTTTGGCCGACGGATGGGACGGAAAATCGAGTACATCCCCCCAGAAACCATGTCCGCGCTGAACTCCTATCACTGGCCGGGAAACATTCGCGAGCTACAGAACCTGATCGAACGTGCCGTGATTCTTTCAAGAGATGGTGTGCTTCCCAATCCTTTGCGAACGACAAGAAGCCAGTCAGTCACCGTGCCGCCAGCTGCAACAACTCTGAGGGAGTCCGAGCGCTCATTGATCCTGCAAACGCTAGAGCAAGTTCGTTGGGTGATCGGCGGTCCGAACGGCGCGGCTGCCAAACTTGGATTAAAGCGCACTACTCTGATCCACAAGATGCAGAAGCTGCAGATTTATCGACCCGGTTTCCAGACGAAACGCGATGTAATCGAGCCAACCGCAACTGCTGGAGCATGACTCCGACCTTCCCTACAATTGCCTCAACCAACCCGGGTACTATTCGTCGAGGCTTGCGTCCTAGAGGCTTCTGTCCGTCTTCAACGGCTTATCGTATACCTGCCGAGCGTTGAGCAGTTGCGAACGATTCCACCCGCCGCCTGATGCTCGAGCGACATCCAGTTTTCCAAATGCTGTATGCCACGAGTCGACACTCACCAGTAAAAAAGTAGATGAGCAGCACGAAGAATCCGAACTGTCCAGAGTGTCAATAGGGGGATTGGGGAGTCCGCATTTGGACAACGACAATACTTCACTTCTCAATCGAGGCGTCCAAATCGTGTCACGAAGTCTTGGTCTCGTGCGCTCCCATAGAAGCTAATTCGTAACATAGCCTTCATTTCGTACCTTGGAACACAGCGTGCATAAACAGTTTTCGAGGTAGTCGTCATGTTTCCAGGCCCTCAGCTGTTGGCTTCGGTTCGCGGACTTTTAGCGATTGCTGCTTTCGCATTCCTCTGCGTAGAACTTCCAGTTGCCCACGCACAGAGCGAGATTTCCGACATTCACATCGAGCCTAGAGTTCAGTCGAGGACAAGCGTACTCAGCAACAGCGGCCTCGATACCATTCGCACACATACAGAGCTAGTGCTGGTGCCAGTCACGGTTACCGACCCCATGAATCGTGTGATAGTGGGGCTCGAACGGGGTAATTTCCAACTGTTCGAAGGCAAGCAGTCACAAGAGATTAAACACTTTTCCCGCGAGGATGCGCCGGTATCGTTAGGGGTGATCCTCGATGTGAGTGGCAGCATGGCGTCGAAGATCGAAAGGGCACGAGAAGCCGTCCTGAAGCTGTTGGAGGCTTCGAACCCACAAGATGAGTTCTTTCTGATTACCTTTTCAGACACACCACATCTCGTCCAGACCTTCACCCATACAGTCGCGGATTTGCAGGAACAGTTGCTTCTTGTGCGCCCCAAGGGGCAAACCGCACTGCTCGATGCTCTTTACCTGGGCCTGAACAAAATGCACGAGGCGAAGTATGCGAGAAAAGCATTGCTCCTTATTTCGGACGGGGGCGACAACCACAGCCACTATACGGAAAAAGAAGTGAAGTCCAGGATTAAGGAGTCCGATGTTCTTGTCTATTCGGTTGGCGTTTTCGACCGGGAATTCCATACACCGGAAGCGATTCTAGGCCCTGATCTTCTGACGCAGATTTCTGAAGTGACCGGCGCTCGCTGTTACACGCTCGACAATCCTAGAGATCTTCCACTAGTCACTCAACACATCGGGGTTGAGTTGCGCAACCAGTATGTGCTCGCGTACAGTCCGAACAGTTTGAAAGATGATGGCAAGTGGCGGAAGATTAAAGTCAAATTGACACAGGTTCCCAAGAGACTTCCGCAGCTGTACGTGCATGCCAGAACCGGCTATTACGCAAGATCGCAATAGCACGCGCGGCTTTCAGTTTTAACAAGGATTGTGCCTGATAATTCCGCCCAGCCGTTCAACGACTTGCACTGTCGCGGAGAAAAACAGGGGCGCCGAACAAAGGCGCCACATCCTCACAACCGCTGAGATCGTGCTCTTTAGCCGAGCCACTGCGGGTTGGCGTACGTGCCGTCAAACTGGTGACTCGTCTTGTAAAGTTCGAACTGGCCTGACTCCGCGGCCTTCGAAGTTTTTGCCAGAAGAGTTGCAACCTGAGAAGAATCCATCGCCTGAAAGCTGCGGGCCGCCTGGAGAGCTTGTTGAAGGATCTGTATTGAATCGCAACCGGTGATGACGACACTGGTCGGGAGATTCATCGAGTAATGGAGACACTCGATCGGGGTGGCAGTCTTGCTCTGAAGGATGTGGTGATCGCCCATCGGTTTCATGCCGAGAACTCCAATGCCGTTCTCAGTCAAAACCGGCAGGACTTTCTTTTCGAAACTGTTGAAGTGGGCGTCCATTACGTTAAGAGGCATCTGAACGGCATCGAACTTGAACCCGTGCTGTGAAGCCGTGGCGAGCATTTTCAAGTGAATGTCTGGACTCTTATGCCCAGTGAATCCGATAAAACGAACCTTGCCCGCCTTCTGGGCTTCTAGAACTGCCTCCATCCCACCGCCTGCGGCAAAGACGCGGTCCGGATCAGAATCGCGGATCACTTCGTGAAATTGGAGTAAGTCAATTCGATCGGTCTGCAACCTCTGCAGCGATTCATTGAGCTGAGAGGTTGCAGCGGTCTTGGTTCGACCATCGATCTTGGTCATCAAGAATGCTTTCTGACGATAGCCGTCACGCAGGGCCTTGCCCATTCGAATTTCGCTCTCTCCGCCGTTGTAGTCCCAGCAGTTATCGAGGAAATTGATTCCTTCATCGAGTCCCGTGCGAATAATGCGAATGCTCTCGGCTGGATCGCTCTGCTTGCCTAAGTGATAACCGCCGAGTCCGATCACCGAGACCCGTTCACCAGTCCGGCCCAGCGTTCTAAACGGAATTCCATTCTTGCGATCGGTTTCGGCGGACCCGCTTAGCGTTCCTGCCATCAGCAGCGAAGCTGCAGCCATGCCAACAAACTCTCTCCTACTCAGGCCGGAACTCGGATCGCTGTCGCGCAACGACGACTCATCGGAACGATTGGAGCGGGATTCAGTGGAGTCGTTGTCATTGAGAGACATAGAAAACCTCCTGTGAATTTGTACGAGGCAATATTATCCGAACAGATTGCTGCTCGAAAGCGGCAAGTCGCGGAGGCGCTTGCCCGTGGCGGCGAAAATCGCATTACAAAACGCGGCAACAAATGGTGGGACCCCAGGCTCTCCGACTCCAGCCGGCGGCGCAGAGCTCTCCGTAATGTAGACGTTCGTTTGATCCGGGACTTCATTGATTCGAGCCGCGGGATAGTCATTGAAATTGGATTGCTGGATTACACCGTTCTTGGCGGTGATCTCTCCGCTGCGCACAATGCTCGTGCCGAAGACCGCCGCTCCTTCGAATTGTGCGCGCGTGGCGTCCGGATTTACCACGAGCCCGGCATCCACCGCTGTGTCGACCCGGGGAATGCGTATCTCGCCGTCATTACTCACCTCCACTTCCACGACCGTCGCCACATACGTCAAGAAACTGCGATGTGCCGCAAATCCAAACCCGTGGCCCTTAGAACTCTTTTTTCTAGCCCATCCGGATTTTTCGGCGACCATTTCGATGACATTCCGCAGCCGGCCTGTTTCCCACGGATAGGTTTTGTAATCCGCGCCGTAGTTCGGATATTCCACGTTGGTGAAGTCCAAAGTGCGGGCCGGTCCGATCAGGTCGAGCATATACTCCACGGGATCGCGGTTGGCGCGGTGGGCCAGTTCATCTGTAAAACACTGGATCGCGAATGCATGATAGATGTTCGCTACGGAGCGCAACCAACCGATCCTGACATGAGCTTGCGCGGGGCCGTTCTCAATGCGGATGTTGGGCAAATCGTAAGGAAGGTCGGTCCAACCCTGAGCCAAATGCGGGGGGTCTCCATAAACGGCGTTCACGTCGAAGATCGAAGTGATTGGCGGAAACACCGACCTCTGTAGCCACGCCGTGGGCTTTCCCTTCTCATCGACAGCAGCCTTCATGTACATCGCAGCTACCGCGTTGTAGTAGTCAAACTTCACGTCGTCTTCGCGGGTCCAGACAACTTTTACTGGGCGCTCCAGCTTCTTCGATAAGACCGCGGCCTCGGCAATGTAATCGGGCTTCGATTTTCTTCCAAATCCGCCGCCTAACAGTGTGACATGACAAACCACGTCTTCGACTGGAATGCCGACTTCCGAGGCTATTATCGCCTGCGCCCCCTGCGGATTTTGGGTGGGCGCCCAGGCCGTCAGTCTTCCGTCTTTGAATTCCGCCAGCGCGACCATCGGCTCCATCGGGGTGTGGGCCAGAAGTGGAACGTAATAGTCGGCCTGAACCACATTCTTGCCCGTGGGGAATTCTTTATTAGAGTCGCCTACGCTGCGGATGAGTTTCCCTGGCTTGTGCGCCGTTTCCCTGAGCTCTTTTTTGTATTCGACGGAGTCGTAGGATTCGTTGGCCCCGTTGTCCCAGGTGATCTTCAGTTTCTTGCGCCCCTGGAATGCAGCCCAGGTATTGTCGGCAATCACAGCAACGCCGCCCAGCGGCTGAAATGCACAAGGCGGCTTGAACGGATCAATCTGAACAGTCTGGCGTACTCCTGCAACCTTCAGCGCTTCCTGATCGTCGAGACTTTTTATTTTTCCACCAAACACTGGAGGATGTTCGATCGACGCATAGACCATGCCATCCAAGCGCGCATCCATTCCATACATCGCCCTGCCCGTGCAGAGATCTTCCAGGTCAACGCTGGTCATTCCCTTCCCGATGTAGCGCCAATCCGAGGGTTCTTTCAGCTTGAGTTGTTCAGTCTTTGGCACGGGAAGGCGCGCCGCTGCAGACGCCAGTTCTCCGTACCCCAAGCGCCGGCCCGTTGCCTTGTGAACTACGGTATGCATTTCCGTGGAACACTCAGAGACGGTTACGCTCCACTGCTCTGCCGCCGCCTGGATCAACATCAAGCGCGCTGCGGCGCCGCACTGGCGCAGTGTGTCAAAGAAGCTCCTGATGGAATGCGACCCGTCGGTGTTTTGATCTCCGTATCGCTTATCGCCAATCGCCTGATCGATTTTCACCCGCTTCCAATCGGCGTCAAGCTCATCGGCAAGCACTAATGGCAAAGATGTGCGAATGGTCGTTCCCATTTCCGAGCGGTGAGCCACGATGTAGACGGTTCCATCCTGCTGAATTCCTACAAAAAGATTGGGATGAAAGGTTGCGCGGTCCGCATCGGTTTGACCGTCTGTGGAGTGACCATGCCTGAGCATCGGCGGAACGTATCGAGCAGCAAGGACAAGCGCTCCTGCCCCGAAAATTCCTTGGAGAAACCGTCGCCGGCTTACATTTTCCATTGGACTCATGCGTTTTTCCCCGCCGCCAGCTTGATCGCCTGGCGAATTCGTTGGTAGGTGCCGCAGCGACAGATATTTCCGGCCATCGCGTCATCAATTTCCTGATCAGAGGGATGCGGATTATTTTTCAAAAGCGAAACTGCCTGCATGATCTGTCCGGACTGACAATAGCCGCATTGCGGAACGTTCACCTCCATCCACGCTTCTTGCACGGGATGAAGGCCGTTTGCTCCAAGGTCCTCAATCGTGCGAATGTTACTATCCGCCACCGCGCTCATCGGCGTAACACACGACCGTATGGCTTCGCCGTTTTTATGAACGGTGCAGGCGCCGCACAAGGCGATGCCGCAACCAAACTTTGTTCCCGTCTGTCCCAAAATGTCACGTAGGTACCACAGGAGTGGCATGTCGGGATCGCCGTCGAAGGCGTGATCTATCCCATTCACTTTGAGCTTCATCGTTTGCGTTCCTTCCCTCTCGTTAGACAGCATTCCGCGTGCCACGCAGCCCTGCATCTACTGGAGACAAAGTCCAGAATTTATTCGGGTTTCTCACAAGAGCAAGCCAGGATTTGAACCCCATGTCCGCATATCGACGCGGGTGTTCAATCGCGGTCACTGAGTCTGCACGAGTCAGCTTCCATGTTGCACGAAGACGGACTTGTAAGTTGGCAAGCGAGTTGCTTCTCCCAGAGTGGCGGACGCTCGCCTAACCTTTGCATATTCGATGGAATCGTCAAGGGCGAGCAACAGCCGAAGGAGATAACTTTGAAAAACACTAGACGCTCATCATTTCCTACAGCAATAATATTTGCAATTTTGTGGATTGTTTTAGCGGTGTTTTTGCATGCGCAAGACGCGCAGTTTCATGATGCGCCAGTGTCCAGTGTCCACATGAAGAATCCCTATGCAGGACAGCAGACGGCCGCCGCAGCGGGGTCAAGGCTGTACGCAACGAACTGTAGCTCTTGTCACGGCACTCATGGGCAAGGGAATGGAGCGATGCCTGCCCTAGTGCACGGGTCCACGCAATCCGCGTCTGACGGAGAGATCTTCTGGTTTATCACGACAGGAGCTCCTGACAAGGGAATGCCATCCTGGAGCACGCTGCCGGAGCGGCAACGATGGCAGCTTGTCACCTATCTGAAGTCGCTCAAAACTTCTCATGGTGCACAAGAAAGCGGTTCGGCATCCAAATAGTGACTCCGCTTCAACGGAGGTATCGAGGTGAATTGTGAATAAGAACATTTCTGCAAGCGCGGCTGGCCAGGTGTCACTCGGCGGAGAACTTTCTGTCAACCGTCTCGGTTACGGAGCAATGCGCCTTACTGGCGAAGGTATCTGGGGGCCTCCAAAAGATCGCAAGGGGGCGCTCGCGGTTCTCCGACGCGCCGTCGAACTCGACGTCAATTTCATCGACACTGCAGATTCATACGGACCTTATGTAAGCGAGGAACTGATTGCCGAGGCGTTGTTTCCGTACCCGAGCGGTTTAGTGATTGCCACCAAAGGCGGGTGGAATCGGCCCGGCCCGAATCAGTGGACGCACGATGCAACTCCCTCTCACCTCCGGAAAGCAGTCGAGGGCAGCCTCAAGAGACTGCGATTGGATCGCATCGATGTTTACCAACTCCATATCCCCGACCCGGTAGTGTCTTTCGACGTTTCGGTTGAAACCCTGGCTGAGCTCCGCCACGAGGGCAAGATTCGTTTGGTCGCGTTATCCAACGTCACGCAGGAGCACATCGAGCGCGCTCGCAAAATTGTTCCGATTGTCTCCGTGCAGAATCGCTATAGCTTTGCGGACCGTGAATGGGACTACGTGGTGGAATATTGCCAGCGAAACCGGATCGCTTTCATTCCCTGGTTCCCCCTTGGAGCCGGCAGAGTTGCGGGAGAAGTTCTGAACCGCACGGCAAAAGCGCACAATGCGAACCCCACACAGATAGCCTTGGCCTGGCTGTTGCGGCGATCTCCGATCATGTTGCCAATCCCAGGAACGTCCTCGATCGAACATCTGGAGCAGAACGTTGCGGCGGCTTCACTGCGCTTAACGGAAGAAGAATTCGAGGAACTGTCCGAGGTTACCGAATTGATCGGATCTCGCTGAAAAACAATCTGGCTTAATAATTCGGGTTGCCGCATGCGGTTTGCTGTGTGAGACAGCAACAGCCAACCAGTCCGACATCTTATCGCGGGTCGCGAATTCAGTTGTTGCAGGTTCGCGATCATTCGTCGAATTGTCAAGCTATGGCGGCACTTCCAACGGCGAGTCAATCCATCGTCAAGGCGTCAGTCAGCGGACACGCATTCGCATCAGTGTTCTCTGCTAGCCGGAAACTCCTGAACGTAACTTAATCGAAACATAGAAGTGAGCGCGCTGTTCATTGCGGCCTTTACTGTGGAAATGCAATTGCTCCAGCACGGCTCGTATCGAACACAATCTTCTAGACCTGCCCAGGGCGTGTGCAAGTCACCTGTAGCGATGGAGAGGTGATGTTCGACAACCACATTCGCTTGGGAGGTTTCGCCGCTTATGTCCAACCGTTATCTGTTGCTCTGCGCTTTCACCTGCTTGCTGGTTGCGCTTTCGACGAGAGTAGCTGTTGCTCAGTCTCTCACTTCTGGTGACATTGCTGGAATCGTCACCGACCCATCTGGGGCTGCAATCTCGAACGCGCAGGTCTCGCTGAAGAATAACGCTACGGGCGCTACGCAGACTCACACCACGAACGATCAAGGCGCGTACCGATTCTCTTTGTTGAGCCCGGGAGCATACGCCATCTCAGTCTCTGCTTCGAATTTTAAGGTTTCGCAACAGGCTGCTTCTGTCGCCGTCGGTCAAACCACTACGTTGAATATTCAAGTGCAACTTGCGTCTGCGACTCAAACTGTTGAGGTAACCGGGAGCGGAGATGTTGTCCAAACCGACAACGCGGACTTAACCACTTCGTTTTCGGCGCAACAGATTGCCGAGGTTCCGAACCCCGGCAATGACCTGAGCTATATCGTGCAGACATCTCCCGGAGCGGTAATGAATACCCAAGGTGGATACGGCAACTCCGCTACTTTCGGCTTACCGGCAACCTCAAATCTGTTTACGGTTGACGGTATGGACGAGAACGATCCCTTTCTGAACCTTAACAACAGTGGGGCGACGAACCTGCTTCTGGGTCAAAATGACATCGATCAAGCGACCGTCGTCAACAACGGTTACTCCGGCCAGTATGGCGGCTTGGCGGGAGCCAATGTGAATTACGTCACCAAATCCGGGTCCGACCGATGGCACGGGAATGCGCTTTATTGGTGGAACGGGCGAACGCTGAATGCCAACAACTACTTCAACAATCAAACTGGCACGCCGCGTCCGTTTGATAACGCTAACCAGTGGGCCGCGTCGTTTGGCGGACCCATTCGCAAAGACAAGACCTTCTTTTTTGTCAACACGGAAGGCGTCCGGGTTTTGCTTCCGACCAGCACAAAGGTCAACATTCCGAGCCCGCAGTTTCAAGCCGCCACTCTAATTCACCTGCAGCCACAACCGGCCTCGATCCCCTTCTACCAAACTTTGTTCTCGTTATGGAACAACGCGCAGGGAGCGAAGACCGCCAAAGATGTCTTGCCCCCAGGCGCGACCACGGGCGCGAACCCGACGCCGACGGGTGATGGTTGCGGCACCTTCGCTGGATTAGGTTCAGCAGCAATTCCTTGCGCTCTGCAGTTCCAGTCCACCTCAGGCAATCAGACCAACGAGTGGCTTCTGACCGCCCGTGTCGACCAGAACTTCGGCAATAATGACCGCGCCTTCATCCACTTCCGCGCCGATCACGGATTGCAGGCCACCTATACAGATCCGATCAGTCCCGTTTTCGACGGTCTCAGTAAACAGCCACAGTACGAAGGGCAGCTTCAAGAAACTCACTCGTTTGGAAGCACTGCGGTGAACCAGTTCATCGTCTCAGGTTCATGGTACAGCGCGGTGTTTACAACCAATAGCCTCTCTGCGGCAACCGCATTGATTCCCTTTCGCCTGGGCTTCAGTGGAAACGCTTTTTCTTCTCTCGGTCGTGATCTGAATCTGTGGCCGCAGGGTCGCAACGTCACTCAGTATGGGATTATCGATGACTTCTCGAAAGTGAAAGGCAATCATGCGCTGAAGGTTGGACTCAACTTCCACCGCAACGATGTGACGGACTACTCGCCGGGCATCGGCACCATCGGGTATAGCCAGGGAGAGGACCTGTCAAGCTTCTACAACGGACAGGGAGTCAGCTATGCGCAGAATTTCTCAGTTCGTGCCACGCAGCCGGTGGCAGTCTACGGTTTGGGTTTTTATGGACAAGACGAGTGGAGTGCTCGTCCAAACTTAAAGATCACTCTGGCGTTGCGCGGCGATCATAACTCCAACCCGGTGTGTCAGACCAACTGCTTCGCGCGCTTGGGTACCGATTTTCTCAACATATCGCACAACGTCAACACTCCATACGACCAGGCAATCCAGACCGGCCTGCACCAGGCGCTGGGTACATACACCAATGTTAGTTGGCAGCCCCGTGTCGGCTTCGCCTGGTCCCCGTTCAGTTCCGCGGGCCCGGTGATTCGCGGCGGCTTCGGATTGTTCACCGACATGTTCCCTGCCACGATAGCAGATTATCTGCTGAACAATGCTCCGCTGAATAATCTGTTCATCACCGGGGCAGGCCCTTTGTCGCCCGGCCAGTCCGGAAACCAGGCACTTCTAGCATCGCGAGCAAATGCCTCGTTTTTGACGGGCTTCCATGCAGGCGAGACACTGGGTCAGATCCAGGCACAGGATCCCCTGTTTGTGCCACCCTCGTTCTACAACGCTGCCCACCGCATAATCGCTCCGCAATACGAGGAGTGGAATCTGCAGGTCGAGCAACCGCTGGGATCGAAAAGCAGCGTCGCCCTCAATTACGTGGGCAATCACGGTGTGCATGAGGCGAGCCAGAACGCGGGCCTCAATGCCTACAGCTCCACGCCCTTTGGCGACTTGCCTGTTGCCCCAACGGATCCTCGCTTCGGAACCATCACGGAAGTATCCACGCCGGCCGTATCGAACTATAACGGTCTGAGCGTAACCGCAAAACATCAATTCAATTCCCTGCAAGTGCAGGCCAATTACACTTGGAGTCACGCCCTGGATGAAGTTTCCAATGCTGGCTTCCTCACTTACTCACTGCTGACTAACATCAGCGTCCTCTCACCACAAGATCCCTTCAATTTACGCCGCTACAACTACGGCAATGCGGACTATGACACTCGACACTACTTCAGCCTGAACTATGTCTGGAATGCGCCGTATTGGAAAGGACCGAAAGTTGCCCTGTCGGGTTGGGTGTTCTCCGGAACCATCTTCGCGCGCAGCGGTTTGCCATTCACTGTTGTGGACGGAAATCAAACAGGCAACCTGAGTGCCTTTAATTATGGTGGAAACCTCAGCGGTGTGGGTGCGTTCGTGTTCGCTAACTACCTTGGCGGCGCGCCGTCGTCCTGCGGTTCCACTGCGGTCAAGACCCCATGTCTCACCAACGCGATGTTCACGCCGGCCAGCACGGGCTTTGGTATCGAACGACGCAATCAGTTTTATGGACCGAAATATTTCGACACTGATTTCACCGTCATGAAGAATTTCAAAGTCCCGCACTGGGAAGCGGCACGGATCGGCGTCGGAGCTCAATTCTTCAACCTATTCAACCACCCCAACTTCGACCAACCCGTCGGCGGCGTCTCCAATCCGAACTTTGGCTCGATCATCAGCACGGTCAACACTCCAACCAGCATTTTGGGATCGTTCCTGGGTGGCGATGCTTCGCCACGACTGATTCAGTTCAAGGGTAGTCTCACCTTCTGATTTCGGACCGTTCCTGATTGGCGGCCCGTTCAGGGCCGCCTTTTTTTGCACTCGTTGCATAGAGCTCGTGGCTTTCTGGCATCTGCATGGGAGTCAACACAGCGACACTAGTGTCGGTATTTCTACTCCTCATATGCACCGACATATGTTAGCTCGCCTAAGCCGCTGAACCTACAAATCATTCTCCACTCTCACTAGATCTGGTTTGGAGGGGTATGTGCTCCTAAGAGAGCAACACGCCCAAGAAGCGACGGTGAGAGGAGCAAGATGATGATCGATATTTGTTTTCTCTTCTCACCTCGCTTCTCCCTCCGCATTGCTTCGAATCTCGGGCGTCTTTCTGTTCGTTGCGCTCGCGCGGCCGTGATGGTTGAGAATGCGGCAGACTTTCGGAGCGATTCATATAGCCGGACATACGATTTAATACAACGGAGACTTTATGACAACTCTTACGCCTGATCGGGTAAAGCTCGGATTTATCGGCTTGGGAAACATGGGAAGCCGCATCGCGCAACGCTTGCTCGCGCATGGTTACAAATTGCTCGTGTACGACAAGAATCTCGCGAACGCGGCGACCATCGCCACACAGGGTGCCACTGTTGCGAAGAACATTCAGGAACTGGCGAGCACAGTTGACGTGATTCTCACTTGCCTGACCAACGATGAGGCAGTTCGCAGCGTGTATACAGAACCGGAGGGAGTCTTTTCCAGCGCCCAACCGGGATCCGTGGTGATAGAGATGAGCACCATCTCTCCAGACACCTCTCGCGAGTTGCACGGTCTCGGGGCCCGGCGTAGCATCGAAGTGTTGGACGTCGCTATCTCTGGCAGCACTCCTGCCGCCGAGCAAGGCGCTCTGACGCTTCTTGCGGGGGGCAGCGGCGACCTGTTCCGTGCCGCCCAGCCGATATTTGAGACCATCGCAAAGCAGTATTTTCTCCTGGGTGATTCTGGTTCAGGAACAGCGATGAAGCTGGTAGTCAACACATTGTTGGGGGTAGGGATGCAGGCGATTGCTGAGGCTGTGGTCCTGGGGGAGAAAGCTGGCCTTGATCGCGACAGGCTGCTCGAGGTCTTGTCAAAAACGGCTGTAATCGCGCCGGCTCACGTCGGAAAGCTGGCCAGAGCAGCGGTGAACGATTACAGCCCGCAATTTCCATTGCGCCTGATGAACAAAGATTTTGAACTGATCCTGAAGGCGGCGGCAAAAGAGCATGTCTCGATGCCTGCGACAGAAGCTGCGTTTTATGTAAACTCCGAGGAGTTGGCTGTCGACGAAGAAAAGGACTTCTCGGCTGTGTTGCGGCGGATGGAAGAGATCGCTGGCTTGGAAACTGTATCTTAGGGTCGGGCAGGAGTGTCATCCGAAATATTTTCGATAGCGTAAGGCCCCTACGGGCCAAGAACCATCGGGTTCTTGCTCACATTATCTGATGCTCCAATCGTCTCTTCCTTAATCCAGTCACACACTGCTTTCTTTTCGGCGTCAGTAAGTTTTGCTTCCCGATGCATTGCAATGTACGAGCGGGGCGGCATCCTGCCCGTCGATATGACGCCGCACATCGAATCCAATTTATCCCGCCTCTGCTCCAGCGAATAGGTCTCCCATCCGGAAAAGTCCAGCTTTCTCCTGCCCTCGTTTACATCTCGTGTGATCCACCAGGAAAGCGGCACAACATAGCTGTACCAAGGCCACTCGGTGTGATTTGAGTGGCAATCACCGCACGCGCGCACCAGCACTTGTGCTGGCGCTGAATTGAAGAAATGCGGCAGCATCTGATTTCTCGATTTGCTGGCCTCGCGGTTCTCGGTGCCCACTTGCCCAAGAATCACGCCTGCGGCCGCCAGGGCAAGAATTAACTTTAGCATTCTCATCGTTGTTTCCTATCGATGATTTCGATCCCTGCACGTCCGGCAATTTTGAGACCGAGCACAGAGTAAATGCGCAAGATTGCTTGGAAACGTCAGTTTTGTCCTACGCTCGGGCAAGCCGAGCGCGCCGAATCGCTCGATAGTTGTCACGAGGTTGATCGGATATTCAACTTGACATCCGGTAGACCCTGCATCGAGTCAGTAAGTGCCCCTATTTCGACATACCTGTCGACCGATGGTCAGTGCAACGACAGATGGGTTGTGCTCGGAAACGGGCAACTCGAATGAATGCCGTGGCACATAAAATGCTTCCCTCTTGGCATGCAGGTTATAGGTACAAGAATCGCAAGGCGAGCCATCGTTACGGTCCAAGTGATTAATTGGGCAGCAATCATCGTGGGTATGGGGCTAATTCTAGCTGTAATAGGTGCAAGCATCATCGAATGTTTGGCAAATGTGCATTGAATCGCTGCTCGGCTGATAAGGCGACTGAGGCCAGCCTCCGCAATCTGAGTCCGCAATTATCAGCATTCATGTCTTGGTGCTCCATTCCGAAGTTATTTCCATCTCTAGCTCGGCATCTCAGCGCGAAACACTTAATGCGAGAAACACTGGGAGGAACGCTGGTACTTGGAATGCTCTCAGCTGGGCACCGCAAAACACCGCGAATTTGAAGTAGCAGTAAGGAGGAAACGTGAGTCGCATGAAGTGTACAGAAAGACTCTCATTGCTCTCGACAGCGGGTCTGTCCGCGCTCGCTATGCTAATGGCAGTGCCAGGTGCATCGGCGCAGAAGACTGCCAAGCCTGCACCCCCACTCAAATTTCAACCTCCACCTGGTTATCAGATTCCACCAGCCGATCAGCAGTGCATACTGCCAGGCGAAAAACTGAACCTGCAATGCATCATCAACAATGATCCAGACTTCCAGAGAATCAGAGCTGAGGAAGCGATGCTCGAGGCTCAGGCCTTGGTGGCTGCAAAGTCAGGGACACTGGATCCTTACCATCAGGTCGAGACCCTTGGGCAGCTCGAGATCTTTGACCCAAACTTGTCGGTAAACAAGAACCTAGCTTGTAGCTATTGCCATGACCCGGCAGCTGGCTACGCAAACGGTGCATCGATCTTGAGCGTGTTCACGGGCGGATCGAACCCGGGATCGGTTCCCATTACCGTCCACGGTGCATACCCAAACCAGCGGATTGCGAAGCGGAATCCGCAGAGCTACACCTATGCATCCTACTTCCCTCCGCTGCATTACAACCAAAGCCAGGCAGATTTCTATGGTGGCAACTTCTGGGATGGTCGCGCAACAGGATACAAGCTGCAGAATTCCGCGGCTAACCAAGCCCAAGGACCTCCATTGGATACCCAGGAAATGGCCAATCCAGATTCCGCCTGCCTGGTGTGGAAGCTTTCACAGAGCGAGTACAAGTTCTTTTTCGAGCAAGTCTTCGGCGAGGGCTCGCTCGAAATTAACTGGCCTTCAGACGTTCAGCAGATATGCAGCACACCAGCAGGCGCTGCTGTTTTTGAAGGAAACCCAACACCGCTTCAACTCAGCCCGACGGACCGTACTCTCGCTAACAAAGACTTCGACGAATTCGCGCAGGCCATTGCCGCTTACGAGAGTTCCGACAGCGTCAGCCCCTTCACCTCAAAATTCGATTACTATCTGGCGAACAAAGCAACTCTGACCTCACAGGAATTGAGGGGATATGAGTTGTTCCGCGGCAAAGGCAGCTGCAACACCTGCCATCTGGATGGAAGGTCAAGCACGCTGCTGGGCGGACACGATACTGGCCAGGCGGCTAGTGTTCAGCCTCTGTTCACTGACACTACGTACAACAACCTTGGCCTTCCCAAGAATGTAAAGCTCCCCTGGTATTCGGAGGACACTCCGGACCAATGGGGTTTTACCGCCAACCCGCTCGGCTTCGGTTTCACTGACGAGGGAATGGGATTGTTCCTCGACGGCTACTATGGAGCCCCGCCGAATTTGGACTGGGGACTACAGCTGCCGCAATTTGAAGGCAAATTTCAAACTTCGACCGCGCGCGATGCAGCGAAGGTGCCCTACCCTGGGTTTGTGAAAGCCTACATGCACAACGGCTATCTCACGAGCTTAAAAGAGGTAGTCCACTTCTACAACACCCGTGATGTGTATCCCTATCCTGTCTTGTCCGGTAATTGTCCATCGGGGACCATTGAGAAGGTAACCTGCTGGCCGATGCCGGAAGACCCCAATAATGAAAACATGACAATCGGCAAGCTTGGGTTGTCCTCTGAGGAAGAAGATGACATTGTCGCCTTCTTGAAAACTCTTGTAGACGGCTACAAGCCGTAGTTTGATTCTCGCTTCTGCAAAGTGGGGTGAACCATGTGGTTTTGTTGGTTCACTCCACATCTTTCACACTTGTTCAATGAAGGGCCTGCTACAGCAATACTCCACACGAGGTGCATATATGACTTCAGCAAAGCACGCATGCTTCACAATAGGGATCAACATTCTCGTCCTGAGCTTATTGCTCGTTCAAACTCGATTAGGCTCCGCGCAACAAGGTTCGAGTCCGAGCCAGAATGACGCTCGCCCCACGATCGAATCCGTCACCGACACGTTAGCTTTCATCAGTTGGACTACTCCGAATCCGGGCGGCACGATCTTGCATTACGCCATCGTGCACTACGGCACAGACCCTAATCATCTGGAATTCACAGCAAAGTCCCCAACCCGAATCAACCCCAGTCACAGTGAGATGGTCTTTCGGGTACGTATGGACGGTTTGGAGCCGGGGACAACTTATTACTACAAAGTGGCCTCCGAGCAAGCCACCGGCGTGCCCGATCCAACGACCAGCGGCGTGAACAAGCTCAACACCCGTTCGGCTAACTGGATGAGTGCAAGCAAATAGTATGCGATCTTTATGTGTGTACATCTGCTATCACAGGGAACAAACACTGTCACATTCGGACGACTTACTACATCTCTGAGAGGACGATCGGCGTGGCTCAACTCGGAAGTTTCGCGCTTTTACTCGCTCTGGCTTGCAGCGCATACTGCGTCGTCGCTGGCATCATAGGAATTGTCAGCAGGCGATTCTTTGCAGTGCCCTTGGCTGAAACGGCGCGGCGAGCCGGCATCGTTGTATTTGCCCTCGTATTTCTGGCGGCGATGATACTGGTAGTTGCCGCCTTCGAGAACGACTTCTCGATTGCCTACATTCTTCACCACAGCAATCGTGATCTCCCTGCACCGTACAAGTTCGCCACGCTGTGGTCAGGCCAGGAAGGATCCCTTTTGTTCTGGGCGCTCTTGCTATCTGCTTACGGAATGGTTCTCCGACTGCGATACAAGACCGATGTACGCTTGTTCGCTTACGCATCCGTGGTCGTTGCCGCAGTCCAGGTTTTCTTTCTTTTGTTGTTGACTTTCGCGGCGCGGCCGTTCGCCGTTACGCAGGGAAACACGCCAGCGGACGGCAACGGCTTGAATCCATTGCTGCAGTATCCCGAGATGGTGATCCACCCTCCAATGCTTTACCTCGGATACGTGGGGTTCACTGTGCCTTTCGCGTTCGCTCTCGGAGCTCTCGCCATGCGGGATCGAGGAGAACAATGGATTCGTATCACGCGCCGGTGGACCATGGTGACCTGGGGCTTTTTGACCTGCGGGATTTTTCTCGGCGCCCACTGGGCCTATTCCGTGCTGGGGTGGGGCGGTTACTGGGGTTGGGATCCGGTCGAGAACGCTTCGCTGATGCCTTGGCTCACCGGCACTGCCTTTCTTCATTCGGTCATGATGCAGGAAAAACGTGGCATGCTGAAAATGTGGAACATCTGGCTGGTCTTCGCCACCTTTTGGCTGGCGATTCTGGGAACGTTCCTCACACGCAGCGGCATCGTCAGTTCCGTGCATGCCTTCGCACAGTCTTCCATCGGGGACTGGTTTGCGTGGTTTCTCGCGATCACGCTGCTGGTATTCATCTTTTTCTTTTTCAAAAATAAGTCGCAATTGCGCAGCGAACATAAGCTCGAATCGATGGTTTCGCGCGAGTCGAGTTTTCTGTTCAATAACCTGCTCTTCGTTCTTCTCTGCTTTACCGTTCTGTGGGGTACGTGGTTTCCGAAGATTTCGGAATTAGTGCAAGGGAACAAAGTCACGGTCGGGGCGCCCTTCTACAATCGCGTCGCGATTCCCGTAGCTCTGTTGCTCCTGATTCTCACAGCGGTAGGGCCTTTGCTGGCATGGCGCAAGACTTCGATCGAGAGCCTGAGGCGAAACTTCATGTGGCCCGCCATCGGCGCCATCGGAGTCGCCGTGTTCCTTATGATCACGCCGCAGAGTTGGGGATCGCCTTTCGGCCTTAGACCCGCGCAGGATATTTCTTACTTCTATTCGTTGACGGCCGTATCACTGTCGGTGCTCGTAACTCTGAGTGTCGTCAGCGAGTTTTACCGCGGCGGTCGCGTTATTTCCAAACACACCGGCCAAAACATTTTCGCGTCGATGGTGCAGCTCGTCCATCGCAACACGCGTCGGTATGGCGGATACATTGTCCACTTCGGCGTGGTGGTCGTCATCATTGGATTCGCCGGCGCCGCCTTCAATCAGGAGAAAGAGAACGAAATGGGATACGGCGACAAAATGACAATTGGTCCCTACACGCTGGTCTGCCGCTCCTACACTGATGATGATGCACCCAACTATGCCAGCGAGTGGGCTGTGCTCGACGTTTACAAGGGGGGAAGACAGATCGCCACGATGACTCCGGAGCGGCGTTTTTACAAGGCTAGCCGCCAGACGTCCACCATGCCGGACATTCGTTCAACACTGGACGAAGATCTCTATCTCGTGTTTGAAGGATTGAATCCGGACAACGGTCACCCTATTTTGAAAGCTCATTTGAACGCGCTAGTAATGTGGATCTGGGTCGGTGTCTGGATCATGTTGATTGGGACTGTACTGGCTCTGATCCCAAATGCGTCTGCGCCGGAACGCGTTGCCGCCCGCGCCCGCTTTTTGCCGGTGCATGCCGAGCCCGTGGTCACAGGAGACTGATGCTCAGCCTTCGACACCTACATTCGAGGCTTCGCGCACGAACTATCAAAGCCGTGCAGATTGTAGCTGTGTCCGCCGCAGTTCTCGTGGCCATCGGTGCCGGAGATCCCACGATGCGGTTTTCGAAAATCGGCCACCGAATGTTGTGCGTCTGCGGGTGCCATCAGATTCTTTTGGAATGCAACCACGTCGGCTGCCGCGAGTCCGAGGCCATGCGCAACGAACTGACGGTATCGCTCGCCCGGGGAGACAGTGACAGCCTGATCGAGCAAGGCTTCGTGCAGGAGTACGGACCTACGGTGCTGGGGGCGCCGACTTCAAACGGCTTTGACCAGGTTGCATATATCGTGCCCCTCTCTGCGCTGACTCCCGGCTATGGTTTGATTGCGCTCGTAATTTGCGCCTGGAACAATCGCCCCTTTCCGAACGTCGCCGGACGCCTGCACCCGACAAGCGGCCTCAAGTTCGAAAACTTCCGTCAGCAAGCTCGCCGGGAGACCGCTCTATGATCTGGCTCATTTCATGCCTGACGCTCACGGTGGCGTGTTTGTTTTACGTTTTTCATCTGCCGGAGAGACTCTTTCCTGGATCGCCTAACATGCGCGCGGGCTATTTGCGCGAGCGCAAAGACGCAGTCTACGAAAACCTGCGCGATCTCAACTTCGAGTACAAGGCCGGCAAACTTCCTGACATCGACTACATGTCGTTGAAATCTTCTTTGCAGGACGAAGCTGCCACTTTACTCGCCGAGATCGCGCGCGCAGAAAACAGTTCCAAACGAGGAAGCCGAAATACGAGACTTTGAAAGGAATACAAACTGTGAAAACTCTGCTGAATATCGTCCCGATCGCGCGTTTCGGCTGCCCGACAGTACGGAGTTGGCGCACGGCCACGACCCAAGGATCCATCATTATCCTGATCCTGCAATTGACCTCTTTCGCCGCTGCGCAAACGCTCAGCGGCACGGTAAAAGATTCCACAACGGGCAAACCGTCCGCTGGTGACGAGGTCGTGGTGTTCAAGCTAGCCCAGACGATGGAAGAATCGGGTCGCGCTCAGACGGACGCCGCTGGCCTCTTCCGCTTCAAACTGGAGGATCCGCAAGCAGCGCATCTGGTTCGCGTTATCCATCAAGGCGTTAGTTATCACCGCATGGTGCCTCCGGGAGCGGCGTCTGTAGCCATTGAAGTCTATGACGTCGCGAAACAAGTAGACGGCGTCAAGGTATTTGCCGACATCATGCATGTCCGGTCGGCGGACGGCCAAATTGTCGTGACACGGGAATTCGTAGTGCAGAACAGGTCGCAGCCACCGCGCACGCAGATGAGTGAGCGCAATCTGGAGTTCTACGTTCCCGATCACGCACGCGTTATCGCGGATTCCGCGACGGCTACCCTCGAAACCGGCATTCCTGTGAAGTCCGCCCCCTCCCCCGAAAACGAAAAGAACCGCTATTCGTTCCACTTTCCTGTGCGGCCGGGGTTAACCCGCTTCGCGGTCACTTACCTGCTTCCTTACAGTGCCAGCGCGAACTTTGATCCCAGGACAATTTACCCCTTGGAGCACTTTGTGGTCACATTGCCGAAGGGGATGCAGTTCAAGGCGTCCGCGAGTTCGGCGCGCTTCAAATTACTGAACTTTCCCAACCAGCCCGACGCCACGGTGCGAGTGGCATCAGACGTCACGGCCGGGCAAAAGCTTGCCTTCAATATTTCCGGCGTAGGCGCGCACGAAACCGGCCGGCGCAACTCGCAAAACTCGGTGAATGTCGAGCATACTGCTCCCCGCGCAGAGTCCAATAACCGACCCGGCGGAGGTTTGGGTCCTCCCATCGACGCTCCGGATCCTCTGACCAAGTATCGGTGGTGGGTTCTGGGAGGGGCGGCTGCGGTGCTGCTCTTTGGAAGCATCTACGTAGCGCGGCCAAAGCCCACTGCACGAGCTTTGAGGCGCCAAAAAGATAGTTCTTTTTTCGTAACTGCTATGCAACCACAAATGGACTGCGAGCGGCCCGATGCCGCTGTTTTGGGAGATGGGCGGCCGCCTCTCGCGGCAGGATCCGCCAGCATACTGATGAATGGAATCAAGGAGGAACTCTTCCAAATTGAAGTGGAGCACAAGCGGGGCCACCTGTCCAAAGTCGAATACGACAAGGCCAAGGTCGCTCTCGACCAAACGCTGGCTCGCGCGCTCAAGCGCCTCGCACAAAAAGCTGAGCTGCACAATCCGAAATACTCTTAGTGGCTAAGACAACGAAATCGATGCCTCTATTGTTAGAAGAATGCAGTGTCGATCCGCGGACACGCCGCCAGGCTTTCACTTCCAGGCGCTTCAATAATAATTACGAACATTTACCAATAGTTACACCGTGAAACGATATAAATGCACCTTAGATCGAGCGATCGGCATCTATTGAAAAAGACACACAAAGTCTATAAGTTAGCAGTTTCCTCCCGTCAGGGCGGGAACTGCTGCTTAGCTATTCAAAGGAGAGTACGCTCGATGAAACGAATCAAATACACAGCGATATTATCGGTGATCACCCTACTATCCACCGTAAGCGCTTTGGCGCGAGACAAAAACCAGCACTCGGTAGAGATTTCGGACTCCGTACAAGTCGGAGCCACGCAACTAAAACCAGGCAACTACAAACTTGAGTGGCAAGGTACCGGCCCAGAGGTACAGGTGAATTTCGTGCGCGATGGAAGAACTATTGCCACGGCGCCAGGAACATTGAAGACGAATGATCCCCACGTAACTCAAGACGACGTCGTGACTGACAAAACCAGTGCCAACACACAAACGCTAAAGGAAATCGACTTCAGTCATAACAAAGAATCGTTGGTCTTTGAGCAGAGTGGAATGTAATTCACTCAATCCAGTCTCGGAAGGCTCCAAGTTCTGGTTTCTTTGACGAAGAGCCCTGCCCGGTCCACAGGCGGGGCTTCTTTTTGTGTTGTATTAGACAAGGCTGCTTTGTGCTGAATGCTGTCGCTGGAGACTTGGAAGGCGATTTCCGAAGAGTTTATTTTGCAAGGAGAAACTCCATGAAGTCACAATCTCTCCCGGTAATTGAACTACCCGCCATGGCGGTACCCTCGAGAGAGAACGCAACTGACAAGATAGACAGGAAACTGATGCGTCCGAACAGTCTGAACCTTGAGGCCTTTGCTGTGGGCTTGGCCTGGGCATTCGCAGGTGCTATCTGTTTGCTGATCGTCTTGAGCATTCTGCTAGTGGCCGCGGGCTACGCTGGATCCACTTTTCGTTAAGACTTACAACACACATCGGCCTCAAATCTTTGCGGAAGGTAGTGCCCTTTCTTTCGAGGAGCATGTGCTGCAGCTGGAATTAATCTTCGGGCCAGGAACTAACGCCAGTTCCAACAATTCCGACTTTCCTTCAGTCCTTAAGCAATAGAACTGCAGGTCTGCCCGCAAAGATTATGTGAATATGAGATATGGAGTTTTATATCCAGAGGAAACTTGCGCGAGTCGGTGGCGATCGAATTCCCGCGAGGGCCAAAACCTGCTATTTGTATGCATACTTTCTTGGGTGTGTTGCAAGGGAAAGGAGTGCGAAGGTCGATGCACTGCCACTTCGCACTCCAGTATTGACACTCAGCGAGTTGCGCTGTTCCCTGAAAGGGTCGCGGTTGGGGGTTCGGCGCCAGTGTGAAAAAGCTTCAGATTCAAAGTGATCTTCGTCTCGTTGCCTGCGGGCGGGGTACACACCGGCCCGCTGTAGCCTTCCCCTCCATCTGACATTGTTATCTGACAGTTGTCTTGGTGGATCACGGCAATCACATCTCCGGTGCAATTGGGCCCTTCGTAACCCTCACCACCAATCGTAGATTGCGCCTGACACTGTTCATCCCTTACGACGGCCGGCCAATTCGTAGCTTGGATCGCAGTCAGCAGTTCAGGAAAGTTCTCATAGCCAATTGAGGCTGACCCTGAGAGATCCAACTCGCTCCTTTCGTTCAGACTTACTGGCTTCAAGAGATCTGACGAAAGTGCGGCGCTCAAGCTTGGGAATAGAAAGCTAACTTCGCGAGTTTCGGTGTGAATCACAGGATCACCGTAGACCGGCCCGGCATACGCTTCACTCGGCGTCAGGGTCACACTGCGTTCCACGCGCGTCAATGTCAGATCCCCGATAACTTGCAGTTCCCCGGTTTTCGTGCGGAGAATGCGCTTGGAGTGGAACGTCAGCAGAGTATGATCTGTCGCGTCAGGAACGTAGCCGGCTGGCAATGTGGCCTCAGGACTGAGTGCGTGCTCCCACTGCTCATCCGCGGCGTAAATACTGAGATTGAAGACTGAGTTGTCCAGATTGTCTGTGTCAACCTTCACGCTTCCGGTCACACGTGCGACACCTGTGTTTACCGAGTTTGGATTCGCCGCCGAACCCTGATATAGCCGCGCGCTGGAAGTGGCGGAGTCGAGAATCCATGAGCCACTGTCGGCGAACGACAGCGGAGAATTGATTAGGAGTATAGGCGCCACCAAGATGGCGAAAGTTGCTCTCTTCGCTAGTTCAAACGTATGAATGATGTGTGATTTCATTGTAGTTTGGTTCTTTCTCCTTCGGGTTCTGCTAGGGCACGATGAGTGCCAAACCGACTCATGGAGATCTAAGCTGAAAACCATCAAGCCACCGGCTGTGCAGGTTGTATTTAAGTGGGTTAAAGGCCTTATGTGGGCCGAGAGATTTCCACAGTTGCCTATATGAACACGTTCGACTGGTCGATCCTCAAAGCCCGTGACCACAGAATGACAGGTGACCGATTACCGACATCAGTTCCAGCAGCCCAGTTGAAGTGCCAATCCCACAACGCTCAATTTCCCTGCAGCTAATGTCCTCTCGCCACTTCAGGCTCAATCACTCTTTTGGCAACCGCTTTGCAGGTGTCAGGAACGAACGCCAAACGGAAGCGCTAACTCCCCCCTGGAAGTAAGGAGAGAAATTGCGATCACGTAGCCCAACTAAGTGGCGAACGTGGATGACGCAGCTTGTCGTCGTGATCTGCGGCGTCGGGGCAGCTTTTGCAGAGACCGCGCCACCCTTTAGTCCGACAAATATTTTTGCTCCCGCATCGACGCCAGCAAAATCGATCTTTGGGTTGTCGCTGTTTGTACTGGCAGTCACAGGAGCCATTTTCTTAGTCGTCTTCGCTTTGCTGCTTTACTCCGTCGTGAAATTCAGAAAGCGACGGAATGACGACGGACGGGAACCTCCCCAGGTATACGGGAGCAACCAAGTGGAGTTGGCCTGGACGATTGTCCCAATCCTCATCGTGATCGCATTGTTCATGGCGACAGCACGGGTGATTGCCGTCGTTCAGAAAACAGCCCCGCCCGGCAACGCGATCACGGTGACGGCAATCGGCCACCAGTTCTGGTGGGAGTATCGTTACCTGGATCTGGGAGTAGTAACGGCAAATGAACTGCATGTTCCGGTAAGTGATTCGGTCCATCCAACCCCAACCTTCATCAAGCTGCTATCCGCCGATACTGACCACAGTTTTTGGGTGCCGCGGCTGGGCGGGAAAACGGATCTGATTCCGAACCATCCGAACAGCATGTGGATCGACCCGCAGGAGACCGGAGTTTATCTCGGGCAGTGCGCGCAATATTGCGGAACCCAACACGCCAAAATGCTTCTACGTGTTTACGTCCAGTCGAGGGACGAATTTGACCGGTGGATTCGTCAGCAACGCCGGCCTGCAGTCGTGGATGACACCGTTTCTGAGGGGCAACGGATATTCGAAACGACCGCCTGCATCAACTGCCATGCTGTGTCAGGCACAGTGGCCAACGGGCGATTCGGTCCGGACCTCACGCACCTGATGAGCCGAGACACGATCGGAGCTGGCGCGGTCCCTAACACCTCCGAAAATCTGCGGCGTTGGATTCGAAATCCCAACACGATCAAGCCTGGTTCTTTAATGCCGGCGATGGAGTTGACCGAGAAGGAACTGGACGCAGTGACAGCCTATTTGGAGACGCTTCGTTGAGCGCCTCGTTTAAGACTTTGAGGAGGTCGCACGATGTCGACTGATGCGATTGCAATGCCGAGCACGGCAATCGCACCGCGTCCAATTGTCGCGACGCTCCACGAATGGGTTACCACCGTCGATCACAAGAGGCTGGGCATTCTGTACATCATTTATGCCCTTGCGTTTCTGTTGATCGCCGGGGTCGAGGCGATGATTATCCGCATCCAACTCATCCGTCCGCACAACAATTTTGTTTCCCCCCAGGAATTCAACCGGCTGTTCACCATGCACGGAACCACCATGATCTTCTTCGTGATCATGCCCTTCATGTTCGGATTCGCAAATTACCTCATCCCACTCATGATTGGGGCGCGGGACATGGCGTTTCCACGTCTAAATGCTTTCAGCTTCTGGATGACCGCTTTCGGTGGCCTGCTTCTGTATTTCAGCGTAGTGGGAGCCAATGGGCTCTACGGAGCGGGCAACGCGCCTGACGTTGGGTGGTTCGCCTACGCACCGCTGACTTCGCAGACGTTTTCAGTTGGCCATAGCACGGACTTCTGGATTCTCGCATTGCTGATTTCCGGTTTCGGCAGCATCGGCACGGCGATCAATATCATCGCGACCGTGCTCTGCATGCGCTGCCCGGGAATGACGTTAGCCACAATGCCATTATTTGCCTGGCTCAACCTCATAATGGCCGACCTGGTGATTCTTGCGGTCAGTCCGCTAACGGCGGCGCAGATCATGCTGCTGATCGACCGTTATCTTGGCGGACACTTCTTCGATACGCAGGCAGGAGGCTCAGCCGTTATCTGGATGCATTTCTTCTGGGTTTTCGGTCATCCAGAAGTCTATATCCTTGTTCTCCCGGCATTCGCATTCGCCTCAGAAATCATCCCAGTGTTTTCCCGCAAGCCGATCTTCGGTTACTCAGTGATGGTGGGGGCCACGATCGCCATCGGGTTCATCAGCATGAGTGTATGGGCGCATCACATGTTTACCGTGGGTATGAGCTCTGCGGCCAACAATTTTTTCGTGATTTCGACCATGGCCATCGCTGTTCCCACCGGCATTAAGATCTTCAACTGGCTTGCGACCATGTGGGGCGGAAAGATTGAGTTCAAGACTCCGATGCTGTTCTGCATCGCTTTTCTTTTCCAGTTCCTGATCGCTGGTCTCACAGGCATCATGCAGGGTGCGGCCCCCTTCGATTGGCACTTGGGAAATTCCTATTTCGTGGTTGCGCATTTTCACTACGTGATTGTTGGCGGTATCCTCTTCTGTCTTTTTGGAGCCTTTTACTACTGGTTCCCGAAGATGTCGGGGAAGATGTACAGCGAGACGCTTGGCAAGCTGCACTTTTGGATTTTCATTATCGGTTTCCACCTGACCTTCGACTTCATGCATATCCCAGGATTGTTGGGCATGCCGCGAAGAATCTACACGTACGAACCGGGGCGGGGCTGGGACACCTGGAACTTCATCGTGACCATCGGAGTTTTTTTCCAGGCTGCCGGAATTTTGGTATTCCTGGGAAACCTGATCTGGTCCTATTTCCGCGGTAAGGCCGCGGGAAGCGATCCGTGGGATGCTTGGACACTCGAGTGGTCCACGAATTCGCCGCCTCCAGCCTACAACTTCGCCTCGATCCCGGTAGTGAAGAGCCGCCGCCCGCTGTGGGATTTGAAGCACCCGAACGATCCCGATTGGAATTACGAATAGCAGGGGAACTGTGATGAATGCGACATCAATGACGATGACCGAAGCGAGGCTTGAGTGGAATCCCTCCGATCGCGGACGTGTCGCTATGCTTTGTCTGATCGCGGCGGAGGCTGCGATTTTCACAATCTTCGTGGTGGCGTACGTTTTCTATCTTGGCAAGAGCCTGACGGGACCCCTGCCGAAGGATGTTCTTAGTGTCCCTATCGTCTACACGATATGTTTGCTTTCCAGCAGTCTCACGATCCACTTCGCTGCCAAGTCTCTTCGCCGGGGTGAAATCAAAAGCTTCGGAGTCTTGTGGCTTGCGACCATTACGCTGGGTGCTGCTTTTTTGTATGGGACCGGCATCGAATGGTACCGGATGATCTACAAAGAAGGATTCACGATCAGCACGAATCTGTTTGGCACAACTTATTACTCGTTGGTCGGGTTGCACGCGTTTCACGTCGTTGTCGGTCTGTTGAGCCTCTCTATCGTGATGGTCTTCACGCTGCTGGGAAGAGTGAGGGCGGAACACGCTGAACGGATCGACGTCTTGTCGCTCTACTGGCACTTCGTCGACGCGGTGTGGATTGTCGTTTTCACGGTCGTGTACGTGATTGGACGATGAGGAAAGGTGGTGGAAGATGGCCTCAGAAACGCTCGACTTATCACCGGAGACAGAAAGGGCGAAGCAAGGCACGATCGAACTGCCAGCTCCAACGGCTTGGCCGATCATCCTGGCATTCGGTCTGACGTTAGTCTTTGCGGGATTGGTAACCAGCGCTTCGGTTAGCATTCTGGGCGCATTCTTCACCATAGCCGGTTGTGTTGGCTGGTTTCGCGACGTGCTGCCACAGGAAGAACACGAATCCGTGCCGATCGCGGGGAGAGTGCCAACTGCGGAAACCCGCCACCCGCAAGTCGCTCACGTCGAATGGAAGACCGAGGAACTGCAGCGGGCACGACTCCCGCTGGAGATCTATCCGATTTCGGCGGGCGTCAAAGGCGGCTTGGCAGGAAGTGTAGCCATGGCGATTCTGGCTGTGCTCTATGGAATTCTTAGCGGCCACGGGGTCTGGTATCCGATCAACCTTTTGTCGGCTGGATTCTTTCCTGCAAGAGCCACGACGGAGCAACTCGCGGCTATTCATTGGGACGCATTCATCATTGCATCCATCGTCCACGTGATGTGCTCTTCACTGGTTGGGCTTCTCTATGGCGTGACGCTTCCCATGTTTCCTCGCGGCCCGGTTCTATTCGGAGGTTTGATCGCTCCCGTTCTGTGGTCTGGTCTGATCCATATCATGCTCGAGGCGCTGGATCCTGTACTTAAGCAGCGGATCGACTGGGGCTGGTTTGTCGTTTCTCAGATTGGATTCGGTATCGTTGCCGGCGTCGTCGTTTCCAGGCAAGTGCGCATACGCACCTGGCAGTACCTGCCGTTCGCCGTTCGTGCCGGCATTGAAGCACCTGGAACGATGCGTGAGAAGAGCGGACGCAACGGTGAGCCATGACGCATCGACCCATCTTTACTGCGAGCGCGATCGTTGGGATCGTGACGCTTCTTACATGTATAGCGTGCGATAGTTCGCCGGTCGCGTACCGGCCTGAGCCCACGGTCGTGACACCAAACGATGTCGTTGACTTCAAACAGCTCTACGGACAGAACTGTGCAGGATGCCACGGCGCAGATGGTAAAGGCGGAGCCGCTATTGCTCTGGCAAATCCGGTTTTTCTCGCCATTGCAGACGACATCGTCATTCGCCGCATCGCCTCCAACGGCGTGCCGGGCACACCGATGCCGGCCTTTGCACAGAGTGCGGGCGGAATGCTCACCGAAAAACAGGTTGACGCGATTGTAAGTGGGATTCGGTCGTGGGCAAAACCCAATGCTGTCGGCAATCAAACGCCACCGCCATACACAGCGCAGGTTCCTGGAGATCCACAACATGGAGCCGAAGCGTACCGCACCTATTGCTCCTCTTGTCACGGAGCGGGCGGCCGCGGAGGGAGCGAGGCCAGCGCGATTGTGGATGGCTCGTACCTGGCACTGGTAAGCGACCAGCAACTTCGAACAGTCGTGATTGCAGGTCGGCCCGAGTTGGGTGCGCCGGACTGGCGCGGTGACGTCGAGGGCAGACCCATGTCGGAGCAAGACATTTCTGACGTCGTGGCCTGGCTTTCCGCCCATCGGCCAAAGTTTCCGGGCCAGCCATATCCAACCGCTGCCGCGAGCCCGGCTCAAGGAGGAATTCAATGACCGCGGAAAACAGAATCTCGAGACGCACAGCCCTTATGAAACTGGGAGTATTTTTTAACGGCGTTGTCGGTGTCTTCCTGGCGGTGCCGATCGTGCGTTACCTCCTCTCACCTGTGACTCGCGAAAAGAAGTTTGGTTATGAATCGTGGCTATCGCTTGGTGGACTGGAACAGTTTCCCGCTGGGCAGACTCGGCTCGCCACCTATCGAAATCCGTTGGTCAATGATTGGGACGGCGAGACCGGCAACATCGCGTGCTGGGTTCGGAGGGTAGATGATCAGACTTTCCAGATCTTTGCCATCAACTGCGCGCATTTGGGATGCCCGGTTCGATGGTTTCCGCAATCAAATCTCTTCATGTGTCCCTGTCATGGCGGCGCCTACTACCAGGACGGATCGCGTGCCTCAGGACCTCCTGAACGCGGCTTGTTCCAGCACCGCTACAAAATTGAGAATGGAAAACTTCTCATCAAGGCTGGCGAGATGCCTACTCCCGGCCAGCCCGTAGCAAGGAAGGCCGGAGGCAAGCCGACATGCGCGTGATTCAAAAAGTGGGTGACTGGTTCGATCTGCGTTTGCAGCTTGAAACGCCGATTCGCGAAACGGCTGAGCACCCAGTTCCCCGCGAGACTGCGAGCTGGTTCTATGTTTTCGGCAGCGCGGCCCTCACATGCTTCATGCTGCAACTCGTGACAGGCATTTTGCTTGCGCTGATCTACGTGCCCTCCGCGGGAGAGGCGTGGAACAGCCTGCAGACTCTCAACCATGGCGTTGCTTTGGGTTGGTTCATACGAGCGCTGCACGGATGGGGCTCAAACTTCATGGTCGCGATTGTGCTGATCCATATGGTGCAGGTCTTCCTCTTCGGAGCCTACAAGTTTCCAAGAGAACTCACCTGGATCGTCGGCGTCTTTCTCCTACTAGTAACCCTTGGAATGGCGTTTACAGGTCAGGTATTGCGATTCGATCAGGATGCTTACTGGGGATTGGGCATCGGCGCATCCATTGCAAGCCGCGTCCCGGTAATCGGGCCCTGGGCTGTCAATTTGATGCTCGGGGGACCGATCATTGCTGGCGCAACGCTCTCGCGATTCTTCGCGCTGCACGTCTTCGTTGTGCCAGGACTGCTGATCGCATTTGTCGGCCTGCACCTGCTAATGGTGCTCAAGCTAGGAATTAATGAGTGGCCTATGCCTGGGCGCGTGGTTCGGCGATCCACTTACATGCAGGAATATCACGAACTGACGCATAAGCAGGGTGTGCCGTTCGTGCCGAACGCGGTGTGGAAGGACATTTTTTTCTCCGGTTTTATTCTTCTCGCGATTGCTGTTTGTGCGATCCATTTCGGTCCGTTTGGTCCAGGCGGCCAACCGGACCCGACGATCATTCAAACCGCACCACATCCCGACTTCTTCTTTCTGTGGTTGTATGCGCTGCTCTCGTTCCTGCCCCCGGCTGCCGAGACGCCGATCCTCCTGATAGGTCCTGCCATCGGAATCCTTGTCCTGCTGGCGCTTCCATTTGTCGCAGTGGAAGGGGAAAAGAGCTGGAAGCGCAGGCCGATTGCTGTGCTCGCCATACTCATGATCGCCGTAGCCCTCGGCACTCTGACTCAATTGGCGGAACACACGCCCTGGAGTCCCGTCATGGACGCATGGAGCAGCGACCCCATTCCACCGCAATATGTACACGGACGCACGGCCTTGGAGCGCGAGGGTGCGCTGGTGTTTCAAGCCAAGCAGTGTCACAACTGTCATTCGTTGGATGGCCAAGGTGGACAACGCGGACCGGCGTTGGACGCCGTTGCTCTTCGTCTTACGGAGGATCAACTGATTCGCCAGGTGATCCAGGGCGGAGGAAACATGCCGGCCTATGGAAAAAACCTCAGCCCCGCCGAGACAACCGCACTGGTGGCATTTCTGGAAACTCTGCACCCGGCCAGCCAGAGGCCGGCACGCAATGCTTCTCAAGCCGTGGTGCGCGGCGGCAGCGAGGTGCCGCCACGGTAGACCTGGCTATGTCCGAGCCCCATGCCCAGATTCTGTGGCGGCTATTTCTTCTCGGGATCACACCGGCACTGGTGGTCACAGCCGGGGTTTATCTGCGCGGTTGGCTCGCTGTTCGAAGTGCCTTCCCAAACCTGATCGCCGTCTGGCGGCTGGCGGCCTTCCTATGTGGCCTTGTCTTAGTGTGGATTGTTGTCGGATCTCCACTCTCCGCACTCGATCATCAGTTACTCACGATTCATATGTTGAAGCACCTGCTGCTGATGACCGTCGCTGCTCCGCTCATTCTAGCGGGGGCGCCCGTCTTTACGCTGGTGTGCGGCTTTCCGAAATTGTTCATCAAGAGGTATCCTCCCGTCGGCAGTCTGTCGGCGCGATGGCTCGAAGACTGCGTTCGTTATCCTGCATTGTGTTGGCTGGCCGGTACAGCAGCCGTAATCGGATGGCATCTTCCCGTCGCGTTTCAGTGGGGCATGCGTTCGCAGGGGATGCACATTTTGGAGGACCTGTCGTTTTTAGTGGCAGGGCTCTTGTTCTGGTGGCCTGTCATGCCCTCGCCCCTGAGTGCGGCGAGGTCGCGTCGGTGGTCGATAGCTCTGTACCTCTTCCTTGCTACCCTGCCTTGTGACGTTCTTTCCGCGTTTTTGGTGTTTTGTGACCGGCTTGTCTACCCCTTCTACCTCTCCACACCCCTGCGGTTCAGTCTCAGCCCCTACGCGGACCAAGAGCGCGCAGGCGCCTTGATGTGGGTATGGGTAACGTTCGCATACTTGATTCCAGCGGTCGCGATTACGCTGCGAATGCTCTCGCCCTCCGACACGCCGGGCAGAAGTCCGATCCTAGTTGCGTCGCCCGACGGGGTAGGGCAGTCGCCGAACGATACCGAGAGGGTCTCTAAACATGCCGACCAGACCTATCCTTATTAGCGTTGATGAGCCTTGCGGTGTGTCTTTAGGTCTAGTGGTTGGCTCCGTCGGACATTCAGCCAGCACGCGGAACACATGTGAGATTTGCCTGTCGCACACGCTGAAAGCGACGTAAGACCTGACTATATCGTGTCTCAAGCCGATCGCTGCTCTCCTGGCTCCATCGCAGGTGAGGAGCTTTGGTGACTGGATCGGGAAATCCCCAGCTTCTGCATCTTATGGATCAGCGTAGTGCGCTTCAATCCAAGTTTGGTGGCTGCGCCTTTCGGGCCTCCGATCACCCAACCGACTGATTCAAGCGTCTGAAGAATCAGCTTACGTTCGGAATCCTTTAGAGTGGTTGCTGCCGAAGATTTAGTGACAGGAGAGAATCCCGCCGCCGGCAACGGATTGGGAAGCACACCTTTATCGGAAAGGATCACCGCCCGTTCGATCAGGTTTTGCAGTTCTCGAATGTTCCCGGGCCACTCGTACGAAGTCAGCGCCGACATTGTTGTCGGAGGAATGTGCTCGATCTCGCGACTCATCCGGCGGTTATAAATCTCGACAAAGTGGGCCACGAGCGCTGGAATGTCTTCACGGCGTTCGCGCAAAGGAGGCAACAGAATCGGAAATACGTTCAGACGGTAGTAGAGATCGCTGCGAAATTCACCCCGGTTCGCCATCTCCATCAGATTGCGATTGGTGGCGGCCACCAGCCGAACATCGACCTGGTGAGTGCGAGTGCTGCCCAGGCGCTCGAACTCCTGCTCTTGCAAAACGCGCAGCAACTTCGGCTGCAACGCCGGAGGAATATCCCCTACTTCATCAAGAAAGAGCGTGCCTTTATCGGCCAGTTCGAAACGGCCAACTTTTTGCGCGATGGCGCCAGTGAACGCGCCCTTCTCATGGCCAAATAGTTCACTCTCTAACAAATCCAGCGGAATGGCGGCGCAGTTCAGCCTCACGAAGGGGCGTCCGCACCGCGAACTCAGGTTATGAATCGCGTGGGCGATCAGTTCCTTTCCGGTGCCTGTTTCTCCCTGGATAAGAACGGTGGAATCCGTGGGCGCGACCCGTTCGACCTGTTCGAGGACCGATTCCAGAGCCGGACTATTTCCTATGACCTGCTCGAATCTACGCTCATACGGCGCCGGATCACTGCTGCCGAATCTTTGGATAGCCCCCATGGAGAACCCTGACCTAGATGCGCTAGCCATCAGGCTTCTAGCGCTGCTCGAACACTCTCAAGCAGTACGTCGTCGTCAAACGGTTTCGCCAGGAACTCCACCGCCCCCGCTCGTAGCGCCTGCATTCGCATTTTTGTGTCGCCGTGCGCCGTAATGAAGATGGTCGGAATCCTGCAATGTTCGGCGTTCAGTTGGGCCTGCAGTTCCAGCCCTGACATTCCCGGCATGCGGATATCCGCGATCAGGCACGCAGTCTCGTGCTGCTGGCCGGACTTCAGAAATTCTTCCGCTGAGGCAAACGCCTGTGACTGGAGTCCGACGGATTTCAGCATGCCCTGCAACGCATTGCGCATCAACTCATCGTCATCGACAATCGCGACCTTCTTTGCCCCCGCCTTATTAGCCATAGTCGAAAAAGTAGCGCTCCTCAGCCCTCGGGGCAATCATACGTTGGTATGAGGTCTCCAATCTCAGCCGAAACGCTGGCCTAAGTACTCATGAGTCTCAGCCCTGACCGTCGCCTTTAGCGGGAAGACTGAGGTGAAAGGTTGCGCCGCGGGCAGAGTTCATCGCAACCCATAGGCGGCCGCCATGTGCTTCCGCGATGGAGCGGCTGATCCGCAGTCCCATACCGGTTCCATAAGGCTTGGTGGTGAAAAATGCATTAAAGATCTGATCCGCTTGCTGCGGCGGGATTCCTACTCCAGTATCGCTGATCGAGACCACAACGTCGTCGTTCTCTCCGGGCTGCGAGCTGACGGTGAGCTCACGCGTCCCATTCACATTCCTCATCGCATCAATACTGTTAACGATGAGATTCATCAACACCTGCTGCAATTGCAATCGATCCCCCATGACGTGAGCAGGGTTAGCCATCAAGTTGGTTCGGACCGATATAGAGTACCGGTTAGTTTCACTACGCAGCAGGACCACCATCTCGCGAATGATTTCGTTTACATCCACTAACTCTCGCTGCGGAGTTCCTTTCTTAAAGAGCTGGCGGACACGGCTGATGATCTCCGCTGCACGTGTTGCATCTTTGATTGTTCTCGACGCAGCTTCGCGAGCCTCTTCCAGATCAGGCGGGTCGCGCATGAGCCATCGCAGGCTGGTATTGGCGTCTGTGACCGCCGCGGCAATAGGTTGGTTCACTTCGTGCGCCAGGGAGGCAGTAAGCTCTCCCATGGTGGTGGCACGGCTTACGCGCGCGAGATCCGAATTTGCCTGACGAAGAGCCTCCTCGGCGCGGCTGCGGGAATGCTCGGCGCGCCTTTTCGTTTCCATTAACCCGGTGACCAGCAAAGTCACTACCAGGAAGGCGGTAAATCGCAAAAGGGCAGCCGGTTCGTGGGCTGGAGAAGCTATTCTCCACAGAAAGAAGTGTTCGTACGCGATAGCCGAAAGAGTGACGGCTAGAAGGCCCGGCCCCAACCCTCCGAAAAGACTACTCACCATGACAGCGAGAATGAAACACGACGCAGGTGCATCGATAGGCCATGCCACCGGCAACGCCACAGCGCAGGAAATTACAGCCAGCCCATAGTATTGCAGTTTGGAAGGCAGTTTCATTCGTGACCAGTTCCGGATGGCCCAGCGGTACTCTTGGGCGGAAGCTCAAGCTTCGCTGCCATCCTCACCAAATCCGCCAGTGATTCCGCCTGCATCTTCCGCATCACTTGGCCGCGTTGGATCTTTACGGTGATTTCACTGGTTCCCAGCTCAAACGCAACCTGCTTATTCAGCATGCCTGAAACCACCAGGCTCATAACCTCGCGCTCGCGTGCGGTCAGAGACTGATAGCGCCTTCGCAACTCTGCCAGCTCGCTCTCATGTTGGCGCATTATTCGATCGCGCTCCAACGCCTGGTGGATCGCATCCAGCAGGTCCTGGTCGCGAAAGGGTTTCGTCAGGAACTCCACCGCACCGGATTTCATCGCCTTGACGGACATGGGAATATCTCCATATCCGGTGATGAAGATAATCGGAATCCGGATGCCCGCATTTGCCAACTCATGCTGAAATTCGAGACCGTTGGCGCCAGGAAGTCTCACGTCCAAAATAAGACAACTTGGCTCGTCCGGCCGCTTACTGCGCAGGAATTCTTGCGGCGTCTCGAAGGCCGCAGAATGCAGCCCAACGGACTTCAGCATGCCTTGAATAGCGGAACGCACCAAGGGATCGTCGTCAATGACGAACACTGTGGAAGCAGCGGCTGGCTTCATTCGTGCGCCTCAGGTGTCGTGGAAGGATAAAGCTCAAGCCATGTCCACGCTGTGAGTTGTCAACTGCCGTCAGGTGTTTGCCATCCGATTTTACAATGGAGCGGTCCATTGGTCGCTTCCAGCGCAGCCTTCGGTACTGGGTCAGTTTCAAACTGACCCAGTACTCAGCCTTCCCTTCGTAACTCCAGCCGGTTTTACCGACATGACAATCCGCCGTCCCCTGGTTAGAAGCTGCTGATAGTTTGCCTGACATTCACTCGCCTTGCATCGGAATCCCGCTGAGCGAGCGAATGCCAGGCCATAGGCTCAATTGCCAGCTCTGGTGATGTCGGAGTTGGACGTTGGCTCTTGACTGACCACGATGGTCTTCTGCCGGTCTCGTGCTAACTCCATCTCTGTCTTCTTGGAATACACGAATTCGTTCCCGATTTCGCGCCCCGGATAGAACCACTTCACTAGGACAGGCGTCGCTTCGGATTCGGGCTCGGCCAACGTGACGGTTGTATCACCGGCGGGTTCCTGCCGCTGAGTCGAATTCGTCAGAAAGGTGCCGTATAGAACCGTGCGATCCGAACTGAAAACCTGAACAATATTAGGTTCGTCACCATGATTGGCCAGTTCGAACAAGTAGGTTCCAGCGGGTAGTACCTTTCCGGGGATTTGGATTGGCTGGCTGAAGCTCATAGTTGTGGCTTCGTCGGACTCATCAGCATGCGCACCGAGTTCGAAGAAGAGAGCAAAAGCAATGATCAAACCCACAGCAATGTAGCCCTTATTGATTTTCATATGATTCATCTCCTTGAAAAATGTTGTATTTCTGGTTGACATTAAAAAAGAAACTTAACGACTGCTATTGTGGCCTTGCCGGTCTCCTTAGCGGATGCCTTCGCCACTTTATACGTATCCTTGCCAGCGACCTTAGTGGAATGACCCACAACGTCAGCTCCGAACGATGACGCTGACAGGCAGAGAGCTAGGCTAACCAGAGCAAAAAGCTTTTTCATATTCTTCTCCTTTCGTTCTCGTGCTGTGCGTTGTCACCGCCCTCCTGGGACCGTCGTGAATCTTGCAGTCCAGGGTCGGCTATGTTGCGCGTCAGCACTGAGGCCTTCTTTTTCATACTTCGGATAAGGCAACAAAGATGCCAAATCGGGGAGGAGATGTGAGTCACGGGCAACAGCCTTATTCTGAGGGAGTTAAGTCAGGTGGCAAGTCTTGCAGTATCGAGATGTCGGCACTGTCGGAGGTGTCGGGGCTGTCCATTTTTAGTTCCGACATCGAGCGCGGATTGATGCCAAGCTTATTCATCCGAGTGATGAACGTAGTCCGCTTGAGTCCGAGACGGGCGGCAGCCCCGCTTGCTCCGCCAACCCGGCCGCCGGCGTCTTCGAGGGCACGGATGATCTCATTACGATCGACTTCCGCAACAATGCTCCGCACGGGGATGCGCCTTGTCGATTTCGCCGGTGCGACCTCGTTGGCTGGCGTGGACATCGCGCGAGGGTGCAGTTCCGCAACAGGCACGTTTAGGCTTGGGCCCGATGTAAGGATGACGGATCGTTCGATGACGTTCTGTAGTTCACGAATATTACCCGGCCATTGATACTCGCGCAGTGCGTTCATCGTCTGCGAAGATATGGCTTCAACTCTCCTGCCCATACGGCGGGAGAATTCCTCAGCGAAATGCCGGACCAGGAGCGGAATATCCTCAGCGCGCTCGCGCAAAGGGGGAAGCTCGACTGGGAATACGTTTAAACGAAAGAATAGATCAGCGCGAAACTTCTGATCTTGAACCATTGCAGCCAGGTCACGATTGGTTGCGGCAATCAAACGCACATCCGTACGAATAGTTCGTGTGCCTCCCAACCGCTCAAACTCCTGCTCCTGGAGGACACGAAGGAGCTTCGGTTGGAGCTCAAGTGGAATCTCCCCGACCTCGTCCAAAAACAGGGTGCCGTGGTGTGCGAGCTCCAGGCGTCCAACGCGCTGGGCGATGGCGCCCGTGAATGCACCTTTTTCGTGGCCAAATAGTTCGCTCTCCAATAGTCCGGCAGGGAGGGCTGCGCAGTTTAGTTTCACGAAGGTGTTTGAATTGCGCGAGCTCAAGTTATGAATGGCACGAGCGATCAATTCCTTACCTGTACCTGTTTCTCCAAAGATCAGCACGGTAGAGTCTGTGGGAGCGACTGTCTCAACAAGTTTCAAAACGCGGTGTAGCGCTTGACTCTTGCCGACGATGTCCTCGAAATTAGCTTCCGTACGAATCTCGTCCTCAAGATAGAGCTTTTCTTGTGCGAGTTTGTTCGTGAGCTCGGATATCTGGCGAAACGACAGCGCATTTTCCACCGCAATCGCGACCTGACTCGCAATCTGCATCAGGAAGGAGACATCATCTTGAGAGAAGGGAATATCTTCCAGTCGAGACAGTCCTAAGACGCCCAGCACTCGAGTACGGCTAATCAACGGCAGCCAACAGGCAGACTGCAAACCTTCCCTTTCGTACGACTCTTCCGTGTAAACATCGTGCCCAATACTGAATGTCGTAGGCTCGCCAGTGCTGAATGCCATGGCAGCAAGCGAGTTCGGCGATCGCACCGTCTCTTCTCGCAAGAATCCCTTCGCCCCCGGAAAATCCAGAGCCAGGAGCTTCAACTCGCCGGTTTCCGGATCTGGCAAGTTGAAGCCCACCGCGTCGCACTGCATCAGCCGTCGCACACTCGCGGAAATGTCACGAAGGAGGTCTCGAAGGTCCAACTTGGAGACAATGCTGTTGCTTAGTTCTAAGAGCAGCTTGAGGCGATCCTTCTCCTGCCTAAGTTCTGCCTGGACGTCTTGCAACTCTTTGATGGCATGGGTAAGCTCCTTCGTTCGCTTCGCCACCCGCAGCTCCAGGTGGTCGCGGGCATCCGTGAGCAATCGTTCTGCTCGGCGGCGGGAAGCGCTAAACCAACCCACAGCTGCCCCAAATATCTCGTAAATGACGAGGTAAGATTGCGACGAAGGGCTCAGGGTTCTTCCCGGAACGAAGATATGGCTCAGCGTTACATAGGACACTAAAAGCGCAAGCAGACCCGGCCCGCTTCCTGCAAACCAAAAAGTAATGGCAATTGCTGCGAAAGAGAATGAAACGAACGGATGCGGCAGGTTATCGTGACGTAGGAGCGATGCCAGTCCCAGCGCCCCCGCGACAAGAAGAACAGCTCCTCCATAACGCAGCGCAACAGCGAATTGCGAGCGCACAGGGAATCGCGACATATACGCACGAACCATACCTTAAGTCATCAGTCGCCCATAGTGATTTTCGAGCACGGCCCAGAGGCAACGGCTCTTCACGCCGTACGCGCGAGTCTTGCTGCCTCGAAATTCACTCCATCTCGAAAGCAAGGCTATTGCAATTTTCCTTTGCGTTCAACTTGAAGGACGACCGGATCACCAGGTCTAAGATTGCGGACCAGGGTCACGAACTGTGAGGTCGACTGCAGCGCGGTGCGATCGACGGCGCGAATGATGTCGCCCGCCTCAAGCCCGGTGTCCAGTTCGTTTGACCCGCTGAGTTGGGCCACCACTACCACTCCAGACTCGCTGCGCCTGGCATCCACAACCAGCCCCACATTTTCGTCCAGATCAGTCACAAAAATGTTGAGCTTGCGGACCAGCCTTTTTTGCAGACCGGGAAGTTCGCTCAAGTCATCTATGTTTTCGTGGTGCACCTTAACCGGAATATAAAAAGACAGCGGATTCACGCCTCGAAGCACCTCTATCTTCAAGACTTCGTCCAGAGGATGGACGTAAAGGGCCATGATCACATCCGGAAGACCAAGAATTGGCCTGTCGTCGATTGCCAGGATGATGTCGTTTAACTTTAAACCTGCCGCCTCTGCCGCGCCGCCAACACCAATGTCGGAAACGATAGCTCCCCAACTTCTCGCCAAATTCAGTCCCGCCGCGAGCGTAGGCGTGATGTTCTGTGTTCTCAATCCAATCGCGACTCGCTGCACATGGCCGTTCTTGCGAAGACTTTGATAATCAAAGCTGACGATTGCCGCTGGAATGGCGAAGCCCAGCCCCTCGCTGCCGCCGCCCTCGCTCAACATCAGAGTGTTCATGCCAATAACATTGCCATCGATATCCACCAGCGGGCCGCCGCTGTTACCCGGGTTGAGCGGTGCATCAGTTTGGATATACACCATGGGCTTATCAGGATCGAGTTGCCGGGCGAGAGAGCTGACCACCCCCATGGTGACCGTATTTCGCAGTCCGTCCGGAGTGCCGATTGCGAAGACTAATTCGCCTTGTTGCACTCGCACCTCGCTGCGGAAAGCAGCACTGGGCAAATCTGTCGCATCTACTTTTAGAAGAGCTAAGTCGGACTGCTTATGAGTCCCCACTAGCCGAGCTTCCAGGATCTCGCTCGCGTGGATCGGCTGGAATCCGATCGCAGAGTCCGATGTTGGCGGGGGCAGAATAACCTTGATGCGTTGCGCACCCGCGACCACATGAGCGTTCGTCATGATATAGCCGTCCGGATCGACGATGATTCCCGTGCCGATCGCATGCTGCCGGACGATTCGCGCTGCGTCGCTGTGCCCGTGGTCCTCCGGTGGTCCATACCCGGTCACTACGATCTGCACCACTGCCGGTGAAACCTTTGAGATCACGGCCTCGAGAGAACTATTTAAATCTCTCAGCAAGTTCGGCGATGCAGGCGCCTTTGAGACAACGGCGGAGGCATTGCTAGCTGTGCGAATTGGCGATTGTGCGAACGCCGAGCTAACTGCAACGACACAGGCGATCAGTCCGCATTTCATACATTGCAAGCGCGTCATTGCGTGAAAGACCTTTTAGACCCAGGCCTTCGCGCCCAATGCCAAATCTACCGTCATCGCATACGTGCAATAGATCAGCCAGATAGCGGTCAGGAGTTGAAACAGCCCGACGATGCGGCCACCAAGATTCCACGATAGTAAGCGGGTCGGAATCTCCACCGCATAGATCAGTGTAAGGCCCACAAAAATCAGCATGACGGGAATGTCTCCAGCGCGCCGAAAAACGTCAGCACCAAGAATGCTGAGAAACAGGAATGCTATGGCCATCCAGCCGTCGGGCTGAGCGCTGGAATCGATATATCGCCGGTATGACATCGCGAACCAATGAATGCCGTACGCGGTGAAGGCTAATCCAGCCATGTACAGTGGCGCCGCTTTGCCAAACACGTTGAACCAGGTCAGTCCCGTCAGCAGATAGATGCCGGTGAGGAACTGCATGAAGCCCGGCATCCAGAAACCCCATAAGCCAAGCGTGCGGTTGACCTCGGGACTGCTCTTCGGAAAACCGAACAAGGCCTGACCACCCCAGATGAAGTAGCCAGTCGCCAAGCCAAAGAAACCGATTGCGACCGGCACGAAAGGCGAACTAGCGAATGTGAATACCTGACCTTCCATTGGACCTCACTTTCTCCTGTTGCGAGAGCACGTCTTATTCCAGTCGATGGAAGGAGAGTCAGAGTGCCAAGACACAAATAGATCCATTCACTTAAGAGCGTCGAGACTCCAAACTCAACTGGAATCTCACTTCCATAAGAATGGATGCGATCTCGAGGGCCGTCCAAATACTGACGCACTATCGGCCCGTCGACACCCGAGATTTCGTTCAGTTTTATTGCCTAGCGCAAAACCCTGAAAAGCCGTGCGAGCGGCGACGCGGGTTTGGCGAGCCGAATGCAATTGTGGAGAGCGTGATCACCGAACTGACGACCTTGAGTTAATTCCAGAAACTTACTCGCCTTGGTTGAACGAACGGAATCACGTCAAGCATTGGAAGTCGTAGGGATCGGAAAAGCGACCAGAAAAGGATTGAATCGTAATGGCGAATCAAAGGACGAAGAAGTGCGCGCACTTACCATGTCTGTGCGATGTACAGGATAGCGAAGAATATTGCGGCGAAGCCTGACGGGACGCCGGAAGCGAAGACGTGGAAATCGCATGTCAATGCGACCATCTGTCGTGTCCGCTCACGTTTCGGCAGCTTGAACCTCGACGTGCCGCCAATCTGGCCAGCTGAAAACGATAGTTTGTGACGTTTCCATTTGCATCACTGGGGAAACATCTACAGTCGTTCGCGGAGGCGATCGATGGAAGGAGAACCGTTTGTGAAATTCCTAAAACAGAGCTTGTCCCTTTTTCTCTCATGTTGCCTTGTATTAGCCACCGCGCCCGGAGGCTTCGCCGCGCAGCCGGACCAATCCGTTCCGCCACCGCCAGTTCAAGCGGCGAAACAGACGCCCGAACAGTTGCAGCAATTGGTCGCGCCGATCGCGCTGGATCCCGATGCTCTGGTGGCACAGATCCTCGCAGCAGCCACCTATCCCGATCAGGTCGTGGAAGCAGACCGTTGGCTGCAGCAACATACCGACCTCAAGGGTGAGCAACTCGGAAAAGAAGTCGATAAGCAACCTTGGGATCCGAGTGTGAAGGCCCTCACCGAGTTTCCTTCCGTGCTCGCCAACATGGACAAGAATCTCTCTTGGACCTCGTCGCTCGGTGATGCTTACGTCAATCAACAACAGGACGTGATGAATGCTGTTCAGGTGATGCGCGACCGTGCGCAAAAGGCCGGCAACTTAAAGAGCACATCGCAGGAAAAGGTGAGCAAGCAAGGGCAAACCATTGTGATCGAGCCCGCGGACCCTGAGGTTGTTTACGTTCCCGAGTATGATCCTTGGCTCGTCTATGGCGCGCCCATTGGGATCTGGCCGGGCTGGTACTGGTATCCCGGACTGTACCTCACCGGGCCAGGTTTCGCATGGGGCTTCGGCTTTGGAATCGGTCTCTTTGGCGGTTTTGGCTGGGGATGGGGACACTGGGGATACGATTGGCACCACGGGGTCATGTTCGACCACCACGGCTACGTATCCCACAGCAGAGTTTTCGCCAATCGCGAGCACTTTGATCACGCCGGTGGATTCCATGGAGACGGCGGATTTCATGGCGGAGGAGCAAGAGGATTTGCGGGTGGCGATCATGCATTTGCATCGCATGCCCAGGCCGGCACTCATTCGGGTGCCTTCAGCGGCTTCAATCATGGGGCAGACGCACGAGGCTTCTCTTCTCGCGGGCAGTCAAGCTTCGGTGGGGGTTTCCACGGAGGTGGAGGCTTCCATGGCGGCGGAGGCTTCCACGGCGGCGGCGGTCACCGGTGATTCGGCTTAATTACATCAAACCCAACTGATGATATGGAGAATCAACTCATGCGCGCTAACAATATGAAGCTTGAAGCATTTGAAACATTCACTGTGAGACTGGCCTACGGATTCGCATCCGCCGTCCTTACCCTGTTTCTATTGGGCTTGCTGCTTGTGGTGGGCTTTGCCAAATCGAGCTTTGCTCAGGAGGCGCGGCAGAAAACGTTCGCGTCCCCTGGCGAGGCAAGCGACGCCCTCTATCAGGCCACGCAAAAGGAGGATGAGTCGGCTTTGGAAACCATTCTCGGAGCCGGGAAGGAAGTCACTTCCTCAAGCGACGAAGAGCAAGACAAGCTCGAACGCGAGGAGTTCAACCAGAAATATCGGGAGATGCACCGCCTGGTCCAAGAACCCGACGGAAGTACGGTTTTGTACATCGGCGCAGAAAACTGGCCCTTCCCCCTCCCATTAGTCTCCAAGAACGGGGCATGGTATTTCGATTCCGACCGCGGAAGGCAGGAGATCCTGTTCCGCAGAATCGGGGAAAACGAGACCACCGCAATTCAAGTGTGCGAGGAATACGCTCTGGCAAAAAACGCAGCCGACGCCAAGGCGGATAGCGAAGACCCAATCACGCGATTCGCCGAGAGCCTGTCCTCTGCTGGTGCAACGAATGCAGACAACAATGAACCCAATCCTTTTCATGGCTACTATTTCCGCATCGTGGCGCGGAACTCCTCATCGCACGCGGATGTTCATAGCAAGAAAGGTTTGACCTTAATCGCGTATCCCGCGGATTACCAATCATCAGGAGTCAAGACTTTCGTAGTCACCCGGAGGGGAACGGTGTTCGAAAAAGACCTCGGCCCCGAAACCACGACGATCGCCCCACAGATGAAAGTCCGCACCGGTCCGAGTTGGCATCCGGCAGCGTGAAGCTAATTACACGATGCGGCCACAGAGCGATCAAATTCTGTGGCCTCAACTTTTCCTTTTCGCTGGGCTTCCGCCGTCCGGGCATTTTGTTTGACAAACATGCACGCATCCACAAATCAGGTGGCACAAAAACCGACGGACACCCCGCTGTTTCCCTTCTGGGTCGAAGATCGGGGAATGAGTTCCTTCCTCGCCCTTCTGGTGATCATCATTATTTTTGTTCCCATGATTCGCCTGTCACGGCCCGGGCGAATAGGATTAGACTTGGTGTTCGCATTCATGCTTTTCTCCGGCGCTGTCGCAACCATTCGACAGAAGATCCTGATGTACCTAGTCGTTGGGTTGACTGTCCTCGAGTTCGCAGCGGATTTAATCGTCGAATTCAATTCGTCGCTCGCACATTTGGGCGCAGATACCGCTCTGAAAGTATCCGGGATGGCGATCCTGGTAGTGATGACTTTGCGCCACACGTTTCGTCCTGGGCGCGTTAGTGTGCACAGAGTCATGGGCGGAGTCGCCGCCTACTTGCTCATCGGGCTGACCTGGGCGTTCGGATACAAGGTACTCATACTAGAGCGTCCCGATGCAATCCGTTTCCAGTCCACTATCGCTGGAACAGTGACTGGTGAACCCAGTCATTTGATCCAATTCAGCTTTTCCACCCTGACCAGCGTAAGCTACGGTGATGCGTATCCGGAACATCGCATTGCGCGGTCCCTGGCAACGGCGGAAGCTCTAATTGGACAACTTTATCCTGCAATCCTGATGGCGACGCTGGTGGGAATGGCCTTGCAGGCGCGATCTGACGGAAGAGTAGACCCCTGACACAATCGGGGGAACGGCGTCATCGACCTCAAGGGATCTAGGACAAGAGTGAGCAGTCATCTGCCTGCGCTGGACTGTTCGACTCGTGAAACATATTGGTGGACAAGCCCATCTAACGAGAACGCTCCCGCGCCCTTAACGACCACTAGCAACGCCAGCGCGATCGCCAGCAGATGGTACTCAATCCCGTGTCCTTTCTGGCTTCCGAACCAGTCCATAAAGAGGCCGAATCGAAAATGCACAGTTGCAATCGCGCCCACCATGGTGAGCACGATGAATAGCGCGGCAATTCTGCTGAACAGTCCGACGATGAGTCCGATCCCGCTGACCAATTCCCCGGCGATCACAAGAAAGGCCAGAGTTGATGGAAGGTGTAGATGTTCGGTGAACGTGCGCATCGTGCTCGCAAGACCCGACCCGCCATACCAGCCCAGCATTTTCTGAGCGCCGTGAGCAAAGAATATGATTCCCAAGACGACGCGAGCGATTCCTACAATCCAATCAGCGTGAGTACCTGTAAGACTCTCGATCATCAGTAATTCTCCTCAACAGCCAAGTTCTTCCGTAGAAGCGCACCAATTATTTTGGCTATTGCTTCGGTAAAGGTGGATTACCACGCTTCGTCTCCGATTCGTGAGCAGGACCTGAGCACCTCTCATCCACTTGGATATCGCTTCCGTCGCAAGGGGGCTGGGCTAACTATCAACGCCCAAGCCACCCTCCGACTTCAAGCGTTAGTTTTTCGCCTCGGGCGGAAAATGTCCGAACATCTTTTTCACTCCCTTGTCGAGGTTCTTTGTGTTCTTATCGGGATTGTTGGAAAGCGTGTCGCTGGACGAGCCTCGCCAGATTAGGTTCTTGGCCTTGGCATCAAATAGATCGACGACCAGGGTACCGACCTGATAGGTATCGGTTGTCGTCGTTGCCTCCCCGAACCCACCAAATCCTCTCCAACGCCAACCGCCTCCAAAGCTGTCGTAAAACGTATTGAGAGTCTGTTGATTCTGCGTGATCTCCATGGCGACAACTGACACATCGCCATTCGATTCCACCTGGGTCCAGCCTTTGGCGCTGAGGGCTGCATTCACCGCGTCCTTGATGCGGTCAACCATCAGCGGATCTTTGGTCTTTACCTTTTCCCAAGAGTACGTTTTGTATTGTCCGAAGTTTGCGCTGTGATCGTAGTCGGTCTTCACCTGCTGGGCGAAGGCCGCAGCGGTCAAGACAAAAAACAGCGCGATTGAAAGTAATTTAGTGCTTTGTAGTTTCATGATTTCTCCTTTTAGTTGTTAAAAAGTTCCTAGTGTGTCGGCTCGGTCACTACGGCTGGCCGGCACTCTTGGCTGACAGCGAATGTTTTTTCGCGGCCGCTGCTTTGGCCGTGTTCTGCTCAAATTTCGACTGCAGGATCTGCATCTCGGACTTTCGTCCTTCGACCCAGATGGCGCTCAGAAAATCGACGTTGCCATACTTGTTGAAAGTAACGTCGCTCTGCGCATGAGTAGTATTTGTGGAGGCGACGTCATACTCAACGAAGGCCGAGTGCGAACCGTCAACGGTTTCGACTAACAAAAGGCTCGAGTCTACGTCCGGCTGCGTCACTCTATAGCTGCCCGCAGGCATTCTCGCGTTCCCTGCGTAAAACTCTGACGGCGCATCGAAAGTCACACTATGGGCGATCTGCGCCACCGCAGGGATGGCACCCAAGACCGATAGCAATCCCACGTACAAAATAAAGTTCTTGAACTTGTTCATTCTGTTTTCTCCTAGGTTCATGTGCGGAGTCTGGGCTTGCCATTCCGACAGGAATGCGCCCCCAACCCAACTATGCAAAGGGAATACCAAACCTGAGCGGAGCAGAGAATCGCGGCAAGTTGTTGAATGCGCGAAAAAATCGGAAGGCCGCGTCGGCAATCAGCTTTTGACAAGTTTGCATTCCCTCTAAAGCTTGCGTCCCTCCTTCGACACCCAGTCAACCAGCAGTCATACCGACACCGAGACACTTGCAGGAATATTCCCGTCGGCATGGATATGAGCACTTTGAATCCTTAGAACTTGGGGGCTATTACTAGAAGCGGCGGCAAACTATCCGACGCTGCACTTCATTCGATCCGGCGCGACGCTATGGAGGCACCGAATTCGACTGATCAATATCCCTTGTCAGCTCCTCGGAGCTTAGGTCGAGGCATCGCGCTCAGCCCCGGGTTCGCGGCCACAAAAATGCAGAACTCCACCAGAGGCATACCAATGGATTGGGCAAAACATGGGGTCAAAATCGTACATTCGGATGAACTTGATTTGAATACACCACAGACGTCGGGCATGACGCGCGCCGCTGCGATAACCCATGCCAAAGCCGGAGCGAGCAAGTTGTGGGCCGGCACAATGGTGGTTCAGGCGGATGCCAGGACCGGGCCGCATCACCATGGAGAACTGGAGACCGTGCTTTACGTGGTCAAGGGCCGCATTCGAATGCGATGGGGCGATCAACTGGAACTGAGCGATGAAGCCATGCCGGGCGACTCTATTTACGTTCCACCTTACGTGCCGCATCAGGAGATCAATGCCAGCCCAAATGAGACCTGCGAAGCAGTGGTCGTGAGGGACGGACAGGATCCGATAGTGGTCAACCTAAACTTGCACACCCCAGAGCCGGCCAGTGCCCGGGCATCGCGGCATGCCATTTCACCCTGAACGGTGAGTGTTCTTCGCGCCGGACGAACAAGAACATCGAGGGGATGCCCAATGTTACGCGGCCGACGGGGAGGACGCCGCTACATCGGTGGGCAATGTGAACTGAAATGTCGCGCCGCGGTCCGAATTGGCCGACGCCCACAAACGACCTCCGTGACACTCGATAATCCTCCGACTGATGGACAGTCCCATGCCGGTGCCCTGCGCTTTGGTGGTGAAGAAGGCCTCGAAAATCCTGTCGACCTCTCCCCCAGGAAGGCCGATGCCCGAGTCACTCACAGAAACGAACAGTTGAGCATCCGGGGTCTTCTTCGACGTGATAGTCAGTTCACCTTTCGCATCTTTCATCGATTCGATACCGTTGAGGATCAGGTTCATTAATACCTGCTGAAGCTGTACGCGATCCGCTGTGATCGGCGGAAGGCCTGAGTCGAGTTCCGTGCGGATTGAAATGCAATTCCGATCCGCTTTGTCGTGCAGCAGAACGATCATCTCTCGAATGATTGCGTTCACATCAAGCCGCTCCCGGTCTGACGTGTCTCGCCTGTAAAGCGAGCGAACCCGGTCGATAACCTCAGCAGCGCGGGTTGCGTCATTGATCATTCTTAATGCCGCCTCGCAAGCCTCAGCGACATCCGGTGTATCGCGCTGTAGCCAGCGTACACAGGTTTTGGCGTTCGTTATGGCAGCGGCGATTGGCTGTTTGAGCTCATGAGCCAATGAGGCAGCCAATTCCCCCATCATGCTCACACGGTTGATGTGGGCGAGATCGGCCTGAGCCCGCCGCAGAGCCTCTTCCGCCCGCTTGCGTTCTGTAATGTCCATCGAGCTACCTACGAATTCCACCAAATCCCCGGCGGCGTTGAAGAGCGGATGGCCGACTGTGTGGACGTATTTGACCGTACCGTCCGGAAGTAGGATTCGGAATTCAACTTGATACTCGGACTTTTCGCGGATCGCGCGATCGAGGGTTCGTTGCCACTTGGCTCGGTCATCCGGATGAATCCGCCCCAGCAGTTGTTCCCAAGCCGGCATGCCCACTTCTGGATCGAAGCCGTATATGCGATACCATTCCTCGGACAAGTGCAATGCTGTATCTCCGACCGATCGCCAGGCCCAACTGCCCGTTTGGCTGAGCCTCTGCGCTTCTTCCAGATAACCCTCGCTCCGCCGCAGGGCTTCTTCCGCCCGCTTGCGCTCGGTGATGTCGCGGATGGCACCGGACACAAGCCTGCCCTCCTCCGTCTCCAGGGGACTGAGACTGATCTCCACGGGAAACTCCGTGCCGTCTTTTCGCTGTCCATACAGCTGCAGACCCGCACCCATCGGCCGCACCCGTGGCTGGGCGAAGAACTCCGCGCGGTGTTTGGGGTGTCGGCCCCGAAATCGTTCTGGCACCAAAATTTCGATCTCCTGGCCCAAAAGTTCTTCCCGCTGGTACCCAAATAGCCGCTCCACTTGTGCATTGACCAGTACGATCTTGCCCTGCCGATTCATCACGATCATCGCATCCGGAGCGGACTCCAGAAGCCCACGGAATTTCTGCTCGGCTTGCCTGCGCTCGGTGACATCCATCGAGCTGCCCACGAATTGCACTAACTCCCCGGATGAATTCAAAACAGGATGGCCGACGGTGTGGATGTATTTCACGGTGCCGCCCGGAAGAAAGAGTCGCACCTCCAATTCATAATCCGATTTTTTGGCGATTGCTCGCTCGGTTGCCTCTTGCCATTTGACTCGATCCTCCGGATGAATGCGTTGCAGCCGTTCCTTCCAAACCGACGTGCCCTGTTCCGGATCCAAGCCGTATATGCGATACCATTCCTCGGAAAGATGTAAGGCCACGTCTCCCACCAGCCGCCAGGCCCAACTCCCAGTGTGGGTGAGCCTCTGCGCCTCCGCCAAATACGCCTCGCTTCGCTGCAGCTTCTCTTCCTGTAGTTCCAACGTCTGGGCAGCGAATCGCCTATCCATCCAGGATGTCAGCAGAGCCAACCCGAGGACGATAAAGGTGACAGCGGCAATTCCGGCGGTGCCAAGTGCGGAGATGCTTACGGCGTGAGACAGGTCCACTGGCATGCCTGAGGGCATGAAACTGGCGGCGGCCATCCCGGTGTAATGCATAACCGAGATCCCAGCACCCATCACGGCGGCCCCGGCTAACTTTTCCCAGCCGATCCCCGTCTTCTCATCTCGGAAGTGAAGGGTAATCCACAGCGCTGCGAAAGAAATCAGAACCGCGAACACGACGGACATGACGACAAGCGAGGAATTAAACTGGCAGATGGCCCGTAAACGCATGGCGGCCATGCCGATGTAATGCATACTCGCAATACCCGCGCCCATCAGGGCACTTCCGCCGACCGCTCGCGATACACCCATTTTCTGTCGGCTCACCATATAGAGCGCAATCACCGACGCGAGAATGGCCGCAAACAGTGACAGCAGAACGGTTGGCCAATGGTAGGCCACGGGAATCGGCAAGATGAACGCCAGCATCCCAATGTAGTGCATGGACCAAATACCAGTCCCCATCGCGCCGGCGCCGCCCAGCAGCCAAACCGCGCGAGTCCAACCGCCCGCCGCAGTTACGCGACCTGCAAGATCTAGAGCAGCGTACGAGGCAAACATGGCGATCAATACCGAAAGCGCCACGAGCGCGTAGTTGTACGAGCCAATCAAGTTCATGGCAACCATGTGACTTGCTCAATCAGATCAACCGGTCTTGAGACACTGCCAACTGCTCGGTGGGTATCGTCATTGGCGCAGGCGTAGCCCATACTTACCGCCTTACGGCAGCAAATTTCGCTCACCGCCGTGAAGATTAACAAGCCCAAGCTCGGACTTGAAATCCAACGGGGGTTTACTGCTCTTCTGGTAGCTCCCAGATAGTCTACAACCCTGAAGTTATTATCCACGGCGTGTCAATTTCTGTGTTGCCGCGCAAGAATACTGCCGTGTCCTCATCCAGGGTTGGCGCAAGTGCATTTCCTGTTCGGAGCCGTGTCAGCGGATCTTTTTACATGAGCCTGAAAGAGATGCCAATCCAGAATTAGGACGCGGCCGAGAAGTTGGCTTGACAGGAAGCCACGCAGTGAGACAGAAGATAAATGATGATGGGTTGATCCACCTAGCCAGACTGCCCACGGGGATGTCAAGGACGAGGCGAATGTCGCATGCGCCTCGTCCTTGCCTACTACATTAGGTCTGTGATTTCCAGATAACGTCAATTTTGTGGTCCTCCTCGACGCGTAGTCTACGTACCACTGTGATTCCGTTTCCGCTAAGAAGAAACAGCGTTCCGGTGTCTTCGTTCGAGAGACGTTGTGTAACTCCCCGAATGGTCGCTAGCAAGTTGGGGTGAGCGGCTTTCGAGTCGTCCCACACCTTGTAGGTTGGATCGTTATCAACGATCGGTGCGGCCACAGCATTTGTGGATGCTGACAACAGCGCTGTCTCTCCGAGCTTCTCCGCCGCTTCCGTACCGGTCAAAGCCGATGCGTCACCGAGCACCGGGTGTTTGTACTGCTTGAAGTTAAGAAGCGCTTCGCCTGAGCCGTCGCGGTAGCGAACCACCGCATTATCACTTCCCACGGACTCGACGAAATCAAATCGTGAGGGGACAACTAGTTCAGTTTCAGCTACGCGCCGAATCTTTCCCGGATCGCTGACATCGAGAGCCGTCAGCTTTGTTCCTTCCGCTGATTCGACGTAAAGCACAGTCCTTCCGTCCCCGCGTTTGTGCAGGTACATCGCTTCGCTGTTTGCCTGGGCTAGCACTGGCGTGTCAGAAGGCGACAGCACAACGATGGTTCTTGTATGTGGTGATTTATTGGTAATGGCGTTAGCGTTTATCGCAGCGGCTAAGACAGCGATTACGATGGGTGCGAAGAGTTGAGTTCTCATACTGAATCTCCTGGTAAATTTCCTTTCTGAGATCAGTGTGCCCGCGAACATCGCACCTCGTCCAAGTAGAATTTGTTATTCCGTATTAGCGCAGTATGAATGCAGATCCGATGGCCACTAGCGAGCAGTTCGCGCGAAAGGCTGCTTCCCGGTTAGGCGAGGCGCGAGCTCGAGTGAAGTAGACAACAGGAATCTGTGAAATGCTCCTAAATTCCCTGTGGGCGCCGGTCCGGCGGGATACGCGATCGAGAATTGTCTGGAGAGCTTCAACCCGCGGACGCGCGCAATCTTCAGCGTCCCCAGCGACAATTGGTTGCGCACGGCCCACCGTGAAACGAACGTCACGCCGAGGCCCGCCTCCACCGCGCTCAGTAGCCCTTCTGTCGAATCAAGTTCCATTTGGATCCTCAGATCTTTTTTTCTCAGCCCCGCAGCCACGATTGCCTTCTCGATCACACGTCGCGACCCAGAGCCGAACTCTCGCATTAAGAGCGGTTGTTGCTGTAATGCCTCGACGTCAACCTCTTGGTCTGCCCATTCATGGTTGGTGGGAACTACGAGCACCATGTGGTCCTGGACGAATGGTTCGATGTTGAGGTCCTTGCGCCGGTCCGGTCCTTCAATTAAGGCGAGGTGTATCTGCTGTGCTATGAGGGCATCTAGCATAGCTTCAGTGTTGCCGCTGTGGGCGACGATCTGAATCCGAGGATGGGCCTTGATAAAGCCCGCAATGAAGTTTGGCAGCAGGTATTGCGCAATTGTTTGCGAAGCCCCGACTGCCAACTCGCCTGCCTGCATTCCCGAGGCTTCAGCAACCGCTGCAAAAGCCTGATCGGAGATTTCTTTCATCTGATCGGCCAGCGGCAGCAAGACCTTGCCGCCCTCCGTTAGCGCAATCCGTCCTCCGCTTCGATCGAAGAGAGGAACCCCGAGTTCGTCCTCGAGGGCCTTCACTTGTTGGGTCACCGCGGGTTGCGTCAACAACAGTTCCTCGGCTGCACGGCTGAAGTTCATGTGATGCGCAACCGTTCGAAAGACGCGGATTCGGAAGTTTTCTAGCACAAGGTGTTCATGCTGCTCTTTGGAGACTCGCGCGTGCTCGCTATCGACGATAAGCTCGTTGCCGGTTCTCGTTCCGTCTCTTGATCGTCAAAGCGCCGTTCCTGCCGAAGCATGGAATATTTCGGTGCCTCGATCCACCTGCGGAACGCTGCCCATCGCCACCACATCAACAACAGCGCGAACATAATGGCCGAAGTTATAACCACAATTAGGTTGATCATTGTCCCGAGTTCCCCTGCGGTGGGTCATAGAGAGAACGAACGAACTCGACCAGGGCGCGCCTTTGATCTGCGCTGAGTTGGTTCTGCCAGGGAGGCATCGCGGTTCCCGGCACGCCATTTTCCAAAACGTCCCACGCCCGCTCCTGTGTCGGCTTTTTAAGATGAAAGTTTGTTGGTGGTGGAGCGAGTGCGCCCGCTGCCGGTACGTTGCCAGCGCCGCTTTCCCCGTGACAACTGGCGCAAGTCGCTGCAAAAAGCGCCTTGCCTAGGCCTAGACCCGCCGCTTCTTCCGTCGACGGCGCGGCATGTGGAACATGCAGGCTCTCGACGTAGGCAACCAGCGCGCGCAGATCCTCTGCGGGCAATTGGCGCCAAGGCGGCATGGCGGAGCCCGCGACTCCATTCCACAGCACGCTGCTCAGTCGTTCATCGGAGAAACGAGCAGCAGTGAGGTTTGCCGGTTTCGGCAATAGACTCGCGGAAGCTTTGCCGTCGCCCTGTCCGGCACGTCCGTGACACGAAGCACAATTCGCTGCGAAGAGGGCTGCTCCACTACTCACTTCTTCCTGCAAGTCGTTAGGATCCGACGAAGGATGCAGAACGGGTGCGCTAAGGCTGTAGCCTCCCGTCATAGCAATGGGAACAGTCGGCGGAGTGGCGTTAGCCGAGGGTTCGTCTTCCATCGCCATGCCAGCCGCCTCAGGCGAAATGCTTGAAGCTGCCGTCTGCAGCTGGAGGCCGGAGAGTTGTCGCGCGCGTCCAAGAGATTGGACATAGGCCAGCACATCCAAGCCTTCTTGCGTGGGCTGATTCGGGTTGCCATTAAATAGCCACGGATACGGAGGCATCACAGAATCTCGCACCACTAGCCGGGGATTGAAGAGATGAGTGAGTTGCCAGTCGGGGCTATGAAGGTTGAATTCGCGAGATAGGTCCGGCCCGATACGTCGCGTGCCCCAAAGCTGCGGATAATCATATTTCGTTTCCCATGGTTCAGTCGGCGCTCCAAAACGCTGTACATCTGCCGCCAAAGACCGGACCTGCTCCGTATGACAGTAAGCGCAACCTTCGCGTCCATAAATCACCCGGCCCCTTTGTTCGGATGCAGTGAGCGTTGCCATGGTGACTGGAGCTACCCGCTTGATTTCATCTTCCAGTTCCCTTCCCGGAATAATCGCAAGAACAAGAAACGATAAAGCGAAGAAGCCTACACCGGCACCGAAAGCGACCACATGAGCATGGCTGAGCCAGCCGGTCCAGCTGAACCCTGGGGCAGCCACCGAGTCATTATCGAATGCGGCCACGTCTTCTGAAGCCATGGGTCTGACAGCGGACGTGACTGTCTCTGACCTTGGTCCGGTAACGAGGCCAGTCCAGAAAAGAACAAATCCCGCGAGAATAGGAAGCCCCGAGAGCGTGCGCACCAGCCAGTAGCTTCCGACCGCACGCACAGAATCGATCCACGGCGCGCTCGATTGCCAGACCTGAGCCTCCACCAGGCCCGCAATCGTGAGGTCGGTGACCATCAGCGTCAGGCCTATGGCAAGAAGCCAGAACGACCAAGTCATCATGCGATCGTTGTAGCGTGTTCCGGGCACGCGCTGCCACAAATGCGCGACGCCGCCAAGCGAGATGAAACTCGCAAAACCGATCATCGCCAGGTGCGAGTGCCCGATGACCCAGTCCGTAAAGTGGATGAAGCGATTGACTGGCATCAATGCCTGAACCGAGCCCTGTAAACTCACGACGAGATAGGCGACGACACCGAACCAAACGAAACGTAGCGGGACATCCTTCGAAGTAATGTCACTATTTCCGCGCAAGGAGAGCAGCAAGTTGGTGACAACCAGAATCACGTCCATTCCGAGATAGGCCGAAGCAACGATGGCGCCCTTCTGCGCGGACATGGGGATCGCTGAATAGACGTAGTGGTGCGTCCCGTTCAATGGATAAATAAAGAAGAGCAGCCAGAAGCCCACCATCGACAGAAAATGACTGTAGATCGGACGGCGCGTGGTTGCAGGGATCACGTAATAAGCAATCGCGAGAGCAAATGGCGTTACGAAAAGGCCGACAGCATCGTGAATCCACAACCCGCTGAATGCTGCGCCCCGCGCGCCCGGAACAAGGTTAGGTACAACGTTCCCCACAGGGTACGCAAGCATCGTGAAGATAATGCCGCCGATAATGTACCAGCCGCTAACATACAGGTCGGAGAGTCGAGCTCTAAGAAATGGCAGGACGAACTCGAAGACCATCAGGATAAAGGCAAGGACGACGAATGCAGCGACGACGAGCGGAAACTCCGCCCACTCCAGCGGCTGGCTGAAACCGGCAAGAACCAGCACCCATCCTGAGAGAGTCACCGCAAAATTCCAGATCCAGAAGAGAAACCATCCGAGCTTACGGCTCAAAACCGGCCGATTTGCCAAGCGTGGAACAGCATAATAAAAGAATGCCAGGAACGTGTTGCCCAGCCATCCGAAAAGTATGCCCTGCGTATGGTTGTAGCGAAGCCTTCCCCAGGTAAGCCATGGGTGGCTACCCAGAAATTCTGGAAAGCTGAACTTTGTGGCCACCGTAATACCGAATAGAACCGAGATCACTAAGGTGACGACTGAGGCATATACGTGGGCACGGACCAGATCGTATTCAACCGTCGGAAGCGCACGTGAACTTTGGGCATAGGGCCCCTCATCTTGACCGGTTAAATTTTGCGCGAAAGTTGTCATTGCCCCGCACCCTTGTCAGCATTCTTCTCTCGATCGAAACCGTTCAACATCCAACTCGCAACAGCCATCCGGTCATCGAACGACAACCCCGGCTCCGCAGGCCCTGGTGCAAAGTTGCTCCACCCGGGCCACGGATGTCTCACTGCCGAGGCGAGTCGAGAGCGCAAAGCGGGCTCGCTGGCCGCACTGGCAAATCCACGGCGATAAAATGTCACAATTTCCCGATAGCTGGGGCCGCTGGAACGCGTAGTCATTTCGTGACAGCCCGCGCATTGTCGCTGTGAAATTTCGTAACCGCGGTCCACCAACGCGCTCTCTACTTGAGTGATTTGCGGAACAACCGCACTCGCGGCGGTAACTGGTTGGCGCAATGATTCTCCAAACAACTGGCGAGGGTCGCGTGTTCCCCACCAGGAAAGCAGCGTTCCCAGCAACAGCACGGAAGCCACCAGGCTTATCAGTGACACCGACTTATGCTGGTTTTCTCCGTTATTCGCCATAGGTTCCTTTCGGACCTTCACCAGTGGCTGCCTTGCCATTGATAGAAACTAGGTAGTCCGTGATCTTCAGCACCTGTTCGTCAGAAATATGCGCGCCGTACGCGTCCTTCATTTTCTTGACTTCGCTCAGCCACGTAGCCCGGGAAAATCGCGGCTGCATCGTGATGTATCGCGGCGAATGGCAGACCACGCACGCGGTCACAAATTCATCGCGTCCAGGAGCCGGGGGGAACACTGGTTCGTCGTGCGGCATCACGACCCGATGAACTGCGTTGTCTACGTTCGACTCAGGCGTGGATTCCATTTTTGCGCGGGCAATGCCTTGATCTGTGGGTGGCGAAGTGCTTGGTGGATGTCCACAGCTGCCGAGCAACGCCGCAAATCCTACTGTCAGGATCGCGACTGTTATCTTCTGGGCCATGTGTGGTTACTCCACCTTGACGTCAACTTGCTGGATTACATTCCACATAAAGCCACTACGGTTCCACTGTTCCTTGCTCTGTGTATCTCCGACGGCATTTGTTGCGCGAGCCATGAGTCGGTACTGCCCCCGCTTTCTCGGTGTCCACAACGCGCGCCAGCGCCGCCACGAATACTTTCCGATTTCCGGATTCAGGCGAGCATCTGCCCACGTGGCTCCTCCGTCCGTCGAGACTTCCACTCGTTGAATCCCATAACCTGAGTCGAAAGCGACGCCCTCGATCTCGGTCGACGCTCCCGAATGCAACATCTCATGGTCGGGACGAACGAAGATGGAGCGCACGTTGAATCGATTAATAGGAATCGTGTCTTTGGCCAAATCCTTTGGAGATTCGGTGCCATTGGGACCGGCGGGAATGCGATACGCTTTGTCCGTCCAAAAGTTGCTGAAGGGTTGTGGCAGCACTGTGATCTCGCTTAGAGCTTTTACCCAATAAGTGCCGTACCATCCAGGGACGACCAGGCGCAGGGGAAAGCCGTTCATCATTGGCAACGGTTGGTCATTCATGGCGTAGGCGACCATCACCTCGCCATCGCGTGCGTGGTCGATGGAAAGAGCTTTCACGAAGTCAGCCACGGAGAGCAGTGGCGGCGCGTCAAGCCCGTTGAATGAAACGTCCACGGCGCCTGGCTGTACTTGAGCGCGATCCAAAATCGACTTCAGGGGGACACCGGTCCACTTCGCGTTGCCGACCGCGCCATGCTTCCACTGACCGCCTGGAACGCGAGGCTCGAAAAAACTGCGGGAATTCCCGGAACATTGGTTGACGGCGACAATGGAGATTGGGTCGAAGCTCGATCGCAGTTCGTCCACGCTGAGTTGCAACGGTTGCCGGACATGGCCAGTGACGTTCAACCTAAACGTGCGTAAATCCACCGAGGTAGGGATTCCCTCGAGGTGCCAACGCACGAAGAAAGCCTCGTTCGGCGTGAGGTCCTGGCGAAAATAGTGGATGGGAGTTTCCAGCTGCGGCGGGCGGTCGGTGAGTAGGATCAGCTCTGTCTTTTCCGGGAATCGAGCAAGGTCAGCCGGACCCGACAGAGCCCCCATCGCTAAACGGTTTCGGTTGCAAGAAGCGGTCAATGCCGCAAGACTGGTAGCACCCACAAGTTGCAAAAATCCGCGCCGGTTCATGAACTGACTCCCATCCTCGCGATATCATCCGGTATTCGAGTCTCTTGGATTTTCGCTAATTCGGCCATCACTCTGACTCTTGCCGTATCACCTCAAAGTGATCAGAACTGGTTTCTTTTCAGCAGAGCAAGTTCGATTCCAGTCGAACGACTGAGCAAGGGAGCCAATTGAGCGCAAACACCATTAGTTCTGCGCTCTATTAAGGAGGTCCTGTCGTTGTTCGGATCCTGGCAGCCGAGTGCTGTCAGTACTTGGACAGCGTCTGTCGAGATATCGTCAAGGTCATACCTGTGCTGCCGTGCTTCGACGATGAGCAAGCTGTACTCGAGGAACCTGTCGCTGAGAGACTAGTTCGGCTTATTCGGGGTGATGGGGAAGTGGAAGCCCGATTTGGAAAAGTTGTATTCGAAGTACGCGTACGGATAGCCGTAATCCTGACCCCGCGTAGTTTGGTTGAGAAATTGTCCGGCGAACAGGCGGCCATAACCGAAGCCAAAGTTGAGTCCTTTATTCACTTCGTATTCGGCGACCATATCGAATTCATTCCCGACGTGGCGGCTTGCCCCGGGGTGAGCCGGAACCGCAATCCCCCCACCGGCGTTGTAGTAGTTGTCATTCGAGGTGACCAACCAGAAGCCTTCAAATTGTTGTTTGAGTTTCCATTTTTTCGTGGGCTCTTCTTCGACGCCGGTTCGGAACTGCTCCAGGTTCCGGCGGCCGATCAAATCGTCGAAGCCGTACTTGTCATGATTCGAAGGATAGATCTGGTCGAAAGTATTCCATGTGTGACCGTTCGGGTTTTTCGTTCCCGAGGCGTAATTGCCCTCGAGAAAAACGCGAGGCGTAGCTCCTACCTTGCGAAAAGTCTTGCCTATGCTGGCATAGCCCGCCCACGCGGCGATGGAAGATGAGCCCAGCGATCCTGTCTGTCCGTCAAATTCGGTGTCGTAATCGAAAGCGGCAGGTAGATCGCCCTTCCAGTGCAGACCGATGGTGACTTCATTGAGATGTCCACGATTTAGCGTCTCTGAAAGTTCAGGGTTCGAGTGCGCGACACGCCACAGAACGTAGGGCTCGAAGTCGGACTTGGTGACGATGTTCTGAAAGCTTCCATAAACTCCGTACATGTTGTTGCCAGGGAGCGCATTGTGTACGTCAGTGTTTTCGCCAGGGACTACTGACGATGCGAACACGCTAACTAAGAAGCCGGGATGATGAATATCCACCCGCGCAACGTTGAAAGTACGACCGACGTTAAGCCATTCTGATGGGCCGATGACGCGTTCATCCCCAAAACGCAGAACCTCGCGGCCCGCCAGCACATCGATCCAACCTGTCTCGGAACTGCCTAGCTGAGGGTAAGCCTGCCAAACCGTCCACTTATCCTCGTATGGATTGGCATTGGCGATATGGTGGTTGAAGAAAATGCGGGAATCCTGCGATTCGGCGTAGAGAAGCAGCCACTCCTTGGGCTTAATGCCGATTCTCAGGCGCAAGCGATCCAGCAAATAGGAATCATTTGTGCTGGCGAACCCGATTCCTGTCTGACCCTCGACACGACCGCGAAATTCCCCGCCAATGCGGAACCAGCTGGGTAAACGTCGGTTGAGCTCGTGAACGGGAAACAGCCAGTTCATGGAATCATCGCTGCCGGCCGGGTCAAATGGGGCCGGGGCGCCCGAATTTACCCTCGATCCAGAATCCGGGCTCGAGTTAGGAACAGCTTGGGCATGCATGCGCTGCCCGGCAACGCACAAAACAAACGAGAGAACGAAAACGATACATCTTCGCATTGCAACCTTTTCAACGCAGAATTTGCCTTGGCGCTCGACCTCGGATTTCACTCATACGGGCATCAAAGGCATGTCTCCAGGAGCAAGTTCGACGACGAGTCGCGTGCGGAACCGGTCGATGAGAATTCGGACGGCATCCGTTACCCTGCAATCACGAGTTCCTTTTCTGAAGGGATTTTCGCGATCTGTTCCTGGTTAAGATTCACGTGAGCCATCACAGCTTCCGGGGGCACACGCCTGAGCCAGTTATTCAATGAGACGTCGACAAACTGATCGGCCTTGAACATTTCCAGAAATACACAATCGGTGTCGCCAGTGTTTTCGATGGCATGGGTCGCAACCCGAGGAACAAAACCCACATCGTTGGCATTGAAGTCCATGGTGCGAGCTCTACCCTCATTCATGATGATGCTCATGCGACCTTTGCCCGCCAGCCAGAACTGCCACTCGCTGGCATTGGGATGCCAGTGCAACTCGCGCAAGGCGCCGGGCTTGAGAGTAACGATCGCCGCAGCGACATTCTTGGTAACGGGGAAATTACGCGAGTCCACAACACGAACTTCGCCTCCCGGTGTTTTCCGCGTGGGAGCCATACCCGCCATCTTGAACGTGTACTGGATGGGAGATTCCACTCGTTGTCCTCCAATGGCCGCCTTGTCTTGCGCGAGAGAAAGAGGCAGGTCCGCGGGGAAGATGTAGAGTTCCTCTTTTCTTACTATTCTCGCGATCACTTCCTTATCGAGGCCAAAATTCTTGGCCAAGATGTTCCGCGGCGTGTGCGCGACAGTCTCCGAAAGAAGGAAGGTGCCGTCCTCCGCGAAGTTACCTTCATCGAACACTAGCAGGAACTCGCAACCATTCGGACGAAGTCCCTGAATGGAATGGGGAAACCCGGCCGGAAACAACCACAGGTCGCCCTTGTTCACGTCATCGATAAACATCGTGCCGTCCGGATTCATAACCGTGACGCGGGCGCTGCCGTCGAGCATGATCGCCCACTCATCTGCGGTGTGCCAGTGCAATTCGCGAAAGCTACCAGCAGTAAGCCGCATGTTTACGCCGGCCAGATCGGTTGAACTCGGCAGCACCTTCGAATTCACCTCGTGCGTCCAGCCACCTTCCTCCACCCGTTTGTGTACCAAATCGAAGGAGTACCAGACTGGACCGATATCGCCATGATCGGTGGGAGGAGGCATGTTTGAACTTGGGTTCTCGTCCAGTAGCGGCTTGTTTTCCTGTCCTGGATTGCTTGCAGAAATATCTTTTTCTGCTTTGCGCGTGTCTTGAATTTCCTGCGCATGTGCAGCGATTCCAGACAACGCTGCTGTCGCCAGCGCCGTGGAACTGACACCCAAGAAATTCCTTCGTGACAGATCTGCCATGGACTTGCTCTCGTTCTGATCGCTCACTGACTCCCTCCTTGATGTTGAATCTTTCCCTTGTTGAGTCACCATTGCCAATCACGGTTCGATTCTGACCGTGTGCATTTCTAGTTCCACGCCGGTCACGCAAAAAACAATTCGTTTGTGTTTGCAATGGCCTCACCAATCTCCCGTTCCCTATGGCCGTGCTGTGACAGGCGGCATTCCGCAGGAAGCGAGTCGGCTTTTCGGGAGTTTTCTGCGTCCCACACTTCCACCCGCTAAAAATGTTCGTTGGCGCCAAGTCCACTGGGTGCGATCCATCGATCTGCCGCGCGCCTGAAAGCGCGGGTAGAGCCAATGACCTGGGTTGTAGCGCTAGCGCGGTCCGAGATTTTCGTACGCATAAGCCCGCCTCTCAAGCGGAATGCACTTTCCAGAACCTGTGGAGTTACTTCTATTGGTTGCTTGTCGAACGGACAGGATGAATCCGGATGACCCCTTATCGACAGATGCGTGTCGAAATATGGACGGTGTTGACCCGATCGTGCCGACTCGGTCAATTTTTATCGGGATGTAACGTTGAAAGATGCAATACGAAAGCAATGAGGTCGTTTGGCCGCTGTACTCATGAAATGTCGACTCTAGTGCTAATGGTCGATAATCTCTGGCGCACCGTCCGTTAAATTCCAAATTGAATTGGAAGCCTATTTGCTGACGTCAAAAGAGCACGACTCGAGAGGCGGTTCGCAAGAGAGCTGCGAGATTTTGATGTATTTTTCGCTCTCACGACCGCCTCTCGCGGTTTTTTCGACAACAGTTCTTCCGAGGCGACTACGGGCCATTTCCAAGACAACGCCGACACTGTGGAATGATGTAATGAAGAAGACTCTCTCGTATACTCTCGTCGCGCTCGCCACAATCTCCGTAGGCGTTTCTTTGATGCGGGCCGGCAACCGGTTCAACGCGGGCGCACGCTTGGGAAGCCAAGCATGCCCCAGTGACGAAAGTGGCCTGAAGCTACCCGCCGGTTTTTGCGCAACGGTGTTTGCCGACAATATTGGTCACGCACGTCACATGGTAGCTGCGCCCAACGGAGTTCTTTACGTCAATACCTGGTCTGGCAGGTACTACGGCAACGACACCCCGCATGCGGGCGGCTTTCTTGTGGCCCTGCAAGACAAGACCGGCTCGGGAAAGGCAGACGTCGTCGAGCGCTTTGGCGAAACGATCCAAATGAGTGGACACGGCGGCACCGGGATCGGCATGTATCGGGACGCAATCTACGCAGAGATCAATGATCGAATCGTGCGCTATTCGTTGTCGAGCGGCTCTATCGCGCCCGAGGGTAATCCCGATACTATCGTCTCGGGGTTGCCGCTCGGGGGCGACCACCCCATGCATCCATTCATCATCGGCACCGATGGCACGTTGTATGTCGACGTCGCCAGCGCGACCAATTCCTGTCAGGTCAAGAACCGGACGCCTGGATCGCCAGGCCTGAAACCATGCACTGAACTTGAGACGCGCGGTGGGATTTGGCGCTTTGACGCGAAGAAGACGAACCAGTCCTTTTCCCCTGCGCAGCGCTACGCCACGGGAATCCGCAATGCCGAGGGTTTTGCTTTCATCGAAGACGGACAACTGCTGGTGACGCAACACGGGCGCGATCAGCTACGCGCGAATTGGCCGGATCTGTATAGGCCGGAGGAGGAGGCGACTCTTCCGTCGGAAGAACTACTCCTTTTGAAAGCGAACGGAGACTACGGATGGCCCGAGTGTTATCACGACGCTTTTCAGCAGCGGCTAGTCCTGGCCCCGGAATACGAAGGCGACGGCGGCAAGGCCATCGGCCCCTGCGCCACCAAACTTGCTCCCGTTGCGGTATTCCCTGCTCATTGGGCGCCGAACGCCATGGTGCGCTATGACAAGGAACAATTTCCAGCACATTACAAGAATGGCGTATTCATTGCCTTCCACGGATCATGGGACCGTGCGCCGTATGCGCAAGGTGGCTACAACGTTGTCTTTCAGCCGCTCAACGGACACCGCGCATCCGGTCAATGTGAGATCTTTGCCGATGGTTTCGCCGGAAGGACAGAGTCGCCGGGTCAAGCCGAGCATCGTCCTAGCGGCTTGGCTGTGGGGCCAGATGGTTCGCTTTATGTTTCCGACGACGTTCGCGGACGAATCTACAGAATTGACTATCGCGGCGGTGCGGACTTCGACGCTGCGAAAGTTACTCCCTGTCCGAGCGCGGCGGCTCCGGCTGGCGAAGTCGTCGCGACTGCGGCCCAACCTCCAGAAGGCACGCACCCGAATGCTGGGGCAGCCGATGCGCGCAGCCTGCCAGTTCCTGCAGGCGCGACTCGAGAAATGATCCAGCGTGGTGAACGTGTTTTTCGCGGCCAAGTGGGCGGTGCTGCATGCACAGGTTGTCACGGTGACAGCGGCCAAGGCACGCCATTGGGTCCGCCCTTAACAGGCAAGACCTGGTTGTGGAGCGACGGCAGCTACGCCGGGATCAAGAAAACAATCACCGACGGCGTTTCGCAACCCAAAGAATACCGCAGTCCGATGCCACCGATGGGTGGCGCACAGCTTACGCCCGACCAGGCGTCAGCGGTCGCGGCGTACGTCTGGAGTTTGAGCCATCAAGCCAAGTCCGGACGATGAAGATTGCCACCAGGATCGAAGGTATATCCCTCGCTGCGACCCGAGAGTGGGAGTCAAGCGCAGGCTAACTTACAGCCGGCAACTTGTGATTGGCTATCCTGCATAACAAGGTTAATGTCGCGAGGGCCGTAAATGTCACTGTCTTACCGTTGAACGACGCCCCGCCCGGTTAAACCGTGACTTCGACAAGGGTGTGGCGAAGAAATTCGTGCCCGACCCGCACGGGATCGTCAGGTCACGCAAAGCCGAACCCGAACTTGCCGCCGCCGGCGTTTAAGTTTTCTGTTCTGGCGCAGGTTTCCGATCCAAACGCAGGGCTATCATCGTAATTCGGGGTGTTCGGCAGAACGGGATGACTGATGGCGTACCCATGCAGAATCCGCGAAGGTCGAGTCTCCGGCTCGTGGCTCGGCCGTGTGCGTCGCTTTGCTCACACAGGAGTCAGTCTCCTCCTCTTCTTTGTGATGCAAGCCTGCCACAAGACTAGCCCGCCTGCACCGGTGAAAACCCTTACCCTTATTGATCAGGCATGGTCGAGCAGGGAGTATCAGCGGCGTCTCAACGAAGAACTCGCCAGGTTCACACAGCAGACTGGGATTCGGGTGGAGTTCCTGCCTGCGCCCGAGACCGCAGCGGAGCAACTGGCAATCATTCGCAAACAATTGGAGGGCGGACAAAAAGTACCAGATGTTTACGGTATCGACGTGATCTGGCCTGGGATTCTTGCCGATAACCTTCTCGATCTTAGGGCGTATATTCCGGAGCAAGAGATCCAAACGCATTTACCAGAGCTCATTGCCAACAACACGGTGAATGGGCGGCTCGTAGCTTTGCCGGCTAATTTGAACGAGGGGATGTTGTTTTACCGTGTGGATCTGCTTCGAAAATACGGGTATCGAGCGCCGCCGAAGACCTGGGAAGAGCTCGAAGTCATGGCGAGGCGGATTCAGTCGGGCGAACGCGCGAGCGGCAACAAAGATTTCTGGGGTTTCGTTTGGGAAGGCGCACCTTCCGAGGCTCTGACCTGCAATGCGCTGGAATGGCAGGTGTCGGAGGCCGGCGGAACAATACTCGACGAGAACGGGAAGGTTACGGTAAACAACCGGATGACCGTTCGCGCATGGGACAGGGCGGCGCGTTGGGTAGGCTTCATCTCGCCCCCCGGAGTGGTCACGTATAAAGAATGGGATGCCGGCAACCTGTGGCAGGCGGGGAAAGCGGCGTTCCTGCGCAGCTGGGCAAGTGAATATATTGCGAATCGCGCCCCAACCTGTCTCATAAGAGATCACTTCGACATCGCTCCGCTTCCGAGCGGCTCCGCCAGGACGGCCGCAACTTTAGGAGGATCTGGTTTCGGGGTTTCAAAATATTCGCAGCATCCACGGGAGGCAGCAATGTTGGTGCGCTTTCTGTGCAGCCGCCAAGAGCAGGTCAGAAGATCCCGCAGTACGTCTGATGCGCCAAGCATATCTCTGCTCTATGACGACCCCGAGGTCTTGGCGAGCAACCCACAGTTCCCGCGTGTTCTGGAAGTATTTCGTAAGAGCATAGTCCTACGGCCGTCCAGAGCGGCTGGCAAGATGTATCCGGAGGTGTCGCGCGCCTATTGGGAAGCGGTACACGCGGTTCTCATCCGGCAAAAGACTGCGAAACAAGCGGCGGATGAGTTGCAAGTCGAATTACAGCGAATGCTGGAAACACCGCGAGTTGCCATGAGCTCCGGATCTAAATTAGAAAACTCCCGCACAACGGTAGGACTAACGATTGGCCAGCTTCTAGCCAGTCGAGCAGGCGTGAGCGATGCCGTACGGCGGTAGCGAAGTTCCGGCTCGCACGTCCGGGCATCGGGCGTATTTGTGAGGAGCCCGGTTCAAGATGTAGGCAAACTGATGGCGTACCCATGCAGAATCCGCGAAGGTCGAGTCTTCGGCTCGTGGCTCGGCCGTGTGCGTCGCTTTGCTCACGCAGGAGTCAGTCTCCTCCTCTTCTTTGTGATGCAAGCCTGTCACAAGACTAGCCCGCCTGCACCAGTGAAAACCCTCACTCTCATGGATCAGACATGGGTGAGCAGGGACTATCAGCGTCGCCTCAACGGAGAATTAGCTCTGTTCGAAAAGCAAACCGGGATTCGAGTGGAGTTCCTTCCCGCACCCGAAACAACAACAGAGCAGCTGGCAAGCTATCGCAAACTTCTGGAGGGCCGGGCAAAGGTACCTGATGTTTACGGTATCGATGTGATCTGGTCTGGGATTCTTGCCGACAATCTCCTCGACCTCCGGCCATATGTTCCCGAGCAAGAGATCGAGGCGCACTTTCCTGAGCTCATTGTGGCCAACACAGTGAAAGGCCGACTCGTAGCTCTGCCGGCTAACTTGAACGAAGGGATGTTGTTTTACCGTGTGGACCTGCTGCGAAAATACGGGTATCGAGCACCTCCGGAGACATGGGAAGGGCTCGAACTCATGGCGAGGCGGATTCAGTCGGGCGAACGCGCGAGCGGCAACAAAGATTTCTGGGGTTTCGTTTGGGAAGGAGCACCTTCCGAGGCTCTGACCTGCAACGCGCTGGAATGGCAAGTGTCGGAGGGCGGCGGCACAATACTCGATGAGACCGGCAAGGTCACCGTAAACAACCCTCATACCATTCGTGCATGGCAGAGAGCGGCGGGTTGGGTAGGTTCCATTTCACCGCCCGGAGTCGTCCTTTATAGAGAATGGGATGCGGGTAACCTGTGGCAGGCGGGGAAAGCAGCGTTCCTGCGCAGCTGGGCAAGTGAATATATTGCGGATCGCGGCCCAACCTGTCTCATAAGAGATCGCTTTGACATAGCTCCCCTTCCGGGTGAGGCCAAGGTAGCCGCTACTTTAGGAGGATCTGGTTTCGGGGTTTCAAAATATTCGCTGCATCCACGTGAGGCAGCAATGTTGGTGCGCTTTCTGTCCGGCCGCGACGAGCAGGTCACAAGATGCCGGAACACGACTGATGCGCCAACCATTTCTCAGCTCTATAACGAGCCGGATCTCTTGGCGACCAATCCCCAGTTTCCGCATGTTCTAGAAGTATTTCGTAAGGGCATAGTCTTGCGCCCGACCAGATCGGCGGGAAAGGTGTATCCGGAGGTGTCGCGCGCCTACTGGGAAGCGGTACACGCGGTTCTCACCCGGAAAAAATCTGCGAAACAAGCGGCAGACGAGTTGCAAGTCGAATTACAGCAAATGCTGGAAACATCCGCTATATCTGCGAATGCGGGATTCGATAAAACAGCTCCGCAAAGGTAGAGGGTCAAGGCTTGTCGCCATAAGAGAACGTCAACATGGAAACGAATCCGGCTAAGATGCTCGACCCAACGCCTGGCACCGTTCGAAGTCTGTTTCGTCGAACCGACCTGAGCATTCGCTTCCATCTGATCGCCTCCTTCGTATTGATCGTTTTGTTAATGATCGCTGCGGATGCAGTCGCTGGATGGCAATACTGGCAAATCGAGGCTCAAGCGCAGCGCGTACGTAAGACCGATCAGATATCTGACGCCGTTCTCCGCATTCACCTCGATGTCTATAGCTTCCGGGATAGGATGGCCGTACTCGCCACCACTCATGACATTCGCGAATTTTCCAGCGAGGCCGCCGCGATGCGACAGTCATTTCTGGAGCGGGTCGATCACACCGAGCAGATGCTCAAGGCAACGCCCGATATTGAGCAAGACGCACACATATCCGACGCACTCGAAAGCCTCCGAGTGTTATTGCTTTCGCAACTCGACACAGAAGTCCAACTGGCGACGGCGGATGAATGGAATGCTGTTCAGCTTCGAGCGGCAATCGAAATCCCAGCCCTGATCGAATTCAGTTCATTGCTGGTGGAGAGAGTCGACCAACAGGCACTGCAGCAGCGAAGCCGAGCCCTCGAAGATGCCCAAAACGCACGCCAACGGCTTTTCATAATCGTTCCGATTTCGGCCTTGCTGACATTGCTCGCGGCCACGGCGCTTGGCTGGTATGTCACTCGGACCGTCACTGGCCCGCTCTCCGTACTCACTGCCTGCGCCGAGGCCTTGGCCAGAGGCGACTTTCAGCACCAGACCCATTTACGCGGCAATAATGAGCTGGCAGTCTTGGGGAACGCCTTCAACTATGCCGCCCAGCAGCTCCAGAAGGTCTATGAGGACCTCCGGCGCAGCGAACGAGAGCTTCGCGACGTCATCGAGGCAATGCCGACGATGGTGTGGATCGCGGGCACCGACGGGTTAAATGAGTTCGGGAATCGCCGCTGGCAGGAATATACGGGCTTGTCTCGCGAGAGGACGGTAGGCTCTGGTTGGCAAGACGCCGTTCACCCCGCAGACCTAAAACGACACTGGGAGAAATGGTGCGCGTCTCTGGCGAGTGGCGAGCCTTTCGAAAACGAAGTGCGCTATCAGCGGGCGGACGGTCAATACCGTTGGTTCCTATCTCGTGCCGTTCCACTGCGTGATGAGCACGGAAGAATCCTCAAGTGGTACGGTGTTTCAACCGATATCGACGATCGCAAGCGTGCCGAACAAGAGCGCGAGCAACTACGGGCGGACCTCGCACACGTGAACAGAGTCAGCATGCTGGGAGAGCTGGCCGCTTCCGTATCTCACGAGCTGAAACAACCAATCGCCGCGGCCATGATCAATGCCCAGACCTGCATGCGCTGGCTTAAGCGGGACCACCCCGATGTGGATGAGGCGCTCGAATCCACAATGAGACTTCTGAAAGACGGGACTCGCGCGACCGAGATCATCGACCGTTTGCGGTCATTGTATAAGAAGTCCCCTCCACAACGTGAATTGGTTGACGTAAACGAAATTGTCCGCGAAATGCTCGCGCTGCTGCGGGGCGAGGCCAACCGGTACTCGATCGTAACGCGCTCAGACCTGGCGCCTGATCTTAAAAAAATTACCGCAGACCGAGTACAGCTTCAGCAAGTATTCATGAACCTAATGCTTAACGCTATCGAGGCTATGAAGGATACTGGAGGTGAACTAAAAATCAAAACGGAGCCGGGCCAGGATGGATCACTGCTGATCTCCGTCAGCGACACCGGTGTAGGTTTGCCCGCTGAAAACATAAACGAGATTTTCAATGCCTTCTTCACGACAAAACCTGAGGGATCCGGCATGGGGTTGGCGATCAGCCGTTCCATTATCGAATCACACGGCGGCCGCTTGTGGGCCACCGGCAATGACGGACGCGGCGCAACGTTTCAGTTAACCCTGCCTGCCGAAGTGACAGCGACGTCGCCGACTCGCCAGTCGGCGTAATCCTGATGTGTTGCGGAAGGCAGCACTGCAAAACGCATTATCATCTCCTGCGCTTTCTCTGTGGTCGGGCCCACAGCAACCCGCATCAGTTTGCCTTTCCGCCAAGTTGGCCAACATTGGTGGCTAATTCCTGCAGCAACGATCGCGCTTCCGCCGCGGCTTCCTGCCGGATTTATGCGACTCTTTGAATGATGCGGACGACCTTGTCAAGTTTGGCGTTCAGCTGTCGTAAAACTGCCGAGCTTTGCCAGGCTCCAGCCGTATGCGTTAGCTGGCGGCGGCGCTCTGGTGTTCGATCCGACCGGGAACGCCGGCGGCAATTTCGCAGGAGCTACAACCGAGACGAGGGGTGCATTCGTTTACGGCGTTGGTGCCGACTACGCTTTCACCAGGCACATCTTGTTACGGGCCGAGTACCGTGGCTATGTATACAAAGCACCAGATTTCAATCTCGCGGACTTAAATACCGACAGCTGGACGCATATTGCGCAACCGTCAGCCGGCATCGTCTTCCGCTTTTAATGAGCCGCGGCTGAAATGTGGCATGGGTGTTCAACCAAACATCTGTGCCACGTTTCATGAGGTGGACCGCGAGAATGCCTCCGTGGCCCTTCCCCGAAGGAGTGCAGGAGGCTTCGCGGTCACCTCGCCATATCAATAGCAATTTTCGTTGGTGATCTGATGGATGTTGGACTCTACGCGAGTTCCCGTCCCACCGAAATAAATCTGCGAATTGGCGGTCATATCCGTAATTCGCCTCTGCTGCAAGCCAACGATTGAAGTTGTAGCGATAGCCAATCAGGAATCCACCGGTGTCGGTCGCGTGTTGCCGAATCCCATTTCCGTCGGCATCTTTTGTGAAGAGCCCCGTGCCCTGAAGGCTAATTTCTGATGGGATTTCCTGTGCCACTGCGTTCACGGAGGACAATGCCAAAACGCCTACAGCCGCCAGTATTGTTCGTTTGATCGAGTTAAGCTCCACTTTTGATCTCCTTCATTTCGGCGACGCCCGTTTCTCGCGTTTGGCAGCGGTATCACGGTTCATTGCAGCGATGATTAACACTTCCTCCAGCGTGAAGCCGCGAGTTGTAATCTTCCACATGACCGCCTCACAATGATTCGAAGCACCGCATCTCTCTCCAAGGCAAGAGCGATGCCAAACGTCGCGGCACACATAAGTAATGGAAAAGCGCGGGGTTAGCAGAAGGTCGATTAGCTTGAAAAATGTTGAAAGGGTCGAAACTGTCGATTGTGTTAGAAGCCCTGCTTAAAAGGTAGCCGCACAATACGTGAAACATTCACTCGGTTTGAGTCATCTCTACTTGCGATGTGAGCTGTGACCACGATTTTGTGCGCCAATGCCGGTCGGTCCAGGGATGGCTGGCTTTTGCTGCGTGGCAGCCCACACCGTTCCCTGAACCCGCGGGAGTCCTTTAGGAACTCGCTTGTCGCACTCTGTTGCGACTGTAGAGGAAGTGAGTCATCTATCTATCTGAGGATTTTGGGGTAAATTAGAGCCATTGCTCCAGCGCTGAATACACCGCTATGGGTACAAAGCCGATCGTTGAGTCTCAAACAGGCAGCTACCGCTACGACGCGATTGTGCGCATCAGCGAGACGATCGCTGCGTGCCGGGAACCTGAAGAACTGGCTACAACTCTCGCGTCTGAGATTGGCAAGTTTCTGCACTTCGACCACCTTTACTTCGTTGTGTTGAAGGAGAACTCCACGGAAATCGAACACCTTCTGTGGGGCAAGAGCCCAATCCATATGCCGGACCTCCCGATAGAAGAACTGGCGACGTGGGGCGCGATCAACAGCCGAGACCCGCTGCATACCCCTGATTGGGATGCAGAGGAACGATTCCCCCGATTGAGGGAATACGCAAAGAAAATACGGCTGGGCTCGAGCATCCGCGTTCCATTAATAACTCCGCATGGTCCCTTGGGTGTTTTCGGGATCATCCGCGACACAGTGAATCCATTCAGCGAAGAAGAAATAAGCTTCCTGGGGCTGATTGGGCGTGTCGTTGCTTTCGCGCTTGATGATGGTTTGAATCTCAGGCGCGCGCAACATCAAAATGATCAGCTGCAGTTGCTTTTGAACCTGACGAATCGAATCACATCAAATCTTGAACTTCGGGACCTGTTGCGCGCCGTTGCGGCGAACATACGCGAAGTGGTCAGTTTCCATCGAAGACCATCGAGAAAACTACGCGCCTGTGGCGCATCAGGGTTATAGAAACGCTGTCCGTCAAGGTGCTTCGGGAATCTTCGATCGGCCATATGTTCTTTGAATGACTAGGTCAGATGGACATCAAACAGGGCCAGCCAATACTGAAGGGATTGGAATACGAAACCGCAAAAGATGAGCGCGATGCCGAAGGCTCCGAGGCGTCGCTCCGGAAGACTGTCAGCATAGTATTCGATGTAAGGATTGACGGTGGCCCCAATGCCCGTGACGATGCCTGTTACCAGGCCCACTCGGATTGCAAATCGCAGAGGGTGATCGACGTGATGAATAAACGCACTACAGATAAGGGCACTGGCGATGTAGCCAAAGGTGCGGATCACGGTTCCCCAGAACTGCCGACGTGTAAGGCGAGGACGGCGAGCTGCCACATAATCTATGGCAGGACGCATCCCGCGAGAGTACGCCAAAATCTGGCCGATCGTGATGAGGAGGGCAAATGCCACCGCGAATCGAAAGCCTACTATCCTATATAGTCCAGCTCCGAAGCCAAATGCTCGGATGGCGGAAAACATTCCTTCCCACGACAACGAGTAATAATCTAGTCCGCGAGCTGTTCGATTGAGTTCAATCGCTAGAGTCACCCCGGTCGTAATTCCAGCCGCCAGTCCAAAAAAAGACCCAGCCCCAAACCGTATCCGACTCCGAAAACTATTGAGTACGTGACAGCGCGGGTAAGCAGTCGTAACGGGCCGTGCTGTCCACCCAGCAAGTCGTAGGCAAGATACAGACTACCCAGCACGTCAAGGCATGTACCGGTGATGCTGATAGCCGCAAGCGTGTGGTGGTCCATCGAGCCACTAGGCTAACACTGATTCCACCGCTTTCTGCGAAAGCTGCTTCATTCATCTGTGTGGTGTTTGCCGATGGCGTGGAATCGCGTCTTGTCGCACTTCCCTGTTTAGCTCGACAAAAAGAATCCTTATATGAGGATACTTCATCTTAATATGTATATATCTGCTGTTTGTCCGTTGAGGAAAGGACTCTATGATTCGCAAACTCATCGCGACGGACAACGACGTTGCCACAACCGTTCTTCGATTGGTGCTGGGGATTGTGTTCTTCGCCCACGGCGCCCAGAAGATGCTCGGATGGTTCGGTGGATACGGATTCACCGGCACAATGGGCTTCTTCACCGGCATGATGCACATTCCGGCCGCATTCGCGTTTCTGGCCATTGCCGCCGAATTCTTCGGGGGACTAGGCCTCATCTTCGGCCTGTTCACTCGCGTTGCCGCCTTTGGAATCTCTTGCAACATGCTCGTAGCGGTCGCAATGGTCCATCACCAGTTTGGCTTCTTCATGAACTGGGTGGGGACTCAAAAGGGAGAAGGCTTTGAGTTCCACCTCCTGGCGCTGGCGATGACGGTCTTTTTGATGATTCGCGGTGCAGGTGCAGCTTCCGTGGATCGACTGTTGTCCTTCACCTCGAAGAACAGGATCGGGGGCCAGGTACGGCCGCAAGTCGCCTGATCGGGCATACATGATGAAGAAGAGTGGTGTCATCACAGCACCGCGGCTTTGGCTGGTGATTGCAAAGAGTTATCACGCTTTAAGCCTGCTGGCTGAGCAGAGTATTGCCAATATGGGGCTATGCCTCACGGATTTCGTCGCGCTCGAAGCTCTGTTGCACAAGGGCCCGCTCACCATCTCTGAGATTCAGGATAAAGTGCGCCTGGCCAGTGGTTCAATGACCGCTGCGGTCGACCGCCTCGAGAAACTAGGGTTGGTCGTTCGCAAGTCGAGCCCAACTGATCGACGAGCACGCGTCGTTCATCTGACTGTGGAAGGAAAGCGGCTGGCGGCATCGTGCTTCGAGCGGCATGCAAGGGACCTTGAGGCGCTCATGTCTACCCTGTCCCAGAAGGAGAAGGAACAACTCTACGGATCCATTAAGAAACTCGGGCTGCTGGCGGCTGAACAACTTAGCCGCCAGGAAGAGACGCCCAATCGCACCAGAGAACAAGGCAGGAAAATGGTCATGATCACTGAGTGAGTAGCCATCGGTTACCTGAGGACCCCACCGGAAGGGAGAAAGAGCAAATGATCAAGGTTGGAATCATCGTCGGAAGTACGAGACCGGGACGCAAAGCCGCGGCCGTCGCAGAGTGGGTGCACAACCTCCTGAAGAACCGCAACGACGCGGAGTTTGAAGTTGTCGATATCGAGGATTACAAACTGCCACTCCTCGATGAACCTGTACCCCCCATCATGCATCAGTACGGCAAGGCCCACACCAAGAGCTGGAGCGAGAAAATTGCCTCACTCGACGCCTACATATTCGTCACCCCCGAATACAACCACGCGACTTCGGCAGCATTGAAGAATGCGATCGATTTCCTTTATCACGAATGGAATAACAAGGCGGCGGGATTTGTCGGATATGGCGGCGCTGGCGGTGTCCGAGCGGTGGAGAACTTGAGACTCGTGATGGGCGAAATCAAGATTGCCGACGTGCGGGCGCAGGTGGCGCTCTCGCTTTATGCCGATTTCGAGAACTTCACGACCTTTAAGCCGCACGAACAGCACGACAAGGCTGTGCACTCAATGGCGGACGAGGTGATTGCCTGGGGCACAGCACTAAAGACGTTGCGAGATCGCTGAGGAACACTTCCACATATTCCGCGCTCGGGAATTGAACGTGTGCGGTCCACAAATGTCAGGAGTTACAAAGATGCAGATCGGTGTCGACAGCTTCGGAGCAGTCATCTCGGACCCGGCTACGGGTCTGACCGTCAGCGCTCTCCAGCGCATGGACAATCTGCTGGATGAGATTGTCCTGGCCGACCAGGTTGGCCTCGATGTCTTTGGCATCGGGGAACACCACCGCAGCGAATTCGTGGATTCGGCGCCGCCCGTGATCCTGGGTGCGGCCGCTACCCGCACCAAGAAGATTCGCCTAACAAGTGCGGTAACGGTTCTCAGCGCCGCCGACCCCGTCCGAATCTTTCAGGAATTCGCCACTCTGGACCTGATCTCCCATGGCCGTGCGGAGATTGTTGCGGGCCGAGGTTCGTCAATCGAGGCTTTTCCGCTCTTCGGTTTCGATCTTGAAGACTACGACTCGCTCTTCTCGGAAAAGCTGGATCTCCTCCTCAAGGTTCGCGACAACATCCATGTTCACTGGACGGGGAGGCACCGCGCTCCTCTCACCGGACAAGCGGTCTATCCGCGTCCACTTCAGGATCCACTGCCTATTTGGGTCGGCGTCGGTGGCACTCCAGAATCATTCGTTCGCGCCGGCACGCTCGGGCTTCCCCTGATGGTCGCCATTATCGGCGGCGAACCCAAACGATTTCGGCCCCTGATCGATCTTTACCGCGAGGCTGGGCGACGCGCCGGCCACCCCGCCGAGAAACTGCTGGTCGGACTTCACGCAATCGGCTTTTTGGGAGATACCACGCAGCAGGCTGCCGACGATTTTTATCCGGGATACGCTCACACGTTCACGGAGATCGGCAAAGAACGCGGCTGGCCCCCGGCGACTCGGGCGCAGTTTGACGCTCTACGCGGACCCACCGGGGCACTGATTATCGGAGATGCTGAAAAGGTGGCGGAGAAGATACTCTACGTGAACGAAGTTCTCGGAGGCCTTTCTCGAATTACTTTCCAGATGGGTGTCTCAGCATTGCCGCACCAGAAGATGTTACGGTCGATCGAGCTCCTGGGACCTATTGCGTCGAACCCGCGGCCCGCGATCCACTTGAGGACCACTTCCACGCTGGCGCATTCATGGGCGGCGGGTTGGTCAGCACGCAGCAGCTTTCCGAAAAGGCTTTTACGGCGACTGCCGAGTTGAACGAGTGGCGACAGCCAGGACCAGGACATTACAGACTGTACGTAGTAAGTGATCGCGTGTGGCGTCCGCCAGATCCGAACGAGCCAACTGCTTACGGCCGCGTAGAGGTAACGCTGCGGTCCAACAAAATCGAGTTCGACGTTGAGTGAAACGATAGGTCGCCAAACAGATAGCAGCACCGGCTGAACCGAGAACGCCCAACATGCACCGAGCGACGAGATCGCTCCCTGAGAGTGCGGATGGAAGCATGGCGACAGCGGCTACTCGGCGGGAAAAGAATTTTGTCCCGACATCATCCGCGTTCACGCTTCCAACGCAGAAGCGTTAATAGAGTTGGCAGAACGCGCGGGGGTTCTGTGTCAACCGGACGCGCCGACGGTTTTGCTTTCACATCTGCCGCGCATTGGTTCGCTGAAGGGACTGAGGCGTGAATCATTACCAGCCGGAGGTAGAGATTGGGACGTGAAACAGTTCACGATCCAAAGAAAAGCTATGAGGTGGCGCACGATTACGCTTCAGGAGGCGAACGGGCCGGGCGGACGCGGCCTGTTCCGTTTTACTCTTTACCAAACGCCTCAGTATTTCTTGCGTGAGGGTGAGGAGACGGTCCGGCTGTCGGGCGCGGTTGGAAAATACTATGTCCTGTCATGCCGTCAACGCCGTGTCATGAGATACAACCGTGCGGAACGCCGCCTCACTTTGCCGGCCATCTTCCGGCCGCCGCTGTTGACCGAGCGTGCTTTGGTTCTTTGCTCCGGCTTCCCTCCTTTGTTTGATGTGGTCTACGGGCGTCCGAGGCTGACCTATTGCGATGTTCCGGAAGAAGTTGCAGGTTTGGCTGCTGAGGTTCTCAGACAGGATCTACTATGAGCAACCCGCTTACGCTTTTTGATGACTTGCGCGAGATGTATCTGCGCTATCTGGATAGCCCTTTCGATCTGCGCTACCCAGACCTCGTGGCCGAGCGGCGCAATCTGCTCAACATTGATGGGAGGCTCTTTCGCCAGCCGTTGATCGAGCCGATCCCCGCTTACCAATCGAGTAACAACACATTTCAAGGAATTGCTCAGTCATTATTAGGACCGTCCTGGAATGCGGCGGACGTTGCCGATCTTGCGAATTTCGTGTCGCTGGAACTGTTCCCGCCGGGCCGCCTTCCATATGCGCATCAGCAGCAGGTCTTTGCGGAATCCGTCGTCAACGGCAATGACGTAATCGTGACGACCGGCACTGGTTCAGGCAAGACAGAATGTTTCCTGCTTCCCATCATCGCGGCGCTCATCCGTGAGTCATCATCCTGGGGCCAGCCTGGCCCGCGTGACGCACGGTGGGACTGGTGGAACCATCGCCTGAGCCCAACATCCAACCGGTGGCTGCCGCGTATTCCACAACGCAGCTACGAAGATCCTCTGGTGCGCCCAGCGGCGATGCGCGCAATCATTCTCTATCCGTTGAACGCACTGGTTGAAGACCAGCTCGGACGAATGCGGACGGCTCTCGATAGTGATAGTGCCCGGACATGGCTGCAAACAAGGCGCGGCGGCAACCGCTTCTACTTTGGCCGGTATACCGGACGCACACCCGTATCCGGCGAGCGAAATACGGCAAAGACATCAAAGCTCCGCGAAGAACTCCGGACGATGCAGCAAGAGGCGCATCAAGTAGCAGGTTCGTCAGCAGCACGGTTTTTTCCGCGCATGGACGGAGGCGAGATGTGGTCGCGCTGGGACATGCAGGATCAGCCGCCCGACATCCTTATAACAAACTACTCGATGATGAACATCATGCTCATGCGGAGCATGGAGACACCGATTTTCGATACGACCCGGCAATGGCTGGCGGGTGACCAGTCCCGGTTGTTCCATCTTGTCGTGGACGAGCTTCATACATATAGGGGCACCCCTGGAACAGAAGTGGCGTACCTGATCCGTGTCTTGCTTGATCGTCTGGGGCTGACTCCAGATTCGAGTCAGCTGCGTATCATCGCTTCGAGCGCGTCGTTGACCAGTGACGCGGCAGGCCTCGATTACCTCGAAGCATTTTTTGGCCGCAACCGGAACCATTTTCGGGTCATCGGCGGTAACACCGTAACTCCAGATCCAGCAGCGGTGCAAACTCTTGGCGCTCATGCGGCGGCCTTGCGCGATTTGGGGCAGGGGTTGCGCACCTCGCCAGCGGCGGGGCTGCCAGCGGTCGCGCAAACCTTTCATGACGCAGTCGGAGCCCCGCCTGTTCCAGCTGGCGCGCCTCCTGACGAGATTATCTATACGGGGCTGCATCATATTCAGGCGGCAGATGGATTACGGATTGGATGTATGACAGGGGCGGGAGCAGTTCCACAGCCCCGGTTTCCCGTGGATATTGGCAACCAGCTTTTCCCGGCGCTCACGTTGCCCGAGCGCGAAGCCGCTGTTGAAGGATTGGTCGGAGGTATATGCGAAGCGCGGAATGCTCAGGATTCTGCGTTGCTCCCCGTGCGCGCGCATTTGTTCTTCAGAAATCTTCAGGGGCTGTGGGCGTGCTCGGACCCGAATTGCAGCGTTGCGCCTCCCCGGACATTCGCGTGCCCAGTCGGCCAACTTCATTACACGCCGGCGCTCACATGCCAATGCGGATCACGAGTCGTTGAGCTACTCTATTGCGAAGCATGCGGAGAAGTCTTTCTTGGGGGGTACCGGAGCGGCGGCGTAAACCCGAATGAATGGTATCTGAGCCCTGATCATCCGGATTTGGAAGCCTCGCCAGACATGGCTTCTCTGGATCGCGATTACGCGAGATATGCCGTGTTCTGGCCAGCTCCGAGCGGCTTGCAACCGGCGACGCAGCAATGGAGCCAGGACCTCGCGCAGAGACAATGGCAGGCAGCGTTCTTTGTTCCAGCAGAGGGGCGTGTTGCACATGGGGGTAATCCTCAAGCAGTCCGCGGCTATCTATACCGCGTTCCGCAGATGCATGGGCCAAGCGGAGAAATTCTCGATCCGTCTCCCCAAGGACTTGCGGCGAGTGCGGGCAAGGCCTATCCGTCTCGCTGTCCACGATGCGACACGAACTGGGCACGGAGGGGCATCGGCTCTCCAGTGCGGACTCAACGGACGGGCTTTCAAAAACTGGCACAAGTATTGTCTGACGTCTTGCTGCGCGAGGTTGGCGATGAGAATCCGAGCGGTCGAAAACTGGTTGTTTTTTCAGACAGCCGTCAAGACGCAGCCAAACTATCAGCCGGAATGCGCTTTGCGCACTACCTTGACTCCGTCCGTCAGTCCGTTGCGGGTGGATTAGGGAATCTGGGTGCCGGAGCCCTCGCGTTTATTGCCCAACTTAACGGTCAGGCATTGAGTGCCGTGGAACAGGCTAGCGCGAATACCTACGCGGCGGCCTATCCGTCAGAAGCGTTAACTCTTTCGATGGCGCAAGGCCTGATGGCCAGTCAGCCGTCAGCAGCTTTTCCCACGCTGACATACCATCAGGCAGCACATCGCATCGGGCTCCGCGCTGCTCATGGCCCTCACGCAATATCGCAGTTGTCGGTTGATGTATCGTCGCAGCTTTTGCGGCGAGGCATAAATCCAGGCGGTTATTCGCAGGACGTGCTGTGGACAGATCCCTTGAACCGCTCGGGCCATTGGAGTGCACTCTTCAACTGGCCAGCAGGGGGAATTCCAAGCGCAAAGCCAAACGGCCAACTGACGAACGATCAACAGGCTCATCTGGTCCGAATCCGGGATGAAGCGCTCGTGGAACTGATGGACACTGTGTTTTCAGGGCAGCGAAGCCTCGAATCTTTATATATTGCATTCGCAACTACCGACCGCCTCAGTTTTCCAGCGCCTGACCAGAACGTACAAGAGGCTGCCGATGGCGTTATCCGTCTCCTCGGTTCGCGTAAGAAGCTTTCGTCGCACGACGCATCACCACCACAAGCTTGTCCGGCCTATGTGCGGAACTACCTTCGGCAAGTCGCTATTCTGAGGGGGCTTAATGCAGCCGCATTCGAAGCCGATGTGATTGGCCACCTGACGAACTCCGGTGTCCTGAATCAGTTCGTGCTGCAATCGCAAACCTTGTGTCTCGCAAGGCCAGGTGCGGATTTCTATGAGTGCCCGCAATGCCGGCGAATTCATCTTCACGCTGCTGGTGGCGTGTGCACCGACTGCCTGACAACGCTCGGACAGCCGCAAGCGCTCACGGCAGCGCAGCTTGCGTCTGACTACTATTCGTATCTCGCGACGCAGACGGAAGGAGTGTTCCGCCTCAACTGTGAGGAACTGACAGGGCAAACGAACAAGTCGGACGGACGCAAACGGCAGCGGCTCTTTCAGGACATCGTTCTGCCGGGTTCGGAAAACGCGTGTACAGACCCGATAGACTTGCTGAGCGTGACGACGACGATGGAAGCTGGCGTAGACATTGGCGGGCTGCTTGCCGTGATGATGGCAAACATGCCGCCGATGCGTTTTAACTATCAACAGCGGGTTGGGCGCGCTGGACGGCGGGGGGCAGGGCTCTCGGTTGCTTTGACTGTCTGCCGGGGCCGCAGCCACGATGACTATTACTTTCAGCGCCCACAACGTATTACGGCAGACCCGCCGCCGCAGCCTTATGTTGATGTCGAGCGCCGGGCAATCATTCAGCGCGTGCTCGTGAAAGAGGTTCTGAGGCAAGCATTTGAAGCACTCAATTTGTTCGGCGGGCAAACAGGGGACAGCGTTCATGGCGAATTCGGCACCGCACTGCAGTGGAATCAGCCGCTACCGCCTGTTCAAGCTGGGGGCCCTCCGAGCCCAAGCCCTGAACAGCAGGTTTCAATCTGGATTCAGAATAATCAAGCGGCAATCATTCAAATAACGGATGTCCTCTTGTCCTACACAGATCCGAACCTGATCGCGCTGCGGCAGGACATGATCGATTTTGTCAATCATCAGCTGATCGGAAGAATCACGGCGACCGCGAACAACCCGGTGCTGCCGCAAGATGCGCTGAGTGAGCGCCTCGCGAATGTGGGCTTGCTCCCAATGTTCGGCTTCCCGACACGGGTCCGCTATCTCTTTCACCAGCGTCCCTTCGCAGGTTACGACTGGCCGCCGGAAGAGGGTATTGTTGACCGGGATTTGGACGTGGCCATAAGTCAATTCGCTCCTGGAGCGGAAACGGTTAAGGACGGTCTTATTCATACATCGGTTGGCGTTGTGAACTACCGTCCGCAAGGAAATGCGGTCATTCAACAGCCAAACCCGCTGGGACCGCCCCAGCCAATTGGGTTCTGCCGAAGGTGTCAAGCGGTCGATGTAAATGCAGCACCGGCATGTCCGGTTTGCCTTGCGACGCCACAAGATCAGCCGGGCTATGAAGTGATCCAACTGTCTCAGCCGCTCGGCTTCAGAACCCTCTTTAACCGCGACCGCGATTTTGACGGTGTGTTTGAGTGGACGCCCCGCGCATCACGTCCCAAAATGGGTGCGACTCTCCAAACACTAACGCCGAGGGCCAATTTCGGTATTTGGTCGGGTGTCGAAACCATTTTCATCGTCAACGACAACGCAGGTAGCGGGTTCGATTTTGAGAAGCTCAGTCAGGAAGAAACCTGGGTGACGCGCGAGGCACTTGCGCAAGTCGGCGTCAGCAATCCTGCGATTAATGTGGCGGCTGGGCATGATCGGCGCGCGCTCGCCTCGATCAAGCCAACCGACGTTCTGGTACTTGGAATTCAGGCGTGGCCTCCAGGGATCATCTATTCGCCGGTGGACGTTAATGGCCGTGCTGCGCTTTACTCCCTGGGTTTTATGATGCGGAGGGCTGCAGCTGCCGAGCGGCTCGACATTGACGAGCGCGAACTTAATGTCGGTTTGCGGGTTGTCCAGAATGCGAATGAAGTTAGGGGTGAAATCTTCATCTCCGACAGTTTAGAAAATGGCGCGGGATACAGCTCGCATCTAGGAACGCCAGCAGAAGCCGAAAGCCTGATGAGACTTCTAGCTGGTCAGGGTGACCCGAGCTTTTATACACCGCTTGTGGCCCCACTTCATTCAGATGCGTGTCAAACGTCATGCCCTGACTGCCTGCGCGACTATAGCAATCTCGCCTTCCACAATATTCTCGATTGGCGGCTTGGCCTCGATCTCGCGCGCCTTTCTCTCGATCCGAACGCCGCGATCGATTTTAGCGTTCATTACTGGCAGCCTCTCGCAACCACTGCGTCAAATGCCTACGTATCGTCTCAAGCCCAATGGCAGTTTGTGACATTTGCTGGTGTTCCGGCCGGGCCGGCGCGGCAATATCGTGGAGATCATCACCCATCCGCTCTGGAACCGGAATCCGAATAACTTCTGCCCTCAACTAGCCGCCGCATATGCTCAGGCGCAAGCCGCCGGGGCGCAAACGATTACCTGTAAATCGATATTTGAGGTCTTGCGCAGGCCGTATTAAATGAAGATGGCGGGACGATCCCCGAAGTAATGGTTTAAAGTTTCACCGGTGTGGTGTAATGTGGTGAACACTTGAGGGAGCCAGGCAGAAATGAAGGCCAAACCGGGGAACGGTAGGAAACAGACCAGGATTCAGAGCACTTCGGCGGTGCGGGCGTCTATCAGCTTTCCGTCGGAGATTTACGAGACCCTCGACATCATCGCCAAGCAGAAGAAAGTTTCTCTAGCATGGGTTGTCAGGGAAGCGGCTGAGCAGTACATCGGAGAAAAGTGGCCTTTGTTTAACCGTGGAGCAGGAGGGCAGCAATGAAGACGAAAGGCGTGCAACTGCGTCTGGTCCCTCCGCGCACGCCGGTTATTCCGGCCGAACAACGTCAATTGTTCCCACTGACAACCATCGATCTGTTTTGCGGGGCAGGGGGTATCACGGAAGGGTTCCGTGAAGCAGGATATGGATGTCTTTACGCGAATGATTGCATGCCGGAGGCCATTGAGACTTTTTCCCAAAATCATCCTGCAGCCTGGAGCGAGGCGCGCGACATTGAAGATGTAAATCCTGCTCAGGTAAGGAAACGGCTGGGGCTGAAAAAAGGCGCGCTCGATGTCCTCGTCGGCGGCCCGCCATGCCAGGGTTTTTCAATCAATGCTCCAGAGCGTTTTCTGAGTGATCCGCGTAACAAACTCTTTAAGGATTATCTGCGGTTTCTGGAAGAGTTCGAGCCGAAAGCGTTTCTATTTGAGAACGTGCCCGGCCTGTTATCGCTCGGAGACGGAAGGGTCTTCCGCCAGATCGTCCGCGAATTCGCGGAACACGGCTATCACGTTTCGGAAAAAATCCTTTTCGCGGCCCATTATGGCGTGCCGCAAGAACGGTGGAGGTTGATCTTATTGGGCTCGCGGTTTTCCGAAATCGCGCCGCCCCGGCCGACCCACTATGCGACCGGCCGCGCAAATTTTCGGGGCGGGAGCACTTTAACGTTCCGGCTCGATGCCACCGACAAACACCGTCTTTTGCCTCCCGTCACGGTCGCCGAGGCAATTGGGGACCTTCCACGCCTTGAGATGGGGGAGGGATCGGAGATCGTCGGCTACACGGCTGACGCCCGTTGTGAGTATGCGCGGACGATGCGGAATCCTGACGGCGTAACTTTCAATCATTTCGGGGCAAAACTGGCGAAACAGAATATTGAGCGAATGAAGTATGTGAAGCCTGGCGGCTCATGGCGGGACATCCCGCACAGGCTCTTACCGAAAGGTATGCAGCGCGCACGGAAGTCAGATCACACGAAGCGTTACGGTCGGTTACGGAACGATGGGCTGGCGGGAACCATAATGACAAAATGTGATCCGCACTGGGGCGCAGTTTTTTTACCCGATCAGGAACGCTCTTTGACTGTCCGTGAAGCGGCACGGTTTCAGTCTTTCCCGGATACCTACCAGTTCCTCGGGCCGCGTGTTTCTCAATACGAACAGGTGGGGAATGCGGTTCCAGTCTTGATGGCGAAGGCCATTGCTCTGCAAATCCGGGCTCATCTCGAAAGTCACGAGGCCATTCCCGAAGTTCTATCGGAAGCGGCTCATGGCTAGCAAGATCGTCGAGTTCTTTGGCTATAACCCGGAGGACCGATCTGCCGCTGCTGTACGGGCGCGCGCTAAAAGAGAATGCCCGTTCCTCGGCCGGCAATGCGTCAAGACACTCAATGACGGCGAAATCAGCGGAGCATGCACGCTGAAGCCGATGAACGGTGGACCCGTGATCTGCTGCCCGATCCGGCTTTACGCAAAGAATTATGAAATTCTTCGCGACGTGGCGCGGATTGCGTTTGGCCCAGCCGTTCCCCTGCTGCCGGCAAACGCGATTACCGATACGACGGGCGAATGTGTCGCTGTGTTCGGGAAGGGCTGGGGAAAAGAGCTTCGGCTTCCGACACGCGGCAAGAGCGGCGGATATTTCGTTGACTGGGTGTTGGCCCGAGTCAGCGCGCAAGGTGATTTAATAAACTTCGTCGCGGTAGAAGTGCAATCGATCGACACCACGGGAAACTATCGCGCCGAACGCGAAGCCTATCTTAAGGAAAAAGCCTTTCCCGGCAAGAGCACGGCGGGGTTCAATTGGGAAAACGTCAACAAACGTATTCTCCCGCAACTCATTTACAAGGGGCATGTCCTGCGGCAAGAACCCTTGTGCCAGAAGGGTTTGTTCTTCGTATGTCCGGCCCCGGTCTATCGGAAGATTAGTGAGCGCCTGGGGGGCGGCTTGCGGCCATACCCAATCCAGCCTGGTTCTCTGACAATCATGTGGTACGACATAGGACCCGAGGTCGGGCCTGGAAATCAGCGTGAGCTGGTTCATGGCGGACAATTAACGACGACGATTGACCAAGTGGCTCTCGCCTTCACCGCCCCGAATAATCTCCCGCCCGCGCAAGTTTACGAGAATGCAATCCGGGCATCGTTAGAGCGCAAATGAATGGATCGAAGCGCGAACATGCGGGCGATCCGAAGCAAAGGTATGCGGCCGGAATTAGCCGTTCGCAGCTTGGTTCACAAGCTCGGGTATCGGTTCCGGCTTCATCGTTCTGACTTACCTGGCAAGCCTGATCTCGTATTTCCTTCGCGCCGGAAAGTCATCTTCGTTCACGGCTGCTTCTGGCACTCCCATAGATGCAAGATGGCGCATATACCGAAGTCGAACCAAGGCTATTGGGGACCCAAGCTTCAAGGCAATCAAGCCCGCGATGGGAAAAATATTGCAGCGCTAAAGGCAGCGGGGTGGAAGGTGCTCGTGATCTGGGAGTGCAAAACGCGCAACGAACGCGGAATAATCGGACAAGTGAGCAGATTTCTTGGACGGTGACATCCGCCATGATGTGGCGATGCGAAAGCCAAGAGGTAAAATGATGACGCGGAGCTGAAATGTCTACCTACGAGCGCGGCGATTACGTGAAAGTGGAATTTCCTGATGAAGCCACTGGAGTTGGCGAGTGGATGTGGGTTCGCGTTGAGGTTTGTGACGACAATAGGAAGGTGGTCATCGGTAGACTCGACAATGAACCTTTGAATGACTACGACGGAAAAGTGGAGCAGGGGGCCCAGCTGGTTGTCAGCTATGCGAAGATCAGAGAACACCGCAAGCCGACCGAGTTCACGAAACACTGACGGCACGATTTCCGAATCGAGCGAGATGTGCGGTAGCAAACCAGGACCGGATGGCCGTGAGTTTGCGATCTCCATCGCCGTCCAGCCGGTGCGCTTCAAGGCCTCCCGCGCGCGAAAAGACAAATTGACCGCGCTTGTCAGAGAACACACCTCGAAATGCGGATTTCTGCTAACCGGAGAGCTGAAGGTCGATGTCGAGTGGTTGATTCATGAACGGGATCGGCATGAATCACCACGGAGTCCAGATCTTGACAACACTCTCAAACCGCTTCTGGACGCACTCCAGGGTCCGGACGGAGTGATGGTCAATGACTCCCAAATACAGGAAATATCGTGCCGCTGGATCGACTGGGAATCTCGCGAACAGCGACTTGATCTGCGTATTCAGCATCTGGAGGATGAATGGGTCTGGAAGAAGGATTGATCTTCGTGCGGATGACGCCAACACTGTGCATGCCTCTAAGCCGCGCGGGGTCCCCGGACGGTCTCATTATTGTTCTCGATGCCTGGGAACAGCAGTTCGTTGCGAGGACGAACCTGCTGGCCTGCGCGGACTACTATTCCGCTAGGAGTGTCATTTCGCTCCAGCAACCGTTTCATATTTCCCGGCTGCGTGAATTCCGGACGATCCCTCTCGATCAGCTCCGAGAGCAACTGAGGCAGGCGTGCCCCGGAGCTTGATGCCTATGTCGTACTTCCCTTTCGCGGCCAATTCCGTTACAAATAGGTATTTGCAAATTTTAGCCTGAGCCGAGCTTTCTAATACAGTAAATACTGATGATCGGAATCGACTTATTTTCCGGCGCTGGAGGTATGTCTCTTGGAGCCGAGTGGTCCGGTATTTCGATCAGAACAGCGATCGACGTTGATGAAAACGCAACTGCGACCTACAAAGCCAACCACCCCAAAACGGATGTGAGAACCTGCAGCATCGAAACCATCAAGGATATCGGGACGGAAGGCGTCCGCTCTCGCAATAAGCCAGTGGTGATATTTGGCGGGCCACCGTGCCAAGGGTTTTCGACCTCGAACCAGCGGACGCGGACGAAAGAAAATCCTCTAAATTGGCTGTTCACGCATTACCTTCGGATCGTCATGGATGTCCGACCGGACTGGGTCGTATTCGAGAACGTGAAGGGCATTCTGGAAACAGAGGGCGGTTTCTTTCTCCGGTCCGTCCTTGGACGCCTGGAAAGGAGAGGGTATACCGTCTCCCAGTGGATCTTGAACGCTGCGGACTTCGGCGTGCCCCAACGCCGGTGGCGGCTTTTCGTGGTGGGTTCCCTACAAGGCAAAAAGGTCGCGAAGCCTATTCCGACGGCGGCAGCTGCGATAACGGTGGAAGCCGCCATCCACGACTTGCCGGTCTTGAGAAATGGTGCCTCGACCGACGTGAGAACGTACCGTTCGGTTCCGAAGTCCGATTACGCCCGCACGATGAGGGGTAGTCTGGAAGAGTGCGGAAATCACCTGGTGACACGAAATGATGAGAAGATCATCAGGCGGTATTCCCATATCCCAAGTGGCGGGAACTGGGAGAGCATCCCCCTCAAGCTGATGCGGAATTACTCTGACCCAACCCAGTGTCACACTGGCATTTATAGAAGACTCAAACTGAACCAGCCTTCCGTAGTAATCGGAAATTTCAGAAAGAACATGTTGATACATCCAACACAGAATAGAGGCCTGTCGGTGCGCGAGGCCGCCCGTCTACAATCGTTCCCCGACAGCTTCAGGTTCGTGGGGTCGATAGGATTTCAACAACAACAGGTGGGAAATGCAGTTCCACCATTGATGGCCAAGGCTGTGTTTGATGCTGTCCGCGTTGCAAAGTGAGTGCATTGACTAATACGGCGCCGCCGGTCGCAGAGAGTGCGGCTAGCCTTATCGAGCAGCTGGCGAGCTGCGCGCGCGATGGATTTCCCGGCGGACGAGACTACAACACGCAGTTTCAGAACATCCAAAATCATCTGAACGATTACTACCACAAGAACGTAACGGTCTCTGCCGCGCTCGCGGATGGCGGCGGCTTCCTCACGGACCATGGGCCCGAACACATCCAGACTGTTATACAGCGGGCTTCGGAGCTTCTCAGGAAGAGCCCAGCGGCGAAACTGAGTTGCTACGAAAAATATCTGTTGCTGGTGGCGATCCACGTGCACGACCTGGGAAATTTTTTCGGTCGGGCGACACATGAGGTGAATGCCGAGAAGGTGATGGAGGAGTTGGGCCCGGTTCTTGGCGAAGAAATGCCCGAGAAAAGGGCGATCTTCCAAATAGCGCAAGCGCATGGAGGGAACATTGACGGCAACAAGGATAAACTCGGTCTGGTGCCGGTTAGCAAGGATGTCCTCGGCCAGGACGTGCGTTCGCGTTTTCTGGCGGCATTGCTGAGATTTGCGGACGAACTGGCGGACGATAAAACACGCGCTAGCAGGTATTTAATAAAGATCGACAATATCCCAGCGGCGAGCGAGATCTATCATAAATATGCCTTTGCGCTTCAATCGGTGAAAGTGACGGCTGAGACAGTAAGGCTTGATTTCGATCTGACCGAGGGTGACGTGAAGCAGAAGTTCGGCAAGGGCGACAGTCGAGTGTTCTTGCTGGATGAGATCTATGATCGGACCATGAAGATGCATCGGGAACGCATGTACTGCATGCGCTTTCTCCGACAGGACATAAACATTAATAGAATTGACGTTCAGATCAGGGTCTATGCTAACGGATTCAGCTTCCTCACGGAACGTGCGAAGGTAGCGTACAGTCTTGAGGAAGCGGGCTATCCGGATGAAAAAAACCCAACAATATTCACGCTCTGCCCGACGCTGCAGAAGCATGAATATGGGTCTCCTCTGAATGGCAACGCATTCAAGAAATTCATGAGCAAGAAACCATGAAGCGACCTGCGAACAAAGAGCCGGAGAATCCGTTCGCTGTCCAGACTCCTGAGGATATTCCGGCGAAGGATGTGGTGTCGCTTTTTGTAGACGTATTCGGAGACTTTTATCATATTCCGAATCCAGGACACACGTTTCTGAACGGGCCGCGCGGCTCCGGAAAAAGCATGATGTTCCGCTTTCTCGAGCCTGACTGCCAGCAAATCAAGCACCGGACGAAGCTTCGGGAGCTTCCTTTCTTCGCTGTCTACGTGCCGATCAAGAACACGGAAATTACGCTCACGGAATTCAGGAGACTTGAGAACAGCCGATCCGATTTGGTGCTCGGCGAACATTTCCTGGTTACCTTTGCAGCCACCAAGTTCTTTTCATCGCTTCTGAAGGCCGGAATACCTGACAGGGAGGGCCGGAACGCAAAAAAGCTTCGCGATTATTTTTCCCACGGGTTCAGGCGGTTGCTTGCGTGGAGCGGGTGGACACAAAGCCTGCCGGCTCCTCCGGCGTCTAGCAGCTGTGGGGAGTCTCTCCAGCACTTTCAGGATGTATTCTCGCAATTCTATGGAACGGTCCTGTCATACCTTCGCGGCCTGGCTCTCACTGAGACGCCACCCGCCTACGAAGGACCTCTGCTGGGATACCTTGATTTCCTGCTTCCCCTGATCAGAGATGTCAGAAGCCTCGGTTTTCTTCCCTCGGCCCCCGTGTTTCTGTTGGTGGATGACGCTGACAACCTGAATCTGACTCATACGAAAGTCCTGAATGGATGGGTATCCTCGCGCACGAGCGAGTTGGTCAGCCTGAAGATTTCCACGCAGATGACCTATAAGACCTACCTCACCCCGACCGGCCAGACGATTGCGTCTCCGCATGATTTTTCAGAAGTGAATATATCTGCCGTATATACGTCGTCGCGCAATCTTTATCTCCAGCGTGTCACCCAGATTGTTGACCGCCGCCTCAAGGCACACAAGATCACTGCGAAGCCCGCGAATTTCTTCCCGGTCTATCAAAAACAGGAAAAGGCGATCGCGCAAATTGCAAAGGCCCTGACTGAGAACTGGCAAGAATCTGGTCGGGGCTATCGGGCGTCGGACGACGCAGCACGCTATGCGCGCCCCGTCTACATAAAGAACCTTCAGGGCTCAAGCAAGTCGGGTTCCACGTACAAGTATGCAGGGTTCCCCCAGTTGGTGCATCTGTCATCGGGGATAATAAGATTTTTCCTCGATGCAGCGTCATTGATGTATGGGGAGATGCGCGCGAAGTCGAAAGGTGCGCCGATCGAGTGTATCGACCCGGCCGTGCAGGATACTGTTGTTCGGGAGCAGGCCTTGGCTTTCTTCTTCGCCGAGTTTGACAAACTCGAGGCGGACGAGGGCGAAAGCTTTGAACATCTGGACAAGATCAAGAAACTGAGAAACCTGATTCAGGCGCTGGGCGGAACATTCCACCAAATTCTCGTTTCAAACTCGTCCGAGCGCAGGGTATTCTCCGTGGCATTCTCGGACGAACCCGACACCGAGGTCCTGGCTGTTTTTAAACTGGGTGTACGTCTAGGATATTTCCACGAGTCCTCCATCGGGAACAAGGAAGGAACCGGGAGAACGCGGCTCTACATCCTGAGCCGGCGGTTGGCTCCGGTGTTCACGCTGGACCCGACGAGTTTTGCGGGATACAAGTTCATGACGACGGCAGCGATTCGCGAGGCAATGGAGCGACCGAAAAGCTTCCTGCGGAAGGTTCGCGGAGGAGATGTGGATTCGCTGATGCAGAATGCTCAGCTGCCATTGTTTGAGGAAACATAGGCTCCGGGATGCCTTTTCAGAAAATCGCTCTTGACTCGCTATCGTCGGCGCTGCCGCCCAGAATCGACGTGTTCATCTGTTCGGCGAGTTTTGAGGAACGATCTACCGTGATTCCGCGTGCTGTCGATCCATCACGGGTGGACTATGCGATTGTATGTGCGAACAAGGTGACGTTCACCCCGTTAATTGATCAGACAGCCGCAGGACTGCTTAAACTTTTTGCCGGACACGCCAGCCTGGCGGAAATGTCGATGGACAATCCCCTAGTGATCGCCGACAAACTGCAAGGGGAGCTGCGAAAAGCAGGAAGCGGACAGAGTCGGACCTACGTGATTGATATAACCAGCTTCACCCACGAAGCACTGCTAATCCTCCTCCGCGTTCTGCAGGCAACAGTGACAGCATCGGATTCAGTGATTTGTCTCTACAATGGGGCTGCAGACTACTCAGTCGGACTTGCTCCCGACTCAAAATGGCTTACAAAGGGAGTAGGAGAAATCAGGTCGGTCCTTGGCTATCCTGGAGAGATCTCCCCAACTCGAAAAACCCACCTGATTGTGCTTGTCGGGTACGAGATGGAGCGGGCTGAGAGCATAATCGGACAGTATGAGCCGACCATGCTGTCACTTGGCTACGGAAGTCCCCTTGAGTCAATCAGTCCCCCCCTTCACGAGTTAAACAGGAAGTTTTATAGCCGCTTGTCTGATCGGTATAGGGGTGTTTCGGAGTTCACCTTTTCATGCGAAGACCCGCATGCAGCAAAGGCATCCGTTCAGAGGAGGGCAAATTCGACACCGGAATTTAATGTGTTCGTCGCACCAATGAACACAAAGCTTTCAACGGTCGGTGTTGCGCTGGCGGCATTTGACAATCCGGCTATCCAGCTTTGTTATGCAACGGCAGAACAATACAACTTCAGTTCTTACTCCATTCCGAGTACAACCTGCTACGTGTTTAAGGTTCCATTTTTCGCGGCTCACTGACAAATTGTTACTCGAACCTAGACCGTGAGAAACGATACATCGTGCCCCTGTTCCCGGAGATCGGTGTAGACCTTTGCGAGACCGCATCGAGCAAAAAATGGCAATTTAAGGGCTGGCTTTCCCAGCGAAACGAGGCACAGGTTCCATTCTCCGTGTTTCGGCCTCGTTTTTAGCCAGTCCGTATTTGCGCCCTTGTGGTATTTCTGAAAGACCTTCGTGAGTTCCTTGCGGTAAGCGCCATCGGCGCTAAAAAGCAATTCCGTTGTCCGCCTTACTTGCTCGACCAGATGACTCATGCCGCTCGATTTTGAAGGAACCTTGGCGAAGTAAAGGGTTTTGCTTTTCGGATAGAAGATGTCGCAGAACTCGAACTTCGATTGGCCGCCGCCGAACACGATGTTCTTGGCGTCGAAGCTATAGAAACCATCTACCTGCCCGCACCTGAGATTGAACTCACCCTCAGTTTCGACACCGTTCCATGCGGGCAATGCGATCTTAGGTGGCGGGATTTTACTCGCGGTCTTATTCACCTTGTTTAGAAAATCGATGGCGACCTCATACCAAATTCCCGAGGAAAGAATGTATTGGCGACCAGCAAACGAGAGTTCATAACCGAAGCATTGGAACGCACTGCAACGGTCCAGCGCCTCCTTTCCCTCATCCATAAGATGAATCAAAGATTCCTTTGCTATCTCAACGCTCGGTTCGCGATTGGTCTTGGCCAGATAGTTGAGCCATCCATCGACGAGGAGGTAGGGTGTAGTTGCCGGCGTCTTCGTCATTCTTCCGTAAACATAAGAATCAACCGTCCAAACGTCTGCCTTGCGATAGGCCGGAGTAAACATCACCATTTTGTTCTGCGCTTGTCCGGATTTTAGTTCGCCATCGAACTGGTTTTCTAACTGCACGACCAGGGCCTCATCCGTCACCACCTTCATATTGTCAATCTCAGGCCAGTTCTTCTTGTAGGAATCGCTCTCGAAATAAGTGATCGATTCTTTAAGGAGGTCGGTCAGTTGGGAGAAGGGGACTTCCACGCGCAGGCTTGTGGCACCACGGATTTTCTTACCGAACTGAGAATTGGACGGAACACCTTCAACGCTGGCGACTAAATCACGGTCAAACTGGACCCCGAATTCCTGAACTGACGAGGCTCGCGGCGCGCGTTCGCGGGCAACGTGCCATTTGGCGAATATCTGCTCGACGTGAATTTCGACCAGTTGATCCGGCGGAATCAAATTCAACGCGATGCGACGACCAAAATCCGGTTCCAGCCAATCGTCATCGAGTTTTGCCCATGCATACCCAAAGGTCAGGACAAATGTCTTTCCACCTTGGCGCACGACGAGAAATGCGGCAGCCGATTGGCCGACCATGGAAAAACCGACGGGACTTTGGAGGACAGATTGGACGACGGGTACCCATTCAGGGGTTCGGGGAGCCGAAGGTAGGCCGATAGCGTAGCCGTCGAGTGTCGGGACTAGGGGCAGCGCCGCTGTGCCGACTGACAGCGCGGCTTCAAACGAACCGACTCGGTCGGACCGCAATAGATAGACGCTGAGCGGAATTGACTGTTCTGCCATCGTACAATTGCACTTGATGTACGCACCTAGGCACTCTGTTCACCCTTAACATGATCCCCGCGAAAGCACCCGGGCCCAACAGCAGGGAGGCCATTCTACACCTTGAGGATAGTGTGAGCTGGCTCCCGCTTGATCCACGAACTGTAATCGCGGACCATGAAATCATTCGCGCCTTCGCTTTTCTCCCACGTTATATAAGGAATCGGACGGCCCTAGGTTTCTCTCGACGAAGTGGAACGGATCATAATCTAATATCTGATTTCAGGGATAACGAATGTCCGGCACACAGCGGGCACATTGCAATCCGGTAATAAGCCGATTTCTACAGGACTTTTCGGAGATGCCGACTGATCGCCGTAAGTCGAGACATTTGTCGTGGGCCAAACCTGGTGGGCCTTAAAGCTAGAGACGAGCGAGGTCTTGCTGGATGCGAGCGAGGATTTTGTCCAACGGAATCTGGCCGCGATAGTAGAGCGGCGCTGTCTTTGAATATTCCGCTTCGAATCGCTTGCGGATGTTTTCGTCTTCGATCGTAAACGCTCCACTTTTTGCTACGTCGTGATCCAAAGATTTGAAGCGCTTTTTCTTGTGCTCCAAGTATTGCGGGGTTCCGATGAATTTCTGCACCGCTTCGACGTCGAGGAGTTGATGAATGTCGTAGTAGTGCCTGAGGAAATTCGTGGGCACTTTCCCGCTCCCCTTGAACTGGCCGTATTTTCGAACCACAGCCTGGACCTTTTCCACAAAAGTGTATTCGGGGTTGTAGCAGGGGATGTCGAGGGCTCGGTTGTCGGCGTATTGAAGCCTCTTGACCTTTGCGAACTGGACGATCCAGGACGAAATCGTAACAGAGCGGTTCGGGGCGGTCTGATCGAAGCCGACTTCCAGGAGAATTCCATCCTTGAGGCCAGCGATTGAACCAAAGTGGGTTTCGTAGCTTAGCCTGAGGCCAGCGTTCCTGAGCGTTGCGTCGTCGTATGTCGTATCCCTTTCGACGGCCGTAATGCCCGGGATCTTGATCTTGTCGCGCAGCTTTTCATAAAACTGGCGTCTCGACTCGATGTGCTGCGGCTTCTCGTGATTTGGATTTATATCGACCAGCAATTCGTCGAAGGGTTCAATGCGAATGTCGATGTCTTCGGAAAAGCGATGGATTACGCCGAAGCCCTTAGAGAGCGAGGTACCGCCCTTGAGCCCAAACGTTAAGCCTAGTCGCTTGAGCCCAAAGACGGCATGCATGATCCAGTAGTCCTTTTCCACGAGGGCCGGATCGTTAATCTTCTCGCTGTCGGCAACGGTCGCGACAAGTGCCTTGAAATCGCTTCGCTCATGCAGAAAAGAGTCAGGCATGTTGCAACATCTCCTGAAACTTTTTCTGCGTGGAGTATTTGCCGTAGAGAGACACTGCCCGTGAAAGCTTTCTCGGGTCCATCTCTTTGGCTTTTTCGCGAACACGAGAAAGAACGGCGTCCCGATCCTCCGCAAGGTCGCCGAGTTCATTAACAAGATCGACCAGCAGAAACTCGGGCGACAGCTGCCTGGGAACATTCATGCGGCGCTCGAAGGTGACCATGCGATTGCCGAGTGGAAATGTCCCATGCCGTTTTTGATTGTAGACAACCCGTTTGTTGTAGAGCTGCGTTGTCCCAAGCCCCAACTGGTTGTAGGCATTCGGGGAAGTCACGACAAAACGGTCCGTCTTCAAGAACGCTTTCACCAGCTCGTGCTCGTCTGCGGGAGCCTCTCCAAATTCAAATTTGCGAGGGCTGTAGTACAAGCCGTTACGGAGCTTCTGGAGGGTCCCCTCGCCGGTAAGTTCTTTGAGGTGTCGATCGACACTATGGGACCACGGCAGAAGATCCTCTCTGCGGTACACACGTCCGGGACGAAGGCGTCGCTTCAAATGGTCAAGTGTGCTCGTCCGCATGTTCCTGAATCTCCATGCTTATGCTACTGTCTAGATGTCAAAATGTCAAATATTTTATTAACATTTCATGCATAATAGATTGTAACTATAGGTCTATCAATATCTTGTGAGTATGCCTGTACATATCGGATATCGATCACGGGTCGCGCTCGGCAAAATGGAGCCTTCCGTGCGCTGGTCAGCACCGTCATAACCCTAGCCGAATTCCCTGGGTGATGGATGACGCCTGATTGATCTCCAGAGCTGATGTCTTTGAGACATCGGCTCCTAGTTGGGGACCGAGTTTCGCCACGTCGTCGGTAAAGAGTACGGCATCGTGGCTGGCGCGCGAGATGGAAACGTAAGCAAAGCGCGGATTGAGCAGGTCCGGGTGAACGCTGGTGTCGGCGTGAACGAGGACGCGCTCGGCGGTAAGGCCCTGCGAGCTGTGGCTGGTCACGGCATAGCCGTGGTCGAAATGAGGATGCTCGCGGGCGTTGAATTCAATCTGGCGGTAATCGCTAAGGCCTGCGGTAACGCGGCCATCGGGATGGATCGATTCGATGACGGCAAGGTCGCGATTCGCAACGCCGAGCGCTTTGTCGGGTGCGGTGAACTGGATACGCTCGCCTACGGAGAACTCGCGGTCGATTTCTTGATAGACACTCACGCCGGTCAGGCGACGGGGATCGTAGGTTGCAAGCTCATGGTTCGCCTTTTCGACCGTGAGCAGATTTGCGGCCGGGTCGATTGCAACTACCGACGCATACGCTCCAGCCCCGATTCCAATAGCTTTGCTGCCACGTGTATAGCGAACTATGTCGTTAACCTCATAGTGGTTTGCCCAGGAGCGTTCCGCCCCAGTCATGTCCTGTCGCTGAACCAAGACACGGAACGTATGATCGTCCGTGGCAAGGGTTCCGATCAGCTTCAAGTCCTGGCGAACGGCGACGTTCAGCTCGCGGCGGGACGCGTTGTCCGGCGAAACGATCAGAGTGTTCTGGGGCGATTCAACGTAAGTCTTGGCAATTGCGCGGACGCGGTCTTCCGCGTTGGGAATTTCCTTCACGCGTCCCTGCTGTTGGAGTGCTTCGAGTGCAGCGGACACTTGGCCCGTGGCGAGCAATTCGACTGTGGATTTCAGAGCCGGGTCCTGCTGGCGGATGATCTCATCGAGTCTAGCTGTGCGCATTCCGGCGTCCTGCAGCTGCTCAAAGGGGCGGCCCGCTTCTACGCCCTGATGTTGGCGGATATCGCCGATCAGAATCACGCGGTCACCGGCACCGAGCCGCGAGAGGAACTCGCGGACCTGGTTAGTGCTGGCGAGGCTCGATTCATCGACAAGGTACAAGTGCTTTCGCTCTTGTACTTCTGGATTTCCGGTTCGAGCGAGGAACGACTGCAGGGTTCCAGCTTCGATTCCCGCCTCTTTCAGCTGGCGCGCAGCGCGCGAGGTCGGAGCGAAACCCTCGACTTGGTGGCCCTGCCCTTCCGCAGCAGTGCGGATGGCGGCGAGCGTGGTCGTCTTGCCTGAGCCGGCGAAGCCTTGGATTCCTTGAACGCGATCGCGAGAGCTCAGCACATCCTCAATCACGGTCTTTTGTGCCCGGTTGAGATGCGAGTATTGATCAGCAAGCGCAATGGCCTGCGGACGCGAAAGAACTGGCTCTAAATGATCTAGACCCTCGCGCGTTCGGCGGAGAATCTCATGTTCTGCTTGGATGGTTTTCGCGGTCGTGAACTGGCGGCCGGGAACGGTCTGAGATCGTTCGACGATTTGAAATTCCCCTGAGGCCAAACGGGCGTCAAGATTGGCACGAACCTGGGTGTGCGTGATCTCGCCCATCCCACGACGCAGGCCGTCGCGGATCAGCGCCCGCTCATCCACAACCGCCTCGCGCTCGAAGTTCTTGTCGCGGGAAAAGGTAAGAGATTCTCGAACCCGGTCCAACGAGTTGAAGGGCTTCTCCTGATGTTGCGACCGTTCACGTGCTGCACGGACAACGGCGTTGGCTTGGTGCCCAAACGCAGCTGCCAGCTTCCGGTGCGCGGCCATTACCTCCGCCGGCGAATGGATCTCTTTGCGGTCGCGAGTCGAGTGCGCCGCGATCTCGGCAGCTTCTTTTCCGGAGCGGCCTGTGCGTTCGAGGTATTCACGAATCTGTTGGCTCCTAGGACTGGATGCGTCGAGGTATTCCTGGGTATAACCCTTGATCTCCGGAGCGCCGCTTCGCCCTGTTGTAATCTCATAACCCAGTTGGCGCACGCGGTAGGTGAGCTCGGATTGATAGACGGCCGTGGCAAACTGCTGGGAGGCAAAGAGGCTGTGCGGCTGGATCGCGCGAGGCTGGCTGTTGTCGCGTTCGGTGACGTTAAAAACCAAAACATGGGTGTGCAGTTGTGGCGCGACATAGCCGTCGACCGGGCGAGCGGTATCGTGCTCAAACTTGGCAGCGACAAACTTGCCCGTAGTCTCGGGCGGATGGTTGCCGCCGATGCGGGCTTGTGTGTAACGTTCGAGCTGGTCGAGAGCAACGCGAACGCTCTCCCGATGCGCTTCGCGAACGCGCTCGTCTCCACCGACAAGCGCGGTGAGCGAGACAGATTTCGGAGCGGAAAAGGTGGCATCCCATCCGGCCCGGTGCTCCATAGTTTTGATGGTCTTGCCCTCTGCGTCCTGATATTCATACGACGCTCGTTGGCGGACCAGCTGCTCGCCCGTCTGCGGATGTTGGCCCTGGCTGAGTTTCGCGAAGTCCTCGGCAGAGACCATCCCGGCAAGTCCGAACTCCCCGGCCAGCCGCCCTTGCCATTCGCCCGCGATGATGCCGCGTTGCGACCAATAGTTCTGCTCTTTCGCGGTGAACTCCTTCTGGTGGTAAGTCTGTGCTTGGCCAGCGGAGAGCGGCTTGGAAATGGTCAGCATTGCAGGTAACTATCCCCTGAGATTGAGGCTTTGTTGAGCATTGACGCGGGTCTCAAGGTCTGCGTCCTGGGGTATCTCAGTCGCTGTCCGCGGCGATTTTCGCTGCGGCGGAGCGGAGACCAGCGGTTCGTGCTTCAGTTCAGTTGACCGTAGTTGCGGCTTCGCTCCTCCGATAGCTTTGGGATCGTACGGGAGCTTGTCCTCGGGCGTACTCCGCAGATCGAAGTCAGTTGCGACAATCGGCATATCAAAGTACGGGAACGAGAATCGTGTCACATAGTTTTCATACTTCATGTAGGCGTGGAGGTCCGGGAGTCCGGAGATTTCGGACTCCATCACCAACGGTTCAATCTGACGGTCTAAGGCGAAGTTTCGTCCAGCGCGGGAACCGTCGAAGTGGGTCTCGCGAAGCCGTTCGATCTCGACTTTTCCGATGAACTTGCTGACCCACTCACCTGCACTCGGCTCCTTTGTCTTGAGCCAAATGCTGGTTGCTGGCTGGGACAGCATGACCTCAGCGAGGTGACCGTACAGGTATTCCAGCTGCGCCTTACCCTGGAAACCCAGAATCACCGGGTTCTTGCTCTTCCGATTTTCGGTAATGGCCGTATGGAGTTGGGGGAGCTTCTGGAGGGTTGCCAACTCATCGATCACGAACCATGCCCGCTTCTGTCCGTCCTTCGGCTCGTTTAGAAGGCGCAAGACGAGCAGATCGATCCATAGACTCTGAAGCGGACGGAGCGCCTCACGTTCCGCTGGAAGCGAAGTAATAAAGATCCAGCCCTGACGCGTTTCGGCCCACTCGGTGGCCGACCATTCGCCATTGCCCTCACCCTTCTTCGGGAGCAGACGAAGGCTGTCAGCGACCAATCCAAGCGAGCCAAGGACACCGGCACGCTGATGCTCCGCCTTCGGGTCGATCAGGTGGGCATGCTCCGTCCCTTTGAGCCTCCGGTCGATCTCCTGCGGGTCCGACATCCATTTCACTAATTCCTCGGGTGTTGGGCCATAGGCCATCAGAAATGCAAAGATCTTCTGCGGGGACTCGATGAAAAACTCCCCCTTCCTGTCCTGCGGCGGCTGGAACAGGGATACCGCCAGAGCCTTCGCTTCGGAGCGCCGGCGCAGTTCTTCCGCCGGTCCCCAATAGGGGCAACGTTTGTCGAGCGGATTCAGGATCACGTCGCCGTTCTTCGGGTCGTAAAAGCGCTGGATGAACTCTCGTGCGGGGTCGTAAACGATCGCGGAATCGCCACGAGTTTTTATCTGTCGAAGGATCTGCAGCATGATCGCGGTTTTGCCTGCGCCGGTATCTCCGATGATCTGCATGTGCTGTGCTTCCGCCCTGGCCGGTATCCGGATCATGGCCTTCATTCCATCAGTCTTGATGCCGATGCCATTTCCAGCGACCCTTCCGCTGAACTCTCTCGGCGTCATCATCTCGGGGCCTTTCAGGCGTCGTCCGTATCTGAGTTGTCGCCGCCGTCGCACGTCCTTGGCGATAGAAAATGGGAGCTGCATGATGAGTGATAGCAGACCGAAAAGCACCGGGAGTGTGTAGAGATCGAAAAGGCTGGCGCCTCCGTAAATCGCACGCCTGAGATAGGCACTCAAGGACGCGTCGATATACTTCTGCTCCGGTCCCACGTAAAGCAGAACATAGCCGCCCTGTAGGGCGGACCGCGAGAGTGCAAGTGGAATGGGCTTACCGCCCGGTTCGGGCGTTGTGCCATCTGTGACGTCGGCGTTCGTCGCCAGACGTGGTGGAATTCCGCGAGCGGCCAACATGAGCATTCGATAATTGTTCCGGCGGCCGGTCGAGATTGCGCCTGCAATGCTCGATCGCATGTATGTAGGAGTATAGAAACGTTGTAAGGCGTCGTTGCCGAAGGTGAAACGGCAGTAAATGAAGAATCCAGTCAAAACGACCGCAATGAATAGCGCCCCATAGGTGTAGATCGGGCTGTGCGGTGGCCAGATCAATGTCTCCTTGCGTCCCCACTTGGTCACTGCTATCGCCTATTTCCTTCCTGCAGAAGTTGCCAATTTCTCCGCGAGCTTGTACTTCGCCTGGCTGATTTCATCCAGAAGTTTGTCGAATGCCTCGGGAGCAAGGAGCTGGCCAGAGGCCAGAGGTCGCAACACGTTTACTAGCAGCAAGCGAACTCCAAGAATCTCCGCCAGCGCTGGATCGCTCGTTGGTTCTCCTCCTGCCTCACGGAGGATCACATCGCGTATCCATTCCCCGCGTGCAAGTCCCTGTGACCTGGCAAAGTCAGTCACCCTACCCAGTTCCCCTTTTGTCAGCTTCGCGGTCACCGGGAAGACGCGACTTAGAGTGCGATCGCAAGGAGAATTTTTGTGTGGCATTGCTTTCAAAATTGCCATCTCGCCCATCCATTTCACAGGTGCACTCAAGTGCACCGGAAATTGTCATGTTGTTGATAGCGCACTAAGTGCACCGTGGTGCACTTACACGACCCTCGAAGGGGTGGAGTGTCAAAATTCTTCCGGTGCGAAGCACCGTTTTGGCAGCACCACGAAATTGAATGCCGGATCACGCCTTTACCGCACGCACAGAAGGCGTGGATTCCACCCCGGCTACAAGCTTCTTTGCAGGCTCCTCGGTCGCACCATTGCTCGGGCCTTTACGGACACGCAAAGTCGACGCAACCTGTTTGGCTTGCGGCGTCTTGAGAAAGTCCTGGAAGTCACGGTCCTTCGAGAAGACATAGTTCAGCGCTTTGTCCACAACATCGTCCGCAGACGCGTGGATGAAGGCGGCGTACTGATCGACCTGTGCTGCGGTGACCTCATCCAGCCGAACAGAGGCACAGATGTGTCGGATTTGGTTGATCTCAAGCAGTGGCATGTGGGTTCTCCTTTGTAGGTAGTGGAATCAGGGACTCTTCCAGCGCAGAATTGGTCGGCAAGCCAGCAGCAATAGACGGCGCACTCCGTGCCGATGGTGTGGCATGTTGTACTTGGAACATGGGGTCAACAAGGAAGCGTTTCGCGTCGCGGTCATAGCCGCGAAGCGCAAGCACCTCGCGGACAATGCGGCGGCCTGGCTGACGTTCAACATGGACGACAAAATCGACAGCTTCTGCGATCTCGGCTTCGGTATCGGAGAACGTGCTTTGCGCGTGACTGCGCATCACGAGATTGGCGAAACGGTGAAGGGCTTTCTCCGCCGAGTTGGCGTGGATCGTAGCCATTGAACCCGCATGGCCCGTGTTGAAGGAATCGAGCAGCGTTCGTGCCTCGATTCCGCGGACTTCCCCGAGAATGATGCGGTCCGGTCGCCAACGGAGAGCGGACTTTAGAAGGTCATCAAAAGTTATCTTGGCCTTGAACGTATCGGTCTGGCATTCCGTCGGCAGAATGTTCGGCTTCTGGATCTGAAGTTCGGAAGTATCCTCGATGACAACGAGGCGATCCTGTTCGGGAATAAAGTCGGCGAGTATGCGCAATAGCGTGGTTTTGCCGGTACCGGTACCGCCACTGATCAGGAGCGTCTTACCGCTGCGAATCTGCTCGGCTAAAAACTCTGCAAGCGCCCGCGTCAGCGTGCCGCGAGTAATCAGATCATCAACGGTGTAATGGCGACTGGTGAATTTCCTGATGATCAGCGCAGGTGTGCAGCGCACGACCGGCGGGATGACCGCCGCCAACCGACTCCCGTCCGGGAGTTGCGCGTGCAGAAGTGGGTTGTCCTCGTCGAGCTTCTTGCCGAGTTGATTTGCGATGACTTCGAGACCGGTTTGTAGCTTGCCGGCGTCGAACGAAATGTTGTGCTCTCGTGACAGGATCCCGTCGCGTTCGTACCACCACGAGGCATCCGGGTTGCCCATGATTTCGCTGACGCTTTCGTCAAGCAGTAGCGGCTCAATGGGCCGAAGGAATGGCAGGATCAACTCGAAACTCATAGGGGGAACCTCACAGCGATGGAAGCCCAGCGTTGAGCTGGGCTTCCGAGAGTGAAGAGCGAGGGCTTATGCAGCCGTTTCCTCCTGGGGCGCTTCATCTTGCTCCTGATCTTCCGGGGTAGCCTTTTCGGCTCGGTCCAGCTTCAGGATGGAAGCGACCCGAATTTCCCAGACGCGCTGCTTCTTGTCCGTCTTCTTGCTCTCATACTCCCGGCTGCGCAGTTCGCCTTCCACCTGGATATGTGCGCCCTTGGTGAGCGTCTT
>CALFMO010000007.1 GCA_937879855.1 uncultured Acidobacteriaceae bacterium | reverse complement strand
GAGTCGAACCCGCGTCCGAAAATGTTACTGGTCAAGAGAACTACATGCTTAGTCGGGTTCATGCCCCAGGCATTACCCTGGGACGTTCGCGGTCCGCGCTCAGAACCGACAAGAAACGCGTTCCGCTAGCCTGTGGTCTTAGCCTTCCGCCCCAGACGTAGACGGGAAGAGCAGCCCGCTGTGTGACGTCCTTCGGAGGCCCACGGGCGAAGCCTCCTCGGACGGCTGCCTAAACTAGTTAGGCTGCGTATGCCATCTGTTGATTGGCAATTATCATTTTGCCCACGATTACGGGTGTGTGCACCCCGGCATGCCTCTTGGCCGCAAGCATCTCCGTCGAAGCCGTGACGCCCCCACTGGTGGGATGGCCTTATAAAGAACCACTTCCAGACTAGGTTTTAGCCTATTGGAAGTCAATGATTAGATGATCCGATCCTGCCCGGCGGTTCAGCCCCATTAGCGCGTAATTCGCGCACGAAAATGGGGCTGCCTTCATGGCAGTCCCTCAAAATCTTCCAGGGTGCTGGCACACCCTCCCATCAAATCAGAAGAGGCTGCCCCACCCTCTGCGAATTTCAGAGGGTGGGAGGCGATCTCTCAACCTCTTGAGATTTTGACTTTATCCTTTTCGCGTCCGGCATGACGCAAAAGGACAGGAAACCTGCGCTACGCAGGCCGCATAGGTTCCCACCCTCTGAAAACCGCAGAGGATGGGGCAGCCTATTCAGAATCAGGTCAAGAGAAGTCAAAAGCTAAATGGGCCAGCCCCCGGCCTCGAAGATAATTGCAGACTTGAATTGTGGAAGGCAAGGTTGGAGGTCACCAGCTTGGTTTGTGGAAAAGTGAGGGCCGGGAGCCCCGGCATCATCGCGAGAGGGTCAAGGGGCTTGGTGCAGTTGGATTGCCCGACGAGCCCAGAATCGGGCTTAAAGGACCCCACCACCCAGCGGAAAATGGAGTACGTCCCGTCTGTCGCCAGCTTCCCGCCAATGCGGCAAGCCGTCGGCCGTTATGCAATCCCGAAGTTGGCTCCTTCAGGTCCAGGCTTTCGGTGTTTTGGCCCACATCAGGAAGCCGGTAGAGATCTAAGTCACTGTCTCGTAACACCGCTAGCCGAATTCCGTCGGGTGAGATTGCGTGGCCAAAGGACCGGAACGGATGGTCTCCCTTCGTCCGAAAGATAAGCGTGAGCACCGGCTTCATCGCCGCAAGGTCGAAGACGTGCACTCTTTCCGTAGTGGTGATTTGGGCAACGGGTGGAGGAGAGACGACTGCATAGGTGCTTCCAAAGCTAAACCTTTGAGACAAAGCGTCGCGGGAGATTGGTGTTCCTCCTTGTTCCTTCACCACGTCGCTGTACGTGGCTTTATAAATGATCTTTCCAGTGCGATCCCGTAAAGCAAAATTATTAAACGTACTGGGATCGAAGATGGTTTTGCTATTTATAAAAGTAGGCATCGGTGAGGCTGGAGAGACGATGGAACAGGAACTGGCAGACGTGCACAGATAAGCGTCCTGTCCATTGGGCAGACTGTAAGATCCGCATTCAGTCTTGCGGGACGGCGAATCCGGGTCTGCGAGAGGTGTCCTACAGCCGGAAACGATCTTAGTCCCTTTAGCCATCAGCAGGAGGATTGCGCCGTCATCAGCGACGGCCACACTAGTCGGTGTCTCTCCGAAAGTCCTCTCGTTGTTGAGGTCAGATGTCTGCGCGATTGTCTGTCTAAACTTCCCGGTGCGAACGAAATCGCTAACGAGCAGCAGGCTTCGCATTGGACTCAGCTTAAACGTCGTTTTAAGAGGATCTGTAACAGCACGCTCTTGGAGCGCTTCGAGGCTGGCGTTGTACCGGATTAGCTTGCTTCCCGTGAACACGAGGAATTCCCCGTGATTGGTAGGTGTGACCCAGCGGTGGAGCCACGTTGAAGTGTTGTTGTAATCCTTGTAGGGCGTGCTCCAGACGAGCGATTTTTCGAACGTTCGGGATTTACCATCGATAATGATGCACACCAAGCGCAAACCGTCGCCGGAAGGGCGGCGTGCTAGGAAAGACACCGCAATTTTGTTGTCCGCGATGAACACTATCTGTGCGTGTTCAATGGGGGAGCTGCCCTGCATATATTCGCGATAAGTGGCGACGGTCGTCAGATTAATGGACCAATCGGGCTTTGCATCTTCAGATTGGCCAAGAGAAGACGCTATCAATAACGATATAGCAGCAGTTACGCACCGGATGGCTAGTGTGTACCGTTGATTCTTCACGAATACCCTCAATGTCTTTCGATCGCCGGGAGAACCGGGGACAGAGAAACGGGGACAGACGGGACTGACCCCAATCCATCCGCAGCAAAATTAGATGAACGTCCCGTCTGTCCCCGTATTTCCCGCCAGGCGCTGAAGCGCGTCTGATTTTAATGGACTTAACGGCGCGAGTGAACTCATGCCCTTCCCAAGAACCGCTCGAAGCGCAGTTTTTCAGCGGCCTGCTAATGATAGAACTGCCCCACTCAAGCCTAAGGACGGCTTGAATGGGACAGCCCTTGGATCGGCCACCCGTGGTGCAGCCCCGTTCGCGCTAAGGTCGTCCAGAAAAATGGGGCTGCCTTCATGGCAGCCCCTCAAAATCCTTCAGACTTAGTGCTCGCTCAGTTACTTTACAGTTGCCGAAAATACCTCTTCCATGGCCAGATCCGTTTTGCAGCCAGTGCTCGGATTAAGCTGGTCGCGGCTGTCGGTCCAAATGGGATGGGAAACACCGCCGTAGGACACGAGGCCTTCATAGTCGCCCTGCTGATTGCCATAGTCGATTGCGGAGCAAGGGAACACACCGTTGCAGTCATGTTCGTTGGAACTGGCGGTGGTCACCCGGGTATTCGGCAGCCACGTAACCCCTCCATTGCTAGACTGCGCGAAATAAGTGTCGGTCTGGAAGCGCTGGCCGGTGGTGTCATTCCGGGTGTCGTAGAACGATACATTCACGTCACCCGTGACCGGATCGACAGAAAGCCAATGGTTGAAGCGGTCAACCGCAAAAGACAACTGATCGGTGACCGGTTTTTCTGCGCTCCAGGTTGCACCCTGATCGTCGGAGAAGGCAAGGAAGATATCGGTATCCAAGCCATTCGAAGCTAAATCCATCCATGAACAATAGAGGCGGCCGCGATGCGCACCGCTGGAGCGGTCGGTGGCACAGGAGGGATACACCAGCGCGCCGCGGAAGGATTCTGCCGGAATCAAAGCCTGGAAGCTGAGCCTCTCCGGGGCGATCACGCCCTGTGCGCCCCAAGTCTGGCCTCCATCCAGCGAGCGGTTGAAGGCGATCGTGCCGTCGCCGTAGTCGCTCCAGGCGACATAGAGCTCGCCGTTGGGACCGACGAAGGGAACCGCGCCAATGCCTCGCCCGGGTCCGCTGGGATTATCCGCACGAGTTATGCTGAAGGATGTCCCGTGATCGGAAGATGTCGCAACCCGAATTCCGCCGCTGGTCGAACCTCCGGAAGCGGCATCCCAGGCCAGATAGACATTATTGCGGAGGGGACTGCCAGGGTTGGTATCGGCAGTAATCATCGGCTTGTCGTTGAAGTGATTCTGGCCCGACTGAAAGCCGAAGAAGTTTACCGTGGGCCAAGTTTGGCCGCCGTTGGTGGAGCGTGCCACGGCCATCTCCGTGCCGTTGATGCCGCCAAAATTCGCGCTGAAGAAAACCACGATGTACCCGTAGAACACGTTGCCACTGGTGTCGAAGGCCAATGTAGGATCGGAGCCAAAATCTACTCCATTCGCGCCAATCGCCGGCGGCAGCGGCAGGTCCACGCCGCCCCAACTGCTTCCGTTGTCGGAAGAAAAATAGCCACGCATGGGGAGGCGGAAAATCTCATTGGAGCCTGCGGTCAGAGTCGTAGGATGGTTGGGATTCAGGGTGATATACGTTTCGCTCTGTGGCCCGCATTCATTGGAGACGTCCACATTGGCACCCACGCTGAGGGAAGTGGTTGCCGCGCCGCCGCTGTCGGCCCCGTTTTTGAGGAGATGCTGGTATTTGTTCCACCAGGTAGGCGTGCTTTGATTCAAAGTTTGCGCACCGGCAAATTGGGCGCAGAGTATGGTGACAAAAAACAAACGAAGAAAGATTCTTGATGTACGGTTGATCATGAGGCACTCCCGATTGAATTTGCAGCGCAAGTTCCGTCGTCACAGGCCAGAAGTGCCGGAGTATGGCTCAATCCAGGGCCATCGTCAAGGTGAAGAATCTTGCACACTGTGGATGCAATTTATTAGCCGAGCGGCCCGGCGCCGGATCATGACCATCCCAGGAACACGATGATGATCACGGCAACGGTAAGAGGTGCGCAAAGTCAACCATTCACGGGTAAAACCACTGCGCGCTCCTCACAAAATGTTGGGCCAGTATTTGTTGCGGAACCTGGCACGTGCTAGCGCGTCCGCATCGCCTCCAGCTTCGCTCTCACCTGCGGCCACTCGTCATCCAGAATGCTGAAGTAGACCGTATCCCGCACCCGTCCGGTCCAGGTGATCAGGTGCCGGCGCAGCGTGCCTTCTTCTTTTGCGCCGATGCGTAGGATCGCGTTGCGGGACTTCTGGTTCAGCGCGTCGGTCTTCAATTCCACCCGCATGCACTTCCACACTTGGAATGCGTGCCGCAGCATCAGATACTTTGCCTCGGTGTTCACGCCTGTCCGTTGCCACGCCGGCGCGATCCAGGTCGATCCGATTTCGACCCGCCGATTCACGCGATCGATATTCATGAAGCGGGTGCTGCCGATGATGCGTCCGGAACTCCGTTCGACCGTAGCAAATACCACTGATTCTCCGCGCTCTTGCTCCTCAAACGCTTTGTCAATCAGTTTCTCAAAGTCCTGCGGCGTCTGCATCGAGTAAGGAATCCAGCGAAAAATATCGCTGACATCACTCTTCGCAATTTCCCAGAACAGACCCGCGTGCTCGCGCCGAAGCGGTTCCAGACGTACCACGGAACCTTCCAGCGTGAGCGGCAAAACAATATTCAGCGGAGCAGCCAAACTCATGTTGTCCTTCGATGACACCTCTTTCTATCACTTTGTGAGCGTCATCCTGACCGGAGCTGTTTTTCAGGCGAACGGAAGAATCTCGCGCGCATCACCATCACCATTTAGGCTGATTATCTTGCATCTTGAACCAGTTTCAGGCATCTCTACTAGGACGCGGGATTCTGCCAACTGCTACTGGGACTTTGTCAACAAATAAAGGTCAAATAGCGACTGTTAACGATCGATGATCTCACACGTCCAACCAGCGGCCATGCGATACTTACTCCAGCTTTGTTGTGCGGAGAACGTTTAGTGAAGGCGCACTGTCTACCATTCTCGCAAATTCCGCACACAACACGCCTTTTCACCGATTTTCTGGCATACTCCAACAGCACTCATCCGTTCTATCCCAGGTCGGCGCATTTCGGGGAATGGCTGAAAGAAGAAGGCGCCAGAATTTCCTACGACCCATCCCGGCGCGAGCGCGTCACCGCCATTCTTGAGCGCCAGAACAAGTCTTGGGACGCTTCTCCACAAACGCTTGCCAATCTCGATCGCCTGCGCAAAGGCGCGGCTGCTGTCGTCACCGGACAGCAGGTCGGACTTTTCGGCGGCCCGATGTTCGCTATCTACAAGGCACTTACGGCGGTCAAACTCGCAGAAGAGGCGACTGCGGCCGGAGTCGATGCGGTCCCGGTTTTCTGGCTCGCAACCTACGACCATGATCTCGCCGAGGTGAACCACGTTGCCATCCCCGGCTCGGACGGAATTCTTCAGGTGCTCACCACGCCGAGCCATGACGTTCCCGGTGCTCCTGTCACCGCCGTGCGTCTTGGAGACGAGATAGTTCCTCTGGTCGAGCAGGCCGCAAAACTCCTCGGCGATTCTGACGCAGTGCAGTTTCTGCGCGAATCCTATCGCCCCGGTGAATCTTTGGGGACGGCTTTCGCCCGGCTGTACGCTCGCATCTTCGCGGAGTGGGGCGTGATCGTGCTCGACGCCTCCGACGGCGAACTCGACTGCGTCGCTGAGCCCATGTTTCGCGCTGCTATCGAGCGTGCCGACGATCTCGACGCCGCCCTGCAAACGCGCGGCAAGGCGCTGGAGGCCGCCGGCTACCACCAGCAAGTCAAGGTCAATCCCTCTTCGACGTTGCTCTTTACGATTCGTGACGGCGCGCGTACGCCGATTCATCGTCGCGGCGAGGGGGGAGCGTCAGAGTTTTTCATTGGCGTCGACGCCGCGGCAGAGAAGCTGTCTCAGGAAGAACTGATCAGCCGCGTCCATTCGAACCCCGGACAGTTCAGCCCCAACGTCCTGCTGCGCCCGATCATTCAGGATTACCTGCTGCCCACGCTCGCCTACACCGGAGGCGCTGCCGAAGCCGCATATTTCGCCCAGGCAGGCGCGGTCTACGAAACCTTGCTCGGTCGCGTGACGCCCATCATCCCGCGGTTTTCGGGCACCATCGTCGAGCCCAAGATACAGCGCCTGATCGAGCGCCACGGAATTTCTGTGCCGGACGTATTTAACGGTCCCGATGCCTTACGCCGCCAGCTCGCAGAGAAGAGTCTGCCCCAGGATCTGCAAGCCGCCATTGACGCCGCAAGAAAATCCCTGGACTCACACCTCTCCAACATCAAAGAAAAGCTGGTGAAGCTCGACCGCACGCTGGTCGATGCCGCAGAAACAGCGCGCTCGAAAATTGAACACCAACTTGAACGCCTGCAAACCCAGGCGGCACGCGCGGAAGCGCAAAAGAGCGAACTCGTCAACCGTCACGCGGAAATTTTGAGCCAAGCGCTTTATCCCGACAAAGGTTTGCAGGAGCGCGGAGTGTGCGGGATTTACTTCCTGGCGCGATACGGCCCAGAATTCCTACACCAGTTGCACGACGCCATCCAGTCCGATTGCCACGACCACCAGATCCTGGAACTGTAGTACGCAAGAGTAGCGACGCCGTCCCGGCGGTTGTAGCGGGGCGTCTCGCCCGCGCCTACGGCGGCAAACGAGCTACTTACTCTCGCTGGTCGCCAGATAAGTTCCCAGCCCAATCATGATCGCGCCCGTCACTGTCCTTTGCCGGCGCTGGAAACTAGCCGAGGAGCGAATGCGCTCGCCCAGCGGCCCGGCAAGTGCGATCACGATCAAGTCCGCCGTGGTGTTCATTACCACCGAGATCGTTCCCAACGCTAAGAACTGCAAGAATACGTGTCCGCCGCCGCGGTTCACGAACTGCGGAATGAATGACAGAAAAAATAACGCCGTCTTGGGGTTGAGCACCTCCGTGGCAACGCCTTGCCAGAGCGGATTTCGCGCGGACTTTCCAGTTCGCGAAACATTGTCCGCAATAGCCTCGACCGCATTGGCCTTCTCTTTCCGCGCGTCAAGAATCATCCGCACGCCCAAAAAGCAGAGATATGCCGCACCGATATACTTCACCGTGGCGAATGCCAGTGCCGATTTTGCCAGAATAATCGACACGCCCAGCGCCGCCGCGAGTACATGCACCATGCCGCCCAGAAACGTGCCCAACGCCGACAACACGCCTTCACGCTTTCCGCCGGCAAGGCTGCGGGCGAGAACGTACAGCATTCCCGGGCCGGGCGCGATCGCCAGCAACAGTGCCGCAGTCAGAAAAAGAAGGATTCGCGCGGAATCGAACATGCCTTCAGAACCTCCACCTTGATTTCAGTTATTGCCTAAGCCATGTCTCCAATGCCGCAAGCGAGTCCACTCGTGGAAACTCACGTTCGCGATACGCCCCAGCCACATCGAACAATACGGCCTGCATCCCGGCCTTGCGGGCGCCGACATAATCAACGGAATACACGTCGCCGACATACAGACTGTCGGCGGCATCGGCTTTCATCTCGCCGAGCGCTGCTTCGAAAATTGCCAGATGTGGCTTCTCGCGCCCCACATTCCCCGAGTCAGTGATGCTCTCAAAGCAATCCACGATTCCGCAGCGCCGCAGTACGGCGTCAATCCTGCCGTCGGCGTTGGAGATGACCGCAAGCCGATAGTCTTGTCGCAATCGCTCCAACGCGTCGCGCGTGCCCGGCAGAATCTGATCCCAGTTGGCCGAGTTCTGCGTATTCTCGACTAGAGCGTTGCGCACGCCGTCGTCCACCGCATTCAGTTCCTGCAGCAGATACGTGTGAAAGGTCCACCAGAAGCCATGGTCGACTTTGCCCCCCATGAACTCCTCGTCGAATTCCTGCTTGGTGCGCCGCTCTAAAGCCTGCCACGTTTCGAGTGTAGGATGCCGGTTCTCCGGCAAAGGCGCCAGCATGCGGGCCCGGTTGGGAAACAGCAGCGTATTGCCGACGTCAAAAAAAATAAAGCGGCGTTTGGCCATGATTCCTATTATCCATGATCGTTCCGAGCAGGGCGGGCACTTCTAAGCTTTCGTTCTGCGGAACTTATTTCTGAGCCGTGAACTCGCAGCGCAAAAGATGTAATATCCAGTGTCGTCCCAAAGTCTGTATCCGGGTTTCAGGTCATCTTCAGCTATGACATTTTCTACCGTGTCGTTGATAGCGAGTTTTACTCGAACCACCCGCGCCGCAATGGCCGTCTATCCCTTGGCGCGCGCGTACTCCGCCATGTCCTTGGCGGTCGCCGTCGCGCTGCTCTATCGGGGCTCCCGACAGGATGTTTACAACATTCTCTGGGCGGTCGTATTCGGCTTTGCCACCCTCAATATCCTCGGCCTGGCCGCCCGCCGCCTTGAGCCTAGCCGCCGCGGCCTCAGTTTTGGAGAACTGATGGCGGTGATGGTAGTGGTGCTGTCTGTCTTCCTGCTGGGCTGGGAAATGCTCAACCTGTTCCACGTTTTCCCGATCAAACTCAAGCATTGAAATCAATGGGGAACCGAGAACCGACCACTGGCCGCTGACCTCTGACCACCATTTTGCGGTATGATTCGCTCAAATGGCGAAAACTCCTCCCAATTTCGAAGTGACATGTCCGTGCTGCAGCGCGGTGCTCAAAGTCGATACCGCGACTCGCGCGGTCATCGCTCACACTGCGGCGGTGAAGCCGAAGATGTTCAGCGACATGGAAGCTGCGGCCAAGTCCATGCGGGAACAGGACAGCCGGCGCGAATCGATCTTCCAGCAATCGGTTGAAGCCCAGAAGCACGCCTCAGACTTGCTTGAGAAAAAATTTCAAGAGGCGCTGAAGAAGGCGAAAGAGAGCCCCGACACCGGCAAGCCGATTCGAGATTTCGATCTTGATTGATTCCTCCCGCGCATGAATCAACCGCGCACGACCGCGCGTCCACTGCTGCTTGGTCACCGGGGCGCCCGCGCACTAAAGTCGATCCCGGAAAACACCCTTGCCTCTTTCGATCAGGCTGTGGCCGATGGCTGCGACGGTTTTGAATTCGACGTGCGCCTCGCGCTGGACGGAAAAGCCGTTGTCTGCCACGAGCCCGAAGTTGGAGGCATTGAGATCGCACAAGCGTCCATTGACCAGTTAGCCGCGCTGCCGCAACTGCAGCAGGTTCTCGCCCGCTACCAGGAGCGCGCATTTCTCGACATTGAACTAAAAGTTTCCGGACTCGAAACAATCACGCTGGCTCTACTGCAGAAATACCCGCCTCGGCGCGGATTTGTAGTGTCGTCGTTTCTGCCCGAAGTGCTCGAAGCCATCCACGCAGAGAACTCCAGGGTTCCGTTAGGCCTGATTTGCGAGACGAAAGCTCAACTGCGCCCCTGGAGCCGTCTGCCGGTCGAATATGTGATTCCGCACTACAAACTCGTCGATGAAGCACTGATTCGCCGTATCCGGGACGCGGGCAAGAAAATTCTTGTCTGGACGGTCAATTCTTCCGAACTCATGCGCCGTTGCGCTAAGTACGGGGTTGACGGCATCATCTCCGATAACACGAGTCTCCTCTCTCGAACGGTTAATTCGTAAAAAGCGGCTAGCAGAGCAGCCATGTCAGCTTTTAACTTCCCGGAGACAACAAGCCAAAAATATCCAGCTCATTCGAAGTGCCAATGAACACCCGGCCATTGGCGATCGTGGGCACGGTAAATTTCAGTGCGGCGCCTGCAGTATCTCGCGAACCCGCCTGCGAACTGTTATAGAGTTCGTTGGCCACGTTGGTGGCGTCGTAGGCATGCAGCACGGCAGGGCCGCTGCCAGTGCCGGTTCTGTTGTAGTTCGAGTCGTCGACTTCCCAGAGGATTCCATTCGCGGCCCCATTGGCCGAGAGCGAAGCGGTTGCGCCATGTTGATAGAAGACGACGCTGCTGGACGAAACTGGGCTGTCCGAAAGTAATCCGTTGCTCCAGGTAAACGCGTGCAACACGTCGCTGTCGGGATGGTAATAGACAAATCCGTTCCAGTACACCGGAGTCGAAAAAATATTATCGAAGTCGCTGTCTCCACTGCGCACTGTCTGGATAACGTCGTTATTCGAGGTGTTATATACGCCCATTTTGTCGCGGTTGACGACAAAGATGTTGCCGTCCTTTCCGCCCCCGATCACTTCGTGGGGAGTGCTAGACCCGTTTTCGGGCATCAAGACGTTCGCCCCGCTGCCCAAGTCGGAGTCATGTTGCGCGAGGTAACTGTTGTCGTTCGGCGCAAAGAAATCCAGCACCGACAAATTGTTCGGATCCAAGCGCAGGAAGGAGTCGTTGTACAACAACGGTGTGTAGTTTTGATCGCCGGCATCGACGCCGCTCATTAAGTACAGATCCCCGCTTGTATCATCGATGGCGGGAGCGCCTCCGCTAGCCCATAGCCCGCCGCCGGCGCCATCCGGCGTGTCGTTGAAAATTGCAATTTGCTTCAGCGTAGTCTTGTCATATGCCAGCACCCAGCCGTGATTACAGCTGCCAAAAGCAATGTAGATCGCATTGGTGACTGGATTGAGTGCCAGGCCCATTCGTTGATAGCAGTCGGGCTCAAGCGTTATCTTTCCGCCTGAGCTGTCTAAACCTTGCCCGGAAACTGTGCCGGTTACTTCAACCGGCCCGCCAAATTTTTCTTTGCCTGTGGCCACATCGAGCGCGTGTAAAGAGAAAAGCCGGCCGCTCGAACTCTCAACGAACACGTAGATCGTGTTAGTGGTGGCGTCGATCACTGGAGTAGAGAGAATGCCGACTACGGGCGAAACGCCGGAATAATCGTACTTGGGAACCGGCGTTCCGAGGCTGATCCGCCAGAACGTCGCCTTCTGCGTCCCGGTCGCATCCGCGTCGAATGCGTAGACACTATCGTTTTGTGTCGCCACGTAAACCACGTCGTGCGTGCCGCCCGCGATGGTGATTTGCGGAAGATATAATGGCTGCGCGTAAATCTGGCCATCCACGGGATAGGAAGCGAGTTTGCCAAACTGGGTTACGTTCACGTTCGAGGGAGTCAGGCTGACTTCTTCCAGGTATGCTCCATCGCGGGCGTCATCGTTATGGTAGGTGAGCACTGCTGCGTGGGAAATGTTGATGACGGTGAGCGCCGCCTGGACGCTCGATGTTGGAACTGCCGCACTAGTCGCGGCAATGGTGTGAGCACCTATGGCTGCAGGAGCGCTGTACAACCCATCGGACGTAATCGTTCCGTTGTTAGAGTTGCCGCCAGCTACCCCGTCCACCGACCAGGTTACAGCCGTGTTCGACAATCCCTGAATCGTCGCGGTGAACTGCTGCGTGCCTGATGGAGCGATCATGGCGGAGGAAGGGGAAACCGACATTGCGAAAACCGTCACTTGAGCGCTTGCGCTTGCGTTGCTGGCGGCTGCGGTTACGGTGTGACTGCCAACTTGCGAGGGGGCGGTGTAAAGACCGGCGGGGCTGATGGTGCCGACCGAAGAGTTTCCGCCCGCAATGTTGTCCACTGACCAGATAATCGTCGGGTTGGCAGTTCCGGGAAATGTCGCGCTGAATTGTTGCGTGGCGCCTTCCATCACGCTGCTCGATGTTGGGGAAACAGAGCCCCCGGTAGTGACTGTGACCGTGACGCTTGCGCTCTTCGTCGTGTCCGCCACGCTGGTCGCACTGACGGTGTGAGTTCCAGCCTGCGAAGGAGCGGTATAGAGGCCTGAAGTTGTGATCGTCCCGGCGGTGGAATTTCCGCCGGCAACTGTGTCGACTGACCATGTGACCGCGGTGTTGGTCGTACCGGTGACTGTAGCCGTGAATTGCAGGGTGGAACCGGCGGCGACACTCGCGGAAGATTGTCCCAGCGCGATGCTAACGTTGGCGGGAGGCGTGGGATTTGTGGGTTGGGTGGGAGAAGTAGGCGCCGGAGTCCGAGATGCCATGCTCTGACAACCGGTTAATGCAGCACCAACAGCCACAACCAAACACACGGCCAGAAACCTAGACGAAGCGCGGCCCATAATTTACTGCTCAACAAAACTTCAGGAACAATAGCTTTGATGCGGCCGCGCTGGAACGGTTGCCGTCCCGCGTCCCCTAAGGGTTTTTGGTGCGCGCACTACAGAATTCATGTTAGGGAGATGAAACGTGGCAGGCCCTTCAGAGTCTGAAGAGCTATTTTCTCCTGCTTCTGGACTTTTGATTTGCAGTTACTGCGCCCCTGCCGCGATTGCATTCCCCGACGAGAGGGCAGCTTTCGCATCTTTGATGCCGGCCTGTATATGCTGCTCCCAATCGAGATGAGGAACCGGAGATGCTGCAGCAGCCTGGTAGAGAGCCAACGCATCTTGCGGGCGTTTCAACCGCTTCAAGCAAAGTCGTGCAGCACTGAGTTGTGCAGTCAGCGACTGCCGGTCGGTGGGATAAGCCTGGGCGAGTTGCTGATACTCGGTAAAGGCACGTTCGAAATCTTGTATCTCTTCCGCGCCTTTGCACAACTCCAGCCATGTCGCCGCTGGCATCTTGCTTCCGCCGGAATTCAAAAACTCAGCGTAGTCCTGGAACGCGGCTTCAACTTCGTGCGCTCGCAAATGGAGCGCACAAGTCTTCACCGTCGCGTCGAAGTAATTCTTGGTATCGTTTTGGCGAGTGTAGATTTGCCGCAATAAATTCCAGGCGTCGAGCGAGTTCGGCTTTGCCGCGACGTAATTCGTAAGAACAACCTGCGCTTCCGCGAATTGTCCGTGCTCCATCATGCCGCTGGCCCGTTCGAGTTCCGGATCGTTCGTCCAGCCAACTTTTTCCTCAATTGCTTTATTGGCTTTTTGCTCCAAACCCGAGTGCTGAATCGCCACCGCAGCCAGCGCTCCGAACAGAAATCCCCCCACGTGCGCCCAATGGGCCACGCCGCCTGACGATCCCGAGAGCGATCCGTAGAAAATCTCGATGAACAGCCAAAGCGGCAGCAGCCAGTAGGCCGCGGCTTGGAAGCGATACGGCTTAAGGAAGAACACCCACATCATTTCAATCTTCATTTTCGGGAAGCGCACCAGGAACGCTCCCATCAACGCCGCCACCGCACCCGACGCGCCCAGCGTTGGGGTGATGCTTCCGGGATTCGACCATGCCCAAAATTGCAGTGCGGCCACTCCCGCGATCAGATAAAACACCGAGTACACCCAGCGTCCCCAAACGTCCTCAAGCACAAATCCCGCCAGCCACAAAAACCACATGTTGCCAATCAGGTGCATCCATCCGCCGTGCAGGAAATTTGCCGTCAGATAGGTGATGGGCCGCTCGTATGCCGGGATGAAGGCGTATTGCTCGACAATCGACGATTTCGACAGGCTCACAAACTGAGGATTGAGCGAGTCCATCTCACTCTGCAACTGCGGCGTATCCTCACTCATCTTAATCCTGGCGTCATAAGCGTCAATGACGTCACGATTCGGATTTTGTAGCTGCTTCCACTGTCTGGGATAGTTCTGCTTAAATCCGTCGACCAATTGCTGCGACTCGGGCTGCATCCTTAACTCGGGATGTACCGCCGCCAGGTCCAGAATGTGCCATTTGACTTCGCCCAGTCGCTGCGCGTCCTCATGGATGGCTGAGTTGGTGAGCAGGAAGACGGCTGCATTGATGACAATCAATGCGAGGGTAATCACGGGCCAGCGCCGGGCCGCCATATTCTCGTGCTTAATGGGAATCAACATCGCCCGCGCCTTTCTTGTAGGCAGAATTTCGCCTGGACCAAAACTCGGTACACCTCGCGTCAGTGTAGTTACGCGATAGGCCCATTCCCAGATGACGCAAGTCCCTGCCCCAGTAGCGCCGGCACCCCTTCGACTTCGCTCAGGGCAGGCTCTGCCGGTTGTCGCGAGAGCCTGCCCTCGCCGCTGTGGATCCGTGTAACCTCAGGCTTTGAAAGTACTCCCGTTTCGTCACGACTCATTCACAGCGATTCCCTGGGATATACTTCCGAAACCCTTACCTTCTTCCAAATGGAGGACCGCTTTGCATGGCCGTTGGCGTTCGCACACAGGATCTCCGCAAGACGTATAACGCCTCGCCGCCATTGGCTGCGGGGGGCCTTATCGCGCGCGGCGATGCCAAGGGCGGCAAGCCGCCGAAGGTTCAAATTCCGGCGCTCGACGGGCTTTCGTTGGAAATTCTTCCGGGAGAAATCTTTGGCCTACTAGGCCCCAACGGCGCGGGCAAGTCCACCACGGTTGGGGTGCTGACCACGCGTGTGCGGCCAAGTTCGGGCCAAGCCTGGATCGGCGAACACGAGGTCTGGAGGGAACAGGCGCTCGTCAAGCGCTTGATCGGGGTTGTGCCGCAGCGTCCCAACCTGGATTTTTCTCTGACCGCCCGCGAGATTCTGGTTTTTCACGCGGCGTATTTTGGAATCGGATCCAGGCAAAGAAATGAGCGCGCCGACGCCTTACTCGAGAAATTCAAACTCACCGAGCGCGCCAACCAGATGGTGCGCGGCTTTTCGGGGGGCATGATGCAGCGTCTTTCCATCGCCCGCGCCATGATGCACGATCCGCAAGTTCTGTTTCTCGACGAGCCTAGCGCCGGCCTCGATCCTCAAACCCGTATCTTATTGTGGGAGATCATTCGCGAATATCATCAGGCGGGGCGGACTGTGCTGCTGACCACCCACAACATGGAGGAGGCCGATGCGCTTTGCCAGCGCCTCGCGATCGTTGACCATGGGCATGTGATTGCCGTGGGCACGCCGGGGGAACTGAAGGCCTCGATCCCTGGAGGATTTCTGCTGCGTCTTCGCTTCGGCAAGCAGACCGCGGAGTTGCTTCAGAAGTTGCAAGCGCTGGCGGGAGTCCGCGAAGTGCGTGCTACCGACGGCACCGGGGCCGACATTTATGCGGACCGCGGCGGTTCCCTGATTCCACAGATCGCGACCGTGGCCGCGAGTTCCGGCGCGGAACTGTCCGACGTCCACATTTCTGAGCCCAGTCTGGAAAATCTTTTTCTGCATCACACCGGAAGGAGCCTGCGCGATTGAACTGGAAAACGTTTGGCGCAATGCTGGCGCGAGACGCCCATGTGGCGCGGCGCAACGCGATTCAACTCTTCATGCAAACTTTCCTGCAGCCGCTGCTATTCGTCTTCATCTTCGGCAAGGTGATGGTGGGCAGTGGCTATATGCCTCAAGCCTACAAGAGCCTGCTGCTCCCCGGCATCATCGCGATCAGCATGGTCTTTACCGGAGTCTGGGCGGTGGCCATGCCGCTCATCGCCGAATTTCAATGGACGCGCGAAATCGAAGACCGCTTGCTCGCTCCCATCGACAATGCGTGGATCGCGATCGAGAAAGTCATTGCCGGAATGCTGCAGGCGCTGGTAGCTGGGCTGGTAGTGTTGCCTCTTGCATGGCTCGTGCTCGGACGCGGAGTTCAGATCAGTGTCGGCACACCACTCACCTTCGCTCTGATCCTCGTGTTGGTTGCGGCGTTTTCAGCCTGCGGAGGCCTCGCTCTGGGATGCAGCATGGACCAACAACATATTGGACTGATGTTCAGCATGGTGATGACGCCCATGATTTTCTTTGGGTGCACCTACTATCCATGGAGCGCGCTGAACACGTTCCCCATCCTGCAAAAAGTTGTGTTGGTGAATCCGTTGGTCTATGCCAGCGAAGGACTACGCGCCGCGTTGGTTCCGCAGTTTACGCATCTGCCGCTTACGGCCGTGCTCGTGGCTCTATTATTCTTTGATGTGCTGTTGCTATTTGTGGGCTTGAGGCAGTTCGAGAAAAAAGCGGTGAGCTAGTCGGCCGCAGCTTCCAGCGCCGATGTGCTGCCCGAGGGTTTCTTCAGGAACGCGGTGCGCTCGGTCTCAAACGCTTCAAGATTCGACCCCAGGTCCTGCTCTTTCCAGCCGAGCACCGCACCAATGCGGAGCGCCGCCTCCCGGCTGCAGGATTCCGACCAGCACGCGCCCAGCGCTACCGGGATCCGGCGCAGCAGCACGTCGGCCAAGGTGACCGCATACTCTTTGCGATAGGCCTCTACCACCTCGGCCACAATGTGTGAGCTATGCGGACAAATGGGCGCGCGCAGTTCTGCGCTCACCAAGGCCATTCGTGCGATGTCCATGGCGCGCGGCCCGTGCCACTCCATCATGCCGCGAGCGGTTTCTTCGCTCACCGACCCGGCCTTGGCGATGTCGAGAATCTCCTGATCCAGCATAGGATCGAGAGAACTTCCCGGTCCCATCGCCACCATGTTCGGCTCTTTCACGGGGATGCCGATCTTTCGCGCGCATTCCCGCGCCAGCGAAGCCGCCGTGGTCAACTTTCCGCCAATCACCGAGATCAGCCGCGCCGCACCCTCCGGCGTGTGGTCATGCAAGAAGTGTCGCCGCGTCACCGACGAGGACTTGTTGCCGGGAGAATTCGGCAGAGGCCGGACTCCGGCGAACGCGTATCTTATATCGTGCGCCGAGATCTTCGCCTTGGGAAACAGCTTGGCCGCCGTGCGCAACAGGTATTCAATTTCCTCGTTCGAGGGCGTTGTTCTTCCCGGGTCCCCAGTGTCAGGAACCTCGGTAGTGCCCACCAGCACTTGCTCATTCCAGGGGATAACGAAAACCGGTCGGCCATCTGCCGCTTCGGTATATAGCGCCACACTAGGGGCGCCTGAAAACCGCGGCAACACGATATGCGAGCCGCGTACACCCCCCAGCATTGGCTTGCTGGTGCGCACCGCGGAACGCTGGCAAATGCGATCGGCCCACGGGCCGGTGCAGTTCAAAATCCAGCCGGCATCGACGCGCTCGTCTTTTCCGGAAATACGGTCGCGCAGCAACACGCCGCGAGCCCGGCCCTGAGTCACGTCCACAGCCAGCACTTCGTAGTGATTGCGGACCACTGCTCCTGCCTCGGCCGCTTCCAGCATCCATTCCGCCACCAGGCGCTCGGGAAACTCACACTGCGCGTCTTCATAGTTGAGGATCGACCACTGCTGCCCGGCGTCGAGCGCGCGTTCCACCCGCTTCAACTCCATTTCGCTCAAGGGACTCGATTTTCTGCCCGAAAACCGCTGGTAGAGCCACAGCCCAGCGCGCACTTTCATCGCGCTGCGTTGGCTCTCCTCGTTGAGCAAAAACAGAAAATGTATGGGATGGACCAGGTGCGAGCGCTCGCGCAACAGCCGCTCCCGCTCCCGCACAGACTCGCGCACCAGCCCCAGCTCTCCATGTTCCAGGTAACGCAGGCCGCCATGAATGATCCGCGTCGAGCGGCTGGTCACGCCCGAGCCAAAATCGTTTTGCTCCACCAGGAGCGTCCGCTTCCCGGCACGGGCACACTCGCGCGCCACGGCGACGCCATTAATGCCGCCTCCGATGACCACCACGTGGAAATGCTGCCCGTCCACGCTAGGTCGAGGTTTAACGCTTAAACTCATGTATTTGAATCGGACCCGAGAGTGTCAGAAAACTATGGGATTGCACGCCCTGAGGACACTCCCACTTGTTCAGATTCTGCATCCGCCCTGCAATTAGATGAAGGTCACGATAGTCCACGCAGCCATTAGACAAATTTCACTTTTGTCCCGACGGAAGAGGTGCCGAAAGTAACCTCTGTTCGACGCGATTGGCAGGCCGTATTACTTCGTTTTACCAGAAGTCACCCGGCTCATCCATGATCTCGAGCCGGGTGATCAAACTGTCTTCATCCATGGTCCGACCAATCAGCCTTTTAAGCGGACTTTCGCAGTGAACCGGTCAGGCCGCGTCCTTCTCCAAACAACCGAATCATCTCACGATTGAACGCTGGGATGTCGTCCGGCTTCCGGCTGGTTACCAGGTTTTGGTCGCTAACAACTTCCTTGTCGACCCAGGTCGCTCCGGCATTTTTAAGGTCCGTTTTGAGCGAAGGCCATGAGGTCACCGTGCGTCCGCGAACCGCCCCCGCTTCGATCAGCGTCCACGGCCCATGACAAATCGCCGCGACCGGCTTACCCGCGTCCGTAAATTGTTTCACAAATTCAACCGCCTTCGGATTCATGCGCAGATGGTCAGGATTCATAACGCCACCCGGCAGCAACAGCGCATCGAATTCCTCCGCCTTCGCAGAATCGAGTGAAGTGTCCACCGGAACTTCTTCGCCCCACTCCTTATGGTTCCATCCTTTGGCTTTCTTGCCCGCCGGAGAAACCACTTTCGTGGTTGCGCCCGCTTGATCGAGCGCCTTCCTTGGCTCCAGCAATTCCGCTTGCTCGAAGCCGTCGGTCACAAGAATCGCCACTTTCTTTCCCTGAAGATTACCAGTAGCCATTTTCTTTTCTCCTAAATGAATTTTTGGTGTTGATTAATGGTTTGCCGAAAACTGTTGCGTGTGAAATGAGCGGAAGGACGTTCGGTAAATCTAGGATGCCGTCCCATAGCTCGTGGTTGTCGTTGTAGCGCCGCCGTCCCGGCGGCCGTCGCGCGGACGTCCCGCCCGCGCATGTGACCAGTCGATGCACGCGAGGGCAAGCTGCCCTCGCGACAGCCGGCAAGTTGCCGGCGCTACTCTGTCGCTGCATTGCCTCCCGCCTCGGCCCTCATTTACATTGGTTCCACATGCCTTCCACCGGAGAACGTTTCGAGCGCGCCGTCGCCATCATGGAGCGCCTGCGCGCTCCCGGCGGTTGTCCTTGGGACCGCGAGCAGACCTTCGATTCCATCAAGCCCTACACTCTGGAAGAAACTTACGAAGTTCTCGAAGCCATCGACAACCGCGACTGGCCTGAACTCGCCGGAGAGCTCGGCGACCTGCTCCTGCAAGTGCTCTTTTACGCCGAAATGGCGAAGGAGCAATCTTCGTTTTCCATCGACGATGTGCTCGACCGCCTCTCCACCAAGCTCATCAACCGCCATCCGCACGTGTTTGGCGACGTGAAGGCCGACACCTCCGCCGAGGTCAAGCGCAATTGGGAAGCTCTCAAGGTTGAAGAACGGAAGCAGCGGCAAAATGCTGACGTGCAAGGGAACGCCGCGCCGACAGCGAAGAAAGATGAAAAGCATTCCATTCTCGCCGGAGTCTCATCGGCCATGCCATCTCTGCTCGAGGCCCACAAACTCAGCTCCCGCGCGGCGCAAGCTGGTTTCGACTGGCCCAACTTCGAGGGCTTGTTCGACAAGTTAAGCGAAGAAACCCACGAACTCCGCGAGCAGCTCAACGAATTTCCGCCGCCCGGGCCGCGCCCCCAAGGCCGAGGCATGGCTGGTTCGGGACGAACGCCTGTCCCCGAAGCCCTTCAAGCGCGACTTGAAGAAGAGGTTGGCGACTTGTTCTTCGTTCTGGTGAACATCGCGCGCTATCTCTCGATCGATCCCGAATCCGCGCTGCGCAAGACCAATCGCAAGTTCAAGCGCCGCTTTCAGTGGATGGAAGCCCGCCTCCACGAATCGGGCCGCTCTGCCGATCAGGCCTCTATGGACGAATTAGAGTCTCTCTGGCAGCAAGCGAAACGCGAAGAGAAGTCAGCGTGACCACCGACTCCGTCGTCCTGCGCCGCTGTCACGGCATCGAAGACTTCCGCGCCTGCGTCGCTCTGCAAAAAGAAGTGTGGAACTTCAGCGACGCGGAACTGGTGCCGCTGCGCATGTTCGTCGTCGCCGACAAAGTCGGCGGCCAGGTCATGGGAGCCTTCGACGGCGATGTCATGGTGGGCTTCGCGCTCTCGGTTCCCGGCACGCGCACCGGCCACGTTTACCTGCACTCGCACATGCTGGCTGTCCGCAAGGACCATCGCAACAGCGGTCTCGGCCGCCGCCTCAAGCTGATGCAGCGCGAAGACGCTCTCGCCCGAGGCATCGAACTGATCGAGTGGACGTTCGATCCGCTGGAAATCAAGAACGCCTACCTCAACATTGAAAAGCTCGGCGCCATCGCGCGCCGGTATAACATCAACCAGTACGGAATAACCTCATCGCCGCTGCAAGGAGGCTTGCCCAGTGACCGCCTCATCGCGGAATGGTGGCTGAAGTCAAAGCGCGTCGAAGGACTGCTCGCGACAGAAAAAAATCCAACGGTTACTGTCGAATCCAGCATCGAAGTGCCCGGGCAGATCTACGACTGGAAGGCCAAGCCCGAAACGCGCGCCCGGGCGCAACAAGTGCAGGAGCACAACCGCGAACAGTTTCTGCGCGCGTTTTCAACGGGACTCGCCGTGCTAGGCTACGAGCGCGACGCCGAACAGAATGGCAAATTCCTCCTCGGCCACTGGGATGAAAGGTGGTCCTATGCATCCGAAGAATAGAAGTAGCGCCGCCGTCCCGGCGGCTGTCGCGGGGGCGTCTCGCCCGCGCACAGACGCTACCGAATGCGAGGGCAGGATGCCCTCGCGACAGCCGGCAAGTTGCCGGCGCTACTGAGAGCCATGAAGATTGAAGTCATCACGCTCCGCGAAATTCACATGCCGCTCGTCCATTTTTTCGAGACGAGCTTTGGCCGCACCTACAGCCGCCGCATTCTGCTGGTCACCGTGCACTCGGAAGGCGTTGATGGCTGGGGCGAATGTGTTGCCGGAGAGGATCCCTATTACAGCAGCGAATGGATCGAAAGTGCCTGGCCTACACTGACGCAATATCTGATTCCCGCTCTGCTGGGCAAGCGCCTGGATACCGCGCGCGATTGCCCGGCGCTTTTCGCCAGAGTAACTGGCCACCGCATGGCCAAGGCCGCGCTCGAAAACGCGCTCTGGGATGCCGAAGCCATCCAGAAGCAGAAGCCATTATGGAAATTGCTGGGCGGTACTCGTCGCGAGATTCCCTGTGGAGTCTCCATTGGCATCCAGGATTCCGTCGAGCAACTGCTGGAGAAGATCCAGATGGAACTCGCCGCCGGATACCGCCGCATCAAAGTCAAAGTCAAACCGGGCTGGGACGTGAACGTGCTCGAACGCATCCGCTCGCGTTGGGCCGACATTACATTGAGCTGCGACGCCAATTCCGCCTACACGCTCGATCAGGTCGAGCACCTGAGAGAGTTCGATCAATTCAATCTACTGATGATCGAGCAGCCACTATGGAACGACGACATCTACTATCACGCGCGCCTGCAAAAAGAACTGCGCACCGCGATTTGCCTGGACGAATCGATCGTCCATGCCCGCAGCGCCGCCTTCGCCGCAGAAGCCGGCGCCTGCCGAATCATCAACGTCAAAGTCGGCCGCGTCGGCGGATTCTCTGAAGCGTTGAAAATTCATGACGTCTGCGAGGCACAGAAAATCCCCAACTGGTGCGGCGGCATGCTCGAAACCGGCATCGGACGCGCCCACAACATTGCTCTTTCCACGCTGAAGAACTTTAGCCTGCCCGGCGACGTCTCCGCCTCAAAACGCTATTGGAAAGAAGACATCATCGACCCGGAAGTGGAAGTCTCACCTCAGGGCATGATCGCCATCAGGGACCAGCCCGGAACCGGATACCGCCTCAAGATGGACTTGATTGACAAACTCACGGTGAGAAAAGAAACACTGCGAGGCTGAGCGTCTGTGGCCGCGTCAGGTTGGAATCTTTCACCTCTCACCCTGCTCGCTGAAGAACTCGGTTCGCTGCGCGGAGCACAAGAATTGGCCGATGCCAGGGTGAACCGAGAGAACCTGGAAATGCTGGCCGCAACCCTGAAGGATGCGCTCGATCAAAGGACTTCTGCGAGTGCGGAAGAAGAACCCTTCCGCTCAGTTGCTCTGATGCTTTTTGGCCAACGTCGCCTCCGGCGCCTGCTTGGCATGCGCCATCTTTTCCTCTTCCGTCTTCAAGGCCTGCACGCCTTGCGCAAAGGTCAACTTCTCCGGCATGAGATGAAAGTCGCTCAGCACTTCCTCCGAAACAATGTTGAGGCCCTTGAACATCAGGATCTTGCCGGTCATGTTCAAGTTCATCTCGGTGATGCCCCAGGCTCCATCGCCTAAGCCCAAGTCGGCTTGCTGAACGCGGAAGTGTCCGCCCTTGTCGAGGTGGCCAAGAATTCCCCAGCCAAACGTAACTTCCTGGAAAAGCGTGCCGTCGATTCTTGCGAGCCGGCGAAGTTCCTTGTCGATCAGCAACTCACCTTGCATACCCTTCAAAACCTGTTCCACATGCGACGGCGGCGTATAGGCCGGATTCGGTTTGAAATTCAACTTCAACAACTGGTCTCCAGCTTTACCCAGCCCCGGAACGCATTCTTCGGTTCCTGCATATTCATACAAAAATGCGTCGGGCAAAGCTTTCACAATCCGCAGACTGCGGTCTTCATCTTCTTTTTCTCGCGCGGCCTTCTTGCGAAGTTGCACGGGATTGTTTACCAGCCAGTCCAGGTGGTTGTGTTCCGCCTGTTGCTGTTCCGCGGTCAGCGGCTTGTCGTCGATTGCGATGAGCATTCCCGCCAAGGCCTGATTGGTCTCAACATACATGTGGGTCTGCGAACCTTTGGGCGTCTGTCGGCGGGATCGGAACATGTGGTGCAACTCCGGATGGTTCGCCGCTTCGACTTCATTCGCGACGGTAAGGCGTACAAGTTCCCCCGCCGACATTTCCGAAGTCTTTGCATCTTGTGCCGCAAGCGCCGCCGTTGCGGCCGACAACAACGCAACGAACGCCATTAGCGCCGGGCAAAACCTTGTGGCCCGTTTCTGTTGCACACGTCGCATACACAGTTAGTGTAGCAATCTGCCCAGCGGGTTGCAGCGCGCATTTTCCCGCTCACTTGATCACGTGTTTCTCGCGTTACCAAAGTTACCTAGCTTGCCGCATCCTCGCTTGGTTGGGTATAGTCGAAGGAAGCGACGCGGCCGTCCCGGTACCTGCTAACAGAAATCTTGGTAGCGCACTATCCCGCATCCTTAAGGAGAACAACATGAGTGCTCCGTTGTCGGCAGATTTGGCGCAGATTGGCAAGTCCGTGGTCATCAAAGGGGAATTGTCGGGGAGCGAAGATCTTTACGTTGACGGTCAGGTCGAGGGCAGCATCTCCCTCAAAAACAATAGTTTGACCGTGGGTCCGCACGGCCAGGTTAAGGCTTCGGTTGAGGCTAAGGGTTTAATCGTGCAAGGCAAGCTCGAAGGCAACATACTGGCCAGCGATCGCGTCGACCTGCGCAAGTCCGCCGTAGTTACGGGCGACATTTCGACGCAGCGAATCGCCATCGAGGAAGGCGCTTACCTGAAAGGCAAGATCGACATTCAAGGGGGCAAGGCGGAGAAAGCGGTCGGAAAGTAACTTTTGCCGGCCCTTGCAATGAGTTAAAGTGTTGGTTTTAGAGGTCGGTTCAAGTCTTGGGGCAGCAGTCGCCTCGGGTCAGCGACGCCTCCGATCAAACGCATCAGCTAAATGGCATCAGTCACTCAGAATTTCATGAAGCTTTTTCGGGGCTCAACGGGCGGAGGAACGGAAGCGACTCCATCGCAGGCTGCCCAAAAACTCGTTCGCCGTTCCAGCAGTCTGGGAGAACTCGCTCGCGTGTGGCAAACCGAGACTCCCTTATGTGTACTCGATCTTGGTTCTACGTCCGCTTCGAACATCCGCTTCTTCACCGAACGAAGCCACAAGATTTACAGCGAAGATCTTCTCGTGGCCTCCACCGATCCCAATCTCGCGACCAAAGATGAGCAGGGGAATCGCATCCTCGACAGCCGCCGTTTTCTCGCCGACAACCTGGTTTATCCCGCTGCGCATTTCGATGTTGTGCTTTGCTGGAACCTGCCCGATTATCTCGACGAAAGTCTGGTGCGGCCGGTGATGGGACGCCTGTGGTCGGTACTAAAGCCGGGCGGTATGATGCTGGCGTTTTTCCACACCAAGGACGCGGGGCCAGATTCGCCCTGCTACCGCTTCCACATCGTGGGAAAAGATACGCTTGAAATGCAGCCTATCGTCCTGCGCCGCGAAACGCGACGCGGACCCACCGGAGCCGTTCACACCGCCGTCAGCGAAGGCTTCCGACTGCAACGCGTCTTCAACAACCGCCACATCGAAACCCTCTTCCGCGACTTCGCCTCCATCAAGTTCTTCCTGGCCCGCGACAATGTCAGGGAAGTGCTGGTGGTGCGTTGAGGCGATTGTTGATTGATGATTTTTAATGTCGATTGAAAAGCCACAGGGCGGAGTCTGAGTGGTTCAATCAAAAATCATCAGTCAACAATGGTTTTTCCATGCAATCGCTCCCATACGAAACAGGAAGTGGCGTGAGATCTCCACACGCCCCGAAGGGCCCGCAGCCGACGAAAGAATTTGCCGCATCTCATCCGGAACATAGGCTCGCCGCACCGAAGCCAAACCGTCCACTCGCGAAACATAACTTCGCATGACGGCAAAGCCTGCATAGACCAGCGCCAGATGCATGGGATGGCGTACGAGATCGTTGATCAAAACCGCGCGACGGCTCACGCGCAGCGCCTCTCGGGTAAACTGCGCCAGTTCGGCAGGCTCCAGGTGGTGAGCGAAAAGGCTGCAACTGACCAGATCAAAACTATTGCATTGAAATGGAAGTTCGAGCGCGTCGGCAACCACAGCGCGGTTTCCGCGCACGAGGTGGCTGCGCACGCGATCCAGGTCGGTGACCTCCAGCGAAATACCTTTGCGCTCGAGTTGTAGGCCCGCGGTCTTCGACACTTCACCGAATCCGGCGGCGACTTCCAGCACGGAGAATCTCTTCTCGCCGGTTGCAGCCGCAACTCGTTCAATCAGCTTTCGGGTTGTGGAAACTCCGCCGAACCAGCGGTTGATGCGGCACAAATCGCGCAGCGAAGTTTCGGCCTCGACGGGCGGGCAGGCGTCGGAATCGAGGATTTCCGGAGTGTTAACCCGCTGCATGGTAAGCATAGTCATGGCAAGTGTAACGACTCGAGCCTCTGGCGTTGTCAAGAAAACGTAATTGCTGGAAATATCCCCGCACGTCCGAAAACCGCGTCGAGCTTCGCTCACTGACAGCCGAGGGCGGCTGTCCCCACATTCTTTCTCGCAAAGTCGCAACAGCTGGTCAAACTTCGGCTAGTTCTTCTTCCAGCAATTGCTTGTTATACAGGTCGCAGTAGTAGCCGTTCAAGGCAAGAAGTTCGTCGTGGGTTCCGAGTTCGACGATGCGTCCGCCATGCAGCACCGCGATGCGATCGGCATTGCGGACGGTGGAGACGCGGTGCGAAATGAAGATCGTGGTGCGGCCGCGCATCACGTCGCGCAGGTGGTTGAGAATTTTGTCTTCGGTGTGCGTGTCGACGCTGGAGAGCGCGTCGTCGAGGATCAGGATCTTCGGATTGCGGATGAGCGCGCGCGCAATCGCTGTACGCTGCTTCTGGCCTCCAGAGAGTGTGATGCCGCGCTCGCCCACCATCGTTTCGTAGCCTTCCGGAAAGCTCTCGATGTCGGCAGCGATGTTAGCAGCTTCGGCGGCGTTGTGAATTTCCTGATCCGTGGCAGAGTCCACGCCCAAAGCGATGTTCTCGCGAATGCGGTCGCTGAACAAAAACGTCTCCTGCGGAACGAATCCGATATTCTTGCGCAGCGAGGCCACCAGATATTCGCGAATCGGTCGACCGTCGATCAGAACCATGCCTGATTCCGCGTCGTAGATGCGCGGGATCAGGCTCACCAACGTTGTTTTGCCGGAACCGGTCGGGCCAACGATCGCGAGGCTGCTGCCTGCGGGAATGCGCAGATTAACATCGCGCAGAACCTGCTTGCCGTCGTAGCTGAAGTTGAGACTGCGGAATTCGATCTCGCCTGCGACCTCGCGATCTTGCACACTGGGAGCATCCTGAATCTCGGGCTGCTCATGCATGATTTCGCTGATGCGAATGAGCGACGCAGTTCCACGCTGGAAAATGTTGATGACCCAGCCGAGAGCGATGATCGGCCAGGTGAGCTGCATCATGTAAGTGCTGAACGAGACGAACTGCCCAACGCTCATCGAGCCGGAGAGAGAGAGCGTGGTGATAATTGCTGGATGCGAGTTCCCGAGATTCGAAACCAGCGTTACATGCGCGAGTCCGTGGATGACTTCGCGTCCGCCGAGCCACAACACCAGCACTACGGCGCAACCCAGCATAAGTTCGAGCGTGGGCCAGAGCATACCCATGAGGCGCACCAACTTCAGGCTGCGGCGAATGTATTCCTGGTTCTCGGCTTCGAAGGCACGAATCTCGGCGTCTTCCTGAACGTAGGCGCGGATGAGTCGAGCGCCGGAAAAGTTCTCCTGCGCGCGCGCCGAGATGTCGGAGAACATCGCCTGAATTCTTTCGAAGCGCTCATGAATCCTTCGGCCAAAAGTCTGGATCACGATGCTGACCGCAGGCAGTGGCAGGAACGTGTAAAGCGTGAGCCACGGGCTGATGGTGATCATGAAGGCGAGCGCGCCCGCCGTGTAGACGATGGTGTTGGCCGAATACATGATCGCGGGACCGAGCAGCATGCGGACCGCATTCAGGTCGTTGGTGGCGCGCGCCATAATATCGCCAGTGCGATGGCGCTGATAGTAGGAGTAGGAGAGAATTTCGAGGCGCGCGAAGAGATCGTTGCGCAGGTCGAACTCGATGTCGCGCGAGATGCCGATCACGATCCAGCGGGTGAGGAACTGGAAAATGCCTTTGGTGACTGCGATGGCGAGCAACAGTCCCGCGTAAACCAAGAGTTTGTGTCGAGTTACGCCTGTGTGGAGATCGTCCGCGGCTTTGCCGAGCACCAGCGGAAACAGGATCCAGATGCCGTTAGTGAGGAAGACGCAGAGCGTACCCGCGACGTAACTCCAACGGTAGCGTTTCAGATACGGCAGCAGCGGGCGCAAACTCTTGGGCAGCATGCAGGTTAATAGATGAAATTTTAGCAGGGGCGATGCGGCTTCCGGCGCTCGGAAGCGGCTTTCGGCTTCCGAAACGAATGCGTTCATTCCGAAAGACGGATAGCGGAAGCCCGAAGCCGCTTTTCGGCTGTGGAAAACGGTGTGAAATAAACCTTGGCGGCGACGCTTTTACGGTTGTTCTAAGGCCGAATCGGGAAAAAATTTTGGCCACGAGGGGGGCCCTCCCCACCGTTTCAGAATCATTATCGGCAAGTCGGCTACACCACCACACGAATGGCGCTCGTCTATGTTACAGCTTTGAAAATACCCCACGAGGAATATTGATTCACCCAAAGCGAGTGGAGCAAGGCCATCATTCCGCAGTAAATTGAGGGGCTAGGGCCAAGCTGGCGGTTATAGTCTCCGCTAACAACTGCTGGCCCGAACCTTCGATTCCACGACTGGTTCAGTCTTCGTTGACCCGATTATGATTTTGTAACAGAGGCGACGTCTACTTTCTGACGTCATCGCCAAGGACGGGAGACTTGATATCGACCGTCGCGCGGGTCGTATCCCACTCCTCGCGTAGAGTGCAGCCCGAGCCAGTCTTGTCGTAAGCAATCGTGAAATTTTCGACCGGCGACGGAAGCTTGGAGAGCTTCATGTCGACCCGAGCCAGTTCGTCACTCTCATACTTGTAGGGAATCCCCCACTCACCAGTTTTCTTATTGATGATGAGCGTCCACTTGTCGGGATTCGGAAGGACGAACAACGTGTAGCTCCCAGCAGGCACGTTTTTTCCGTCGACGACAAGATCGCTGGTCGTGACGAAGGTTGTCGCCGCGTTGGCCCCGTTGCGCCAGACTTGTCCGTAAGGCTCGTGCTCCCCGATCATCTTGCGTCCGCGAAGCCGCGGGCTGGAGTAGTCCGTCTTAATGGATTTGCCCCCTCCGAGATCGCACGACGCGGAAGCCGCAGGACTGGGTTTCCCCTGACAGGCGGCAAAAATGCTGAGAGTAAAAATCAGGCCGATGACATAAGCAATTTTCTTCTGCATGGTTTCTCCTTTGAGGAACTGGTCGTTGAGCTTTGGACGTGTGAATTGGATTTATGTCAGCGCGCCAATTATGCCGCACGCGCGAGCACAGTTACAATCGTCCCATGCCGGTATTCGATGAAAAGCAGGAAGAACTGGAACATTACGAGACCATGATGGGCGTGCCCCGCGGCCGTCTCGCCGTCACCATGGACGCGATCACCGACGCCATGGCGTTAGTCGGCCAGCACGGCGTCTATTGCCAGAGCCAGCGTTGGCCGGGCAAACCGGTCATGGACATTCAAATCATCATGAAGAGCTTGAGTGACGCGAAAGAGCTGATCCAAAGCGTGATGGAAGAACTCAAGAAGAATCCGTGAAGGCTTCACCACGAAGGACACGAAGGTGCACTAAGGAAACATCCAAATCTGGTCCTTTGTGATACTTCGTGTCTTTCGTGGTGCATGGGCTTGTAGTGATTACGGTTTTACCGTGACCATCACTACTCCGTGCGAGGCAACTGGCGCTGAAAACTTCCCCGTGAGTTTTCCCAGATCCTTGTGCTGCCACAAGTCGCGGACGGAAGCGCTGAGGTGATCGGGATATCCCAAATCCTTCCAGTCGACCGAGATTTGCTGTTCGGCCCCACTGCGATTCAACAGCACCACCGCGCGGCTTCCATCGTTTAGCTGCTTCGCCCAAACTTCCAGATCGCCATTCTTTGCTACGCGCTCACCCTGTCGTCCCAGCGCGTCCTGATCCACGGCAATCACTTCTTTATTGCTGAGAATGTCGTGAATTTCAGGGCGCATGTTGCGCAGGTCATTACCCGCGATCAGGGGCGCAGCCAGGATCGCCCACAAACTGAAATGCGTGCGATACTCCTCATCCGTCATTCCGCCGTTGCCGACCTCGAGCATGTCGGGATCGTTCCAGTGGCCGGGGCCTGCGTAGGAATACAGTGGCGCTTCCTGATCGAGAATCGCCATCACTCCGTTGGAGCAGCAACTGCCGTCCTTCCATTTCTCCTGGCCTCCCCAGCGGTCGTTGATGTCGCCTGTGGTTCGCCACAGGTTCCCGCCTACTTCTTTGCCCCACAGCCACGGCTTGGCCGTTCCCCATTCGCAGATGCTCAGCACGATCGGGCGTCCAGCCGCATCGAGGGCGGCGCGAATGTTCGCATAGGATGCCTTGGCGTCCTGCGTGCTGGTGTGGCACCAGTCATATTTCAAATAATCGACGCCCCAAGCCGCATACTGGATAGCATCCTGAAACTCGTGCCCCAGGCCGCCGGGACGGCCCGCGCAGGTCTTCGAGCCCGCGTCAGAATAGACGCCGAACTTCAGCCCGAGCGAATGAATATAATCGCCCACCACTTTCATGCCATGCGGAAAGTGCTGCGGGTCGACGACGATGTTGCCGCTGGCGTCGCGGCTCACCTGCCAGCAGTCGTCAATATTCACGTACACGTAACCCGCGTCTTTCATGCCCGACTTCACAACCGTATCGGCCATGCCCTTGATCAGATCCTCGCTGACATTGCAGGCGAACTTGTTCCATGAATTCCATCCCATGGGCGGGGTCAGCGCCAGATTCGCCGACGGAGAAGTTTTCTCCTGTGCCTCCACGCCAGTGGCAAGTAGCAGCACGCATACGAAAAAGATAGACACGGCACGTCTTATTTTCATGCACACGTTTTACCAGAAGCCCTCGCAGATTAGTACTGAAAGATAGAAGCGAGGCCCGACTTGCCCTTCTCCGCGATCTCCGCGAAGTTTCTTAGCGATCTCAGCGGTTGAAGCTTTTTCGTGACAAGGCTAGGAAAAGCTTTTAACCGCTGAGGTCGCAGAGAAACTCCCGCGGAGATCGCAAAGAAGATCGTCAACCCGCGCGTGGCTCGGATGCATTTACAATGCCGGGTTGGTCATCTCTCTCTTTTTGCGATGGAGGAGTTCATGCGCAGCCTTCGCACATTAATACTGGTAGCAGTCACAGCTTTTGTTCTCATTCCCGTAATCGCATCTCCTGCCCAAGATGTCCCGTCGTCGCTTGGAATCTTCGAGAGTCACAACGACGTAGGCACAGTCCTGCATCCAGGCTCAGTCGACTATGACGCTGCCAAGCGAACCTACACCATCAGCGGCAGCGGCGAAAACATGTGGTTCGCGGCAGACGCCTTCCAGTTCGCATGGAAAAAAATTTCAGGCGACGTGACGCTGACGGCCGACATTTCTTTCCTGACCACAACTGGAAATGAACACAAGAAAGCGGTCCTGATGCTGCGGCAGACTCTGGACGCCGACTCTGTCTATGCCGATGTGACTCTTCACGCGAGCGGCATGACTGCTCTGCAATTTCGCGACGAAAAAGGCGCGATCACGCGCGAGATTCAATCCAACTTCTCCGCCCCGAAGCGCCTGCGCATCACCAAGCGCGGCGACTACGTCTACATGTCCCTGGCCGCGAACGGGGGCGAGCCCGAAGTCGCCGGCGGATGGCTGCGCATTCCGCTGCAAGACCCGTTCTATGTGGGGCTCGGCGTGTGCTCGCATGACAAGGACGTGGTGGAAAAGGCAGTGTTCTCCAACGTCGACCTGACGCAAGCTGCTCCAGCCGAGACGGGCAAGCCAACTCTCTATAGCACGCTCGAAACCGTGACGATCTCCTCCGCCGACCGCCGCGTCGCTTATCTCGCGTCGGGACGCTTCGAAGCTCCGAATTGGACTCGCAACGGTCGCATGTTTCTCTTTAATCGCGACGGCCACATCGAAGGCTTGTCCGTAGACAAGGGCTGGCCCCACGTCATCGATACCGGCCTCGCCACGCGCTGTAACAACGATCATGGGATATCTCCGGACGGTACCCAACTCGCAGTCAGCGATAATTCGCAAGGCAACAAGGAATTGCAGGTGTATATCGTTCCAATCGATGGCGGGGTGCCACGCCGCATCACGCAGAAGTCTCCATCGTACTGGCATGGCTGGTCTCCCGACGGCAAGGCCCTCGCCTTCGTCGGCCGGCGTAACGGTGACTTCGACATCTACACGATCCCGGCCGCGGGCGGCGAAGAAACGCGATTGACCACTGCCAAGGGATTGGACGACGGCCCGGAATATTCGCCGGACGGAAAGTACATCTACTTCAACTCCGAGCGCACCGGCCACATGCAGATCTGGCGCATGAAGCCTGACGGCAGCGAGCAGGAGCAAGTCTTCTCCGACGATCTCAACAACTGGTTTCCACACATCTCTCCCGACGGCCAGTGGATGGTGTTCCTCACCTACGGCGCCGACGTGACCGGCCATCCCGAAAACAAAGACGTAATGTTGCGGCTCATGTCGCTTGCCGATAAGAAGATCACGGTGCTCGCAAAACTCTTCGGCGGCCAGGGCACCATCAACGTTCCCTCATGGTCGCCCGACAGCAAGCAGGTGGCATTCGTTAGCTACATGCTCGTGCCCGAGTAAGCGACACCGGCAAATAGTTTCTTAGTGCGAAATCGGGGTCTCAAATGGATAGCACTAGCGCCGCGGATGCAGCCCTGGCAACCCTCCGCGGCGACGTGATCAACATCGTCCTGGGAACGGTCTTCTTGTCCGTGGGAGCGACAGCCTGCGCTATGGCAGCCATCCGTTGGCGGCGGGGCGCTAGCATCCTCGTATGGTGGGGAATCTGGAGCGCGATGTACGGTCTCCAGGCACTGGGCCAGTCGCCCATCATTTTGCAGGTTCTGCCACACTCCTTGCAATCCGCCGCGCTCTACGTCAATACGGCGGTCATGTACCTGCTGCTGATTTCTGCCTTGTTCGCCTGGCGGGAATTGACTCTTGGCGCGATCAGAATCCTGATTCAACTGGAAATCTTCGCGGGCCTGGCCATTGCGCTGCTCGGTTTTGTCACGTTCCTCGCCGGCGGCCCAGCCGACAAATGGATGTTCTACAACAACCTGCTCGCAGTTCTCGCCATGCTTGTCTTGTTAGCGGTTGTGCTGGTTCCCAGACTTGCTTCCCGGTACCTCGTAATCCCCGATCACCGCGTTCTGATTGCTGCCACGCTGCTTTTTGCGTCGGAAGCGCTGTACACCAACCTGGGGGCGGTGTTGCGCTATCGCGTGCTGCCTTTAGTGGCTTCCTTGGGTTTTGGAGTGCTTCTATTTTCGCTCGGATACGTAGCTCTGCAGATTGTGTTTACCAATGAGCGTCGCCTGCTCTCCATCGAAACAGAACTGGAGACGGCGCGGCAGATCCAGTCTTCGATTCTTCCCGCGAGCGTGCCCGAACTTGGGAACCTCCGCATTGCTGCTTCTTACCATCCCATGACCTCGGTCGCGGGCGACTTCTACCAATTCGTCGGGTCGAACCAGAACCATCTCGGTATTCTTGTGGCGGATGTCTCCGGGCATGGCGTTCCGGCTGCGCTGATTTCTTCCATGATCAAAGTGGCGATGCAGTCCGTAGTTGGCGTTGCCCATGATCCGGCGCAGGTGCTGGGCGGTTTGAATCGCATTCTCTCCACGGAACTGCGCGGCCAACTCACTTCCGCAGCCTATCTGTGGATCGATACAGAAAACCGTAGTGCGCGATATTCGGCTGCGGGGCATCCGCCGTTGCTCTGCTGGAAGGACGCGTGCGGTGAGCTGCAATCCGTCGAGAGCAACGGCTTGCTGTTTGGTGTTGCTCCGGACTCCGAATATCCTGTGCGCACTCTGGCGATTGAGCTCCGCGACCGCTTCCTGATTTATACCGACGGGCTGATCGAACCAGAGAACTCTCGCGGCGAATCATTCGGAGAGCGGCGACTGGAAAAAGTGGTCCGCGATAATCGATCGCAACCGCCATACGAGTTGACCCGGCAACTGCTGGCCGAACTCCGAATGTGGCAACCGGCATCCACCAGCCAGCAGGACGATATCACGCTGATTGTGGTCGATGTTCTTTAGCCGAATTCTAGCGACCGACCTTCTCGTCGAAGAACTTCGCCATCTGTTCCAGCGCCTCTTTAGTTTCGGGCAACTGGAAGTGATACCAGAAGGCGTGGGGCAGCGCCTCGAAGACGACCAGGCGGGCATCAACGCCCGCCTGCAGCAGCGCCCGATGCAACGTGGCCGTGTCGCTCAGCAGAATATCGCGCGTGCTGGTGACGAGCAGGCTAGGCGGCATTCCGTGCAGGTCGGCGAAAAGCGGCGACAGCATTGGATCTCTACGATCGATCTTGCCGACATATTGATCGTCGGGGAGATGATTGGAATCGATGGGCAGCATCTCGCCGGGAAATCCATTCAGGGTAAACAGCTGCCGGGAATCGCCGACGCGGCTGAAATCGCCGAGGCCGGAGAAAATTCCCAGCGCCGCCGGAAGGGGCAGACCTGATTGTTTAAGACGAACCGCTACTTCAGCGGTCAGGATCGCACCCGCCGAAGTGCCGAAGATTCCGATGCTGCCTGGCTTGTACGTCTTCAGGAGTTCCTTGTAGACCGCGACCACATCGTCCACCGCGGCAGGGAAGGGATTTTCCGGCGCGAGACGGTAATAGACCGATACAACTTTCGTTTTCGCCAGGTTCGCGATTGGAATACCTTCAATCAGAGAGCCCGAGTCGGAGTTGAATCCGCCACCGTGCAGGTTAATCAGTACGCGGTTGCGATTAGCCTCGGGCATGGTCAGTGGCGTGATGATGTCGGTGCGAACTCCCGCAGTCGTCGTCTCCTCGACATTGGCTGGATAGTACTTGCGTGCTTCCCCGGAGCCGAACTTGCGCCATTCATCGGTGCGCGCCCGGCGCTCCGCGAGAGTCTGCTGTCCTCCCTTTTGTTGCGTAAGCGACGCCAGCCAGTTCTGCGCCTCAGGACTGATGGTCGTCGGCATCGGAACTGTGCGCATGATGTGGGCGGTACCGTCGGGATCGAAGGTCGCGGAATCTTGCTGCGGGGCTGAATTCGATTGCGCAGCTAACGTTGGAGCAAGAGCGATTGCGGCGAAGAGAGGGAAAGCTGTGATTTTCATCGTGACATTTGTATCAGAGGAAGGACGGAAGCGAAAACCACAGAGGGCGCAGAGTTTCACAGGGTAGTCCTCTGTGATCTCTGTGTTCTCTGTGGTTAAGGTGTGTTGATTCTAAGCCAGCGTGTATTTGCCGCGCTCGATCATCTTCTGCGCGATCTGCTGCCGCAGTGCGATGGTATTGAACGGTTCATACTTCGCCAGCCGCCGCAGAATCGCAAGCTGCGTGCGCATCATATCGCCGTCGGCCACGGCGGCAATTACCTTCCGCGCGGCAGACTCGATTTTTTCCATCGCCTGCGAGAGATACACTCGCGTCATCGCGATCGGCAATGCCGCGCCGGCCTCGCCTTTGGTCTGCACGATCTTCTGTGCGCGCAAAACAGCCGACTCCATGGCGTAGGTCTCGATGGTCATGTCGGCGATTGCGCCCATGATCTCCTGCTGATCTTGGATGGCCTGCATGTATTTCTGCGTGGCTGCACCGGCCGCAAACAGGCCCAGCTTTTTAGCTTGAGCCACTAATTTTCGTTCCTCGGGCAGCGCGCCTTCCAGTCCTTCGGCAGCCGACGGTCCCGAGAGCACCTCGTCCATCAGTTTCTTGATTGCCGGCATCAGCGGCAACTGTCCGGTCATCGCGCGCTTCAGCAGGAATCCTGTAATAATCAGACGGTTGATCTCGTTGGTTCCTTCGAAGATGCGATTGATACGGGCATCGCGATACGCGCGCTCGGCGGGATACTCCTCGACAAATCCGTAACCCGCATAAATCTGCACGGTCTCATCGACGACGTAGTCGATCATCTCCGAGCCCCACACTTTGATGATGGAGCATTCGACGGCATATTCCTCGATGGCCTTCAGTGCCTGCTTAGCCGCGTCGGCCGCCGATTTGTCGACCTCGCTCAGAGCCGTGTCCATCATGGCAACCGTGCGATAGACGAGCGATTCGCCAACGTAGAGTAGCGTTGCCATGTTGGCGATCTTTTCCCGCACGAGCCCGAAGTCGGCGATCACCTTATTGAACGCCTTGCGTTGCTTGGCGTAGCCAATGGCGTTCTCCAGCGAAACGCGGCCACCCCCCACGCACATCGCGCCTAGCTTGAAGCGGCCCACGTTCAGAATGTTGAAAGCGATCACGTGGCCCTTGCCGATGTCGCCCAGCAGGTTTTCCACCGGAACTTTGCAGTCGTTAAGAATGATGGGGCAGGTCGACGAGCCGCGGATCCCCATCTTGTGTTCTTCGGCGCCGACCGAGAAGCCGGGGAAAGTTCTCTCCACCAGAAATGCGCTGAACTTCTCGCCGTTGATTTTGGCGAACACTGTGAACAGGTCGGCGAATCCCGCGTTGGTGATCCACATTTTTTCGCCGTTGAGGACGTAGTGCTTCCCGTCAGACGAAAGCTCGGCGCGAGCCCGGCAGTTGAGCGCATCGGAGCCGGAAGAGGCTTCCGACAAGGCATACGCGCCGACGATCTCGCCGGAGGCAAGGCGCGGCAGGTATTTGTTCTTCTGCTCTTCGGTGCCGAAGTAGACGATGGGCAGCATGCCGATGCCGCTGTGTGCGCCCCAAGTGGTGGCGAAGCCGGCATACTTGGCGATGTGATCGGCGATCACCGCGGCGGTGACCTTATCCATCTCGAGGCCGCCGTAGGCTTCGGGGATCTCGACGCCACTGAGCCCGAGTTCGCCCGCCTTTTTCAGAAGCTCGCGGGAAACGGAGAAATCTTTGTGCTCAATTTTTTCAATGTTGGGCACGATTTCGTTCATGGCGAACTCTTCCGCCGTTTGCCCGATGAGTTGATGCTGTTCGCTGAAGTCTTCCGGTGTGAAAACTTCCTTTGGCTGCCGCGCTTCCAGCAGAAAGCTGCCGCCGGAAATCTTGTTCTTCGGAACCGCCGTGACCGTTGCCATGTCTATCCCTCGATAAAGAAACCGCCGAGCCCTTGCAGGACGCGGCGGAAAACACTTTTTAATTCTAATGCGGGAGGGCAGGGAAAGATAGACGGGAATCTCCGGCGTTTATGGGGGTTTTGTGCCGGAAGTTTAGGGCAAACACAGAGCGGGAACCACCAAGGACACGAAGGTTCACGAAGGAAAACACACGACTCGAATTCCTTCGTGAACCTTCGTGTCCTTGGTGGTTCCAGGTTTTGAAGATTTCGGCTTCAGCGGTCCTGTACGACCGTTCCTTGCTCGGTGGTCCTTACTCGATATTTGGACGCCGGTTGGCAAGTTGAATAGCCGGTGGGATGCGTGGAATCGGAATCCTTGGAATCGCGCGCGACCACGTAGCTGCGCATGGTGAAGCAGGTCGCATCCGTATCCAGAGGACCGCCCAAGCCCATCACCAGCGTGCGTCTCTTGGCTTCATTGGACCGACCGCTGCGGAAATCGCCTTTTATCTGATCGTGAACATACTGGTCTATACGCATGCGATCCATCGAATCAGAACTGAAATTCGAAGACTGATCCGGCAAAATCCTCCACGAATCCGAGCGCGTAGCGGAGTCGTGATTCGCAGCAACTGCAACGTTGTCAGGATTCTGAGGTGCGATCAACTGCTGATCCTGCGCGAAGGCAGGCAGAGAGCATACGAATAACACGACGAGAAAGCGAGCGAGAGTCATAAAGAACCCTCCTGAGGCGAATTATAGCGCCGAAGGGCAGGTGGTTGAAGATTTCCTTGGTGAACCGCAGCCTACCCTGAGCGAAGTTGAAGGACGCCCTTAGTGGTTGAAGGTTTGCGCTTGCTGCCACCCACTTCCATTCACGAAGCGCTTGATTCCGTCTTTCAGGTGGACGACATTGAAGTTGATGAGCAGTCCGAGAGATCGGCCGCTGAGTTTGAGGTAGGAGATGATCTGAGCCTGATGAATGGGAGAGATGGCGTCCACGGACTTGATCTCCACAATAACAACATCCTCAACCAGAAGATCCATGCGATATCCAATTTCAAGTTTCACGCCGCGATAGACGACGGGAAGCCCGACTTGACACGCGGCTCGAATACCTGCTTCTTGCAGTTCGTGATGCAAGCACGCTTGATAGGCGCTCTCGAGTAATCCTGCGCCTAACTCGGAGTGCACTTTCATCGCCGCCGTAATGACGGCATGGCTGACTTCTTGCGCGCTCAATCGATGGATCGCAACGGTGGACACATAGCCTATATATCCTGACTTCGCGACTCGGTCCAGATCATCCGTCACAATTTTTGGGAAAAAACAAAGAACAAAAACCCAAAGCGGGAACCACGAAGGACACGAAGGTTCACGAAGGAACCCGTTACATTGATTTCCTTCGTGAACCTTCGTGTCCTTTGTGGTTAAAGGTTTGGGTTAGAGATTTTCGAAGATTCCTGCCGCGCCCATGCCTCCACCGACGCACATCGTGACCATGCCATAGCGGGCTTTGCGGCGCTTCAGTTCGCGGATCACGGTGGCCGTCAACTTGGCTCCTGTGCATCCAAGCGGATGTCCCAAGGCGATCGCGCCGCCGTTGGGATTGACTTTCTCCAGATCCAGGCCTGCTTCTTTGATTACCGCCAGCGACTGTGCGGCGAACGCTTCGTTCAACTCGATCACATCGATGTCGGAGAGCTTTAGCCCCGCCATCTTCAGTGCCTTAGGAATTGCAAACACCGGGCCTAATCCCATTTCTTCTGGCTTGTATCCTGCGGTTGCGAATGAGACATAGCGAGCCAGCGGCTGGATGCCTAACGCCTTGGCGCGCTCGGCCGACATGACTACGGCAGCGGCTGCGCCATCGGACATTTGCGACGAGTTGCCGGCGGTCACTGCGCCTTTCATGTGAAACGCGGGCTTCAGCGATGACAGCGCTTCCAGCGAAGTGTCACCGCGCGGACCTTCGTCGGTTTTGAAAACAATCTCCTGACGCTTCGGTTTCGAGCCATTCGGCGTGCTGAAACTCACCGGTACGGGTACAACTTCGTCGTCAAACTTCCCCGCCTGAATTGCGGCCAGCGCTTTTTGATGGCTGCGCAGGGAGAATTCATCCGCTGCCTGTCGTGTAATACCGAAACGCTGGCCAACACGCTCGGCGGTGAGTCCCATGGAAAGATACGCGTCGGGATAATGATCGACGAGCCATGGGTTGGGCGAGATCTTGTGACCGCCCATGGGAATCATCGACATGGATTCGGTTCCTCCGGCGACGATTACTTCCGCGCCGCCGCTCATGATGCGCTCAGCGGCCATGGCAATCGACTGCAGTCCCGAGGAACAAAAGCGGTTGATGGTGAGCGCAGAAACTTCGACGGGCAATCCCGCGCGCAGGGAAGCGATGCGTGCAACGTTCATCCCTTGCTCGGCTTCGGGCATGGCGCAGCCCATGATGACGTCTTCGATTTCTTTGGGATCAAGTTGCGGGATGCGTTCCAGCGCGCCTTTGATGGCAACTGCAGCCAGTTCATCAGGACGAGTGGCGCGGAGCGTGCCTTTGAAGGCGCGTCCCACGGGAGTGCGGACGGACGAAGCAATAATGACTTCACGCATATGATTTCTCCGTTCTCGGCAAGCTATCCATTGGATGCTTGCCATTGTGCGACCGCTTCAAGGCGCATGACCCATCACTTCGCGGGCGCGAAAAAGTAATAGTCGGCGGTGTAATCACTCTTGGTTTCGGCGCCTTTGTGGGACTCGTCGCATGCGTCGTTGCCGGGTTTTCCGCCGTGGGTGTGGACGCGCTGGATGGTCGTCACGTTACTGAGCAGGCCAGACTTTCCGGCGTGGCTTTCGACATTCACGAGCAGCCAGGGAATCGAGTCCGGATCCAGCGAGTCGACCTTTGCGACCATCTTGCCTGTGACTTGGCTGCCGTCCTTTAACTTCCAGGTGGGGCCTGCGGAATGCTGGCCAATGACTTTATCTTTGCGATCCTTCAGTTCGGCTTCGGGACCTTTTAGCGTCCACGTGAACTTGCCGTCGGTTCCAGCCTGGCAAGTGTAGATTTGCGATCCTTTGGCTCGTACGAACAGAACCGGTTCTACGCCTGCGGGTACGGCGATTGCGTCCGGCACGTCGGGAGCGGATTCTTTTGCAGGCACGTCTTTTTGTTGGCTGGATTGCGCGTTGGAGAATGGGGTTGAAGAAATGAGCAGGGTCAGACCGAGGACCGCAGTCGCAAGCAGAGGTCTGGGCATGAAGCGATTGTAGCGCAGGGGAATGGCGGAAACTGATCGTATTTGGTTTTGGAGTTCGAAGTTTCTGTGCAATATCCCACTTCTCGCAAAGGATGCGAGAAATGGGGCACCCAAGAGAGGATGATTCACTGGTAGTCTCTGAACTTGACTGCGATGTGGCCGGGTGAACAGCAGATTTCTCGCTCGTTCTCGGCGCGCCCCCGCGAGCCTGCGATCGGCTCGGAGTGACAAGCGTGAGGCATATTATCGGCACGACTGAAGTCGTGCCCTTCCCCATTTTTAGCCTTGCATGTCATATTGTCCCCTCGTTGTGGGCTTCACGTCGTGCCCAACTTTGTGCCTCGGGACTTGACGTCTGTTTGGGCGAAGCGTAGGGTGGGCTCGCTCGGGAAATACCAATCCACAGACAATTCAATCGCAACAAAGGAGACTTCTATGAAATGGAAGGCTTGCTGGACCGCGCTTGCAGTGGTGTTGCTGGGGGCAATGGCTGTCGGCCAAGCTCAAGAGCAATATCTGGATGTGTTCATGGTGCAGGTTAAACCGGAGAAACGAGCGGACTTTGATGCCATCAGCAAGAAAATAGCTGCGGCAAACCATCAGAACAAAGGGGATTCCTGGATCGCCATGGAAACTGTCTATGGCCGGGGTGACCGCGTGACCTTCACCAGCATGCGCAGCAGCTATGCAGACGCAGATAAAAGCACGGAGATTTTCAACCAGGCTCTGCAGAAGAGCCACGGCAAAGAGGCGGCCGAAAAGATGTTTCATGACTTCGACCAGTGCTTGTCGAATTCTCGTAGTGAGTTCCGGCGCCGCCGCATGGACCTGAGCAGCAATGCTCCGGAGGATGCGGCAGCGATGGCAAAAATGCTGGGAAATACACGGTTTCTGCGGACCACCGCGGTGCATGTCCGCCCCGGCCAGGTGGCGACTTTCGAGGCGCTGCTGAAAGACCTGAAGACGGCGCGCGAGAAGGCCTCGCCTCCGCAGACGGTCTTTGTGTCACAGGCGGTTGCGGGCCAGGAGGGAACGGTGTTTTACATCACCTCCATGCAAAGCTCTTTGGCTGGATTTGACGCGATTCCAAGCATGCCGCAGATGCTGGGCGAAGAGGGATACGAGAAGTTTCTCAAAACCAATGCGGAAGCCGTAGAGGGCACCGAGACCGTGATCAATCGCTTCTTGCCCGAACTGAGTAATGCGCCGGAAGACGTGGTTGCCGTTGCGCCGGACTACTGGAGACCGAAGACGGCGATGGCGAAGGCGGGAGCGGCGAAATCGGGCGAGACCAGCAAAGTAGAGCAGAAGAGCAAACAGTAGCGGGAGAAGTTGTCTTGAGTTGCTTGCTAATGCGCCGGTCGGTGGAGATTCCATCGGCCGGCGTTTTCTTGCCTGGGCGAGACCCACTTCTCGCGAAGCACGCGAGAATGGGGCACCCGGCGGTTCATGCTTTGCCCTCGGTGGAGACGTCGGCGATCAGCCCTTCAATCCATTCTTGCGCTTCGCGTTCGTGCGTAACGTCGCTGGCCATGTCACGATATTGAGTTTCCAATTCCGACGGATTGGTATTCTCCTTCATTTCATGCTCACTCAATTCCTTAGCGTCTTTCCCGTCTTTAGCGTGTATTGAATTCTTTCCTGCGTTTTTTTCTCGCCGCAGAGGGATTTGAAGCCTTCGCGCTCGAGGTCGAGGATGTACTGCTCGCTCACGGGCGTGCCGGGCGTGATTTTGCCTCCGCAGAGGACTTCGGCGATCTTGCCGCCGAGCTTTACTTCGTAGTCGGTGATGAAGTTCCCCTGGCGCATCATGTAAACGCCCATCTTCAGCGCGGCCAGCAGGTTCTCGCCCGGCGCGGGAATGTCGGTGCGTGGAACGGGCGGTTCGTATCCGGCGCGGGCGAGTTCGAGGGCGCGGGCTTTAGCGTCGGAGAGCACGCGCTCGCGGTTCATGGAGATGCGGTCAGAATCTGAGAGAAAACCGAGGGCCCGGGCTTCATGAGCCGACGTCGCGACTTTCGCGGTGGCGATAGCCTCGAAGGCTTTCTTCAAAGCCTCCATCATTTCGACGGAGCCGACGAGCGCTTCGCCGGAAACTTTTCCGCGCGAGGCGGCTGCGCTGTCGACGGCACGCAGCAGCATTTCCTTGCAGCCACCCCCGCCGGGCAGCAAGCCAACGCCGACTTCGACTAGCCCGGTATACAACTCAGCGTGTGGTTGCCGGGCTGCGGAGTGCAGGGAGATTTCCGTGCCTCCGGCCAGGCACAAGGCGAACGGAGCGGACACTACTGGCTTGGGCGAGAACTTGATGGCCTGCGTCATCCCCTGGAACTGGCGGATGGCGAGGTCCACCTCGTCCCATTCTTCTTCTTGGACACTCATCAGCAGCAGCATGAGGTTGGCGCCGACGGAGAAGTTGGTGGCATCGTTGGTGACAACGAAGGCGTCGAAGCCGTCGCCCGGACCGCCGGGCTTCAGCGATTGCGTGATCAAGCTGATGATGTCGGCGCCAAGGGAATTCATCTTGCTGTGGAATTCAATGCAGGCGACGCCGTCCCCCAGGTCGATGAGAGAGGCGCCGGAATTCTTCTTGACCACGCCGTTGGATTTCTTGGCGACGGTGACCGACCACACGCCGGCGGGGACTTGCACCGACTCCCAACTTTCGGTTCCCATTTCCCAATACTTGCGGCCTGCGGGCGATGTCGGGTCGTCGAGATACCAGGACTTTTGGCCCGAGGCCAGCAGGCGTTCCACGTTGGCGGGGACCGGCTTGCCTTCTCTTTTCATGCGCGCGACTGTGGCTTCCACGCCGGCGGCGTCCCACAGTTCGAAGGGGCCGAGTTCCCAGTTGAAGCCCATGCGCATGGCGCGGTCGATTTCAACAATCGATTCGGAAATTTCAGGCACGCGGTTGGCAGAGTACGTCCAGAGATCGGAGAGCGCAGACCAGAGAAATGCTCCGGCCTTGTCTCCCTTCTGCGGACCCGCTCCGTCCATGCCCAACAGCGTGCGCAGGCGTGTGCCGGCGTCTTCGATATTTTTCGCCATATCGAGCGCGGGGAATTTTGGCTTTTGGCGCGGATGGTATTCGAGGGTCTTCCAGTCCAGGGCGAGACGTTCTTCTTCCTTGCCGGGACCTCCCTTCGCTTTCTTGTAGAACCCGCCCTTTGTTTTATCGCCGAGCCATTTGTGCTCCAGCATCTTATTGAAGAAATCGGGGAGGCGGAGGTCGCTGCGCTCGTCGTGGACATTTTTTGTCATGTTGCCGACGACATGGCCAAGGATGTCCAGCCCAACCAGATCGATGGTGCGGAAAGTGGCGGACTTGGGCCATCCCACGGCCTGTCCGGTGAGGGCATCGACTTCTTCAATGGTGAGTCCCATTTCCTGCATCAGACGCATCACATTTAAAACCGAGAAGGTGCCGATGCGGTTGCCGATGAAGTTGGGCGTGTCTTTGGCGATGACGACGCCCTTGCCTAGGCGCACATCGGAAAAGTGCGCAACGGCGTCGATGGCGGCACGATCGGATTCGGGTGTGGGAATGATTTCCAGCAGGCGCATGTACCGCGGCGGGTTGAAGAAATGAGTGCCGAACCAGGCCCAGCGGAATTCGTCGGAGAATCCTTCGGCGATTTTGCCCACGGGCAGTCCGCTAGTGTTGGTGGTGACGATGGTGCCGGGCTTGCGGACGGCTTCCACTTTTCGGAGCAATGCGCGCTTGATGTCGAGATTCTCGACTACCGCTTCGATGATCCAGTCGACGTCAGCGAGCTTTTTGATGTCATCTTCGAAATTGCCGACGGTGACGAATCGCGAGAGCGCCGGTTCCATGAAGGCGGCAGGTTTGGATTTCTTTGCGGCGTCGAGCCCGGCGGCGGCGATTTTGTTGCGTGCGGAGCCGTCGGCGTCGGGGGGAACAATGTCGAATAGGTAACTGGGAACGCCGGCATTGGCAAAATGCGCGGCGATGCGGGCGCCCATGGTTCCGGCGCCGAGGATTGCGACCTTATTGATGCGCTTCATGATCATGCCTCGGATATGAAAGTCTCAACTAGAGGGCACAAAGTACAAAGAGGATTTCGGTGGAACGGTGAACTGGTAATGGTAATCGCATTGGGGAAAAATTATCTAGGGGCGCAATCACAGCCCGGGGGTTGGCCTCGAGGTTCGAGATCAAGGTTCAAAAAAGAGCTTTAACCGGAGATCACAGAGTACACAGAGGATTTGATTGATCAATACACAGGCAATGCCAACCGCATCGAGGAGGAAATATCCAGGGGCGGATTTACAGGTCGGCATTGGCCTCGACGTATTCGAGCGCCTTGCGCGCCATCTGTTTTTCGCCGCCATATTCCAATAGATGGCCAGCGTCGGTGAGGGGCACCCACTTGGCGCGCCCGACTTCGATCCGCATCTCCTGGGTGATGTTGTCGATCTGCCCCGATTCGTAGCGCAACAGGTAGAAGCTGACGATTTTGAAGACGCGTTCGCCGTCGCCCCAGGAGCGAACGTAAACATATTTGATGTCGCCGAGTTTGATGATGGGAGCGGCGACAATTCCGGTTTCTTCGCGAACCTCTCGCAGGGCTGCTTCCAGAGCCTTCTCGCCGGGATCGATCAGGCCCTTGGGTAGACACAAAACGGCTTTGGGTTTGGAGCGAACTGCTGATTTGCCGGGGTCGGGGGGTGCGTCGGACGCCACGGGCAATTCAATGGCGGCGACCCACCAAAGGCCGTCTTCCTTCCGGATGACGACGCCACCGGCTGAAATCTCGCGCATCATACTGTCTGCAACTTAGTAAGAATACAGGGAATTCTTTAATTCCTGCTGGCTCAAAGGTAACCAGTTACTGTAACTATTCGATTCTCCGGCACACTAGTAAGTAGCACACTTGTGCCGTTACCAGCATCTAAGCAAGTGTGGCATCCTAGATGCAAGTAGTGGGATGGGCTGCTCGCAGGGCCGAGGATGCGGGGTTTGCTGTGAATAGTCTGGGGAAGATTATTCGGTCAGTACAAGCCTTTGGGCGGGAGCTCTCCCGTCAGGCTGCCCCTATTTTGCCAGTTCGGACTTCTCGAACCCCGGCTATCGGCTTGGCATTGGGCGGAGGATTTGCCCGCGGCATCGCCCACGTTGGCGTCCTGAAAGTTCTCGAACAAGAAGGTATTCCGGTCCGTATGGTCGCCGGGACCAGTGTGGGCGCTCTGATCGGGGCTTCCTATTGCAGCGGGGTCACGGTCGACGAACTAACTGCGATGGCGCACAATGTCCGTTTTACGACTTTCGCTCGCTGGACGCTTTCGCGTTGCGGCTTCGCTTCCAACGATCGCATGATTTCATTTTTGACCCGGTTTTTGAAAGTGAAGACCTTCGAGGACCTGCGCATTCCTCTGGGCGTGACTGCCACCGATTTTAATACGGGTGAAGGCGTGGTCTTCCATTCCGGTTCGATGATTGATCCGGTTCGGGCGAGTTGCGCGTATCCCGGAATGTTCTTGCCGGTGCAGATTCGCGGGCGCTACCTGGTGGATGGCATGCTGTCGCACCCGGTACCTACGCATCCCGTGCGCGAGATGGGGGCGGACCGTGTGTTGGCCGTGCACTTGAAAGGCACTTGGGGCAATGGCGGAGCGCCGCGTCATTTGTTTGACGTGATCGGACAATCGTTCGCGATCGCGCAGGACGCGATGTCGCGCCTGTGGCGGGAAGCGGCAGATCTGGTCATCGAGCCGGACGTCGCCGGGTTTGCTTATGACGACTTCAAACGGGCCGACGAGCTGATTCGGGTGGGTGAGGCAGCTATGCGCCAGGCGTTGCCTGCAGTGCGGAAGTGGCTGGCGATGCCGGACGAAGAACCGGTCAGCGCGAAGGCTGTTGGTGCGAATGGAAGTGCTGCCGTGGCGCGCCCTGCGCCGATGCCGGCGGACTAAAGAAAAACGGAACCTACCGTTTCGCTTCGGTGTTCGATTCAACTCCCGTTATTAATTCAGTCAGCTTTCGGGATTCCTCTTGAATTCTTTTCCACGCGTTCTCTACATGACGTGCTTGCGTATGGGTCTGGCCTACACACAGGCGCAGCGTTAGCTTGCCGCCCAGCTTGGTGTGGGTCAGGAACAGGTCGCCGCTGCGGTTCAGGCGATCCAGGATGATCTGGTTCGCCTTGTCTCCCGCCTTGTGGCGGAAGCAGACTAGATTCAGCGGGGCCGGCGCCGCCAATTCGAAGCCATCGTCGCTACGCACCCATTCTGCGAACTGCTGCGCCAGTTGCACATGCTCACGGATGTGATGCTGCAAGCCATCGACGCCGTAATGGCGAATCACAAACCACAACTTCAGCGAGCGGAAGCGTCGTCCGAGTTGGATGTGCCAGTCGCGATAGTCGATCACCGAACCCGACTCCGTGGCCTGATTGCGGAGATATTCAGGCAGAATGCTTAAGGTCCGAATCAGCGCCTTGCGGTCGGCGACCCAGAAGCAACTGCAGTCGAAGTTGGTGAACATCCATTTGTGGGGATTGAAGTTGTAGCTGTCGGCGAGCTCAACTCCGTTTTGCAAGTGACGGAACTCAGGGCAGAGCATGGCGGTGCCCGACATGGCAGCGTCTACGTGCAACCAAAGATTGTGCTGGCGACAGACTTCGCCGATCGCGGCAACCGGATCCATCGCGTTCGAAGAAGTTGTACCCACCGTCGCGCACACAAGGAATGGAATGAGGCCAGCGCGCTTGTCGATGTCAATTTGACGTGCCAGAGCGTCAGGCCGCATGGCGAGATTCTGGTCAACCTCGATCAAGCGCAGATTGTCGACGCCGATGCCGGCAATCATCGCCGCCTTTTCCAGAGAAGAATGGGTTTGGGTGGAAGCGTAGGCGACGAGATGTCCGTCGCATCCTTTCTTGTTGCTGACGTAGTTCGTGGCGCGCTCGCGCGCCGCCAGCAGGGCGCACAGCGCGGCACTGGAAGCGGTGTCCTGAATGACGCCGCCACCCGTGTTCGACGACAGAAATTTTGCGGGCAGACCAAGCATTTCTACCAGCCAATCCATGACGAGCGTTTCGAGTTCCGTGCACGCCGGGCTGGTCGACCACAGCATGCCTTGCACCCCGAGGCCGGACGAAAGCATATCGCCGAGAATTCCCGGCCCTGATGCGTTGCACGGAAAGTAGGCAAAGAAATTCGGTGACTGCCAGTGCGTGACACCCGGCAGAATCAGCTTGTTGACATCTTTCAGAAGCGAATCAAACGGCTCGCCATGCGCTGGAGGATTCGCCGGAAGCGAAGCGCGAATCTCTCCCGGCTTTACCTGCGAAAGCACGGGGAACGATTCCGCGCGCGCCTGGTAGTCGGCAATCCAATCCACCACGGCATACCCGTGCTGGCGGAATTCTTCGGGCGTCATGTGAAAAGATTTCTCGTCTGACATTGCTCTCCACTTTATTTCAGCTGGCCAAAGTAAACGCGCGTTTTGTAGTCGAAGGCGACGCGTCCGGCAGAGTTGTGTGAGTCAAAGATTCGCCGCAACTCGCCCAGCATCAGCGCGTGATTCGGATGCCCGGGTCCCGGCGCATATGAAGAAGACAGCAGCCGGCCTACGAGGCCTTCGTAGTCAAACTCCTGCCGCATCGGGAACTGGCGCTCTTGAAACGGAGCTGGATCAAAAAACTCATTCACCGCGTCGGTGGTGCGCTCATGCCGCACATCTTCGTAGTCGGTGGCGTAGGTCAGCAGCAGCTCTTCGTATTCACGCAAAAATGGATTCGCATCGGTGAGGCGCTCGTTCCATAGAAGCACCAGCCATCCTCCGGGCTTGAGAATTCGCCGAAACTCGCCTCGCGTGCGCTCACGATCGAACCAGTGCGCCGCTTGCGCCGCGGTGACGAAGTCGACGCTGTGGTCCGGCAGCGTGGTCACTTCCGCCGTTCCCGCAACACTGGTGAACGGTGGAAATCCTGCCAGCAGCCGTTCGCCCGCTTGGCGCATCTCTGCATTGGGCTCGATTCCGAAGACTTTATTACCATTCTCCAGCAGCATGCGAGTCCAGATGCCGGTACCCGAGGCGATGTCGGCGATTATGTGGTGGGGCGCCAGGCCGCAGTCATCTTTCAAAACCTGCAACGCTTCTGGCGGATAGCCCGGCCGGTAGCGAACATAATTTTCTACGCGATCAGAAAAACGACTGGTGGCGTTGGAAACACGCATAGAGATTGAAAGCCAGCGAGATTTATCGCCTTGCCAGAATGTCATTCTAACGGCAGGATAGAGATGTTGTCCCTTCCCGCCAAGGTCCGGGTTCTCCCAGTCGCAGCGTCGCGGGCAGCGAAGAAGGTGAATGTGCAGCAGGCGCACTTTCCAGTATGCGAGTCGTGATCAAAGTCGGCACTAGTCTCATCGCTCCGGGCGGGAAGATTGACATCAACCTGCTGCGCAGCATGATCGATCAGTTCGATCTCTCGAAGAACGAGTATTTGATCGTGACATCGGGCGCGATCGCCGCGGGCATGTCGGGCCTGTCGCTACAGCAGCGTCCCGGCAATGTTCCGCTTATGCAGGCCTGCGCCGCGGTGGGCCAGAGCAAGCTGATGCATACCTACGAGCGCCTTTTTTTCGGCAAAAAGGTGGTCGCGCAATTGTTGCTATCGAGCGACGATTTCACTTCGCCGGTGCGCTATCGCAATCTGCAGAACGCGGTGGCCGAGTTGCTCACCCTGGGAGTGGTGCCCATCGTGAACGAGAACGACAGCGTTTCGGTGCGCGAGTTGGAGGGCGCCTTCGGTGACAATGACGAATTGAGTTCGCTACTGGCGCGGGCCGTCAAAGCGGACTGGTTGCTGCTGCTGACCAACGTCGACGGATTCCTGGTTCCCACCGGCCGCAAGAAGCCGTATCTGCAGCGGGTGATTCGCAAACTTACTCCCGCCATCGAAGCACAGTGCAATGGAAAGAGTTCCCTGGGACGCGGCGGTATGATCTCAAAATTGCGGGCCGCTAAGTTGGCGAGCGAAGGTGGAGTTCACGTAGCTATCGTGAATGGACGTCATCCCAAGGCGATCACGGCGGGCATGGAACGCAAGATCGGGACGTATTTTCCTCCGCAGAACAAACAAAAGAAGGACAGATAAGCGGATGTCAGTTACAGCCAGCACGGCCGCTTCGACGCAGGAAAAATTGCTGCGAGCCCGCGCGGCTGCGGGCCGACTGGCGCTGCTTTCCACCGAGGAAAAAAACACGCTACTCCTGACGATCGCCGCTGCGATCGAGACAAACGAGAAAAGTATTCTGGAAGCGAACCGCGAGGACGTGGAGCGATCCGGTCTGGACGGCGCAATGCGGGATCGTTTGCTATTAACCCCGGCGCGAATCACAGAAATGGCCCGCGGAGTGCGCGAGGTCGCGCAGTTGCCTGATCCCATTGGCGAGACTCTCGCGGAATGGACCAAGGCGAATGGCCTGCGCATTCGCAAGGTGCGCGTGCCGCTGGGCGTGATTGGAATTGTCTACGAGTCGCGTCCGAACGTGACCGTCGATACCGCGGTCCTGGCGCTCAAGAGCGGCAATGCCATCGTTCTCCGCGGCGGGAAGGAAGCGGCGCGCAGCAGCCAGCGACTGGTTGAGATTATGACGGCAGTTTCCGGCCTGCCCGAGGGCGCAATCGAGTTGCTCGACTCGAGCACGCGGCAAACGGTGCAGGAACTGATCAAAGCGCGCGGGTTGGTGGATGTCATCATTCCGCGTGGCGGTGCGGGGCTGATCACGTTCGTGACGGAGAATTCTTCTGTGCCGGTGATCGAGACTGGCGCGGGGAATTGCCATATCTTCGTGGACGAATCGGCCGATTTCGACATGGCCGACCGGATTGTCATCAACGCCAAGACGCAGCGTCCATCGGTGTGCAACGCGGCTGAAAAATTGCTGGTGCACGAACGTGTCGCAGCCGAATATGTGCCGCGCATCGTGAAGAAGCTAATCGAAGCCGGCGTGGAAATACGCGGCGACGACGAAGCGCGAGCCCTGGCTGCCGGGCTGAACGTCGATCCTGCATCGGAGAAAGAGTGGTACGAGGAGTATCTGCGGTTGTGCATGGCAGTGGCTGTCGTCGGCAATGTCGATGACGCGATCGCTCACATCAATCGTTATTCGACGAAACACAGCGACTCCATCGTCACCCGCGACGAGGCCAACGCGCGGAAGTTTCTGCGCGGCGTGGATTCGGCGGCGGTCTACTGGAACGCCTCGACGCGCTTTACCGATGGCGGTGAATTCGGTTTCGGAGCCGAGATGGGCATCAGCACGCAGAAGCTTCACTGCCGCGGGCCGTTCGCGCTGGCAGAACTGACGTCATCGAAGTACGAGATTATCGGGACCGGGCAGGTGCGGTAGTTGGCGCCTGGGCTTGCGCTTTTTTGGCAAGAGGCCCGTCAGATAAAGGTCGTGCTTCTCGCTGACACCACGGTAACCACTGCCTTTTTTCGCCGGTGTAATTTTCAGGGGCTTAAAAGCAAGCTTCATATGAGTGTCAGGCGCAACTGCACCTGTGTTACTTTACTACCTTTGACCGCAGGAGCCTGATGAAAGTTCTCACCGCTATTTTGTGTCTCGCACTATTCGTTTCCGCACCATCTCCGGTAGCAAGCGGCCCTTCCGCATCTTCCAGCCCAAGCCCAACTATCTTTGGTTTTCGCGATGCGGCAGCGGAAAAGGCGACGGAGTCTCGCTTTCTGGCGGTGCCCGATTCCAGGCTCGCCGAAGAGCATCTGCGCATCCTCACTAAGGTTCCGCACATGGCGGGCACTGTCGAGGACAAGGCGACCGCCGATTATGTCGCGCAGAAATTCCGCGACGCCGGGCTCGACACTGAAATTGTCGAATACAAAGCTTGGATGAATTATCCGGCAGAGATCAGCGTCGACATGGTCGCGCCTGCCGGCGTGGAGATGCACGGTCCCACGCGCGAACACGTAGACGACGATGCTAATCAGGACGATCCCCGCGTAGTTATGCCGTTCAACGGCATGTCACCCTCGGGCGATGTTGAGGCCGACGTGGTCTACTCCAACTACGGAACCCCTGAGGACTTCGACAAGCTCGATAAGCTGAAGGTGGACGTTCGCGGCAAGATCGTGGTGGTGCGCTATGGGCAGAACTTTCGCGGCGTGAAAGTGTTCGTCGCGCAGGAACGCGGCGCGGCAGGGGTGATCATCTACTCCGATCCGGCCGATGACGGCTGGCGGCGCGGCGATAAATATCCGGAGGGGCCCTGGCGGCCTGACACGGGGGTGCAGCGCGGCTCGGTCGGATACATGTTTGAGTTTCCAGGAGATCCGACCACCCCGGGCATCGCGTCGGTGCCGTCATTGCCGGAATCGCAGCGGATTTCTCCGGAGCAATCCGCGCAGATCCCGAAGATTCCGGTGACGCCGTTGTCGTATCACGATATGTGGCCGGTGTTGCAACATCTGGGTGGACCGGACTCGCCGCGCGAGTGGCAGGGCGCGCTCCCGTTCACTTATCACGTAGGTCCCGGTCCGGCGAAGGTGAAGATGCACCTGCGGCAGGACTACCAGTTCCGCACGTTATGGGATGTGATTGGCCGCGTTCGCGGCAGCGAATTGCCCGACGAGTGGGTTGTCGCGGGTAACCATCGCGACGCGTGGGTGTATGGAGCCGTGGATCCGAACAGCGGCACCGCGGCCATGTTGGAGGCGGTGCACGGCGTAGGCGAGTTGTTGAAGTCAGGTTGGAAGCCGAAGCGCACCCTGATTTTCGGCAGCTGGGATGGCGAAGAAGAGGGCCTGATGGGCTCGACCGAGTGGGTGGAGCAACATGAGGCAGAACTGGCGACGGCCGCCGCATATTTCAACATGGACGTCGCGGTTTCCGGAACCAAATTTGGTGCGTCGGCGGTTCCCAGTCTTAAACAGTTTTTGCGCGACGTAACCAAAGCGGTGCCGAGCCCCAAAGGCGGCACAGTTTACGAAGCCTGGCAGAAGGCATCTCAGCCGGACGCGCCCTCGACGCAGTCTCCCACCGACGCGATTGGAGACAGCCGTCGACTTCCGGCGGCCCAGGTGAAGGGCGACGTTCCGGTGGGAGACCTGGGCAGCGGTTCGGATTACACGGCGTTCCTGCAGCATCTGGGCATCCCGGCGAGTGACGTGACTTCGACCGGCCCTTATGGTGTGTACCATTCTGTGTTCGACAATTTCGCCTGGTTCAAGAAATTTGGCGATCCGGATTTTGCTTACGAACAGCAGATGGCGCGTGTGTTTGGATTGGAAGCGGTGCGCATGGCGGATGCCGACGTTCTGCCCTACGACTACGAGGAATACGGAAAGGAGATCGCCGCGTATCTGGATGCAGCACACAAGCGTGCGGAGAATAAATTTGGAGAGCATGCGCTCGATTTCCGTGCGGTGGACGCGGCCGCCCGTCGTTTTGAGACGGCGGGCACGAAGATCCTGGCACGGCAGAAGACCCCGCCCCAGGATGCTATGCGTTTGAACCAGGCTCTGCGCGATGCCGAACGGGCGATGCTGGATCCGCACGGATTGCCGCACCGTCCGTGGTATCGCCACGTGATTTACGCACCCGGAGAATACACGGGCTACGCGGCAGTGGTAATTCCGGGAGTGAACGAGGCGCTCGACAATGGCGACAGCGAGCGTACGCGGCAGCAGTTGGCGGCGCTCACGGCGGCGTTGGATCGCGCTGCGAAAGCGTTAGAAGGGTATCGGTAGAATACTGCATGACTATCGAGCGAGGTGAACGCGTGCGCTCTTGGCAATTGCAAGAAGCTAAATCCCGCTTTGCCGAGTTTCTGAATGCAGCGCTCAAAGAAGGTCCGCAGATCGTGGCGCGCCACGGCGTGGAAGTAGCTATGCTGGTATCGATTGAAAGTTGGCGGCGGATGCAAATTGGATGCCGTCCGAGCATCAAAGAACTGTTGCTCTCGGGCCCGCGCTTTGACAACATTGTTGCCCCACGTAGAAAGTGGAAACGGCGGCCTCTCGGCGATTGAGGCGACCAGGGAACTCATCAATCCGTTTAAACTTGGTTAACCCATGACTTCCGCTCACGCTTTCGGGCACTTTCTGCGCACGCTGCCGGCTTCGGCGGCGGCGACGTTCCTGGCGTTGTTTCCGATTGTCGATCCCTTCGGCGGCATTCCTATCTTTTTCACCATGACTTCGAACTGGAGCCCGCGGGAGCGATATCGCACTGCGTTCAAGACCGGATTGTGGGTGTTCGTCATTCTGGTGGCATTTCTTTTCTTTGGCCGCTTCGTGCTGCACTTCTTCGGCATCTCGCTGCCGGTGCTGAAAATTGCCGGAGGTTTGATCGTGGCCAATACGGCGTGGGGCATGGTGACCTCGACGGCACGCATTACCCCAGCAGAGAGTCACGAAGCGGAAAGCAAAGAGGATATCTCGCTTACGCCACTGGCCATGCCGCTGATGTCGGGACCGGGCGCGATCGGAGTTGTGATGGCGCTGGCGGCTCACGTGGACAACGCGGCGGGCTATCTCGGCATGGTCATCGGGGTTGCGGGAATAGCGTTGAGTGTCGCCCTATTCTTCTGCATGGGTGGCCCACTAGTGCGACGTTTGGGGCCCAGTGCGGTGGGCGCCATCAACAAAATCTTCGGTTTTCTGATTTTGGCGATTGCCGTCCAGTTGGTCTGGGACGGTGTTGCCGATTTCGGGTGATGACGTCCCTCATTTTCCGGGAACTTCTGTATTGTGATTCGCGTAACGTCATCAGGCGCTCTTGCGCCTGAGGTGCGTCATGCCCCGAAGATTTCTTGCCCAGTTAAATCCGCTGCACAAAACAATTCTGGCCTGCGTGTTCCTGATTCCGTTATTCGCGGCTCCACAATGCGCTGCGAACGATTGGGAGCACCAGGAGACACATAGCGACGCGCGCGATTTTTCTGCGGCAGGCTTCGTGCACGTGCGCCTGAGTGTGGGCGACATGCACATCCGGCGCGGAGATTCTAATAAGATCAGCCTGCGCTATACCATCAAGTCGCGCCGCGAGAGCAGTCTCAAAGAGGCGCGCGTAGACTTCGACGTGCACGGCAACGATGCCACGATTGAATTTCATGCGCCTTCTAGCGCTAACACACAGTTTGACGTAGAACTCGAGGTGCCCGAGAAGACAAATCTCTATGTGCATGACAAAATTGGCGACATGACTGTGGAGGATGTTGAGGGCGACAAGGATTTGACTCTGGGCATCGGCGACATCCGCGTGGACAAGGCGCGTGAAGGATATCGCCTTGTCAACGCCAGTGCAGGAATCGGCGATGTGAATGGGGACGGCTATGGCGAGACCAGCGGCTGGCTGGGGAAGTCATTGAAGTACCGCGGCGAAGGGAAGTACGAATTGCGGGCGCATGTGGGGATTGGAGATATCAAGTTGGGAGGGAAGTAAAGTCGGGCGCCGGGGCGGCGTCAAAATCGCCACCTTAACGCAAAGAACGGGCCGCCGCCTATCAAGTATTAGCAACCTGAAGGTCAAAATCCCCCCCTGTCGCGAAAAGCGCGACAAGGGTGGGGCACCCTAAAGTTTTCTGCTTTTCGCTGACTGGGATCAGATCTGCTTATGCGGCGGGGTGGGCGGTCTGCTGGAGTGCATCTTTGGGACGCGCTTCGTCCATCTCCGGAAGGGGAAGAGTGACTGAGATTTTCGTGCCTTTGCCGTTGGAGTGGATCTGCATTGTCCCGTGGAAATGGCGAACCCGTTCCCGCATTCCGGTGATGCCCACGCCGGAGCGCTGGGCGCGAATTCCATCCAATTTTTCTGGCGGTATCCCCTTGCCTTGGTCTTGAATTTCAAGGCAAACCGTGTTGGTGGTGCGCGACAGGCGAATGACCGCGATCTTGCTGCCGGAATGGCGATGAATGTTGGTGAGGCATTCTTGCACCACGCGAAATATCGCCAGTTCCATCTCGTCCGGAAGTCTGCCGAAGCCATCGGCAATTTCCAGATCAACACTCAGGCCGCTGCGTTCCATCAGGCCATGCAGATACCAGCGAATCGCTTCGGGCAAACCATTTTCATCAAGCAGAGGAGGGTGCAGGAGATAGGAAGTTGTGCGGATCTCTTTATTCAGTTGCTGAATGAGAGTCTGGCTATCGTCCAGAACTTTGCCGAGGATGGGATTCTTCCTCACATGTTGGGTCATGCTGGCCAGGTTCATGGCGAGGGCGGCGATGATTTGTCCAGCGCTGTCATGCAAGTCGCGCGCAATATGCCGGCGCTCGTCATCCTGGGTTTGCAGCAGGCGGTTGGAGAGTGCACGGAGTTGTTCCGACTGTTGAAGAACCTCGGCATTGCGCTGTTCCAGTTCCTGGGTGCGGCTGCGGACCTGCTTTTCGAGTTGTTCGGCGAGGGTGCGAAGACCTTCCTCGCTTTTTCGCAATTGTTCTTGCACCCGCACGCGCTCGGTGATGTCGCGGGTCATAGCGAGTTGCACCACCGTTCCGTCCTCCATGTGAAGTGGCGCTGCATGGGTTTCCACGTGACGGGTGACGCTGTTGAGAGCCACCAGATCGAATTCCAACGAGCCTTTTTCTCCACCGCAAATTCTTTCGTTAAAGGCACGGAAGCGATCTCGATCATGCGGAGCAACGACGTCATAGACGCTCTTGCCGATAATCCTTTCGGGCGAATGGGTGCTCAGCATGGCTAGACCGGGCGGGTTCATATGAAGCAAAGTTCCGTCAGCGGCCACCAGCATTACGCATTCCGGCGTGGTTTCAACAATTGCGCGGAAGCGTTCCTCGCTTTCCTGTAGCGCCCGTTCGGCGTGCTTTTTTTCGGTGACGTCGCGCGCTACCTTTGAAGCCCCGATGATGCGGCCAGAGGAATCTTTAACCGGGGAAATCGTAAGGGAAATGTCGAGCAAGGTTCCATCTTTGCGCATGCGGATAGTTTCGAAATGATCGATCCGCTCACCTCGTTTAAGCTTCTCGAGAATCGTGGTTTCTTCGTCACGGCGATCTGGCGGAATGATGAGGGTAATGTGGCGGCCAATGGCTTCTTCCGCGGTGTGGCCGAACACTCGTTCTGCGGCTTTATTCCAACTAGTGATCACGCCGTTCAGATTCTTGCTGATGATGGCATCGTCAGAGGAATCGACGATGGCGGCCAACAAGTTGGTGGCGCGGTCCGCGTCCTTGGCCTGAGTAATGTCGATGTTGGCTTCCATAATCACTTCGGCATTGGTCTCGGGGTCGTGGGTAAGCGCCCAGCGTGAAAGCACCGTGAGCGTCGAGCCATTCTTGCGAGTTTGAGTGAGTTCTCCCTGCCAGCGTCTATCGCGGCGTAAGTGAGCAAAGATGGAAGGCAGAGGCTCGAGGAATTTTGTTTGAAATAACGTGTGGGTGACTTTTCCCACGGCCTCGTCGCGGGTCCAGCCGTAGAGTTCCTCGGCGCCTCTGTTCCAATAGGTGATCCGGTCTTCTTGATCGCGCAAGATGACCGCATTAAAGCTCAGGTCCAGCAATTGAGCCTGTCTTTGCAGTTCGGCATCCTTTTGCTTTCCGTCGGTGAAAACTAATTTGGGTTGGTGCGCTTCCAGTTCTTCAATTCCTGTTCGGCTGGTTTCGACAACCACTCGGTCGACCGTGCGCAATAAATCGTGCGAGAGCTTATCTTTGGCAACATATCCGCTGGCGTCGACTTCGATAGCCTGCCTTGCCACCACTTCTGGATCATTCTGGCTGACAAGAACGACTTTGGCTTCGGGGAGTTCCCGGCGGATGATACGAGTCGCCTGCAAGCCGTCCATTCGAGGCATCGATATGTCCATGAGGACAACGTCAGGTCGCAACGTCTTAGCCTTCTCCACAGCTTCGAGCCCGTCCTCGGCCTCGCCACAGACAAGCCATTCGGGGCGCGACGACAGCAGAGAGCGAACTCCCTGTAGGACAACCTGCTGGTCGTCGACGATGAGAATACGCAAGGAATGCATGGTTTACTTTGAGTGGCAGATCCGCCGGGAACCGGAAACGGTCGGCAGAATCTGGCTATGTTAAAGCAGCGAGGGGTTTTGGGAAATACCGTATTTTCCTACGTCCAATACAGCGGTTACCTGATGGGCTTGAGAGCGGCCATTTCAGTCGATTTCGAATCAAAGTACGGCGGGCAGCAAAACTGCCGCTGCACCGTTGCTCGCGTCCTTTGTAACGGTAGCAGAAATTGAAACCGCGGTTAGGCTTGCAGGGGCTGCTGGGGGCGTGAGCGGAGCAGGGATCGGCCGCGCCGGAGCCTCCGCTGGTAAGCTTTCTTTGGCAGACTCACCAACCGTCGGTTGAACCCAATTGCCGGTGGGAATACTTATCTCGAGCAGAGTGCCGGGATTACAGTTTTGCAGGGTCAATTCGCCGCCGAATTCCTTTACCCGTTGGCGCATCCCTCCGATACCGACGCCAATACTATCCGGACGGCAATCAACGACGTTCATATTGATGCCCTTTCCGTCGTCGCGCACGCTCACAATCAATCGGCCGTCTTGCTGCTGCAGCGCGATCCAACTGTTGCGCGCTCCAGAGTGCCGGAAAACATTATTCAAGGCCTCTTGGACGATGCGAAACACGGCGGTTTCCAATTCCGCCGGGAACCTTGGGAACTCGGTGGGTTGCATATCGAGACACGTGCCGATACCGCTGCGCTTGGTGAATCCTTCGAGGAACCAGGCAATGGCGGAACTGAGCCCGACCTCATCAAGCAGAGGGGGATGCAAGAGATGAGAAATGCTGCGAACCTGCTGGAGCGCGCGATCAATCATAGCGCTGGCATCTGAGACAGCAAGCGCTCTCCGGGAATTTGCAGGCTCCTCATGAGAAGCAAGCCCATCCAAAACCATCTTGGCGGCGCTGAGTTCCTGGCCCAGGCCATCGTGCATGGCACGCGCGATGCGGCGTCGTTCATTGTCCTGCGCCGCAATCAGGCTGTTGGAAAGACGCCGGAGTTCGCGATTCAGATTTTCCAACTGCAGAGCCCTACGATGGAGTTCCGCAAAAACCGAGACTTTGGCGCGCAATAATTCCGGAACGACGGGCACGGAAATATAATCAACAGCGCCGGTTTGATAGCCCTTGAGGCGGTCGAAATCGGAGACGCATACCGCCGAAATAAAAATGATTGGCATCTTCCGGAAGCGCGGGTGCTGGCGAATGGTGTCGGCCAACTCGAAGCCGTCCATTCCCGGCATGCTTACATCGGTGAGGACGACAGCGACGTCATGTTTTAGGAGCAGTTCGAGGGCTTCGTTACCCGATTTCGCCTTAATGAGGTTTTCGCCCAACCCGGCGAGGATGGCTTCGTACGTGAGAAGCTTGGTGGGATGATCGTCTACCATCAGCACGTTTACTTTATCTTTGGCGCGCATTCGTCGTTCTCCAATCTCTGGTGGTGGCGTCACCGGGGACGATTCACGAAATCCGTCGGTAGTGGCGCTGGGAGTTTTCGGCCTAACTCCTCAATCCAAGCTTCGCGATAGGACGCTCTAGACCGGCTTGCGAGCGAACGTTTGGGGGGATTTTTATCACGAGACGGAGAGCAATGCCTTACGGTATTTGCTGTAGAGCCTGGGAGTACAGCCGGGGGCGGGGCCTGGCCGGGCAAAGCGGCTCTGTACCACCGTGGGCGGCGGTCCGGCCCTAGACCACCGTGGGGAGGCCGTCCCTCGTGATCACTTCAGGAGGTCTATTCGGCAGCCGAGATGTCGAGGAATTTGCTGCAGGAATGAAGAGTTCTGCACACAGGCTGCATTTATTGGCGCCGGAAACGCATTCTGTATTGATGTAGCACTTGCAGCTTTGGCCCGCTACGTGCACAATCTACAGTGCCGTGTCAGAAGTCGATCCGGTGAAAGTCCCCCGAGGTGCCACTCGGAAGAAGGTCGAAAATGAAACAGCCCATATTTCTGATCCTCCTTTTGTCTATAGCCTTTGCCCTTCCTGGGTTGGCGCAACAGACCAACTCAACTTCGGACCAAACTGCACCCGCGTCTAGCAGCGCCCGAGAACCGATTCCACCTCCGGCTACCAACGGCTTCTGGGACGGCGATGATCCCAACCTAGTGAACCTGGTGACCCATCCATTCGCCAACAAAAAGTACGTGCAACGACGGGTTGGCCCCATTCGAGACCGGCTCAACGAACTGGATCAGATTACCTCAGAGAACAGCAACTCCATAAAGACAGTCGATAGCCGCGCGACCCAAGGCATTCAACTGGCGTCGGAGAAAGTCAATCTGGCGGACCAGCACGCGACCGAGGCCAACAGCAAGGCGCAGGAGGCGCAGACCAGCGCCACCCAAGCCTCCACCCGGGTTTCGTCGGTAGAGCAGATGGTCGGAAACCTTGACCAATACAAAGGGGATGCACAAACGGAGATTCGCTTCCGTCCCGGGCAGACCGTTCTGAGCAAGTCGGCCAAGGATGCGCTGGACCAGATGGCGGAGTCTCTGAAGGGTCAGCGGAGCTACATCATCGAAGTGCGCGGATTTGCTTCGGGTCGCGGTCAGGCGGCGATCGCGAGTTCGCGAAAGATGGCGGATTCGGTGCAACGCTACCTGGTGCTCAATCATGAGATTCCGGTCTATCGGGTTTACGTGATGAGTATGGGGAATGCGCCCTCTGGCGGAAATGGCGCTGTGGCGGCTCACAGCAGCGGCGGGCGAGTCGAAGTTAACGTCCTGAAGAACGAAGCCTTAGGGTCGGCGCAGCACTGAGGGTATTGCGAAGCTGCAGGAACAGACCTAACAAGTTACATCACTATGGAATTGAGCGGGCGAGTCGATGACGACTCGCCCGTTTTCTTTGCAGCTTCCCGCCAGCTTCCGGCTTCGGGTGACGGCTTTTTGATTTGGATTTCGCTCAAACGAGCCCGGCAGGCGAAATCCGGAAGCCACTTTCTCGGTAACTGCTACTGGAGTGACCGTTCGTAATTTGAAGATGTGGAAGGGGGCAGGCAGAATCAATTTGCCCACCACTTCGCAGTTAGCATCGTCGCTTGGATACTGAAAGCCACGCTTGCTGAATCAATCCTGGCCGGATCGGAAACTGAAGGTCATGACTCACGCTAAAGCAAGAATTTTGTGTATCGACGACCATTGGAACGGCCTTATTGGCCGAAAGATGCTGCTCGAACAGAGTGGGTATCAGGTCTTGGAGGCCAGTGGCGGCGACGAAGGGTTGAAGTTGTTCCGCACGCAGGCCGTGGATGCAGTAGTGCTCGACTACCAGATGCCCGGGATGAACGGGGATGTGGTGGCAGCGAAGATGAAGCGCATCAATTCCCGGATCCCGATCATGCTTTTGTCGGCCTACGAACCGCTACCGAAGAATAAGTTGAGTTCGGTGGATTCGTTTATCTCGAAATCGCAACCGCCCAGTATCCTCCTGTCGACGCTGCAGGAGATGCTCGGGGACCGTCCCAAACCGTTTTTTTCACGTTGGCTCGATCACTGGAAGAGCCGAAACCAGGTGGTGACCGATTGAACTTCATAAAGAATCTACTGGGACGAGGATGCGCGCATCGCTTCGCGTGGCCGCGCGTAGACGACAATGGCCGGTACTATCAGATCTGCCTGGGCTGCGGAGCGGCTTATGAATATGACTGGAACAAGATGCAGCGAACCGATCGGCTGCTGACCGCGGTCATTCAACGCGGATTGCAAGGCGATACCTGCTCCCACGTTCGAAGTACATGGCACTAAAGGAGTCGGACGAGTCATGAGCCAGCCGTCGCAACCCCGGCCCACCCGCGCGCCTCGCGTAAACCTGCGCGGGACGGTTACCGTGGTGGTGCAGTTGGAAAATCTCCGGCGTGTGCCGGCCAAGCTGCATCAGCTTTCGGTGACGGGTGGCATGCTGGAACTGGCGATGTATCTGGACGAGCGCACCAAGGTTGGACTGACATTTCCAGTTGGGCCAAGCACCGTGCACCCCAAAGCTGAGATGCTGTTTCCAATGCGAGCTGGAGTGAAGTATCTACAGCCGTTTCGGTTCACTTCGCTTTGGGCGGCGGAGCGGGACTTATTGGAACGGGAAATCACCTCGCTGCTGAATCAAAACGTCGTGCCAGCCGCTGGAAATTTACCGGCTCGCCGGCCACCCCGCCTCGATCTCGAGACATTCTAGAGCCGGTGTTTATTACTGCCGGAGCCCCATTTTTCGTGTCGTTCACTACCCCGCGAGCGGCGGAAAAAAATAAGAAATGTAACACGTCCGACCTACCGGATGTTGTCCGATTCTGCTCAATCCAAAGAATAAGCGCGAAGACTAATCCAAAGTGGTAATTCATGCGGAGGATTCATTTTGGGTCGCACCTGACGACATTTGTGATTTGAATCACATATTGAGAGGTGCAATCCGGTATGATGGCGGCTACTGTTTTGGTGCCCTCCCCGGGCGTTTCGTGCTGTTAGGCGGCAGAAGACCTCTATGCGGAAGAGGTTGTTCCGGCTGTCCCTTTGCAGTAAGTGTTCGGGCTTCGCAAAGGTGCAATTATTGGATTAAGGATCCCAGGAAGTGAGGGTTGGCTATGAGTTCTGCCGATCAATGGGAAACCACCGCGACATCCGCATACTGGCTGCACACCTGGCCCCGAAAGTACGGAGTTGCGCTGGTCGCTGTGACTGCTGCCGCTTTTGTGCGATACCGTCTGGATGTCGCACTAGGGTTTACCCAACCGTTTATCTTCTTCTATCCCACAATCATGCTGATCGCCTTGCTGGCCGGCTTTGGGCCCGGCGTGTTTGCAACGCTTTTCTCGGCAGGGATTGCTGAATACTTCTTCATCGAGCCCCTGAATTCATTCGCGGTTAAGAATCTGCGCGACGTAGTTGGGCTGTCATTGTTTGTCGTTATGGGATTGGCGATCAGCGGGATCGGCGAGCTATTTCGAAGCCGGACAAAAAGAATGCAGGAGTTCGAAAGAGCCGTTGAAAATCTGGAAGAGATGATCACGGTGGTGGATCGCGATTATCGCTACGTGGTCGTCAATCGCGCCTTTCTGAACTATCGGGGCATGAAGAGGTCGGATCTGATAGGCCGGCGAATTTCGGAAGTGCTGGACCCGCTTGTATTTGCAGCGACAATCAAGGGCAAACTGGATGAATGCTTCCAGGGAAACATCGTCCACTACGAAATGCAGTACAACTATCCGTCGCTTGGCGAGAGGGATCTTTTCATCTCGTACTTCCCGATGCAAGGGCCAGGAGGGGTCGACCGTGTAACGAGCGTTCTACAAGACATCACTGAGCGCAAGGAGGCAGAGCAGTCGCTGAAGCTGTTTCGGGCGCTGATTGACCAGTCCAATGATGCGGTGGCGGTGGTTGATCCGGAGACACTGCGCTTTTTGGATGTGAATGAGAAAGCCTGCAAGGACCTGGGGTACACACGGGAAGAGATGCTGTCGATGACGGTGTTCGACACGGACCCGGACGTCGACGAGGGCAGCCGCGTTAGAGTTCTCGAACAATTGCGAGATTCGGGGTTCGTGCTGCTGGAGAGCATCCACCGGCGGAAAGATGGGTCGACATTCCCGGTAGAAACCAGCCTGAGGCGCGTGGAACTGGACCGGAGTTACGTGGTGGCCGTCACCCGCGACATTACCGAGCGGAGGAGGGCGGAAAGAGCGCTTCGCGAGAGCGAGGACCGCTATCGCGACTTAATTGAACACAGTCAGGACCTGGTGTGCACGCACGATCTGCAGGGTAGATTCCTTTCGGTGAATCCGGCGTCGGCGCGCATGTTGAGATATGAAGTCGCAGAACTCCTAAAAATTCCGATGCGGGACTTGATTGCGCCCGAGTACCGGGAACAGTTTGAGAGCTATCTGGAGCGGATTAAAACGGCGGGTGCAGATCGGGGCTTATTGTGCGTTGTAACCAAAGATGGCAAGCGCAGGATTTGGGAGTACAACAACACACTTCGTACTGAAGGCGTGGCCGAGCCAATTGTGCGCGGGACGGCGCGTGATATCACCGAACGCAAGCGCGCGGAAGCGGCGCTGCTCAAGTCGGAACAACGTTACCGGTTCCTGTTTGAGAAGAGTGTAGCGGGGGTTGCGATTGCCAGCATGGAGGGGAAAGTTCTGGATTGCAATGCCGCTTGGGCGCGCATGCTTGGCTACGACAGGACGGATGAAATTCGCGGACGGCCGACGTCGGAGTTCTATTTCAACCCCGCCGACCGGGAGCCACTATTGCGCGATCTGAGACAAGAGGGCGCCTTCTTCAGCCGGGAGATGCAATTTCGGCGAAAGAATGGGACCGCGGTTTGGGTCTTATTCAATACGGTGATCATCGCGGATGGACCCGACGGCGTGCCGGTGGTGCAGGCCACTGCGATCGACATTACGGAGCGCAAAGAGGCGGAGGAGGCGCTGCAGCGGCGCGAAGAGGATTATCGCAGCTTCGTGGCGCAAAGTTCGGAAGGCATATTCCGCGTGGAGTTGGATACCCCAGCGGCTGTCGGTCTGACGGAGGACGAACTGGTGCAACACATTCTCCACCACTCATACCTGGCGGAGTGTAACGATGCCATGGGCAGAATGTACGGTTTTGCGACGGGAGAGGAGCTCTTGGGGAAGCGGTTGACAGAAATGCTGGTGGCCGACGACCCGCGCAATATTGAACTGACCCGGCAATACATTCGGTCGGGATTCAACGTGTTGGAGCGCGAGTCGCACGAAGTGGATATTCAGGGCAATCCCAAGGTGTTCCGTAGCAGCCTGATCGGGATTGTGGAAGATGAGAAACTCCTGCGCACGTGGGGCATCCAGCGCGATGTGACGGAGAAAGTGATGGCAGAAGAGGGAAAGCGAAAGGCTGAACTGTCGCTCGTAAGTAGCGAGGAGCGCTTCCGCGTGGCGCTCAAGGATTCTCCCGTTACCGTCTTCAACCAGGACCGCGACCTGCGTTATACGTGGATTTACAACCCGCAGGCTTACTGGCAGCACGAGGCGATCGGCAAGACGGATGCGGAAATCATTGGGGCGAAAAAGGCGGCGAGTTTGCTTGAACTGAAGCGGCGAGTGCTGAAAACTGGAATCGCGTTACGACAGGAGGTAGTGATTCCGCACAACGGCAAACACTATGCATTCGACATCACGGTAGAACCCCTGCTGGATGCGAGTGGGGATGTTGTGGGAATTACGGGCGCTTCCATGGATATCGCGCAACTCCGGGAGATGACGGACCGCTTGCAAGACGCTCGGGACAGGCTGGCACAGGAAAAGTCGTACCTGGAAGGCGAAATTCAGACGGAGCTTGGGTTCGAAGAAATCATTGGACAGAGTCCGGCACTGCTCGAGGTACTGAAAAATGTACGGGTGGTGGCGCCGACCGATTCTTCAGTCTTGTTACTGGGAGAAACCGGCACCGGAAAGGAATTAGTGGCACGCTCGGTGCACTCGCTGAGTTCGCGGCGGGACAAGACTTTCGTCAAGCTCAACTGTGCGGCCGTACCCGAGGGACTGCTGGAGAGCGAGTTGTTCGGACATGAAAAGGGAGCATTCACCGGAGCAGTCAGCCAGAAACTCGGGCGCATTGAACTGGCAGACAAGGGGACATTGTTCCTTGACGAGATCGGAGAATTGCCGATTGCATTGCAGCCAAAGCTGCTGCGTGTGCTGCAGGATCGCGAGTTTGAAAGGCTAGGCGGAATCCACACCCTGCACGTTGACGTGCGGATCATCTCGGCGACCAACCGCGATCTGCGTCAGGACATTGCAGCCAAAAAGTTTCGCGAAGATTTGTTCTACCGCCTCAATGTGTTTCCCATTGAGTTGCCATCGTTACGGCAGCGGCGCAGCGATATTCCGATCCTGGTTCAGTACTTTCTTGGCAAACACGCGGCGCGTATGGGCAAACAGGTTGACGTTGTTCCAGATGAGACGATGACGGTGCTTCAGAACTGGAGCTGGCCCGGGAATATCCGCGAACTCGAGAACATGATCGAACGCATGGTTATCTTGAGTAAGGGACGGACGCTGGCGGCGCCGCCGGTGGAACTGGATACGCTGCAGGAAGTCACGGACGACAACTTGACAGAAATGGAACGGGAGCACATTATTCGCGTTTTGCGGGAGACGAACGGCATAGTCTCAGGAGCGGATGGGGCTGCCAGCCGGTTGGGGATCAAGCGTACGACGCTGCAATCGATGCTGAAGCGCTTCGGAATCGAATTGCAGGATTTTCGCGGTGGGAACGGGACGTTTGGTGCTTAGCGCCCGTCTCGAGAGTTAGCCCCTCACAATGGAAAGTCAACGCCTTGCCTGCGACTGCGCCGCCTGCGGCAGGCAAGGGAACTCTGCGCGGTTTGCCTCGGGAAGGATAGTGTCTGAGTCAGGCGAAGTACGCGAGCAAAGGCGCGACGAGCTACAATTTTGGCAACGAAGATGCCTCTTTTTGCAACTTAAAGAACTCTTTGAGGGAACGACAATGGAATCGTGGAAAAAAGCGATTGTGCTCAGTTCCATGGGCGTGGCTGCAATGTTCTTTATGAAGAAGAGATTTCCCGCAGGCGTGCTGGCCGGCGGGATCGGTCTGGCTGTCCTGGCCTCGGAATATCCGGAACAGTTCGAGAGAGTGCGACAGTCGCTGCCGGATTATTTTGAACGCGGGATGCACGTGATGGAGATGGCCGCCAAGGCGGGCAAGCGGATTACCGAGGCGGCAGGGCAGTCGGCCTTCGATGCCTGGGATGAGATCGGCGGATAGCAGGAAAGAGCTTTCAACCGCGGAGTTGGCGAAGAAGATCCGCGGCGGGCGCCAAGAAAAGCAGGATTCCTGCTGCTCTCTGCAGTCAAAGCTTTTTGACGCTGGCGCTTCTACTCGATGCCGAGCTGTTTTCTGGCGTCGGGGCTGAGGCGCTCGGGAGTCCAGGGCGGAGTCCAAACGACGTTGACGGTGCAGGTGTTGACACCGGGCAATTGCTCGACGCGGGATTTGACCTGGGCGCTGATGTTGACGTGCTCCGGGCAACCTTGCGCGGTCAGGGTCATATCGACAGTGACATCTTGTTTCGGTTCGGCGGCATTCCCCGCGGACGCGAAATCCACTTTGTAGATCAGTCCAAGGTCGACGATATTGACCGGGATCTCCGGGTCGTAGCAACTCTTCAGGGCGCTCAGGACGTCTTGTTCCGTGATGGCCGCCATTGTAGAAATTCCTCTGTTGCCAGTTTACCTTAGCCGCAGGCTGACGGGACGCCTCCAGCCTCTGCAAGGGAGTGATCGGAGCGAAGTCAGAGGCTCAGCGCAAAGGTTGCGAAGAAATCCCGCTGAGTACGCGGAGAACTTGGTACAGTTCATTTCATGATAAGTCCGGAAGCGAGGCAAAAGATACAGCTGGCCTTGCTGCTCGCGATGGTGATTGCGGGAGTGCGGGCGGGGTTCATTCTGTACCACCGGCATGAAGACCGGCTTGCCGCCGAGAAGCGGAAGGAGGCCGCGAACGTTGGTTATTCGAATCCCGATTTCTACGTCAATCCCAAGAAGCTTTATCCCTACGACCTGAAGAGCGCGAAACAGCTTACCCAGCAGCCGGTATGGGTGAAAGAGGGTTATCGGTATACATACTATCCGTACAACCCGGCCAGCAAGCGCGTCGACTTTGCGCACGAGGCTGGCCTGCTCTTGCCAATTGAGAAACTGGAGATCCAAGACGTGGTCACGGCCAAGCCTTCAGGAGCGGGACAACGCCTGCAGGTAATGGCCGTGTTTCAGAAGGAAGGGAAGACGAACGCAGTGCCGATTGGATATGAAGCGGACGGACAGTACAAGATTTATTCCGACGAAATGTTTTTCGTGGAGGATCCGCGCGATTTGTATAAGCACTGGCCACCGGATGTGTGGCAGGCAGTCGAGCAGCACCAGGTGAAGCCGGGGATGAACGAGATGCAGGCGGATTTCGCGGTCGGCATGGGCGTACCGGATGCGGGCGGCGGTTCTGACGAAAAGACAGTGCGCTATCCGAACGGTGGTAAGCCGCTGGTGATTGTGTATCACGATGGCAAGGCGGCGGAGATCAAGGCGGGTTCGCCGGGATCGTGAGTCTGAATGAATTGTCATGTGAAATGAAAAATGAAAGATGATTGCACTTCGCTGGGGAAGCTACATTGGTCCGTCGCTTCGTGGCGGCATCCTGGCGGGGCATGCGAAATTCGAATTGGGTGCATTCAAAAAACAGCGAGCGCTAATCGTTTAAAATCCTTGACCGAGACGGATCGGTCTCGTACCGTAGGAACAGGATGTTGTCTCGTTTCCATCATCGCCATCACCATCACGCGCACAGCGCGACGGCGGCGATGTACACCTGAGATTGCATCCTTTGAATTAACGGCACTTTTCAGGAGTTTCGGCCCGCTGACGCGACAACGCTCAGCGGGCTTTTTGTTTCTCGGAGAGGAATTGCGAATATGAATGCAGAATTCGATTTCGAAAAAATGGGCGGGCTGCTTCCTGCCGTGGTGCAGGATTCGACCGACGGCGAAGTTCTGATGGTGGGATTTATGAATCGCGACGCGCTGGAGCGCACGCTGGAGGATGGCTATGTAACGTTCTACAGCCGGACGCGCCAGCAACTCTGGATGAAGGGCGAGACTTCGGGAAACCGGCTGCGGGTTGTTTCCGCCCACACGGACTGTGACCGCGACACTTTGCTGCTGCGAGTTGAAGTGGAGGGAGCGGGAGTGGTCTGCCATCGCGGCACGCGGTCGTGTTTCACCGAGGCCGTTTCCCGAAAAGTAAGAGAAGCGACGCCTTCGAAGGAGGCGCGATGAAGCTGCGCATCGGAATTCCTAAAGGCAGTTTGCAGGAGGCGACCTTAGAACTATTCGCGCGCGCGGGGCTGCCAGCATACACCAGCGGGCGATCATATGTCGCGAGCACGGCAGATCCGGAGATCGACTGCATGTTGATCCGGGCGCAGGAGATGGCGCGCTACGTGGAGCACGGCGCCATTGACGCCGGCTTGACGGGGCTCGACTGGGTGATTGAGAGCGGACTGGAAGTGGTGACCGTGAGTGACCTGATTTATGCCAAGCGCAGCCGCGGCAAAGTGCGATGGGTGCTGGCGGCGCCGGAGGATTCGTCCATTCAGCGCGCAGAGGATCTTTCAGGAAAAATTGTTGCCACCGAACTGGTGAAAGTTACGCGCGACTACTTCCTTAAGAAAGGTGTCGAGGTGCGGGTTGAGTTTTCCTGGGGAGCCACGGAAGTGAAGCCGCCTATGCTGGCGGACGCCATCGTCGAAGTCACCGAGACTGGGAGTTCGCTGAAAGCGAACCGGCTACGCATTCTGGAGACGGTGCTGGAATCGAACACGCAATTGATTGCCAACAAGTGCTCATACGCGGACCGCGACAAGCGACGAAAAATCGACAATCTGGCTCTGATGCTGCAAGGCGCAATGGAAGCACAGGACCGTGTGGGGTTGATGCTGAACGTAAAGAAAGAGAACCTGGCCGCAGTGTTGGCGGTGTTGCCGGCGTTGCAGAAGCCGACCATCTCTCATCTGAGCGATGAAGACTGGCTGGCAGTTAACACTGTGATCGACGAAGGAGCGGCGTGGAATGTGATACCGCGGCTGAAAGAAGCGCAGGCGCAGGGGATTGTGGAGTATCCGCTGAACAAGGTGGTGCTGTGATGCGGATTGTCTCCGGCCGCGCGGCTGATGGGTTGGTGGAACGCCTTGCCGCACGAAGCGGGCTCCTGAGCGGGTTGGAGCCGCGCGTTCGTCGCATCGTTGAGGGTGTTCGTAGAGGAGGGGAGCGATCGCTTCGGCGATATGCGGAGCAGTGGGATGGACTGGCTGCGAAAAAACCTCTGCGTGTGTCTGAGGCGGAAATGGCGGAAGCGTCGGAGACGGTTCCTGCAGAGTTGCTGAAGTCTCTCCGCCAGGCTGCGGAGAGCATCCGCCAGTTTTGCGAATGGCAGAAGCCCGACGGCTGGATGCGGACGCAAGACGGAATTTCTCTGGGGCAAATCGTGCGACCGTTGGAATCTGTGGGCTGCTATGTTCCGGGCGGACGTTATCCGCTGGTCTCTACCTTGCTGATGACGGTGATTCCCGCGCAGGTTGCCGGCGTGAAGAATATTCGGGCCGTGTCCCCAAAGCCTTCGGTGGAAGTTTTAGCTGCGGCCGCAATGTTGGGCGTGCGCGAGTTTTATCGCGTAGGTGGGGCGCAGGCTATTGCGGCGTTAGCGTATGGCGCCAGCAGCATTGCACGCGTCGACAAGATTGTGGGGCCTGGGAACGCGTACGTCACGGTTGCTAAGAAACTGGTTTCGTTCGACTGCGCGATTGATTTTCTGGCGGGGCCTACGGAAGCCGTGGTCTTGAGCGACTCGGGCGTTCCGGAATTTATTGCGGCTGATCTGATCGCGCAGGCCGAGCATGATCCCGAGACTTTGGCTGTGTTTATCACGACGTCTCGGGAGTTGGCACGAACTGTGAAAGCTGCTGTGACGCAGGCCGCGAAAGGGAATCCGATCGCGCAAAAATCTTTGCGGAGGCGGGGAGCAATTCTCATCGCAACTTCGCGCGAACAAGCGCGGGAGTGGGCTAATCGCATTGCGGCCGAGCACATCACGGTGGAGGCGGATGACTTGCCGTTTATCCAGAATGCGGGTTCGGTATTTGTGGGGAATTACTCGGCGCAGGCGGCGGGCGATTACGCTTCCGGTCCCAATCATGTGTTGCCGACTTCGGGGCAGGCGCGTTTTCGAGGAGGTCTGAGCGTGGCGGATTTTGTGAAGGTGATTACAGTGCAGCAGCTTTCTGCCGCAGGGTTGAGGCGGATTGCTCCGGCAATCGAATGCCTTGCCGCGGCGGAGGGATTGCCAGCGCATGCGCGATCGATCCGCGTGAGGTGCGAACATGCTTAATCCGCGGGAAACGGTGCGCACGTTGCCTTCGTACCACCCGCCCCTGGCGGGGCGTTCCGGGCTGCGCCTGGATTTCAACGAGAACACGGTCGGGTGTTCGCCCCGAGTGCTCGAGCGTTTGCGGCAGTTGACGCCCGAACAACTTGCAAGTTATCCCGAGCGTGAACCGGTGGAAGCGGCGGTGGCGGACTTTCTAAAAGTCCCGCAGGCGGAACTGCTGCTGACCAATGGCGTGGACGAAGCGATCCACCTGCTGTGCGAGACCTACCTGGAGGCAGGGGACGAGGCGCTGATCGCTGTGCCGACGTATTCCATGTACCGGATTTATGTCATGGCTGCGGGAGCGCAGCTTATCGCAGTTCCCGCTGGCAAGGATTTTGAGTTTCCTGCCGACGAATTGTGTAAGCGCATTACGCCGCGAACGCGACTGATCGCGGTCGCGAATCCAAACAATCCCACAGGAACGGTCGCGCCAGCGGCGGAGTTAGCGCGAATCGCTCGTTCGGCGCCCGACGCGGCGGTGCTGGTGGACGAAGCCTATTTTGAGTTTTATGGGCAGAGTATGCTGGCAGCTCGCAATGAACTCCCAAACCTGTTTGTGGCGCGCACTTTTTCCAAGGCCTACGGGCTGGCTGGGCTGCGCATTGGAGTGCTGGTTGGCGATGCCGAGCAGATGCGTTCCGCGCGGCGGGTTAGTTCGCCTTACAACGTGAACGCGGTGGCGCTGGCCTGCTTGCCGGAGGCTCTTGGGGACCAAAGCTACATTCGGCAGTATGTGAGCGAGGTGCGCGAGTCACGGGCTCGACTGGAGCGTGCGCTCGAAGCCCTTGGAATTCAGTTCTGGGCCAGCCAGGCTAATTTCGTGCTTGCACGCGTGGGCGCGGCGGCAGCTTTCGTCGAACAGATGAGACGTCGTGGCATCCTGGTTCGCGACCGCACCAGCGATCACGGTTGCGAAGGATGTGTTCGCATCACACTGGGACCGCAAGCGCACGCGGGTCGCTTGCTCGCTGCTCTCCAGGAAACATGCGAGGAGCTTGGCATTGCGCAGGGGGCATCGCGGCGATGAGAAAGGGAAGCATCAAGCGGGTCAGTAAAGAAACACAGATTCAGATCTCGCTCACCATCGAAGGGCGCGGGCGTTACCAGGTATCCACCGGCATTCGTTTTTTTGATCACATGCTGGAGTTGTTTGCGCATCACGGGGGCTTCGATCTGAAGTTGACGGCGCACGGCGATCTTGACGTAGACCAGCATCATACGGTCGAAGATATTGGAATCGTGCTCGGGCAGGCGTTTGACAAGGCGTTGGGCAGCAAGCGCGGCATTCTGCGGGCCGGATATTTCCTGATGCCGATGGACGAGACGATGGGGATGGCGGCCGTGGACTTTTGCGGGCGTACCGCCGCCGTGGTCGACACAAAAGTGCGCACGCGGTTGGTGGGCGATCTGCAAGCGGAGCTTGTGCCCGATTTTTTTGAAGGTTTTGCTCGTGGGGCGCGGGCGAATGTTCATGCGCGTGTGCTTTACGGGCGCTCGAGTCATCACAAGATTGAGGCCCTGTTCAAGGCGTTTGCTCGGGCGCTGCGTGCGGCGTGCTGGCGTGATCGGCGCATGGCGCGCCTGCTGCCTAGCACAAAAGGAGTGCTGTGATGATTGCGATTGTGGATTACGGCGCCGGAAATCTGGTTTCGGTGAAGAAGGCGTTGGACTGGCTGGGCGAAGATTGCGCGATTACCTCCGATCCTGCGCAGGTTGCTAGAGCGAAGAAGATCGTGCTTCCGGGAGTCGGCCATTTTGCTTCAACGGCGGCGCTCGGACGATCCGGTTTGCAGGAAGCTATTGCCGATGGCATTGGTCGCGGAGTTCCGTTCCTCGGGATCTGCGTTGGAATGCAGTGGATGTTCGAGGGAAGTCAGGAATCGCCGGAGACGCCGGGACTGGGCGCGTTGAGCGGCGATTGTGAGCGATTTCCGGCGAAGGTGAAATCGCCGCATGTGGGGTGGAACCAGCTTGACGTTTCTCCTTCTTCGCGACTGTTCCGTGGCGTCGCGTCGTCTTCGTTCGTATATTTCACGCACTCGTTTCGCGCGCCGGTTACGGAGACGACGGTGGCTTGCTGTGAATATGGCGGATGTTTTTCAGCGGCTGTGGAACGGGATCAGCTGTTCGGGGTGCAGTTTCATCCCGAAAAATCCGGAGAGACCGGTTTGAAGATACTGGGCAATTTTTGTGCGCTCTGAGATGCTGACGAAACGTATTATCGCTTGCCTGGATGTGGACGGCGGCCGCGTGGTGAAGGGTGTGCGGTTTGAAAATTTGCGCGACGCGGGCGACCCCGCCGAACTGGCAAAGGCGCATAGCGCCTCTGGAGCGGACGAGATCGTGCTTCTGGATATTTCTGCAGCGCACGAAAGGCGCGCGACTCTGCTGGACACGGTGCGCCGGGCCGCACGTCAATTGTTTATTCCATTCACGGTAGGAGGCGGCATACGCACGCTGGGGGATGCGGCAGCCGTGTTTTCAGCGGGCGCAGACAAGATCAGCATAAACTCAGCGGCACTTGCCGATCCAACATTGATCAAGCGGATCGCGGAACGCTTTGGTTCGCAGGCTGTTGTCGTTGCTATTGATGCGAAGCGATCCGCGGAGACATCGCGTTGGGAAGCGTTCACGCATGGCGGAAGAGCAGGGACCGGCAGGGACGCGGTTATGTGGGCTTGCGAAGCGGAGTCGCGCGGAGCGGGCGAAATCTTGCTGACGTCGATGGACCGGGACGGAACTGGAATCGGCTTCGATTGCGAGTTGACTCGGGCAATCGCGGACTCGGTTCGGATTCCGGTGATTGCCTCTGGCGGTGCGGGCGGAGCGCAGCATTTCGTCGAAGTATTTCGCGAGGGCCATGCCGATGCCGCGCTGGCTGCGTCAATTTTTCATTACGGATTCAGCCGGCTTGCGGACCTCAAGCAGCAACTCGGGTCACAGGGTATTCCGGTGAGGTGGCCGTGCTGATTCCCTCGATCGATTTAATGGGCGGAAAGATTGTGCAGTTGGTGCAGGGCAGGAAGAAGGCGCTGGAGTTCGACGACTTCAAAACCTGGGTCGATCGCTTCTCGAAGTACCCGCTGGTGCAATTGATTGATCTCGATGCCGCTATTGGCACGGGCGGCAATGTGGAACTGATTCGTGAACTGGCGCACCAGTTGCCGTGCCAGGTGGGCGGGGGCATTCGCACGATTGCGGCTGCGGAGGCTGCATTAGAGGCAGGGGCACGTCGAGTGATCATCGGATCGGCGCTGTTCTCTGATGGAAAGCTCGATAGGCGCTTCGCTGAGAGCCTGGCTGACGCAGTTGGCACGGCGCGGCTGGTATTCGCTCTTGATGCGATTGGCGGGCGAGTGGCGATTCACGGATGGCGCACGGTGACGGAGATAAGCCCGCTGGATATGGTGCACGCACTAGAGCCGTGGTGTAGCGCGTACTTGTACACGCATGTGGAGACGGAAGGCTTGATGCGGGGCTTTCCGCTGGAAGTGATTCGTCCGCTGCGCGAGGCAACAGCGAGGCAGTTGATCGCGGCAGGGGGAATAAAGTCACAACAGGAAATCGACGATCTGGATGCAATCGGTGTGGACGCGGTGGTCGGAATGGCGATCTACACGGGGCTTCTGCCCGGGTTGGCTACTTCGAGCGAATGAACGCTTCTGCTTTCCGAATCGCTTTTTCGTGCAGGTCCCAGGAATGAATCGCCTTTTGACAGCCTTCGCGCGCGAGGCGAGTGCTTAGTCGTTTCTCTGCGAGGTCAAACGCTTCTTCTGCGTCCATCCTGGCGCGGTGAGCTTCGTCATCGGATTCCTTCATCTTCTTCGCCGTAAGAGTCGCGTCAGGAGACATTACCGGCCGCGGCTTCCGTTGTTCAGGCGCCGTCCCATTTCCAGTGGCGGCCGCCAGCAGTGCATCGTAGGCGGTTCTAACGGGCTCGGGCCAGCGCTGGCGGGTTAGTGCACTCAATTGATCGAGGGCGGCATTGGCCTGGTCGGCGGTCTTACGCACTCTTTTCTTTTCGCGTAGCCATTTCATGACCGACCAAGCCATGGCCTCGGTCATCAATGTTTTTGCAGCTTCCACTTCAGGGAGTTTTTCCATGTCGATATTCCAACGAAACAGGTTGCATTCTTGCACGTTCTGTTCCTGTGATGAGAATCACCCTTCAAAGTGACGCGGCGCAATACTGCGCGACGGCTATTGACGGGGAGGCGCGCCGATACTACAGTAGAGCTATGCTGCAATGCAGCAATTGGAGGCAACAATGCCAACCCACAATGACAAGGACAACTCTCCCCTCGCGATTCTGACTGAACTCGCGGTTGAGGGAACATCGAGTTTCGTGGAAGCACAGCGAACGTTTCTCGACCTGGTGCAACAAGAAAACGACATTATTTTTAACGGAGTTAAAGAACGGATGACCGGCTTCATACCAGCAGTTGCAGTGACCGAACTTGCACAGCGCAGCCTTGATACTGTCATCGAGATGCAGCAGGAGTTACTGACCAACACCAGCAAGCAGACGCTGCAATGGCTGGAGTCGGAGCAAGCGGGGAAAGGGGAGCGCGCTGCTCACCTGGTCGATTTTGCCCGCGAGGGAGTGGAAAGCTTCACGCGCGCACAGAAAAAATTCCTGGATGCGGTGGCGGAGGAAGCGGCGGCGGCAGCGGGTCACAAGAAGGTCCACGATGGCAAAGCCGTGAAGAAGACCGAACTGGCGCAACTGGCGCGCGAAGCCGGGAACGCTTTCATCGAGGCGCAGAAGAGACTACTGGACGTGATGGGCCAGCAGATGAATGTGAACCTGGACACTGCAACTCGATCCCTGAAACTCGTCTCGCCTGCGCGGTTGTTGCCTTTCGCGAACCAGACTGGCGAAGGCGTAAAGAATTTTTTCAATGCGGAGACCTCGCTGATCGGGTCACTTATCAAACCGGGTAAGAAAGTCGTGGGGCGCGCCCATCACGGGAAGGCACGTACCGCGCACCGGCCAAAGGCCGTTTCAGTTTAGGCCGGGGAAAATTGGATCGGTGACGGGCGGCCTTCCGCTTAGGACGACCGCCCTTCCAGTTCTGAAATCGCAGGCGCCGCAGACGACTTGGGCGTCAGCAAGCGGTTGAGTATGGCCTGTTCCCATTGCACCCATACCCGGCTGGTATAAAGCATCGCGCTGAACTGGAGTGTGAGCCAGTCACGGGTCTTCAGTGGCGAACGGAAGGCAGAGCGGTTGCCAATCCAATGCTGGGCGACGTGCCGCGCGATGGTGAAGCCCATCCCTGTGTCGGAGCCAACGATGTCCCCCAGTATCCCCTCCAGCGTGAACATCACCTTCGACAACATGATCAGCGAACTCGGGAACTTTACGCCCTGCACGGCGACGCGCTCCAGCAGGCGCATAGAGTCTGCCCCGCTGGGCATGCGGGACGCCGGCATCTGATCGAGGAATTTGTTCACTGTATCGCGAACGCGCTTGGCCAGCGGCGAAGTCTCTCGAATGGGATGTTGGCTGAGCGCCAGGATTTCGTTGGATGTGCCCACGGGATCGCGCAACGTGACCATCAGAAACAAGAGCGCGAGATGACGGCGCTGCTCGCGGCTTAAACGCTCGCGCAGAGCCCAATCGAGGATGACAAGCTCTCCAGTTTTGTTGTTGTAGAGCAAATTACCGGCGTGGGGATCGCCGTGAAAGATCGCGTCCTGGGTGGAAGAGAAAAGAGGCACAGCCACGAGAGCTTCCACCATTTGCTCGGCAACTTTTCGCCGGCGCGCGACGGGCAGGCGCGCCGCGGCGCTAGTCACCTTGATTCCTTGCTCTTCCGTTAGCGCCGTGATGCTCTGCGTGCATAGGGGCTGAATGACCTGCGGGATGCGCACTCCGGGGAAGGAGCGATAGAGAATGCCGGCTTCGACCAAGGTTTTTTGTTCACGAGCGAAGTTGACTTCATGCTGCAGCAGGCGCCGAACCTTGCGGAAAGTGTCGGGGATCAAGTGGGCCGCGAAGCCGTAGGTGTGGTGCCGGTCGCCGAAGTACTGGGCCAGGCCTTGCAGATAGTCCATGTCCTCGGCGAAGTATTCGGGGATGTGAGGTTTCAGGACTTTGAAGACGCCGCGCTCGCGCCGCTTGGTATCGGGATTGCGCCATGTGAAGCGCACGACTGCGCTGACGCTGGCTTCCTTGAGTATTCTGGGCGCGACTTGAACGGCGAACTTCTGCATCCGCGGCCCCAACGCCTTTTGAACAATGTCGCGGATATCTTCTGGCTGGACGTCGCGAATTCCGTTTTCGAGTTTGGCGAGTGCTCTGCGTAGAGCTGGATGAAGATGCTGGTTTCGTGCTATGACCTGGCCCAGTTTCTGCAAGCCCGGCACCTTTGCGATCAGACGCAGCAAACGTACCTCTGCGGGTGTTTTGAGAGGAAGCTCAATTTGCTCCAGGAGCTTCGGCGCGAGCCGCGCAGGAGAGAGCCGCGTTACGACGAACATCATCGCGTCGCGCACCGGCGGACGCCATGGCTTATACGCTTCCGGAACCAATTCTCTAACAGGAACGATTTCGTCGACGATCCAGCGCGCCATTGTTTCGCGAACGGACTGACCGATGGGACTTCGCAGTCCCGTTTCAATTGCGCTGATTTTCTCGGCCGGGGTCGCGCCGAGAGGCAAAAAATTTTCCAAGGCAGCGCGCAACTGGCCGGGCGCGAGCGAGCCGAGGCCCGCTGGGATGGTGGAAGCATCCAGCATGGAGGGGACCTACCGGTTCACACTATGGGCCGATGCTTTCGATTGTGCAGTGACCGGCGTCACCGGATCGTCGGGAGTCTTGTGAGATAGTTTAGGCGGAAGAAACAGAACAAAAGCTTGAACCGCAGAGGTCGCTGAGAAAGGCGCGGAGAACGCAGAGAAATTCGTGCCCGGCGAACGTTTAATGGCGCGTGAATTTGCGGACAACACGGAGTAAGAATCCTTGGCCACTTTGAACGAAATATTTTCCGGATTATCGGCCCGGCGCCGTTACGAAGTCTGGTTTCTGCGTGTGGGATTGGCGGACGGGAGCGGAGCCTGGTGGTTCCGCTATTTGATGATGAATCCCGGTCGAGGCGGCTGCGCCGGAAATTCACGGGGAATGCCGGTCCAGGTTTGGGCAACATGGTTTCCATCGGGAGGCATAGCGCAGAGCTTCATCCAGGGATTTCCACTGCAGGGACTGGATATCAGCGGTAGAGGCCAGAGTCCGTTTCATTTCCGCATTGTAGGCAACGACATCGACGAGGACTCATGCAAGGGGCGTTTGCAGGTGGAGGGACACTCAATCTCATGGAACCTGCGCTATCGCTCTGCATTTCGTACGACGCTTAGCGACAAGGGCTGGATTGGCTTCTCGCGGACGCCGCACTCAGATGCTCTTTTCTCCGGAGAGATCATGTTCGATGGACGGCGCTTCACGGGAGATCCTCTGGGGTTCGGAGTGCAGGGGCATAACTGCGGGTACCGGCATCGTAATTTTTGGACATGGACGCACGCCTATCTTCCGCGGTCCGGCCAGCCGGCGAGCACGTTGGAAGCGCTAGTGTACGAAATGCCCTTCGGACTGCTCTTTCGTAAAGCGGTGCTGTGGCATGAGGGACAGACGCAGCTGTTTCGAAATTTGCAAGACATCGGCGACAGCCGCCAGAATCTTCAGTGGAATTTTCACTGTACCGGGCGGAATGGAATGCGGCTGGAAGCTGCGATCGACGGACGCGGGCCAAGTGTGCACCGTCTTCCTTATTTGAAGACTAATTGCAGCGGCCTGTTCGAGGTAATGAACAACAGTCTGGCGTCAGCATCCCTTCTCATCGAGAGCGCGAGCGGAGCAACCGAGAGACTGGAGACGGCCACCGGCGCGGTGTTGGAGATGGTGGGCTGACTATTCGCGAGAATGCGCTCTGGCCAGGCGCTCGGCGACAACCGCGTAGGCTGCGGGATTGAACGCCATTCCGATGTGGGTGCCGGGAACTTCCACGTCCTTTTCCGGATCCATGGTCATGCAATAGCGCCAATCGACGATGCCGTCCTGGCGCGTGTAAATTGCAGTCTCGAACATGGCATTGGAAACCTTGCGGCGAAGTGAGTCGACAAAATTACAGGTGCAGCGTCCGGTATAACAATCGGGCAGCACACGACGGCCATGCTCCTCGAGAATCTGGAGACGAACCGCTTCCGCGGCGCGGAGCACCGCTCGATTGGCAACCGTGCCTCGAATGGGCGCTGCGAGCGTGATTACGGAAGCCACGTCTTTTGGTCGCGCACCCGCCACCGAGCGGGCGATTACTCCACCAAGGCTATGTCCGATCACATGAATCTTACGGCCAGTTTCCTGCAGCGCTGTTTCAATGGTCTGGTTCAAACGGCGCTGGATGAGCAGATTGGGGCATTCGGCGTTAATGCCTATGCCGGAAAAATAGGGCCGGTATCCAATGCGCCGGAGCCAGGCGTGAAGTTCGGTGAGGTAAAGGTCCGTGCCGAGAAACCCCGGAATGATGACGACCGCAGAACCGTCCCCGTGCGGCACACCTAGACCGTAGTAGACCGGGGTCGCGTGCAACAGAAGGATCTCGGCTCCGAAGAGCGCTTCGGTCCAAAAACTGGAAGTGTTGGATTTCGGATAAGGCCGCGGAGTCGGCTTGCGCCGCGAGGTTTGGGAAGGACGCGCTGCTGCCTTTTTCTGTTTACGCCGCAAGTTCGTCCCTGAGGCTGCCCGGTCTTTGCGAGGATTCACAAAGAAGGGCGATTGCTGCACTGCAAAATTATAGCGCGTCGTGCCTGACGGTTCAAGCAAACATTTTCGGCGCAGTTTTCGCTTGCTATCTCGGGAGCTAGGATGCTCTGCGCTTTTTACTGACGCTGCGTTTCTTTCGTGCGGACTTTCCCGCGCGGCTCTCGAGCTCCGCAACTCGCCTGCGCAACATTTCGACTTCCGACTCCGCTTCCGGTGCCGCGGACGCCGCCGTGCCCAAAAAACGCTTCATCAGGTCGACGGGCGATAGAATCGCAGACTGCACTTCGCTCAGACGGTTTTGTACCGTGTCTTGCAGCTTCTGATAGGTGTCAAATGCAGACTTGAGATACCACATCAGGAACTCCTGCCGCACCTCATCGGACGCGATGATCAACTGCCGCAGCAACTCCAGAGGCAATCCCGTGGGTTTGTCCCTGGCATCTTCCGTGATGATCTGCGTCAAGACGACGCGGGTCAGATCCTGACCGGTCTTGGCGTCGACAACCTGCACCTCCCGGCCGGCGCGAATGTGCCCGGCCAGATCGTCGAGGTTCACGTAGCGGCTGCTGGTGGTGTCGTAGAGACGGCGATTGCCGTATTTCTTGATGACGATCACAGAAGGTTTCATGGTCGATCCTGTGGCGTTTTTGCTGCTTTGCATCACCCTGCAGGAATATCTTGACACAAGTGCTTGGCAGTCGTATAGTTTAGTCGATGCTGCAATGCAGCAATCGGAGGCAACTTTATGGCAGCGGCAACAAAGCATGAATCCATTCATTCCAAAGAATCGTCAACGGTCGCCCTGCTTTCGGGCTGGGCGCAGCAAGGCGTGCAAACTCTGTTCGCAACTCAACGCATCCTCATCGATCTGGCGATGCGGCAGAATGCCAGCGTGATGCATGCCGTACGGCAGCAATTGTCCGATCCCAAGCACTCTCCCACCGCGATTCTCAGCGAGATCGCCGAAGAGGGTATGGCGAACTTTCTGGAAGGACAGAAGGTTCTGCTGGAACTTGGAAAACAGCAGAACGAGATCCTGATGACGGGCGTGAAAGAGCGAGTGGGCGACTGGCCCGCGGCGCACGCGCTCACCGACCTGCTGCGGCGCAGCGTCGACACGTTCATCGAGATGCAGGAAGAGTACCTGAAGCTTGCCAGCAAGCAGACCCACAACTGGCTAGAGTCTGCCAAGGCCGGCAAACCCTACCAGCCCGAGCATGCGGTGGATCTGGCTCGTGAAAGCATGGAGAGCTTCGTCAAGGCGCAGAAGAAATTCATGGACGTCATTGCCGAGGAGACCGCAAAGGCCACCGGCGGCCGGCATAACGGCACTGCCAAGAAAGTCAAACAGACCGAGTTGACGGAACTGGCGCGGAAGGCCACCGACTCGCTGATGGAAGCGCAAAAACGGTTGGTCGACGTGGCTGGTCGGCAGGTGACAGCCGGCGTGAAAACGGCAGGGAAGACGTTCGAAATCCTGAAACCGTTTCCTTTTCTCCCCGTGAGCGAACTAACTCGCGAGGCGGTGAAGAGCTATGTCGATGCTCAGAAGGCGCTGATGGATGTGATGGTGAAGCCGCCACATGTCGCGGCGAAGACAGAGCGGGCACGGAAGCCGGTGAAGAAAGTGAAAGTGGCAGCGGCCGTCGCCTAAGCGAAGCCTTTGCAGAGCGTCAGCGCTGCGCCTGATCCGTTCGACGTGCTTTGTCTGCTGCGAAGTTACGTGTGCGTCGTATACGGGTGCGTTTTCGGGCGAAAGAAATCCTTTCGCCCGGAGGCGCCAATTCGCTCGATCCCTGGGAGGCGAGCTTCGGCAGCGCTGAGCTGCCGATTTCATGATCATTCCACTGACTCCTATTCGATTCCATAGCTGAACGGCAAACGCACGAACCAGTGCTTTGAGGGAGAGGGAATATGGCTACGGTTACAGCAGTACCGGCTAACAAGATCCGCGGCTGCGGCTTCCTAATCGAGGAGCGCCTGCCAGAGGATGTTTTCACTCCAGAAGATTTCAGCGAGCAGCATCTGCTCATTGCACAAACCGCGGAGGAATTTGCCAATAAGGAAATCGTCCCCAACATCGAGAACATGGAGCAAAAGAACTTCGCGATAACCCGGGAACTGGTTAAGAAAGCAGGAGAACTTGGGCTGAGCGGGGTCGACGTTCCCGAACAGTACGGCGGCATGCAGATGGATAAGGTTACTTCCGCCATCATCGCCGATCGTCTGGCGAAGTACGGGGGCTTCAGCACGACGTGGGGCGCGCACACCTGCATTGGCACCCTTCCCATCGTTTACTTCGGGACGGAGGAACAAAAGAAAAAATATCTCCCGAAGCTGGCCAGCGGGGAAATTATCGGGGCGTACGCACTGTCGGAGTCCTCGTCGGGATCCGATGCGCTAAATTGCCGCACGCAGGCGAAGCTCTCACCCGACGGGAAGCACTACATTTTGAACGGCGAGAAAATGTGGATTACGAATGCGGGCTTCGCCGGCCTGTTCATCGTGTTCGCGAAAGTGTCTGGCGACAAATTCACAGCGTTCATTGTGGAGCGCGGGTTTTCCGGATTTTCAGTGGGCGCAGAAGAGCACAAGATGGGGATTCGCGGATCTTCGACGTGTCCGCTGATCCTGAACGACTGCCAGGTTCCGGTGGAGAACGTGCTTGGCGAAATTGGAAAAGGGCACCACATCGCCTTTAATGTGCTGAACGTTGGGCGATTCAAGCTGGGTGCGGCTTGCGTGGGCTCGGCGCGCAACTGCATCGAGGGCGCGATCGCATATGCCAAGCAGCGCAAGGCGTTCGGGAAGGTGATTGCGGATTTCGGCTTGATTCGCGAGAAGCTGGCCAACATGGCGGCGGGTATTTTCACCGGCGAGGCGATGGCGTATCGCACTGTCGGCATGATGGACGCGGCCATTGCACAGCTCGGGGAAGCGCACGAAGACATGGCACAGGTGCGCAAGGTGATCGACGAATATGCTGTCGAGTGTTCGATTCTGAAGGTCTGGGGATCGGAGTTCATCGATTACGTCGTCGACGAATCGGTGCAGATCTACGGCGGGTACGGTTTTGTCGAGGAATATCCGGCAGAACGCAATTACCGGGATGTTCGTGTGAATCGAATTTTCGAAGGCACGAACGAAATCAACCGGCTGCTGATCACTGGGTTTCTGCTGAAACGTGCCATGACCGGGCAACTCCCACTTATGGCAGCAATCAAGAAGCTGATGGATGAGGTCTTGTCTGGGACTGCCGAGGAGGGCGAGGAAGGTCCTCTGGCTCAGGAGCGGAGGTTGGTGGCATCGGCGAAGAAGATTGGATTGTTTGCCGCGGGAATTGCTACGCAGAAATATATGCAAGCGATCCAGGACCAGCAGGAAATCATGGGTGCAATCGCCAACATGACGATTGAAACCTATGCCATGGAGTCGGCTGTAGTGCGCGCGCAAAAACTGGCCGCGCGGAACGGGGATGCGGGTTGTGCGCATGCCATTGCCATGACCCGCGTCTATATTTCCGGCGCCATGGAGAAGATCGAAAGCGCGGCCAGGACAGTGATTGCCGCGTGCGCCGAAGGAGACATGCTGCGGTCGCAACTGGCAATCCTGCGCCGGCTGTGCAAATACGAACCATTCAATACAGTGGCGCTGCGGCAGGGTATTGCTCAGAAAGTCATTGAGGCTGGCAAGTACCTGGTCGCATAGCGTCGCATCTTCCGGCCAGTGCGCGGGGTATTGTATGGCAGCTCGCAGCCCGCAATTCGATTTTGACTTCATCGTAATCGGGTCCGGATTCGGAGGCAGCGTTTCCGCGCTTCGACTGGTGGAGAAGGGCTATCGAGTTGCCGTAATTGAAATGGGGCGCCGCTGGGCGCCCCTGTCTTTTCCACGGACAAGTTGGTCGATCCGGCGCTGGCTCTGGCACCCACAACTTGGGTTGCACGGCTTCTTCAAAATTCGTTTCTTCCGTCACGCGACCATCTTTCACGGTTGCGCCGTGGGCGGTGGATCGATCACTTATGCGGGAACGCTGTTGCCGCCTCCAGATAAAGTCTGGCAAAGCGGATCGTGGGCCGGATTGGCTGACTGGAAGTCGGAGATGCCTCAGCACTATGAAACTGCGTCGCGCATGCTGGGAGTAACGCAGAATCAGATCCTCGGGCCCGCCGATCAACTTCTGAAAAGAACCAGCGAAGTTTCCGGCTTCGGCCACACTTTCTACAGAACGCGGGTCGGTATCTTCGAGGCGGCTGAAGGTGAAGCCGCAAACCAAACGTTTCCCGATCCATTCTTCGACGGAGAAGGTCCGCCGCGAGGCACGTGCACCGCCTGCGGCGGTTGCATGATGGGCTGTCGCTACGGGGCAAAAAACACGCTGGACCTCAATTATCTCTACCTGGCGGAGAAGTATGGGGCGGTGGTTTTTCCAGAGACCAAGGTGGTAGACGTCAAACCGCTGGGCGGCGCGAGCGATGGCAGCGGAGGATACGAGATTCGCACCGTGAATTCGCTGGCGTGGATCCGAAAGCAACCGGGCCGGCTCACCTGCCGCGCGGTGGTCTTTTCGGCATCGTCGCTGGGCACGATGGAGCTTCTTTTCCGGCTCAAAGAGAACGGCTCGCTACCAGGTATCAGCGACCGGTTGGGCAAGCACGTCCGCACAAATTCGGAATCGATCATTGGAGCGCGAGTGCCGGGCTGCACCGAAGATTTGTCGCAAGGCATCGCTATTGGCTCCGGCATCTACATCGACGAACATACGCACATCGAGGCGGTGCGTTATCCCAAAGGCTCCGACACCATGGGTCTTCTCACTACGATGCTTACAGACGGTCGTCCAGGTTCCTTGCGTGTCGGGCTCTGGCTGAGGAATGTTCTAAGCCATTTCTTGTTTCACCCGGTGAAGACTCTGCGGTTATTTCGTCCCTGGGGCTGGGCGCGAGAATTCACAGTTTTGCTCTGCATGCAGGCGCTTGAGGGGCACATCGAGATGCGATGGCAACGGCCGTGGTTCTGGCCCTTCTCCAAGATGCTGGTCAGTCGCGGGGACAAGGTGCCAACCTATATCCCGAAGGCAAATGAATTTGCCAAAAAATTCGCGCAGGTCGCGGGTGGCACTGCCATGAGCATGCTTCCCGAGATTCTGTTCGATATTCCCGGCACAGCACACTGTATCGGAGGTTGTGTCATTGCAGCTTCACCAGAGCAGGGCGTGGTGGACGAGCGCCACCGCGTCTTTGGCTATCGCAACATGTACATCTGCGATGGATCTGTTCTGGCGGCAAATCTTGGTGTCAATCCCAGCCTGACCATTACGGCGCTGGCGGAGCGCGCGATGAGCTTAATTCCTGCCGCGGGAAAGATGACGTGGAACAACGATTCTGTTACCACGGACACCCGTTCCGTAGCCTGACAGCTTTGTAAGGCGCTCTGCCGGCAGTGTTTTTCCCCTGTGCGAAAGCGTGTGACGTTCGTCACAACCTCACGTGACAGCGGTTGTAGACCTACCCCTCGCTTGGAGTTCTACTTTGGGAACGAGGCTGATCGACAGTGCCCGCCGGATCCCAGACGCCCGTTACCTCGAAAGTCCTGCTCCCACCCTGCGCGAATCCCACGATCGTTCGCTTCACGAATCGATCAAGGGAATTGTGCGGTAGGGAGAATCGATAGGTTCCTACGCAGAGCTTTGATCCGGACACGCGATGTGCGAGCCAGACACTACCGGGTGACTGTCGCTACCAACCAGCCCACTGGAGGCAGGTGATGATCGCGACTGAAAAAGTACAGGAGCGGGTGCAAATTCCGCTGGCCGTAGAGATTCTGAGCGCTGAGCGAATCGCTTACCTCGAAGGATTGGTGAATCAGGCGAAAACTGCCGCCGCAGTTTTCACGCAATTCACGCAAGCGGACGTCGATCGGATCGTTAAGGCGATGGTTTTGGCCGGACTCGAACAAGCGCAGCACCTCGCGCGGTTGGCGATCGAGGAAACCAAACTGGGAGTACTGGAAGACAAGATCCTGAAGAACATGGTCGCCACTGAGTTCGTCTACAACTACATCAAGGACAAGCGGACGGTCGGCATCATTCGCGAGTTTCCAGAGCGCAATTTGATCGAGATGGCGGAACCCATCGGCGTCATCTTCTCGGTCACGCCGGTTACGAACCCCACGTCAACCGTCTTGTTTAAGTGCATCATGGCAATCAAAACGCGGAACGCCGTGATCTTCAGTCCACATCCGAAGGCGTGGCATTGTTGCTCCGAAGCAGTAAGGATCATGTATGAGATCGCCGTGAAGCATGGAGCTCCCGAAGGCGTCTTTAGCTGCCTGGAATCGCCGACCCTTCTAGATAACGCCTTTCTGATGAAGCACAAAGATGTGGGACTGATTGATGCGACCGGGGTGCCGGGAATGGTGAAGGCGGCTTACAGTTCGGGAAAACCGGCTTTGGGTGTAGGGGCAGGGAATACGCCAGTCTACCTGGAGAAAACTGCGGATCTGAATACGGCGGTGGTCGACATCATTGTTTCGAAGACCTTCGATAACGGAACCATTTGCGCGTCGGAGCAGACGGTGGTGATCGATGACGAAATTTATGACGCGGCGCTGCAGAAATTCGCGGATCTGGGCGCGCACATTTGCAATGAGAAAGAGACCAAGAAGCTGGAACGCACGGTGATCGATCCGCAGACCGGGTTCATGCAGCCCATGGCCGTCGGCCAGAAAGCTATTGATATCGCTCGCTTTGCCGGTCTTTCGGTGAAGCCCCATACCAAGCTGCTGATCGCGCCGATTCATGGCGTAGGCCGCGAACATCCGCTCTCGGTCGAGAAGTTGTTCCCAGTGCTCGCAGTTTATCCCGCGAAATCCGTTGCCGAGGCACTACGTGTCTGCGTAGATGTGAACCATGCCGGGGGGATCGGACATACGGCGGTCATTTTCTCGCGTAATGAGGAGGTCATCCGCAAGTTCGGCGATGTGATGAACGCCGGGCGGATCATCGTGAATTCACCGGGGTCGATCGGAGCGCTGGGCGCCGTTTATAACGACCTGGTCCCGACGTTTTCTTTCGGATGCGGAACCGGCGGCGGCAACAGCACCACCGATAACGTAAACATCTTTCATTACCTCAACATCAAGCGCCTGGCGCGGAGGACACAAACCCACATGTGGTTCCGCATTCCGAACCAGATCTATTTCAACATGAACGCGGTGGAGAATTTGCGCCAGTTCCCGTCGCAATCGACCATCATCGTGACCAGTCCGCTGCTGGAGCAGATGGGAATGGTAGACATCGTCCGGCGGCACATTTGTCCGAAGACTCACATTCATGTCCAGGTGATTCCTGATGCAGAGCCGGAAGTGAAAGTCATCTCGCAAGGAGTGGAAGCGCTCAATTTCTACAAAGCGGACCAGATCATTGCGCTCGGCGGTGGGTCGGTGATCGACGCGGCGAAGATCATGAAGCTCAAGTATGAGTCGCCAGAGGCTGACCTGGAATATCTGGCTGCGCCATTTTTGGATTTGCGCAAGCGGGTTGTGGAGTATCCGACCGAGAAGGTTAACCGGGCGCGGCTGATCGCGATGTCAACGACCAGCGGCACTGGTAGCGAAGTCACTCCGTTTGCCGTGCTCACCGACAAGGCCAGCGGACGCAAGGTTACGCTCGCCGATTACTCGCTGACTCCGGACGTGGCAATTGTCGACCCACAGTTTGTGATGTCGATGCCGAAGGGCCTGACTGCGGATACGGGAATTGATTGCCTGACCCACGCCTTGGAAGCGGGAGTGTCGAACTATGCATCGCCTTATACCGATTCCAACGCCATGCAAGCGATTCGGCTGGTGTTCAAGTATTTGCCAATCGCTTACGAGCATCCGCACGATGAAGAGGCGCGCTGCATGATGCACAATGCGGCCTGCATTGCGGCGATGGCCTTCTCGAACGCGTCAGTGGGAGTGAATCACGCGCTGGCCCATGCTTTCGGTGCGCGCTTTGGAGTGCCGCACGGGCGCGCCAACGCGCTCATGCTGCCGCACGTGATGGCGTATAACGCGGCGGTTCCGACTAAGTTCATGCCGTCGCCTTACACGCAAGGATATGTAGCGCACAAGAAGTACGCCACGGTCGCGGACTTGCTCGGGTTGGGCGGTCATACGGTGGACGAGAAGGTAAAAAACCTGATTCAGGCCACGGAACAATTGCTCGATCAGTTGGGATTTCCAAAATCGATCGCGGAGTTGGGAATTTCGAGGGAACAGTTCGAGCGCGCGGTGCCCGAACTCGCCGGCATCGCTTTTGACGATCCTTCGTGGCGTTCGAACCCTCGCATGCCGCTGATGTCGGAACTGGTTGAACTGTTCTGGAAAGCTTATGAAGGACGAGGCGTGGCGAAGGGTGCCGCGTCTCAGCCACAAACTGTGTAGGGAAATGGTGAAGCTTATGGCAATGACTGCTGTCTTTCTAAACGTCGATGAAGCGCGAATCGTTCCCACTCTGAGGGAGGCTGGAGAGAAGTTGGATGGCACGGAGCGCGAGGTTACTCTGGATTTGTCGTCCGTGCTCCGAATTGACGGGAGTGCGCTAAGAGCGATGGAAGAGCTTGCCAGCATCGCCGAGGGGAAGAACGTCAAGGTTAATTTACGCGGCGTGAACGTCGAGGTCTATAAAGTCCTCAAGCTGGTGAAGCTGACGCGTCGGTTTTCTTTTGTGAATTGAGAACCACGCTCGCGGGGCGAGCGACTAGGAGAGTTGTAATGCAGAACCATCAACAGAGTGATCGCCTTTCCTGGGGAGACACGGTCTTCCTGCACCTCGAACGCGAAGGAATGCCGCTGAATGTGGCGAGCGTTTGCATCTTCGAGGGTCAACTGGCGATTGAAGACTGCCTTCAGTACGTCGAGTCAAAACTGTCAATTCTTCCTCGCTTTCTCAAGCGCGTCGTGCCGGCGCCGTTTGGCTTGGGCCTTCCCAGTTGGGAATACGATCCAGGGTTTGATCTTCGGCGACACGTGCGCGAGGTGCAACTCAAACACGGCACGGACATTGAGTTGAAGGCGCTTGCCGGGAAGCTGTTCAGCAACGTAATGGACCGGCAGCATCCGCTGTGGGACATAACGGCGGTCGGCGGGCTGAAGGGCGATCGAACCGGAATCATTTTGCGCATGCATCACTGCCTGACGGACGGCATTGCAGGGGTAGGTATCCTGAACACGCTGCTGGATGCGAGCCCGGAAGCGCCGCGCCTGCCAAAGAAAAAGATTAAGTTCCGGGTTCCGCCGCCCCGAGACACCTTGACCTCGCTTACGGCCGGATTCGTGGATTCATATTCCGATTTCGTGAAGCGCATTCTTTCCGCGATGGCCGATCTTCTGACGATGACAGAACGCACCGCTGCGAATGGTGAAAGCGTGGCCAGTGACGAGTTTGCAAATTTGTTTCCAGAAATTACAGCTTTCACCGAGCGTCTACGCTTCAATGTCATTTACAAAGGACCTCAAAAATTTGCCTGCGCTGAGATTTCCCTGCCGGAAGTTAAGGCCATCCGGCACAAATCAGGCGCCAGCATTAATGACGTCATTCTTACTCTCGTGACGGCGACGGTTCGCCGCTACTGTGAACTGCACGGCGAACGCGTTAAGGGAAAGCTGTTGCGGATCATGGTTCCCGTTAATTTGCGCGGCGATGGCAACGCGTCGGACTTGGGGAACCGCATTTCGCTGGTTCCCGTCACAATCCCGCTCGACATTCGACAGCCGAGGAAGTTGCTGGCTGCGGTTCATCAGCGAACGGAATTTCTCAAACGCATGCACGCCGCCGAGCTGGTCAGCCTGGCGGGCGGCTTGATCGGGATGTTCCCGACGTCGGTGCAAGGTCTGGCCGGACCGATCGTCAGTCAATTGCCCATCACGCCTTTCAACATGGTTTGCACCAATGTGCCGGGTCCGCAATTCCCCCTGTACCTGCTCGGCCATAAAATGCTGCATTGCTATCCCTACGTTCCAATCGGAGGCGAGATGGCGGTGAATTGCGCCATCCTGAGCTATAACGGCATGGTGTACTTCGGCTTCAGCGGGGACGTGCATGCCGCGCCTGATCTTCGCAGGCTCGAAAAGCTGTTGATGGAAAGCTTCGTGGAACTGGGGACTGCAGTCGGAATTAAGCCGCCAGAAGAAAAGAAGCCGCGGCGGAAAAGCAAAGCGGTCTCGAAGGTTTCCGCGACGCCAACGACACCGTCCGTACCGATTCCAGTTCTCAAAAACTTGCCTCCGCGTGCACCGAACCCAGAAGTAGAACCCATGCCCAATCGTGCCCAGGAGAATGCCCTGACACAGTTGAACGTCGCATAGAGGCACAAGCGTTGTGCCAATCATGAAGCCTCAGACGCTTAACGACATCTTCTTTGCCGTCGTCGAGTGGAGGGAACATCCCGTGATGCTGCGTCGCGAGGCATCGCAATGGGTTCCCATCAGTGCGCAGCAGTTTTATAGCGATGTCGCTGGTATGGCCCGGGCTCTCAGCCATTGGGGCCTGACCAAGGGCGATCGACTGGCCATTCTCAGCGAAAATCGCTACGAGTGGCCAGTCTCGGATTTCGCATCCCTTCTCCTGGGTGTCGTGGTTGTGCCGATCTATGCGACGCTGACAGCCGAGCAGACCGGGTACATTTTGCGCGATTCTGGAGCGAGGGTAGTCGTAGTCTCTACAGAAGCACAGTTGAAGAAAGTTCTTTCTATCAGGGAAGAAACTGCCGTCGAAAAAATAGTGGTGATGGATGCCGTCGAAAGTTCTGATGCAGTGCCTATGCGAAGACTGCTACACAGGGGACCTGCCGGACACGACACCGAACTCGACGCCCACGCACGCACCGTCGTTCCTGAAGATCTGGCGTCCATCATTTACACGTCAGGAACAACGGGAACCGCAAAAGGGGTACAACTAAGTCACGGCAATTTGACGTCGAACGTGCTGAATTCGCTGCACGGTTTTGACATTCGTGCAGGGGACGTTAGCGTTTCTTTTCTGCCGCTGTCGCACGTGACGGCCCGTCATGCTGACATCGCGTTGCTCTATCGTGGCGTCACGCTCGCCTACTGCCCGTTCTTCGACGAGTTGCCCCAGTATCTGCTGGAGGTGATGCCGAGGATTTTCGTCGCTGTGCCGCGCGTTTACGAAAAGATCTACAGCCAAGTGGAGCAGAAAGCCAAGGGACCTGCGACAGGCGCCATTTACCGCTGGGCTCTCTCAGTGGGTCGCGCGCAAACTGCGAAGATTCTGGCGGGGGAAGCGCCAACGTCGCTGGCGTGGAAAGTGGCACACCGGCTGGTCTATTCGAAAGTGCGTGCCCGGATGGGGGGCAGAGTGGAAATATTTGTGTCGGGCGGAGCGCCGCTGGGTAAGGAGTTAGCGGCGTGGTATGCGAGCATTGGAATTCGGATTCATGAGGGTTATGGTTTGACCGAAACTTCCCCGGTAATCGCGATCAATAATCCGCGCGCTCACAAGTTGGGGACGGTGGGTCGACCTCTACCGAATGTCGAGGTTCAGATTGCTTCTGATTTAGAAATTTTAGTCCGTGGTCCGTCGGTGTTTAGCGCCTACTGGAACCGCCCCGAAGAAACCAGAAACGCGTTCGTGGATGGCTGGTTCAAAACGGGAGACATCGGAAGCCTGGATGAGGATGGCTTTTTATCAGTCACCGACCGAAAGAAAGATCTGCTGAAGACTTCCGGCGGAAAATTTATCGCACCGCAGCCAGTGGAGAATTCGCTGAAACTCAACCCGCTGATAGGAACGGCAGTAGTACTTGGGGACCGGAGAAAATTCGCTTCGGTGATTATTTCACCGGCGTTTCCTGCGCTGGAGGAATGGGCGCGCGCGAACGACGTATCGTTGTCGTCTCGCGAAGAACTCGTCGCCGACTCAAGAGTTAAGGCGCTCTACGAAGGCATTGTTGCCGAGGTGAACCGTGGTTTAGCGCGTTACGAGACTTTGAAAAGAATCCTGCTGGTGCCGGATGAATTTAGCGCAGCCGATGGCACCCTTACTCCCACGTTGAAACTTCGCCGAAGGGCCATCGAAGCGCGCTATCGCAAGCAAATCGATGAGTTGTACCGAGAGGCGGAGGAAGCCTCCAGCGTGGCTTAACGATGCCCTCTAGAACTTCAGTCCAACCGCGCTGCTGAGAAAGGCGGCGAGCGGCGACATGGTGCGGCAGGCTACCACGAAAGTTGACATAAACTTCGTCCCGCAGACCTGATTGTCAGTGAATTCCACGGCCGTGCCGATGTCGCGAAGCTTGAGATCTTCGACGAATTCGTGATTTGCTGGGAAGCCACGGGGTGGACGTGTGAGCTTTGTGGCATCGTCCCAGTTAAGAAGTTTGCGCACCGCGCGCCATTCCTTGGGTCGGGATACGATGGCACTGCGAACCTTGAGAAGGGTGGGAGACTCGGGATGCCACAGGCCGCAAGCGGCAAAGGATCCGCCGGGTTCAAGGTGGAGATAAAAGCCCGGAGAGTGAACGTCTTTGCCTCGGTGGGAAAAGCGCATGGCGAGGTGCGTCTTGTAAGGGCGCTTGTCATGGGAGAATCGTACGTCGCGATAGATGCGGAAAAGTGAACCGCGTGAAGGACGCGGGTCGGCGACGAGATACGGCGCAATTTCGTATAAAGGCTCGGCGAATTCAGTGATGAAGCGCAGCGCCGGTTGGCGGACACAGGTTTCAAATTCCTCCTGGTGGGCCAGGAACCAATCGCGTTTATTGTTACGCTTGAGACGGGCGAGAAAGCGGAAAAGGTCGGGCGTGAAATAAGCGGGCATTTAGAGATAAGGTAAAAACGCCTTCTGGAAGAGTAAAGTACAACCGGTTATCCGAATGGCCGGACCGAATTTGCTCGCTGGTCGTTCTTGAGAAAGCTTCTTTAGTCTTCCAGCTTGAATACCCGGTCCATGAGCAGCCATTTTTCGCCGGGTCTAGCTTGCGGCAAAGTCTTCTGAAACGTTCCCATCAGGCGCTCCCACTTCTGCACTCTAGGATTTAGTTGGTCGGCCTTCGCCTTCGCCTCAAACGAGAAAGACTCGTTCACTTCCATGATCATGAACATGCGTGTTCCAAGGAGATAGATTTCCATGTCCTCGATGCCGGAGTCTTTGATGCTTCGGGTGATCTCGGGCCATATCTTCTCGTGATAGCGCTTGTACTCGGAGATCAGCTTGGGATCGTCCTTCAAGTCGAGAGTGAGGCAGAAACGTCGTTTCATTCGACCTCTGTGGCGGGAATCGCAAGGGTAGCGTCCGCTTTCGCAACTGCGGCGGGCCGATATCCCCATATTGCAAAATAAAATACGAAAGCGTGACAAATGAGCGGGACGACGAACGCGCGCTGAATATTGGAAGCATCGGAAATCCTGCCCATGATCGCGGGGCACACTGCGCCTCCGATAATCGCCATCACCAGCAAAGATGATCCTAGTTTTGTATATGGACCCAGACTCTTTAAGCTCAGGGCAAAAATAGTTGGAAACATGATGGAGTGAAAAAATCCGAGTAACACGATTGCCCAGACCGGCGCAACGCCAGCGGCCAAAAGAATGATCAGGAGGCAGAGCAGCGATCCGCTCGCAAAAACGCTGAGCAGGCGAGGCACCGCGATTTTTTGCATGACGGCGGATCCAGTAAAGCGTCCGATCATGAAGCCTGCCAGGTGGGCTTGCAGGTAGTGCGCGGCTGCTTTTTCATGAGTGCCCGGCAGCGTAAACTCGGCGAAGCGGATGATGAAGCTCGCTACACCGACCTGCGCGCCAACGTAGAAGAATTGGGCGATCACTCCTTTGATCAAATGTCGATAGGCAAACGCGCCTCGGAGTTTCACGTCTTCGGCCTGCAGGCCCTCAGGACTAGTCTCACGAATCTCCGGAAGTTTCGTAAGAAAGATGAGAAGGGCAACGAACAGGAAGAGGCTGGTAATTACCAGATATGGCGTTTTCACCATATTTGTTTCCGACACTCGATAGGCTGACAACTGCGCGGCATTCACAGCTGCCAGTTCAGCAGGAGTATGCTCAATGCCGGAAAGAATGAATCTGGAACCAAGAAGGGCAACGAGTACAGCCCCAGCGGAGTTGAACGATTGCGCCAGGTTCAGCCGTCGTTCCGAGCTCTCGGGGGGGCCGAGCGTGGTCACGTAGGGATTGGCCGCGACTTCCAGAACTGACTGTCCACAGGCCATAACGAAAAGCGCGAAAAGAAAAAATCCGTAGAGACGAACGGAGGCGGCAGGAATAAACAAAATTGTTCCCGTAGAGCAGACGAGCAACCCGATCAGAATTCCTCGTTTGTAGCCCAGTCGCTGCATCAGCCATCCCGCAGGCAGAGCGGCGAGAAAATAGCCTCCGAAAAATGCCGATTGGATCAGGGACGACCGGAAATCGCTTAGGCCGAATGCTTTCTTGAGGTGCTGAATCAGGATGTCGTTCAGATTGACGCCGATGGCCCACAGAAAAAACAAACTGGTGACCAATACCAGCGGCACGACATAGCGTCGCTCGGTGATGGGCGTGGATGCACTCATTCGAAGGTCCTCATGTCAGTGCGCGATCCAGGTGAACGTAGCCACCGTCGACGAATAAGTGCTGGCCCGTGGTGTGGCTGGACTTGGCCGAGATTAGGAAGATGACCATCGCGGCAATCTCCTCTGCCGTGGTCATGCGCTGCTCCAACGGAATCTTCGTGAGAATGGTTTTCAGTTTTTCCTCGGGATTCGAAAACGTATCGAGCCAACTGCGGTAGAGCGGGGTCATGACCTCGGCGGGGATTACGCTATTTACGCGAATGCCGTAGGGCAGCAACTCCGCCGCCCATTCCCGCGTTAGCGCCATGATCGCGCCCTTTGAAGACGCGTATCCCGAAGTGCTGCCCTGGCCGGTGATAGCGGTCTTGGACCCGATGTTGACGATGCTGCCATGCGAGCGCTTCAGGTGCGGCAACGCATAGTGGGCCATGCTGTAGTAGTGGAGCAGATTGCGGTTGAGCGACGCCACATATTCGTCGGGACTGCCATGCTCCAAGCCAATCTTGTCATTACGCCCGGCATTGTTCACCAGAGCATCGATGCGTCCAAAGTTCTTCAAGCTTTGATCCACAGATTTTGAGCAGCTTTCCGTGCTCGCGAGATCGACCGCGATGAGTCCGCAGGCTGAACCTTTGTTCTTTAGTTCACTTTGCAGTTCCTTGCCGGCTTCCTCATCGCGATCCACAACCACCGGGATTGCACCTTCGGTTGCGCAAGCGCGGACAATCGCTGCGCCGATTCCCTTGGCGCCGCCGGTGACAATGATGACCTTGTCTTTCACTTCCAGGTCCATTCGTCAGCCTCGCAGGTTGAAGAAGCCGCCGTCGAGAGGATAGTCCACGCCCGTGATAAAAGCAGCTTCCTCGGAGCACAAAAACAAGGCCAGGGAAGCGACCTCCGCGGGCTCCGCCATTCTTCCAATTGGTTGCGACCTGGCCAATTTGTCGAACATTTCTTTCTCGCGTCCCGGATAGTTCTTCTGCAAATAGCCGTCGACGAATGGAGTGTGAACGCGCGCCGGCGAAATACAATTGCAGCGAATGTTATGCGCGAGGTAATCTCGGGCAACAGAATAAGTCATCGCGACGACCGCGCCCTTGCTCATCGAGTAGGCGAAGCGGTCAGGAATACCCGCCGATCCGGCGATCGACGCCATGTTAAGAATCACTCCGCCACCGGAACTCTTCATGTGGCCAATGACAGCGTACATGCAGTTGTAAAAGCCCTTGATATTAACTCGAACAATGCGATCGAAGTCTTCTTCAGTCGTGCTCTCAACCGTGCCGATATGAGAGATGCCGGCGTTGTTGATGAGTATATGAACGCGCTCACGCCGGAACAGTTCCTCGAATCGAGTTTTCACTTCCGCTTGGTTCGTCACATCACAAGCGTGCACGGAGGCAGTGCCACCTGCGGCAGCAATTCGCTCGCATGTGCCGCGCGCGCCGGATTCATTGACGTCCAGAATGCGAACGATGGCGCCGTGCGCCGCAAATTGCAAAGCGATGGCCTGACCAATGCCACTGCCGCCGCCGGTGACCACCGCAACTTTGCCGTCCAGCCGGAGAGCCTTGGTTTCGTTGGTCAGAGTGAAACGCCTCGTTTCCAGGGAATGAAATCTTCCTGCGCCTTCAGTTCGGCTTTGGTTCGAACTTCACCGCTGGCTACTTGAACTACGAGATCGAGGATCTCTTCGCCCATCTGCTCGATCGTTTTCTCGCCGGCAACAACCGCGCCCGTGTCAATGTCGATGATGTCGTCCATGCGTTGCGCCAAAGTCGAATTGGTGGAAAGCTTCACGACCGGCGCGATGGGATTGCCGGTCGGCGTGCCCAGCCCGGTTGTGAACAACACGACGCTCGCGCCGGCGCCGACTTGCGCGGTTACGCACTCCACGTCGTTGCCTGGTGTGCATTGCAGATTCAGGCCGGGTTCGGTCGAGTACTCGGGATAGTCGAGGACCGCGGTGACGGGAGATGTTCCTCCCTTCTTCGCTGCTCCGGCAGATTTCATGGCGTCGGTCAGGAGTCCATCGCGCATATTGCCGGGCGAAGGATTCATCTCGAAGGCTGAGTGTACAGCCGCGGCGCGGGCGGCATAGTCGCGCATCAGTTGGATAAATCGATTGCCAACCGCCTGATTCTTGCCGCGATCGATGAGTTCCTGTTCCACTCCGCACAACTCGGGAAATTCAGAGAGGATGGTTCGAGCGCCGATGGCAGCGAGCAGATCGGAGGTGTGTCCGATCGAAGGATTGGCGGAGATTCCGGAGAATCCGTCCGATCCCCCGCACTTCAGGCCCACGCACAAATCGGCGAGCGGAGCAGCAGAACGTTGAGCTTTGTTGGCTTCGACCAGCCCGAGAAAAGTTTGCCGGATGGCATCCGACATCATCGAGGCTTCCGATCCACTGCGTTGCTGCTCGAAAATGAATAAAGGCTTGGCGAAGTTAGGATCGCGCTTACGAAGCTCTTCGCGAAGAATTCCAATCTGTGCGTGCTGGCAGCCCAGGCTGAGGACCGTCGCTCCCGCGACGTTGGGATGGTGAATGTAGCCGGCGACCAGGCCGCAGAGATTGTTGGAATCTTCTCGCGTTCCGCCACAGCCGCCCTCGTGCAGCAGAAAGCGTATGCCGTCGATATTCTCGAACAGGCGGCTGCGCGGGGCCGGAGCGTTTTCCGGTGAAAACGTGTGGGCACCGATCTTTTCTAGCTTTCCTTCGCGATACAGTGTTGCCAGGTCGGCGACCTGACGACGGTACAGCTGTGGCGACGCAAAACCCAGTTCTTCTTCGAATGCCTGCTTCAGCAGCTGAATATTCTTGTTCTCACAAAAGACCAGCGGGACGACCAGCCAATAGTTTCGTGTGCCTACCTGCCCGTCGGAGCGACGATATCCCTGGAAGGTTTGATGTTTCCATCGTGAAACATCCGGCGACGACCAGCGGAATTCCTTCGACTGCTCACGGAAGGGCGCTGCCTGGTGGTGAATATTGCCGGTCGTCAGGAGTTCACCTGGCGCGATCGAATTCACGGCTCTACCCACCAGAACGCCGTACATGACAACATCGTCGCCGGCATCAAGGCGGCGTGTGGCGAATTTGTGTTTGGCAGGAACGTTCTTCGTCAGAGCATAGACATGACCCGCGAATTCGATTCGCTCGCCAGCTTTCAAGTCGGTCAGAGCGATCAAAACATTGTCGCGCGTGTCGAGTTGGAGCACGTTGCGGAACATTGCAGTGAATAGCAGCCGAAGTCCTGAATTTGTCCGGCTATTGTAAAACATTGGTATGGATGTTTCTTAACCCGCGGGCAACCGCCAAAACCGTTGCGCATTGTCGCCGAGCACGCGATCTAGACAGTCCGGTTTCTTGTGGAGAAGGTAGTCTTTTACGACTTGGATTACTTTGGCGTAAGAGGCCGCGACAAGACAAACGGGCCAGTCAGAACCAATCATCAGCCGGTCGGGTCCGAACCCGCCGAAGGCAACATCGAGGAAAGGAATGATGTGTTCCGGTTGCCAATGGCGCCAATCCGCCTCGGTGACCAGACCCGACAATTTGCAGAAGACATTGGGAAATGCGGCCAGTCGGGAGATTCCCTGCGCCCAGGAATCGATGTTGCCGCTTTTGATCGGCGGCTTGGCAAGATGGTCGAGCACAAAGCGTTGACGAGGAAAACGCTCGACAAATTCTGCTGCCACTGGAAGATGCGTGGTATAAATCAGGATGTCGTAAGCCAGATCGAATTCTTCCAGGATGGAAATGCCGCGCAGGAATTCTGGCTGCAGCAGGAAGCGGTCGTCGGGTTCGCTTTGGACGATGTGCCGAATGCCGACTAGTTTCGGATTTCGAGACAATACCTTCAGTTGCGATCGGACATCCTGCGCCCGCAGGTCAACCCAGCCGACTACACCGAGAATCCACGGAAAGCGATCGGCTAAGCCGAGAAGCCAGCGGCTCTCTTCCAACGTCTGTCGTGTTTGAACGACGACCGATCCCTGGAAGTCATTGTGGTCCAGTTCAGGTTTCAAATCATCTGGCAGAAAATTGCGGCGGATTGCCGCCATCGACTCATCGATCCACGCGTATTCAGCGGTATTGTAAAGCCAGAAGTGCTGGTGAGCATCGATGTGCATGAGATCGTCGCGACGTCATATTGTAGTTGGAGATGCTCAATCTTCACCGGAGTTTAGCTACCGTGGGGAACGATTGTGATTTTAGTGAGCGTTCATCATGCTATCGATCGTCGGTAGAAGTTCGGTGCTGAGACGACTCTTGTCGACACAGGCGTGGGCGCCCGCTTCGATGGCGCGCGGCAGTAAGAGAACAGGATCGTGCTGGCTCATGATCAAAATCTTGGCGGCCGGTACTTTGTCACGTAAAAGGCGCGCTACATCGAGTCCGTTAAGGCCAGGCATGCTGACATCTAAAAGGACAAGGTCGGGCACCAATTCCGCGGCTCTTTCAATGGTCTCAGCCCCGTCTTTGGCTTCGCCGCAAACCTCCCAGTGAGCCACGGGAGCGAGAATATTCACCACGCCACGGCGGACCCAGTCATTGTCATCGGCAACAAGAATTCTCATTAGAGATGGACTGAAGCCGGGTTGGAAGGATACACGAAGACGGCCTCTTACGAAGATTCATGGTAGGTGGTTGCGGAATGGCAGGCATATACAGCCTTCACTGTAGAAGACCGGAAAGCCTGCCATCTCGCGGTTTAAACCCTCGGACAAACGACTGGCCTTCATCTGTGGAGAGTTATTGCTGAGATGGCGGCGGAGCCTGCTGGTTCGAACCGTCCCCGTGGTGATGGTTCTCCATTCGCTGCTCGCGCTTGGCTTGCATTTCGTCCCACTTCTTCTGTTGGTTCGAATCAAGGAGAGCGCGGATCTGGGAGTCGGTGTTCTTGTGAATGTCCATCATCTTCGCGCGACGATCCTGCTGAGAAAGGGAACTATCTTGGCGAAGACTTTGCATCTGGGACTGTTGCGACTGAAGGGCATCCTGCACCTTGGTTTGCTGATCCGCCGTGAGATTCAAGTGCTTGGCCAGTTCCTTGGTGCGCTGCGCTGGGTCCATGTGGCCGCGATGCCAGCCGCCATGCTCCTGCGAAGGTTGTGATTGCTGATCCGCCGGAGGAGTATCCTGGGCGGCCGCGAAAGGCGCAGCGATCGCAAGAGCGCCGGCCGCGACAAATACGAGCAGGGACTGCTTAATCATGGAAAATCTCCTTTTCAGAGACGATCGATCTGTCTACACCTATAAACAGAATTATGGACCGGAAGTTGCGTCAGTGAGGGGACCTCGGCCAATCTTTGCATAACTTTACGAAAGGGACTTCAACTGTTGATGCTAGACGAAGATGTCACAAAGCTTTACAGAGCAGAGCTGAGGGGAGCGGTATGATCCAAACCAGACGGCCAGACGGCACCGAACGCCGCTGCACGAAACTATGAAGTTCTCCAGTCTCGAGACGGCAATCACGAAAGGCACGCTGCGTCCTTCGGCCGCGGTTCCATTTATAGTGGCGTGTGGATTGGTCATTTCTTTTCCGCATACACTGCGCAGTCAGGCGACTGCGCCTACTCCCTCAACCTCGGCTGGGTTGGCCATTCACGGCAAAGTGAAGTCGGGGAATATGCCGATTCCGGGAGTTGCTATCTCCGCCGTAAATGCCGAGACGAAACAACAGGTGAGTACATCGACGGATGTAGACGGCAGTTACTGGTTGCGGATTCCTTCAGACGGGCACTACACCGTGCGCGCGCAGATGGGGGCGTTCACGGCCGCTCCGCAGGAAGTGGCGGTGGATGCGACGCATTTGGATGTGCAGGCGAATTTTGAATTGGTTCTATTGTCGCGCGCAAGAGAGGTCCGCAACGAACAACGCCAGGCGAATGCGGGTGGTGGGCGCGGTTTTCAGAGTCTCTCGGTATTTCAAAGTGGAACGGGACAGGACGCGGCGGCGGGCTCTATGAGTGACGTTGCGCCGTCCGGCATGCCCGTACCTGGAATTGCGCCGGACAGCGCCACGGAATCCGTAGCGGTTTCCGGAAATACGTCAAACTCATTTAATACGATGAGCACCGATGAAATGCAGCAGCGCTTCAACGATGCTCGCCAGCAGGGCGGAGGATTCGGCGGAGCCGGATTTGGTGGTCCGGGAGGCGGTTTCGGGGGCGGAGGTTTTGGCGGAGGTGGTTTTGGTCGGCGGGGTTTTGACATCAATCGGCCGCATGGATCGCTATATTACGGCGTAGGAGATTCGGCGCTGAATGCATCGCCTTATTCGCTGACAGGCGCACCCAAAGAAAAGCCAGCGTACTTGCAGAACAGTTTCGGCGGGTCGGTTGGCGGGCCGTTGAATATTCCTCATATCTACAATGGCGGCAGCAAGACTTTTTATTTTGTGAACTACAACGGCAGGCGCGCCGAAAATCCCTTCGATCAGTTTTCGACTGTGCCTACGCTGCTGGAGCGGCAGGGAAATTTTTCTCAAACCACATATACCTCTGGTGCCGCAGCGGGGCAACCGGTTCGGATTTTCAACGCCGCAACCAACACGGCTTACGCGGGTAACACGATTCCACAAATCAACTCCGCGGCGCTGGGATTATTGCAATACATTCCCTTGCCGAACTTGCCGGGCGACTTTCAAAACTTTCACTTCGTCACATCTGCTAACAGCAACAGCGATGATTTGAACGTACGGTTAAACCGCACGTTCGGCGCAGCGCCGGTGCGCGGGCGTCGGAGCGGCGGCCGCGGTGCTCCGCGCAACAACCTTACGATTGGCTTTCACTATCACGGTTCGAGCGTCAACCTGACTAATCCCTTCCCCAGCGTTGGCGGGAACACCAGCGTGCGCAGCTTCGATATTCCGGTGTCGTATACGCGCAGCATCGGAAAGCTGACCAACATCGTTCGCGCAGATTTCAACCGCAGCCGGACGCGCACCCAGAATCTATATGCTTTCAACAACGACATCACGGGAGCGCTGGGAATTGCCGGCGTTTCGCAGAATCCGTTCGACTGGGGATTGCCCAATCTGTCGTTTACCGGCTTTGCCAGTCTCCAGGATACGACACCGCAGCTTACGCGAAATCAGACCTACACGTTTTCGGACAATGTGATTTGGAATCACGGCAAGCATACATGGCGCTGGGGCGGAGACTTCCGGCGAGTGCAAGTGAATACGGAAACAGATAGCAACCCGCGAGGCTCGTTCATTTTCACGGGACTCAATAGTTCACAAGTTGACGCCAGCGGCCATCCTGTAGGGGGGACGGGATATGACTTTGCCGACTTTCTGCTGGGCCTTCCGCAGCAAACCTCCGAGCAGTTTGGACAGAGTAATCACTTCCGCGGCAACTTCTGGGATTTGTATGCCCAGGATGAGTGGAAGATGAGAGGAAATCTGACGCTCAACTTGGGCGTGCGCTACGAGTATGTTTCGCCGCTGACCGAAATCGACAACCGCATTGCCAACCTCGATCTTTCTCCCGGTGTGCTGACCCAGACGCCGCCGCTGGCAGTGACGCCGGTTCAGCCCGGGGAAGCGGGACCCTATAGCGGCAAGCTGCCCGCGAGTCTGATACGCCCGGATCGCAATAATTTCGCGCCCCGCGTCGGTTTCGCCTGGAAGCCGTTTTCGAAAACGGTGGTGCGCGGAGGATACGGCATTAACTACAACACGGGCGCGTATCAGAGCATTGCACAACAACTCGCCTTTCAGCCGCCATTCTCCACCACGGCGACGAACATTCAGGCCAATCCCGGAGATCTGACACTGCAAAACGGATTTCCCCCAGTCGCAGGCATTGCGAACAGTTACGCCGTGAATCCGAATTACCGATTGGGCTACGTACAGATTCGCAATCTCGACATTCAACAGCAGATTCGCCCTACGCTACTGCTCAACATCGATTACACCGGAACCAAAGGAACGGATCTCGATATCCTGGAAGCGCCGAATCGAACCGCGACCGGGATTCTGGTTCCGGGCGTTGACGCGTTCACCTACGAAAGTTCGGTGGCGGATTCCGAGGCCAACGCGGGATCGGTACGAGTGCGCAAGCGGTTGTCGTCGGGATTCTCGATTGGCGGTTTCTACACATTCTCCAAATCGCTCGACGACGCCTCTTCGATCGGCGCGGGAGCAACCTCGAGCTCGAATTCGCGAGGATTAGGTGCGGGCGGTACAGGTGCAGCCGGCGGGGGAGGCGCGGCGTCGAGCGCAGGTGCGGCCAATATTGCACAGAATCCTCTCAATCTGTCTGCGGAGCGTGGGCTTTCGAGTTTCAACCAGACGCATAAGTTCACCGCGGACTATTTGCTGGAACTTCCCTTTGGAGGCGACAGGCGTTGGCTTACCGAGCGTGGGCTGCTGCGCGCCATTTTTGGGGACTGGCAATGGAGCGGCGACTGGACCATCGCCTCCGGGCTTCCCTTTACTCCACGATTGTTAAATAACATCGCGGACGTGAATCGCGGAACTAACGGTACCCTGCGGCCAGATGTGGTTCCTGGGCAATCTGTAAGCGTGGCTAGTCCGTCGATTGGGGAGTGGTTCAACAAGGCCGCATTCGTTGCGCCGCCATTGGGTCAATATGGCAATGCGCGGCGCAATGGCATCATCGGCCCGGGTACAAAGGTATTCGATATGGCATTTACCAAAATCATTTCACTCAAGGAGTCGCGCGTGCTCGAGTTCCGCGCCCAGGCTACGAATATTTTCAACATTCCGAATTACTCGTCGATCGATACGAACTTAAATTCACCTACATTTGGCCGCGTTACGGCAGTGGGCGGCATGCGGCAGTTCACGCTGACGTCGCGCTTTCGTTTTTAGGGAAGTTATTGTAAGGCAGGCCGTTATGACTTTCATTCCTATCCGATTCGTCGATAAAGCGATCGCAGCGCTGCTGATATTCATGCTCTTATCCGCGCAGTCGCCTTCGCAACAGCAATCGGATTATGTGCTTCGCACTGGCTCCGAGTTGGTGTTGGTGAACGTGACCGTACGGGACAAGAATGGAAAGTTCGTACAGGGACTCAAGCCAGAAGATTTTACTATTCTAGAGGACAACAAGCCGCAGAAGGTCGTTTCGTTCGATGTGGAGAATGTGGACGCGGTGCCGGCTTTGAATGTCGCACAGGCCAACACGCTTCCCGAACCGGCTGCTGCGCCGACGAGTCCGCCTTCGGCTGCAGGGACTAGCACGCAATTCAAGGATCGACGCCTGATCATTCTGTTCTTTGACCTCTCGGCTATGGAGCCAGACGAAATCGATCATGCGGTTACGTCGGCTGAACGCTATGTCGATACGCAAATGGCGCCGGCGGACCTTGTCTCGATTGTTTCGTTAGGAAGTTCGCTGCTGGTCAACCAGGACTTTACTACTGATCATGCACTCCTGAAAAAGCAGTTGGAGCAATTCAGTTCGGGCAGCGGGCAGGGCTTCCAGGAAGGAACGACGGGTACGACCGAAGGGACGCCCGACTCTGGACAATCCTTCACGGCCGACGATACGGAATACAACATTTTCAATACCGACCGGCGCCTGGAAGCGTTGCGATCGGTGGCGGAAAAGTTGTCGCACGTGCAGCAGAAGAAATCGCTGATTTACTTCTCAAGCGGCATGGATCGCACCGGCATTGAAAATCAATCGGAACTGCGAGCGGCCGTAAACGCAGCGGTACGCTCCAATCTCGCAATTTACACGATGGACATGCGCGGATTGCAGGCGCTGGTGACCGGCGGGGAGGCCCAGGACGCGAGCCTGCGTGGGGTTTCGGCATATTCCGGGCAGTCGACAATCAATGCGTTGAATTCAAATTTCACGACACAAGAAACATTGGTGACGCTGGCCAGCGACACGGGCGGGCGCGCATTTCTCGATTCCAACGACTTCAGCAAGATTTTCAAAGGAGTGCAGCAGGACACCTCCACCTATTACCTCCTCGGCTATCACAGCACGAACACGGCCCGCGACGGGCGTTACCGGCATATTGTCGTAAAGGCCAAGCTGCCGGGAGTGAAGATCGATTATCGGCGCGGTTACTATGCGCCGGCGGATTATCAGCACTCCACGAAAGACGACAAGGAGAGGCAGCTTGAAGAGGAACTTGCCTCGGAGTTGCCGGCTACAGATTTGCCGCTGTACCTGGGCGTAGCGTATTTTCGCCTGGACGGGAATAAGTTTTTTGTGCCTATTTCGCTGGTGGTGCCGGGATCGCAGATTCCGTTCGTCCGCAGCAGCGATCACGACAAAGCAACACTCGATGTGATCGGCATGGTGCTCGACAACGAGCATCATCCGCTGAACCGAGTTCGCGACACCGTAAAGCTCGCGGTGAGCAGTTCGACCGAGGTGCAAAAGAAGAATGTGCAGTATGACACCGGGATGAGCTTGCTAAGCGGCAAGTATCATCTGAAATTTGTCGTGCGGGAGAATCAGACGGGGCGCATGGGGTCGTTCGAAACCGACATCGACGTGCCCGACCTGAAGACACAACCGCTGAAGATGAGCTCTGTAGTGCTGGCCAGCCGCACGCAACCGGTAAAGAAGGATTCCAGCCTGAATCCGCTGGTGCGCGATGGAAATGAAATCATTCCGAATATCACGCACGTTTTCTCAGCCTCGCAGCATCTGCTTCTTTACTATGAGGTCTACGATCCGGCGCGGCCCGCCGCTAGCGAAACAGCGAGCGGCGCAGCAGGGACAAAGGGCGGCATCCGACTGCTGTCGAGCGTTGCGTTCTTTCAAGGCAAAGCCAAGACCTATGAGAGTTCTCTGGTCCAGTTGACCGACTTGAATGCGCGCGCGCGTAAGGCTGCAGTCTTCCAATTGGACGTGCCGCTCACCTCACTCAAGCCAGGCTTCTACACTTGCCAGGTAAACGTAATCGATGACGCGGGCGGGCACTTCCTGTTTCCGCGGCTTGCTTTATTGATCCGGCAGGAGCGTGCGAGTACTACCCCCTGATACAGGATTCCAGCAGCCCTTCTTTCGACCTTCTTGAATCTCCCTGCATCTGCGGGCCGAGTGTCGAAAAATTGTGTGAGGCTGTAATCCTCGAATGAATATCTCTGCATCCAAGCGATGGCAGTCGATCCGATTTTGATTTTGCGGAGATTAAGTCCTGTCTATTCCCATCGAAGACTACGCCATGATCGGCGACTGTCACACAGCCGCCCTCGTTTCAAAGAAAGGGTCAATCGACTGGCTTTGCCTTCCCTACTTCGATTCTCCCGCCTGTTTTGCAGGCCTGCTCGGAAAGGATGAACACGGACATTGGTCTATTTCGCCAATGGATCCGATCCGGGCGATTCGCCGCCGGTATCGCGACGGGAGTCTCATTCTTGAGACTGAATTTGAAACTGACAGCGGATCGGTCACTCTGGTTGACTGCATGATTCTTCGCGACGATGGGCCTGAACTCGTGCGCGTGGTGGCGGGCAACCGAGGGCGTGTGCGCATGTGCCTGGAGCTGGTGATTCGCTTCGACTACGGCTCGGTCGTGCCCTGGGTGCGGCGGATCGAAGGCGGAATTTCCGCCATCGCCGGTCCAGACATGCTCAGGCTGCGTTCGGATTCTCCTTTACGCGGCGAAAACATGAAGACGGTTTCTGAGTTTAGCGTTGCAGAGGGGGAGAAGGTCTCGTTCAATCTAACCTGGTATCCCTCTAATCAGCCGGAACCCGCGACCATCGATATAGGCAGCGCTATTCAGAAGACCGAGTCTTGGTGGCGTGAATGGTCGAATCGCTGTTCGTACGAGGGGAAGTGGAGGGATGCGATATTGCGTTCCCTGGTTACGCTAAAAGGACTAACATTTCTGCCCACGGGCGGAATTGTTGCGGCGCCGACTACGTCTTTGCCGGAATTGATTGGCGGGGTACGGAACTGGGACTATCGTTTCTGCTGGGTCCGGGATGCGACACTCACGTTGCAATCGATGCTGTATGCCGGTTATCTGGACGAAGCGCGAGAGTGGCGAGAATGGCTTTTGCGAGCAGTGGCGGGCAGTCCATCAGAGCTCAACATTCTCTATGGGCTGCACGGCGAGCGCAGGCTCACCGAATTGGAACTGCCATGGCTGCCAGGATACGAGAACTCGGCTCCGGTGCGCACCGGTAATGCTGCCTATAAGCAATATCAACTGGATATTTTCGGCGAGGTCGCGAATACACTCTTTCAGGCGCGCCAGGCCGGTTTGGGACCATCGAAGCACGCTCGCCACGACGTGGCTCTTGCGATGCTGGAATTTCTGGAGACAGGATGGGCGCGGCCGGATGAGGGCATTTGGGAAGTTCGCGGCCCCCGGCGGCATTTCGTTCACTCAAAAATGATGGCGTGGGTTGCAGTCGATCGCCTGATCAAATTTGCGGAACTGGGCGGTTTCTCAACCGATGTTCTTCGATGGAAGAAACTTCGTGCCGCCATTCACGAGCAGGTATGCCGCGAGGGTTTTGACGCGGATCTGAACTCGTTTGTCCAGTATTACGGATCGAAACACCTCGACGCCAGCATCCTCATGATGCCGCTGGTCGGCTTTCTACCGGCGGACGATTCTCGCGTCATTGGCACCGTCGCAGCCATCGAAAAACATCTTAAGCGTGATGGTTTTGTTGAACGATATACACAGGACCCTGAGGTCGATGGCATACCCCACGGAGAAGGAGCTTTTCTCGCCTGCTCGTTCTGGTTAGCAGACAATTACGAATTGCAGGGCCGCCACGAAGAAGCAGTGGAGATGTTCGAACGATTGCTGGAAATCCGGAATGATGTTGGCCTTCTTTCCGAAGAATATGATCCGGTTGAAAAACGTCAGCTCGGAAACTTCCCTCAAGCGTTCTCTCACGTCGGCCTGGTGAACACGGCTTTTAATCTAACGCGTGGTTCGAGGCAGGCATCAGCGGATTCACGTTAAGACCCGGCTTCACGGCTGGACTACCTGACCCGCCGTAGGATGGACCTGCACATTTTGGATCGAAGACGCGTCCCAGCCTCCCCCCAGCGCTTTGACGAGCAACACTGAGGTGACCATCTGCTGGCCGAGCAATTGGGTGGAGAGCCGCTGGTTCGACAGCAGCACCGACTGTGCGGTAATGACGTCCAGGAATGTAGTCAATCCGCCGACATAACGATCGTTGGCAATGTCGAGAGCACGATGTGCGTCCGCCACCGCCGCATTCTGGGTTTCAGCGGCGCGCGATAAGGAATCCATTCCCGACAAGCTGTCTTCCACTTGCTGAAACGCGGTGAGCGCCGACTGCCGATAGTTGGCAACCGATTCCTGATAAGCGGCTTGTGCAGCTGCGAGATTGGCGCGATTGCGGCCACCGTTAAGGATCGGCTGCAATAAGTCGCCGCCCAGCGACCAGAACGCACTGGGTGCGGTAATCAGGGAACTCAAGCTGGTGCTCTCGAAGCCGCCTGTGCCGGAAATGGTGAATTGTGGATAGAAGGCGGTGCGGGCAACTCCAACGAGCGCATTCTCGTTGGCCATGGCTCGTTCAGCGGTTGCGATATCGGGGCGCCGTTCGAGCAGATCCGACGGCAGTCCCAAAGGAACCGGAGGCGGAACAGCGCGCAGCGGGGCAACCGGGACAGTGAAAGTGGACGCAGGGTTTCCGGTGAGCGCCGCGATGGCGTGCTCGAACTGCGCGCGCTGCTGCTGCAGCAGATAGAGTTGCGTCACCGTTGAGTCCAGCAGAGTCTGCTGTTGCGCTACGTCCAGTCCTGAAGCGACTCCGCCTTCATGACGATGGTTGACCAGGACTAAGCCCTGTTGCTGAATCTTCACCGACTCCTGGACCACTTGAGCTTCGGAATCGAGTTCGCGCAAGCTGAAGTAGTCAGCAGCGAGTTCCGCGGTCAAGACTAGTTGAACGTTCTGCAAATCGGCGGCCGTACCCTGCAAGTTGGCGTTGGCGGCCTGCAGATTTTTTCGATTCCGCCCGAAGAGATCCACTTCGTAGTTCAAAGTGAACGGAATTGCATACACGCTTTGCGTGATAGCCGGCGTCGAGGCCACGATCTGAGGGCGATTCGCGGAGTACCGAGTACGAGACGAGCTGGGATCGGCCGCCAGAGTGGGAAACAGCGCCGCGGAAGCCACTCGCGCTAAAGAACGAGCCTGGTCCAGACGACTCTGAGCGGCCGCGAGCGACTGGTTCGCGCCCAGCAATTGCTGCTCGTAGCGGTCGAGTTCATCGTCGTGGAAGATCTCCCACCACGCGCCCTTGGGTATGGCATCCTTTGGTGCGACCTCACGCCATGGTGCTTCCGCCTTCCAAACTGGCGGCGTTTGTACTTGCGCGCGCTGATACTTGGGCCCCACGGCGCATCCCGCCAGCCAACTGCAGGCGAGGAGCGCTGCGGCCAACGACCATTTCATGAATGGTTACCTTCTTTTTTTTCAGGGGCGACGTTCACCGTCTCACCACTCTCCAGGGCATCCGCGGGATTAATGATGACGCGATCCTGCAGACTTACGCCGCCCAGAATCTCCAGCGTAGTGCCGTAATCGCGGCCGATTGTGATGGGACGCAATTGCACCTTGTTATCCGGTCCCACAATCGCTACCTGCGGCCCTTCCTGACGAAAGAGCATGGCATTCACGGGCACGGTAACTTTTTGAGTGCTGATCTTAGGAGAGAAGTGAACTTCGCCGAATGAACCGCGCAGCAAGCGGCCATCCTTGTTGGGAACATCCACTTCGGTTAGCAGCGTGCGCGTCGTTGGATCGATCGCGTCAGCGGTGCGAGCCACCGTTCCTTTGAACTTCTGTCCGGGTATCTCGGGTAGCGTGATGTAAGCTGGCGTCCCATCCTTAATGGAAGGTGAATAGGCTTGGGGAACGTTGCTGAACACGCGTAGGGGGTCCACCTTGGCAAGAATAAAAAGTTCCACGCCGCCGGAGCCGGCGTTGATCAAAGCGCCCGGATCCACATTGCGCTTGACCAGCACTCCGGAAAACGGCGCGTACACGCGCTTGAAAGATTCCAGTTGCTCCAGGCGGCGCACACTGGCGTCGGCAGCAGCCAGGTTCGCCTGGGCCTGCTGGTATGCGCTCGACTGAGTGTCGGCTTCTTGCTGGGAGACGGAGTCGGTCTTGCGCAGATTCTGCCAACGATCGGCAGAGATTTTCGCGATATCGCGCTGGGCAGAAATTTGCTGGCGAGTAGCCCGGGCCTGCGACAATTCCTGATCGACTTCCGGAGTATCAATCTCCGCCAGCAGTTCGCCCTTATTCACTCGGCTGCCAATGTCCTTGTACCAGCGCAGTAAATATCCGTTGGTGCGGGCGTAGATGGGCGACTCCTCATAGGCCTGCAAGGATGCGGGCAGCACAAGTTCCTCATCGGGCGCTTCTGCGGTCGGATGAACGACCGAGACGGTAGGGACGGCATCGATTTCGGTTTCCTTGGCCAGAGCGTGTCCCGCGCGAATACGGCTGAACATGCTCACGGCACCTGACAGAGCAAGAACCACCACGACCAGCACGACAATGATGACTGCTTTGCGCGGTGGCGCCGGCGGAAGTTCCGGCGGCGGCGTGACTTGCGGAGGAGTCCGGTGCGACTCCTCGGTTGAATGAATCGTCTCTGGTTGCGTCTGCATGATTGCTTGCTCGATTTCCTTAAGTAAGTTGCTTTTATGACTGCCTCAGCTATTTCGCCAGCGCTTCGCGGCGGCTGTGAACCATAGCAAAGACGCAGGGTACAAAGAATAAGGTTGCCACAGTGGCAAACATCAGGCCCCCAATGACCGCCCTACCCAGGGGCGCGTTCTGCTCGCCGCCCTCACCCAGGCCCAACGACATGGGAAACATGCCAATCACCATGGCCAGTGCGGTCATCAGTACGGGACGCACCCGCGTGTAACCCGCCTCCAGAGCGGCTTGCACGGCAGGCACGCCGACCTGCATCCGGTCGCGCGCAAACGACACCATCAGAATCGAATTGGCGGTTGCGACGCCCATGCACATTACGGCGCCTGTGAGCGACGGCACACTCAGCGTGGTATGGGTCAGCAAAAGAATCCACGCGATTCCTGCCAGCGCGCCGGGAAGGGCGGTGATGATGACGAACGGGTCAAGCCACGATTGGAAGTTCACCACGATCAAGAAATAAATCAGCAGGATCGCGCCCAGCAGCCCGATTCCCAATCCGAGGAAAGAGGACTGCATAGTTTCCACTTGCCCGCGCACCTCGATCCGGGAACCACGAGGAAGATGGTTCATGAACGGGTCCAGAACTTTCATCGTCTCTCTGGCCACTGCACCCAGATCGCGACCTTGCGTGCTGGCGTATACGTCAATGACGGGTTGTACGTTGTAGTGCGAGACCACCGCCGGCCTCGAGGTCGGAGCTAACCGCACCAGGTTACCCAACACCTGTGAGTTAGGAACCGACGGATCATTGACCGGCATATTCATCAGGTCTTGCAGCGATGTCATGCGGTACTGCGGGGACTGAACGGCCACGGAATAGGTGACGCCATTTTTAGGATTCAGCCAGAAGGCGGGCGCGGTCTGAAAACTTCCGCTCAGGGAGACCAGCACGCTCTGCGCAACGTCACGGGGACTCATCCCGACCTGGGTCACGAGATCGCGATCCATTTCGAGATGCAGCGTCGGCAGGCCAAGCATCTGCTGCACGTGCACGTCTGCCGTACCAGGAACGCGCCGTAGTTGGTTGGCAATCTGCTGGGCGATCCCGTAGTTGCTCTGCATATCTGCGCCGGTCAGTTGGATATCAATCGGCGCCGGCAATCCGAAGTTCAGGATCTGCGTGACGATGTCCGCCGGTTGAAAAAAGAACTCTACCCCGGGAAATCGCCGCGGCAATTCTTGGCGCAAGTGTCGCACCAACTCTTCGGTAGGACGGTGGTCCGCGCTCAGGCCGACCAATATCTCCGCATCGCTGCTGCCAATGACTCCCGAATTGCTGTAGGACAAGTTGATGCTCGAGTTGGGCAATCCTATGTTGTCCAGAACGTTCACGATCTCTCCTCTGGGGAGATCCTGATGCAAAAATTGCTCGATCTGATCGCAAAGCTTGGCCGTTTCTTCCACTCGCAGACCGGCGCGGCCGCGCACGTGAAGCCGTATGAGACCCGCGTCGACCGACGGAAAGAAATCCTGCCCCAGGAAGAACACCCAGCCCAGCGACAGCAGGCAGAATGCAAAAAACAAGCTGGCGAACAGCACGCGATGCTGGATTGTGGTTTCCAGAAGCTGGTAGTAGCCACCGCGGAACTTTTCGAATCCTCTTTCAAATCCGCGTTGAAAATGTCCCATGAAGGTTTTTGGCCCCGCTGCCTTATGCTCGTGTCCTCGCATGATGTACATCACGAGCGTGGGAATGAGCGTTCGCGAAAGGAAATAGGAGGCCAACATGGCGAAGACCACGGCCTCGGCCAGTGGCACAAACAGGAACTTCGCCACTCCCGTCAGGAAGAACATGGGCACGAATACGATGCAAATACAAATCGTAGAGACGAAAGCCGGGACGGCGATTTGCGCCGCGCCATCGAGAATGGCGGTCTTCATCTCCTTGCCCTGGGCCAGGTTTCGCTCGATGTTTTCGATTTCTACCGTTGCGTCGTCCACCAGAATCCCGACGGCGAGCGCGAGGCCGCCCAGGGTCATGATGTTAATGGTTTGCCCGAGCGCACTGAGCACAATGATTGATACGAAGATGGAAAGTGGAATTGAGATCGAGATGACAATCGTGGGCCGCCAGTCTCCTAGAAAAAGCAGGATCATGCAGGCAGTCAGGGCCGCAGCGGTCATCGCTTCGATGACGACGCCCCGGATGGACGCGCGCACGAACAGCGATTGATCGAAGAGCGGAGTGATCTTCATTTCCGGCGGGAGTGATTGAGCCGCACGTTCCGCCATGTGCTTCACGCCTTCGACAATGGTGATCGTAGACGCGCTACCCACCTTCAGCATCGACATCAGCGCGCCACGGACACCGTCCATACGCACAATATTGGTTTGCGGCGCGAAGCCGTCGCGAATGTGGGCCACGTCGCGCATGTAGATGGTCGATCCATTTATGGTTTTGACCGGAAGCGCGTTCAAATCCGGGATGGTTTGCGGATTTCCGTTCAACTCAACCTGGTATTCCAACGAGCCTATTTTCGTGGTACCGGCGGGAAGGATCAGATTTTGTGCGTTGAGCGCATTTACGATGTCGGTAGGTGACAGGCCGTTTGCCTGAAGCCGCGGCAGGTCAAGGTCGACCTGGATCTGGCGTATCTTGCCGCCATAGGGATAAGGCGTCGCAGCTCCTGGCACAGTTGCCAACTGGGTGCGCAGAAAATTCTGACCAAGGTCGAACAGCTGTTGTTCCGGGAGTGTCTTGCTGCTTAAGCCAAGTTGGACAATCGGGGTCGAAGACGCGGAATACATGATGATGAGCGGCGCGGCCGTCCCGACTGGCATTTGACGGAGAGCTGCCTGTAACGTGGCCGTCGTCTGTGCCAATGCGGTCTGGATGTTCACCGTTGGATGAAAGAAGATCTTGATCACCCCGGTGCCGTTCAACGATTGCGATTCAATGTGTTCAATATCGTTGACGGTGATAGTTAGAAAGCGTTCAGAGCCGGTCACAATCCGGTCGGCCATTTCGTTTGGAGACAGGCCATCGTATCGCCACACCACGCTGATCACAGGAATGTTGATGTCGGGCAAGACATCGACCGGCATGCGCAGAACGACTAGCGGCGTCAACAGGAGTAGCACCAACGCCATCACCACAAACGTATAAGGACGCCTAAGGGCTAACGCAACAATCCACATTGATCGAACTGCTCTCCAACCCAGGTAGGGCGAAAGTCGTACTGGTGATCGTCCGCGACTCTGATTTGATGACGCTAGATACGGCGCGGACTCCACAGTATATGAGAATTGACGGGCGATTCCGAGGGGATCACATTACTTTACAAATGTCGCCCTGTACAGCACGGCTGCTAATCCCAAGCCCCATGCGACCTTCCAATCAATCGCCGGCACCGATTTTCTCGCCGCGCTTTAGAGTCCGATCAAAGAATTCGCTAGTCGCGGAATAGGCTCTCATCCAGTCCTTCCAGCGAAGGAACCCGTGAATCTCGTCGGGGATGATGAGTTGTTCGAAAGGCGTGCGCTGCGCTCTAAGCCGCTGCACTAGATCTACGGTCTGGCTGAAAGGCACATTGCGATCGTCGTCGCCGTGGATGAGCAGCACCGGCGACTTCCATGTGCTTACGTAGGCGTCAGGGGAAGACTCCCATGCCAGCTTGATGGCAGCGTCGGCGTCTGGTGGACGCAGCGCCAGATTGCCAAAGTACGGCCGTTCGGTAAGAAAAACACTCCAGTCGTGAACGCCATGGAAATCGACTCCTGCCTTGAAGAGATCTGAGTTCCGCGCGAGTCCCATGGCCGTCAAAAATCCGCCGTACGAGCCGCCCCACAGTCCGATTTTGTCCGCGTCAACCTCTGGAAGAGATTGCAGATACCGTCCGGCAGCAACCACGTCTTTGTACTCTGCGGCGCCGCGCCAGATCGTATTGGGCGCTTCGCGGAAGGCACGCCCGTACATTACGCCGAGGCGGTAGTTGACGGATAAGACCGCATATCCGCGGCTGGCCAGGTACTGATTTTCGGCGTACGCGTTGTGGTAGTAATCCATGTAGTGGAAGCCCAGCATCATCTGGCGAATAGGACCGCCGTGCGTAAAGACGAGCCCCGGAAACTTGCCCTGGATATTGCGTGGTAAAAAAAGCTGGCCATGCAGTGTCAGGCCGTCGTCACTTTGGAAAATTATTTGCCTTGGCGTTACTAGCGACGCCGAAGGAAAATCGGCGGGCAAAGCCTGCTGGGCGATCATTTTCCGCCCCGTCGCCGTAATTTCATATGGCATAGCAGGTGAAGTTGCCGTCGAGCCGAGGCAAAGAATACTTTTTCCGTCACCTGTTTGAACCGGCGACCATTCCATGGTTTCGCCGCTGGTGAGCGCCTGCTGCGGAGTACCACCGGATGCTGCTACGCGCCATAGGTGCCGCCGATCAACGTCCCCTTGGTTCGACGAATAGATCACCGAGGCCTTGTCCGCGCTGAGCGTTACGTCTTCCACGTCAAAATCGCCCGGCGTGAGCGGCGTCGCAGGACCCCCGCCAGAGGCAATCGAATACAAGTGATTGCGCCCATCCTGCTCGGAAGCAAATATCACTCGCCCATCGGCGGCAACATTGAGCGAGCCAGCTTCTGTAAGTTCGGGCAGAGAATCTTCAGGCTTCTGGCCGCTTCGCCATAAGACGCGCCCCGTGCCGGTTGTGGCATCGGCAATCCAAAGCGACCACGGTTTGGGACGCACCGGAATCAGAGGCACCTTGTGCTCCTCTCCAGCGGTGCGCACAAAGACGATCCACTTGCCGTCAGTCGACCAGCGCGGCATGGAATCTTTGTCCACGCTCGGCGCGAGATAGTGGATAGAGTCGCCATCGAAATCGTAGAGGGCGATCAAGCTGTGACTGGCACGCTCGCTAACCAAAGCGATATGTCTGCTATCGGGCGACCACTTGGGCTGAACGGTCGCGCCACGAACCGAAGCGAGTTCCTTGGCCTGCTGCCTGCCATCCACACTCGCAAGCCACAATTTCTTTTTCGCCGACCACAAAGTCCACTTGCCGTCGGGCGATACCTCGATGTCTTCGCAGCCCTCCTCGGGGCAGCCCATTTCTCCTAACAGACGAGGGGACGCATGCTTGGCATCCACGTCCAGCGCAAACACCTGCTGCTTGGCACCCTTCGTCGAACTGTCGGGATTCGCGCTCTCCTGTGCTTCATTCAGTTCGGTTCCCCGCGCATAAAGCACCGTTCTGCCATCTTGCGTCAGTCGCAAGCTGGCAATGGGCTGCCCGTCATCCGCGCTGTAGTGGGTAACTTGACGAGCAGTGTGAGCGAAGTCCGGGCCGTCCGCCACCCACACATTGCGAACTCCTTTTGCGTTAAAGACCCACGCGACGCGGTTGCCGCGCGTCGCCGCCACCAGTTCGCTGGGGAACGGCGAACTCATGACCTGCTCCAGAGTGAACGATGATTGCGTCCATGCCGCCGGGGTGAGTGTGATCGTCAGAACGATTGCGATGGCCAAGCGAGCGTTCGTGAATGGCATAAGCCGGTAGAGTAAGCTAATGCTGGCCGCGCTGCCAATAGCGATCGCGGATTTTGCGGGGCTGGGTCACTCTGCAAGCGGCGGCCTATACAGAGCGAGGTGAGCTCAGAAGTGATGTATCATTTTGCAACGTTTCGACGCCAATGAATGATGCAGATCTGATTCTATGAAATTTGATAAAGCATTATTGAAGAGTCTTCCCAAGGTCCTTCTGCACGAGCACTTGGACGGTGTGTTGCGGTCGGGCACCATAATTGAGCTAGCAAAAGAGACAAAGTATAAAGAGCTTCCCACCAATGATCCGGAGGCCCTTGCCCAGTGGTTTTTTCGAGGAGCGAATCAAGGGAGTTTGGCGAAATATCTCGAAGGCTTCGCGCACACGATTGCGGTGATGCAGACGGAGGAGGCGCTTCAGCGCGTTGCCTACGAACAAGCCGAGGATTTGAGTCGAGACGGAATTGTGTATTTTGAAACTCGCTTTGCACCCGTCTTTCATACCCAGAAGGGACTGACCCATCAGCAAATTGTTTCCTCTGTGCTGAAGGGCTTGGAACGCGCGCGGAAGGACTTCGGGATTTCTTCCGGCTTGATTATTTGCGCGATGCGCAATATGAATACATCGCTTGAAATGGCGGAACTGGCGGTCGATTTTCGTCCGCGCGGAGTGGTCGGTTTCGATCTGGCGGGCGAGGAAGGCGGTTATCCTCCAAAGAAGCATGTGGACGCTTTTCACTACATCCAGCGCGAGAATTTCAACATCACGATCCATGCCGGAGAAGGCTATGGCAAAGAATCAATCTGGCAGGCAATTCAGTATTGCGGGGCACACCGCATCGGGCACGGGACACGCCTGATCGACGATATTGCGGTCGTCGATGGCAAGGCCGTGAAGCTGGGCGATCTAGCTCAGTACGTTCTCGACAAGCGCATTCCGCTCGAAATTTGTCTTCTGAGCAACGTACACACCGGCGCAACACCGAGCTTGGCCGAGCATCCGTTCAAGGTTCTTTACCAGGAAAAATTTCGGGTCACGCTAAATACAGACAACCGGCTCATGAGCAACACCACCATGACCCAGGAATTTGAAGCGGCCGCCAACACCTTTGGCTTGACTTTGGACGACTTTGAGAAGATCACGATTAATGCAATGAAGAGCGCATTTCTTCCTTACAAAGAACGGTTGAATTTCATCTATTCCGCCATCAAACCTGGTTACGCCAAGGTTCGCGAGTCACTAGGTGCAAAGACGTCCCGATAATTGACTTGCGCAGGACGCAGAGAATGCATGCGCCGTCTGACTAGACATTTTTTCCTCACGCTGTCTTTGTGCGTGGCCTTGTGCGGCCACTTCTCCGCCCAATCCACTGCGCCCGCAGACCCCGTCCGCATCAAAGTCGTTGTGGTCACCATGTTCGAACTCGGCCAAGATACAGGCGATACTCCCGGCGAGTATCAGCTTTGGGTGGAGCGTGAACATCTAGACCAAGTTCTCCCTCTTCCTTCCGGGTATCATCACGTGCGCCTGAACAAAGACGGCGTGCTTGGCATAGTCACGGGGGTTGGTACTGCCAAGGCCGCTGCCTCCGTGATGGCGCTGGGCCTCGATCCGCGTTTCGATCTGACCAAGGCATATTGGATTGTCGCAGGCATCGGCGGCGGCGATCCCGCGGACGTTTCCGTCGGCTCGGCGGTTTGGGCGGATCATGTGATCGACGGCGACCTCGCGTTCGAAATCGACGCGCGTCAAATTCCGCCGAACTGGTCGACTGGTTACGTACCCTTGCGCAAAGGCGCACCCTACGAGCAGCCTGCCGCGAACGACTACGGGGAAATGTACACGCTGAATGCGCAGTTGGTCGGCTGGGCGTTTCATCTCACGCAAGATGTGCCGCTTGCAGATTCCGATGCCCTGCGCAAGTCACGGGCACGATTCACTGGCTTTCCCAATGCGCTAAAGCCACCGTTCGTCGCGAGAGGCGATACCATGTCATCAAGCACCTTCTGGCATGGTTCGAAGATGGATGAATGGGCGAACGCCTGGACCAGCTATTACACCGGCGGCAAAGGAAACTACATGGTCGCGGCCATGGAGGATTCGGGCACGCTGCAGGCTCTCACGTTTTTGAGTCAGGCTGGGCGGGTTGACCTGCAGCGCGTGGTTGTTCTGCGCACGGTGAGTAACTACGACCGCGAAGCCGCGGGCGTGCCAGCGGCGGAAAGCCTGCAAGAAATGGTTTCCGGCAACTACTCGGCCTACATGCCCGCTCTGGAAGCCGCTCAGATCGTCGGAGATAAAGTGGTAAGAGATATCGTGAAGAACTGGGCGGAACGCGAATTCAGCATCCCTCACGCGCCTTAGTCGCGGCCGTTTTAAGATCTCACGTCGATAAGGTCGCCAAAGTCGCAGCCAATACAAGCGCTCCGCGAACGATGTCTTCAGGGGATGCGTACTCGTCGGGACGGTGGCTGTATCCCTTTCGGCAGGGAATGAACAACATAGCGACCGGAGCAATCCGGGAAATGAAAAGTGAGTCGTGATAGGCCCGGCTCACCATCGAAAAGAACTTCAGTCCATGCTGGCGGCACGATTGAGAAAGAGCTTCGATAATTTCGGGAGCGCAATTCGCGGGCGCGTCGGCGTTCAGCACCTCGCTCCGAATCGACACGTGCCGCTGCGCTGAAATCGACTCGCAGGTAGTTTCAATTGCGCGCATCACACGGTCGCGCCGTGGCAGGTCCGTGTCGCGGATGTCCACGCTCAGCCGTACCCGCGCGGGAATGCTGTTGACGGCCCCGGGAAACACGTCACATATGCCGACGGTTGCAACCGTGTCAATTGCGCCACTGTTGCGGGCGCCCTTCTCGATCGCTAGGATCAACTCGGCGCCAGCGCACAACCCGTCCCGGCGATCGGGCATCAAGACCGCGCCGGCATGACCGCCCGCCCCTTCGATGAGAATGCGGAGACTCGCCGGGGCGGCAATGTTCGTGACAACGCCGAGAGGAATCTGCCGTTGCTCCAACAGCGGCCCTTGTTCAATGTGCAGTTCGACGAAAGCCTTGTAATAGCCACTCGGCAACTTCACTTCTCCAAGTTCGCCGGCAAAACCAGCGCTGCGACGAACCTCGTCGAGCATCGCACCATCGTTGTCTTTTAGCTGCCGCGCCGCGTCCGCAGCAAGCGTTCCCGATAACAGCCTGCTTCCCAAACATCCGATTCCAAAGCGCGTAGGCTCTTCGGAGGTGAAGATCAACAGCTCAATCGAATGTTTCGGACGAAATCCGCTCTGCTGTAATGCACGGATCGCCGCTAAGCCTCCCAAGACTCCCACGACTCCATCGTATTTCCCGGCGTTCGGGATGGCGTCGATGTGTGATCCGGTGCCGACTACGGGTGCGGCCGGGTCTGCACCATTCCAGCGCGCGAACGTATTGCCGACTGCGTCCTCGCGGACCGTGAGTCCAGCCTCTTCGCACCGGATCTTCATCCACGCGCGTGCCTTCAGGTCGGTTGGCGTGAAAACAATTCGGGTAACGGCGGGAGCTTCTGCGTCAGAGAATGATGACAGGGTTTCAATATCGCGAAGCAGACGGTCCCGGTCGATCGCGAGATTCATTGCTGTAAGTCCGCAAGAGGATGCCGGTTCCAATCTTTGTAAATGAGATACTTTGCGGGTACCTTGCCGATTGCGCCGAACCACTGCGGACACCAAGGCGCCATCCAAATGAAATCTCCCGCACTCACCGGATACCACGAATCGCCAAGGCGATAGATCCCGCCGCCTTCAAGCATGATGAGGCCGTGCTCCATCACGTGCATTTCGACCATGCTCAAGGCCGCACCTGGCTGATAGACCATCGTGTTCACCGCGAAATCGAAGCTCATCTCGTCGGGCAGCAAACATTTCACTTGCAGGCTCGGATCGTCCGCCAGTGGGTGCGAGGAGATCGCATCTTCGCTCGAAATGATCGAGTGCGGAGGCTTGACCGATTCGAGGGCTTGATAATGTTTTTCGATGACCACGGCACGGCTCCCGGCCGTAGCCGACACGCGATGATGTAATCCCTGAAGGAGGTAAGCGTACCCACTCGCTCGCAATTCGTTGGATTTGCCGTCGACCTCCAATTTCAGTCTGCCATCCAACACGTAGATGAAACGCTGCGCCAACGTGCTTCCCAACTCGCCGCCAACTTCGAACTCGGCCGTGTACTGCGTGAACTTGGCTCCCCAGGCCGGGCTGACGTGCACAATCGCGGAGCAGGCCTTCATTCCGGGCAGAGCAGTGCGCACAAACGTATCGGGCGTCGCGAGTAAATGATTCGGTTGATGCGAGCTTCGTGTTTGGCCTAGATTATGCACGCTCGTTCCTTTTGCAGAATTCGGGGGAGGCAGCCAGCTGATCGAGAAAATACATGCCACAGTCGAGCGCCTTCTCGACATCTTCTCGCGCGACTGACTCCGCGGGATCGTGGCTTATTCCGCCGGGAGTCCGCAGAAAAATCATTGCACTCGGAACTTTCTCCGCCATGATCATGGCATCGTGACCTGCACCGCTCACCATCCGATACGGTTGACATCCGGTCGTAACGATTGCTTTTTCTATCTCGCTGACCAAGAACGGGCTCATCGCCACTGATGCCTGGCTTAGCAGGCAGGTCTCGCGTACTGCCAGCCCGCGGCGCAGGGCAATTTCTTTAGCCTGAGAGATGAGATCCTCCACCGCGCGAATGCGAATGGTGTCTGTGCGATGACGAACGTCGAGCGTCATCGCCACCTCGCCGGCGATGACGTTGGTTGCTCCGGGCTTCGCTTCGATTTTTCCCACCGTCGCCACAAGGCCTGGAATTTTTTGTGCGACGCGTTCGACCGCGCTGATCCATTCTGCGGCGCCGACCATGGCGTCAAGTCGCTGATCCATCGGTGTGGTTCCAGCATGGTTTGCGTGCCCCAAGAAAGTGAACCCCATTCGGCTTTGCCCCGCGATAGCCTCGACCGCGGCGAGCGGCAGATTCATTTTCTCTAGGACCGGTCCCTGTTCGATATGAAACTCAAGGTAGCCCAGCGTTTCCGCAGCCAGTTCAGCACGAGGAATCTCTTCAGTATTCAGTCCAAACTCTTCGATCGCTTTTCGCACCGAGATGCCTCGTGCATCTTTAATCTCAAGGAGTCGTTGATCCAGTCTGCCCACGAGCGCGCGGCTGCCGATAAACGGCGTTCCGAAACGTACTCCTTCTTCTTCCGAAAAACCAACCACCTCAATCGCAAAGGGAAACCTCCGCCCGCGCAATTCCTCCAGCAGTCCAACCGCGATGACCACTCCGAGGATGCCGTCATAGGCGCCCGCGTTAGGAACCGTGTCGAGATGCGATCCGATCAGCAGGCGCGGGGCGTCGGGCTGCAACCCAGGATAGACTCCCCGGAGATTTCCTGCGGCATCGATTCGCATCTGAGCGCCAAGCGGCTCCATCCATCGAAAAATCTCCTCATGGCACTCGCGCATAGCTGGCGATAAAAACGTTCGTCGCGTGCCCTTGGAGTCTTCCGAGAACGATGCAAGCCTTTGGCATCGACTGATGACTTCTTCCGCACGAGTTGCCATCTCAGTGATTTGCATCCGATTCTGATTTGGTGACAACAACCTGAGCCTATCAAAGCTCAGGTCTCGCGAATTACTTTCGCTGCAACCCAGCCGAGAAGAACGAGAGCGACCAAAACTTCCCATCCATACTTATTCCCGTAGGTCGCGACCGGGAAATGATTGCTGATCATGATAAAAACAACGGGAACCGCCAGAAAAGTATTGTGTTTGGATCGCAGCTTGGCTTGCGCTGCGAGTGCAGGATCGAAGGTTGCTCCAGTTGCCGCAATCGCGATCATTTTGCGCTGTGACGGTAGAATTCTGAACCAGACGTTGGCAGTCATAATGGTTCCGAAGACTGCGCCGACATGGATATACGCGGCGCGACCGCTAAAGATGCGGGTCAAAGCCCATGCGAGGACGGCTATCGTTAGCCCCGAGAAGACGGCGAATGCTGATTCTGATAGGCCCAGCGGCGAACGCAGCGCCAGATCGTAGACGATCCATCCAGCAGCGATTACACCGAGTCCAATGGCAATCCCGCGTGCCTGAGAAATGTCTGCAATATCGGGATCAATCAATCCGCTACTGGAGTAATAGACGAGAACTAGCAGAATCAAACCGCTCAGCCAGGTCATCAGCGCCTCCCAGCGAAACCAGTTGACTTGCTCGGGGCCGACTCTCAAAGATTTCTGCCGGTCGACCGTGTAGAAACCACCGCTGTGTACCATCCAAATCGAGCGACTTGTGTTTGCGGCGGCGCTCTTTGTCAATTTGGCAAATCGTCCGTCCAGCCATGTGAAGTAGTAGGTTTGCCCGACCCACATAATCGCTGCGAACACGTGGAACCAGCGCACCAGCAGGTTGAGCCATTCGCGAATTGAAGAAGCCACTTGGTCACTCCGTCCGGCGAAGCTGTGCTCAGGTTCCACGGTAGGTCGTATATCCATTCGGACTCAGAAGCAGCGGAATGTGAAAGTGCGATTCGCCCTCTCGTACGCGGAACCTTACTTCCACAACTGGATATAGCGTGGCGACATTCTGCAGTTCGAAATAATTTCCAGTGTCAAAAATCAAACGATAGACGCCCGCGGAAAGATCGTCGCCGTCGGGCAGCAACTCAGGACAACGGCCATCCTGATCAGTACACGCAGAAGTCAACAAGCGCCAATCTCCTGAACTTTGTTTTTCCAGGTGCACCGCCACATTCGCGGCAGGCTTGCCGTGCACAAGGTCCAGGACATGCGTGGAAATGCGAGTCATCCTTGAATCCATTTCTTGAGCCGGAGTTCTGTAATCTGCCGCTGCTGCTCGGCAGCTTCAAGTAATTCAGTCTGGGGATCATTCTTGAGGCGTCGTTGAAGAATCTCCAGAATCTCTCGGGCCGACTTACCCTTAGCGCACACGATGAAGATGCGGCCGAAGCGCTGCTCGTATTCTCGATTGGCATCGGCCAGGGCGCGCTTCGCGGCAGCATCGGCATCTGCTACATTGCTTTGCTCCTGCACCGACCAGGCTTCGGATTGGGCAGAGGACGCTTCGAGCGGCGGAGATTCGACTGCGGATTCCCCGATCCTCGGATGACTGTGAAACGCTTCCATCCAGTCTGCTTCCGTCAGATTGCGCCACACGTCGTTCGATGCGGCCAAGAGCGCGTTCTGATCGTCGAGTGGTCGTCTGGCAACCATGCTTTGCGCCCAAGCCTTCGATCCACAGCAGGGCAGAATTGCGTTCGTGGCTTCGTCGATGGGAAGACGATTCCATCTACTTAGAGTGTCCTTATCGTGCGTATCTGGCTGCACCGGCCCGAGGCGGTTCAGAAACTCAACGACGAGATTGCCAGCGACGGCAGCGCGATACCGAGCGGTAGAACGAATGTCGTCGATCGGATGAACCTCGGCAATCGCAGTATTTCGCGCCAAAGTTAAAAGAGCGGAATCAATCGAGTGCCCAGTAAGAGTTTGCTCTGTCTGCCGCAGACGGAGCGGCACGGGTGCAATACTTCCAAGTGCGATGCGCACATCTTCGATCACGCCATTTGCGATCCGGCCCAGTGCGGCGAAGCACACTTTAGAAATCGCCTGAGCGTTGCGAGCCCCGACTTTGCGCGCGTGGCTTACATATCCTGCATATCGCCGGGGCAGGCATACGGTCTGAATCAGTTCGTCCTTCGCGAGGAGAGTCTTCTTATAGCCGGTGTGAAAGTCAACATAGCGGAGCCGGCGTTCGCCTCGGACAGATACTAGAATCAATTCCGCTTCGTAGACGAGCAACGGCGGCAAAGAATCCGCAGCCGGGGATGCGTTCACAATGTTGCCGCCGATTGTTCCGCGATTCTGATTCGCAATGCCGCCCGTCCATCGAGCAGCACTTGATAGAAGAGGGAACTCGCGTCCGATAACCTCGTGCGTCCGAATGTCGGTGTATGTGCATCCAGCGCCGATCCTGACCCCTTCAGGTGTGACGTCAATCCGGCGCAATTCGGGTAGGTTCCAGATGCTGACCAGTTTTCGAGCGGGCAGCGTCCCGGCCGCGTATTGCACCATCACGTCTGTGCCCCCGGCAATTGGAAGCCACGTGCCGGGCTCACTGGCCAGCAGCGCAACCGTTGCCTGCAGACTGCCGGACGCGACCATTTCGTAATCGCAGGGATTCGATCTCATGCGGACGTCCCGGGATGCGCCGCCCGCACGACGGCTTCAAGAATCTGGCTGTATCCGGTGCATCGGCATAAATTGCCCGAAAGTCCCTCTCTGATTTCCTCCATCGTGGGCGCCGGATTTTTTTTCAACAAGTGATGGGCAGCGAGTATCATCCCCGGCGTACAGATGCCGCACTGGGCGCCGCCGCATTCCAAAAATGCTTCCTGGAGTGGGTGCAAGTGATTGCCGGACGCAAGGCCTTCGATTGTAACGATGTTTGTGCCAGCCGCTTGCAGAACCGGGATCAGGCAGCTATTCACGAGTGCGCCGTCCATCAATACCGAGCACGAACCGCATTCGCCTTCGCCGCAACCTTCTTTCGTGCCAGTCATGCCCAGTTCCAACCGGAGCACATCGAGCAGGCGCTCCATCGGGAAGGCCCGCACTTGTTTTCGCTCACTGTTGACCGTGAATGAAAGTTCGGTTTTGCCGCGACTTTGGCGAGGATTTGTCATCGCCCCCCAACTCCAGAAATCGCACCGCTCTCCTGCATCGATGCCGCGAGGCCATCCATAATATCTTCCGGAAGCAGGGGAATCGAATCAAAAGGAATACCAAGAGCGTCCACGACTGCGTTCACAATTGCGGGAGCGGGGCCGTCCATGGGAAGTTCTCCGATGCCCTTCGCGCCGTAGGCACCGTGAACGTTCCCCAACTCTTCAAAGAACACGCGTATGGGCGGCACGTCGCTCGACGTCGGCATAATGTAGTTCGTCATCTGGCCATTTTGCATGCGGCCATTTTGCCAAATCACTTTTTCGTAAAGGCTGAATCCAATGCCTTGGGCAATCCCGCCGATAATTTGTCCGCGCGCCAGGAGCGGGTGCAGCACCTTGCCCACTTCCTGCAACGCGACGAAGTCGTCCACCGAGACGCTATAGGTCGTCGGATCGACGGTGACTTCTGCGATATAAACGGCCCAAGCGAAGGCGGCGTAAGCTTCTCCGCGATAAGCTTGATCGTCCCAGAAAATGTCGCTCGGCGGATCGTAGCGCGACCAGCAACGGAATTGGCCACGGGTCGCAACATACTGCCGGCAAGCGGTGCGAAATTCATCCGCGGAATAATCCGCCCCCAACAGCCCGGAGGAAATTAACGTCTGCGCAATTCCTCGGGCGGCGGACTCCACCAATTTTCCCACCACCATTGCAGTACGAGATGCGACTGTGGGCCCGCTGTTGGGAACCTCGAGCGTGTCTGGCTGCGCCGTAGTGACGTTCTCATACGGCAGGCCGAGAGCCTGAGCCGCAATCTGGCTCAGAACAGTTTTCGTTCCCTGCCCAAATTCCGTGCTCGAGACCAGAACACGAACCCTGCCATCGGCGCAGCCTTCCACGCCGACAACGGAACTCAAATAGCGTTCGCCCGAGCCGGTGAATCCAGCGCCATGCAAGAACGCAGCAATGCCCATGCCCTTTCTGGAAGCACCGCCTTGATTGTGCTTCACGAAGTTTTTCTTCTTGGAGTGATACCCCGATATTTCGAGAGCTCGGTTCAGCAATTTTCCAAGATCGATCGGCTCGCGAACGACCTGTTCCGTCGTAGTGGCCTGCCCAGGCTGCAGAAAATTTCGGCGACGAATCTCGCCCGGAGCAAGACCGACTGTCTGCGCAATCCGATCCATGTGCCGCTCCATGGCGAACAAGCTTTGCGGTGCTCCAAAGCCTCGGAATGCTCCGTGGGGCGGCGCATTGGTTGCAACTGCTTTCGCGCGGATGCGGACACTCGGCCAGTAATAAAGCCCTCCGGCATGAATTGCGCCGCGGGAGAGCACGACGGGTGACAAAGTGAGATATGCACCGCCGTCGATCGTAAAATCGATCTCGCCGCCAAGAACCTTTCCCTCCCGGCTGACGGCTGTCCGATGGCGAGTACGCGAAGGATGCCGCTTCGTAGTCGCCGCCATGTCTTCCATGCGGTCATAAACAATCTTCACAGGCTTACCAGCCTTCATCGCGAGCAGGGCGGCGTGCGCGGCAATCATCGACGGATATTCTTCCTTCCCGCCGAATGCGCCTCCAGTTTCCATCTGCACGACGCGCACTTTTTCCGCCGGCAAATCGCAGAGGGCCATCAGCGCTTTGTGAATGTAATACGGGCACTGCAGCGATCCCCAAACCGTGATTCCCTGAGCCGCGTCAAAGGCCGCAATCATCCCGTTATTTTCGATGTAGAGCTGTTCCTGCGCTCCGGTTGAATACTCGCCCTCCACGATGTAGTCGGCCTGATCCCAAACCGCATCGAGATTACCTTTTTCGATCAAGTAGGTTTTGAAGATGTTGTCGTTTCCCCAAATGATTTCTGAGCCGCGCTCGCTTTCTTCCATCGTGAAGATGGCAGGCAAGGGGTCGTATTCGATGGAGACCGCTTTGACTGCCTGCGGAAGAAGATGACGGTCCGGATGAGCCAGCAACAGAATCGGTTCCTCCGGATGGTTCACAAGCTCACTTGCCAGGCAAGGCTGATCGTCTCCGATCAGAGAGATGCAATTCTTTCCAGGAATATCTTTTGCAGATACGATCACGAATTCATCCCACGCGATGCCGGGACCGAAGGTGATGTTTCGAATCCGTCCGCGCGGAACCTGGCTGCGAACGGTCGCGCCGAAGAGCATGTTCGGTAGAACCATGTCGTCGACGTACCCCGACCTTCCCGTTACCTTGTCGCGTCCTTCCTTGCGCGGAACCGACTTGCCGACGATGCGATCGGTTTTCATATTCGTGCGCTCAGCGGAACACAGGCTGCTTCGCGAAGCGAGCGGCCTGCTTCTCGCGATGGGATAGTGTATGACAGACTTGGTGCCAATGGCGTGGAAGGAAGAGAGAAAAAGGTTATGGCACCCATCGATGCTTTGCGTTGGGAGCATATTCCCGACCGGCAGGTTCACCGGGAAATTCCTTGACAGTAAATACGGGATTTCCGCGCAGATACGTGGCCTTGACCACGCCGCGCAGGGTTTCTCCCAGATATGGCGAGACCGGATGCCGGTAGTGCAGTCTGTCTTCCGTCACAACAAATTCGCGGTCGGCATCAAACACAACGAAGTCAGCATCGCAGCCCAGGGCAATGCGACCTTTGTGCACATCGCAGCCAGCGAGGCGAGCCGGGCGCTCCGCCATCCAGTGTGCGAGATCGAGCAACGTATGTCCTCGTTTGCTGGCCTCAGTCCACATCAGCGGCAACGCGACGGAGAGACTGGCAATCCCTCCCCAGGCTGTTCGAAAATTCCCTTCGTCGAGCCGCTTCATCGCCGGAGGGCAGGGAGAGTGATCGGAGACCACCATATCGATCGTTCCATCTTTCAGACCTTGCCACAGTCTCTCGCGATTCTCACGGCTGCGAATGGGCGGCGCACACTTGCTCAATGTTGCCCTGTCTGAAATCGTTTCGGCTGAGAGATGCAAATAATGCGGACAGGTTTCCACCGTCACCGGAAGTCCCTCGGCGCGCGCAGCGCACAGTTCGGGAAGCGCGCGGCTGCTCGAGAGATGCACAATGTGCAAATGAAAGCCGTATTCACCACACAGCGACAGCATCAGCCGGATGGCATCGAGTTCCGCCTCGTCAGGCCGCGACTGCAGGTAAGTTGAGTAGCGGCTCCAGTCGGCGCCACTCAAAGCTTCGGTCGCGCGATCGATTGCTGGGGGGAGTTCCGCGTGCACCAGCAGCGGAAGGCCGGTCCGAGCAATGTGAGGCAACGCCGACCGCAGCTGATGTTCCGTAACCATGGTGAAGCCGTCGATGCCGGGATTGACCAGGAAGCACTTGAAGCCTCGCACTCCGGCGGCTGCGAGAGCTTCGATGTCATCTTCGTTATCGTGAACCACTCCACCCCATGCAGCCCAGTCGACGCGGCACCGGCCCCGCGCAGCTTCGCGTTTAGCCCCAAGCGCAGCGACTGAAGTTGTTGCAGGTAGGCAGTTCAGGGGCATGTCGACCAGCAGCGAGTAGCCTCCTGCCGCTGCAGCGCGCGTCGCGGTTTCGAAGCCTTCCCATTCCGCGCGCCCCGGATCGTTTATATGAACGTGGGAATCGACGAGTCCCGGAAGGATGGTCGCCTCGGCGAAGTCATGAATCTGGTACCGGTCCGAAATTTGATCGGGAGAAACGACAGCCTCAATCCGCTCTCCGTCGACAAGAATCGCTGCTGGTCGGATTCCATCCGGAGTAACTACTCGTCGAGCGACGAAGGCTTGGAGACTCAAAACATTGGCTCCCTGAGTGATTAGAGAACAGGCAGAGCTTACCCCAACAATAATCAAGCGATTCGAATGTTAACGTGATTGGAGCAAGATTTTACGAAAATTCCGAGCCCAGCTTATACTCACCTTCAGCAAATTGGCGCGAAAAGTCCTTGACGATTACACATAGATAGAGCCAACACATGGACAATCCCTTCATGGCGCGCGCCATCCAGCTCTCGATTGAAAATGTCGATTCAGGACGCGGCGGCCCTTTCGGCGCGGTCGTAGTGAAGAACGGCGTCATTATCGGAGAGGCCGCCAACCAGGTTACTTCGACGAATGATCCGACGGCACACGCAGAAGTGCTTGCTATTCGCGCCGCTTGCCAGCAACTTGGCGCGTTTGACCTTGAAGGTTGCGAGATCTATACGTCCTGCGAGCCTTGCCCAATGTGTCTGGGGGCAATTTATTGGGCCCGTCTGGCGCGCATTTATTTTGCGAATGTTGACGCTGATGCATCCAAAGTCGGATTTGACGATTCCCTGATCTATCGCGAGATCGCGCAGCCCCATTCGAAGCGCAAAATCCCAATGATTCAGATGATGCGTGAACAGGCTCTGGCAGCGTTTCGCGCCTGGGAGAATAAACCCAACAAAATCGAATATTAGTGCTCCGCCTCCGGTGGTGCCGCTGGGGACCTAACGGAGTTTCAGTTCACCATAGTGACTGAAATTCGACACCCTGATCTCGTCGTTGTTCGGTAGATAGAAACCAAACTTACCCGAGGTGAGGTTGCCCGTGGATGGACTCCAGAAGTCGACCGAGGCCCAACCATTGCCTTGCTGGATTTGGTGCACGATCCGGGTCGGTGAAACCGTAATCTGGAAGGTCCGGGCCTTCTTCTTGTCTGATTTAAAGGCCACTTTTGCTTCGTCGGTTTTCTTACCATCGCGCACTAGGCTGCGATAGAAAAAGTTGTCATCCATCTGGAACAGTTCGTAATTGCGATCGTCTGCGTAGTTGAAAACCCACTGAAGAAGTTTTCCCTTGTCGAGAACGGCGCTGAACACGAAAGTTCCTGCGGTCGACGAGGAATTATTCAGTACAAAACCGCCGCCACGACGAACGGACCATCCCTGGTCGGACTTCCAGGCCCCGGGATCAGCGAAGTCCTGTATGCCTCCCGGCGCAAGCGAGAGCGGACCGATCGTTCGAGATTCGCCAGCAACCACTTCCACCGGGACCGAGCGAGGAAAGTTTCCAACACGAGCGGTCAGTTCATAGGTTCCCGGAGTTAGCGCGACCGGGGTGCCGCTGACGACGTTGATTGGCGCCGCCCCGTCTTTCGCAACGGTGACAACCGCCTCGGCCGGCGTGAACGTCACTTTCAGCAGGCCGCTGGCCGCGTCCATTGCCACTTCAGAAGCGCTCACTGCAACCGTCGAATTCGCCGCGAAATGCTTGTGCAGTATTTTGGGGTTGAAGCGGTCTCTGCGTAGTTCAATTACGTGGTCGCCAGGGGAAACGCTCGGGAAGCGGAATTTGCCGTCGGCTTGTTGCGTTCCAACTACGATTCCATCGAGCAGGATCGATGTTCCGGCAGCGAGGCCATCGATTACGAACGAGGCCGCATGCTGTACGGGCGCTAATGTGAAGTTGACCTTCGCCAGATCTCCCTTGCGAATAGAGACTTGCTGCTCCGGCGGATTCTGGAACCCATTCTTTGCCACTCGGACGGTGTAATTTCTGGGCGCCAGATTTGGAATCCGCAGCTCCCCCTCTTTATTCGTCGTCTTTTTTTGCAGTTGATTGTTCAGGTAAACCTGAGCGTCGCTCTCACCCGTCGCAACCTCAAGAGTCCCTATGTCTTTATCGGATACCAGGAACGCTGCGAGCGTAGGCGCGGCGCCAACATCGATAGCCACGCTGTGGCGGTCAACACCCTGGCTCAGGTTCAACTGGTGCGGCCCGGCGGCGACATTCGGAATTTCGACACCCTCGTTTCCAATTTCCACTTCCGGCTGGCCATCGAGGGAAACCTTGGCATGAGGATCGTTGTAATACACATGCAGATGATTTGCCGAGTTGCTCACCACGATCGCGTGCAAGCCCTTGGCGGTCACCGGACCGTTAATGAGCGGAACCGCGCCCGACGCCGCGGTGAAGGCAAACGATGCCTCTGTTTGCGGTCCGGAAAATTTAAGCTGGTGCGCTCCCGGTGTGAGATGGTCGGCGGTCCACTGTGCGCCATCAAGTTCAAAGGGCTGATTGTCGAGCAAAACTTTACCCGTGCCGATGTCTGACGTCAGCTTCAGCGTGGGCGGCACTGGCTGCAATGTCAGATCAACGGAACCCGGAGCGCCAGAGCGGGCTTCGAAAGAAGTTTGCGCAGGTTGATAGCCGTCCAGTTGGGCTTCAATCTGGTAGCTGCCGAAAGGCAGACTGACATCGACGTCGGAGACACCGCGCGCTTCATTGTTGATTCGAATGGCAGCGCCGGCAGGTGTGGCGTGGATGTGAACGCTCATTGATGGCACTGTCGACTGAGAGGTGCTACGGTGGATGACTCTTCCGAGGATCAACGCCATTGCAGCCACCAACACCAGAAGACTCGACACGGCCGCCGCGATTTGTTTGTTCCGGTGAGTCAGCGGGAGCGCCTTTACATGGCTTAAAACTGCGGCCCCGCTGGGCAACGACGCCCACCGTGCGTGGACGGCGCTTCGCAAATTGGAGAAAGATCGGGACGCCGCGGAAGCCGTCTTAGTCGGCGGAGTAGTGCTCGGCGTCGGTAACAGCTCAGATTCTTCGGATTCGACCTCCATTGTCTGCAAGGATCGCACTGAGGGTCTTGCCGAGCCAACGACAGGACGAGGCAGCGGTTTGGCCGCCAGAGCGCCTGGCGAGAAAAGCAGGGTTGCACTGGGAATGCCGTCTCCACTCGCTGCCCCGCCTGGAATGGCCATTACGGGTGTTGGTTGACCGGTGGTGGGTGGTTTTGGGATCTGATCGAGGCTGCTCACGATCGATCGAACTTCCGCATCGTCCCCGTAACTTGCAGCCAGCGTCTTTGCACGGTCTCGATATGATCGTACCGTCGAGATATCGATAACTTTTTCCGCTTCTCGCTTGAGATTTCGTAGTTCTTCCAGGTCACGGCTGCGCTGCTTGGCGCGATCTGCCTCCGCCATTTCGACGTGCAGCGTGTCGCGCATCTGCAACAGCCGCCGGTCGTTCGGATAGGTCGCGAGGCCCCGTTCTATCTTCTCCAGTGCGCTGGCTAAATCGCCTGTGGCTCGAAGCTTTCGCACTTGCGAAATACATTCATTGACCAGGTGATCGCGTTTCCGATCGAGCACCATCGTTTGCAGATTGCGGGCCAGGGGATGTCCCGGGTTCAGCTCGAAAGCCTGCTGGATGAGCTCTTCTGCGGCCTGCCAATCTTTCTCCGCAAACTGTTGCGCTCTCTCGATCAGCGTGTTGAATAGAACGCCCCGAGGAACCGGATTCTTTTCGTCGAGTTCATGCGCCTGTCGCAGAAGCCGAACGCCCTCGGCGAATTGTCCCTGAGCGCATAGCGCCTGGCCTTCGGTCATCCGCTGTTGCACTTCCGTTGCGCGCTGAAGACCCGCCTCCGCGGCTTTCTTTAGCTCGGCTAACTCGGCATCATTGGGAAATTCCGACTCTGCCTGCTGCAGAAGCTCCAATGCTCGCGGATAGGACGCGGACTTCAAACAAGCGTCGATCTGTTCCGCAAAGCGCGCCTTGGCCTCAATCCGAGTTTGGTTTTCGCGCCGCTTCTCCAGTCGCGCGATTTCGAAATTCAAGCCCGGGTAACGGTTGTAGATGGTGCGCAGAATCTCCCAGTCGCCCAGCGCATCGCTGAACTGTCCCTGCTCTTCATGGAAGTGCGCCCGGGCCACAATGGAGTTCACTAAATCGCGTTTGTCCTCGACCAGCCGAAGCGCTCGCTGGAAGTGAACTTCGTCCGGTTGAACCTTGAGCGCGTCTTTCAGGATGCCAACGCGAGTATCGAGGTCCGGTTCTCCCTCTACCTGACGATCGATGGTGGCGATAAATGCCGACAGTTCCTGCCTCTTTTGTTCCTCAAGATCAAATTTCAGTGACTGAAACAGAGCGTTGTTCGGATATTTGGAGATCCATGTATCACACAACTGCAATGCACCATTCAGATTCCCGTCCGCCCGCTGCTTGCACATTTCCGAATATGCGTTGTTAAGGGCGTCGTGTTCGGAACGAACCTGGTCGTAGAGGTTCTGATAGCTGGTACGTTCGGGACTAGAGGAATCCGGCGCGCGGCGGTCGAGTTCCAGCACCATCGCCAGCTTGGTAAGCGCGTGGCTTATTTCCCCCTGTTGCCAGGCGTCCATGGCAGCGTGATGGAGTTGCTTTTTCTCCTGGCGCAGCCGGTTATATTCCTGTTCCTGGCGATCTACTTCGCCCAGCAACTGCATGGCGCGTGCTTCGGTGGGCTTCAACTGCAGAACATTCTGCAGGCCTTCGCGGGCATGACCGTAGGCGTGATTGTCGATATGCTGTTGTGCCAGGCGGTACCAGTTCTCGATTTGGCGCTCGCTGCGCCGGCTCTCGATCTTGCTCTTTAAGCCCATGGCGGCTGCATTGCCCGGCTCCAGTTGCAGAATTTCCTGAATTTTCTGCAGTGCCAGCGGATCTTCATCTTCTTCGAAGCGGGCCTTCGCGCTGCTCAGCAACTGAGCGACAGTCTTCTGCCGAACCGCGCGGTCGAGTTGCAAGCGCAGCATTGCAATCGAAGTATCAAGGTGGCCTTCGGCTTCCAATCCCGACAGAAGCTCGCCGGCATATTGATGATCGCCCTCCTCCAGCGCTTTGGTGGCGCGCTCCAGCCGCGGACGCAATTGTGCGGGATCAAAAAACTCAATCGGCTCATTGCGCAGCGCTTTGTTCAGACAGTCGCCGAAGTCGCGCGCATTAGAGAACCGATGCCACGGTTGTTTCGCCATCCCCTTGTGGACGACGCGACTGATGGACTGGTTCACTTCAGCGTTGAGTTCTGATGCCGGCGGGGCGATCTGATGCCGAATGGCTTCGACGATCTCTTCTTCATTGGCGCGACGGAAGGGATGTCTTCCGGTCAGCGCTTCATAGCAGACGACGCTCAGAGAAAAAAGATCCGAGAGCCCGGACAAAGGCTTGCCCTCAATCTGCTCCGGCGACATGTATAGCAAAGTGCCCTTCAGGCCCACCGTAGTGTGCACATTGGTCATGTGCGCCACGCCGAAATCGATCACCTTTACGGAATCATCTTCCATGACGAAGATGTTGCTGGGCTTCAGATCGCGGTGCACCAGGCCGCGCTCGTGGGCGGCCTGCAATCCGCGGCAAACCTGGGTCATGATCTCAACCGTGCGCTGGGTGGTGAGACGGTGGCGCGCGGTGCGGATCAGGTTGTCGAGAGTTGTGCCCGGCAACAAGGGCATCACAAAGTAAGGCTTCTTTTGGCCGTTCTCTTCGAACTCTCCAATGTCGAAAATTTCGACGATGTTGGGATGGCTCATGGAGGCGAGCACATCCGATTCTTTGTAGAAAAGCTGAAGAGAGTTCGGATCGGGCGCGTCGCGCAAAGTCTTGAGCGCAACGTCTCGTCGAATCAAAGTGTCGTAGGCCCGATAGACCAGACCCATACCGCCCTGACCCAGTACATCCTTCACTTCGTAACGGCCCGCAAGCTTCTGCGGCAGAACATGGGCAACCATGGTACCCCTTCGAAAGGCAGGAATATTGAACGTAGATAAAAGGGGGAAGAACCTGCTCCACGACTCCGGGCGAATGGCGCTAGGCGAATCGGGAGCCTTCAAGGCTGGCAGGCCGTTGAAGAACTAAGAACAACGGACTGCAATCTTACTCTAAAAATGACAGATTGGAGCGCTAAAATAATTCATTTAATTACAATGAGATAGGGGCCAAATTGCACGGCGTGGACGAGCCGATCTTTGATATTCATTGCCCGGAGTTGCGAGTCCGAATTACCGGGTCTGCCGGTCTAGCGCGTATATTTCTGCGGTGCCCGCGTCGGGAAGGAGAAGAGGGGAATCGTCGGGTCGCTCTTCGAGAGCTTGCGGCGTTGACATCTGACCGTCAGCCGGACTAATTTGTTCTCCTCGAAAATGAACGGGCGCGCTCCACCGGCCACCCCTGATTTCACCGGTGTTACGCGTACGAGTTTCTTAGGAGGAACCGGATGATCCCCCAGCCGATACGTACTCTCTTCATTTCCATTCTGCTGTCATGCACGTTTGCGGCAGCGCAAAATCAGAACTCAGCTCCGAGTCAGTTTAATGAGGCTACCGTTGCACAGCTCCAGGCGGATATGTCTGCGGGCAAACTCACGTCCGAACAGCTCACGCAGTTCTACATCACGCGCATCCTCAAGTTGGACCAGAATGGTCCGGGAGTAAATTCCGTGATTCAGTTGAACCCAGATGCGCTGGTTCTGGCGCGTAATGCCGATGCCATGCGGCGGCGTGGCGCCAGTGGTCCGCTTCTTGGCATACCAGTGCTTCTCAAAGACAACATCGACACCGGCGACAAAATTCAGACCACCGCGGGATCATTTGCCTTGTTTGGTACACCGGCCCTGCAGGATTCAACTGTGGTAGCAAACTTACGAAGAGCCGGCGCCGTGATCCTTGGCAAGACAACACTTTCGGAGTGGGCGAACTTTCGGTCGTCCTTTTCGACGAGCGGCTGGTCGGGACGAGGCGGCCTGACCCACAACCCTTACTCACTGGATCGCAATGCCTGCGGGTCGAGTTCAGGATCCGGCGCGGCTGCATCAGCAAACTTCACCGCGGTCTCGCTGGGTAGCGAAACCGATGGCAGCATTGTTTGTCCGGCAAGCGTGAACGGAGTTATCGGCATCAAGCCCACCGTTGGGCTGGTCAGTCGCGGCGGTGTAGTTCCCATCTCGCATACGCAGGATACAGTGGGCCCGCACGCTCGTAGCGTGGCCGACGCGGCCGCGGCTTTGAGTTTCATTGTCAGCCGAACAGCCGATGCGCGTGACCTGGCAACGAGCGGGGTACCGCTGGGCTGGCAGGCTTGCAATCCGGTTTGTTCGCCCGCAGCGCCTCTTTCGGGCAAAAGTCGTCCAGCCATTCCGGCCGACTACACTGCATTCCTGAATGCGGGCGGTCTTAGCGGAGCACGGCTGGGTGTGACGCGGCAGGGCATCGATAGCGCGCCCACGCAGGTGGTAGCGGCGTTTGATGCCGCCCTCGAGGCGATAACGAATGCCGGCGCAACCATCGTTGATCTCGATGATCCTGCGAACAATTTCAGCTTCTCGCCGCCCGATGGCGAGTTCATGGTGCTGCTCTACGACTTCAAATTCGATGTCGCAAAGTATTTCGGTACTCGCGTGGGCGTGCCGGTGGCAGGAGGATCCCTGCAGACTGCCATTGATTTCAACAATGCCAATGCGGCGACGGAGATGCCGTATTTCGGCCAGGACATTTTTATCCTAGCCGAGACGATGAATCCTGATCCAACCTTTTGCGATCCGCGCTTCACTTCGGCTGTTTTACCAAGCACTGCCACCTGCATGTCGTATAACGATGCGCTAATGGTTGACCACCTGGCAGGTGCCAGCCTTGATTCGGCTCTCAGCCAGTTCAACCTGGACGCAATCGTCGCTCCGACCGACAGCCCGGGCTGGACCACCGATTTGATTCTTTCCGATCACTTCCTCTTCGCCAGTTCCGGGTTGGCCGGGCCACCCGGATATCCAATCATTAATGTGCCAGCAGCCAACGTGCTAGGCATGCCGATGGGCATCAGTTTCATTGGAACCGCTTTCAGCGAGCCGACTCTGATCAAACTTGCTTCAGGTTTCGAAGCGGTGACGCATGCTCGGTTCCAGCCAACATTCACCGGAAATGTGACTACGGCGAACACCGCGGGAACGACGCTGGTGCATCCGCCTAAGGTGACTGCGCCGCCTAAGAAGCCGCCGCATCACATGTAGCAGCTCCCTAGCGCCCGATACTCCGACCGAAAAATAACCATTCACCGGCGCCGGCATCGCAAGGTTGCGATTCTGGCGCCATTGGTTTTTTGCAGTGACTTAAGGTATTTACCCTCAGATACTTTCCTGCTTCCCGCTGTAGCGCCATCACTTGAGCGGTAGTGCGCATCTAAGCTTGGGACTTATGGGGAAATTCACTCGCCGGGAACTGCTTAAGCTGGGGGGAGCCGCGGCAGTTGCCGAACTGGCTTCTTTGGGCCTTCAGGGATGCAATGCTTCCAAATTAGTTTCGTCCGTTACGTCGAGTTGCTCGAAAATCACTGACATCGAACATGTGGTGATCCTGACTCAGGAAAACCGTTCTTTCGATCACTACTTTGGAAGTTATCGCGGAGTGCGCGGATTTTCCGATCAGAGTGCCGCATTTCAACAACCCGATCCCGCGAATACGACAATCTCGCCGATGGGGAAGCTGTTGCCTTTCCACCTCGACACCACAAAAGCGAACGCTGCCTGTACGCCTGACATTAGCCACGATTGGGTGCCGCAACATCAGAGTTGGGACAACGGCGCGATGGACGGCTTTGTGAGTTCGCGGTTGCCGATTAATTCCAACGACGCGGTGTTAACCATGGGTTACTACACTCGCGCGGACATTCCCTACTACTACGCGCTGGCCGATGCGTTCACGATCTGCGACAACTATTTTTGTTCGGTGATCGGGCCAACCGATCCGAATCGCCTTTACACCATGGCCGCCTCGCTTGACCCCGATGGAAAAAATGGCGGCCCGATTTTGCAGACGATCGTGCTCAATCGCTCGGCCATGTACGGGCGCTTGACTTATACGACCATGCCCGAGCAGTTGCAGGCGCGCGGAGTTTCGTGGAAGGTTTACTCGTCGCCGGACGAGAGCATTGCCGGTGGGATTCTTTCGGATAACGTCCTGTCTTATTTCAAGAATTTTCAGGACCCTTCCTCGGTGCTGCATCAGAATGCGTTCGGGCCGCAGTTTCCAGCCGACTTTCTGGCCGATATCGTGTCGGGGAATTTGCCACAAGTTTCCTGGCTCATCGGATCAGTCCTGACTTCGGATCATCCGCCCGCGCCGTCGCTATTTGGAGAGAACATTCTTTCTCTCATTCTCGGTGCGCTGATGGCGAACCCGGTGTTGTGGGCGAAGACGGTTGTGTTCGTGAACTACGACGAGAACGGCGGATTCTTTGATCATGTTGCTCCCGTAACCGCGCCTCCCGGCACGGCGGGAGAATATGTGACCGCGCCTGCAGTTCCGGATCCCACGGTGGTTGGAAGTCCCGCGATCAGCGGGCCGATTGGGCTCGGTTTTCGCGTTCCCATGCTGATCCTTTCGCCGTTCAGCCGGGGCGGACTCGTATCGTCAGACCTTTTCGATCACACATCGGTGTTGCGGTTTCTCGAGACCCGATTCGGGGCGGAGGTGCCCAACTTGAGCGCATGGCGCCGTGCCACCGTCGGAGACTTGACCAGCGCGTTTAATTTCAAAAATCCGGATCAGTCGATCCCGAGTCTGCCGTCCACGATTCAGGGAGACCAGACGGCAATCTTGCAATGTGAGGCGAGCCTGGCGGGAACGATACCCTACGCAGTGCCGACCACGCAGGCGGTTCCGACGCAGGAAAAGGGAACGCCGAATCGACCCAGCGGAACGTGCTAGGTTTCGGAGTTGTTTCGATAAGAGAATGAAAGCTTGAGGCGGATCGAGCGATTCCTTACTGCGTCAGTCCCATTCGTCGCAACAAGTCCAGATAGCGCGGATCGGAGTGAAAGGGCTCGAAAAAATCCTCAATCTTTAGGTATTCCATTCGCCCGGAATGGTCGGCGTACGCTTTTTCCAGCCACTCAAATGTATCGTCGCGGTCGTTCATGAGAGCGTAATAGACGGCAATCTCGTAGGGCGATATGTACTCAGTGCTCGACTTACTCTTCAAGAGCTCGATTAGTGACATGCAAGCCCCCTTAAGTTTCCCCTTTCGATAGCCAGAGGCGAATACTTCGGCTTTGTCCGGACGCCCCCCCATTTTCATCGCCGTCGCATGATCCGCTACGAAGGCATCCAGATTCCCCTGGTGCCACTCCAGCACTGACCGAACAAAATAATAAGGCTGAAAATCAGGATTAGCCGCGATAAGGCTGTTCACCTCTTTGGTTGCCTCATCGTATTGGTGCATGTCACTAAGAAGGCTTACTTCGTTCGCGTTAGCCTGCGGAGAGGATGGATCCAAGGACAGGGCCTTCTGGTTCTCCGCCATACTCTCAGGCAATCGGACCAGGTTTTCCAATAGAACCGAGTAAAAGTGGTGAGTCACAGCATCATTTGGATTCAGTTCAATTGCCCTTCGATACTCCTCTTCCGCTGCCGCCCAATCCCAATCCACCTCTTCCTTCAGAACCGCCAAAGCGGCATGTGCTTCCCCGAGCGTAGGATCGATTTTCAGAGCCTGTTGCACAGCGCTGCGGATTTTTGGGGATGCTTCGCTAGCAGGGAGGAGTGCGCGGTCAAGTAAAAGGATATACGCGTCAGCTAAACCTACGTATGCCTGCGCGTAGTTCGGATCTCTCACGATGGCCTGGTCAAACTGATCGATACCCTTGTAGAGGTTTTCGCGAGTGCGCTTCTCCAGGTAGAATTGGCCCTTCACGTAGTTTTGGTAAGCCTCGCTGTTCTCGGTGGCGCGCGTCCCAATTCGTTTTTTCTCTTCACCGGTGAGCTTCAGCCGCAACTGCCCGGAAATGTCCGAGGCGATATCGTCTTCCACGGTCGCTATCTCGGAAGCCTTCCGGCGGTACTGGTCGCCCCAGATTTGCGAACCATTACTCACATTCACCATCTCCGTTTCAACACTCAAAGTGTCGCCATGTTGCGAGAGCCGCCCGGTAACAATTGCTGCGACTTTCAAGTCGCGTCCAATCTGGATGGGATCCTGTTGAGCTTGGCGGTAGCGAAACACCGTGCTTCGCGCCATTACCCGCAACTGTGAGATCCGGGAAAGATGATTGATGACTCCGTCGGTGATACCGTCCGCCAGGTAATCCATCTCTGCGTTCGCCGTAACATTTGTCAGCGGCAGCACCGCGACTGAATCAATTGCACGCGGTGCTTGATGAGTAAAGAAATAAACTCCCGCGACCGCTGCCGCGACCACCAGAGCCAGGGCCACCGTAACCAATGCCCAGGGTTTCCGCTTGACTGGCTCAGCGGCAGCGACGGTCACTGATCGGCTCGAGTCCGTATCCCGCTTCAGCCGCTGCAGGTCGGCCCGAAACTCCGCTGCCGATTGGTACCGCAGAGTGCGGTCTTTCTCCAGCGACTTATTAATGATGTCTTCCAGCTTAGGGGGCAGTTCTGGATTCAATCGCGCCGCAGGTGGCGGAACCTTGTGCAGAATGGAATCGAATAGAGCCGCCGAGGTTTCGCCTCGAAAGGGCAAACTCCCCGTCGCCATCTCGTACAGCACTGCGCCAAAGGAATAAAGATCGGTGCGTACGTCCAAATCTTTGCCGAGAGCCTGTTCTGGAGACATGTACGCGACCGTGCCCAACGCCGTCCCGGGAGTAGTGAGGTGCTCCAGGCTCGCGGCCGCAGTCGCTTGTAAAGATGGGACGACCGGGTCTACGATCCGGGCACCCACGGGCATGACCTTCGCCAATCCAAAATCCAGAATCTTGGCGTGGCCGCGCTTGGTCACAAAAACGTTGGCCGGCTTGATGTCACGATGAATGATGCCTTCTGCGTGCGCCGCGTCAAGCGCATCCGCAATTTCAATCGCCAACGACAGCAGCATCTCGGTCTCTAAGGCGCGTCCCGCAATGCGGTGCTTCAGTGTCATCCCGTCCAGAAATTCCATGACGATGAAAGCCTGGCCATTTTGCTCGTCCACTTCGTAAATGGTGCAGATATTGGGATGATTCAGCGCCGACGCCGCTTTAGCCTCACGTTGAAACCGCGTGAGTGCCTGGGGATCCTTAGCGACATCGTCAGGCAGGAACTTCAAGGCGACAAACCGCCCCAGCTTTGTGTCTTCAGCCTTGTAAACCACTCCCATCCCGCCGCCGCCGAGCTTCTCGACAATGCGATAGTGCGAGATTGTTTGTCCGATCATTTGGAGAAAGTGTCTGGCGTTTGCGTCGGCCCATCTTAAGGACGCTCCACTGGCCAGTCAACGAAACTTTGCTGGAAGGGAAAGTTAAGAGTATCGACAACAATAAAAAATGGCCCCATCACTGGGGCCACATTTCAAGAGGCTACGAATTGGTGGGCAATGTCAGGAAAGGCGATAGACACCGTTCCGCCAGCCGGAACAGTCTGGAAAGTGACGCGGAGATTCGAAGAGATTGAAGGTCATGTTGCTTGAGTGTGCGGCCTCTTTATTAGAAAGGGAGGAAGCATTTGCCGCGCCAAAATGGGAATTTCCGGTGATCGCAATCACGCGCCACATAAACGTATGACGACTAACCACTTAGTTCAAACGCGACCGTTAGCGCTGGCCCAGCATTGAAATCAGTGGAGAAATCAAAGTGCAGAACTGTGCATATTCAATGCACTCACGTACCAAGAAACGCCAAGCCCGTGGCGGGTTTGGCGGCCACGGGCTGGAAGGAAGCGGAAGATTTTAGCGGTCTAGCTATTGCCGGTTACGGTGCGCAACTTCCCCGGCAGAAAGTGGTAGGGAGGCCAGGGACCGCTGATCGCGACTTCGCAGTTCTTTAACTGCTTGGCGGCGGTGGTGTAACGGTTCTGATATTTTTCCACGCTTTTGGAGTCGATCAGGTGGGCGATATCGATCAACATGCCCTCAGGCGCGACCTTCTTGCAGCTGACTTCTTCCTCAAGAGGATTGAACAGCTTGTGGACCTGAACCGATAACGCCCGAGCCTTGGTTTGGCGTTCGCGTTCCCGAGACGCCTTAACTTTCAGCTTTGACAGGTAGTCGCCGCCGACGGTGTCGGGTAGTTCGATGTCGATCATAGCCTCGCGCAGGGAACCGTCACGAACTACTAACTTGATATGCATTTCGGACTTTCCGCGCAGCTTGGCGACGCTCAGACCAAATGCTCGTCGGTTGACCCGAACGGCCTGTCGAAGCGCATCGTCGCTGTCGAAAATGGTGCCGAATTTAAAAGGTAAAACCGTGGAATTGCGGAAACAATTGCTGACCACTCGCGCATGCTCGATCGCGGATTTCTGGTCAAGTTCACCGGCTGTGTGGTCGTATTCGCTTACGATGACCGCGAATTCACCACTGGGATAGCTGAGAACCGCAGCGCCATTCACTCCTTGCACACCCTCTAACACGAAAGGGCGGCGAGTGCGGGTTCCATTGGGTAGGGTTTGATGCTCGGTAAGACAGTACGCGTACCACGCCATAGTGAGCTCTCCGAACCGGATCGAGGCGGACCGGGCCGCCTCGCGTCATATGTTTCGCCAAAGCTTATCTTGCGGTGGTTGGAACGGGCGGTACCTGGGTTCTAAACTATCCGGAAATGCCTAAATTCGCATCTCCTAACTGCATATTACTTTGTGCAACCACTAAAATGCAACTTTTTCTTAGAACGAGGCATCGGACTCCCTTATTTTCCGGCCGCAGAGCGCTTGGCGCGCTCTTGCAGGGCTAGAAGAACGACACGCAGCATCTCGTCGAAGGGAGCGGGCTTGCCCGTCCAAATTTCGAATTGGCGGGCTGCCTGCTGGACAAACATCTCGATCCCGGGAATGATCTGAGCCCCTCTCTCCCGGGCCAGCTTAAGGAAACGGGTTTCGGCAGGATCATAAACCATATCAAAGACATAGCGCGCATTGATCTCGTGTTCTTGCAATGGGGACTCGCGCTGATTACCCATTCCCACGGGCGTGGCGTTGATGATGACATCGAAAGCCAGTTTCTTCAGGTCGGGACGCTTGATGATGCGCGCTCGAGCCTGATGGGAGAGTTTCTTGGCTGGGGCGGCGCTGCGGTTCAGAATGTAAACCTCCGACCCTCTTTCCTTGAGGCCAAAGACGGCTGCGCGGGCCGCTCCTCCGGCTCCGATCACTAGAATTCGGGCGCCTTCCAAAGTATTCAGACGACGCTCCAAGGGCCGGACGATTCCAGCGGCATCCGTGTTGAAACCATAGAGCTTGCCATCCTGTGCGCGAACGACCGTGTTGCAGGCGCCGATTTTCGTAGTGTGGGCGTCGGTGTTGTCGAGATGAGGAAGAATTGACTCCTTGTAAGGCATGGTCACGCTTACGCCGTAAATGGGAATTTCGCGCACGCAGGTGAGCAAGTCTTTCAGCACCTTGGCGTGAAGCGCCAGAAACACTGCATTCACGTTTTCCCGGCGGAATGCCGCATTCATGATGGCGGGGGACAGCGAGTGCGAGATCGGATCGCCCACAACTCCGTAGACGCGAGTGGCGACATCCACTTGCTCGATGCGATAAACATTGCGCAATTCCTGCGCGGTCACCTGGCCGGCAGCTGTTTCTTCTCCGGCAATCGCGGAAGCGAAGGTAAAGACACTTCCCGCGCGGACGCCGAGCACGCGGCTGATAATTCCTTGTTCTCCCATGCACATTCCGATCAGGGAGTGCCGGTCGCCCTCAAGCGCCAGGAACTTGATCATGGTCACGTTGTCAGAGAGCGTGGTTGCGGTGCTAACGATCTTGTAAAAGTCAGCCGGGTAGACGAGCATCTTCTCCAGAGTCTCGTCGAGCTTCTTGGTTGCGCGGAAGTCGTGGAAGGAAAGAATCAAGGCCGCCCGGGTGCGGAGCTTCTGGAGTTGTTCCGGCTTGCATTTGCTGGCAGTTTGCAGCTCTACGTCAACTAACTGACAGCCTGCGGCGGCCGCCTTATTGAGCACATCCAGCTGCGAGACGATGGAACCACGGAACTTGCCCCCACTGGAGACCCTTCGGCAGGTGGCGATGACGACTGTGCCAGGATGCGATTCCAGAAAGCGCTTGATTCTGGGAAGCGCCAACCCCGGTTTGGAGAGGTAATCCAACCTGAACTCCAGAAAGGAGTTATCACGGACTAAGAGTTCGGCTTTTTCAGCCATTTCATTGGGATCAGAGCCGATGACCGCTACGCAGACGCGTGGCAGACGCAAGGGCAAGAGACGGGCCGAGTAAGGGGGAGCAGAATTCATCTTTCCAAGTTCAGACAGTTTGCTACGGGACACCGTGAACGAACGGCGAATTATTACAGGGGCGTAATTATTTATGCAACAACGGATTAGTGGCATGAGCGAAAAACTTCTGCTCCAGGGGTTCGCAACACCCTCGTAACCTTGACCCACCCCATCCCACTTGTTACCTTCCGGCTGAAGCCTTTTCTTTTCCAGCATTTAACTAGGGGGGAGCGCATGACGGTCCTTCCCGGAGGTAACATGAAGAAAACAGGACTGTTTGTGTTGTTGCTCGCGACGGCGGCTTGGGCGCAGGGTGGTTCGGACGCTGGTCTTGAGGCACCTCAAGGAACTGCGCCGACTACGATCAGCTTTCCAACGCTGCGGGTGCAAACGCCCACTTATGCCGACCTGTATTGCGCAGGATTCATCAGCAAACAGACCCTGCCGGACGCCAACTATGTCGCGGGAGGCTTGAACACGCCCGCGACGACGAAGTATACGCGGAATGACATCATCTATCTTCACGGTAGCGGATATAGCGCGGGCGCGGAGTATGAGATTGTGCGCGCGCTGCGCGACGTCAACGAGTACGAGATGTTTCCTGGACAAGCCAGGTTGCTGAAAGCGACCGGCCAGCCTTACGAAGAAATCGGGCGGGTGAAGATTATTGACGCCCGCAATCGGACTGCGATCGGGCAAATCGAGTATTCGTGCGATGGCGCCAATCCGGGCGATACGATCATTCCATTTGCCGAAAAGCAGACTCTGACATTCCATCCGCCGATGAGGTTCGATCGCTTCCTGCCGGCCAGCGACAAGCTGTCAGGGCGCATCGTGATGGCAAAGGACTTCGATTCGGAACTCGGGACCGGGCAGAAAGTTTACATCAACGTGGGAGCGAACCAATCGGTGAAGATTGGGGATTACTTCCGCGTGGTTCGTCGCTACGAAACCGATTTGAAGGATCCTGTCGACTCTTTATCGTTCCGAGCGGCTCTGGCCGAGGACACTCAGAAAAAGATTCCCTCGTTCGATCCCGCCCTGTTCGAGAGGACAAATGGCCCTGTGATTCACGTGCGCGACCTCCCGCGTAGGGCGGTAGGAGAGATTGTGGTCATCGGGGTGACGAACACTACCGCAACCGGCATGATCGTCTTTGCCTTGGAAGATGTGCATGCGGGGGATGGGGTGGAATTGGATCAGGCGCAATAGGACTTTCCATAACTTCCGCTCAGTGTAAAGCCGGGGACGGGAAACCGTCCCCTGTTTTACTTTTGCGTTCGCGGTGCTCAAAGTGCGACCAGCGAGGAATAAAACTTCTTTATCGGGAACAATCTCATCGCCGAGGCGCAACGCCTCGGCCGACAAAACACTGTAGAAGAGACCGTTACAGCCGCTCTCGAGGAATATGTACGCTGGCGCAAACAGTTGGGGATATTGGAGTCATTTGGTACGGTCGACTTCGATCCGGAGTACGACTATAAGGCCGAACGACGGCGAAAGCGTCGCTGACATTTCCCGCGAAATTCAAGATTGGTTATCTCCGAAGACTTCGGCGGTGAAGGCTTCAATTGTGGCGCCCTTTTGCCATGCATCCAAGGGGAGGCCCGCTTTGCGGCAGGTTTGTTCGAGGAAGGTGATGCGGTCCCAATTGTGTTCGGTTGGAACTTGAGGTAGGAGCAGGCCGCGACGCCCGGCCATGCTGATCAGCAAACCATGGCGGCCGATCTCGACAGCATCGGGTGAGATCGGCTGTGGGGGCGAGAGGATGCTGAGTTCGATTTCCAAGTTCGACGCTTCCGTCAGCGTGACTGGATGGAAGCGCGTGTCTTCAAAAGCCGCGGCGCGCGCGGTGTCCGCGACCGCACGATAAACGGGGCTTACGGCAAGCACATAACCAACGCATCCACGCAACTCTCCGTGGAGATGAAGACTGGTGAACGCGCCGCGAGGTTCGGAGAGATGCGTCGTCGGTGGATCGAGCGGGATGTCTCGGCCTTCAAGAGCGGAGAGAATGGATTCGTGGGCGAGGCGGAGAAGTTGGGTTCGCTCTTCCGACGAAAATTCACCTGCGGCATGTTCGCCAGAGTCCACAGCAACCGGACTAGGTTGAGGTAGCGACATCGCGGTCCGCCGGAGTGGCCGGCACGGGCTTTCTGCGACGGCTCAGAATGAACGCGCGGCGACGGCGCTTAACCACGCGACGGTCAATCTTTGACCAGAAGGCAACAAAGTAATCGATCGCCGACACCAGCGAAACGAAAACCATAAACCAAATGGCAACCGATGCGATCCAGTGAATGGGAAAGACGTAGTGGCCGTAGACAGGAACTTCCTTCCAGCGGTGGTCAAGTATGACGGCGACCACGGACACAATCTGTACCACCATTTTGAACTTGCCGAGATCACTTGCCTCGATCGTAAAGCCCTCGGAGGCTGCAATAGAACGCAGCCCGCTGACCAGGAATTCGCGACCAATCACCACTACAGCGATCCATGCCGGCACCAGGCTGGGATTTAATTGCACCAGCGTGACAAAGGCGGCGGCGATGAGAAGCTTATCGGCCAGGGGGTCGAGCAGAATGCCCATGGTAGTGACCTGGTCGCGCTTGCGCGCAAGGTAGCCGTCAATGCCATCAGTCATGGAAGCGGCGATGAAGAGCGCCGAAGCCAGTAACTCCTTCTCGCCGTTCACGCTGCTGAAACGGCTGCTGGAAAGAATCCACATCAGCAAGGGGATGCTGAAGATGCGGATCAGCGTGATGGAATTCGGCAGGTTCACAGTAGGGATATGGTCCGGAGGGCAGCCCGGATTTCAATTCGATTATCCTCCACCGCAAGAGGGAACGCAATGCACGGGAGCACTAACGTCACCTCAAGGAATGAACCACAGAGAACACTGAGGCAGATGGACGATTTCCTCTACGCGTCCTCTGTGGTTATGAGGCTATTTCTTGGCGGGCGCCATTTTGTCGGCTTTGGGCTGCTTGGCAATGACTACGTCTTTGATTTTGTCGTAGGTGGCCTGAGGAATGATCTTCTTGGTGACAAGGTCCGTTTTCACCCGATAGGGGCGGCCATCGATGATCTTCTGAGAATAGGCGTCGCCAATCCCCGGCAGAGCCTTGAGTTGATCCTTGGTGGCGCTGTTGATATCGAGTTTGTCGGCTGCGGCCATAGAAGACTTTGCCGCTGGAGCCGACATTGCCGGAGCCGATTTGGCGGGCGCTGCTGCCTGTCCCATGGTCATCAGGCTGAGCGTGAAAATTGGGAGGAGCAGAACGAACAGGTGGGTGGTTGAATTTCTGCGAATTGATTTCATAAGTTCTCCTTTATGCGCAAACCTCAGGGGCTAAGCCCGGCCCTCGTCGGCCCCGAGCGGCACGGCTGAAGCCGTGCCCTTCCCAAACGCCAAGCAACCCAACTTGTTTTCCAACAGCAATGAATCCCGTCCTCATCGGACGCGGTTCAAGCGTCGGCCTTGCGATGGCAACCCGGTTCCCTTGCGAACAGCATTTCTGCTATGCGTAAATTCCGCGTTGGCGGATAGTGTACGCTACCCGGTCAATAGCGAGCATGTAGGCAGCGATGCGATTGTTGACGTGGTGGGTTTCAGCGTAACGGACGACGTCTTCGAAGGAAGACTTCATGATGGCATCGAGTTGCTCGTTGACGACTGATTCTTTCCAGAAGTAGCCCTGGCGGTCTTGTACCCATTCGAAATACGAAGTGGTAACGCCACCAGCGTTGGCCAGAATGTCGGGAATCACGAAGACGCCTTTATCGGTCAGGATGTCGTCAGCGGCCGAGGTCGTCGGTCCATTGGCGCCTTCGGCCAGGATACGGCACTTCACGCGGTCGGCGTTGCGGCTGGTGATGACGTTCTCGGTGGCGGCGGGAATAAGTATTTCGCAATCTGCGACGAGCAGGTCGGCAGTATCGGCTTTCTCCGCGCCGGGGAACCCATGGACGGACCCGGTCTTCTGGCGAAAATCCACTAGAGCCTTTAGGTCGATTCCGTTGGTGTTGTGCAACCCGCCGCCAACCTCGGCGATGCCAATTACTTTATATCCGGCTTGGTGCATGAGCAGAGCGGCGTTGGAACCTACGTTGCCGAAGCCCTGTACGATCACACGGGTGCGCTCGCGATCGAGGCCGAGCTTCTGGCAGGCTTCATCGCACACAATCATCACGCCGCGTCCGGTGGCCTCGCGACGTCCACGAGAGCCGCCGATGTTAATGGGCTTTCCGGTGACGACGGCGGTAACGGTCTGACGCATGTGCATGGAATAGGTGTCCATCATCCATGCCATAATTTGTTCATTGGTGTTGACGTCCGGGGCGGGGACGTCCTTTTCTGGGCCGATGAACTCGATCAGTTCGGAGGTGTAGCGCCGGGTCATGCGCTCGACTTCACCCAGGGACATCTTGTGAGGGTCGCAGATCACGCCGCCCTTGGCGCCCCCGAAAGGAATGTTGACTACCGCGCACTTCCAAGTCATCCAACTGGCCAGGGCGCGAACTTCGTCGAGGCTGACGTCGGGCGCGTAGCGGATGCCGCCCTTGGCGGGGCCGCGCGCAATCGAGTGTTGCACACGGAAGCCGGTAAAGACCTCAAGACGGCCGTCATCCATCTGTACCGGGATGTATACAGTGAGTTCACGGTTGGGATAGCGCAGGACGCGCCACAGGCCTTCGTCGAGGTTAAGCTTCTGGGCAGCCAGGTCGAACCGCGCCCGCTGCGACTCCCATGGATTGCTCTCTTTGTCCACGTGAGGGGCGGTAGTGATCGTCGTCATGGAAATAATCTCCGGAATAAATGCAGATGCTGGCCGTAGCCGGAAAGTTACTCGTCTTAACCGCGCAAACGTTCAGAGTATATGAGGGGCGACGGGCGGGAAGCAAGCTAAGGGACGGAGTCAACGTGTGAATCGTGAAAGTGCGGCCGCGTCCTCTGTTTCGCTTTCCAAATGCTGTGTGTGCGGAAAAATATTCTGCAGGTGCGACATGGCTCAGCGATGAGGATCAAATTCCAACTTCACGGTGAGCGTTTCCTCGGACCCTGCTGGCGCGTATCTCCACTGCTTGATCGCTTTCATGCTTGACTGACCAAGAATGGGACTTCCGCCCAGCAGCTTTGTGCTCTTCACAACACCGTTGGGTTCAACCTCAACCTCCACTCGCACTACTCCGCCAATGTAGAGTCGCTTCAGAGTGTCGGGGTATTCAGGTTCTACCCGTGTGATCAACTTTCTTTCCCGAGTGCTTTGCTCCTGAACTTGCGCGAGGAAAGGCAGCGCACTGAAAAGCAGGATCATCACGATCTGAGTTAGTTTGAAGAGAAATCTGCGGTCACGGTTTGCGCGACAGCATTTAGTTCCGCTTTTCAACATTGAGTCCTCGCAATCAGGATTACGGCAAGTCTAAAGTTAATCGGTAAACTTCTTGCGTACTGCGATCGCGCACAAACATCCAAGAGCCGTCAGTGGCGCGGCTGGTCCAGAGTCCGAACGGTCCGGGGTAGCGTTCAATTCCCTGCAAAGTGAAGACCGGCTGGGCCTCGGTCTCGCCAACCTTCACGCGTCGAATCGACTCTTCGTCGGTGACCAGATCATCGAAGTAAAGATACTTGCTGTCGGCGGACCAAACCGGATAGCTCACCGCGCCGGCAGGTTCGGTGAGCCAAGTTGACCATTTGCGACTGGTAAAGTCGAACAGCTTTACGGTCGTGAAATCGAGTGAAAGAGCGGCGATGTACCGTCCATCGGGTGACCAGCGAGGACTGAATAACCCTTCAGACCCCGGAACGGTCTCGGTCTTGTGGGTGCTCGCGTCGACAATCCGAATATCAAGTCCTTCGACTCCGTGTACGTATCCAAACATGATGCGATTTCCGTCATGCGACCAATTGGCGTCGATCTGGCTTCGGGTTTCCGGAAGAAGGTCTTGAGAAGCACCGCCATTTGCAGGAATGATGGAGATCTTCCATGGCTGTCCCGGACGCACGCTGACATAAGCGATACTTTTTCCCTCGGGCGACCAGTGAGGCAAAGCTGAGCGTTCGGGTGCCGACGTCAGTTGGAGACGGTCGGCGCCGTTGGCGCGGCATCGCCATAACGTACCCTCGGGAATGGCGACGTAGGTAACCCACTTGCCATCCGCCGAGAAGTCCAAGTCGGTCGCTGAGACTCCAGCAAGCAACGGAACGAATTTCTTGGTGCCAGAATCGTACTTCACCGCTTCCGCTGCAGGCTGTACTCCGATCGCCCAGATGCTTTTGTTATCTCCGGCAGGCGAAACATTGCCGAATGAGATCGGACCGCTCGTCAAGGGAGCCACCGCCGGAGTGCCGGCGTCAGCAACCCGTCCCAAGTCCGGTGAAGCCCACAGCGTCGAGATCGTGATCGGAGAACTTTGAGTGGCCTGGAAGATGTAGTAGCGCCCGTCGGGCGTCCAACTCCCACAGCATGCGGCTGAACCGTACTGCCAATTCGCCAGCAGAGCATGTGGGTTTGATCCGTCCTGGCCAATTTCCCAGAGGGAGGTTTTGTTCTGGGCCGCGTCGCCCACGCTGAAACGGATTCGTCGGCCATCTGGGGAAAAGCGGGGCGCAAATACAGAGCCGTCTGCGGTGAACAGTTCCCGCACTTGGGCGCCGGCCGCGTTCGCCAAGTAGAGGACCGAGCCTTTGGAGAACGCAAGGTGCTGGCCGTCGGAGGACCACGTGGCATCGCGGCCGGTCAGGCTGCCAACTCGCGCTGGAATTCCGCGATTGACCGGCAAGGTCCAGAATTCATAATCGCCCGACCCCTGCATGGGCGCGACGAGCAGTTTGGTGTGATCGGGCGATAGGTCGAGCGCCTGAAGGTTCGAGAACGGGCTGGAGACCAGTGATCGATCGGAGCGTTGCAGCGATACTTTGGCAATCACGTGACGAGCAGCCGGCCACTCCGTCACGTAAAGGTTGGAATCGTCCGCCAATAAATTGGTCTTGCTGACCCCATCATGCGTGATCTGCGCCACCGAAGTGACCTTCGGCAATGCCAATGCGGATCCGCGCGCGCGGTTCCCAGAGAAAACAACGGCGACGATCCCGACAAGCGCCACAACCACAAGAAACGACGAAATCCTGAATGCCGACACCCTCTTATGCCCGTTGGTCATGCGGGCATGCTAGCAGCAGGATATTCCCGAAGTGGGCGAAAAAACGCACGTACGGATTACGGGGGTAACTCAGGCTCCTGGGGGCTTCGAACGATCATAAAGTCTGACTGGCCGACGCCACCTGCCCCAAGCCAATCCAACCGGAACTCGGCAATCCAAACAACATTGAAACCGCAGTTGCTCTCGTGGCATCTTTACATGCTTTCGGGACAGAGGCTTGGGTAGAGAGAAATGACTCCGCAACAGCCACGCAGTGGTTCCGCTTCGGGCGGGGGCAATCCCTGGCTGGTTGCGGTCGCGGTGATGCTGGCGACGTTTATGGAGGTGTTGGACACTTCCATCGCGGCCGTCGCTCTGCCCTATATTGCCGGCAGTTTGTCGGCGACCAACGACGAAGCCACCTGGGTGCTGACGAGCTACCTCGTGGCGAATGCGATTATCCTGCCTGCCAGTTCGTGGTTTGCCTTGCGCTTCGGGCGGAAAAGGTTCCTGATTGCCTGCATCGCGATCTTTACGATTTCGTCGTTCGCGTGCGGAGCGGCTACAAGTCTGGCGTGGATTCTGATTGCGCGCGCGGTGCAAGGAGCGGGCGGAGGTGCGCTGCAGCCGCTGTCGCAGTCGATTCTGCTGGAGACTTTTCCGCCCCAGAAGCGCGGGCTGGCCATGGCGGCGTTCGGGCTGGGAGTGGTAGTCGCTCCGGTATTAGGGCCGACGCTGGGGGGTTGGCTTACCGATACTTACTCGTGGCGATGGGCGTTCTACATCAACATTCCAGTCGGCGTCTTCGCGGTGCTAATGATCTCGCGCTACGTCGAGGATCCGCCGTATATCAAGGAAGCGCATCCGGGCAAGTTTGATGGGATTGGGCTGGGGCTTCTGGCGCTTTGGCTCGGCTGTCTGCAAATCATTCTCGACAAGGGACAGGAGGACGACTGGTTTGGTGCGACCTGGATTCGTTGGGCGGCGGCAATTCTGCTCACGAGTTTTGTGGCGTTTCTGATCCGAGAATTTCGCAGCAAGCAGCCGCTGGTGAACCTGCGCGTCTTCCGGCATCGCAACTTCGCCATTGGATGCGTACTCATTGGTCTGTTCGGTGCAGGGATTTATGCGCTGGTCACCCTGTTGCCGCTCTTCTATCAGGAACTCATGGGCTACACGGCGTTGCAAGCGGGGTGGGCGGTGAGTCCCCGCGGCATTGGAGCGATTGTCGCTATGCCGATGATCGGCTACCTGACGACGAAGATCGATAACCGCTACCTGATTGCATTCGGATTCACCTTGTTTGGGGTCGCCAGTTTGTGGTTCGGCCAACTCAATCTTTCGATCGGGCAGTGGACATTCCTGTGGGCCATTCTGATCAGCGGCTTCGGTTCAGGATGCGTTTTTGTCCCGCTATCGACAACTACCATGGCGTTTCTGAAGAACGAGGAGATTGGCAACGCCAGCGGCCTCTATAACCTATTGCGCAACATCGGAGGCAGCATTGGAATCTCGGTGGTGAATACGATCGTGGCGCGGCATGAACAACTGCACCGCAATGAACTGGCAGCTTCACTCGCCCCGGGACGGCCGGAAGTTCAGGGAGCGCTTGGAGGGTTGCAACAATACTTGAGCGCGCAGGGAGCTTCCCCGACTACTGCGGTACGACAGTCGTATGGACTGCTCAACCAGGCTCTGAACGGACAGGCGCGGCTGTGGTCCTACGTCGATGATTTCCGCTACCTGGCGTTGGTGTGTTTCGGTTGCGTGCCGATTGTCTTTGCGTTGAAGAAAGCCGTGGGGATGAGGGGACGGGTGGGTGCGGCGCACTAACTACAGCACTATTTCCATGCCCTCGCAGGCGGCGCGGACTTTGGGATAGTAGTTGCGCGCGTCGGCGACGACTTTGTCGACGATGGCGTCGGTGTGGTCGGGGTCGTGGTGATAGAGGATCAGTTCTTGGGCGCCGCTTTGCATGACTACGTTGACGGCCTCGCGCCAGTGACTGTGTCCCCAGCCGCGGCGGCGTGCGGCGTACTCTTCGGGAAGATATTGCGCGTCGTAGATGAGAATGTCGGCGCCCTCGGCCAGCTTGCGTACCGCTTTGTCGAAGTTGGCGTCTCCGGGTTCGTTATCGGTGGCGTAGACCAGCACACCATCTTGGGTTTCGAGACGAAATCCCATGCAGCCCTGGGGATGGTTGAGCCATGCGGTTTTGATCTGGATGCCATCCCCCATGGGCAGGCATCCATTTTCGATATCGTAGAAATCGCGCTTGGCTTTCATCTGATCGAGGTTGACGGGAAAATAGGGCGAAGCCATTTGTTCGGCAAAAACCTGCTCCAGCCTTCGCTCGCGGCGGGAAGAGTGGAAGATGAACTGGCTGTTGGGACTGTCGTACAGCGGCCGAAAAAAGGGCATGCCCTGGATGTGGTCCCAATGGAAATGCGAAACGAACACATGCGCGGCGAAGCGCCGGTCGCCAAACTCGCGCTGCAGTTCGTGGCCCAGCACACGGAAACCGGTGCCGCAGTCGAAAATATAGATTTGCTCGTCCAGGCGCACTTCGACGCAGGAGGTGTTACCTCCATAGCGCAGGTTCTCGGCCTGTGGAGTGGGCGTGGAGCCGCGGACGCCCCAAAACTTAATTCGCATAAAGTCCGGCGATGCTTAGTAAGTAATCTCCGAACGCACAACCGCCAAAATGTTCATATTAGTCGGGATTATCAGGATTCTAACGATTGTTCAAAACTCAACAAGTGACCAAAGTTTCGCGGGGGTGCGTCCCCTATAATAAAAAACCCACAGTTCCGGGGCGTTGAGCACTTTGCGAAGCCTTAGCGCTCGCCCGGGGCGGATTCAAGACGATGCTGCAACCGGATTTCAAAGAATTTTCGCGGCTGGCCCGAGAGGCCACGCTAGTCCCAGTAGTGAAATCGGTGAGCGCCGATTTGCTCACGCCGGTTTCGGCATTTCTCGCGATCGCTGAGAACGAGCCTCATGCTTTCCTGCTGGAATCGGTGGAGCGCGGCGAGCAAATCGGGCGCTACACGTTTCTGGGCGCGCGACCGTATATGAGAGTTCGGGCGCGGCAAGGCGCGGTCGAGATCGAGCGCGGCCGCCGGCGGGAAGTCGTCGAAGAAAATATTTTTCAAGTGGTGAAGCATTTGCTGCGGGAGCATCGCCCGGCGAGCGTTGCCGGACTGCCTCCGTTTACCGCGGGAGCCGTTGGATATTTTGCCTACGACGTAGTTCGGCAGTTGGAAAAGATTGGCGAGCATGCAAAGGATGATTTGAAGCTGCCCCACGCCGAACTGATGTTCTTCGACCGGCTGCTGGCGTTTGATCACCTGCGGCATCAGATTCACATCGTCGCCACGGCCGACGTTCGGAGCGAAAGTCCACGGCGCGCTTATGATCGCGCGCTTCGCGACATCACCGCCTTGGAGGCGAAACTGGCGGCCGGCCTCAGCCCGGCGCTCTGGAACAAATCGGCCAAGGCGAAGGGGGGGAAGCTCAAAGTTCACGCCGGTACCCGGCGCGAAACGTTCTTGCGAAATGTTGAACGCTGCAAGGAATACATTGCCGCCGGCGACATTTTCCAGGTCGTGCTTTCGCAGCGGCTCGACTTCACTCCCGAGGTTGCGCCCTTTGACCTGTACCGCTCGCTGCGGCAGGTAAATCCCTCGCCCTATCTTTATTTTTTGCAGATGGGCGACACGCACATTCTTGGTTCTTCTCCGGAGATGCTCGTGCGAGTGACGGGACGCCGGCTGGAATACAGGCCCATCGCGGGCACGCATCCTCGCGGACGCGATGAAAGCGAAGACCTGCGACTGGAACAGCAGATGCGCACCGACGAAAAAGAACGCGCCGAACACGTGATGCTGGTCGACCTTGGCCGCAACGATCTGGGACGGGTGAGCGAATACGGCTCGGTCAAGGTGAAGGACTTGATGTACGTAGAGCGCTATTCGCACGTAATGCACCTGGTCTCGGCGCTGGAGGGGACACTGCGCAAAGATCTCGACGCTCTTGATGCCTTTGCGGCGTGTTTTCCCGCGGGCACGCTGAGCGGCGCACCGAAGGTGCGGGCCATGCAGATCATCGAGGAACTCGAACCTACGCGTCGCGGGGTCTACGGTGGGTCAGTCCTTTATGCTGATTTTGCCGGGAACCTGGATTCGTGCATCGGCATTCGCACGCTGCTGATGCAGGGCAAGAAAGCATATCTGCAGGCGGGTGCGGGGATCGTCGCTGATTCCGATCCGGCCAGCGAATTTCAGGAATCGATGAACAAGGCGCAGGCGGTTTTGAGGGCGGTGGAGAAGGCTAGAAACAGTGGGCAGTGATCCAGCGATCACTGGCCACTGTTCCACTGATCACTGATGTAAGAAGTTCTCCACCAGCTTTTTCCCGGCGTCCGTCAACACGCTTTCCGGATGGAACTGCACGCCTTCAATGTGGTGGCGGCGGTGGCGCAGGCCCATGATGGTGCGCGTGCCGTCTTTTTCGGTGGTCCAGGCGCTGACTTCCAATTCCTCGGGCAGATCTTTTTCTTCCACGATGAGCGAATGATAGCGGGTGGCCGTCATCGGCATGGGCAGGCCTTGAAAGACGGTCTTGTTATCGTGCATGACCGCGCTGGTCTTGCCGTGCATGATATGAGGGGCACGAACGACGTTGCCGCCGAAGGCTTCGCCGATCGCCTGGTGTCCGAGGCAGACTCCGAGCACTGGGACTTTTCCCGCAAAGTGGCGGATCAGATCAATGCTGATGCCCGCCTCATGCGGCGTGCAAGGACCCGGGGAAATGACGATGCGCTCGGGCCGCATGCTGTCGATTTCATCTACGGTAACCTGGTCATTGCGGCGAACCTCAACTTCGGCGCCCAATTCCCCAAGGTATTGGACCAGGTTGTAGGTAAACGAATCGTAGTTGTCGAGTACGAAAATCAAGCGACGGCTCCTCGATCAGTCTACACCGGAGAAGGATTTCAGATTGCAGATTGCAGATTGTCCGCGACCGGCGTGGTTTCAATCTGAAATCTGAAATCTTCAATCTAAAATCGTGTTGCCTTCTCGCCTAAAAGAGCCACCTACTCCCCCAACGGTGGCATTGACCCTGGGGTTCTCACGGGGCATGCTCTTAATCATCCGCAATGTTTGTTAGCGTTATATGGAGGCTGCATGCCTGAGTCACAGCAGGAGAAGCGGGGGGCCCGGCGCTTTCCCCTCCGTGTACCGGTCACGGTCGACCACGACAACGCGACCCTTCCTGCCCAGATTCGTGACGTCAGTGCGCGCGGCATCTGTTTCTACCTGGAGTCCACCGTTACCCAGGGATCGCCGATTGGATTTACGCTGACTCTGCCGCCCGAGATTACGCTCACTGAAAGCATTCGTGTGCAATGCAAAGGCCGCGTAGTGCGCGTGGAGAATGGAAGCGAAGACGGCAAGCTGGCGGTGGCTGCGGTCATTGAAGAGTACGAGTTTCTGCCGGAAACCTAACAACCAGCCTTAGACGTCAGACCACGTGGCGCCGGCATCCTGCACAATGGCTTTCGCCCTCGGCGCGGCGGGCGGGACGCCCGCCGGACAGCCGCCGGGACGGCGGCGCTACTCTAACCGCTTCTCTCAATCCATCCCTAGTGATATGTTTCCTTCAAGCTTCCAACGAGGATTCTTTGCCGCGACCTGCGCTCAAATTTGCGTGTCGGATAACAATGGCCGCGCTGACGGCTATAGGACTTTCTGCTCAGACTTTTGGGCCGCCGCCGCTGGTGAAGAGTGTTCGCATCATTCATGAGCACGGCGTGCCGGTGGTGGAAGTTATCTCGGCCGGCGGCCCCGTCATCCCAGAGATCCAAACGCTTGACTCGCCGCCGCGGCTGGTGATCGATCTGCCCAACTCGCGACTGGGATTAACGCAAAAGCGAATTGCGATTCAGAAAGAAAACATCCTTGCCATCCGGGTCAATCAATACCAGGAAAAACCTCCAGTCACTCGCATCGTGCTGGATTTGCTGGCGCCTTATGGCTCCTCATGGGAGGGTTCGGGCAGCCGGTTGCTTATACGCCTCAAGCCGCCGGAAGATGTCAATGCCGGCAAGAAGTCGCCGCAGCCGGCAACTGCGCCAGGTGTGTCGCTGGATGCGGCTCCGGCCGTGGTTCCGGTGACTGGTGGTTCGGGCGCGCTCGTGTGGGCGGGAAGTCGCATCGGGTCTGGTGCGACGGTGACAGCCGGTTCGGAAACCGCCGTCTTGCGTTTGTCGCGCGGGGGAGAGCTTCGCGTTTGTCCGGGCACGGCGCTTTCGGTGACGTCTTCAAAGACCAAACGCGATCTCATGCTCGGCCTGAGCACTGGAGCGATCGAGGCGCACTATACCCTCATGGCGTCAGCCGACACGGTACTGACGCCGGATTTCCGCATCATGTTTGCCGGGCCCGGAGAATTCCACTTTGCTATCAGCGCCGACCCGCAAGGCAACACCTGCGTGCGAGCGCTTAAGGGGAATACTTCTTCAGCGATTGTTTCAGAGTTGATGGGAGACCGGATCTACCAAGTCAAGCCGACCGAGCAGGCGATGTTTCATTCCGGCCAGATCAACAAGGTCGACGCCGATGTTCCGCTGGAATGCGGATGTGCACCGCCCTCGCCGCTGATGTTGGCGCAGGCTCCTTTTGCACCGAATGTTCCCGACTCAGAGTTGCCGGCTAAGGCGCGCATCGGCGGCAGTGAGACTCCGGTTGCATCGGTGGCGAACTCCTCTCCGGGCGAGCCGCCTTCAAACACGATGCTGTCGAACGGCCCGGAAACAGCGCCGCTGCCCGCTTCTCAGTCGAACGAGGTGCACATGCAGCTTGACGCGGGGCTGGTCTTTACGCCCCGAAGACGCGCCGCGAGCGTATCACCCGCGCCGGTGCAGGACGCCAAAGAGTTGCCGATGGAGGAATCGCCAGCGCGCCAGATACATCTCGACACTGTGGTCGAGGCGCCCCTGCCCGAGAAGCCGAACAAACCCGAGCGTCGCGGCTTCTTCGGACGAGTTAAGGGAATGTTGTCCGCGATCTTTGGATAGGTCCTTCGTCATCGCACTTTGTAGCGCCAGCATCCTGCCGGCTGTCGCGAGGGCGTCTCGCCCTCGCATGCGCGGGCGGGACGCCCCCGCTACAGCCGCCGGGACGGCGGCGCTACTTTACTTCGCTAGAAAGCCCTTAGTCCGGCAGCGGTTTGCCCCAGGTTTCCACGGCGAATGGAATAAAGAGCAGGCCGATGCCAAAAGCGATGGCGGTGAACGCAACTGGCTTTCCCAGCGTCCCCATTCGGCTGACCAGCGCGCCGACTCCGAAGTTAACTCCTGCGGCAATGAATCGTCCGAAGGAAGTGGTAAACGCAAATGCTGTCGCGCGCACTGTGGTTCCGTACTGCTCTGGTAACCAGAGACTGAAGATCGCAAAGTTGCCGCCGAAGAAGCCTAAGAAGAACAGTACCGCGATGAACGGATCCAGTCCCTCGGGCAGGTAGAACGCCCAGCCAAAGCTCAGCAGGATGCAGATTGTCATCCCGAGGAAATAAATTGCCAGTGTTCGTTTGCGTCCTAAGCGTTCGGCAATCGGAGGAACCGCCAGGCATCCGAGGATCGTCCCCAGCGACAACAAGCCCATGCCGAAGGAAGACACGTGCACGGCCTGCGCCTGCAACATGCCAGCACGTTTGGCCAGGGCGATGATTGCCGTCGGAGCATAGACTGCGGCCGCCCAAAGGCCGCAGATCGCCGAGGCCAGCAGTACGGTGTTGACCAGCGTGCGCTGCGTGTAAGGCGGACTGAAGATCGCGCGCAGAGATGAGAGTCCACCCGCGGCTTTGCGTTGCGCTTTTTGTTGCCAGCGCTCCGACTCTCTCACGCGTAACAGAACCATCACAGCAACGATGACGGGACTGAGGCCGCACCAGAACATGGCCCGCCAGCCAAAGCGGGCCTGCACCGTGTAGTTCAAGGCCGAAGCCAGAAAGAAGCCAGCATAGTAACCGGTCTGCAAGTATCCCGCGCCCATCTTTCGGCGGTCTTCGGGCCACGCTTCAGCAACATAGGTGCCAGCCAGTGCCCATTCGCCGCCGATTCCGATGCCCGCCAACAATCGAAACAGTCCCAACTGCCACACGGTTTGCGATAAAGCAGCGGCTCCTGTGAAGATCGCGTAAACAAAGATAGTCGCAGCGAGCACTCGGGTGCGGCCAAACTTGTCGGCGATCGGGCCCCAAATTAACGACAGTCCCCAACCGACAAGGAATAGCGCAAATAGAATCGATCCCGCGTATCCCACATTGGCGGCCGTGGCTTTATAGCCGGATTTTGGCAGCAGTTCGGTGAGTGCGGGACTCAGCACGAGAGCATAAATCACCGAGTCCATGCCGTCGAGCGTCCAACCAGCCCATGCGCCCCAGAAGCCTGTGATTTGTTGGCGTGTGAGTTTGGTGCGAGTCACTGCTTCGACGGCCATGATGCCTCCAATACAGTGAGGACCGCAAAAACCTTACTTCGGATTCGGAGCTGCAAGAAGATCGCGGCTCCCTCTGAATCGCCCGCGCTCATGCACACCAAAGCGCAGACATCTTTATGGGCGTGGGCAGGATACCATGGCGTGTCAAGGAAGATGCCGAAGGTGGTCTTAGGCGACAGCTTCGTCGTCCGCGGTTTGAAACAAGGCCACGACCGAGGCCTTTATCACCTTTCCCATGGCGTTGCGCGGAAGCGCCTCCAGCACGAGGAGCCGGGAAGGAAGTTTGTGCGGCGCCAGCGACTCTCGGGCCCACGAGCGAAGCGACGGCAGATCGAGATTATCGCCATCCTTTAGGACCACGGCGGCGACGACGCGCTCCCCCCACTCTTCATCGGGCAGGCCCACTACCGCACATTCGGCCACCGCGGGATGTTCACGCAGAGCCTCCTCAATCTCCAGAGCGGAGACTTTGTGCCCGCCCGTTTTGAGGATGTCGATGTTCGTACGGCCCAGAATGCGATAAACGTCGTTCTCGACGACCGCCGTATCTCCAGTGCGAAACCAGCCGTCGCGAAAGGCGTCGCGCGTGGCTTCGGGCTTGCCCCAATATTCGGTGAATACGTTGGGCCCTCGGACTTCGATTTCGCCCGCAGTTCCCGGTGCAACAGGTTCGCACTCCTCTCCAACCAACCGAACTTCGACGCCCGGCAATGGCCGTCCGACGCTGCCCGGCACGCGTTCGCCATGGAGCGGGTTCGATAGTGCCATGCCAATCTCTGTCATTCCATAGCGCTCCAATAAAGTGTGCCCGCTGATTTCCTTCCAGCGCTGCAGCGTGCACACCGGAAGAGCGGCCGATCCCGACACCATCAAACGCAGTCGGGTGCACGCCCGGCTTAAGATCTCGCGGCGCTCCGGCGATGCCGCTTCCCAGGCCGCGATGAGTTTCATATAAATCGTCGGTACCGCCATGAAGAGGGTTAGGTTGTCTTCGGCGATACAATCCCACACCGTATTGGCATCAAATCGCGGCAGCATACGGCAGGTCGCACCTGTCCACAGCGCGCAGGAAACAACATTGATGATTCCGTGCACGTGGTGCAGCGGCAAACACAGGAGAATGTCATCGCTGGCCGACCACTCCCAAGCCTCCACCAGGCTTGTGATCTGTGCCGTGATGTTGGCGTGGGTTGTGACCACCCCTTTGGGTCGGTTCGAAGTGCCGCTCGTGTACAGAATCATGCCGCGTCGTTCTGCACTGATGTTTGAGGCGGTGTTCGTCAATTCCGGGGTTTGGGGGGCTCGAAGTTGGTCATATAACAACAGGCGGATGCCGCGGGCCGTCACAATTGGCGACAGCAGGGAAGCCGCTGGAGGATCACAAATGAGTGTCGATGCTTTGGCGTCGTAAATGAAATATTCAAGCTCAGGCCTAGCTGCGTTGACCGGCAACGGCACCGCAATTCCGCCCGCCCTCCAGATGCCCCACTGAACGGCAACCCAGGGAAATCCCGGCGTTAGAAGGAATGCAATCCGTTCTTCGCCAAGATCATTGCGGCCGGCCAGCAGCGCCGCTGCCACGCGCGACGACGCATCCAGCAAATCGGCATAGCTGAAAGAGGCCTCCGCATCGTCCACCGCTGTGTGTCCGTTATGCAGTTCGGCGCGGGCAATGATTGGAATACCGGTGCTACGGCTCATCACACGCAGACTTTACGTCGTCTACGCTGTCTTGTCCACTGATTCAAGGAGCCTTGGAGTTCATCAATGCCGGCAGAATTATTGGGTGTTTGAGGGCTACTGAAGGCGATATCCCGGCTTGGGCGTACAACGATATACGCGTCCCCGGTCGACCTCGCTGCTGGCATCGCAGCTTGCCCAGCTCAAAAAGAGTGTTGGTCCGAGCGGGAAAATAATCGTCTGACCGTCAACGTCCGCCTCGATGCTCACACTCTCTGCGGCGGTGGGTAGAGTGAAGGAAAGGCTCTCCCCAAAGATCACCGGATAGGACCAGTGTTCCCTTTGAGTGATCATGGGGCGGAATACTTCAGCCTCTAACAGAAACGTAGCCGTATCGGACCAGTCACGCGCTGACACTGTGAGAATGCGACCTCCCTGTGAGGAATTGTCGGCCTGAATGCGTGTGAAAGGACACGGGCCGGCGATGCACGACGCGCGCTCGTTGCGAAATTGATTCCCCGTGCCGGCGTCCAACGTAATCGAACCGTCGGTTGCCTTCCACCGGCCATCGGGTGAACAAGGATGCTGACCCTGGCAAGGTACATCTCCCTTGTTCTCGATTTCGAAGGTCTTCACGGCACTTCCCACATTCAGGTCCGTCATGGCCTTGATCGTATACCTGATCCGAACGTTGGTTACGTGCGTTTGGGGTTGATTCGATGGAGCAACTTTAGTGGACAACGGAGCAAGATGTACGATGTAAAGCTTGTTGCCGACAAATTCATTCACGACCAGCGGATGGTACTGGGCGTGATGGAAACTGAGGTCGATGGCATAGCCCCGACGAATTGGCTTGCGCAATTTAAGAACGAAGAGTCCAGAGGAATCCGTCTTGACATCCGACATTGCGAGATTGCCCGCGGAAACCTCCACACCGGCGATCGGCTGTTGTTTTCGGGGATCGGCATCCTGAATCAGTACCGCTCCCTGAAGCGAAATTGTTTTTTGTTTCTGCCAGCGGATCAATGCCAGACTGGCAACCGCAAGGAGTGCTGCGACCAGCAGGCCGCTAAGGGCTTCAATTTTGTGAGCGCGCGTCATGCGAATCGTTCTTAACGGCTTCTATATATGATGACGTGTGGCCGTGAATATTTGCAACGTCGAAAACTTCAGTTGCATCCTTGGAATAGATTTCGTAAAAATGAAACGTATTCGTACTTTCCTTTGCTACGCAGACTTCAAGCCGGGGTTCGACTGTTTTTCCAAGTTACCATGATCCTGGAAACACAAGTGCATGACTGATGCCGACCGAAATCTGCTGTCGCGCCGGCAGATGCTGCGTCAGGTTCTGGCGACGAGCCTTTCCTTGCCCCTCGTAAAGATAATGTCGGCTCTAGATATACAGGAGCAACCTTCCGCACAGTCCGACGGAGCTACCGCGACACCAGCCCCGCTATCAGCGGAAGATGATCAGTTTCTGAATGACGTGGAGAAAGCAAGTTTTCTTTTCTTCTGGGAACAGGGAAGTCCCAACACCGGCATGGTTAAGGATCGCTGCAATATTCACACCTTCGATCAAGGAGGAGCGTCCAGTATTGCGGCGACGGGCTTCGGTCTTACGGCTCTCTGCATTGGAGAGCAGCGCGGTTTCATCTCCCGTACCGATGCCCTGCAGCGGGTCTTCGCCACGCTGCGGTTTCTTTGGAAGAAACTGCCCAACCACCGCGGGTTTTTCTACCACTTTGCCAATCCCGAGACCGGCGAGCGCATGTTCGACTCCGAGGTCTCGTCGGTGGATACTTCCATTCTCTTGTGTGGAATTCTTACCTGCCGTGAGCATTTCCGTCACCCCGCGGTCGCACAACTCGCGGACCTGATCTTCAGCCGCGTGGACTGGACGTGGCTCTCGGAGGACACGTCCCTGTTGACGCACGGATGGACGCCCGAGGTTGGATTTCTCCCTTCCCGGTGGGATTACTACAGCGAACTGATGATGATCAATCTGCTTGGGATGGGGTCGTCCGCCCATCCGCTCCAAGCGGAGACCTGGAACGCCTGGAAGCGCGTGCTCTTTGAATATGACGGGATGCGCTATATCGGATCGTTTGCGCCCCTCTTTGTGCACCAGTTCTCGCAGGCGTGGTTTGATTTTCGCGGCAAGCGCGACAAATTCGCTGACTATTACCAGAATTCTGTGACTGCGACGGAGGTCCACCGCAGGTTTTGTATCGAGTTGGGCAAACAGTTTCCCGATTACAGCGAGGACCTCTGGGGAATTACCGCTTCCGACTCCGAGCACGGCTACGTGGCCTGGGGTGGACCCCCTGCCATGGGCCCTATTGATGGCACTGTAGTTCCGAGCGCGGCCGGGGGTTCCTTGCCATTTCTTCCGGCGGAGACCCTGCGGGTATTGAAGACGATCCGAAACCGCTATCCGGCGGCTTGGACCAAGTACGGCTTCGTGAATGCCTTCAACCCCCTCAAAAACTGGTATGATCCTGATGTGATCGGTATTGATACCGGGATCATCCTGTTAATGGCTGAAAATCTGCGTACCGGGTTTGTCTGGGACACGTTTATGAAGACCGCGGAGGCGCAGCGTGGAATGGAAAAAGCAGGGTTTCATAAATACTAGCGATCGATTGCACCGACTGATCGCTTCCCAAGGGTCTCCTCATTGGACCAACCGTAAGACCCCTTTTTTCATCCAACCCTCGCTTAATGCCTTGGATCAGTTTATTCGCCAGAAGTTGATTCTGCTGCACTTAGAGTGTCGGCTGGTGCTACTGATACACGGGTTGCGTCGCTTCGCGCGCCGGAGGATGATTCCCTGCGGCCGCGAGCTTTGGGGATTGCGTTATGAGCGGGGAGCCTGAGTTTCGAGGCAGTTGGCGGGAGCGAGTCTCGGCGCTCCGCAACGTACCCGCCGTATTACGTTTTGTCTGGGAATCCGGCCGCCTGGTGGTCGTGCTCGGGCTGATCGCCCGGGTTTTTTCCGCTCTTCTCCCTCCAGCCCTGTTCTGGGTTTCAAAGCTCATCATCGACACCATCGTCCGCGTCGTCACCACCCATCAGCCGGCGGGAGCCCGGCTGTGGTGGCTGGTTGCCGCAGAGTTTGCCTTGGCGGTGGCAGCGGGCATACTCAGCCGTGGCATCGACTACCTCGACGCCCTGCTTGCGGGCAAGTACACACACCACATAAGTGTTAGCGTTATGGAGCACGCCGCCAGCTTGGATCTTTTGGCCTACGAGGATCCCACCTTCTACGACCGGCTCGAGCGAGCGCGGGTACAGGCTACGGACCGGCTGTACATGATTCAGGCGATTGGACGCCTCATCCAGCAACTGATTACGACGATCACATTGTCGATCTCGATCATGCTATTCTCGCCCTGGCTTCTGCTTTTGCTGATTGTGGGAGTGATTCCGGCCTTCGTGGGCGAAACTCACTTTGCGTTCCTGGGATACGCCAAGAATTTTCGCCAGACTCCCATTCGGCGCCAACTCGATTACCTGCGCATTCTGGGCGGAAGCAAAGAAGCCGCCAAGGAATTGAAGCTGTTCGGCCTGAAAGGATTTCTCACCGACAGGTTCAAGGGACTTTCAACCCGGGTTTACGAAGAGGATGTGGCCCTGGCTCGCCGGAAAGTTGTGATGGGCTCGCTACTTTCCGCCATTGGCACAGCCGGCTACTACACCGCCTACGTCTTCGCGGTTTGGAAGACAGTCACCGGCGCGTTCAGCCTCGGCACCTTAACTTTCCTGGCTAACGCCATACGCGACGCCAGTTCGAACCTGCAGCAAACGTTCTCGACGCTGTCGACGATCGCGGATCAGGCCTTGTTCTTAACGGACCTGATCGCATTCTTCGAGATGCGTCCCACGATCCGATCGAAACCTGACGCTTTGCCGGCGCCGCGTCCCATCCAGCGCGGATTCGAATTTCGTAATGTTTCTTTCCGATACCCGGGAAGCTCGCGCCTGGTTTTAAATGGATTGAACTTTCATTTGCGGCCGGGAGAGCGCGTGGCGTTGATCGGTGAAAACGGAGAAGGCAAAACCACCATCGTCAAGCTACTGACCCGCCTCTACGACCCGGCTGAGGGACAGGTCCTGCTCGATGGCATTGACCTGCGTGAGTACGACCTCGAAGATCTTTACCGCGAGATCGGTGTCATCTTTCAGGATTTTATGCGCTACGAAATGACGGCGCGGGAGAACATTGCGGTGGGCCGAATCGAGCAGATCGAAAACCAGGACTTGCTGCAGCAGTCTGCTCAGAAAAGTATGGCGGACGAAGTTGTGGGCAAACTTCCCTCCGGGTTTGATCAGATGCTGGGTAGGCGCTTCGACGGCGGAGTGGATCTCTCGGGTGGCGAGTGGCAGAAAGTGGCGTTGGCGCGAGCCTATCTGCGCGATGCGCAGGTGCTCATCCTCGACGAGCCCACGTCGGCACTGGATGCGCGCAGCGAGTATGAGGTGTTCCAGCGTTTTGCTGAGTTGACCACGGGGAAAATGGCTTTATTCATCTCACACCGGTTTTCGACGGTGCGTATGGCGGATCGCATTGTGGTACTGGAAAAGGGACGCATCGCGGAAGAAGGAGACCACGACGCGTTGACCCAACTCGGCGGGCGTTATGCGGAGATGTTCGAGTTGCAGGCCGCCAGTTATCGATGAAATCGCGGTGAAAGTTGTGTAGGAGGAAGTTTTAGCAACTATGGTTCCCAAGACTCTAACCCGGGGCATCCTCTATGAGGACGAGCAACCGCATCCGTTGACCAGCGATGAGGCAAAGCTGGAGCACCTGCGTGTCGCGGAAGCGGGCAAAGAGCTTGCCGCCCGCGTGGGTTGGCTGCCGGGCGCTTCCTCCGATACGTTCTCGTCGCGCTGCCGAAAGCTCGCGGCCGCTTTCAAAGTCATATTTGACGGAGTGGATGAGGCCTTCGAAAAGTCCCCTACTTCGGAGGATCTGCTCTGGCTGCGGGACAATGCGCAGCAACTATCCTCAGAATTACGCGCGGCTGCGGACGATCTGGTGCCGCTGACGCGCATTCCTCATGTTTCGACCAAGGATGAAGTTCTGCCCCGCGTGCTGGTCATAGCGCAGGCTTTTTTCGAGGAAACCGACACCACTTTCTCTGAAGCGGAGTTCACGGAATTCTGCCTGGCCTTTGAGCAGACCGCGCCGCTCGAATTTCACGAAGTCGGCGCGCTCGTGCCGGCGCTCAAGCTGGTCTTGCTTGAAAAGATTGCCGCCCAGGGTGTTCGTCTGGTGAACGATCCGACCGCTACGCCTGGCGAACCCGTCACCAAACGCATCCGCACTTTAGAAACGATTAGCCAAACTTCCTGGAAGGATGTGCTGGAGCATCTCATTCCTTTCGACCCGATTCTGCGCCAGGATCCGGTTGGCTCCTTCGCGGCAATGGATGTTGAGAGCCGGAATCTTTATCGAGAGCAAGTGGCGAAGATTGCCGGACGCTCCGACCGAAATGAGTTGGAAGTGGCGGAAGAAGCGCTCGCACTGGCGCGGCAGGCTGAGGCCCGACGATACAGCGATCCGAGGATTAAGCTTCGCGAATCGCATATTGGCTACTATCTGGTCGGCGAAGGCGCGAACCTACTTCGCCAGCGGGTCGGCTCGCACCCCAAGTTCGGCGAACGCGTGCGGCTATTTTTACGGCAGCACCCCGCGGAATATCTTCTGCTGGGAATTGCCGTGCTCACGTTCGTGATCACTACTGCTGCCGTCTGGCTTTTGACTGTGGCCAGCACTCCGCTGCTGCTGGTTCTGCTCTCGATGATGTTTCTGTTGCTACCGGCTTCTCAGGCGGCGGTGCAGGTGATGAACTACTTGACCACCAACCTGCTGCCAGCGGCCTCGCTCTCCAAGCTCGATTTTTCGGACGGCATTCCCGACGATTGCATGACCCTGGTCGCCATTCCGACCCTTCTGCTCAACGAAAAGCAAGTTCACGGACTGGTTGAGAAACTGGAAGTACGTTTCCTTGGCAATCACGATCCTAATTTGCACTTCGCGCTTGTCTCCGATCTGCCGGATTCGCCGAAGCCCGCGCCGGAAGACGATGCGCTGGTGGAGCTATGCTCGAAACTGATCAGCGAACTGAACGAACGGTACGCCGAAAAAAATATCGGTTCCTTTTTCTTGCTTCACCGGCATCGCATCTACAACCCGCGCGAGAGGGGATGGATGGGATGGGAACGCAAGCGCGGTAAACTCCTCGATCTCAACCGGTTAATGCGGGGACAATTCGACAGCTTTCCGGTGAAGATTGGCGATCTTTCGATCCTTCGCAAGATTCGGTACGTCATCACCCTTGACTCCGACACCGAACTGCCGCGCGGTGCGGCGCATCGCATGGTGGGAGCGATTGCACATCCGTTGAACCAGGCAATCATCGATCCCGACAATAATGTCGTGGTGGCTGGTTATGGCATCTTGCAGCCGCGGGTCGATGTGAGCGTGCAGAGTACCGCGCGTTCGCGACTAGCGGCCATATTCGCGGGCGAGAGTGGCCTCGACCCGTACACCCGCGCCGTATCCGACGTTTATCAGGACCTGTTCGGGGAAGGAACATTTACCGGGAAAGGGATCTACGAAGTGGATACGGTGGCGCGCGTTCTGAGCCATCGTTTCCCGCGCAATGCTCTGCTTAGTCATGACCTGATTGAAGGCGCGTATGCACGGGCAGGACTGGTCACCGACATCGTGGTGATCGAGGACTATCCGTCGCACTACAGCGCGTACAGCCGCCGGAAACATCGCTGGCTCCGCGGTGATTGGCAGATTGTGGAATGGCTGACGGACCGTGTGCCAACTGAATCGGGCGCGCGCGTTCCTAATCCGATCTCGCTGGTTTCGCGCTGGAAGATTCTCGACAACCTGCGCCGCAGCCTGGTCGAGCCGGCAACGTTTGCACTGTTTTTGTTTGGTTGGTTCGTGACCGACCATCCTTTTCTATGGACCCTCGCTGCGATTTGCATTTTGTTTGTTCCCGCGTGGGTGGAGTTTGGCTTCGGACTGACGCGGGCTGTCCTGGATGGCAGCCCGAGGATCGCCCGTGACGCTTTGGGCAATCTTTTTGCCACCAACTTTACGGTCCTGCTGACCCTGACCCTTCTAGCGCACCAGATGCTGTTGTCGCTCGACGCCGTTGGGCGGGCCTTAATTCGGCGCCTGGTGACGCGCGAGCGCCTGCTCGAGTGGGAAACGGCGGCGGAAGCGGAACTCGGAGAGCGCCGCACTCAGATTGACCGTTACCTCGACTGGATGCCGATTCTGGCAATTGGCCTGGGCGCGTTGATTTGGTTGACCCGCCACCATTCCTTCTGGGCCGCCGCTCCGATTCTTGCCTTGTGGGCTTGCAGCAAGGGTCTAGTTTTATGGCTGAATGCTTCGCCGATGAAATCGGTCCCTGAGACGACGCGCGAAGATACATGGTTGCTGCGCAAATCCGCATTGCATATTTGGCGGTACTTTAGGGAGTTCTCGAATGAAGAGAATAACTGGCTGGTGCCGGACAATATAGAGGACAAACCGCGCAAGGTCGCCGACAGCGTATCTCCAACCAATGTCGGCCTCCTTCTGAACGCGAGGCAAGTCGCAAACGAGTTCGGCTACGTCACGGTCCCGGAGTTGCTTGAACTGACGCAGAAGACCTTGCTCACGATCGATCGTCTTCCCAAGTACCGCGGCCACCTGATGAATTGGTACGAAACCCGCACTCTCAAACCAAAGCCGCCGTTTTTTATTTCTTCCGTCGATAGCGGCAATCTGGTGGCTTCGCTTTGGACTTTAGACCAGGGATGCCGCGACGTTTTGCGCCGGCCGCTGGCTTCACGAGCGCTGGCGGAAGGTCTGCTTGACCATCTTCGAGTGTTGGTGAAATTGCGTGCCCTGCCGAAGCGTGTGCTATCGCGCTGTGAGGAGGACTTCCAAAACAAGGATTGGCTGACCTCGATCTTGAATTTAAAGGAGGAGGACCTGAACCCCAAGAAACCTCGGCCAGAGTACGAGCAGTCCGCCGATGTTGTGTGGTTCCGTCAGCAAGCGCATTTGCGGCTGCGAAAAATCGGCGAACTGGTACGGACGTACCTGCCCTGGAAGCTGCCGGAATTCGCCGCACTCCGAGGTGCGCTGACGGGCGCTGGCGCGAAGATTGACGGTGTCGCGTTGCAGCAGCTCCCCGACTTGACGCTGGAGCTCGAGCGACGTCTCGATGAAATTCTCCAGTCGAGGAGAGACGAGACTGCGGCAGCAGAGCGGCTAATGCCGATGTTGGCGGAGGCGCGGCGAAATGCGCTTCATCTGATCGAGGAATTGCGGCACGCCAGCGAACAGGCACGCAGCCTCGGGAACGCGATGGACTTCAGCTTCCTGTTGGACAAGCAGCGTCTCCTGCTGTCGGTGGGCTTCGACGCCCAAACCGAAGAATTGCAACCTTACAATTACAACTTGCTGGCCACTGAGCCGCGAACGGCGGTTTTTGTGGCCATTGCAAAGGAAGACATCCCGCAGGATTGCTGGTTCCGGCTTGACCGGCCCTACACGCGCGATCGCGGCCACACGGTTATGCTGTCGTGGACCGGAACTATGTTCGAGTACTTGATGCCTTCGATTTGGATGAGGGTTTATCCCAACACCCTGCTCGACCGTGCAAGCGTAGCCGCGGTGCGATCGCAGCAGGATTACGCCACACTCAAAGGGATTCTCTGGGGCATTTCGGAATCCGCCTGCTCCAAGCGCAATGATGCGGGAGACTACCACTACGAAGCCTTTGGAGTGCCAAGCCTTTCGTTGCGAAAGAACGGAGCGGAGCCGATGGTGGTTTCACCCTACTCTACGTTCCTTGCGTTGAATGTGGATCGCGACGGCGCACTTGCGAATCTGCGCCGGATGGATTCTCAAGGGTGGTTCGGTTCCTACGGATTCTATGAGGCCGTCGACTACACCCGCCCCCGCGGCCGCCTGTTCCGCGCCCGTTACGAACTCGTTTATTCCTGGATGGTGCACCATCAGGGAATGAGTCTGCTCTCCCTGGCCAATTTCCTTTGCCATAACGTAGTGCAAGGCTGGTTTCATTCCGACCGGCGGGTGCAGGCTACCGAACTACTGTTGCAGGAGAAGCCAGTCGCCCAGATGCGCGCCGCGTAAATTCCACAAGAACTGCGTCCATTCGGCCGAAACGGCGCCGTGGAACTCTGCGCAGCATAACGCCACAATATGTAGCGCCGGCATCTTGCCGGCTGTCTCGGGGGCACCTTGCCCGCGCAGACCGCCGCCACGGTGGGACGCACTCGTGAGAGAGTGTCCTTCGTAACTGTGCTCGACCTGCCGCCATTCAACCAACCTCGCTCCGATGTCGATGTACGTAAAGCAGGTCCCTCCATGCCATTGAGGCAATCATTAAAAAGCTCCGACCTTGCGCTAGGGGCCGAACTACAACAGGTCCTAAACGCCGTCGTCGCGTGCCTCTGCGGTTTGGATGCGGATGGCAATATGACGGTCTGCAACGAAGCCCTGCTCAAGACAACCGGCTACAGCGCGGATGAAGTGATCGGCAAGAATCTGCACGAGTTGCTCCACCACAGTCGTCCCGCTGGAACTTCGTATCACGCGGACAATTGTGGTTTTAATCACGCCATCAACGCCCGTCAGGAGATTCATGTTGTGGGAGAGTCTTACTGGCGAAAGGATGGAACCTGCTTTGCCGCCGAATGCTGGGCGCATCCACTTTCACAACCGATCGGTCCAACCAAAGTTATCCTCACCTTCCAGGATCTCACCGAGAGCCTGCGGGACAAAGAAGCTCTTCGCCTGAGCCAGGAAAAATTTCGCAGAATTCTGGCGAGCGCGCCAGATGTGGCTTGGACCTCGGACCGCAACGGCCGGGTCGTCTACATCAGCCCGAAAGTGGACGCGATGCTGGGCTACACGACGGAGGAAATCCGTGCCAGCGGCGCCAATCTCTGGCTGGGCCTCATCCACCCCGAGGACTTCGGCCGGGTGAACCAGGCTTATCGAGCCTTATTTGACGATCACGTTCCCTTCAACGAGGAATACCGCATCCGCCGACGAGATGGCGTTTGGATCTGGGTGCAGGATCGCGCTATGGGCACTCACGAAGAACAGGGAATGCTCTATGCCGACGGGTTTCTCTGCGATATTACCCGCCGTAAACAGGCGGAAGCAGAACTTCTTTCTCAAGCCGCATTTCTGGAGGCACAAGCCAACGCCACCATCGACGGCTTTCTTGTGGTCGACCGCAGCGGCCAAAGACTAATGCAGAACCACCGACTCGGCGAACTCTTCAGCATCCCTGCTGAATTATTGGCCGACAAGGACGACGCGAATATGCTCAAGTATGTCGTCACCCTCCTGAAGGACCCCGAAGCCTTCCTGGCCAAAGTCAATTACCTTTACAAACATCCGCACGAGACCAGCCGCGACGAAATCGAATTGAAGAATGGAACGTTCCTCGACCGCTATTCCTCTCCCGTCGTTGACAAGAACGGAACCTACTACGGGCGGATCTGGACTTTCCGCGACATCACCGAGCGCAAACGCAGCGCCGACGCTCTCCAGCAGTTATCCCTCGCCGTCGAACAGAGTCCGGTTTCGGTGGTCATCACCGATCCGCAAGGCAACATCAGCTACGTCAATCGCAAATTCACCGACACCACCGGTTATGAACCGGAAGAGGTCATCGGGAAAAACCCGCGCATTCTAAACGCCCGGCAGTCTCCCCCCGATCTATACCGGAACCTGTGGACAACCATCACACGGGGCCAGGAGTGGCGCGGTGAGTTTTGCAACAAGAAGAAAAACGGCGAGATCTATTGGGAGGCGAGCACTATTACACCGATGACGAACTCCAACGGTGCGATCACTCATTTTCTCGCAGTCAAGGAAGACATCACCGATCGCCGCAGGGCGGAAAAGGAACTCCAGTTGACACAATTCTCCATCGAACACGCCTCCGACAGCATTCAGTGGATGGACTCGCAGGGCCGTATCGTTTATGCCAACCAGGCGGCGTGTGCCATCCTGCGGCGCTCCCGGGAAGAACTTCTCTCCCTGTCAGTCCCCGATATCAGCCCGCCTTTTCCCAGAGAAGCCTGGGCTGCATTTTGGGAACAACTCAAAATGCGGGGCTCGATGACCTTCGAGAGCCAATTGCAGACCAAACCGGGGGAGCTTTTTCCGGTTGAGATCAACGCCAATTACTTGCAGTTCGACGGCCAGGAATACTGTTTCGCATCCGCCCGCGACATCACCGAGCGCCGAGCTTTGGAAGCCCAACTTCGCCAGGCGCAAAAGCTCGAAGGTATTGGTCAACTCGCGGCAGGCATCGCGCATGAAATCAACACGCCCACCCAGTTCGTAACCGACAATCTGACCTTCCTGCGCGATTCCTGGAAATCCATTCACGAACTGCTCGAGAAGTATCGTGGCGCGATTCAAAATGCGACGCCGACGTTACCGCCAGGAATTGCTGCAACTCTCGCGGAGGCCGAGCGCAGCTGTGACCTCAACTTCATCGCCACCGAAACCCCTCGCGCCATCGAGCAGAGTCTCGATGGAGCGCAGCGGGTGGCTACGATCGTTCGCGCCATGAAGGAATTCTCTCACCCCGACTCTGCCGAGAAGACGGCTACCAACCTCAACAAGGCGATCGATTCCACGATCACCGTGGCTCGCAACGAATGGAAATATGTTTCCGAGATTGTCACCGAGTTTGAGGAAAATCTGCCCTCGGTGGTGTGTTATCCCGGGGATATCAACCAGGTTGTCCTCAACCTGATTGTGAATGCGGCGCATTCCATCAAAGAAAAAACAAAAGACGGCGATAAAGGACGGATCACGATCGGCACTCGGACCCGCGGGGAGTGTGTCGAAATCTCGGTCACCGACACGGGCAATGGCATCCCCGAAGCCATCCGCAACAAAGTGTTCGATCCTTTTTTCACTACCAAGGCGGTTGGCAAGGGCACGGGGCAGGGCCTCTCCCTCGCCTACACCGTGATCGTCAAAAAGCATGGAGGAAAGATCTGGTTCGAAACCGAGGTCGGCGAAGGGACCACCTTCCACATCACCTTGCCCATACAAATGGCGAGGCCTGCGAAGGAGAATTGATGCCTAAGCGCCTGCTGTTTGTCGATGACGAAGCGCTGGTCCTCAGCGGCCTTCGGCGAGCCCTGCACGGAATGCGTCAGGAGTGGGATATGCAATTCGTCGACAGCGCCGCCGCCGCGCTGCTGGCCTTGGAGCGCGAGCCATTCGACGCCATCATCAGCGATATGCGTATGCCCCTGATGGACGGCGCTCAGTTGCTCGAACAAGTCAAAGAACGCTATCCCAGCGTCGTCCGCATCATCCTGTCGGGGCAGTCCAGCCGGGAGGCCGTCTTCCGCTCCATCTCGCCGGCGCACCAGTTTCTTTCAAAACCTTGCGATCCTCAGGAACTGGTAACGCGGCTGGGCCAGGCCTTTGCCATGCGTGATCTGCTCTCCAACCAATCGGTGAAGACCATCATCTCGCGCATGCCCTCGATCCCGAGCCTTCCGGTTCTGTATGAAGAACTGACGGCGGTGCTTCGCAGAGAAGACTTCTCTCTGCCCCAAATCGAACGGATCATTGCCAAAGATGTTGGCATGGCAGCCAAGATTCTGCAGTTGGCAAATTCTGCGTTTATCGGCACCCACGGCCGGGTTTCGAGTTTGTTGCAGGCTGTGTCTTTAATTGGAACGGAGACCGTGCGCACCCTGGTCTTATCAGTCCACGTATTCTCGCGATGCGACGGGAATTCCGAAGTTACTGCCTACTTGCCGGCGCTATGGGATCACAGCGTGGCGGCTGCTGCCATGGCCCAGCGCATCGCCAGTTCGCAAGGGTGCGGCAAGGCACTGGTGGAAGAAAGCTTTACCGCCGGATTGCTGCACGACCTTGGGAAGGTGATCCTGTTGGCTGAGATGCTGGGAAAATATCGTCAGATCATTGGTACCAAGGCGGGCTCTATTGTGAGTGTGGAACTCGAACAGCTGGGTTGCACCCACGCGCAAGTCGGTGCATACCTGCTGAGCATTTGGGGCCTTCCTGTGCCGCTGGTGCACGCTGTCGCCTTCCACCATTGTCCCTCGGACACCAAGGAGACCCAATTCTCCGCGCTGACCGCAGTGCACGCTGCCGACGCCATCGTGAGCGCGACTGATGCTGCTCCGTTGAACCATGACATCGAGATGGACTTGAATTATCTGGATCGCCTGGGGCTGCGCGATCGCGAAGTAGTTTGGCGGAGTTTTCAGAAGAAGCAGACGGCGGCAGAGGCGAAAGCATAACGAGAAGCCCTTTGAGCGGCACGTGCACTCAAGCAACCGCGCACAACTGCCGATGGTCTTAGGGAATCATTCTGCTTCGCCGGACCGCGATGCGATAAGAAAAGGCACACACCATGGCTGAAAAGATCCTGCTCGTCGACGACGACCCCCTCATCCTTGAAGGCTATCGCCGCAGTTTGGGCCGCGAGTTTCAGATAGATACCGCGGTAGGCGGGGAAGAAGCGCTGAAACTCGTGAACGGCAATCCGCCCTACGCGGTCGTAATTTCCGATATGCGCATGCCCGGGATGGATGGTATTCAACTTTTGAGCCGGATCAAGGCCTTATCACCGGATACCATCCGGGTCATGCTCACCGGCAACACCGAGATTGAAACGGCCATCAACGCGATTAACGAAGGTAGCATCTTTCGCTTCCTGAGCAAGCCTTGCAGCAAAGACATGATGGCCAAAACGCTCACCGGAGCACTGTTGCAGTACCGCCTGGTAACGGCCGAAAAACAACTCCTGGAACAGACTCTGACGGGTTGCATTCAAGTTCTGACTGAGGTGCTCAGCCTAGTCAATCCTGCGGCATTTGGCCGCGCCGAGCGGGCCCGCCGCTACATTCACCATGTCGCGAGTGCGATGAAGCTGGGAAATTCCTGGCAGTATGAGGTTGCCGCCATGATGTCGCAACTTGGGTGTGTCACTTTACCTGCGGAAACGATCGACACGGTATACCGTGGCGAGAAACTCTCCGCGAACGAACAGACACAGTACGACGCGCATCCCAACGTGGCCTACAACCTGCTTTCGAAAATCCCACGCCTGGAACCGATTGCGTGGATGATCCAGCAGCAAAACCGGCCTACACCGGAAAGTGAGGACTCCCAGACTCCCGACATGCGCATGGGCGCAAAAATATTGCGGCTGATTTTGGAGTACGAGAAACTGATCCACAAGGGAGCCTCGCGAACCGAGGCCGCGCACACCCTGGCCCGGCAATACACCGGCTTTAACCCGAACTTCTTCCTCGCTTTGGTAGGCCTGGATCCGAATGCCGAAGAGGGTCAAATTCAGGCATGTCGCATCCATGACCTTTCTCCCGGAATGATTATCCAGCAGGACGTCCGCACCCAGGATGGACAATTGCTGGTCTCCAAAGGCCATGAAGTCACGTCCACAGTCATATCCAAGCTCAAGAACTTCCAGGCGCGGCGCGCAATTGGGGAGAGTGTGAGTATCTCGATGCCAGCCAGTACACTCGCATTCGTAAAGGGAGCATCTTGAGGCAAGAGCGAGGGTTGAAGAAGGCAAAGGCTCGTGGTGCGCGGTGGCCCTTCTGAGAATACTCGCATCTAAAAAACACTTATTGCCTGCTAGCAGTCTGGCCGCCGGCATTCTCCGAAGCCTGCAATGGGAGCCGCAAGAAAAACGTTGTGCCCTTTCCTACTTCACTTTCGAACCAGATCTGACCGCCATGTCTCTTAACGATCACCGTATGAGCCAGGGCCAAGCCTTGTCCTGTGCCCTTGCCTACCTCTTTTGTGGTGAAGAATGGTTCGAAGATTCTTGAGCGAATGTTTTCGGGCACCCCTGCGCCCGTATCCTGCATCTGGACCTCAACCCATCCCTCGTCGCACCGGGTGGTGATCGTGATCGTTCCTTTGGCTCCTGATTCTCTTCCCACCACCGTTCCGATCGCATGAGCTGCGTTGATCAGCAGATTCAGGATGACCTGATTGAACTCACCCGCCAAACAAGGAACGCGCGGCAAGTCTTCGGCAAAATGAGTCTGAACCTCCGCCACGTATTTCCATTCGTTACGGGCGACCGCAATCGTGGTTTCAATCGCATGGTTAATGTCGACGGCACATTTATCCTCGGATCCGGGATGGGAAAATTCCTTCATGGCGCGAACGATTTTTGAAACACGCTGCACGCCCTCCAGGGTTTGAGCGATGGCCTGCGGAACTTCGCGAATGAGGTATGCGGGATCGGTCTGTTCGATGCATTGCACCAACGCGACAATCGCATCGGGAGCGGCGGAGCCGTTCACGGACTCATCACGGCACCGCAGGCAGAGGCCCAAAATTCTATTTACCTCAGGCCAAGTCTCCTGCAGAAATTTGGCGTTGTCGCCGACATATTGGGCGGGAGTGTTGATCTCATGAGCGATGCCGGCGGCCAGTTGTCCGATGGCTTCGAGCTTTTGGGCCTGGCGCAGTTGTTCCTCGAGAATTTTGTGTTCGGTGACATCGGCGCCGATAATCAAGAATCCCTTATCGTTCCCGCCAGGTATGACGTCAACATTGATGATGGTCAGAGCGAGGAAATGTCTTTGACCGTCCTTCTCAAACACCGCATTCTCGCGCTTCTCCGATTTCTCCACGTGAAACCATGACTCTAGTTCTTTTACCGGTTGCGGGTACAGCCAGTGAATTTCACAGTTCTGCAGCGGCTTGCCGACCACGGTCTTGGCGGAGAGACCGAAAGACGCCGCCGCGGCCAGGTTCCATCGCGTCACGCGGCCCACGCTATCAGTCCCGATCAGGATGGAAGGAATGGAATTAATGAAGAGCTCCGACTCGGCGTGTGCGGCGCGAAGCGCGGCCTCAGCGAATTCGATTTCGGTGAGCATTTCATTGAAACTGTCCACCAGTAGCCCGACTTCATCGGCGGCATACTTGGGAGCGCGGACGCGGAAGTTTTTTTCCCTGGAAATCTGCTTGGTGGTTTCTACCAGGTCAAGAATTGGCCTGGAAATCAGGCGTTTTAACAGCATCGCCACCAGGAAGGCAGCGGCTGAAGAGGCGACCATCAGAATCAGTACGAATACAATGAACCGCCGCGTGCGTCCTTGGATCTCCTGCAGATCCGAAACGAGATAAACGGACCCAATGGATTCGTCGTCAAACAAGATGGCGTTACATTCACTAACGCGGTCTCGCTCTGTCCGGTGGCCTGCCGCGGGCGCGAGGGCAGGAAGTTCGGCCAGAGGGGCCGAGAGCGCACGACGGTAGGAAGCAAATGGATGACCGTGGACATCATAGATGCGTGCCGCGACGATATGCGGTTCGGCCTGAAGGGCCTGCAGAACCAGATCAGCGCTCTTGGAATCGTTATAAGTCAGAGCGGCCGCAACGTTGGCGCCGGTAATGTCGGCCAGACTATGCAGATGGTCCGCAGTGTTGTGGCGTAGAGTGATGACATCGTAGCTCAGGAAGAAGATGCAGGCGACCAGGAGGGCCGCACTGCTGGTGGCCATCATGGTCAGAATCAATTTCCGCGCCAAGGTGAGCCTGGGAAGAACGTTCATCGCGCGCCTCTTTGTTGATCCGTCTCCTTGACCAGCCGGGCGACGACCAGAAGACGCGAACTGATTTTCAGCCCCGCAGCATTGGAAGCTTCAGGATCGATCTCCAGTTCGATGGTGCTGTTCTTAAGCGCCAGATTGATCATTCCTCCCAGCGGAATAAACTGGTCGCTCTGACCCACAGTAAGAACACTCGCTTTCTGTAATCCTGTGAGCAACTCCGCTATGCGCTTTTTGTCGGAGAAACCGATGAACAGAACTTGGCAGGACTTGAATTCCGCTGTGGAACGTGGTCGGCGAGCTTCCACCGGACGTCCGTTGGCCCTTTTCCCCGAAACCGCCGGCTCCAGCACATCACTGGTCCGCTGGTCGCCAACCACGCAGATCACCGCCGGATCGTCAGGAGTGCGGAATACACCCGCAGGCCATTCCACAAACTTCGCGAAATTGTAGAGGTAGGCCGCCTTCACCCGGCTCTCTTCGACAGCCTGAGCCGAGATCTGTCGCGCGAGACCTAGAACCACGCCAATCGTCAGGAAACCAATCGCAAAGGCGGGTCTGATGCAGGCGATCTTCCTGAAGACGGGGCTGCGTGATTTTGCAGTCTTGCGACGACACTTGCGGTTCGAGGCAACGGACTCGAGTTGGACATGTATCGACATCGCCTCATTGGAAACGGAATGTGCGCGTGAGTTGTATTCGGAAGTCGCGGCCATTCTGCCGCACGGTGGACCCCACAATTTCCTCTCCCACCGGATCGCTGTAGCCGCTATTGAAAAGGTTATAAACGCTGCCCGACAGTCGAAACCCTCCGGCAAATTCACGGCTGCGGAGAGTTACGTTGGACACTGCGTAACTTCCGACCTGCGATGCAGCCAGATTCCTCCTGAAATCGGTATATTGCAGTTCGAAACCAATGGTCAGCCTGCGGCGAGCGATCGGAACGACGATGTTTGCCTTCGTCAGTTGGGCGGGGGAATCCGGTAGCCAAAGACCGGTAGATGAATTCACTGTTTTCTGCAGCGTATAGCTCACCCGACCTTCGATGCCCGAAGAGACTTTGCCTCCCAACTCCACCTCAACGCCGCGGTTGTCGGCGCTCTCAAAGTTTTTGTAGACAATCAAATCCGTGGTCGGGTCGACTTCCTGGTTGATGAGATCGGTAAATTGATTGCCGAAGCCCGAGGCCGAGATTCGGAAATTCGTGCTCAGATCCTGTTCCCAAATGAGTTCTTCCGTGCGGATTTTTTCCGGGCGCAAAAATGGGTTGGGCTCAATGCTGATCTGGTCGCCGAAGTAAAGCTCGTAATTGTTGGGAGCCCGGAAGGCCTGGCCGTAGATCAGCTTAAACGCGGTCCGCTTCCGAGGGCTGTAAATCAGCGCAAGCCGCGGGTTGGTGGTTCCCCCAGACTGCTGGTATTGGTCGTGGCGCAATCCCGCATTGAGAATCAATCCTTTCTTGATAGTGAATTCGTCCTCTACAAAAACCGCCCACTCCTGCGACGTTCTACGATCGTCGAGCACAGCCTGAAAAGGATTCAAGTTATAGTTCGTCTGGTCCTGGTGCAAATCGTCTCGGAACTCCACGCCACCGGTCAGTTTGTGGGTTCGCCCTAGAGTCCTGGTCAGCCGGGCACTTGTGCCGAAAACGTCGCCGCGCGCGGAGTCTTCATTGAGCACATCCTCCGACGAAACGGTGAAAGGGGCGTAGACGTAAACCCCATGGTAGAGGTCGCGATCGAAATAGACGCTGGCAGTAAACTCTGTATCCTGGAAAATGAGGCGGTCGTAGCGAAGTTCCAAATAACCGCTGGAATCCACCGTCCGACTGCGGCGATCGTTGAAAACTTGACCAAACGACGCAGTCGGGACGCCCTTCTCCCGCGTGGCCCCCAGACCTTCCAAGGTGAAGTGTCCGAAATGGAGGCTGCCGTAAAAACTTCTGGATGCATCGCGATCTGCGTTCTGGGCAACTCCGTGGTTTGTCGCGGTACTATCAAATGCTGGGAAGAACAAACTGCTAGGACCAGCGCTGTCATAGACTGTCGCGGAAAAGAGTCCGTCCACCGAGTGATAGGCTCCGCCGACGGTGGAACGTCCACCGTAAGAGCCGAAGCCCCCGGCATCGGCAGAGAATTCAGCTCCAGACGCGGTCTGAACCGTTTTAGTGATTACGTTGATAACGGCAAGAAAGGCGCTTGTACCATACAACGAAGAACTGGGCCCGCGCACAATCTCGATGCGCTCAATCAAGTCGACGTCGAGCGGGAACTCGGTCCCAATTTTGGCAAAATCGTAAACGTTATCATTGAGACGGTGACCGTTGATCAGCAGTAGGATCTGATCGTTATACCCACCTGGGCGAGAGAACCCGCGCACTCCAACATAGCTGTAGTTACGATCATAAGTAACATCGAACCCACGAACGCTGCGGAGCGCATCCGCCAGCGTTCGATATCCGAACTGCCGAATCTGCTCGGCGGTAATGACGGTTACGGAGGAGGGCGCTTCCCGGTCGCTCTGCAGATACATCGAGGCGCTATAAACCTGTAACTTCTTAAGCGCCTCCGGGCTCAGATCCATGATGTCGTCGTTCTGTCCGCTGGCAGCTATCGAGCCGACAATTGAGATCCACAACAGGAGCGAAATCCAACGAGGCAGAGCGCATCGGCACCGACCAATCCTTCGCCGCATTGCTGTTCGCAGCTTCATGAATTCTCCGCTTAGAAATGAACTTGGCAGGCTCCCACTCTCTCTCGGCATCCGTTGAGCCGCACTCAGCCTGTGGGCGCTCCCGATAGGCGGCCTGCTCGCTTAACTTCCCATGAGAGAAACGGAGCTCTTGTCTGTTCATCGACAAGGGTTCATCGCAACTTGAACAAATTTCCCGTTTTGGGAGGTCCCAGGAAGGACATTGCGTGCATAGCGCGGACCTTCGAATAAACGCGCCGTTGGCGCGAGACAGCGTGAGAAGAAGTTTCGTCATCCGGGAAGCGACTGAATGCAAATCCGCGTCTCGTCACCACAACGTGTGATTTAAATCACCGACGCGCGCCGCCTGCTGCTTTTACCTGACGCTGGTGGGCTTAAATCACCGATGTCGGATACTTTTTCCGAGTATTTGCAACGGGAACGCACTGCAAGTTCGCGTAGCGGAGTGCGACTAGCCATCCAACTATCGCGGCCTTTTTTTCGGAAACAAATACGGTTTGCCAGGACAAGAGCAATGAACAACTCCAATCCCGCTTCCACTCACAACAGCAATTCATGCAGCGCCCCAACCCCTTGCGCGTTTTGCGAAGGCATTTTTCAGCACGCGGCGTGGTGCGCAAGTCGAGATCCTGGTGCATCCTACGCCTACCAAATCGTCGTGGATGCTTCCAAGATAACAACCGGAGACTCCTTGATCCTCCATTCCTTGGGCGTAGCGTGGAGTGGAGCCGATTTGTAACCAGCTTTCAAGCCAGGACTCGGCGGCGAGCTCCGCGAGAATTAGTCGCCGGACAATGTTTCCGCGCCGGAGAATGGGAAGAGGAACCGCTTACCGAGCCGCGCCCCGCTTGCCAATAACGGCTTTCGCGCATAATCTGAAAGGAGAGCATTTGTGTAGTGCACAAAAGGGAGACTTTTGACTAACGACGACCTCAAGGCATCCTACGTTGTCATACGTCATAACGTGCGCACCTATGAGTCTGGGGGAGTCGTCGAGGTGGTCAAAGGACGAGCCAATGCAGAGTCGGCCTTGAAGAAGTTCGAAAGCAACCAGAGTTCGGCGGATCGCCATGAGGGCTGGCGCTACTTCCTGGAGAAAACCAACTTAAAGGCGGGAACTGATCCGGCGGAAGCCACGGTGCTTCGTCAGGCGGAGCTCGAAAATCGCGAGTCCAAAGCCACGCAAGAAGAAGATGAAGGCTCTAATAATCGAGGCGGGATTTCCAGGTAGCTGGCTTAATTCGCTGGATGTGAAAAGCGATCTCCTCGTGAGATCGCTTTTTTACTTCTGAAAACAATTACGCGGCACCATGAAATCTACCTTGACTGCGCCAGTCCGGTGAAGTCGGCGGTTCCCACTTTCACGATCGTGCCTTCGCGCTTGGGTTTGGAATCTTTCCCGTCTTTGTCCTTGTCCTCCGCAGATTTGTCCTTCGCTTCGGGCTGGTCTTTGGCTTCGGGAGTTTCCTTAGACTCAGGCGCGGACGCAGGTTTCTCGGTCCAGATGCCATAGACCCGACCGCCATACGCCGCAAGGCCGCTGTAGTCACCGAAGAATACCCCGCTGGCTTCAAACGGATTATCAGTCCAGGCGTAATTGCTGAAGGTGTGTCCACCATCTGTTGAGCGCGCTAGAACCACTATCTGCTTTTTGTTTTGAGGATCTCCCCGGCGGTCATAAAAAAGAACATCAATCGACCCGTCGGTCGGGTCCACGGCAAGCCACTGGAAGAACTGTTCCGCTCCATTGTGAATCGGATCATCGTTCACGCGAACCGGCGCCGTCCAATGCTTGCCTCCATCACGGGAGTTCGCGATGAATACATCAAGATCGCCGTTGCGGTAATCGCTCCAGGTCACATAGAGATGGCTGTTTTTGGGATCGATGGCAATTTGCGGAAATCCGTTCGCGCGCTCCAGAGTCTGTATAGCGAACATGATGGGCGCAGTGTGAATGACTGCCCGGGCATGAGAGAAAGTCTTGCCGCCGTCGTGGGATACGGTCAGCATGATCGTATTGTCCTGGCTCCATATGGCATAGAGCTTGCCATCAGGGCCGACGGCGCCTTCGAAGCCCTCGGCGGCGCCATTATCATCGCGTGGCAGACCAGGATGCGCATCGATTTCGATGGGCTGCGACCATGTCTTTCCGTCGTCGGTGGACCGGGAAAGCACCATTTGAGAGTCGGCGATTCTCCAGCGAGTCCATCCAATGTAGAGATTGCCTGCGTACTTGCTTTTCGAATTGTCGGCCACGATATACGGCTTGTCTTCAAACGGAATCCCCGGCGAACTTGGCTGTTCAGCGACCGGAATGTGGCCCGCCTCCCATGTCTTTCCGCCATCGAGCGATCGCCGCACAAAAATTCCGTTGCGCGTAGCGCCATGCGCCCAGTAATTGAACGTGCCCAACTTGTCGAAAGCGATGTAACAGATAACGGCGTGACCCTGATTATCGAAAGCGACGGACACGTCGCCGGAGACGCGGTAGTTCTTGGGATCGACGCCCTCGGCCAATTGCCAGGTCTGTCCCGCGTCCCACGAGTAGGAGGCGTGCGCATTGTCCTGAAAAACACCGACCACCTGCTGAGGATTTGTGGGATTCACTGCAATCGCCGGTTCGGTGAAATAACCCGGCGCGGGAGTAAGGGTAAAGACCTGTGCGTGTGGCGCTTTCGGCAGATCCTGACTCTGCACGCTCGGAGTCATGCTTATGAAGAGAATAAAGACAGTGCTCGATTCGAATCGGCGATTGCGTCGCGCGAAGAACATTCGAAATCCCCCGGTATTCGTTATCACGCCCGTGCGGCTAAGGAAGGAGTTTCAGAACACAAAGCTACCCTCCGGCAACTCCCGCGTCTGCCGCTATCAACGTCCAGATGGGCATGCCTATCGTTGAATTTCCAGAGCGACAACGATTATCACTTAACAGTTGTTGGATTTCTAAGTGGTTGATTCTACAGCGAGGTCATACTAATTGCGCGTCGCAAAAAAATTATGATGCTTTCCATTCAATTTATGAATCCAAGCAGTTACGTAAGGTTGTTGACGGCGCAAGCTGCTTCAACCTAGAATCTAAACTCGAATGTCAGATAGCTCCAACCTTCGCGCAATGTGCTGCTGCACTTGTTGTTGTTGTGCATGCGTGCGCTCTGGCGCGGGGAGGCTGCTGACCTAAGACTGATTTCTTAATTCCAGCACTCATCAACCCATCGCCAGACGAACCTGGCGGTGGGTTTTTTATTTTCCGGCACAAAATTTTCGGTTCGAAACTTTATGACAATCGCAGCGAAAGAAACCAAGGCACAAAAAGTCGAGCGGCTGAAGCGCGCTAGGAACCCTTGGGAAGGCCTCGAGGAAATCCGGCGCTTTGCCCGCGAAGGATTCGACTCCATTCCTCCCGAATGGATCGGAACGTATTTCCGCTGGTGGGGCGTTTACACCCAGGGGGACGGAGCGGGAGTGACCGGCGGGAATGCCGGGGAAGGCCGCGCGCTGCAGCGCTTCATGGTGCGCATCCGAATTCCCAACGGCATGATGAATTCGAAGCAACTGCGCGCCATTGCCGATCTCACTCGCCGCCACGCCAACGGAATTGCCGACCTCACCGTTCGTCAAAACATTCAACTACATTGGGTCACGATAGAGTCGCTGCCGGAAGTACTCGAAGGACTCTGGCAGGTTGGGCTGAATACAACCGGTGCTTGCGGCGACGTTGTGCGCAATGTGACCGGATGCCCGGTCGCGGGTGTGGATGCCGACGAAATCGTGGATGCCTCTCCTCTCGTGCAGGAAGTTTCGCGGTTACTCGCTGGGAACGCGGATTTTTACAACCTGCCGCGCAAGTTCAAAATTTCCATTACCGGATGCAGGGTGTGGTGCCCCTATCCGGAAATCAATGACATTGGCTTGACTGCTTTGACCCGCGTGGTTGGCGGGAAGCCCGAAGTCGGCTTCTCGCTGCGAGTCGCGGGAGGGCTATCGGCGGAACCTTATCTTGGTGCGCGGCTGAATGCGTTCGTGCGCTGGAACCAGGTTCTACCCGTCGTTAAGGGCATTGCGGAATTGTTCCGCGACTCCGAAGTTCTGCGCGAACATCGCGAGCGGGCCCGCCTGAAATTTCTATTCCTTCGGCACGGATGGACTGCCGATCGTTTCCTGGGCGAACTGCAGGAGCGCATCGGATTTCGGCTCGATCCCGCGGTCGACGAGCGTCCGCCTGACGACGTCTACCGTGACCATGTGGGAATTCATGCGCAGAAGCAGCCCGGCCTTTCCTATGTGGGAGCCGTGGCACTGCGGGGGCGAATCACCGCGGAACAGATGCAGGCGGCTGCGGATCTCGCCGAGCGCTTTGCCGGCGGCGAATTGCGCGCCACCAACATGCAGAACTTGCTGGTTGTGAATGTACCCACGATCAATGCTGAATCACTGGCGCAAGAATTCAACACGATCGGACTGAAAGTCGGCGGCTCTGCCTTTTGGCGCGGCACAGTCGCGTGCAGCGGCACCGAATTTTGCAAACTTGCCATCACCGAAACCAAAAGCTTCTCCCGCTGGCTGGTCGAGGAAATGGAAGAGCGTTTGCCGGGCTTCGATCAGCACCTGAAGTTGCACGTCACCGGATGCCCCAACAGTTGCGGACAACATTGGATCGCCGACATCGGAATCGAAGGCAAGAAAATCAAAGTTCAGGGCCGCATGGTCGACGCTTACTATTTCTGCGTCGGCGGAGCGTTGGGATTGCACCAGTCGACGGCTCGCCCCATCGGATATCGCTGCCCCGCGACCGAAGTGCCCGATGCTCTCGAACGTCTGTTAGGGCAATACATGGAACAGCGCGAACCGGGCGAAAATTTGCGTCGCTTCTTTGCTCGCCACACAGACACGGAGTTACGCGAATTTCTAGCGGGAGAAGCGCTACCCGCGGTGCCTCGTGACTTGCCAGACCTGACCCGGATTGCGGCGCAATCAGCAGGAGGGATCGGTGACTAACTTATTCCCAATGTTCCTAAAACTGGAGGGCAGGCAGTGCCTGGTAGTCGGCGCTGGAAAGATCGGCGAGCCAAAAATCGGCGGCCTGCTCGACACGGGCGCTCGTATCCGCGTAGTAGCTCTTGATGCCACTCCCACCGTTCGCGAGTGGGCGCGCACCGGCGAGATCGAACTCGAGTTGCGTGCTTTCCTGGCTGAAGACTTGGACGGCGCCTTCCTGGCGGTCGTGGCAACGAATTCCCGCAGTTTGAATGAACGCGTCTATCACGAAGCACAGCGACGCGGCGTGCTCTGCAATGTGGTCGACGTTCCCGATCTCTGCGATTTCTTCTATCCCGCGGTTGTGCGGCGCGGCGATCTGCAGATCGCCGTCTCAACAGCAGGGCAGAGTCCGTCGCTGGCTCAGAAAATTCGTCAGCAGCTTGAAAAACAATTTGGCCCGGGATACGCCGCATGGGTGGCGGAGCTGGGCGAGACTCGAAGGCTGATTCTGGCCAGCGATCTTGACAAGGAACGCAAGCTGGAACTGCTGCATACGCTGGCAAGCAGGGAAGCGCTGGATGCCGCCCTGTCCGACACTGCCGTATTAACGGCAAAGGGAGAAGGGGCATGAAGGGAAAGGTTTATCTGGTGGGCGCGGGACCGGGCGATCCGGAGTTGCTCACCGTAAAAGCGCTGCGGGTGCTGCAGACGGCCGATGCGGTGCTGCACGACGATCTGGTCTCGCAGGAGATTCTGAAGCTTATTCCGTCAGCGGCACAGGTTCATAACGTCGGCAAGCGCTGCGGGAAGAAAAACGTCAGCCAGGAGGAGATTAACTTTCTGATGATTGCCCTCGCCGATTCCGGATTGCGGGTGGTCCGCCTGAAAAGCGGTGACCCGATGATCTTCGGTCGAGCCGGAGAAGAAATCGAAGCACTGCGCCAGGCTCGTATCCCTTATGAGATTGTGCCGGGCGTGACTTCCGCACTGGGGGCGGCAGCAGCGGCGGAGATTCCCTTGACTCATCGTCGCGCGTCTTCAGCGCTTGTTTTCATTACTGCCCATCAGGCCTCTGAAAGCGAAACTGCAAACTGGAGCAAGTTGGCGGGAAGCGGAGCGACGCTGGTGATTTACATGCCTGGCCGGAGTTATTCCGATGTCGGAGGGAAGTTGAAGGCGGCCGGACTCACCGGCGAAACGCCGTGCGCCGTTATCTCCCGCGCTACAACTTCATACCAGCGGACCCACCGCACCACGATCGGCGAGCTTGCCAGCGCGCCACAACTCTCAGCTCCGACACTGCTGGTTGTTGGCGAAGTTGTGCGCTTTGCCGATCCTGTTTTACTCGCCCAGGAATTACTTGTGCCCGGCGCGAGCAACGATACCGCAATTCCCGCTGCATTCTTTTCGCTTGCAGAATTTGGAGCCAATGAGGAGCCACTCGCGTGATGGACCACATCCAGCACAATGTTCAAGAGCAGATCGCAAAGGTACAGGTTGCAGCAGAGAATTGGACCCCGCAGCGAGCTCTGACCTGGGCGTTCGAGACCTTCGGAAACCGTGTAGCGATTTCTTCGGCATTCGGCGCCGAAGGCATGGTGCTCATCGATATGGCTTCGCGAGTGCACAAAGATTTTCGCCTTTTCACCATCGATACTGAATTCCTTTTTCCCGAAACGTACGCCTTGATGGATCGGATAGAAGAAAAGTATGGGATCGCGATCGAGAAAGTTTATTCGGTGCTGTCCCCCGAGAAGCAAGAGCGTACGCACGGCGCGGCGCTCTGGGCGCGTGATCCCGACCTGTGCTGCGGCCTGCGGAAAGTAGAGCCACTTCGCCGCAAGCTCAGCGAGTTAAGTGCATGGATCACAAGCATTCGCCGCGACCAGACATCGACCCGGTCCAGTGCGCGCCGAATTGAGTGGGACGCCAAGTTCGCGCTGGTGAAGGTCAATCCGATGGTCGACTGGAGTGCAAAACAGGTCTGGCGCTACATCCACGACCACGACGTGCCCTACAACGAGCTTCATGATCAGGATTATCCCAGCATTGGCTGCACGCATTGCACGCGCGCGGTGAGACCCGGAGAAGACCCACGCGCCGGCCGTTGGCCAGGATTCGCCAAGACCGAGTGTGGCCTGCACATCATCGAGCCGGTGCCGAGTTCGCCTGCTCCGGAAGCATCGAAAGCCGCCAAGTTCGGCGACTGAGGCTACGAGTGGCTCCCCGCTTGGCAAAATGCGCTGGAGATTCCTCCCCAGTCGCGTGCAGCCTCTGGAGGCGGGAAGAAAATCCCATGCAACCTCTGCACCGATTCTTCCACCTTCGATTCCTCGACCAGGAATGAGATCGTCCGGTCGGAAGCGCCCTGACAAATGACGCGCACGTCCATGTCAGATACGGCCGCGAAGACGCGGCTGGCCACGTCGGGCCTTCGTCGAAGCTGCTCACCTACCAGGCAGACCAGCGCCTTGTGATTTTCCCACCGCACGTCGGCTACGCCCCGGAGTTCAGCAGCAATACTTGGCAGTGCGTCCGTCGAACCCACCAGCAACCACATGCGACCCAGCGACGTACCCATAATGTCCACCGGACAACCATGCTGGTTGAACACCGCGAAGACGGAGCCTAGCCGTTGCGAGTCGGCGGCTTGTGCCAATTCAATTTCAACGGCTACTACGTTCCTTTTCGCGGTGATGGCACTAACGACGTTGCCGGTCTTTGCGCGAACCACAATTTCCGTGCCTTCGCTCTCCGGCCGTCGTGAATTTAGAACATGAACAGGGATGTTTTCACGCATGGCTGGAACGAGAGTTGCTGGATGCAATACTTTCGCGCCAAAATGCGCCAGTTCTGCTGCTTCCTCAAAACTCAACTTGCGAATCACTCGAGCGTCGGGGTACAGTTTAGGATCGGTGGTCATGATGCCGTCAACATCGGTCCAGATCTCAAGCCGAGCGGCAGACAACGCAGCGCCGACGATCGCCGCGCTGAAATCGGAGCCGCCGCGGCCCAGAGTCGTAGGCACTCCCTCGCACGATGAGGCGATGAATCCTCCCAGCACCGGCACCTGGCCGCTCTCCAACAGTGGACCGAGATTCTCCTGAATCCGCTGCTCGGTCGCGTCCCAGACTGGACTCGCCTGGCCATGACGCGCGTCCGTGATAATGCAAGCACGTGCATCGACATGCGTTGCGTCGATTCCCGCTTCACAGAGCGCTTCCTGCAGCAGCCTGCTGGAAAAGCATTCGCCAAAGCCCAGCAGGTGATCCTGCGATTTGAGATCCAGTTGCCTGGAGACTTCCAGATCATGCAGCAGAGTCTCCAGAGCCCGGAACTCTCCGCGCAATTCACGATCCAGAGAGCTGTAAGTGGAAGCGTCTACGAGCGAGCCTGCCAAATTTTCATGCCGCACATAAATGTTCCGCACCGTAGCGAGAGCCGCGCCAAGATGGCCCTTCGCCGCGGCTTGCCCCGCTTCCAGCAGTTGGTCGGTGACTCGCGCCAGCGCGCTCACCACGACGACGGCCTGTGCATCCTGTCGACCCTGTACTATGCTGATGAGGCGGCGGATCGCGGCAGCGTCTTCCACCGACGTGCCGCCGAACTTCATCACCACCACATCGTTGTCTCTCTCGAATCTGCTCTGTCGCGGTAGTCCGCTCATATCGCCCTCTCAGTCCGCTTCGTTTTTTGCGCAAAGAAAAACCCACCGCCAGATCGCTACTGGCGGTGGGTTCGGGTGATCTTGTTAAGAGTGCTTTACTTCATCCGACCCCGTCCTCCAGAAGACACGGAATTCGTGTCGACGTACCTGTGCCTGTCGTTGTAATTCGCTTGGCCTTCTGGACGGTGACATTCATAAAAACGATGATGCAAACTTCGACAGCAACCGAAGTAAGCTTACTGCGCATGCGATATTTAAAGAAATTAAAAATTCCGATATGAGCAATCAGAATTACAGCTAACGCCTGTTCCCTAGCCGTCCGCCTTCTTCATGTGTGTAGCGAACTGACGCAACAGGCCGACAAAAGCCGTCGACGCTACGGAAAGCGTTCGATCGCGCCGGTAGGCGAGCCCAAGCTCGCGGTAGAGTTCGGCGTCTTCGAGATCAATCAGTTTGACTCGTCCCGCGTCCACTTCGTCGCGCGCAAAGGACGCGCTGATAAGCGACACACCTAGGTCGGCAGCCACAAAACTCTTGATCATCCCGATGCTGGGCAACTCCATTCGAACCTGCAGTTCGGCATTGTGCGGCCGAAACAGCTTGTCCAGCAGCCTCCGCGTGTGACCTGTCTTCGGAAAAAGCAGAGGATGTTTGACGATCTCGCTGACCGGCACCACTTTAAACTTGGCTAGCGGATTCTTGGGACTCACCATCAACATCAGTTTGTCGCGAAAAATCGGCTGAATCTTCAAGCTCGGAGACTGGATGGGCAGAGTCAGAATCCCCACCTCCACGGCCCCGTTCTCCAGTTTCTCCACGATTTTGTAGCTAAAGTTCCGATAGATGCTGATCTGGACCGGCGGGTAGCGCCGGCAGTATTCCGCGAAGACCTCGGGAAGCACGTACAGACAGGTTGCCTCGTTGGCGCCCACACGCAGCGTGCCACGCGGAGTTCCGCTGTGGTCAGCCACCGCCATTAATGATTCGTCGCGCAGATTCTTCAAACGTTCGGCGTATTCGAAAAAAACCTGGCCGGCAGGAGTCAGTTTTACGGTCTTGCCGGAGCGATCGAGCAGGCGGTCGCCATACTCCTGCTCAAGTTGGCGGATTTGGGCGCTAACTGCCGATTGGGAACGAAACACCTTCTCCCCCGCCCGGGAAAAACTACCCTGCCGGGCAACTTCCAGAAACGTGATGAGTTGATCGAAGTCCATTGTTTGTGTAGCGGAATTATAGCGAAGTTGGCGCGGTTCGCAATGGTTACCGCGTTATCGGCCGCATCGTGATATGTCCCGAAATTTGCATGAGTTGCATCGAAATTCTGCATTGTACTTGCTCTTCGGCAGGCACGAGAATATAAACGTCTGTTCCTTGAGCAGATGTGTGCGACAGCCCGTCGCCCTCTGAAGCCGCGCCCAAGAACGAGTGATTCGAAAGGAATTTAGTCCACCGGACGAGGTCCATGACGACGCGTCTAAAGCCGAAAAATGGTCTGCCGCCGGCCCAGGGTCTATACGACCCCCGGCACGAACACGATGCCTGCGGGATCGGGTTTGTCGCCAGCATTAGCGGTCAGAAGAGTCACGACATTATCCGCAAGGGAATTCAGGTTCTGCTCAACCTCGCCCATCGCGGCGCTTGCGGCTGCGATCCCGAAACCGGCGACGGCGCGGGCGTGCTTATCCAGATTCCACATAAGTTCTTCGCCCGCGAGTGCGAGAAGTTGGGATTTTCGCTACCACAGCCCGGAACTTATGGGGTCGGCATGACCTTCCTGCCCGTAGAGAAGCACCAGCGCTTGCAGTGCGAAGGAATTCTTGAGCGCATCGTGCGTGAAGAAGGCCTCACTCTGTTGGGCTGGCGAGACACTCCGGTCTACGCCTCCGCGATCGGACGCGTGGCGCGCGCTTCCCAGCCTTATATCCAGCAAGTTTTCCTGCGCTGCGCACCGGAAATGAATGAAAACGCCTTCGAGCGCAAGCTCTACGTCGTGCGCAAGCGCGCGGAGAATGAGATGCGGGAGTCGGGCATCGAAGACGCGGGAATGTTTTACATTCCGTCGCTTTCCTGTCGAACCATCGTTTACAAAGGCTTGTTGCTCGCTCCGCAGATTGAGAACTTTTACCGCGAACTCTCCGATCCAGATACTGAAAGCGCGCTGTGCCTGGTGCATCAGCGCTTTTCAACGAATACGTTTCCCAGTTGGGAGCGAGCGCATCCTTATCGCTACATCGCCCACAATGGCGAGATCAACACGCTCCGCGGCAATGTCAACTGGATGCACGCTCGCCAGTCGCTCTTGCAGTCTCCGCTATTTGGCGAGGACATGAAAAAGCTGTATCCCATCATCGCTCCCGATGGCAGCGACTCCGCCAATTTCGATAACGCTGTCGAGTTGCTTCTTCAATCAGGGCGCAGCCTTCCACATGTCATGGCCATGCTGATTCCTGAAGCTTGGTCGGGCAACCCGCACATGAAGCCGGAGAAGCGAGCCTTCTATGAATATCACGCCTGTCTGATGGAGCCGTGGGACGGCCCCGCGGCCATCGCCTTCACCGACGGGCGCGTGATCGGAGCGACGCTCGATCGTAACGGTTTGCGGCCTGGACGATATGTCGTGACCCACGATGATCTGGTGGTCATGGCTTCAGAAGCGGGAGTGCTCGATGTTGCGCCGGAACTCGTCAAGAGAAAGGGTCGTCTGCAGCCGGGAAAAATGTTCCTGGTCGATACGGTCGAAGGCCGCATCATCTCCGATAAAGAGATCAAGCAGACGCTAGCTTCGCGCCAGCCCTATGCCGAGTGGGTGCGAGAGAATCAGATCACGATCGATCAATTGCCTGAGCCCTCGCGCATGCACAATCCCGACGCGGAGACTCTACTTCGCCGTCAGCGCGCGTTCGGATATAGCGATGAAGATCTGCGAATGATCCTCGGCCCGATGGCAGTGAAGGGAGAAGAGCCCATTGGCTCAATGGGCACCGATACTCCGCTGGCCTGTCTCTCCGACAAGCCGCAATCCTTGTTCAACTATTTCAAGCAGCTGTTCGCGCAGGTGACCAATCCTCCCATCGACCCAATTCGCGAAGAGATGGTGATGTCGCTCATCAGCTACATCGGCAGCGAGCGGAACATTTTGGAAGAAGCGCCTGAGAACTGCCACATGCTGAAGCTGGCCCATCCGCTGCTGACGAATCGCGAACTGGAGAAACTGCGTCGCGTATCCAATCGCGATCTGCTCGCGACCACGTTGCCCGCCTTGTTCCGTGCCAGCGACGGCGAGGCTGGACTCAAGCGAGCTCTGGATGAGCTATGCCAGCGCGCATCGCTCGCCGTCAAAGCTGGATACTCACTCCTGATTCTCTCCGACCGCGGCGTGAACAAAGACTACGCTCCCATTCCGTGCCTGCTCGCGCTCGCGGCCGTACACAACTTACTGGTTCGGGAAGAAACGCGAACCCAGGTTGCGCTGATCACCGAATCCGGCGAGCCGCGCGAAGTTATGCATTTTGCGCTGCTCAGCGGCTATGGCGCGAGCGCCATCAATCCATATCTCGCGCTCGAAAGCGTTGAAAACCTGGTTTGGCGCGGCGAATTGGGCGATGGGATCACGCCGGAACTCGCCGTGAAGCACTTCATGAAGGCGATCAAGAAAGGGCTGCTGAAAACCTTCTCGAAGATGGGCATCTCGACCCTGCAAAGCTATCAGGGAGCGCAGGTGTTCGAAGCCATCGGGCTAAACAAAGAATTGATCGACGCATACTTCGCCGGCACCACCTCCCGCCTGGAGGGAGTCGGACTCTCGGTTCTCGCCGCGGAAGCGCAGATGAAACACGAGTACGCCTTCCGTCCGCTGACCGAGTTTGAGACTGAGCTTTCCGTCGGCGGCAGCTATCACCAGCGTGTCAATGGCGAATATCATCTGCTCAATCCGCAGACCATCAGCAAACTGCAACAGGCGGTGAGGCAAGACAGCTTCAAAACATTTGAGGAATATACCGAGCTTATCGACAAACAGAGTGCGAACCTGTGCACATTGCGCGGCCTGATGAAGTTGAAGAAGAGCGACACGCCAGTGCCGCTCGAAGAGGTCGAGCCCGCAAAAGAAATTGTGAAGCGCTTTACTACTGGCGCCATGTCGTTCGGATCCATCAGCAAGGAGGCTCACGAGACGCTTGCGATTGCCATGAACCGCATCGGCGGCAAGTCGAACACCGGCGAAGGTGGTGAGGACGAAGAGCGCTTCAAGCGCGACGCGAGCGGCGATTTGCGGCGCAGCGCCGTCAAGCAGGTGGCCTCCGCGCGATTCGGCGTGACAGCTAACTACTTGGTGAACGCTGATGAACTCCAGATCAAGATGGCGCAGGGTGCAAAGCCCGGAGAGGGCGGGCAACTTCCCGGACATAAAGTCGACGATGTGATCGCTCGTTTGCGGCATTCCATTCCTGGCGTGGGACTGATCTCGCCGCCTCCGCATCACGATATTTATTCGATCGAGGATCTCGCGCAGCTGATCTACGATTTGAAGAACGTGAACCCGCAGGCTCGGATCGCCGTGAAGTTGGTGGCAGAAATCGGTGTGGGCACGGTTGCAGCTGGCGTGGCCAAGGCGCACGCCGATGTTGTCTTGATCAGCGGCGACAGCGGCGGCACGGGCGCGTCGCCTTTGAGTTCGATCAAACATGCAGGCATTCCATGGGAACTGGGCCTGGCGGAAACGCAGCAGGTTCTTCTGTTAAATGATCTGCGCAGCCGCATCCGCGTGCAGACCGACGGCAAATTGCAGACGGGGCGCGACGTGGCTATAGCTGCGCTGCTCGGTGCGGAAGAGTTCGGATTTGCAACGACTCCCCTGATTGCCATGGGCTGCATCATGATGCGCAAGTGCCACCTCAATACATGTTCGGTGGGCATCGCCACGCAAGACCCCGTGCTGCGCAAGCAATTCAAGGGTCAGCCGGAACATGTGATCAATTTCTTTTTCTTCATCGCGGAACAGCTTCGTCAGTATATGGCGGAACTGGGCTTCCGCACCGTAGACCAAATGGTGGGTCGCGTCGACATGCTCGACGTGGAACCCGCAGTAGAACATTGGAAGGCCCGCGGGCTCGACTTCTCGGCAATTCTCTACAATCCGCCCGTGCCGTCGCGCGTGGCGCGCCGTTGCGTCCACAGCCAGGATCACGGTCTGGAACGCGCACTCGACCATCAACTCGTCGAGCACTCCCTGGATGCGTTGCTGAGCCTGAAAAATGTTGAAATCAATTTGCCGGTGCGCAACGTGCATCGCTCGGTCGGCACAATATTGAGTGGAGAAATCGCGCGCCGCTACGGCTCGGCCGGGTTGCCCGACGACACCATTCGCATCCATCTCACCGGTTCTGCAGGCCAAAGCCTCGGCGCGTTCCTCGCCAAGGGCGTCACGCTCACGCTCGAAGGCGACGCCAACGACTATGTGGGTAAGGGACTTTCCGGAGGCAAGGTCATCGTTTACGCGCCTCGCGATTCCACCTTCGCTCCCGAGGAGAACATCATCATCGGTAATGTTGCTCTCTATGGCGCGACAAGCGGCGAAGCATTTTTCAACGGAGTCGCTGGTGAGCGCTTCGCCGTCCGCAACTCTGGCGCAACTGCGGTCGTGGAAGGCGTTGGCGACCATGGTTGCGAATACATGACGAACGGGTTGGTAGTCGTGCTCGGCTCATGCGGCAGGAATTTCGCGGCTGGGATGAGTGGCGGCATCGCCTACGTTTTTGATGAGCGCATGGATTTCACCGAGAAGCGCTGCAATCTCGATTCCGTCGATCTCGAGCCCTTGCTCGACGAGCAGGACGTGCGGATCGTTAGGGATCTCATTACGCGCCACGTGGAGCTGACCGGGAGCCCGCGCGCAAAGTGGATTCTCAACAACTGGCAAGATGCGGTGTCGCGCTTCATCAAGGTCTTCCCGCACGAATTCAAGCGAGTACTGGGAGTCAGCCGCAGTGAGCAGGCGTATATCCCAGGCCAGACCGTTGCCGTGATGGAGCCCGCAGAGCAGGTGCAGCATGGGTAAGACGACCGGCTTTATGGATTATTCGCGGGAACTGGCTCCGCGCCGGCCCGTGGCGGAACGGGTCAACGATTGGTTTGAAATCTACCAGGACTTTCCTGAAGAGAAGCTTCGCAAGCAAGGCGCCCGCTGCATGGATTGCGGCGTCCCATTCTGCCAAACGGGTTGTCCGGTCAATAACCTGATTCCTGACTGGAACGATCTCGTCTACCGCGGGCGTTGGAAGGACGCGAGTCGCCAACTGCACGCCACTAATAACTTCCCTGAGTTCACGGGGCGGATCTGTCCGGCGCCGTGCGAAGCCTCGTGCGTTCTGGGGATTAACCAGCCTCCAGTTACGATCAAGCAGAACGAGAAGAACATCGTTGAGCGCGGATTTCTCGAGGGATGGATTCACCCCGAGCCTGCGAAAGTTCGCAGCGGAAAGAAGGCGGCCGTCGTCGGTTCCGGGCCCGCAGGTTTAGCAGCGGCGCAACAATTGTGCCGCGCCGGACATTCCGTCGTGGTCTATGAAAAAGCAGACCGCATCGGCGGATTACTGCGCTACGGTATTCCAGAATTCAAGCTGGAAAAGCACATTATCGACCGTCGCCTCGAGCAGATGTCCGCCGAGGGCGTGAAGTTCGTCACCAATGCTGAGGTCGGCAAAAACATCCAGGTCGAAGATTTGCGTCGCGAGTTCGATGCCCTTGTGTTGGCGGGCGGTTCCGAGCACGCGCGCGACCTGAAAGTTCCCGGACGCGAGTTGAAGGGAATCCATTACGCAATGGAATACCTCCCGCAGCAGAATAAGCGTTGCCTCGGCGACTCTCTCGACCCGGCAATGGATATCCTCGCCACCGGCAAGCGCGTGGTCATCATCGGAGGCGGCGATACCGGTGCCGACTGCCTGGGAACCGTCCACCGGCACAAGCCGGTTTCTGTCCATCAATTCGAAATCATGCCGAAGCCGCCCGACGAGCGTTCTCCTCTGACGCCGTGGCCGCTATGGCCCATGCAACTGCGCATCGAAGGGGCTCACGAAGAAGGCGGCGTGCGCGACTGGAGCATCGCAACCACCAAATTCACTGGCGACGAAAACGGCAACGTAAAGCAGTTGCACGCCATGCGAGTTGGCCCTCCCCCGAAATTCGAACCCATCGCCGGCACCGAGTTCACCATGGAAGCTGACCTGATCCTGATTGCCATGGGCTTCCTCGGTCCTGTGCGCAACGGAATGATTGAGCAATTGGGAGTTCAACTCGACAACCGCGGCAACGTGGCCACAGATCAGAACTACATGTCTTCAATTCAAGGAGTGTTCGCGGCGGGCGACATGCGCCGCGGGCAATCCCTTGTAGTGTGGGCGATCTCCGAGGGCCGAAAAGCTGCCGCTGGTGTCGATGCCTACTTGAAGGCACTCCCGCTTCGGCCTGTCGTCCCTTTGACATCCACCGCACGACCAATCGCTTCGTGACCGTTCCGCTATCCAAGCTAAGGCGGAGGGTCACTGAGAGAATCGCGATAGGTTGAATGTGCCAGCGTCATGATTCAACTCTCTGACATTCAATCCGCTCTCAACAGAATTCGTGCGGATATTCGCATTTCTCCGTGCACCCACTCGGAGACATTTTCCGGGCTTACTAACAATTCCATCTTCCTCAAGCTCGATAACCAGCAACGCACCGGTGCTTTCAAAGAGCGGGGCGCCCTTAACAAACTGCTCACGCTGCGGCCGGACGAACGCGTACGAGGCGTCATCGCCGCATCCGCCGGCAACCATGCGCAAGGCGTCGCCTACCATGCTGGACGCCACAAGATCCAGGCTCGCATCCTGATGCCTCTACCCACGCCGCTGACCAAGGTTTCGGCGACTCGCGCCTACGGCGCCGAGGTCGTGCTGCACGGCACGAATTACGACGAAGCCTACGACAAGGCGGTCGAGCAGAGTGCGCAGGACGGAATGACGCTCATCCATGCCTTCGACGACGACGCAGTCATCGCCGGGCAGGGAACTCTGGGCCTCGAAATTCTGCAGCAACACCCGGATATCGAAGTAATCGTCGCTCCCATTGGCGGCGGCGGACTCATCGGCGGAATCGCCTGTGCGGTCAAAGAGACCAATCCCCGGGTGCAGATCTTCGGAGTTCAACCTGCCAAGATTCCTTCTATGAAAGCTGCGGTAGCAGAGGGCAAGCCCGTCACTCTGCAATCCGCGAAGACGATCGCCGATGGAATTGCGGTGCGCCGCGCTGGAGAGCGCACCCTCCCGCTCGTACAGAAGTATGTCGACGACATCGTTACGGTGGAAGAAGAAGAAATCGCGAACGCAATATTGTTGCTTCTCGAGCGCGAGAAAACTCTGGCTGAAGGAGCGGGAGCGGCGGCGATTGCCGCCGTCTTAAACCGCAAGCTGGCTCTGCAGGGCAAACGAGTCGCCGTGCTGGTCTGCGGCGGCAATATCGATGTCACCTTGCTCTCGCGCATTATCGAACGCGGTCTGGTAAAAGATGGACGCCTTGTCCGCCTGCGGGTTCACCTGCCCGACTATCCCGGCGCGTTGCACCGGCTCACCGGAATCCTGGCCGACCACCGCGCCAACATCGTCGAGACCGCATACGACCGTGCTTACCATGGTGTGAACCTGGGCGACACCGCGATCGACATCACCATGGAGACGCGAGGCCCCGACCACATTGCAGAGCTGCTTGCTGCACTGGTCTCTGCGGGTTACACGCACGAGAGAATTCTTTAGCCGTCGGGGCTAAGTGGACAGAAGCAGGCCTTTGTAATACTTCGTTTGGTCTCGGTAAAACTTTGTAAACCACCAGGTTCTGCAGCTCGCAGCGATGTAAATTAGAGGTGGAGCGCATGAACGCCAAGAAAATAGCCATTGCGACGTTCTTCTTTGCTGCCCTCGGCTTATCCCGTGCGGAGTTCCTTTCGACCTGTTCTGCATCTGCGGCCAGTGAAGCTCAGGTTGCCTCTCAACCTGCAGTCGCTCGCCGCATCGGAGCTATAAAAGCAATTAACGGGAGCGCCATTACACTGACGCCGGACTCCGGCCCCGAAGTCGCGGTGACCGTAGAACCAAACGCGCGAATTTTGAGGATCGCTCCGGGCGAGAAGGATCTCAAGAACGCTACGCCGGTTCAGTTACAGGATTTGCATGTCGGTGACAGAATACGCGTCCGCGGACAGGCATCTGCAGACGGCACGATATCCGCTCTCGAAGTTATCGTCATACCGCGTTCCGATCTGCAAGCGCTGCATGAACAGGAACGGGCGGACTGGCAGAAGCGCGGGCTCGGAGGTCTAGTGGGTGCCGTCGACCCTGCGGCCGGCACGATCACAATCTCGGTAACGACACTGGGCGGAAAGAAAGAAATCGTGGTGCACACGACGAAGAGCACAATATTTCGGCGCTATGCTCCCGATTCGGTGAAATTCGATGATGCCAAGCCCAGCACCTTGCTGGAAATTCGCTCCGGTGACCAGCTTCGCGCGCGTGGAGATCGCAGTTCCGACGGTTCTGAATTGACTGCTGAAGAAATTGTTACTGGCAGTTTTCGCAACGTCGCGGGCCTGGTGAATTCGGTGGATGCAAGCTCGGGCGCGATCACCGTTCAAGATTTATTGAGCAAGAAGCCAGTGCAGGTAAAGATCACATCCGAGTCGCAGCTCCATAAACTGCCCCCGGAGATGGCGCAGCGAATCGCGATGCGGTTGAAAGGATCCATGCCTCCGGGAACTCCAGGAGCAAGTTCTGCACCAGCGCAAGCGCCTAACGGTCAGCCATCCGCAGCTCCGGGGGAAACGCGTCCCGGCGGCGGAATGGGTGTCGGCGGAATGAGTGGAGGCATGCGCCAGAGTGGAGCGCCCGACTTCCAGCAACTATTGAATCGCATGCCCGCCATGACGATTGCCGACCTGCACAAAGGCGACGCTGTGCTCATTGTCACCACCCAGGGCACATCGACCGGCGGTGGCACTGCAATCACTCTGCTGAGCGGTGTTGAGGCGATTCTCCAGGCCGCTCCCAATGGTAGTCAGGCAATGATGCTGGCGCCCTGGAGTTTGGGCGGTGCTCCCACTGGCGATGCGGGTCCGTAGCCCCGGCTCCAATGAATTGTTGTGCTGCTTTATAGCTTCGTACGTCATATAGGGAATAGGAATTTCAGATGAAGGTTGAGAAGTGTGCGCGTTTTTTCGTCCTAGTGTCCTTATTTTTGCTGCCGGCAACTGTATTGTGCGCGCAGACTGGAGTTCTGCGCGGACAGGTCACCGATCCCTCCGGCGCCGCTATCTCCAACGCAAGCGTGATCATGACGCCAGCGACCGGATCCGCAATCGTCGTCCAGACCAATGGACAGGGGATGTATGAGTTCAAATCTTTGCCGGCAGGGAAGTATACCCTCACCCTAGCCGCTCAAGGTTTCACGATGTATGAGAACGACAATGTCGTGATCGCCGACCAGCCTCTTCGCCTCAACGTACCTATGACGATTGAAGTGGAGCAGCAAAAAGTCCAGGTTTCTGATACTGCGCCGACGATTGACGTGAATCCCAACAACAACGCCGGTGCCATCACAATCTCCGGCAAAGAACTGGAGGCCTTGCCCGACGATCCCGACGAACTGCAGTCGGATCTCGAAGCACTCGCCGGGCCTTCCGCGGGTCCCAACGGCGGCCAGATGTACATTGACGGATTCACGGCTGGTCAACTTCCGCCCAAATCGTCGATTCGCGAAATTCGCATCAACCAGAATCCATTTTCTTCGGAGTACGACAAGCTGGGCTACGGGCGCATCGAAGTCTTCACCAAGCCCGGCACCGACAAATACCACGGACAATTCTTTGCGCTGGGCAACGATTCTTCGTTCAATACAGCCAATCCCTTCGGCGAACTCCCACCACCTCCGTATTATTCCAATCAGTTCAACGGGAACATTGGCGGACCCATGGGCAAGAAGGCGTCGTTTTTCTTCAACATCGATCGCCGCGACATTAACGAAGTAGCTGCAGTCAATGCCTTCGTGCTGGACCCATCCTTATCGCCAGTCCGACTGGTTGAGTCCACTCCCAACCCGCGACAACGCACCAATCTCGGCCCGCGCATTGATTGGGCGCTCTCCAAAAACAACACACTGACGGTGCGTTACCAGTACTATCGCGACACTCAAACCAACAGCGGTGTCGGCGTGCTCATTCTTCCGTCGCAGGGTTATTACTCACAAACTACCGAAGATACCTTGCAAGTCAGCGACACGCAGGTTTTTGGCTCGAAAATAGTCAACGAGACGCGCTTTCAATACAACCGCGACAACGAACTTCAGAACCCGAACGATCTGAACCCCGCGGTCAACGTGCTGGGCAACTTCACCGGTGGTGGCTCGTCTCAAGGCCGGCAAAACGACCTGCAAAACAATTACGAAGTGCAGAACTATACGTCATTGATCAGCGGTAATCACACGCTCAAGTTCGGCGCGCGAGTGCGTGCCACCCAGGAGACAGATTCCACCACTTCGGGATTCAACGGCACTTTTACGTTTTCTTCTTTGAGCACCGCAGTCCACACGCCGTCGAATTGCGCATCCATCGCTCAAAATCCGCCGTGCCCGATTTCCTTCCAGTATGCCGAACGGCAGTTGGCTGGTGGGGGCGCAATTCCTTATGCGACGCAACTGACTTTCACGCAAGGCGCCCCGACTGCCCGGGTCACCTATTACGATGTCGAACCTTACATCCAAGATGATTGGCGCGTGAAACCGAACCTAACGCTGAGCTTGGGTCTTCGCTTCGAGGGCCAGAACGCTATTCCCGATCACGCAGACTGGGCCCCGCGTTTCGGTTTTGCCTGGGGCGTGGGCGGCAGGAACGCCGCACCCAAAGTAGTAATTCGCGGTGGCTACGGAATCTTTTACGATCGCTTCCAGACAACGCAGCTGCTAAAGACGGAACTTCTCGACGGCGTCAATCAACAGCAGTTCATTATCGATAACCCCACTTGCTTCCCCGGGGTGGACGTACCGCTAGCAAGTTTCTCCAACTGCGGTCCGGTCAACTCGAGCACGCCCAATGTCTACCAGATCAGTCCACGACTGCACGCGCCCTATACCCTGCAAGGGGCGCTCGGTGTGGAACGTCAACTTACGAAGTCGGCAACCCTTTCTGTCATTTACATGAATTCGCGCGGCTTCGACCAGTTCGCGCTCATCAACGCCAGTGCCCCCTATCCCGGAACGCCTTGTGCCCCGAATTGTCCTCCTATCCAAGGGGGGAACGTCTACCGCTACGTGTCCGAAGCCAACTTCAAGCAAAACCAGCTGATGACGAACACGAACGTGCGCATCGGCTCCAAGGTGCAGTTGTTCGGCTATTACTCGTTAAGCTATGCCAACAGCGACGCTTCCGGGGTCTCCAGTTTTGCTTCGAATTCGTACAACATCAGCCAGGATTACGGCCGCGCCTCATTCGACGTCCATCATCGCTTCTTTCTTGGCGGCAGCATCGCGCTGCCCTATCTGTTTCGTCTGAGTCCCTTCATGGTGGTCAGTTCCGGGTCTCCTTTCAACATCACATCGCCCATCGACGTCAACGGAGACCAGATATACAACGATCGTCCAGGCCTGGTTTCCGCTGCCACGTGTCCCGCTCATACGCTGCCCACCGGGCCGCAGAACAACATTTACTGCACGCCCTTGGGCACCTTCGACGTTCTCGGAGGCGGAAAGCTTCTACCGATCAACTACGGCAACGGCCCAAGTCACTTCGTGATGAACCTGCGATTCACCAAGACTTTTGGATTCGGACCTAAAGCGAGATCCTCCTCTGGCGTTCAAGGCCAGGGGCGCGACGGTGGAGGTGGACCCCGTGGTGGCGGAGGACACGGCGGCCCTATCTTCGGTGGGGGCCCAATGATGATGTCGTCCAATACCGACCGGCGTTACAACCTCACCCTCGGCGTGATTGCTCGGAACGCCTTCAACAATTACAACCTGGCGAATCCGAACGGTGTTGTGGGATCCAGCTTGTTTGGCGAATCCAATTCTCTTCAGCTGGGCGGTCCGTTCTCGCCGGGTACGGCTGCTAATCGCAAAATCGAACTGCAAGCCACCTTCAGCTTCTGAACAGGAGAACGTCGCACACTGTCATATCACGAACGCATTGATTCGAGTTATGCTGGAGGTGCTGACTTGCTGGCGCGCTATCCCGCGGCATAGGACCCAAAACTGATTGCCCTTTCCTTCTACGACCAGACGACAATTTATTCGCCTCGCCGCGACCGCTGGAGTGGCTGCCCTTGCCGTCGATACCACTCTGATCGCCCCTAACCTTCCTCGAATTGTTCGTAAGGAAATCGACCTCCGGCGGTGGCCTGAGCGGTTAGAAGGCTTCACCATCGCGTTGCTCAGTGACTTCCATTACGATCCTTATTTTTCTGTGCATCCTCTTCGATCCTCCATCAGCATGGTCAACGGGCTGCATCCTGATTTGATCGTGCTGACCGGCGATTTCGTTACAGAACCCTTTTCTGGCGGTAAGGCAAAAGCCGAAAAAGCCGCTGATGCCGCCGAACCTTGCGCCCAATTGCTGCGGCAAATGCAAGCTCCTCACGGGCTATGGGCGGTGCTGGGAAACCACGACGTAGTTACCGACCCAAATCGGGTTGTAGAGTCGTTGCATGCCGTCGGAATTCAGGTCATGGGCAATCAATCCGTTCCGATCGAACGCAGCGGAGCCCGCTTCTGGCTTGCGGGAGTCGACGACGTGTTGGAAAGAAGATCTGATCTGGATAAAGCTTTGCACAAGATTCCCGCGAACGACCCTGTGGTTCTGTTAGCCCACGAGCCTGACTTTGCCGACGATGTTGCGCGCTTTCCGGTGGATCTTCAACTCTCAGGACACTCTCACGGAGGCCAGGTGCGGATACCGTTCATGCGGCCGCTTTGGCTGCCTGCCTTGGCCAAGAAATATATTTGGGGTTTGTACAAAATTGGCGGACTCACTCTCTACACCAACCCCGGCCTTGGCACGGTGGGACCGCCAGTTCGCATGAACTGTCCTCCTGAGATTACATTGTTGACTCTGCGACGCTGGGTGACCGCGTAGCTGCAACTGGTTTCACTCCAAGGCGCGCCGATCCCAGGAGTCTTGCCCATATTTCGTTGATAGGCAATGAGATGCTGATCTTCTCAGATGGACCTGCATTTGCCCCCGAAATGGTTTGTGAACGAGAAGAGAAAACCGATGCGGGATGGCGTCTGGCTCGCTGTTCTATGGTCGATGCTGTCTCTGGCGGCCTTGGCCATCACTACGGCTTCGCCTGGTCCGCAATCGGCAACTCTCGCGCTGCGCGAAAGCCGCGTCTCAAAAACCCTGGCGCGCGCCTCGCAATTCGTGGATGTGCCCCACGTCACCTTGCAGCCTGCCTGTGAGGATATTCGCCCGCCAGAGCCTCTGACGACCCCCGATCCGCTTTTCGCCCCGGCAGCCCATGGCCGCAAAGTAAAAGTAAGCTTTATCATTGGCATCGACGGGCGGGTTCACGCTCCGCTCATTCTGGAGAGCGCGGGGGTCTCCGGTGACCGCCGTGTCCTGCAAACCGTGCGCACCTGGAGATATCGTCCGGCGACCTGCAACGGCGTGCCCACCGAAACCGAAGGCAAAATCGAATTCTCCAGCCGATAGCACTCCACTCGGGCACTGGGCTAGAATGACCGCAGCAGTGGGGTGATTCCATTCGTGGACGAAGATAAGAGAAATCCCAGAACCGCTTTACCTTCGAATCCTCAGGAACGCGGTTCCGAACTCGAAGACCTCTATCGCGGCCTGCAACCTGAAATTCACCGTTCCAAGCCAAGTCCAGATGCTCTAGCCGCGGCTCTGGAGGCTGCGCAACGACTGGCTCTGGAAGCGGACGCAGAGCAGTCTGCAGACGACAGCGCGTCCCTTACCAATCCTTCCACCATTGTCTGCAGCATTTGCGGATACGGCAATCGTCGAGGGAACAAGTTCTGCGGCATGTGCGGGGTCGCGGTTCGCGAAACGGAAACCGCGGCCGGATTTTCCTCGCAAGACAGTCGTCTTCCCGCTCGCACTGGCGCGCTTCCATCAAATCGATTTCCAGATCCTGATCCCGAGCCTCACCCACGACCTACAGCAAACCGCCCAGTCGGCGCCGAAACCCATCACTACCACCACCATTATCATCACCATTATTTTCCCGGTGCACAGGAAGGAGTGCCGGCGCGCACCGCCGGCGATTCAGCCCGTAGTGAGCCAGTCCGGGACCTGCGACCCACTGCGGCCCTGCGAGGCGACATGAGCCGCGCTGAAGCTGCAGTTCGTCGCGTTACCCATGAGTGGGTGCTGGCCTGCAACACCAAACACCTCGATGATCTGCTCGACCTTTATGTTCCCGATGCGCTGGTAATGCGGTCTAACTGTCCGCCGATTCGCGGAGCGGCGGCGGTTCGCGAGTTTTTTTTTGGCGCGCTCGACGCGGGGTTGGGAGAAGTGGAGGTCGAGCCACTGCGCGTGGAAGTCGTCGGCGACATGGCCTATGAGGCAGGGCGATGTAAGGCGCTAATTCCCAGCGCAACCGGAAAACGCCGCGAAGAGCGCGGCAAGTACCTGTGGGTTTGCGCCCGGCAGAGCAATGGCGAATGGAAGTTGGCCGCCGACTGCTGGTCCAGCGATTTAACCCTCACCGCGCTGGAATCCGATGTCCCGCAGAGTACCGGGGTCAAGACCGGCCAACCGCGCAGGAGTTCGTGATCCTCGCGCAAGCGCGACTACAGCGTCACGCCTAGTTTCGCCAGATCTCCCCGCAACTGCTCCACATTCTGCATCTGGATCGTGTGCATGCCCAGCTTGGCGGCGCATTCCAGGTTGAGTGCGCGATCGTCGACGAAGCAACACTGTTCCGCCGGAACCTGCGTAATCTCCAGCGCGAGCCGATAAATATCGCGTTCCGGTTTGCGAAACCCTACGAAGCAGGAACTGATAAAGAAGCGGAAGATCATCCTCAGCCCGAACTTTTCCATCCGGTAGTAGTTCAATTCGCGAGATTCATTGTTGAGTGTACCCATGAGGTATTTGCCGGAGGCAGTCACTGCTTGAGCGAATTCCAGCACTTCAGGAAACGGTTTCGTCAACGAAAACATGTAGTCGCGAAACATCTCGCGGGTAAACGGACGTTCGCGGTAGAACACCGTGCGGTCCAGATATTCGTCGAGAGTAATCTTCCCGCGTTCGAACGATGAGACCACCATCTCGTGGCGGGCATGGAACTCCTCGGGGTCGAGTTGAAAATGCTTCAGCGCTTCGGCGCGTTCGACTCGGTCCCAGGCATTCGTCAGCAGTACGCCGCCGACATCCCAGAAGATGGCGCGAATGGCAGACAAGGTCGTTCCTCCCATGGGCAGGGCCATCAGAAAAGTGTAGACGAACGGAAGCAACAATGTGCGCCAGCCCATCTGGATGGAAGGCGGCGCTTATCTCTTAGCAAAAACTTCCTTCAAGAGTTCCGTGGTCTGGGCAGCCGGGTTCGTGCGGATTTTAACTTCTTCTTGCCCAAGCATGTAGAAGAGCCCGTCCAGCGTTTTGCCGACCACGTACTTATCGAGATCGAACTCGTTGGCGATCGCGCTGCCGCCGGGCGCAGTTTTGATCACGCGATCATATTTCTTGAGGACCCCAACGCGCTGCATCGACGCGTGAACGATCGGAGTGAAAGCGGTAGTGAGGTCTGCGGAGCAGGTTCGCCTGAAGTATTCGGTTGCGGCGGTTTCGCCGCCAGTGAGGATGCTGCGCGCATCTGGAAAACTCATCTTTTTGATGGCGTCGAGAAAAATCGGTTTGGCTTGAGGCGAAGCGCGCTCGGCGGCACGGTTCATGCCGATTTCCAGATCGTCTACCGTGTCCCCCTCCCCAATCAGGCGCATTGCTTTGCCCACGGACTGCAGTTTCGTGGGCAGCAATATGCGAATGTCTTCGTTCTGCAGAAATCCGTCTGTCCTGCCGGCGAGCCCGACGGCCTTACCAGTGCTGAGTTCGAGCGCTTGCTTGAGGCCGGCAACGATCTGCTCATCGCTCAGGCTGGAAGGGTCATGGTGTTCGTCGGTTACGTCCGTTCCTGGGCGCGCTCTTCCGGGTTGCGCTGCCGCACAAACACAGCAGCTGAGCGTAAATACGCAGAACGTCCGAGTGATGATGAACAGAGAGGTGCGCATGAGATGTTTCATGGAGTGCAAACATTTTACCAAGAGCGGCCGGCCTCAGATGTTTGCTCTTGAGTTCCCCGGTTGCACGGCATTTTTCGGGCTGCATGAAATGTACAAATTCGTGACAAGGTACTGACATCTGGCAACGGCATGCGGCCTAGGATTCGAATGCCCAGCCAGAGACTGTGATTTGTGCGCGGGCAAGCGCTGCACCGTCACTCGGCTGATCTGGCATCACAAAAGGAGATTTGCATGCTGCGTCGCATGATTCCACTCACTCTTGGCCTGGGACTCGCACTCATGTTCGTTTCGAGTGCGGCCTTGGCACAATATAAACTCACCAATCTGTCGTCCAATCAAGTAAAACACGCGTTGCACGACGATCCCCTGCTAGTGAATGGCTGGGGCTTGGTCCATGCTCCGGGTTCACCTTGGTGGGTCAGCGACAACAACTCAGGGTGGGCGACTCTGTACGATAGCCAGGGAAATCTAAATGCGGGACTGAAGGTACTGATTCCGACCGCGGGAAACGGCCCAGATTTGGGGACTGGATTGAACGGTCCAGGCTCACCGACGGGAACTGTCTGGAACGGAACGAGCGAATTTCAAGTCGCGCCGGGAAAGAAAGCTATTTTTCTGTTTGCCACACTGGATGGAACCATCAGCGGGTGGACACCGGCATCAAACTTTAATCAAGCCACTTTGGCGGTGGACACGACTGCCAATAAGAACCCCCATCCTGCCGTATACACGGGCCTGGCCATCAGCAACAACAAGTCCGGGAATCACTTGTTCGCTGCCGATATGGCCAATGGGAGAGTGGATGTCTACGACGGCACCTTTACCAACGTGACGGTGGCCGGTACGTTCTCCGACGCCTCGCTGCCGGCAGGATTTGTACCCTTCGGCATTCAGGATATTAAAGGACTGGTCTACGTGACGTTTGCCGACGCGGCCGGGGGAAGCGGAGGTTTCATCGAGGTATTCAACGAAGACGGCACACCAGCCAAGGGATTGCCGCAGCCACTAGTTCATGGATTGCCACTGAATCAGCCGTGGGGAATTACTATGGCGCCCAGCACGTTTGGAAAGCTGAGCAACACGCTCTTGATCTCGAACAATGTGGACAAAGGCACCATCAACGCCTTCAGCCCTGTGACCGGGAATTTTGTGGGTACGGTCAGGAACGATGACGGCAGAGCGATCGTGATCGACCAGTTGTGGGGAATCGGTTTCGGCGACGGGCTCGGCAAAAATGGCACGGCCAGTCAACTGTTCTTTGCTGCGGGACCGGCCAATAATGTCGCAGGCACCTTCGGCGTAATTAATGTAAGCACTGACGACGATGACGAATAAGGCTCTTCGGCCTCGCTCGGTTCACCGCGCCAGAGACTTTAATCCACAACAAGAACAGGGGCCGCCCGCCGAAGGCGGCCTTTGCATTTTGCGATTTTCCTGAAAACGGATCGAAGCGACATAATCAGGTTCCCCCCAACCGCGAAATCAGTCCCGCTGCCTACGACGTCACATATCCTTGAACCGCCCTCCATCACAGTTCACGAAACGATTTCTCTCCACACAGTTTCGTTTTCACGTATGATGAGTGGTCCTATTGTACGAGTCCGCCCCCCCGGATTTGAGTTTCCCAGAACAAAGACAACTTATTTAAGAAGGTCAATTTCTGTGTGGAGGATTGATGCGCCACCTCGTCTCTGCGGTAGCTGTGTTTGCGGTCGTTTGCTTTTTCGTGTCCCCTCTCGTGTCACAAACATCGCTCGGAGGGGAGAACGTCAACATGGTTTCCGGCACGGACTGGACTACGGGAGATCCTTTCCTCGAGCGGCAGAATGAACCTTCGATCACCGTCTCGACCCGGAACAATCTGCACTTGCTGGCGGGCAACAACGACTATCGCACAGTGGATCTGCCGGGAATCTCCGGAATCCCTGTTAACGGCGATACATGGCTAGGCGTATTCAAGTCCTTCGACGGCGGCCTGACGTGGGCCAGCACGTTGTTGCCGGGTTATCCTCAGGATTCGTCCCTTGTGGGACAGGCATCGCCGCTCTATGGATTTCAAGCCGCCTCCGACCCGACGGTTCGTTCGGGCCCTAGTGGAATGTTCTACTACAGCGGCATCGCTTTCAACCGCACTCCGGCGAGTAACCCGCTCGGCGCCGTCTTTGTGGCGCAATTCGTTGATAACAACAACCGCGAAAACGGCGATCCGACGGCGAAGACGAGCCTGACCAAGCTGACACCCACGGATTCGATACGTTATCTTGGCGCAACCGTAATTAGCAGCGGCACAGCGGGACAGTTCCTCGACAAGCCTTGGCTGGCGGTCGACATCCCGCGTAATACGAACACTTGTACCATCAGCTACACCAATCCCGACACGCCCGGAACTCTAACTCAGACGGTGCCTGCCGCGCGCGTTTTTATGGCGTGGAGCAACTTCACTGGAACCGGCGGATCAAGCAAGGTCAGTATTGCCTATTCGGATGATTGTGGCGCCACCTTCCCTTCGTCCGTCAAAATCAGTCAGACCAACAGCGTGAACCAGGGGACGGTGATTGCGATTGATCCCAGCACCCCAGCGACGTCTCCGGCGACTGTCTATGTCGCATGGCGCCGGTTTGCGAATGGCGGTCAGAACGATGCGATGGTACTGGCGAAGTCAACCGACGGAGGCAACTCCTGGAGCAAAGCGATTGACGTGGTCGACTTTCCCCTGAGCTGTGCGACAAATTCCACAGCCGCAGGATGCCAGTTCGACGAGCTTGAAGGGTCCAGTACCTACCGGAGTAATGCCTATCCGGCGCTAGCGGTGGACGCCGCCGGCCGTGTGTACGTGGCGGCCTCGCAGCGCAACGCCAATGGAGATGCTCGTATCGTCTTGACAATGTCGACGGATGGAGGCAACACTTGGTCTACTCCTGCACCCATTGACAACGGGAACGTCTTCGACGACAGCGGCAATCCCTTTCTCAATCTCTCCGACCGCGGCCACCAGATCATGCCGTCGATGAGCTTCAGCGCCGGAAAGCTCACTTTGATCTACTACGATCTGCGTCTGGACCACACCATGGGTTTGTTCTCTCCCACGCCGGACGCGACCGGGTACACCGAAAGCCGGGAATTCCTGGCCGATTTGCTCTCCAACCCGGCGTCGGTGTTCACGCCATTTGTTGACGACTCGACCCTCACCGTGCGGCGGCATACCATGGATGTTCAGGGCGCGCAGGCTGATCAGCCTCTGCCGGGTCAATTGCCGACCTTTAACACTTTCCGTATCTCCAAGTACTTTGTGGGATTCGATCCCGCGAGCAATCAAGCCGAGCAGCTTAACTACAATCCACCGGATCTCCCGCTGTTCGTTAAGGGTACTGAGCCGTTCATGGGCGACTATATCGACCTCGCCGGCGATCCGCCCTTTATCCTGCAAGGCGGACAGTGGCAGTTCAATACCAGCAATACCAGTCCGCAAGTCTTCCACGCCACCTGGACTGATAACCGGGACGTGGTGCAGCCCCCGAGTGGGGACTGGACGCAATATGTTCCGCCGTATTCCCAGTCGAACTCGATTGTGTCACACCCAAGCGTGTTCGATCCGACCCAAACAACGCCGCAGTGCGTACCGGGAACGAATGACCAGTACACGGGAACGCGCAACCAGAACATTTACACCGCACGAATTGAGCCAGCTCTCACCATCAGTTCTCCCGGCAATCAGAAAACACTGGGCTTTGTCCCCAATAGCACACAATTGCTGCAGCGTGCATTTTCGATGTACGTGCGGAATGCGACGAATGCTCCGTTGACAATCCGCCTTCAGACCACCCAGCCTGCAAGAGGGCAAGCTTCCTTCCAGCAGTTCGGCGGAGTCATCTCCACTTTAGATGTGACCGTGGCGCCGCTGTCTACCATCGCCCGCTCGGTATTTGCCCAGTCTACCCTCGTCACCGATAGTTTCTCCGTCCAGGCATTTCAAATCACGGCAATCGGAGGAATGGCCACGCCCAACGGGCTGAATAGCTCGATCACCTTTAATCCCGATCCCAGCGCGCCGCAGATCATCAACCCCGCCGGACTGCCCCAGCAGGATCCGTCCATTACTCAGGGCGAGGTGTACACGCCAATCATCAGTCCTGTATTTTTGACCACGCCGTTAACCAACTCAACCGTCTTGAGCCCGTATGTTCAGAACCCGGCCATCAAGACGAATTACCCGGTGCAGAATCCGGCGATCAAAACCAACACCGATATCAACCCAGCCATCAAGACGAACAATGCACTGAACACGGCATTGAACGATCCCGCCGTCTACAACAATTCCGTAGCGAACGCGGTGGTGCAGAATCAGCCGCTCAACGATGCAGTGTACTCCGTAACCAACACAGGCAACACCGCCGCTACGTACGTAGTCAAGCTGTTCAACAGCGATGCGACTCTGAGCAATCTTCCGCGTCCACTCTGTACCGGAATCGTGAGCTCTTCCTGTGTGTACATCCAGTTACTGCTTTCGAAACAGTACCTCACCAACACCAATCAGGGTTGCAACCTGGCCGTGGAAAATAGTTTCGTGACTTATACCAATGTCACACCTCTTTTCGTAACCGACCCGAATCAATTGGGCGATCCCCTGATTTTCGATGCTGATACAAGCAATGCCACAATTGCGCTCGCGCCAAACGAGACCGGCTTTGTCATTCTGCGCACGAATTTGAGTTCAACGGAACTACAGCAACTGGTGTCGGCCGTGGCGCCGGTGGTGGTGGCCCATGCGGCCAACGTGGGTACCGTAACTCCGCCTGCAACCCTCGCGATCACGTCGAACTCGTTACCGAACGGAATTGCTGGCCAGGCCTATAGCGCCGCGGTCGGCGTATTCGGCGGAATGACTCCCTACAACTTCACAATTCCCTTTGGTGCGCTGCCGCCCGGAATCCAATTGAACGCAACGACAGGAAGTTTCAGCGGGAGTCCATCCAACACAGGCGCTTATTCCTTCACTGTGCAAGTGACGGACTCGTCGCCCATTCCCAACACCTTCACGCGGCAGTTCACTGTCAATATCTACAGCCCATTGCAGATCAGCAGTACAACTCTGCCAGCAGGAATTGTGGGCACAATGTATGCGCAGTCTGTGCCCACGACCGGCGGCAGCGGAATTGGCTACGTTTGGTCCGCCACCGGGCTGCCTGCGTTTCTGGCGATCGATCCGACGTCCGGCACCATCTCGACCCAGTCGGGTCAGGTCGCTCTCCCAGGAACATATTCCTTCCGCGTGACTGTGAGGGATCCGGGTCCACCGGCACAGACGGCCAGCCAGTCGCTGAGTGTGACGTTCACCGAGAACTCGACGGTTTCGATCACGGCTTCTCCGAATCCCATCCAGGTGGGAGCACCGGTGACGGTTGCCGTGACAGTGGTGCCCGCGGTGAGCGGAACTCCAACGGGCTCGGTCTCAGTGAAAGATGCGACCGGTGCCGCCTGCACGGCAACGCTCACGAACGGTTCCGGCAGTTGCCAGCTGATCCCGCTGACCTTCAGCGCGTTCGATAGCGTAACGGCCAGCTATCCTGGCGACGGCCTCTACAATGCCAGTTCCGGGACAACCACACTCGTGGTGGTTAAGCGAAACAGCACGACGACGGTCAGTTCAGCACCAAATCCGTCGGTGTTGGGGCAGGCAGTGACAATTAGCGTCACAGTGGCACCGTCCGGCGGCAGCGGCCCCGTGCCCACCGGCACGGTCGGGGTGACAGACACCACCGGCGCGAGTTGCTCGATTGTGCTCGCTGCAGGAAAGGGAAGTTGCTCCCTCACTCCAAAAACTGCGGGAGCCGATATCATCACGGCTAACTATGGCGGAGACGGCATTTACAACGCCAGTTCCGCGAGCACCAACCAGCAACAGACGATGTACAAGTTCACCGGATTCTTCACTCCGCTCGGTCCAGCCGGCACCTATTCGGGAGCCTTCAATCTCGGCAAAGCGGTCCCGGTCAAGTGGACGCTCACGGATTTCAACGGCACGGTGATCAGCAGCCTGAGCACGCTGACTAAGATGACGGCGTTCTTCAACAGTGCTCCGGTCAATGGAACCTGTGCAATCGTTCCGGCAGGAAGTTCTCTGGTATTGTATTCGCCCACTTCAGGTGCGGCCGGTAAGAGCACGTTCCGCTTCAGCACGAACCAGTTTGTCTTCAACTGGGACACGAGCTCAGCGGATCCGTTTGGGAAGGGCTGTTTCACGCTACTGCTGCAAATGAACGACGGAACTTCGGCGCTTACCAGCCTGCAGCTTCAGTAGGCTGCGGATTACCTGGTGCGTTTCCGGGCATCAGCCACGATCAGGCTGGTGCCCTTTTCTTGTATGGCAAGGAAGGAGCGGTAGGAGTCCGCTGCGGCCGGACTCTTCAGCGCCTCCTGCACTCGTCCCATGTAGTAGTAGACGGGAGGCAAGAGCCGGAAGGTGGGGACATCGTCAAGGTACAGGGCGGAGGCCTCTCCGGGTCGCTTGAGGCAGATCTCGATTTCAGAACTCGCCTCGGGATACATACCGGCCTCAAGAAAGGACTGGCCCAGGAGTAAGTGCCCGATCCAGGTATCAGTCTTCTGCCCGGCCTCTTTGAGAATTAAGACTGCCTTTCTTGCGTTGCCGCGGTCGAGCGCAATCTTTCCCTCCAGCAGTTTCCCGTAGAGCTGCGGTTCCGAATCAAGGCTCGATTCCAGCTGCGAGGCCACCGATTGCGCCTTGGCAGCCTGGCCAGCTTCGGAGAGGATCGTCCCGGCAGCATGCAAAATCGAAGGTTGCTTATCCAATGCCATAGCCTTGTCCGCCGCGGCGACGGCCTGCGGATTACGACCAGCAAGCAAGTACGCCTGTGCGAGCGCAACCGACTTGACTGCAGCCGCGCCTGGGTCTTTATTCTCCAAGTCTTCTTTTATTCCGCCCTCCAGGATTGGGATGGCTTCAATCGCATTGGCCTGGTACAAAGCGAGGTCGGCCAAGCCTAGCTTGGACATCGAAGTTCCCCGGGTGCCCACGGCCGCGAGCTTCTGGTAAGTCTGGCGGGTATCTTCTAAATGGCCTTCTCCCATCTGCGCCATGGCAAGAGCGCCGAAGGCCGCGCCGCCAAGGTACGCAGGTTCCTGCTGAATCACTTCCTGGGCATACTTCTCGCCGGTCGCAAAATCCCCCGCATAAATCGCGAACAGGGCAAGATTGTTCCGTTCCAACACCGACTTTCCCGCATACTGCACTGCCAGCCGGCCCTCCTGCAGCGCCATGGGAAAATCACGCATTTCGAAATAGGCGAGCGCCAGGTTCGAGTGTGCTGACGTATCGCCGGGAAATTGCTTCACAAGCGCGTTGTATTGCTGAATCGCCTCACGCGGCTCGCGTTTGAACAGAAAATATTCGGCGCGTGTACGATACTTCTCGCGATCGCTCATACGATCGATGCGAGTCATTGCCATGTCGTAGTACTTGGCTGCGTCAGTGGTTTGTCCAGTGTTGTTCTCCAGATTCGCCAGGGCGGCGTAGGCACGACCCATATTGGGGTCGAGTTCGATCGCCCGGCGGTAGTACTTGGCGGCCTCTTCATAATTTCCTTTGTCAGAGAGGTCACGACCGAGCGCATATTCGTGGGATGCGTCCAGCGAACTCGAACTGAAGGTCGCCATTTGCAGCATCTGCGCCGACTCTGGCGTGGAATCGCCAAGTACCTGTCGAAGTTTAGCGGCGAGTACTTCCACCGAATGCAAGACATCATCCTTGTTCTGGACGCTGATCTGCTGCGTGGAGATGAGGTTGCCGGTCACCGAATCCACCGCCCGGGCCGTGATCTTGTACCCCTGTCGCTCCAGGCTGATCGACCCGCTGACGACCGTACTCACTCCTTCCCGCTGAGCAACCAAACGGGCTAGCGACTCGTCCAGCGACGTTACTCCCGGCTTGAGTAACGCTGCAGCCTTCCGCGCATCTCCCCGGCTGTAGGCGTTGATGAAAGACGCACCTTCCAGCGCAAGGTTGAAAGTCGGCTCGAGCGTGCCGTCGAATACGGAATCGGAGGTGTTGTTCTGAAAGTCCGCGACCAGTATCGACACTGGATCATGAACTTTTTGTGCGGCAGTATTCCGCTTGCCCAAATACCAGACCGCACCGGCCAGCAAAACTCCAACCAGGACTGCAACGGCTGCAAAACGCAGCCACCGCATTTCGCGAATACGATTCATCCGCAACTGGGTAGAGGAGGCCGAGACCTTGCCGCTTTTTCCCTGCCAGGCCCAAAGATCGCTAAGCAGTTCATCCGCATTCTGATAGCGAAGCGCGGGGTCGCGCTCCAGGCATTTGCTCACAATGTTGCTGAGAGCTCCTGGAATGTTCTTGTCGACGTCCGAAATCGGAATTGCCCGCTGTTGCGTTCGTTTGAGCAAGCTCGCGATTGCGCTATCGGCGTGATAAGGCATGATGCCGGTGAGCAGTTCGTAAAGAATCAGGCCCACGGTAAAGATATCGGAACGCGCATCCAGTTCTTTCGCCTGGGCCTGCTCGGGAGACATATACTCCATCGTCCCGAGCATTGCGCCCGTCCGCGTCATACCGTCGCCCTGCATCGAGCGGGCGAGTCCGAAGTCCATGACCAGCACCCGGCCATCGACAGCGCGCATAATATTTCCCGGTTTCAGATCTCGATGAAGGATGCCCACGCGGTGAGCCGCCCGCAGGCCGCTGACCACCTGTTCCATCAAGTCCACCGCCTCGGCTGCCGGTAGCTTGCCTTGGCGATGCAGGAGATGGCGCAAGTCCTCCCCTTCAACGAACTCCATGGTGATGAACTTGATGCCGTCCGCATCCCCCAGATCGTAGATGCGGATGATATTGCGATCGGTAACTTTACTGGCAAGAACGATCTCCTGCTTGAAGCGCTGCAGAATCCCCGGAGTGCAGGCCAGTTCGGGGCGAATCACCTTCAGCGCGACAGTGCGGCCCAGTTCCCGGTCCTCGGCCTTGTAAACGGTCCCCATGCCGCCTTCACCGATCGTCTGGAGAATTTCATAACGTCCGCCAAGCATTATTCCCGGAAACAAAGCAGGAAGCTGAGAGACGGCAGTGCGAGGCCTTGGTGGCAGCGAGCTTCCCACGGCGCGAGCGTCCGGTAGAGTGGGCGCATCCGAGGGAGCAGGATGAATACTGCCAATCACGGTGGGAACATCCGCCGGCAACGATCCCGGCGAAGCAATGGTGTTTGCATCCGAACTCGCGACTCGTGGTCGTAGTCGGAGCATCGCGGCCGCCACGGAACGTCCGTCAGGCACTGACGTCGGACTCTCCGAATCCCTTCCACTACTTTTGGAGTCGCTCATACTCTGGTTTGCGTCTGGCCGCAAGCGCCGGGGAGCGCGTAGTAACCGAATCTTAACACCAATGGTCTGAATTCAGCACGATTCCGTGATGCTTTAAGATAAAAAAGCGGGCTAGAAATCTGTATGGATGCGGATACCAGCTGTTTCGCGTTCACGAAAGTGTTCCTCGATAACAGGCTGCGATCCGTTACGGTGATTCGTGCGCCCCACTAGACTTGCGCATTTAGGGACGAAGTACCACGAGAACTGCCAGCGATTCGCAAGGATGAGGTTTTCCTTGCGGGACTCCGCGTAACTGCTTTTGATTGTGTTATGTTAAGTAATTGTGGGGCGCGTAGCTCAGTTGGTAGAGCAATGCCCTTTTAAATCGCTGTACTGATCGTCCTACCTAGCGGATTCAATCACATACATCGGAACGAAGGGCTCTAAATTGGGGCAAAGTGCTCTCAGTTGGGGCGAGTTGTGCAACGGTTTGTGCAACGGATGTGGTAGCGTTTTTCGAGGGTGAGCAAATGAGTACACCACTGATCAAACGCGTCTCAATTAGCAACATTCGACTCGATTTTCAACTACCTGAGGTATTGGACCGGGAAAAGGTAATTGAGTACGTCAACAAAATTAAACACCGAGAAACACTACCTTTGATCCAGGTACGCTTCGATGGTGAAAACTATTTCCTGCAAGACGGTTTTCACCGTGTCGAAGCTGCAAAGCGTTGTGGGTTGAAAACGCTGAAGGCAGAGGTCACAAAAGGCACTATCAAAGACATGGAAGAAGAGTTTCAGACTTCATTAAAGACTGCACTTGTTGAGCTACGTAAAGAGCAAGAGATACGCAAGTAGAGCAGCATTTTTTGAAAGCGCCCCAAATTCGGCCTTTTAAAAAGGTGTTCGAGTAGGATGTTCAAAATCTAGGAGTCCCTTGGGGGGACATAATGGCAAAACAACTCGCTAGCAGTGGGCGTAAATCCTCAACAACAACTGTGCGACCGATAGAATTGTTGGTTCCGGCGATGACCGATTTCCTCATCAGTCGGGGGAGCAGTTGGGACGGAACTCGGAACGGTGCAGTTGAGTACGCGACGTATCTTTGGGCCGCGTCGATCTGCTATGACAAACTGGTGGGCAAAGGGAGGGTCAATCTAACGACATTCCTTTCCTTCTGTGAGCGGTCACAGGACCTCGTTGAGCAATATCGTAGCGACAATATAGTGTCGATTAAGAGCCTTGCTGCGTCGTTCGTGAATGATCTGTACCCAGAGTGGCTAGAACGGGCGGCGAAGGCGGGCGACGCTGGCAAGTGTTGAGATAACAGCCCGCTTTCCGACTTGGGGAGCGGGCTATTTTTGAGGCGTCCCAAATTTTATACGGCCTTTAAGTTCATAATCGGGCGAAGGAGAGTAGAGCAAATGAAGGGCACGATTAGGGCTTTCTCACTGATGTCGGAAGAAGATCAACGGGAGGGGCTGGAGCTGATTCACAAGCTTTTTGACAAGCCCCGTCCCGCAAATAACAATCGAGCGCGAACCGCCAGTCATTGATATTTCGTCACATCCGGCATGGAACGAGTTAAGAGAAGGGAGGAGGTTTATGAACGTAACAGATGCAGGTAGGCAGCGCGTTGCGACCTTGGAATTTGCCTCGCAACTTAGAGACTTCCTTGCAAAACGACGCGCAGAGGGGGTATCCGAAAAATTAGGCATCGCTGCCGTCAATTTCGTTGCCTTGGCGCTGGCGGGTCGTGATCCTCGCAGGCAAAGCCACGCGTCACGATCCAAGCGTCACGACGTTGGCCAGTAAATCCGCAACCCGCCCTCCGGATGTGGGCCTATCGCCAAGCCTCCCAGGGAACGGAGACCGGCGGCCAGCCCACCTACTGCTACTCCTCCGACCGCGAGTCCTCCCAAGGCCACTAAGCCCAAAGCCAACCCGCCGACGCTGACGACCCCGAATCCCAAGCCTCCGACTGCGATCACCCCTGCCGCAATCGCGCCGACGGCAATGATGCCCACGGCTACGTCGCCGACCGCCACCAAGCCTACGGCGCGCCCGCGATTTTGGTTGGACTGAGCGTCAGGGCCGAACGCAACCGAGATCACGGGAAGGTTGCCGATCATCACGCTGGATTGATATCGCATGATCCCTTTACGGATACACTCCAAGTTTTGTTCCCGTTTTTTGCACGTTACCCTAGAGTAAGCTTTACTGTATTCCAAAAGCGAACCATACTATTCCGGCACCAAGCTTGGGTGATTACGTTCCCCAATAAATATTTCGCCCAAAGTATAATCTTCGGGCATGTGCGGTCGATACCGACTGTCGCGACGAAAGCAACTCGTAGAGGAATATTTCGACGCCTCCGGAGAGGAGGAATGGAATCCTCGCCACAACGTTGCCCCGACCCAACCTGTGCCGATCATTCGTCAGCATCCGAAGGAACCACGCCGCGAGCTGTCGGTAGTCCGCTGGGGACTCATTCCCTCGTGGGCGAAAGACGCGTGTGGGTCTGCTGGCATGATTAACGCGAGATCGGAAACAGCGGCGACGAAGCCAGCATTCCGTGATGCTTTGGCCAGTCGCAGATGTCTCGTCCCGGCAGACGGGTTTTACGAATGGGCGCGAACGGGCAAGGCGAAACAGCCTTACTGTTTTGAAGTCAATGACGGAGAATTATTCGCCTTCGCAGGGCTGTGGGATCGCTGGAAAGACCCTAACAGAACGTGGATCAAGTCTTGCTCGATTCTGACTACGACTCCGAATGCGGTGACCACTGCCATTCATGACCGAATGCCAGTCATTCTCGATCCGAGCAATTATGATCTGTGGCTCGACCCAGGGATGACCAACGTGGCGGCGGTGACGGGAATGTTGAAGCCGTACGATGCTCGGGCGATGCGAGCCTATCCCGTCAGCAATCGAGTCAATCAGGTTGCGAACGACGATGCCGAGTGCTCGACACGAGTCGAACTAGAAGCGCCTCCACAGGGGCAATTGTTTGCTTAGATCGTTATGCAGAAACGTGCGAAGAGACGCGAAGAAACAACAATCCGGAGCCCGGAAAAAGCTGCTTGGCTGGCAACAGACCCGTGCGGGAGCCGGTTAGGAATTTTTAACCATCAATCTGAGAAGTCTCTACGAAGTTTTTTTCGCGCACGCTTTCGCGCCAAAGCTTGCTTCAGTCGCCGCTTTTCGCCCGGCTTTAAATAGTAGGAGTGACGTTTTACATCTCCGATGATGTTTTCTGCCTGAACCTTGCGCTTGAAGCGCCGGAGGGCGTTCTCCACTGACTCGCCTTCTTGCAGTCGAACTTCCGCCACACGCACCAACCCCGACCAATTTCTAATCGGACAATTAGAGCTTACTCCCTTTACGACTCGCTCGGTCGAACCAATTGCCAAATGACATACCGGTCAAAGAATGAGGCCAAGCTCGCTCTGAGTAGCCGTTGCTGTGTTTGGTGTCCGGCTGCCACAATCAGAATTCCCAATTCGGGAAGAATACTCAGCACGTTTATTCGCGTTGCTTATCTTGTGGAACGTAACGGCCCGAGGGACAGTGGGCGGCCACGTTTAGCAGCTAAAATGGTGTCTGTTCCAATTACACACTTTTCGGGAGCAGTTCCTCAGATGTGATTCTGTACCCCAGGTATGCGCTTCGAGATCAAACTTGGGAGCGAGATCATCGGGTTCTCTGAACTTGAAGGAGGCGACCCGTCAATGTGTGTTGCGTCTGGTCGGTTTGTGCCTACCCCCGCCTACGCTTCCATCCAGCCCTACTGCGTTAAGCATCGAGAACACTGGGTATCAATTCCGGGACTCACGGTCTGGGTCGCGGGAGGCCCGCCAATCGAGTGCAGTGGCGGTATCCAAATCATCGACTTCAGCCCTGAACTCGGCGAAGCAGGAATCGAAGTCTATCTCAACGGTGTTACTAATCCGCCGTATGCTGAACTATTTCGACACCAAGTGGACGCCTACAAGAAACGATTTGGATAGCTCTCACAAATCGCCATTCCAGCAGCCAACTTTCAATTGGAGGTACTGGCGAGTAGGTGTTGAAAAAAGTCCATTTTCCTCAAAACAGTCAAAACTTGGGGGAGAGAAAAAGTCCGGGAAAACCGAGAAAGTCGTTTGTAGGCGCGGGATCGAGTTTTTCAACAGCCAGGACCTGTTTACAAAGGTTATCTCGCATCTGGGTCTGAAATGAGTGCTAGACTCTAACAAGTCCCTTTACACATCCCTCCGCCGTGTCCAGATCGGGCGTCGGTCCCTTGTGCAATCTGATGATTCCGTATCGGAGCCGCACGTATGCTGTTAAACAGCTCGCAGGGCATCCCCAGATCGCAATATGAAGAAGAGTCTTCGTTGTTGCGACGCCAAATCGAAGAGGAATCCTCGTTATTGCGACGCCAGATCGAGGAGCTGAACAAAAATACTGTCCTTCTGATCGCCGAGGCTGGGAAATTGATCCAAGGTTCGAAACAGCTATCGGATCGGCTCAAGTCCTTCCAAGACCCCAAGCAGGAAGCGGGAGGTGGCCGCCGAGCAGAGTTCAGCAGAGGCGGAAGCGGACATTGAATTTCGTCCGCAGCGAAATGCAAGCCGCAGCGGCTTCCGTTTGGTGATTGTTCGAGTCTTATAGCACACGTGGATACAGGAGTCGTCCGATGTGCTGCACCAAATCTAACGAACGGGGAAAGGCAACATTATGAATGAGGCTCTAAGAGCAAAACTCGATGAAGCACGGGAACGGATGAACAGTCAGCAGGCCGGGATCAACGCGGATCGCAAAAACGATGATCGGGCGGGAGTGGGCCAGAGGAAAACAGCGGCCAGCGAATGCGGAACGCGCTCAGTTCAGGAACTCGCTAACCGATGAGGATCGAAGGCAGATTGAAGAACGTATACTGCAACTTCTCCACGACAACCCGGCATTATCTCCCGCGAACGCTCGGATACTGGACTCGAAGACAGAGCCGCCCAGTGTCTCTTTCGAAATGCTTGACGAATACTATTTTCTGAGGGACATGGCCGCTTGATTGCTGCTCATCAGGCTATGTCTGACGATGCGAAGTTGGTGAAAGCAGGACCTTGGCGTGCCTGGCAGACGTGCCCGTATCAAATAGGTAGCAATTAGGACTGGCTGGTGGGACACTGTCGTATGCAACGGACCGCACGAAAGCTCGAATTTCACAAAAGCTCTCAGTTTGCCGGATGGGCTTGCACAATGTGCGGTTGGGCTCAGCCCCTTGCCCGCAAAGCTGAATCCGCTCGCGATCTGCCAGGCAACGTAGAGACTGACTTCGCGAATCACGAGTGCGCTAAATTCCCGCGCAAATCCGCCGACCGCCCCAAAATCCTCAGGACTTCCCCGCCTCAAAGACAAGCCCACATTTCGGGCAACGCATCCTCTCAGAATCAATCCGCACAATTTCTGCCGGGGAGATAGCGTACCCGCACGAGGGACAAACGGCATTCAGCGCGGCGAGAACTTTTGCTCGGTTGATTTTGTTTTTCTGCATCGGCGGATTATAGACCTTTCGCCTTTTGTTTGATATCGCATCTTTCGCACTTTGTGTCATCATTTTCTGAGGCGGCGGATGTCTACGGGAATAGCGTTCGACCGCTTACAATTTCAAACGGTTCGCAATTGCCCCGGTTTTCTCGACCGGCGTTTTCATCTTGTGAGTAGCTGATGATTGTCCCAAGATTCCAACCGTTAGCCCTCGGGCGTACTCCCAGCCCCTTCTCTCATCCCGACTATATTTTCGAGATCAAATGGGATGGATTCCGCTCGCTCGCTCGTATCGAGCAGGGGAAGTGCCGACTCATCTCGCGGAAAGGGAACGACTTCAAATCATTCCGGATATTGAATGAGTCCGTTCTTGCGGAATTAAAGGTTCGATCTGCCGTTCTTGACGGCGAGATTGTGTGCCTGAATGATGACGGGAAACCTGAGTTCCGTGATCTGCTCCACCGAAAAGGGGAGCCGCGTTTTGTGGCCTTCGATCTGCTTTGGTATGAAGGCCAGGACTTGCGGTATTCACCGTTGACCGAACGCAAACAGAGGTTGCGCACCATTGTTCCAACCGGGAGCGAGCGCGTGCTGTACTGCGATCACGTCGAGGGCGACGGAGAAAGCCTCTTTCAGCTTGCCTGCGATAGCGATCTTGAAGGCATCGTTGCCAAGCGCAAGTTCGATCCGTACATCGAAAAGCAGGCAAGTTGGCTCAAGATTCGGAATACCTCGTATTCGCAATGGGAAGGGCGCGAGGAGCTTTTCGAGCGAGAGCGTGAATCCGATCCTGACGTTTCCTTGTGGGATCACTGTGTTAGGGCATGCGAAGACGTTGCAGTCTAGTCCGCAAGACAGGGGGCTCTATGCGTAGAGAACGGGCGCTGAAGGTTTTGTTGGTCTTGGTGGGATTGCTTTTTTGCGCAGGCATTTATCCGCTGATCCTGATGGCAAAGCAAGACCCTGCACTGGCGATGATGATGAGCCTTTACGTGACGCTAGGCATCTTCTTGCTGATTGCATCCCGCAAGCCATCCGCACACCGCAGCCTCATCGCCTTTGCGGCGTGGTCGAGCTTCGCGCACGCCGGAATAATGTCCCTGCAGGCGTTCCTGAACATGATCTCTCGCAGAGAACTGATCGGGTCAGCTTTCTTCATTGTCATTGGCTTAGCCCTGATCGTGCTTGCTCCGACAAAGCAAACTGCGGAGCGGGCATCGGCGGTTGGTGCATAGGCTCGTACACCTTCTCCATGTGTGGCCGATACCGACTATCGCGGCGGAAACAAGTCATCGAGGAACACTTCGATAGCATCTCGGGTGAGGAAGACTGGATTCCGAGCTACAACATCGCACCGACTCAGCCGGTGCCGATCATTCGGCAGCATCGAAGGAACCCGCCCACGAAGTTGTGGAACTTGGTGGTGACTCGAATGACTCGCGGTACAATTGCGCGTCCTAAAGGAAGTGATTCAGATGATCGCAAAACAGTATCGAGTCTCCCCGGCGTGCATGTTCGAAATAGAGGATGCGTTGAAGGAATATTATGAAGCGGTCAAAACCAGTGAACTGAGTCAAAGCTCGAAAGGCTCGTATATCGACAAGGCTAACAACTTTGTTCGCTGGCTCAGAGGCGAATTCGATCCCGGCGCTCGCAAGGCTCCGTACGGAATGCGGGACACGAAGATAGCCGCGAACAAACTAGCTTGGCCCGCTTCCTAAAGGAATTCACAGATCATCTCCTCACTAGTTATTTTCTTTAGATCGTTATGCCGAAACGCGCAAAGAAACGCCAAGCGTCAAAGATGCCACAGGAAACGCTGAAGGGCTGGCAGCAGATCGCGGCGTTCTTGGGGGAGCCTCCGTCCCTTGTCCAGCGCTGGGCGTCAGATGGAATGCCTGTGCGCAAGCAAGGTCGTTACGTTGAAACGACTCCTGATGAACTCAATGCTTGGCTGGGGAAAGAATCGGGCAAGCCTGTGCATGTCGCGACTGAAAATACAGATTTGACCGCAGAATTGAAGCGCGGGCTCTCGTTTGTCCGTCATGAGAAGCCGTCGAAGCCGCTGAGGGAGGCTGGAAACCCTGGCGCAACAACTGAATCAGTAAGGAAACCGGGCGAGACCAACTAATCCACGACATCGGCCTCAGAAATAATTTCTAAGGATGGCAGCTTATCGCCGTTCCCAGTTACTTTAAAAGTTGCCTGTTTGAAACAAAGCTTATCGGTTAGCAAACTGATTTCTATTGACGCGATGCTATGGGGGGCGTTTTCGCTGTCGATTGTAAAGGCACGATTACCAAGTTGGGTATATTGGCTGGCCTCCTGAACGGAGCAGGTCTGTCACGGTTCCCAATCATCCCAACTACTTGCTTTGATTCTGTTACGAAATCAGAACGTTGCCCAGATGGAAGACACCGGAGTGGGAAATTTCCGGTGTTCCCACGCGAAAATTAATACGGCGTCAAAAATGTGAGCGTATCATTGCTCCAGATTTGACTTCTCGTCCTTTTTGTCGATGTCAAGGTAAGCATTGCGGGCACCACATCGCGTCGGAGCCGTGCTCTAATGCCCCGACTCAGGTGATTGCATTCGAGATGGACCTTGGAACAGGCGGAGCCGTTTCGAAGCGGGCCTCTGGCTTCTGCCAAGAATGTTGGGAAACCCGTCTCGCGGAATCTGAGTATGAAGATTAGTGCCGTGCGGATTTGAGTATGAGGATTACAGTGACTTGCCCGAACGAGCACACTTTCACGGTAAGCGGAGATGCGCGACCAAAAACAGAGGAAGTAACTATCTCCCTGGATTGTCCCGTGTGTGAACAACCCTGTAAGCTAAAGTGGCCGATGGGCGGTCCATACGAAGTAACCATAAGACTCCGCCGGGGCAGTAAGGCGTAAATCTCCACGCTGATTGACAGGCCAGGATAGGAGGCCCAAACTCAGCAGACTGTGTACGCTAGCGAGCAGACAGATGGGTGCCTTCGCACTACGCTTTAGCTACTACGTCATTTCCCCTCCGCTTGTAAGGTGAGTACTGTATGGACAGGGATACCACAACGTGCTTCGTCTGCGGCAAAGCCATCCTGCTCGAAATTGCAAAGACCAACGAGTGCGGGCGTGCAGTGCATGAAGAATGCTACGTCCTGCGGATGAAGCTTGAGAAGGCCACTACCGCAGGACACATGTTTCCCGACACTGCTGTGGCCGCCCCACGCTCTATTGATCGCCCGCGCCGGACTGGCTAAGCGCATTTGTTGATACGTTTGTCGATCTGTTTCTCATCGCTAGCACTCCTTCGTGCCATTACCAGCACCCTAGAGTGCCATTACGGACGAGATTCGACCAGCATGTAGCAGACCTGTAGTCTTGTTCTGGTGCGGCAACCTCTAATCCAATCCGACCTGTGGCCCACCGACAGAACCAGATGTCCATACTGTGTCGAGGGAGGCAATTTCAGGTTGATGACCATAGCAGAAGAAGGTGGGAATTCGTATAAGTGTGATGTCTGCGGTCACATTGTGATGCCGAACAATGGGCTGTTCGAATGTTCATGCCCTGGCTGCAATGAGATTGGATCTCGTTATTCGAGACGGGCATAAGCCTGATTCGTCAGAAGCCGCCGCCCACCAAAATCCTGTAACCGAGACCGACCAGCGCGGCGGCAATCAGCACGTAGGGCCAATAGCGCTCGATCAATTCCGCGATCCGTTTCATAGAAAACTCGGGGGCGCGAAATTCATTCAGGATTGGCCGGGGCGCTGGTCCCAGCCTTTGCATCGAGCAGGCGGTTTAGCTCTTCGACTAAGTTTGTAAATCTGACAGGGTCTCGCTCGGTCTCGATCTGCGTGATTAATTCTGTTATCCGCCTGTCGGCGTCGGGTGGGGTTTGCATCGCGGCCTACGGGCAGGTTAGCAGAGGTCTAGAACCGTGCAAGTCCTGGAAGTACTCGGCGCGTTGTTACTATTTGTAACCCAACTTCTTTTTCAACCACTCCCGTTCCTCGATTTCCTCCAGATGAGAGTCTGTAGCTTTATTGCGGGCGGCGATTCCAAGTTTTTGGTTAAGGTCATCGAGTCTCTTCTCCCTCGCGCTCTTGCTCATCGCTCGCAGCCGTTTCTTTGTTTCACTTTTCATCTCAGAAACCTCTTGAAGTATTTATAGACGGTCTGCAAAACGCGCACGATCTGCCCAGCAATGCACGGGCGACGGATTGAATTGCCTAACAGATAGTGATCTGTTCCTGTGGGAGCGTTTCAATAGGAATTTGGTGTTTACTGAATTATCTTCCGCTTGATGTCCGCGAGCTGCTCTTCGGCGTCTTCAATCAGTGACTCCAACATTTCTTTTCCGACACCCTGGCCCACGTAATGCCGCATTTGTTTCATGCCCAGCAAATTTGCTTCCATGCGCTTGAGGCATTCATAGAGGGTCTCCAGCACGTCGAAGGGGCGATCTGGCATCCAGCAATACTAGGCGCGACTGGCTTCCGTGTCATCTGGTTCGCTCACTTAAATCCGTGCAGTGGCTGCGCGAACTCAAAGCCATGACGATAGACATTGTGATTTCGCACAGTGGCGCGGACAGTCTGAGTGCCAGCCGGTAATTTGATTTGCAGCTCGACTTCAGCGCCCTCATGTAATTCGACAGGCAGAATCGCTGCCATCCCCGATTCGCTGATGTCCTGAGTCCGTCCGGGTAACATTGCACCGTTTGTAACAAGTAGAACTTCAACTTCTAATGCAATTCGCTGGTGACGCCGTTTTTCTCTTTCCTCCCACAGTTGGGTCACGGGCTGTCTCCTTATTGCTCATCCGTTCGGCTATGCAGAGCGTTCCCGTTTTTCACTATCGACAGTTGGAGAAGGGACAATCCGCACGCCCGATCCAGCTAGGTGAGCGGCTCCCTTCGTGAACGCTAAATTTCATCCTCGCCGCAGTAGGGACACCGTTTCCAGCTAATTTTGAACATGTCACGTTTCCACGATAGGCTTCTACGCAGAGCGCTTTCGTCCTTCATCGTGCGGCGACGGCTGTTTTCCCAGTGACTTCAAGAATTCGGCGGCTTCTTCTGCACTGCAATTCTTGAATTGCGCAACGAGCTTTAAGGCTTGCTCTCGGGTTAGTTTGGTAAGCGCGGGCGGCAAGTATGACTTTTTCTTCCTGTGCGTCATCTCAAATTACGATCTCCATATGTTTTGCACCCTACCGAAGAGAATTTTGTCACGTCTACCAATTGTGCTAGTTTGCCCTTAAGATTGTGTTACGAAATCCGAACACTGCGTTCAAGAGGCTTTGCGCCTGTCCTGGAAGTTGCGGCGACCACTCAGAACGCCAGCGACCCGAATTCTGAGTCGCTCGATGCTTTCGTGAAGGGCCGCCTTGAGTTCGGAAAGGATCTGATTCACATCGTGATGTTCAGTCGAGGCGAGCTTGGCACACAATTCCCGGATACGGTCATCTAGGCGGCGGGAATGCATGGGCGCGTGAAGCTCGTCCTCTCTTCATGCTTGCGGGACGTTAATCTCCGTTTTACTACGGCTTCCGTAATTGTCGGATACCCTACGCACTGTAAATCTCGGCTACTGTGCGTACTGTAGGACATGGCACTCTTCGTGCTACAACCAACTACTGAGCGCCTACATTGAATCCCGTATAGCAAACGGCGAAAGGCTGTAGGAGCCTATGGCGTGCCCTCCCACCGCTCAGAGGACCGCATCAGTGAACTCTGCTCCAAAGCGGTTGCGTCAGACGATTCCGAATTTGCAACTGTCCATGTCCGAACTCCGTTCCGCGATGCGCGAACATATCGACAAAATCCGAACACTGGCCGTTCGGCAATTGGCCGGGGAAAGGCCCCGTGGAGACGAAACCCGAGATTGAAAAAAGAGAACACTTGCGAGAGTTGGCCGCTAAAATCGCCACTGAACAAGATCACAACAAATTCATGGCGCTCGTCAAAGAACTGAACGAGCTTTTGGATGAAAAACTGCCGCAGTCGCACAACTCCGTTCCTGGCGCAGATGCATAGCGTCGAACCAAACAAAAGAAGAGTGAAGCTTTTCCTGCCCCTTTCCTGGTGCTCGATTGGAAGCGCTGTGAGGATTTTCCTGTAGTGCGTTAATGTTGGGCATCTGACATAGTACAGAGGACTCATTTCCTTCCGCTCACCTTGCTTCATGACTTTTGAAGAGCGTATCCGCGAGTTGTGTAAGCAGGTCACCGCTTCGGGTTCAGAGGCTGAAGTTGTTGCGTTGGTTCGGCAGTTACGGTCTCTGATGCACGAAAGGGCTGAGGAACTGCGCCGCACCATACCTGTGTTTGGATCGTCTTCAAAGGACGCTTAAAGTTGCGATGACGCCAGACGAACGCGAACGGATGAATAGCATCTGCTTTGGTATTCAGGAAGAAACAGACTACAACAAATTTGTGACCTTACTCGATGAACTGAGCGAACTCATCGCGCGCAAGGAGCAGCGACGGTTCGGGCAGCACCCCACCCTCGTACGGCAAAGGAATAAACCTTGGAAGACGGTCCCCGCAGTCGTAAATAAACTTGTGAAGTCGGTCCTTCCTGACGAACCAGACAAAGTTGAGATTTCAATAACCGGAGCAGAGCATTTGTTTCGGGAAATTCGGATTGAGAACACGTTCACTAGCGTTGATGGACGGTCGGTTGCATTGACGAGCGGCGTTCATGTGGATGTAACCTTCGAGGCCGAAACGGGCACTAACAAAAAGGTTTGAACTTTAGGCATCTTGCCGTGCATTACAGCCGTGGCATCTTGCATCTGATCTGTCAGTACGGCGATCCGTCACACCTCGTCGGGGGAGCGCTTTTCTATTGTTAGCGCCCTCATCAAGCTCTTGCACTCTGCTGATTTCGACGTAGACTTCTCTCGCTCGGGATAACAGCTTTGAGGGGGTAAAGGCCCAAATGATCCGCCCTGCGGCTTGGGCCTTTGCTTTTCTGGTGAAAAGTTATGTCGAGAAATAAACCCGCGAGTGCGCAGTGCAGCTTGCTCGAATTGCACACATTCCTTGGACAATCGGGGCTGGTTTGGCGGAGATAGGTTTCACCTTGGAGAGTCTTACGATCAGTTGCTCAATTTTGCGCTGTTCGTGCGGCTGGGGAAGGATGGTCCGCGTCATGGGTTAATTCTCGCACATCGTTGGGCGTTAGAAGAAGCCTCTGTCCATTCAATGAACTGCCGGAGAGCATCGGTACATGAACGGGATCATTCCCACGGTTTTGGAGCTTATCCCGCTCGGTAACTGTACCGGGCTTGTCCCGAAGGTAACTGTACAGTTGTTACATTCGTGTGTATTCCAGAGATGTAATGTACTTTCGTTCCCCAAGGAGAAACCATGTCAACGATCATCTGCGGTCTGTACCTTCTCTTGCCCGCTATCGTCTGCGCGGCGATCACTGTGCGTAACGTGATCTTTGGCGATGTCGTCTAGGCTGCCCACAGCCCACCTCATTTGACCTAAGGGAGCCGAGGTCAGCTTGGTACAATGCCTCACGAGGGGGAACACAATGGCAAACTTGTCTGTAGTTGTCCAGATGTTGAAGAAGGAACAAGATCGCTTGACCAGGGAACTTCACGGTGTTAGCGCTGCGCTCGCAGCATTTGGCAACGCATACGGGAAACGGACAGGAACTAGAGGAAGACTCTCAGCGGCAGCGCGGGCAAGGATTGCGGCGGCTCAAAGAGCGCGTTGGGCGAAGGTGAGGGCGAGCAAGAATCAAAGCCGAAATGGAAGCGCTGCCCCAAAGCGAGCGATATCAGCAGCGGCTCGCAAGAGGATGGCAGTCGCGCAACGTGCTCGATGGGCCAAAGTGAGGGCGGGAAAGAAGGCGGCGTAGATGGTTTAACTCAACGAAATGGCGTGTACGGTTTCCGTACAAAAGAAAAGGCCCGCCCTAGGGGAGAGAGCGGGCATAAATTTTGATGCGGGAGCCTCGTCAACCACACTTGAGTGTAAACACCTGATTTGCGACGCCTGATTGCGACGAGAGGCGGTACGAACTTCTGGCCATAATTCGGACGCCGAGTTACGCTGTTAGCTGCTTCCTCGGGGAGATGAATATGAAAGGAACAGTCGAGTGCATAAGGTGTCACGCGCACATGGAGTCTGGCTGGGTGGCGGATTACACACACCGTGGAGTTGAGCGACAAAAGTGGTCTCCGGGGGAACCTCAGCTGAGTTTCTGGACAGGTCTCAAGCTGGAAAAAGATCAAGTCATTCCAGTCACAACGTTCCGGTGCCCGAACTGCGGGTACTTGGAATCCTACGCAGTACCGCAAACCATTTCCGACAAGATAGGTGTTGAAATATCCCCATTACACGCTCATTGAGGGGTTTTGAGCGTAATGGCCTGCTTATAACAGTTGATTACAACAGTTGACTCGAAGGGGCATAATTCAGCGATGGAAATGCCACGGAGAATGAACAAAACTGCAAAGGTTCTGATGATCATTCTCATTGCTGGACTCGTTGCAGGCGTAGCTGGTGTTGTTGAACACGGCTGGCAACACCCAGCAGACACTATCGGAGCAGCAGTTTGGCTGGGAATAGCGATGTTGTTTGTTCTGGAGATCCGCCACTCCAAAACCGACGCGGGTCAATGAGCGAAATGGCCTGTCTAAAACAGTTAGCTAGTTCGGCGCATAATTCTGTCGGGCTAGTCGCGAGTCTCGTGGCGCTCAAGACTAGGAGACGAGTGACGAAGATTTAGGAACGCCTCTATCTCGGCTGCCTCAAAGATGCAGGGCAACTGGCGCGTTCCAATCCGCAGCGCATCACAACCGCTTTTGTCCGGCTGGTCTTCGAAGACCAGCAGCGCCCCCGGGCTGGGCAGGGCGACCTGCAGATAGATGTTGCGCGACTGTCCCCACCGCAGAGGACGCCGCGCTCGGCCAAGTCGTCACACCCCCGGGCACGTGCCGGGGTCCGGCTCGTCGATTCTCGTGGAGGCACCCTGAGGTACACGCGGGTAAGTGACGAAAAGGACATACGGGATCGTGCCCGTGTTGAGGAGGTAATCTAGCTCGCCGGGTCGCTCGACAAACGCCTGTCCCGCGCCGTACGTCGCGATCTGGCACTGGCTGCCAATCGATCGGTAAACCGTGAGCGAGCCCGTGTTTACGACCACGATCGCGCCCCCCGGATGGGAGTGCCAGCCGGAAAAGCCGGCCGGAACTACCGTGATCTTCGACATGACGATGTCCGTTCCGACCTGAAACGGGATGGTCCCATCAGAGCTGTCGTTCCCACGCGCCAACAGGACATTCGTAAGCCCTGACGGCGGGGTGGCATGCGCCCTGATCACCGCCACGGCGACTAATGTCAATGTCACAATGGCCATGGCAAATATCGTCTGAGTCAGCTTGCGTTTCATGTACGCTCCTTAGCATTCGACCAGTTCCCGGACCGGAAGCCGTGGCATCCGACGTGCTGTTACAGGGTGGGTCATCGGTCCTCCTGAAATCCGGTGAGGAAGATTACCGGAGACTTCCATAACCCGTCAATGCAATACCGGTTAAACGTAGGTGACAGCGGAAGCTATTGGTGGAGCAGGATTTCCCGGCTCAAGTAATATCCCTGCCGAAGGCTAAACGGGTGGGATTGCGGTGGCAGAACACTCAAGCGTCTGCCGAAGGATTTACGTCCGGCGGAAGTATGAAAGCGCTGTTCGCGGAACTCAAGAATCAGATCTGGCTGCGCCGCCTGTGGCTACGACGCCTGAAGTTCGTCCGGGAGCAGTTCTTCCTGGCAGCAGCCGCGCGGAGAACATCAAGCGCTTGGTGCGGTTTGTCACTCAGCCAGCGACACCTGCTCTGGCAGCAACTACTTAATGGGACGATAACTGAATTCGCAGCAACTACACTCGCGACGCTAACAGATCATTCCGATCACCGAGTTTTTCAACACGCACGCCCGTTTACGACATCTACTATTACGACGACATCTATGAAAAAGAAAGCCGCCCCGCGCGGGACGGCTCCCCCACATTGAGCTACCGAACCATTCGTTGATCCGCTCACTGAACCACGGCGTTGAAGAATCTGATGGGAACACCGTCGCACAAGCCGCCCAGCGTGTTGGTACCTCCCTTGGTCGGCGATGTTGGTACGTCTAGAGCACATGTCATATCGCCGTCTGAGGATGTGAATGAAACTTGCAATCCTGTCGGTCCGGACTGCGAGGCGCTTCCTGACACCGAAGTAGCTTGGTATGTGCCAGCACCAGTCACAAGGTCCACTTCCTCTACGTAAACCGAACCCGAGCAGTCCGGCCCGTATGGAGTACCGCCATTCGGATTTTGGCACCAAACCCAGAAACCGCCGACGATAAGGAGCTTGCTGCCGATAATGATCGGAGGTGTTCCAGTAGGCGGGGGTGCGAGTTCAGTCGAGCGGCATCCGTTGTTAGTGTGAGATTCAGGCGGAGGGGTTGTGCAGGACAAGACGATTTGGGAAACACCTTGGGCGTGAATTTGTGTGACACCGAAACTGAGTATCAGTGCCACGATTGCCACATATTTCATAGTCTCCTCCTAAACGTTTGTGAAGCGTTGGCACGCGGAGCGCGGTACACAGCCGAGCCTCGGCCTTACAACCGATTTGGGGAAGGGATAAAAGGTGCGGCCAATGAGCCCGTGATAGCCACCCCACGTTTGGCCGGGAGCATGCGCCTAAGGAGGGTATTTGTCAATCTGCATGTTTTTGCACACGCACACTCCGGATCAGACAGCCACACGCGGCTTTCTCCACTGTTGAATCAATTCTCGCCGCTCCGAGCCATCTTTCGGGCAACGCTCGGCTTATATCAGCGCAGCTAGAGTTAGCGAGACTCTGGAGGGCTGCTGAAATTGGCGTTTCGTTGTCCTGATTCACTGCATCGCAAGAAACGCGAGGCTCGGCAATGCGCCTACCTTGCGCCTGCAAACTTGTACGGGAAACGGATTACTTCGTGGCGGCCTTTGATGCCCGATCAAACTCCTGCTTGATCCGCGAGTAGTCCGGGCCGAAAAACAATTCTGGCCGTCTTTCCCGTGCCAGGCTTATCACCACATCCGTAACCGAAACTGGTTACGTTCGTGCCTCAAACATAGGGGCCATTCCCTAAATATAAGGCTGGTCGCAGACTGGTATTCCCATCAGTCCACGATAAGCGGGAGAGCCAAATCATGTTCAGCCTACGAGAAACTGTCGATGGCAAGTTTATCTATCGCTGTCATGAGTGCGGTATGGAATCTGAACTTATGGCGACGGACAAGGCAATTGCGGCGGACCAGGCAGTTGCATTCTCCCAATCGCACCAATGTGCCCCGAAAGCCGCGCCTCCTTTTGCTAAGAAACCGCCGAAGGCGAGCTAGCGAAAGCGAATGTTATGACCGCACCGCAGAAGCCGAAAATGACCGTAATACGCTGTCCGTATTGCGACGAAGGGAAGAATTTCAAAGTGATGATTGGGCGGGGAGACCTGGAGCCTTGCTATTTGTGCGCCCGGTGCGGGCATCAGATGATGCCGACCAATCCCTTTCAGGGCAGTTGCGAGGGGTGCACCGAGTTGGAGAATCGTGCCCGAAAATCTACAAGCGTTTCTGCAAGCTAAGAGACAGCCCGCCTTCTTCTCAGAGGGGCGGGTATTTTTCTGTTTGCTGTAGGCGTGGCTACGTTTTCGGAGTAGCGGCCTTTCCTGCCTCGAAAACCTTCCCGCATTCCGGGCACTTTATTTGCGTGGAATCAACCCGCAACGCACTCTTAGGGGCTTGCATTCTGCCGACTCCGGTGTAGACTGATGATAGACACCTCATTTTATGACTCCCGTTGATCGATTGGCCCCGAGCCCATGTCGGGGCATTTTTGTTTGCGAAATCACCACCCAGCACGTCTCCCGAACTCAAGCAATACCCCGAAGAGAACGAGGATGGACCCGATAACCAAAAGAATCGAGGACACGACTCTGACCAACATAAAGCCTCAATTTTGGCAGAACACTTTTATCGGAACAGGGTGCCCTAATAGGGTTGGGCAAGAAATTACCGCACGGTCACAGCGACGAGTGGGCTCGTCTATTTGGCCGCTACAGTACTCCAGAACTTGCCTCGCGTCAACTGTCAGGATTAGGGGTGGGGATTCCAGCAACGCAGTCTTTGGAATTTCATGGTATAACGTTCGCCTTCCCTCAGAAAGCGAGGCACGCCTATGCCTAGTGTGCTAGATCTGATCGTCACAGCCGCCGTGGTTTAGCTGTGGCCTTCCTATTCAATCAGTTCTACCTCCACACAAAAACTGCCCCGCAACTATTGGAAATTAGGGGCAGTCATGCTGCTTCTTTCCTATGGCATTACTTTTCTCGGCGCTGTTTGCGTTAATACTCTCCACCCGCTTTTTGAAAAAGGCGACCGAATCCCGAACAATTCTTCTTCTCGCCCAGGGTGCGATAGAGTAACCTGTCCACGGTACATGATTGTAACGGTGTTTAAGCATTTGTTCTTAGGCTACCGATTTCTCCTTGATTCCTGCCCGATCTGGCAACGGCCTGCTTCGAAGCACTATCTAGCTTTCCCTTCGTGGCTGCATATTCAGGCCCGAAAATGACCTTGGCGGTCTTGCCCAAACTGAGGAAAATTTTGCGGGTTTTGACTGCGTCGTTACCAGCCTTCTCGCGAATTGCCTTCATTACCTCGGAGCGAAAGAAACCGAGCAGATCATCGGGCAAGATGGAAACAAGCCAGCGGGCGTCCTCCGCTGCTCTCGCGCCAAAGTTCAAGAGATGCGAAATTATGGCCTGTAACACGCTCGCATCGGTGATTGTTGTAGCGGTATCGCTCAAAATGATTACCTCGGTGGAATGAACTGGGAATATAATCGCGGGTTAGGCAGGGGCGTTGGAGAACTGCTGAGGGGGTTGATAACAGCATCTCCAGTTGTTCGGCGCTCCCGCCGTTCGGTCACTGCCCGAATGTCGCATTGACAGCCGACGTACGGGCAGCCGAGAATTAAAAGCGTTGAGAGAGGCTTTTTTTATGTCAGGCTTGGAGATTGCAACCTTGATCGGTGCTCTGTTGGCTGTCGGTTACTATTGGCTTGTTATTCAGCCGACGAAGAAGTGAGATGCTGTAAGGCTTTGAAGCCCAAGCGCCCGCCGACGCCGCCTAACGTACCGATTCCGAGAGTCGCCCCGACAACCTTCGCGAAGCTCTGCACCTTCAATGCATGAACGCCTGACGCTTGATACTGGCGTAGGTTTGTCAGCAACTTATTTGCCGACCCTGTCCCGAAAGCCTGATCGAATCTAGGCCCGCCGAATTTCTCGTTGTCTTGTATCTTCTGAACGGCTTTGATCGCGCTATCAATGTTTACGGACTCTTCCGCACCTTGCGCCGTGTTTCCCTGAATCACGTCTTGGTTATGGAAGATTTTGCTTTCGACTTCTTGTAAGGCCCGCAGCTTGACGTTTGCCGCGTCGGCGTCTCCGATGTTTATGCCCGCTGCTTTTGCTTTCGCGTCGGCTTCCGCAATCTGTTGTTCTAACGCGGCCTTCGACTGATTCAGACGTGCGGCCCGTCTGATGTCTGCGGGCGTGTTCGTCAATTTATCTAGTTGATCGTGTGTATTATTAAGACGTTGCTGCAATGCTTTTCTATCCACACCAGCCGCTTCGTCATATGCCTTGTACAACGCCTCTTTCTCCGCTTGGGCGTCGGCAATCGGCTTCGATAGAACTTCCCGCAAACTCGTTCCTTCGGAAGCATTGGCCGCCGACCGCATCGCGGCTTGCGCCTCGGGCTGTGCTACGTCTTTGCCTTTCAAGATTTGTTTGACGATTCCGGGTTTCGGCGTAGCAGCACTGCTTTCCGCCGCGTTAGCTCGCGCCGCCGCATTGGCTTCAGACAAGCCCTCGGGTAACTCAGTATTGGCAGGATTCAACGGCCCGCCGTCATAGATCGTTGCGGCGAGTGCGGCTGCATCTGCGACCGCTCGCACACTAGCGGGTCCGGGATTCTGTTTGAACTCGTCAATCCGCGCCTGTAATGCCTGTTGCGCAGCATCGTGCTGTTTCGCAACTTCGTTTGCCTGTCGTAGTGAATCCCAAACCCCTTTACCAGATGATCGGGACTGTTCGTATGCCTGAAACACAGGAAAAGCTTGCTTGATCGTGTCGTGAAACTGAACAGGCGGAAGGCTGTGCAGGATACCGTTCGGCAATCCTTTTACCGCGTCCCAAATATCGCCCAACGCTTCGCCGCTACCTTTGCCAACGGCAGTCAAGATCGGATGCGCTGCCTGACGGCGGGCGAGTGCAGCCGCGCTGCCTTCGGGCGTCTGCTCGTCTGGGGCTGCTGCATAAATGTTGTTCGCGGGTCGCACGCCTTCCCCTACAGGAGTGTCTTGCTGAACAGGTGACGAATCGAAAGTCATCCCCGAATCGGCGTGCGTATCCTTGGCGACAGGTTGGGCGTCAAATATCATCCCCGACGAATTGGGAGATTGTTGGTTGGCTTGAGGATTGTCTGCCATTAGAATTTCACCACTTTCCCGTCAGCAGTCCTGTAGCCGATGATGTTCCCACTGGCATCCCGTCCGGGAATCGCCCCAGCGGGCACAACTCGCGCCCCCGCTTGCGGGAGAGGCGAAGTTTGGGCAGGCGTCGCACGTTGCGCAGATGGAAGCATCGCCTTCATTCGCACATATCGAGCCTCGGTATCGAGCGCTGTACGGAAAGCAGACGAGGACATTTCCTTCGCCTTGGCTAAGTCTTCAAAATGTTCAAGCATTTGAGCCGAACCCCGAGCACCTACGTGGACTTGCATTAGGCCCGTCGTGGATAGACCCATCTTTGTAAACAAGCGCTGTACGTCAGGATCGCCCGCGTTGAAATTCGCGGCGGTATTCCCTTTGTTCAGCCATGATTGAAAGCGGGTCATCACTGGCCCGAGCTTGCCTTGCTGATCCAGCTTCGCGGCAAGTTGCAACAAGCCCGGATCATCGGCGTCGTTGTCATCGAAGACGTTTATTAGGGATCGGGCATTGTTAACTTTCTCGCTCTCGGCTGCCGCCGCTTTGGTAGGACGCCCGCCCGCATCCCACTTGTAATTACTGGACTCGTCGAACGGGACAGCAACTTGCTTGCCTCCGATACTGCCGATAACCATGTCGGCGGGTTTCTCGGGCTTCTCTGGTTTCTCGGGGCGCTCAGTTGCTTTGATCGCTGCGTAGCTCTTAGCCCAATCTTTTGCAATCTTCCGCTCTGCGGGCAAGAAATGAGGATCGGCCGCTATAAAAGCCGCCATCTTGTCTCCGTCCGGACCTGAGAGACTCGAAAGGAAGAAATTCCTGGCCGCGCTTACTTCTTGCGGCTTATCGCTATCGAGCATACTGCGGGCATCGTTCAGACTACTGACCGTGACAGGCGCGGCGGCTTGCTGTTGCTTGGCTCGGTCAATCATCGGACCCTTGACAGCCACGAAGCGCCTATCATCATCCGTCACTGAGTTGGGATCAGACCGCATACGGGCCTGAATGTCCTGACGCTGCTGGTCCCACTGATTTATCTCGGTCGCATCTTTTGGCGGGCGGTAGAGTTCCTTGCGGGCGTCTATCATTTGCTGCTTGTTCTTCAGTCCCAAGGCGAAGAGAGACCCGACAGTCGCGTTGTATTGCTTCTTTGGGTCACGGACTAAGTTAGTATTTGGGGCTACGGACTGGATCACGCTTCCGGGCAAACTTACGGACTTTCCCCAAGCAGCATTCGGGACATCAATTAGGCTTACCGTCCCTCTTTTGTTCCATTCGTCGTCTGATAGCTGACTACCGTCCGCATTGATCCACTTGTGAGAGTTCGTGTCGTGATTCAAGCCGAATGTGTCATAGGTAATTGACGCAACTCTGTGGTAGCCCTCGGGCGCAACCATGAGCGAGTTATCGCGGTTATACGCGGACATCATCGAAGGGCCGTTTCCGGGCTTCCCGTTTCCGTCCACAGACGCAAGCTGTGCTCCGTTGTCCATTAACACATCTTTTACAGCGGCGACGGAATTGTTGTAGTCGCTAACCTCACCATCGCTGTGATGACCGATAAAATGCCCGATTTGAAGCGAGTTCATTAGATCGTGTGCAGCCGTTGCAGCCTGCAAGGTCTCGTCATCAAGCCGCTGCTTGCGCTGGAAACCCGACGTAGCGCTCTGTTGTGCCTGTTGGCGAGCCCGATCCTGCATCGCCTGCTTATTCTGTTGAGCGCCTTGAAAACCGAGAGCCAATCCAGCCGCGCCGCTCGGATTGGCGTTACCCGCCGTCGTGGATGCGGCCAAGCCCGACAACATTCCTCCAACCAAGTCACGGAAAATCCCACCCGGTTTCCTTGGTTGGATGCTCTCGACAACTGTGCCCGTATTCGGGTCCGGCGTGTAAACAGTTTCGCGGCCTTCTACGGCGTGCTTGATGTGAGATACGAGGCGGCCAAGAAGCTCGTGTTTACTCGGTGCAGGAGCGGGCGGGGCTGGCGTTGTCGGCTGTTGCTGCAAGGTTTGAGCGCCACTTGAAAACTTGTCCGCTGTGGTGCCCGAGAGGGGGTCAGGCGAGGGCGAAGGCGTTGCAGCCCCTGCGACTGGATTTGGAATTTGCGACGGATCGAGCATAGCTGAACCTTTTTAGGAAGGGATTACTTTGATGTACGGTTACCGTACAAACAGGCGGAGACGCGAACGGTCTCCCGGAAATAGGATGGATTTACATTCCACTAAATGACTTTTGCGCGATTTCACGGGCTAGGGCGTTCGCTTCCTGAATTTTTGCCTCATCGGGGCTAAGTCTCGGAGCGGCGGCGGGCTGGTCATCATCCCGCAACTCGCCCTTTTCTTCGGCTTTCTGACAAGCAATCCACGCGGCCCGCAAAAGTCGAATACTGGGGAACCTGCTTGCCAGATATTTCTTCAGAAAGCGGCGACGCTCGGGCGTCGGGCTGTAATCCGGTTGACTGTTTTCGAAGCAGAAGAAAATCGCTTGCTCAAGAACTTTTGAGTAACGCGAATCGAGGGCTGCCGCCCGCCATCCTCTACCGTTGCCAGTCGCGAGATAAATGTAGTTATCGAGTACCCGTTCAAACTCCGCATCGGTCTGACAGCCCGCACAGTACGCGGACAGTGTTCGCAGTTCGTCGGCGTCTAATCGCCTGCTATCTCCAGGGCGGGGCGTCATCTTGCCCTCGTTAGACAAAGCATCGAACGCGAAGCAAAGATTTTCCACGGTCCAAGCGCCACGGTTTAAGAGCAAATCCATCATCTCCTCGGGATCATCCAAGCAATAGCCCAAGTGCTCATCTCCCAGGCGGCCAAGCAATGCCTGCATGTTTTCGTCAATGTCGTAATACTTCGGGCGGGCCGCTCTGAACGCTTGCGCCCGTTCTTCTAGAACAGCGTTTCTAAACTCTGTTAGCTCCGCTCTGGCGTCGGCGGACAGATTATCGACTTCGCTCTGTGGCATACGACAGAGCCGTTCCGTACGCTCGTCTTCCAAGCTGGCGGGCCGCTCCTCTCCCGGTTCGAGACGCACCATTGCACCTTGCTCGCTCTGGTAAAAGCGTTCGGGTTCCGTGTAGTGCGATGCGGGATTTCCGCAGTCGCACACTGCGCCCGATGGCTCAAGATGAAAACGAGAGTTCTCGGAATGCGCTTGTCCGGGTTGGGCATCCGCAACCCCGTACTTTTCTTGGATAGCTAATTTTCTGGTTTCGTGGAAAAGGCGGGCTATTTCGGCGTTACTGAGTTTTGAGAAATCCATTGTGTTCCTTTCAGAATTCGTTAATTACAGACCCGTCCATCGGGTTGATGTGAACTTGGGGCTTAGGAATTTCGGGCAAGCCATCAAGACAAACGTTCGCGTCTTCAAGCCAAGGATTCGTTTCTACATTTTTCCGGACGTATTCGCGACGTGCGGCTCCCACGGGATCCCGCTTTTCCTGATCCTGTTCGGCGTCCCGTTCCTTTTCCAATCGGCGAAGAAATTCGGGAGCGAAGCGGCGGGCCGCATTCAATGTGTCGTCAAACTGGAAAGGTCGTGTGATGCTGGCATCAATCCGCTCGATAAATTCACGGGCCACGGGATCGGCCTGCAATTGAATTCCGATGTACCTCAAGGCAGCAACATGAGCTTCCCGCAACAGACGGGCGGCTTCCTCTGGCAAAACCCACTCGTCTTCGTACTCGGGCCAGACGTTTACGGTCAAGTGACGCAAATACCGAATGAGATTGTTTCGCGTTGCTACTGGATCGTTCTGCAAAACTGTCCTCCATGCGAAAAAAAATGGAATCGGGCGGGGGATTGCACAAGGAGTGTGTTTGACAGTCCCGATTTCCTTACGAGCCACCGTCAACCCGGCTCGATTCGCTGACGGATTCGTTAACGCCAGCAAAAGTCAGTTAACAATGTCTGCCGATGTAAGCTCATCAAACTTTTTGAAGGCGGCGATGCCTTGCCACCAAAGGGCGGAGCGAAATATTTGCCCATCACGAACCCACGCAATTTTCGCGATTGCGATGGAAATATCATCGCTTGATGGTTCGCCTGGAATGAGCGTCAGAATTGTTTGGTATAGCCAACGGGCCGTGCAATCAGGTTCGTGCGGTATGAGGCGGCGGAGCGCTTCTGTATCGTCGGCGTTCAATGCGTAGTTAAGGGAGACGCGGAGGCTGATTTCCAATTGCCCGATTTCACTTTCAACACGCAGCACTCCTAAGAAATTGTTTTCAGCCATTCGTTGCCTCGGTTTCCTCGGGATCATTGCGGAGAACCCTTTCGCTTCGGACTCGGGCGGTCCTTATCCGCTCGCCGCGTTGACGCAGAAAATCCGCAATAAGTCGGATGCAACTCGACTCCACAAACGGGCTTTGGCTGTTTTCTAAGCGCGTAAGCATCAGTTTCACATCTTCAATCAGAGCACCCATTTACGCGGTTACCTCGTTTGGTCGGCCAATCTGATCGAAACCGAGATAAGATTTGCAGCTAGAACTTAGTGTCTTGTCGAATAAATCCCAGAATTTTGGATCCGTTCTCGCCCGCCTGAAACCTTCGTACCATGCTCCGCAAATCGTCCGGGTCTCTTCGTCTGCGTACCGGAACGGCTCGCCACCCGTTTTGGCTGCGTTTTCGTCGGCCATTCCCATCAAGATCGCGGTACGGACAAAACTTGAACTTATTACGAAGCCTTCAGAGTCCCGATCAAGGTTCTGGGAGATTAGAGACGCTAGGTCTGGCGACACCTGTACGTTTTCCGTACTGCTTCGCGTTTCGTTCATGCTCATGCGCTCCTCTTTTTCGTGGCCCGCGCTCCTAGTTGGTGACACGGCGTCGGGCGATTAAGAAATGTCGTTTCGCTACGCGATGCGGCTACCCGAAGGTCGTCGCGGGGGTTGGGCACCGGGGGGGTCAAATCGCAGCCGTAAAGTAGTACCTGCCTATCCGCAGGCAAATCTAGGCGCATCCGGGCGCGAACTCTGCTCGTGCACTATCCGTCTCCCGCTCTGGCGATCTGTGCGGCATTAGCGGGCGTTCAGCGGGCGTTGCAATCGTTGCCCGATGCCGTGAGCATTGCTTCAACTAACCCATGCTCACGTTTTCGCCGCATCGAATCAGCAACTTAGTGTGCACGTTGCACAGGAGTTGCACATTTTCAACGGATTCAGCGTGAAATCTGCTCAAAATGTGCGATTTCCGCTCGAAACAAGTACCCGTGCGAGGCGGATGGTGACTGAACCGTTGTACTCGGGTTCATCGTGTAGCATTTTCGGGCCATTGCGGAGCGCTATTTCTGCGGTCTAACCTGAGGACGCTTAAACAACGCGCTTCCCCCCTTAAAGGAGCGCAGATGGCGTACTACAAATATCAGAAGTACCTCGTATCCTCCGATCACAAGCTGTTTGACACTCTTCACGAACCGGGAGTCAATACTCCGTATTCAGGCATCTATCGATGCGAGGTTTGCGGCAAAGAGGACACCTCAGTCAAAGACAAACCGCTTCCACCTCAGAACCATCACCAGCATGCGAGTTGGCAGGGACCGATTCGTTGGCGACTGGTGGTTGGGCATCAACCGGACCCAAATAAGTAAGTGAAATAGCCTGTATCGGGTTCCTCCGCCAAAGCATCGCCCTAGCTTCGGCCTGCGGGAATTCTGCCCTCGCGTTCGGCAATTTTCCTGCGAACCCAAGCCGATAGCGGACGCTTGCGTCGGGATCGCCGTTTAGCCTGTTTCAATTCCTTCGCCTGCTTCTCTCCCGTGGGATCATGCGGGTCGGGCAGATCAAAGACAACATCCTTAATCACTATCTCGTGACCGACAATCTCGATTGACTTGCGGGCAATGAGTAGATCGATTGCGGGCGTCCATTCGGGCAGCCTGCTTGCATGCAGGGAACGTTCTAGCGCTCGCTTGGTTGATATCGGGCGTCCCTGTGCGTCCTGGTCGCCGCAAATACGAATCCTATGCACTATCCGGGCGGCTAGCTGGCGTATGCGGGCGGGCAACGGGCCAGCTAAGGCGCTGTAATGCTGACGGCGGCCATTGCTGTAGCTCTTAGACGGGCGAGTCGGGATGATCTCGGCTTGCGGGCGAGTTTCTTCGGACTTGTACGTTAACCGTACAGCATCGGGAACGATTTCGACTGCCCCGCCGAGGCCGACCCAACGAACCCGACCGCACTCAATTGCGCGATCCAACGAGTCACTCGCTTGTGGCGACGCCATTCGGAAGACTGCACTATTCAGGCTACCCCCCGAGCTTTCGATAGCGCGGACGACCGCTTCTACACCATTCTCTGCGACTTCAGTCATCCGTCCTCCCCGTACCAAAGCTCAACTCAACGCTTTTTTGAACCACCAGACCCTAATGTTTTGACCAGTTACAAAGGGCCTATCGAAATACCAAGATTTATCTCCGCTTGGTAGATCGCTGAGTGTTGTGTAGCCGCCCGATACAAAATCAAGTTCTGGCGGCAATGATTCAACACGAATTGTGGCCCCTATCGTCGCGGCGGCAAAGTTAATAATGTCGCTATAATCGGACGGCATTTTGAGGCGGTACCTCATTACAACTTGACAGACTGCTTTTTCGTCTCGCCTAAACGGTTGGAGTTTTATTTTCCTCTTTCCCCCGACCGTCAATACCTTCGTAATTGGGTCTGTTTCATCGACGGTCTCGGTTAGTTTCTTCTGCCCAATAAGTCCGTATTCAAGGCTCATAAACTTTGGATCGTAGAAAACTTCGTCCTGATAAATAGGCGTATATTCGATAACCGTGTCGGAGTAATTTCTTACATCAAAGCTCACTGTGACATCCAGTTGGACCTTTTTCCCGCCGTCCAAAAGCGACAACTTGTACTCCTTGATGTAATGATCCCGCACAATATCCGTGTCTACGATACTTCTTATGTAAGCTTGCAATTCGGGCGGCAAACCCCTCCCGACGAGCTTTTCCGCGAGGTCACCTGAGACCTTTTCAACGAGAAGACGAGTTGCAAAAAGTTCTAGCAGCAAACCTAGAATTCCAGCCACCATCAAAGCATCTGCTAGTGCACTAAAAGCATCGGGTGGAATGCCGTGCCAGAGTCCCACGGGAACAGACAAGCGAAGGGCGATGCCGCAAAGTAGAGACATCCCGAAAGGCCACGCGAGGTTCCAATATTCCGAAGCCGAAAGATCACGGAAGCGAATCATTTCTTGCCGCTCCTCATCAAAACGAGGAGAAGTATATACCTGCGACTTGACAATCCTCCTTTCGTGTTTCTGCGTCATCTCGAATCTCATACGGGCACGATAAGATAGTGCTGTATATAAGGGGATCACCGCACAAAATGGAGCACGACGCCTGCTATCGCGACAATGCTCGTCAATCCAAAGCCAATGCTTAGTCCGATCAGAGTTTTGTCCACTCTTTCGAGGGCTGAAACGAGGCGCGATAGAGACTTTTCCGTCGCCTCCGCACGAGTGGCGAATAATTTGAATAGAATCACGTCGTCTCGCAGCCGATGAGCGGCTTCGCTGTCGAGGCTGGATTGACATTGCTCCGAAAACGCCAGCAACGAACCGAATAGTCGTTCCTGTTCGGCGCTGTGCTTATGATCCACATCACCGACAAGGTTTTCGAGTGCGCGTGTCCGTTCAATATGGTTGGTCACGACATCGACAAGGCCCGGTAACTTATGGGCGGTTCGATTCACGAAGGGATTGGCATCTTTCAATACGGCGGGCGAGTCTAAGATGAGTGATCGGGCTTCGGGCAACAGTTCCGGGTGAGCGGCGTGGCCCGAGCCTCGTTGAACAAGAACGCGGAGCGCTGCTTTCCGATCAACCGCCGAAGGATTCCGGGCGATGCCGAGTAAGACATCATCGGGCAGGTTTGTAAGTTCTTCTTTGTGCATCTTGTGGCTTATCCGTTTGTCTCTGCATGAATAGTGCATTATGGTTGTATGGTTTCCGTACAATCTCCCCAATGAACTATGTTCGCCAAGAAGAACCTACGGGCTGCCTGATCGCAGCAGTTGCAATGCTCCTGGATATGACCTACGCGGAGGTAAACAAGTGGATTCCGTTGAATACTCCTGCCGACATGCAAGATGGGCACAACCTGCTTGGCGTGAAGATCTTTGAAGGTCTAGAAAAGCTCTTAGCGTCCAAGGGAATGGAAATGTGCGAACCGCTAGACGGGCCGCCCTATAACGAAATAGGCACGCGATACCTGGCTACGATCTTGACCGGCGAAAAGCATCTAAACCATGCCCTGGCAGTTGACGAAAACGGCATCGCCTTTGATCCTGCTGACGAGTCCTCTCGGGAGCCTCTCTCGTCCTACCCCGATTGGAAGATTTTAAGCGTGGTTGGGTTCCGCCCCGTTTCCTCTCACTAGCGGGCATAATCGGGATAGCTCTTAAAGCAGCATTCTGGCCAATTAATGGTTTTCTGTTCGGCCCTGTTCCAGTTGCGGACGTGTAGTCGTGGCAGAATTCGATTTCAGTTTCTTAGCCTTTGATCGGGATTCGCTAAACCACGGAAGAGCAATTTTGTGCTGAAGCATATTCTTAACTAGATTTTTGTCGGCTGTTTGCTCCTCGTCCAATAAACTTTGTTCCAGCCGCTCCATTTCATCCTTCCCGGAGAATGCGAAATCCCCATTCTTTCGCAAACTGGTCATGTGGGTGGAACCCCCGCAATATTGAACACCGCGTTTTACTTTTGCGATTATATAAGTCGCCAGCACCACATTGTCCTGTACTTTGTAATTTCCAAATGCGTAGCGATTAATTAGATCACTAGCGAGCAAGACGCCCGAACCGATTGCCTTAGCCGATGTTTCCTGAAACGCTGTTCCGACACAATGGTAGAGAGTGGGAAAGGCTTTTGTACCAGAAACGGCAATTAGCAACTCCACATGAGGGCGGTCATTGCTGGAGAAGGAAGCCCAAGGAAGCAGATGCTTATTAAAGAACTCTAACCATCGCCTTTCCAACTCTATACGAACTTCCCCGCCATTCCCATATTCTGGAAATTCTCTCGTCAGATGTGATTTGGCTGTATTGATGTAATCCAAGTCACCAGCGCCCGCGATAGCGAAAACCAGCCGATAATCACCGCCCTTTTCATACATGATATGCGTGGCTACTTTGCCGTCATATGCTTTCACTTCTCCAATTGATAACTCGGTGTCGGCACACAGCACGACACCATCGTTAGAACGGAAGCCTATTGCAATTGTCACGGGCGACCTTCGGACTAATCGTTCGCGAAATTTGGGAGGCCGATCAGGGAGGCTCGGCTTCCCCCGATAAATAGTAATATTTTCCGGTTTCGGCCACAAATGTGACGCATTATCCGGAAGGTTTTCGAGTTCTGCTTTGTGCAGCACGCTGTTAGATCCGATTTTCCTTGATGTCGCCTTTCGCATTCGTGAATTTCACGTTGGCGCGAATCGTCTTGGGTTGGCCCGGAAGCGGAACTGGCACCAACCGATTCTCCGAGCTTACGATTTGACCGCTTTTCAAATTGACGCCCACACTTGAGTCACGGGAGCCTGCGAACACGGGCTGCTCGTCATCTGACTCTTTGCCGTTGTCACTTGTAGGAAAGCCTTCGCCTTCCTTGCCTTTCACAGACGGGCCGTTGCCGTTCGAGGCGTTCAAGCGCGGGCTTTTCTGAGTTTCGGATTGCGCGACAAGTCCGTCAGGCCCTTTTTCGTCGCCCTTTGTATCATCGTTTTGAACTGGAAAATCACGACCGTGCCAGTAATGGCAGTCGTCAAGCTGGCACTGTGGTTGCGTGGTTGTTTGCGTTCTTACTGGCACTGGTTTATTCATCGGTTGACACCTTTTCACTTGCAGAATTGATTTCGGCGGGTTCCTGAAACAGAACCGTTGTTACGCGGCGAACGTTTCCCGAGCTTTGTGGATCGGGCAAGAATGTGATTATTTCGCCAATTGAAAGCGGGGTTTTCACTTGTGAGGGATAGACACGAAACCTGCCTGACTCGCTCCAAACGAGAAAAAATCCGCCTCGGTTGTTAGGTACAAAGCGCTGTACTTGACCGACTATCAGGCGGGCGGCGATAGACATCGAAAAGACTCCGTAAAATGGAAATGCCCCGAATTGTCGGCGGGTTGGCCGAACAAATCGGGGCACGCTCTTGGGTTAGCAGACGCGGCGACGGGCTTAATCGTTGCCGGAAGAAAGCAAAACTTTTGATATTCGTCTGAAACGCCAAGAGAGGCCCCGACCGTAAGCGAGCGGCGGGCTTTGTTACGCGGCTGAAGCCGGAAGAGTTGTACGGAAAACGTACAGCACGGGGGAGAGAAAAAGGCGATGCCCCTATCAAGTTAGTACGACAAAAATTATAAAATCTGTTGTTTGCACTATGCTTAAAACATCAAGGAGAACCCAAAGGTGCGATACCGGGCCGTCAACGACCTCAGCGACATTTCTCGTGACGCGGCGATTGTTGCCGATTTCATCGGCCAAGATCAGTATCGCGAGTCATTCGCCTCAATTGGTCGTTCTTTGAATGCTAAGGGCTTCGTAACGCCATACGATGACGAGGCGTTCGCGCTTGAATTGGAGCTGCTCAACCTCGAACTACTCCGCGCTCGGGGTGGAGAGAGATTCTATACTCTGCCCGAAGCCTGCCATGCGGGAGTAGATTTTCTGATCGGCGTTGGCCAAACGATACCTTGCCTATCAGCGGGGGCGAAAACAAGATTGCTGGGTCGCCTAAGGAAGGGCCTAAAGGAAGGGCTGTGGCCTCTTCAGCACGAATTTCGTGTCGCGGGGCTCCTGAGCAAGCTGGGCTGGGATGTTTACTTCCACGATCTTGAGGAAGATGGCGGATACGATTTCCTAGCCACTCGCGACGGTATCGCGTGTGAGGTTGAAGCTAAAGCCATATCCCTGTATACGGCTTGGCCGATTAAACCTGAGAACATCGGTAAGCTTTTCGTCGAACTCAAACAGTGCTTCTCTTGGGACGATGAGAAAACCATTCCGATTCTCGGTCTGAAGTTCACTGCAAATCTATTGCCTGAGAGGACGCAATTGCGCGAACTTGTGTCGGCCTTAAACGATGTAGCCCAGACGGGGGAGGAAATCTTCCTTCCGGGCGTCAAAGTTAGACGGATCGGCACCGTTCCAAACATGCCTATCGAGAAACTCATGAAGGCCGCTCAAGTGCATTCACAGATGGTTAGAAAAACAGTCATAGGCAACGCGCTGAGTCCTAGAATTGTCCTAGAGTTCGACTCCAACAAACCCGTCCAACTGGCAAAAAAGATGATTAGGACGCTTCGTGAAGCAGCGAAGGAACAATTTAGTCTCTCACGTCCGGGTGCGATCTGGATGCACATAGGCATGATCACTAATGATCTGTTCAAGACGTTCGGCTCGACTTATTACGGCAGGGCCGGTCTGTTGGATAGGATTGCTGAGTCAGTTCTCCTTTCGGAAAAGCGCAATAATCTAAGCCAGCTTATGTTCTCAGGTGGATCATTTCTGAAGAAGACCTCTACCGTTGCCCATAGCGCCTTCGAGTCAGTCACATACGAATCACCCCGCTGCCGTTTTGGTCCAACTGCGATCTTCCCAGTCGGGCGCAGATGGCCTGGCAGTAAAGAAAAATTATCGAACGTTCAACAAGCGAGCGTGAATACCAAACCCATTGAGGACTAGGCGGGCTGCCGATTCTTGAAAAATGATGGCCCAAGCGCGGGTTTGAGTTTCTGAATCGCCTTCATTTCCAATGTGCGGACGCTTTGCAGGCTGAGGTTCATTGCCCGCTGCACATCGGGATAACTGCGGGCACGGGCCAGCAATTGCCCGTTCTCTAACCAGAGCCATTCAAAAACCGAGCGCTCATCGTCAGGCAAGTGAGCGAGCGCCTTCTGCAAATCTAAGTGAACATCGAAGCCGTCTTTCCGCCCGCCCGTCAGTGTTGCGATCTGCGATACAGCCTCGGCTGTCATCGTGTCGAACAGTCGGCCCACTTCCGTTCGCTTTCCGCTAGTCTTCGGCTCGCTGTCTAGGCCATCTGTGAAAAGTGCGTCTCTCTCGTCTAGCGTGTAATCATCTTGAACAGACGCGGCATCCCCGCCCGTCAAGTCCGTCAACAATTCGCCCGCTCGTTCCCTAGCCGCTTGCTTGCGGCTCGTAATTACCAGTCCCTCGGGCGAAAGGGATTTAACGGTGTTGCGGATGACTTTTCCGGCAGAGGATTTCCCCTGCTTGTCTGTCAGAAAATTCTTGAGTGCCCGACGTACGTAGTTCGCAACATACGCGGCGTTCTTGCCAGCTATGCCCGCCTGAATCTCAGCCTGTTTTTCCATGAGATGCAGGCGCAAGTCACCCTCGATATCTTCACGGCTGCTAGAGTCTCGGGCGAATCCGCGCTTTCGGGCAACCTGAGTGATTAAATCGCAGTGCCCATACACAAGCGGCTTTCCGATTTCCCCTCGGTATTCCTCGGGCGCTTCCTTGCCCTGCTTTTGCCAGCAGTCAACGCAGAAGGGAGAGACACGCCCGAAGGTTACGCAGTCCGCTGCCGACTGGCGGGCGCTGAATTCGGGCGGAATGAGAAAGTTATGCGGGCAATATTTCATTCGGCGGGCTTTTGCTCCGAGCGGAGATGCGGTTCTTTTGCGGAGCGCTTCAATTTGTGGTAGCGCTGGCAAGCAGCGCACCAGATTTTCACGCGGCGGCTTTTTTCTTCCCGGCTCGGCGGCGCGGGAGCGGCGGGCGGCTTTGCTAGAATGTCGCCCGCTTTCATACGTTTTCCGTACAAGGAATTTCGGACAAGCGTAGGTCTGCCGTTTTCAAAAAATCGACAACGGCGAACCGTTTTTTCGTGTCGTTACCCTTTCTCTGTTCCCAATGTTCCCGCCAGAGTTCCGTGATTCTTTCGGCGGGATGTTTTTCTAATAGGTCCGCAACGGCCCGTTGCTGTCTGCCGTCGAATAGCCCGCACACATCATCGGCAATGCAGGCGAGTTCCAAGACGAGCGCTGAAGAATCCGAGCCCGATTTTCCTTGCCCGTTAGGTTTAGATTTTGAATCAGAAAGAGAGAGGGACGGGGTTTGTTCTTGTGCAGGATTCAAAGGATTCCTCTCTTCTCGTTTCAGAGGATTCAAAGGATTCAAAGGATTAGAGAGGCGTTTTCGTTCGCCTCCGTTCTGCAACTCCTTGTCTGACGAAGATATAGCGGCGTCGGAAATGCACTCATCGTCGTCAGGAAATGCACTTTCAAATGCACTCTTAAATGCACTTTCAAATGCACTCGGGTCTGGAGGAATTGCACTCGTTAATGCACTCGGCGCGGAAACTTCTAGCATTTGCTTAGCATTTGCTTCAGCGTCAGGAAATGCACTCGGCCAGCGACGCTCCCCACGCTTGCGGAGAGGCGCGTCCATTTTCCGTACAACGGACAAAGTACAGTCGCCGTTCTCCCGCGCTGAGATCTTGTCGTGGTCCGCAACGATCCAACCGCGTCTTTTCCTCATCGCTCCGTACTTATTCTTCTTGAGCCTCACGGCAGGAATAAGAATCTGCATGGACTCGGCAATGCACAGGGACGACGCGATAGATCGTTTGCTGCGTTTAACGAACTTGCTCCAATCCTGAACGTAGATGAACTGCTCGGGATCGTTGGCCGCCCAAAGCTCAGCCCAAGCGACTATTTCTCGCAATGTCGTTCCCATTTCAAAGTGTCGGCGGAGATTGCACGGCTTGCCTCGGAACTCCGCCAGCACTGTTGGATGAAAACTGTTTTTGCCGCGCTCGGCTTCTACTTCGCGATAGGGTTTATACACGGGCGGCCTCTTTCGTGCGGGCCGCTGCTAATTTGATTTCTACCTGCCTCCGCATGGCGCGGAGTTGGACGGCATACTGACTTGCGGACACCATGAATTGCCCGCTCAGGAATTCGAGTTCAAGTTGTGCTCCGATGCCGGATGGATCATGGAACACCATTGACGCTTGCTTAATGCTGTCGGCGTCTACTCGGATGAGTTTGAGTTTGGTGCTCGCCGTGATAGCGGCGGCTAAAGGAAGGTTGGTAGTGCGGAATTCCATACTTAATCCTTGTTGAAGTGATTGGCGTCACTTTTTGCTCGGGTGTGAGAACCCGTTGGTTTTTTACTGCAAGCCGATTGGATTACCCACGTTCGCCCCGCGTCTTTGGATATCTGGCAACATGCGGATCAGGGCAACGCTTATCTCCCGATATTTCCCGCACGATTTAACTTGGTTCGGGTTCATGCCCTCGCGCATAACGCGCCACTCGTAATAATTCCTATGACTCCTGGCGGCGAGAGCGCGGCCCGACATCGCGCCTAGCTTCTGAAGAACCTCATCAATCAATTGTTTTTCTTCGAGCGAGAGCGCGTCGGGGTTTCCTCTGCGGTTTGGATCGCGGAGCAACTCAAGGAAACACGGGCCGAGAGGAAGGGCAGCACAGACTGATTCGAAAATCGGATTCCCGGTCTTGAGTATGGCGTAGCGATGCGCAGCGTACGCTAATTTGTGGCGGGCGACTTTTCCGGGACGAGCAGGAGCGAGCCTGTCGCAGATGTACGAGTCAACATCAAAGATTGTTTTCATAGTCGTTTACTCTTGCTCGTCTCTGTCTCTTTCTCCCATCTCGGATAGTTCTTCAGCGATTTGATAGATCGTGTGTATATCGCGATCCGCCGGGTGAGTTGCGTAGGCGCGGCGAATGGCATCCGCTACCATTTTCATTTCTTCGACAAAAGTTTTTCCTCTAGTCTCAGGACAATTGTGTTGCCAGTTAGTCCAGCCAAACGTCCTTCGACCGCAGAAAAGGCAATCAATTCCGATAATCCAATACCAAGCGTCCTGCAATGCTGAAGGAGCTTTATCTTTTAAGGTCACTGGCGTCCGCCCTTCATTCGTCGGAGAATCCAAGCGTTCAATTCGGGGGAGTCCCAGCGAAAGCGCACATATTTTCCGAACCGCAAATGGGGAATGACATCGGTTGCCCGCGAACGCGTACCTTCTCTCAGCCACGACTCGGGCAATGAAAGTCGGGATGCTAATTGTTTAGCATCTAAAATTTCAAAATGTTGTGGGATTAGCTGCGAAACGACTTCGGTTGATTTTGCGGGCATAGCTCTCCTGTTGGCATTTGACAGAAGGAGAACTCGTTTGCCCTACGTTGATACAAACTGAGGGATTACGTCTCTCAGGAGTGGTCCGGGCCAGACAGCGAAAGAGCTGTCCCTTGGTTTGCACTCCTCTGCGGGCCTGATTACCCGCAACGGGCTGGTCAGCCGGATAATCGCGGTCACGCTGTATGGTTGGCGACCAAGCCAAACCCGCTCCGCGACTTTCTCAACTTTCAAAGAAATTCGGGTCGAACCCGACTACGAAACATTAGCAACGATTCAAACGAAGATCAAAGCCCGAAAGTACACGTCTGTTTCAGTATTTCAAAGACCAAAGTTTGTACGGGAAACGTACAACGAATTCGGCCCGAGTTTTGGTTGAATGTTTAACTGTTGTGGGGTTCGATGATTCCGCACTCTAAGTCAGCCTCGGCAGCCCTTGTACGGTTAACGTACAAGTGAAATCTTTTGCACCAAAGTGCCTAAAACCGAAGGGTCTTTGGTTCATAAAATATTAGATGCTTGAACGCAGAAATAGGTTGCAAAACCCAAGGCCCTTTGGTATAGTAGTCTCGTTATGAAGAAATTGCCCGAGGAAGCGTTGAAGATGTTCGCCCGATGGGGAAGGAAGGGCGGGGAAGCGACTAGCAAGGAGAAAGCACAGGCCGCACGGCTGAACGGTCAAAAAGGCGGGCGTCCCAGAAAGAAGGCAAAGCGAAATGGCTAACCAAGCGGGGCACGTATTCAGAAAAGGCGATTCATGGTTTCTGCGTTACCGTGATTCGTTCGTGGAGAACGGGCAACTAGTCCGCAAGCAAGTTTGCAAGAAACTGTCTGCTGTTGACCCCGAACACGTCCGCCTGAAAAGGCCGCCTGAGAGTGTTCTGCAATTGGCTGAGGAAGAACTGAACCCGGTTAACTCTAGCAACCTTGAGCCTAGCAAGAATGTCACTCTCCAAGACTTCGTGACCGACGTTTACTTCCCGAATATGCAGACACAAAAACGGGCGTCAACGGTGAAAGGCTATAAGGCCCGTTGGGATTCTCAGTTGAAAGCGCGTTGCGGTCACTTCCGTTTGCGGGAATTCAAGACGCCCCAAGCTCACAAGGTTCTTTCCGATCTGGGGCGGGAGCATCCAGAATTCACGCGGAGCACCTTGCATCATTTCCGCTCGCTGTTGAGTGCGATTTTCCGCCATGCAATTCAGCAAGGATATCTTACGGGCGCAAACCCGATCCGCGAGGCCAGCATTCCGAAGGCTCCCGAGGGCGAAGAGACATACGCTTATTCTTTGCCTGAAGTGTTGACGATGCTGAGGCTGTTGCCCGATCCGGCCCGAACGATTTGTGCGGTCGCTGCATTCCTCGGGCTTCGCCGCGCAGAGATTCGGGGGCTTGAGTGGCCCGATTACACGGGCGAAGAAATTCGAGTTTTGCGGTCTGTCTGGGAGTCGGTCACGAACGAACCAAAGACGCGCAAGAGCAAGGCTCCTGTTCCGATAATCGCGCCTCTGCAACGGCTGCTGGATCAATACCGCGTGAGTCGTGGCAATCCCGCAAGCGGGCCAATGTTTGCTACTATGAAAAAGACGCCCACGCCTTTGAGTTTGAACAACGTGCTCAATCGCCAAATCCTTCCCGTTCTCAATGTTTGCGTTTGCGGAAAGGCTGCGGACGAGCACGATAAGGAAGATCACGAATACCAACGGAGCGAGCGTCCTCAGTGGCACGGCTGGCACGCATTCAGGCGCGGACTCGCGACGAACTTGCACGATCTGGGCGTTGCGGATAAAACGATTCAGGCAATCTTGAGGCACGCTAACGTGGCGGTGACCCAGAACTCGTACATCAAGACGCTTGACGCGCAAAGCATCGCCGCGATGCGTCAGCTTGAATCGCTCGTAGACGTGAAGATGCTGTCAGCGAGTTCAGAGAGCAGTTTTTGAAATTGTGCAACGGCTGTGCAACGGCTTTGACATTTGTTTCGATTAAGTGATTGATTCGTAAGTAGGATGGGCGCGTAGCTCAGTTGGTAGAGCAATGCCCTTTTAAGGCATGGGTCGCAGGTTCGAGTCCTGCCGCGCTCACCAGAAATCCCCTGTGTTCACGCACCTTCCGCGTGACGTTCTTCTCAACCCTCGAACACCAAACGGCGATTGTGCCCAATTTTGTGCCAACCCGCAATTGCTGCGAACAATGATCGAAATCATCCACGTCAAGCTTTCTTCGCTATAGGGACTCTGAGGTAAGCGAAGCCAAATCGCTAAAAAGCCTCTCCAAAGTCCCTTCCTTGTCAACCTCGGGCAAGCGGAGTTGTCGCTCCACGCGTGCTTCCAAATCGCGCAGCCGCGCCTCAGGCGCCTTGCCCGCAAGGTGCTGGAACAGCAACTGGTGTGCACTTTTGCGCTGCATGGCCTCCAGCCCATCCAGCATCTGGCGATGCGATGTTCCTTCCCAGATCGCAAGGATCATCGCCTCGCGCAGCCAGCGCTCCACGCGATATTCCTGCAGCGTTCCCAGGCCACCGTACACTTCCATTGCCCATTTTGCCGTCTGCACAGCGAACTCTGCTGTCCAGTACTTGGCCAAGTGAGCCACCAAGCGGAACAAATGATAGCTGTCCGAGTACGGCGGCTTCTCCTGCCACACCGTGTCGAGCAAACGCACCGCCTCCCAAGCCAGCCGGGAGGCCGCCCGTAGCGCTTGCACGCGATCCTCGAATTGCCGTCGCAGTAAAGGATGTTCGATGATCGGTTTGCCGAAGGCCGTGCGCCGTTCAGCGAAAGAATAGGCATCGGCGATTGCCCGCTGTGCCAGCGCTACGCTGCCTACACTGTTGGCCACGCGCGAAAGGTTCAGCGCTTCGAGAATCAAATAGATTCCATGCTCCGCTTGCCCGAGCAGCCAACCCTCGCTGTGACGAAGTTCGATCTCACCGGTTGGCACCGAGCGAGTGGCGATCTTATCCTTGAGGCGGCGGATGCGATAATTCAGCTGCCCGTCTTCACCGCGACGCGGTACCAGGTACAGACTCAGTCCGCGGACATTCTTCGGTGCGCCTTCCTGCCGGGCCGCGACCACCGCCAGTTCGGCCCCGGCATTACTCGCGAAATATTTGTCGCCGGTTAGCCGCCACTTATTTCCATCCTGCTCTGCTATGGTCTCGACCGCCGCTCCCAAGTCTGACCCGCCCTTAATCTCTGTCATCCAGGTTGCTCCCTGCCAGACACTGTCATCGTGCTGCAACATCTTGGGCAAGAACCGTGACTTCAACTCCGCCCCTCCATACTTGGAGAGTGGGGTGACGGTGGACAGAGAGACCGTGTAAGGACACGCCAAGCCGGGGTCGTAAAAACCAGTAGCGTAAAGAACAAGGTAAGTAGGTATCAACGAATTTTGCTCAAAGACTCGCCAGAGCACGCCTGCCCGGTATCCATGTTTCAGCATGCGCCAGTATTCGGGTGGATAAAGGATCTCATCCACCGGATCGCCCCACCGATCGAACATGCGAAGCCACGGTGTGCCGGCGCGGTCCACCGCGTCTGAGATCCCTTGCCCTTCGCGTTCGAACCATGCCTCGTATTCTCTTAACCAATCTTGATCTGCAGAAATCCCGACATCCCGTAGAAAATGCACCGGGGAGCGCAAGACATCGACGTACATGGCTAGAGTTCTCTCACTCCGTGGAGAATTTTGCAAGACATGCGCAAATGCTCGTGCCCATAAGGTGAGCACAGCGAGTAAGGCGGGGCAGTTCGAATAGACGAATCAGGTCCGTGAACTCCGGCTCCCTGAGCGGAATCGCACCGTGCTTCCGGTGTGATGTATTTGACTACGGACGACTTTGTAGCCCTACGCTGTGTTCTCTCCGCGTTTTCGGCGGGAGCTGACGCAGACCTACCACGGCACGGGAGAAGGCGGCCGGAGGCGATGACACTCCGGGGAGTCCAAATGCCAGTCTCGCGGAAGCATGAGACTATGCAGCTTCGACGTGCTGCCAAGCTCTTCTGTATGCCCGCAAGGCATACAGTGCGTCTTCTAAGGCTTCTTTCTCTTCGGGAGTTCCGTGATCGAAAAAGATTTCTCGTCCACGTGCTATCACGGCTTCTTCAGCTGCCGACACTCGCACCGGAAGAAGGGTTTTATTGCTTTCCAGAATGGCGGCTCTATACAGAGTCTTCCAATCGGCGCGACTCAGGCACTGGGGGGATGCCGGATTCATAACTAAACTCCTGCTTGGAGGGAACGTACGCCAGGGCTTATCTGCTGTTTGGCAAGACAGGACCTTCTTGTTTGACCTTAGTCTGATCGTCAGAGAAGTCAAGTTAAAAAATATTGGTTTGAACAACGGCCTTACAGCGTGATGTGCTTTGCAACAGGACGCGGAATGAGTGCCCGTCGATCCAGGCATGCAAAATGCCTCGTCAGTTTTCGTGAACCCATTCGCTCGCGATTGAAAGCTTCCATGAAGTCATCGAAGCGGGCCTGCTGCTGCAGAAGTTGGCGCGCAACCACCAGACGACGAGATTGCTGAGATGAAACAAAGCCTAGGCAGAAGCAAAGGCACCAGGCACCTGAGCGAGAGAGCCTAATTATTTGTCTTACTCAATGTCGGTGGCGTGTCCTTACAGGAGATGGATCTTTCGCGCAGGCTATACTCGCATCGCCAGCGGAAGCCATTGGCGTCGTGCTTTCCATATCCCCACACTCGCAGAGTCAGCGTCTCTTCCTCGACTTGGACGGCCTCCACAAAAACGTGGTCGTTCTCGCGCAATTGCGGGCGAAGGTTTACCGGGGCAAGGTTCGCGAGCGATGGCTGATCGATTACAACCGTATCGCGGGAACTGTCGGCAGCGAAGATCAGTGCGCGCGAAGTGCGTCTGCTCAAATATTCCGTCATGATGAGCAAGTTGTTTTTCGTCCAGGCCACCGCGGCCACTCCGACGTAGTCGCACAGTTTGCGGGTCCGGCCAGTGGCCGTTTCTTCCAGAAATAACGAGTGGAAGGCACCGACAAACTCCAAGGGTTGCGCCTCCACATCGGTATTTCGGACCACGAAGCGCCCGTCCTGCGAGGCCAAGTGTCCGGCCTTCGGAAACACCACGAAAGGGGCGGCTTGCGCGGCGAGGTTGAGAGCGATCGCTGCGACGATACTAAGCCAGGTTCGATGAACGCGCATGAGTAGGTCCCTTGCGTCATTCGAACACAGACTGGAAATTTCGCTGGTGCGATCGCGCACACCACGGCGTTACGAAAGTGAAGCATCGGATGTTTCTTTTGCTGGTGAGCGGCTAGCCGGTTCCCAAAAGGCTGTAGAGCAATACCGAAAACACAATCAAGGTAAATACAACGTACATGCCATCGCGCTCTTCCGCAAACCCAAAGATCGAAAACGCGACTCGGGCTACAGGAGTCGCAATTAGCAGTAAGAGTCCCAGTTGGATGATTCCCTGGCCGCGCAATTGGAATGCGTCGCGGGCGATCCCGCGGATCGTTCGCAGGTCCTCAGGTTCGCCGTGGAAGGCGCGGTAGTCTACCGGCGAGTGACCATGCCGAATTAAGTAAATCGTGGCCCCAATCAACACCACCAACGCCGACAGAAGTACGCCACCGCGCAGCAGGTTGCCAAGAACATTCTCAATCCTTTGATCGGTCCAGCTTCGCTCGCCTTGCACTCAAATCCTCCCCGAGAATCCGTTATAGAGCATCTCAATCGCCAGGATCACAATTACCAGGCTGAATCCCAAGCGCAGCCACTTGGTGTGTAGTTTCACCAGAATCCTCGCCCCGAGCATCGAGCCAGCCAGAACGCCGAGCATGACCGGCATGGCGAGTGCAGGATCAATGTAACCGCGGCTCAAATACACTCCCGCACTCGCTGCCGCGGTGACGCCAATCATGAAGTTGCTGGTAGTAGTCGACACCTTGAATGGAATCTTCATTGCCTGGTCCATGGCAAGAACCTTCATTGCACCCGAGCCGATGCCCAGCAGCCCTGACAAAGCGCCAGCGCCAAACATCAGACCCCAGCCTGTGGGTACGTTCTGAACGTTATAGCTGCGGGGGCCGTCTACGTCAGGAAACCAGCCGTTCAAGTGCAGGCGCGTGCCTAGCCGATCGGGTGGAACATTGCGTTCCGCATGCGTGCGAGGTTTCCGGGAAAAGTACGCGGAAAACAGCAGCACCGTTCCGAAGACAATTGCGATGGCATGGGTCGATACCCGCGTCGTCAGGTGTGCGCCGAGAAGCGCGCCGAGAGTCGTTGCAATCTCGAGGAACATCCCAATCCTGATGTTCGAGAAGCCCTCCTTCACGTAAGCGGCCGCCGCGCCCGAGGAGGTCGCAATCACCGATACCAGCGAGGCGCCGATGGCATACCGGATATCGACCTTAAAGAACAGGCTCAACAATGGTACAAGGACGACCCCTCCGCCCAGGCCCGTCAACGCTCCGACCAGGCCGGCGATCAGCGAACTACCCCATACCAGCAGACTAAACTCCAGAATGGTCATCAGGTCCTTTCACGGCAGAGAGCAGTGGTATTGTAAACTTCCTCGCAGACGCGGTAGCAGAGTTCGCACGCTCGTGAGGGAGTATACTCATCCACAACCGTATGGTGGGCTTCGCTTCATCGAATAGGCATCCCTGCACTGGCCAGCGCAACGAAAAAGCACTTTGGATCCGAGGAATGGTTGCGTCGGCGGCGCTGTTCGCGTTCCTGGTGATCCGAAGTGCGCCGCCGCACTTTCCTTTTCATTTCTCAATTCACCACTCTTCGATCAAAGCGGTCTTTCACCAGGGTCACCGATCACATTTTGATTCCGACCGTTTTCAGTGGAGCGCTCCCGCCAAAGCATTTCTGCCATTTTCGCTGGCTGCGGAACCTCCTTATTCGAACTCCGTTTCCCGGGTGTGGTCCGCACTACAAACTGAAGGCGTCCGCTACAACCGTCCTCCTCCCATCAGTTAATCTTCTAAGTTGAGATCCGCGCGCATCCTAACAATTGAGGGTCGCGACTTAATCAGACACTCGCCGAGAGTGAGCAATTTGAGATACAAACTCAGTTTGCGAGTTTGGTCTGATGTTTAGAAATGAAGCTCTTAGACCATCCTTGAGGAGGCCGATGTGAGGAAGTTGATAGCCGTCGGGAGTGTGTGGTGGATCTTGACCTGCGTGCTGCCGGTCTGCGCCCAACAGATTGATGTCGCCATTGGCGGAGGAAGTCTTACCGCGCCCAGCCCCAGTAGGACTTTTTCTGGCCTGAACCAGAGCCTGAGCGGTGGAACCTATGCGGGCGCTGGCGGTGACTTTCTTTTCAAAAGACACATTGGCGTGGGCGCTGAAGTATTTTGGAGGACACAGCAGGGTTTGTATAACAGCCAACTGCCTTACCGGCCGATTTTTTGGAATTTTAACGCGATCTATGCTCCGAGGTTCAAAAAGCACGTAGCCGCCGAGATCGTCGCGGGAGCGGGCGCGGAAACCATCCGTGAATATGGAGTGGTTTCCCATTGCGACAACTATGGTAACTGCTCCAATTACATTAACAGCACTCATTTCATGGGCGATGTGGGCGGAGGCTTCAAGCTCTATCCCCTACGAGGTTTGTTTGTTCGGCCCGAGGTGCGGGTTTATCTCGTCCGTAACAATGTCGAATTCAACTCCAGCTTTGCCATCCGCTATGGTGCGTCGATTGGATATACCCTCGGCGGCGGAGGCAAGTAGGAAGTGAACCAGCTGAGTTGATTTGCTACAAGGGTTTGTGAAGACCTTGGATACTGTCTGAAACAAAGACCTCAGAAAAAACGGGGAGCCGAAGCTCCCCAGAGTGAAGCGACAGAGGCGTTCACTTAAGTAGACTCCCGCAGAGGGTAAAGAGTTGTCCCCATTGTCGAGAAAGTTTTGCTGTGAATGAGGCTTTGCAAATCCCGGAAAGTTCCCCTTCAGGCTTGAGCGATGGCGTGGAAGAGTGCTGGATAGATCTCGACGGCGCCCGCATGCGCTATCTGCGCGCAGGCTCCGGTCCCCCGCTGATCTTGCTGCATGGGCTGATGGCCTATTCTTTCTCCTGGAGATTCGCACTGCCGGCGTTGGCTCCGTACGTCACCGCATATGCTCCCGACCTGCTCGGAGCAGGCTTCTCCGATCGGCCGCACGGGATCGATCACTCGATGCGCGCGACCGCGCTGCGCGTGCTAAAGTTTGTCGAAAAGTTAAGGCTCTCCTCTTTCGATTTGCTAGGTACGTCGCGGGGCGGCGCGGTGGCGATGGCTGCGGCCGCGGAATGCATGAGCCCCGGCGGCTGCCCGGCGCGCCTTGCCCGATTGGTGCTGGTTTGCCCGGTCAATCCGTACTCTCCGCATGGCACGTGGCTCGCGCCATTCTTTGCCACCCGGCTCGGTGCGACGCTGTTTCGTTCGGGGATCGGACGTATGCCTTCGCTGTTTCCTTACTGGCACGGACGCCTGTTCGCCGATCGCAACAAGATTCCGCCCGGCAGCATTGAAGGCTACACCGCACCGATGGCGAAGCCGGATTACTTGGGCCATGCCTTGAGCATCGTCCGCACGTGGACGGCTGATCTGCGCGAACTGGAAGCTTTACTGCCCAAGCTGGCGCCAATTCCCACGCTCCTAATGTGGGGAGACAAAGATCCGGCGGTCTACGTGTCGTCCATGGAGCCATTGGCGCGACATTTTAAGCACGTCCAAAAGGTGGTCTTTTCCGGTGTCGGGCACCTTCCCTATGAAGAATGTCCGGAAGAGTTTAACCGTGAGCTCATTAAATTCCTGACAAGCCAGTAAGATTCGGCGTAGTTTTCCGGTAATACTGTCCAGGCAAAACTGCCGGTTTGGCTGCCGGCTCGGTCCCGAAGGCACTGTATTCCACGTGAGCATCTTGACTCACTCAATTCTCGAGTTTCTGCGGAACGCAATCGTGCAATACGGATATTGGGCCATAGGTGCGGCATTGCTCGCGGAGAACGCGGGCATCCCAGTGCCCGGTGAAACGATCCTATTACTCTCCTGTTTCCTGACCTACTCCGAGCCGAATCTCAGGCTTCCCTGGATCATTTTAGTGGCGACGATCGCCGCCACCCTCGGCGACAATCTCGGCTTCGCTGCCGGCTACTATGGTGGGCGTCCGCTACTGGTGCGATACCAGACTCTCTTCAGAGTTCAGAACCGGACCCTCGAGCGCGGGGAGCAACTCTTCGCGCGTTACGGTGCGGTCACGATCTTCTTCGCCCGCTTTGTCTTCGGCCTGCGAATCATCGCCGGCCCACTGGCCGGGGTTCTGCGAATGCCTTGGCGGAAGTTCATGATCTTCAACTTTCTCGGCGCTGCGCTGTGGGTGACCGTGATTGCGGGCGCAGGCTACCTCTTCGGCCAGCAGTGGGAGCGCCTGCAGCAAGATGTAAAGCGGATTGACATCGCGGTCGCGATAGTACTGATGCTCGCGGCAGTATTGCTGTGGTGGCGAAGCCGGCGCGCGAGCGAGAGAGCATCCGGGAAGTAACCCTTGTGAGAATGGCTATGCGCGAATCTGCGGCTATACTGTGCGGGTCTCGCAAGCTCTTTTGAGGAAGCGCGAGTAATGCTGAAGGAAGTTGAACCTACACCGGTTGCGTCCGAGCCGGGAATTCGGACGAGGAGGAACATTTGAAGAAGATCGGGTTGTTGACCCTGCTCATCATGGCGACACTTCTCTTTACGCTGGCCTTCACGGCGAGCGCAGCGGGCCCAAAGGCTCCGGCTGCACCGGTTCCAGCCGTGGCTGCCGTTCCGGCTGGACTAGCCGCTGCGGCGACGCCAGAGGAGCATCCCCACATCCACGAAGCCCTCGAAGCCATGCGCAATGCCAAGCATCACCTGGAAACGGCAGCCAAGGATTTTCATGGCCATCGTGTAAAGGCAATCGAACATCTGGATCAGGCGATCCACGAGGCTGAGATCTGCGAGCACGAACAATAATTTTTCAAAAACAGGAGATGTCCCAGGCAGCGTCGATTCCCGACGCTGTTTTTTTTCTCACCAGAAAACGAATTCGGATGTTATTTGCGACCGAACGTGTAGCCGATTGTGGCGCCCACTCGAAGCACGTTGTCGGAATGGAACTCGACGTTATTCACGATGTGGTAGAAGTGCGCCTCGGGGCGAACAAAGATGTGTCTCCACAACGAATAGCGAGCGTCGGCGCCAAGATCAAAAAGGAAGTGATTGCTGTTTAGAGCCGCGCTACACCCGCCCGGGAAAAAGCAAAAGCCGGTCGGACTGTAAAAAAGCACTCTCTCACCGCCCGCGCCCGCCATGAAATCGGCATCAATTTTTCTCGTCAATCGCGGTGCGAACACCACGTTAAAGTCGTAGAAGATCGGACGATATTCCTGGAAGCCGTTATAACTCTGCTTCCGATAACTGAACGCAACGTTTGCGCTAAACCCGAAACGGTTCGCGCCAATGCGATCGATGCTGAAGCTGGGGTAGATCCCGCCCTTTTCCGCCGGAGGCAGAAACGCCTGGGAAGCAGTGAGGTTCGTGGTCGATAACAGGATGCCGGCACCAAGAGCAACATCAACCTGCTGGGCACGGGCGAAGGCGGCACACAGCAGGACCGCACACGCGGTCAGTACGAGTGCGAATTTTCTCAAATACAGCCCCCTTATCTGTTGGTTCACGCTTCTGGAATGCGGCCGCCAGATGAATGGTGTCGGACAAGGCAGTCGCGAATGGTTGGCTTAGCTGGGAGGTAGGAACTCTCTGCTCCGGCCCCACTCGCGACCACCGCCCAACCGAAGACTTTTACTCTGGGCCGATAGTGTAACCGATCGACGCTCCCACGCGAATCACGTTGCCGGAGGTAAAGTCGGCCGAATTGTTGAAGATCTTGTAGTAACGCACTTCGGGCCGGACAAACAGATGCCCGTAGGCGTAATAGCGAATCCCGGCTCCCAGGTCGACCAGGAAGTGGTTGGAACTCTGATAGCACTGGCCAAGTTGATAGCACGAAAAACTGTTGACTAGGCCATAGTAACGAGTCGTTTGCCAGCCAATTCCGCCGAATAGATCCGCGCCTACCTTCTTGCCGAGTTTGGGTTGGTAATCGCCGTTGAAATCAAAAAGAATGGGCTTGTAAGGAATGCCAAGACCGCCGTAGTCTCCCTGGCTCGCCCGCCATGCGGTGTCAAAAGCGAAGCCCATCCGCCGGTGAAAAATCACGTCGGCGCCGAGATTTATGTACAGGCCTCCTTTTTCAGGGCAAGTGACAGCGCCGGCGGAAGATACGCCGCAAGCGGCCGCTCCGGGGGACAAGAGGGTTCCGAAGCCGATCATGGCGTCCCCCTGCTGCGCAGAAGCCAAGGTAGGAAGGACAAAAAATGCGAAGACGGTCGCAAGGAAGGCAAACTTTCTCAAGGGAAACCTCCTGTGATTGTCGTTACTGGCGGTGAGATGCGACCGCCAAACCATTTGGATGCAAGCGCATGAACGAAGTTCCCATCATAGTTTCAACCGCGCGGGATTTCAATTGGACCCGTTGATTGCCAACAAAAGTCGAGCGGGCAATCAAAGCGAAACCCGGCAAGTCGAAATAAGTTGCGGTCGCTGGCCATTAACGATTTATCGAAAAATCAAAACCGTTTGGAGGTGCCGCTGCCTCCGCCGCGCAGAACGTGGTCAAGCGCGATGGCGCCTCCACCAAAGAAGATCAGCGCGAAGGCAAGAGCGGCGGCTGACAGTGGGAACTCATATCCCGGCCGCTCGGGACTTCCGAGAAGTCCGTTATGCAAATGCACTTTCCAGATGGCCACAAATAGATTGAGGAAAACAACTAATGCCGCCGCACGCGTGAAGAATCCAACCAGGATCATCAGTCCGCCGAAGAATTCTGCGAAGGCTGACACATATGCAAGCCATGCAGGCAGACCCAGACTGGCCACCATCTGCGCATGGTGATGCAAGCCTCCAAAAACTTTGTGAGAGCCATGTGCGACCATGATGGCGCCTAAGGCCAGGCGCATCGCCAATAGCGCGAGCGGCTGCAAACGATCGAGGTAGCGCAAAGTATCCCTCCGAACCGAGGAACTAGATTATCGCAGCCGGGTGTTGCCGGCGAGAAATCACAAGAAGCAATCGCTCCTGGCCGGCAATATTAGGTTTATGAAGTTGAAAGGTGAAGTTCTAGACAGCGAAATCTACGGCGTGCGGTAACCCGGAACGCTCGGAAGCTTCGCATGATTAAACCCTGCCTAAACCACGAGTTGGGCGAGAGATATAGTACCTCCGTACCGTGCCTAGTACTTCAGTTACCGCACTGCCAGTGACTGCGTCGCTTCTGTATGATGACTACTTCATATAGAGTGTCTCAACAAGTTAACCACAATATGTAGAAATCCCAAGTCGCCCCCTGGTTCCTCAATTCCAAGAAACAGGCCAAAAACCCTAAGAAACACGGACATTCGCTTCGAGCCGGGGTTTATTGGGGCTGAGATATGCTCGTAACACCGAAAGCCCCCGGACAGGCAGTTGTGGGCGCGGCATCACCCGAAAGAAAGCCCGCATGCCAAGGCAATCGGAGCAAGAAATGGACGCGGTGGAAAAGGCAACAGGAACTATGGCCGACTCGCGAGAAGTCATGAACATTCGACAGGCTTCGCAATATTTGGGCGTGAGTCCGGACACGCTTTACAAGTACGTCGGCGAGCAGAAAATTCCCGCGTTCAAGCTGGGCAACCGCTGGCGCTTCAAGAAATCGCGTTTGGACCAGTGGATGGAAGAGAAGTCGAGCCAGATGGAACCGCAGGCGAAACGCAGGCCGAAGGCAGCGAGTAAAGCTGCCGGGTCGCAGTAGCAAAAACTGAGAGCCGGCGGGAAGCCGGCGCTCCAAAGGTGGGCACATGTTTGGAATGGGATCGAAGTCGATTGTTGGCCTGGATGTGGGCTCTTCAAGCATTAAGGCAGTCGAGCTCAAGAAGAAGGGCGGGCAGATTGAAGTCGCCCACCTCGGTCTGGAGCCTCTGTCTTCCGACATCGTGGTCGATTCGATGATCGTCGACTCGGGCACAGTTTCGAGCGCGATTTCGAAGCTGTTCCTCGAGAACCAGATCAAGACCAAGGCGGTGGCCACCGCGGTGAGCGGACACTCCGTGATCGTGAAAAAGATCTCATTGCCCTCCATGAGCGATCAGGAACTGGCCGAGACCATTGAGAAGGAAGCCGCTCAACATATTCCTTTCGATTTGGCCGATGTAAGTCTTGACTACCAGATTCTCTCCGACGAAGTGGGGAGTCCGCAGATGGACGTCCTGCTGGTCGCAGTCAAGAAGGATAAGATTTTGAACTACACCAACGTACTCTCGATGTCGGGACGCACCCCGGCTATTGTGGACATCGACGCGTTGGCCCTGCAGAACTGCTACGAGTACAACTACCAGCCGGCCCCGGGACAGGTAGTGGCGCTCTTGAACCTGGGCGCCAGCGTGATGAACATCAACATCGTGAAGGGCACTACCCCCCTGTTTCCCCGCGATGTCAGCGTCGGCGGCCATCAGTACACCGACTCGCTGCAGAAGGAACTGGATCTGAGTTTTGACGATGCCGAGTCGCTGAAGCTGGGCAAGAAAGTGGGCACGGTGAGCGAGGACGCGAAGCAGCCGATCCTGCAGCAGGTCACCGAGATCATTGTGCTGGAAATTCAAAAGACCTTCGATTTCTTCCGGGCCAGCGCGGCCGGTGAACATATCGAAAAAATCTACCTGGCAGGCGGGTCGTCGAAAGTACCGGGCCTGGTAGAAGCATTGCGCCAGGAGTTCTCCATGCCGGTGGAGTTGTTGAATCCGTTCCAGCGGGTCACCCCGCCCTCTGAAGGTCACGGCGCGGAACTGGTGGAACAGAATCCCGGCCAGATGGCAGTCGCGGTGGGCTTGGCCCTGAGGAGCTTTGACTCTCTATGATCAAAATCAACCTGCTCGAAAATTCCAAGGGCAAAAACAAGCGCGGTGGCGGCGGCGGTCCGTCGATGCCCACGATGGAAATGGGCGATATGGGTTCGCCCAAGCTGAAGATCCTGGTGGTGCTGGTGGTAGTCGGCTTATTCAACCTCGGCTACTGGTACCGTCTGGATCATCAGGCGAAGGCGATTGCAGCCAACATGAAAATTGCCGAACAGAAGAACCGGGAACTGGCCGACGTGAAAGCGCGCTTCCTGGAGCGGCAGAAACAGGCCGACAACTATAAGCGGCGTGTCGATGTGATCGACGGGCTGCGGGCGAGCGCCAGCCAGTCGGGCGGTCCCGTCGCCCTGATGGCCATGCTGGGAGAAACGGTAAACAACACTGAAGCCGTTTGGCTGAGCAAGATGGACGACACGGGTCCGAGCGTAAGCCTGGAGGGAACCGCTCTGAGCACCGACGCGGTGGCCAACCTGATTGCGAACCTGCAAAAGACCGGATATTTCAAGACCGTGGAAATCAAGGAAACCTATCAGGACGATCACATCAAGGACATGCAGGCGTTCCAGTTCACGCTGACTTGCGAGAAGGGAAAGTCGTAAAGGCGGACCTATGGCGATGAATTTTAGCGAAATGTCGGGCATCAAACAGTGGGGCACGGTGATCCTCGGGGGAGTGATCGTGACGGCGGCTCTGTACTTCACCATGTTCAAGAGCCAGAACGATAGCAATGCCGCCGCCCAGCATGCCCTCGAAGACAAGATCAAGGAAAACAACGAACTCGAGTCTTACCGGCCCAAGCTGAAGCAAATGGAACAGCAACTGGCCGAGCTCAAACAGCAGCTTGAGATCGAGCAGCGCATCGTTCCTGATGAGAAGCAGGTCGACGGGTTCATTACCATGCTTGACGCCGAGGCCCAGAAGGCGGGCGTCGAACTGCGACGCTATGGCGCGAAGGACGTCAAATCGCAGCAGTATTACAGCGAAGTGCCCTTCGAAATGGAACTGGACGGACCATACTATTCCACCCTGAATTTCTTTGACCGCGTGAGCAAACTGGAGCGCATTGTCAATATCAGCGGGCTGCTGGTGGCTAGCACAAAGAAACCGGGAGACGCGAAAGTCAAGCACACCTACAACTACGCGCCGAACGAGAGCGTGGTTGCGAGTTTTACCGCGACTACATATTTCAGTCACGACTTACAACCTTCAGCCGCAGGCGCCGGGGCAAAACCCGGAACGCCGGCCGCGAAGTAGGGATGGCTATGAAGCTGACGACAGGCATTCTGGCAATGGCAATGATGGTGAGCGGGGCCTGGGCACAGAACCCGGACGCCATCGATACCGCGCGCAGCACGGCTAAATCGCTGCAGCAGAAGCAGGCCAACGATTCCAACCCGGCTCCCGTGGCCGCGGCTCCGGCAAAGGCTAAGCCAGCCCCCGGCGCTCCCGCTCCGGCGGTGAAGCCGGCGACGATTCCGTCATCCAAGCCTGCCCCGGTGGCGAAGCCAGCTTCGGCTCCAAAGCCCGTTCCCGCGGCGACTCCAGACGAGGCTTCCGCGCAGCGCAACCAGCTCAAGCGCGTGAACGTGGTCCCGGGAGCGGACAGTGTTCAGATCGAAATCAGTTCCACCCAGCCGGTCACGCCGAGGCTTAGCAAGTTGAAGTCTCCCGACCGGGTTCTCGTGGAATTGCCCGAGACAGTCATGGCCAGCGCACAGAGCAAGATTCCTGTGGGCAGCGCCGGAGTCAAGGGCGTCCGCATCGGCATGGATGGCAAGACTCCGCCCACCACCAGTGTGGTGATCGACCTGGAAAAGCCCCTGGCCTTTGAGTTGACGCCAGGCTCCGCCGGGAAAGTAATTCTGACCCTGCATCCCGAGGGTTCGGCTCCCAGCGTCGCGAAGAACGTTCCGGCTGCCCCAGTCAAGGCAGTTACTCCGGCAACTGCAGTGAAAGCCGCCCCGGCGAGTGCGGTGAAAGCTGTCCCGGCAACAGCAGTGAAGGCAGCCGTAGCGACTCCACAGCCCGCGGTGGCAAAACCGGGCGCAACTCCGAAAGTCGCAGTCGTGAAAGCGCCGGCTAAGCCGGAAGCAGCCGCCAAGGCCGATGCCAAAACGCAGGCCAAGGCTTCACCCGTGACCAAGATCGCCGCTCCGGCTACCCCGGCTCCGGTCGCGGTTGCGGTAAAGGCTCCGGCTGCGGTTGCTCCCAAGCCCAAAGAAGAAAAGAAGTGGGCGATGAGCGGCAAGCGCGATCCTTTCTTCAGTCCGGTAGTGCAGCAGAACGGCTCGGGCTGTTCCACAGGCAAGAAGTGCCTGGAGATCGGGGCCATCAATCTGCGCGGCGTGGTGAAGTCCGATAGCGGCTTCATCGCGGTGGTAACCAACAATCTGAACAAGGCTTATTTTCTGCGGGAGAACGACCCCGTGTTCAATGGCTACGTTGTAAAGATTACGGGCGACTCGGTGACGTTCCAGGAGACGATCCAGGACAAGCTGGGCAAGTCCTTCACGCGGGAAGTGGTGAAGAAAATCTTTACGCCGGCAGTCTAGGCAGGACGGCGAAACCGGAAACGGCGGCGCCGAAATCAAGTTTCAGAAGGCACGCGGGCCTGGCCCGCGGGTTGGGGAGAGGCGAAATGCGAAAGCAACAAGTGACCATGTTCGTATCGTTGCTGCTTCTGGTGGTGGCTGCGGCCGCACAGACACCGAGCCAGCTCGATCGAGTCAACGTAGTCCGGGGTACGGACGACATCCGGGTTGAGATGCGCTCGAAGGGCACTCTCACGCCGAAGCTCAGCACAATGGACTCACCCGCTCGCGTGGTAGTGGATCTGCCCGAAACCGTTATGGCGACCGGACAGAGCCACATCGCCGTAGGCGCGGCTGGAGTCAAGAGTGTGCGCATCGGCATGGACCGGCAGGCGCGGCACACCCGCGTCGTCGTGGATCTCGAAAAGGCTTGCGCCTACGAGTTGACGCCGGGCTCTGCCGGGAAGCTGGTCCTGACCTTGCACGCCACTGCAATCGCCAAGGTCGCTCCTCAGACCACGCCTGTCGCGCAATCCGCTGCCAAGCCGGAAACCAGCACGGTAGCCAAGAATTCGGCTGCCCCCACCGACTATGTCTTTGTCGAGCCTTCCTATCAGTCCAAGAGCGAGGCGAACGCGGCGGAGCCGAGGCAAGACGATTCTGCGGCCGAGCCCACTGTTCGCGCCCAGGAAGCTGCGGCGCGATTCTCGGACAAGACTGCCGCCGAACTGATTCCGGTGAGCGATCACGCGGCCCAGGCGCAGAACACTACCAACACCATCACGCCGGCAGTAAATCTTGCGGCGGAACAAAAGGCTCAGGCCGGACAGCAATCTGCCGCGACCGGACCGAAATATACTGGCGAGCCGATCTCGGTAAATCTGAAAGATGTCGACCTCAAAGACTTCTTCCGCCTCATTCATGAAATCAGCGGTCTCAACGTCGTGCTGGATCCGAATGTGCATGGCACGCTGACCATCGTGCTCGATGACGTGCCGTGGGACCAGGCGCTCGACATCGTGCTCAAGAATAACGACCTGGCTCGGGAACTGGAAGGCAACGTCCTGCGCATCGCCACGGTCGAAACTCTGAAGCATGAAGCGGACGCCCGTCGCGCCCAGATCGAATCCGAAACGCTGGCCGTGGAAAAAGTTTCGGTCACGCGCTTCCTGAGCTATGCCAAGGCGAAGGACGTTATTATCACGGTAAAGAAGTTCCTCTCGCAGCGCGGCGACGTGGTGGCTGACGATCGCACCAACGCCGTGATCATCAACGACATTCCCAAAGTGCTTCCCACGATTGACCGCCTGCTGACGCAGCTCGATCGCAAAACGCAGGAAGTCGAAATAGAAGCTCGCGTAGTCGCTGCCACGCGGCAGTTTGCGCGTGACATTGGCACGCAGCTTGGGTTTGGCTGGGGTAACGGCCACAGCGCAATCGGCGGCGCCCAAGCGGTTGGTGCGTCCCCGACTTCGGTCAGCCTTCCTGGGCAGGGCCCGGGTTATATCACCGTCCCGCCGCCAACCACCGGCGGTGCTACCACAGGTTCCTCGATTCCCTTGTTCTCGAACCTGGGATCGGCTTCGCCCACCAGCGGTCTGACCTTTATCAACGCCAGCAGCACCATACGAATTGACGCGATCCTCTCAATGGCAGAGTCGCGTGGCCTGTTGAAAGTACTCTCTCGTCCGCGGGTCGTCACCCAGAACAACATTCAAGCCTTGGTCAAGCAGGGCGTGCGCGTGCCGATCGTCACGCAAGCTCAGTTGGGTGGTCCTCCGACCGTAACCTACATCGACGCCTTCCTGCGGTTGACCGTAACTCCGCAGATCACGTCGGAAAACACCATCTTCCTGAACGTCGACGTGGAAAACACCACGCCTAACTTCGGTCAGGAAGTGCAGGGCAACCCGGAACTCATCACCCAACAGGCCACGACGCAGGTATTGGTGACTGATGGCGGCACGGTGGTGATCGGCGGCGTCATCCAGACCCAGAACTCGGTCAATATCTCACAAGTACCGGTGCTGGGGAACATTCCAATCCTGGGCAACCTGTTCAAGCACACACTAGTGAACACTACCAACCAGGAGCTGATTTTCTTCATCACGCCGCGAATCATCCAGACCTAGCAGCGAGTTCGAAGACAAAAGCCGCCGGCCTGAAGAACCTGTCAGGCCGGCGGTCTTGCGTTTGAGCGCGGGGTACGAAGCGTCGAACTCCAAGCGAGTTTTAACTGAATGCTTGCTACCGGCCACTCCGTGATTGTTTTCGCCTCCTGATAAACTCGATGAAATGGATCTTCGTGCGCGCCAGAAAAAACTCCGCGAGCAACTCACAGCCACTCGCTTCGATGCGCTCCTGATTAGTCATCTCCCGAACATTCATTACCTCTGCGGTTTTACCGGGAGTGCTGGCTTACTTCTCGTCGAGGAAGCTGGTAGCGCTTTCCTTTCAGACGTTCGCTACGACACGCAAGCCCACGAAGAAGTAAAGGGCGCGAAAGTCGTGATTCCGCGCAAATCGCTGTTGGCGGGCTTCGGCGAATGGTTGGGAAAGCGGCCAAAGCGGCGGCGCAATTGGACGATCGGGATTGAGGCCGAGCACTTTACTTTAGCCGAAAAAAAACGCCTGGCTCAAGCCCTACCCTCGGGCGTAAGGCTGAAGGACGCACCGCCGGTCGTCGAGCGGGCGCGCATGATCAAAGACGGCGAAGAATTAAATCGAATCCGTGCCGCAGTCGCGCTGGGAGCCAAGTTGTTTGACCGGGCAGTCGAAGTTTTGCGTCCGGGAGTGAAAGAGACTGAGGTTGCCGGCGAAATGGAATATGCGGCGCGCCGGGGCGGCGCACAGGAGATGTCGTTCCCTACGATCATCGCTTCGGGAGTTCGGTCGGCGCTGCCGCACGGCCGCGCGTCGGACCATCCCATTGGCCGGGGTGGATTCGTAGTCTGCGATTTCGGTGTTATACTCGCAGGTTATTGTTCGGATCAGACTCGTACTGTGTGGGTAGGGTCTGTTTCGGACGGTGCCCGGCGCGTCTACGAGGCGGTGCGAGAAAGTCAGCAGGCAGCGATCGATGCTGTCCGCCCCGGCATTCCTGTCAGTGCTGTCGATGAAGCGGCTCGTAAGGTACTGCGGAAGGCAGGCTTAGGACGTTATTTTACTCATTCCACCGGGCACGGGGTCGGTCTGGAAATTCACGAGGCCCCCAGGGTTGCGGCTGGGCAGAGCGAGATCCTGCAGCCGGGGATGGTCATCACCATCGAGCCGGGAGTATACTTCCCCGGCAAATGGGGCGTGAGGATCGAGGACATGGTTGCGGTCACAGCCACTGGTTGTGAGGTGCTGACCCCGACCAGCAAAGATTTTCTGGCAGTGTAGTCTTCTTAAGTTCAGCCGGGCGTGCCCGGCTTCTCCGCGTTAAGATTCAGTGCGCAGCAGGCGGCAAAGAGTCCCACCCTATACGAATGAATCAAAAAGAGCTGAAAGAACTAATTGAATTTCTAATCGAGAAGGATATCGCCGAATTTGAACTGGAACGCGGCGATGTCAAAGTCCGGATCAAGCGCGGCGCCGGCGGACAAACCGTGGTTCACACCCACAGTGAGCCGCGTTTCTATGCGGTGCCTCCGGCACCGGGCGCAGCGCCGGAAGTAAGTGTCGTGCCGGTAGCGACCCCTGCAGCCCCGTCCGTTCCTGCGGCCGCTGCCGCCCCCGCTCCCGAACAAGGGCTTCATACGGTGAAGTCGCCGATCGTAGGCACATTCTACGAAGCACCATCGCCGGGCGCGCCTCCCTTCGTAAAAGTCGGAGACACGGTCGAACTCGGGCAAGTGCTGTGTATTGTCGAAGCCATGAAATTGCTCAACGAGATTGAGTCTGACGTCGCTGGGGAAATCGTCAAGAAGCTCGCGGTCAACGGCCAGCCGATCGAATACGGCCAGGAATTGTTTGTGATCCGGCCGAAGAAGTGATTCCGGACTCTGTTGGGGCGCGTCAAATCGCGCCTTTTTCTTGTCTTCCAACGGGACCGTTTCCAACTGCCAACTTCGGAACCAACGCTTTAACTGAGAGCTGACAGCTGAGAGCTGAAAGCTGAATGTCATGTTCAAGAAGATTCTTATTGCGAACCGGGGAGAGATTGCACTGCGCGTGATTTGCGCGTGCAAGGAACTCGGCATTCGCACGGTCGCGATTTACAGCGAGGCCGACCGCAACTCCCTGCACGTCCGCTTTGCCGATGAGGCCATCTGCATCGGACCGCCACAACTCGCTCTTAGCTATCTGAATATTCCCGCTGTCATCAGCGCAGCCGAGATCGCCAACGTGGAAGCGGTGCATCCCGGCTACGGATTGCTTGCGGAAAACGCCAACTTCGCCGAAGTCTGCGAGACCAGCGGCATAAAGTTCATTGGCCCGCGGCCGGAAGTGACGCGCCTGATGGGCGAGAAGGAAAAGGCCCGGGCCGCCATGAAACAGGCCGGCGTGCCTATTTTGCCAGGATCCGATGGCATCATCGCCTCGGATGGCGAGGCGGTCGAGTGGGCTCGCCAGGTCGGCTTCCCGGTGATCGTGAAAGCCTCGGCGGGCGGCGGCGGACGCGGCATGCGCATCGTTCGCAACGAAGAAGAACTCCCCGGACTATTCAAGGCGGCGCAGGCAGAAGCTGCGGGCGCCTTCGGCAACGGCGATCTCTACATGGAGAAGTATGTCGAGCATCCCCGCCACATCGAATTCCAGGTACTGGCCGACGAGCACGGCAACGTGGTAAGCCTGGGCGAGCGTGAATGTTCCATCCAGCGCCGCCACCAGAAGTTGCTGGAAGAATCGCCTTCCACGCAAGTCACTCCCGAATTGCGCGACCAGATCGGCGCAGTCCTGTGCAAATCGCTGGCCGCGATCGGCTACAGCAATGCCGGCACGATTGAATTTCTGATGGACCACGATCGTAAGCTTCATTTCATCGAGATGAACACCCGCATTCAGGTAGAACACCCGGTCACCGAAATGGTGACCGACGTCGACTTGGTAAAAAGTCAGATCATGATCGCCGCGGGCGCGCACATGCGCTCGGTGCTGCAGGGGCCGATCGTCCATCGCGGGCATGCCATCGAGTGCCGCATCAACGCCGAACATCCGGAGAAATTCACGCCATCGGCTGGAAAGATCACCGCTTTCCATCCTCCCGGTGGAACCGGAGTGCGCGTCGACACCGCGGCGTACGCCGAGGGCGTGATCCCGCCATATTACGATTCGCTGATTGCTAAGCTGATCGTCCGCGGCAAAGACCGCAGCGAAGCCGTCTCGCGCATGGCGCGCGCGCTGGAAATGTTCATCGTCGAGGGCATCTATACCACGATTCCTCTTCACCGGAAGATCTTGGCCGACGAAGACTTCCGGGCAGGGAAGATTGACACCGGATTCATAGAGAGATTTCTAAAAAAGAACGGCCACACGTAGCGGCGGACGCATTCGTCCACCGTGCAAAGATTTTTTTGAACGCCCCGGACGAATGCATCCGGGGCTACGTGATCCGATGATTCTTCCGCGCCTCTATGCCATCGTGGATTCGTCTGCCCACGACTCAACTCGCGCCCTGCTCGCTTATGCAGATGAACTCGCGGCCGCTGGCTGCACTCTGCTGCAGTACCGCAACAAGTCAGGGAACGTCCGCATGATGCTGGAGCAGGCACGCGCACTGAAGAAGCATCTCGGTAATTCCACGCGGCTGATCATGAATGACCGGGCAGATTTATGCCTGGCCGCAAATTTCGATGGAGTGCACGTCGGGCAGGACGATTTATCTGCAGAGTCAGTCCGAAGCATCATCGGCCCGGACCGCTGGCTTGGCGTTTCGACGCACAATCCCGAGCAACTGCGCAGCGCCGACGCGTCGCCTGCCGACTATCTCGCGATCGGCCCCGTCTTCGCTACTTCGAGCAAGCAGAACCCGGACCCCGTTGTCGGCCTCGATGGCGTCCGCCGAGCGCGGCAATTGACCCGCAAGCCGCTAGTCGCGATTGGCGGCATCACCCGGACGAACGCCACCTCTGTCATCGAAGCCGGGGCCGATTCCGTCGCGGTGATATCCGACTTGTTACGGGCCCCGCGCAAATCAGCAGAGGAATTTTTTCGCATTCTGAGGTAAGGTAAATCGTCGTTAGTCGACCGCCATTTCCGACTGTCATCCTGAGCGAAGCGAAGGACCCAGTAACTGTGCCGGTGCCGGGAAATTGCATAGGTCCTTCGTCGGGCAAAAGTCGCCCTCCTCAGGATGACAAAGCGAGTCGCTGACGGCCGAGCACCAACGACTAGCAATAGACGCCCAACGACGAAACTGCCAACGAGCAACGACTAACGAGCAACGACTAACGAGCAACGACTAACGACCAACGACGCCCGACGATTCGGAGGCTTCCTGAGTACATCGACAACGCAGCCGCCCACAAGCAGCGACTGGGACATCCACAGTCACCAAGACCAGGAACTGGTCAAAGGACTGGGCCTGACCAGCGCCACCATGCTCGTGATGGGGTCGATGATCGGCTCGGGCATCTTCATCGTCTCCGCCGAAATCAGCCGCGAGGTCGGTTCGCCTGCATTGTTGATCGGAGCCTGGGCGGTCACCGGATTCATGACGATTGTGGCCGCCCTCAGCTATGGCGAGTTGGCCGCCATGATGCCGCGAGCCGGCGGCCAGTACGTTTATCTACGCGAAGCACTCGGTCCTCTCTGGGGATTCCTATATGGCTGGACCCTGTTTCTCGTGATCCAGACTGGAACCATCGCCGCGGTAGGCGTCGCATTTGGCAAGTTCCTGGGTGTGTTCGCGCCGTCGATATCTTCAACCCGCTGGCTCCTCCATCTCTGGAAGGTGCCGCCGATTCGCCTCGGCCCCATGGAACTCGGCAACATGGACGTCGGCATTAACACCCAGAACCTGGTCGCGATCCTGCTGGTGATTTTCCTTTCCATAGTGAACATCTTCGGAGTGAAAACCGGGGCAGCCATTCAAAACATCTTCACCGCCGCAAAGGTTTCTGCGCTGCTGGGATTGGCGGTATTCGGTGTCGCGCTGGGACGCAACCCACAAGCGCTCACCGCGAATTTTGGTGCCAACTTCTGGCATAACGCGGGATTGGGCGCGAAACACGCCGTGCAAGTGGGTGAGGGCGGCCCGATCGTCCTGGTCGGCACGCTGACCATTCTTGCCGTCGCCCAGGTGGGCTCGCTGTTCTCCGCCGATGCCTGGAATAACGTCACCTTTACCGCCGGGGAAGTGAAGAATCCCAGCCGCAACCTGCCCCTGTCGCTGGCTATAGGCACGGGCGTTGTCATTGCACTTTATATTGCCTGCAACTTCATTTATCTGAGCACGCTGCCGCTCGATGGAACCCCCGGCGCAGCCACGATTCTGGAACGGGGTATCAAGTACGCGACCGAAGAGCGCATCGGAACCGCCGTGATGACGCAGATGTTCGGCGCGGTTGGCGGCCTGCTCATGGCCGCCGCCATCATGATTTCGGCCTTCGGTTGCGCCAACGGGCTGATTCTCTCTGGCGCCCGGGTCTATTACGCGATGGCAAAAGATGGATTGTTCTTTCGCCAGGTCGCCAAATTGCATCCTACTTACAAAACGCCCGCGGTTTCGCTGATGGTGCAAATGGTATGGGCATGCCTGCTTTGCGTCTCCGGCAGCTACAGTCAGCTCCTGGACTACATCATTTTTGCCGTGTTGGTGTTCTACATTCTGACGATCGTAGGCCTGTTCGTGCTGCGCCGCACCCATCCCAACGCCGAGCGGCCTTACCGCGCGGTGGGTTATCCCGTGCTGCCCGCGATTTATATTGTCATGGCTTTGTTCATCGATGTCGTACTATTGCGCTACAAACCGCAATACACTTGGCCGGGACTGATTGTGGTGCTGTTGGGAATCCCGGTTTACTATGCGTGGTCGAGGAGGTCGCGACGTGTCAACAACCCAAGTGAGTCCGCCTAAAACCCAGGGAGAACCCAAGCGAAGGCCAAGCCTCCTGGCGACCAAGCCGCTGGATCAGTTAATGGAAGAAGCCCGTGAAACGGGCGAACACAGCCTGCGGCGCGCCCTCGGACCGATCAACCTGCTGACGCTCGGCATCGGCGCAATCATTGGCGCCGGAATTTTTGTTATCACGGGTCAGGCGGCGGCGCAGTTTGCCGGGCCGGCGATTCTGTTCTCATTCATCCTGGCGGGCATCGCCTGCGCTTTTGCTGGCCTGTGCTATGCCGAATTCGCATCGATCATTCCGATCGCGGGCAGCGCTTACACGTATTCTTATGCCACTCTCGGGGAACTGGTGGCGTGGATCATCGGATGGGATCTGATTCTCGAATACGCGTTCGGAGCGGCGACGGTCGCCGTGGGCTGGAGCGGCCACCTGCGGGCTTTTCTACACGACCTTGGCATGGATCTGCCACCCATTCCGCACTCCGAGTTCATCATGTTCGGCAAGCCCATTCATCTCACCTACGACTACATTGGGTTTCTCGTCATTGCGGTCATCACCACCATTCTGGTCATCGGCATCAAAGAATCGGCGAACTTCACGACGGCGATCGTGATTCTTAAGGTCGCGGTGGTCTGCATGTTCATCGCTCTGGCGACTGCATTCCTGGTGTCGCATAGCTGGAAGCCGAACTATTGGCATCCGTTCATCCCGCCCAACACCGGGGAGTTCGGACATTTCGGTTGGTCTGGAATCTTCCGTGGTGCCGGTGTTGTGTTCTTTGCTTACATCGGCTTTGATGCCGTTTCCACCGCTGCGCAGGAGGCCAAAAATCCCAAGAAGGATATGCCATTTGGCATTCTTGGATCGCTCGTCATCTGCACCATTCTCTACATCCTGGTGTCCGGGCTTCTGACTCACCTCGTTCCCTACACCCAGCTCGATGTCCCCGATCCGGTGGTGGTTGGAATTCGTGTGACCGGACAACACTGGGCGACGTTCCTGGTCGAGATCGGAGCGCTAGGTGGACTCGCGACGGTGATGCTGGTCATGTTGCTCGGCCAGTCGCGGGTGTTCTATTCGATGTCGCGTGACGGGCTGCTGTGGCCATGGGCGGGCAAGATTCATCCGCGGTTCCGAACACCATATATCAGTTCCATGGTAGTCGGGTTGTTCGTTGCTCTCCTGGCCACACTCGTACCGCTGAGCGTCCTGGATCAGATGACCAGTGTCGGCACTCTGCTAGCGTTCGTACTGGTAAGCGCGGGAGTATGGGTGATGCGAAGGACGCATCCCGACCTGGCCCGTCCATTCAAAACGCCGCTTGTGCCATTGGTGCCGATTCTTGCGATTCTGTTCTCCGGCGTTCTGATCATTACGCTGTCTCCGGCGACGCAGATCCGGCTGGTGGTATGGCTGTTGATCGGATTTGTGATTTATTTCACCTACGGCCGCAAGCACAGCAAGGTACAAAAGGCTCTTGGTACGGCGCCTGCTTCGCCGACGCGGCCCATAGCAGAGTAGTCCCCAGCCTGTCGACGTCTGGCCCTCCGCACAGCGCGGAGGGCCGTTTTGCTTTAAGATCGGTCGTTGTTCGCTAGCCGCTTGATCGGCCTGGATGACGCAGCGTGCGTGTGATTAACGAACGACCAACGACCAGCCACCAACGACCGTCATGAAAGCCCTCCACAACCTCCGCACCATCGCTGCGCTCCTGCTTCTCGTGATGGCCATCGGCACCGCAGGCTATCACTACATCGAAGGTTGGCCCTGGTTCGACGGTTTCTACATGGTGGTAACCACGCTGACCACCATCGGCTACCAGGAAGTGCATCCGCTCTCGCACGCCGGGCGCGTCTTCAATGTGTTCGTCATTCTCGCTGGCGTATCGTTGCTGTTGCTGGGCGTCGGGGCGCTGAGCCAGGCTTTGCTAGAATTCGAGCTGCAAAGCTTCTTCGGAAGGCGGCGCATGGAGCGTGAAATCGGCCGGCTCGACGGCCACTACATCATCTGCGGCTTGGGTCGCGTGGGACGCAGTGCCGCGCGCGAGTTAGCCCGCAAGCCCGTCCCGTTTGTCATTCTCGAGAACAATGAAGCCAAGCGCCAGCGTTTCGCCTCGGAAAATTGGCTGGTCCTTGCCGGAGACGCAACGCAAGAGCAGACCCTCCGTCAGGCACAGATCGAGCGCGCCCGCGGGCTCGTCGCCGCCACCACCACCGACGCTACGAATCTTTACATCGTGCTTACCGCGCGTGGCCTGAACCCGCACCTGAAGATCATCGCGCGAGCCAGCGAAGACGCCGCCGAAAAGCATCTCCTCACCGCAGGCGCTGATGCCGTGGTGTCCCCTTACTCGTTCGCTGGACAGCGCATTGCGCAATCGCTGCTACGCCCGCATGTGGTCAGCTTTCTCGATACCGCGACCACTCACCTCGGCATGGATCTCGAGATCGGTGAGATTCACATCACGCCCGCGTCAACCTTTGCCGGCAAGACGATTGAGAACTCACGCATCCGGCAAGAGCGCGGAGTGATTGTGCTGGCCATCAAGCGCCGCGAGGGCATGCGCTTCAATCCCGCGCCCGACGAACGCATTGAGGCAGACGATTACCTGATTGCCATGGGCGAACCCGCACAGTTGCGGCAACTGGAGCGGACCGCTTCTTCATCATGAACCTTGGAACTGCGGCATGAAAATCGTGACTGCGGCAGAAATGCGTTCCATCGACCGCGCCACCAGTGAGCGCTTCGGCGTTCCATCGATCGATTTAATGGAAAACGCCGGCTCCGCCGTGGCGGAACACGTCCTGGCGCACTATCGCGATGCTCAGAAGATCGTAGTTTTCTGCGGCAAGGGAAACAACGGCGGCGACGGATTCGTCGCGGCCCGCTATCTGCATCAGGCAGGGAAGCAGGTGCAGGTCGTCCTGCTGGCCGATCGCGTGGACCTACGCGGCGACGCGGCGGTGATGTTCGACAAGTTGCCCTTGGTGGCGATCGCAGTTCACACGCAAGAAGACCTGAGCAGCGACCGCGTCCGGCTCTCTTTACCTGCAGATCTATATATCGATGCAATTCTCGGCACTGGCTTCAGGCCGCCCGTCAGCGGCCTGTACGCTGACGCCATCGCTTTACTCAATGCAAGCCTGGTTCCCATAGTTGCCGTCGACATTCCTTCCGGCGCCGACGCGGACGCGATGGCTCCACAGCAGGGAACTATCGCCCGCGCGGATTCCATTGTCACTTTCACAGCCCCGCGGCCCGCGCACGTTTTCAGCTTGCTGACCGCAGGCCCGACTTGCGTAGTAGAGATTGGCTCGCCCAACGAAGCGATTGTTTCGTCCCTGCAACTCAACCTGATTACTGCCCGCGACTTTGCCTCGCTCATCGGCCCGCGACAGGCGGAATCCAACAAAGGCCTCTATGGTCACGTGCTTGTGATCGGAGGATCAGTAGGCAAAGCCGGCTCAGTGGCCATGGCCGGGATGTCCTCGCTTAGAAGTGGAGCAGGCCTGGCGACGGTAGCGACCGCAGAATCCGCCTTGCCAACGGTTGCCGGGTTTCATCCCGAACTGATGACCGAGCCTTTGAAAGAAACCGTCGAGGGCACGATTGCCGCGAGCGCCCTCGCTCGCATCGCAGCGCTGGCGAAAGGAAAGAGCGTGCTGGCGATCGGCCCCGGCATCTCGCGATTTCCCGAGACATCTGAACTGGTGCGAACTCTGGTCAAGCAGATTGAGATTCCCATCGTCCTCGACGCGGATGGCCTAAACGCCTTCGAAGGCGAGAGTAATAAATTGAGCGGCAAGAACCGTTTGCTGGTCATTACTCCGCACCCGGGAGAAATGGCGCGTCTGGTCGGATGTTCGACCGCCGACGTGCAGAAAGACCGGCTCGGCCTCGCGCGAAAGTTTGCCCGTGAGCATGAACTGATTGTCGTCCTCAAGGGAAACCGCACGCTGGTGGTTCAGCCCAACGGCGATGCGTGGGTTAACACCACGGGCAATCCGGGAATGTCCACTGGCGGCACCGGCGACATTCTCACCGGCATGGTCGCAGGCATGCTCGCGCAGCATCGCAACGACCCGCTGCTGGCGGTCTGTGCAGCAGTCCATCTTCACGGACTCGCCGGCGACGTGATTCGCGAAAGCGTCGGCGAGCATTCGATGGTGGCTACTGACCTGCTGAGAGGCTCACCCGAAGCCTTCCGGCGCTCGCAGCAAGCCGCGCAAGAGAAGTTCGTCTGCTGGAGCGGCTAATCGGGCTACTTCGAAGCCGGTAGCCGGATCGTTTTTCCCTCCGCTGCCGAACGCCGCGCGGCGTCAAGAATCTCTGTCACCGTGACATTGGTTTCGAGCGATGACAGCGAGTCTGGTGTCACTCCATCGGCGATGACGGCCCGCACATACGAAAGTTCGTTGTCGTAAGGGGGCGGCACGGGCTTGGCCGCCATTTGTTGTTCGGCATTCTCTCCCGACTTCCGTACGCGAACGTCATCTCTTTTCACCGTGATCGCATATCCCTTCGAACCGTACACTTCCATGTCTTTGCGGTCGAAGGGCCAATTCCACGAAGCTTGGATGATCGCCTGTGCCTTCGGATACGTCAGAATGACCGTCGCCTCGTCATCCACGTGCGAATAAATTTCCGGCTTGAGTTGCTGCGTGACGGCGGTCACGGTTTGCGGTCGTTGGCCCTCCATCAGCCACGTCATCAGGTCTGCGCCGTAGCATCCGAAATCGAACAGAGCGCCGCCGCCATTCAGTTTCGGATCGGTAAGCCATGCCAGAAATTCCGGCTCGACCCCAATTTCCTTCGGGCCATTGTGGCCGTCGTGTACCACCACTTTGCGCACATTGCCCAGCGCCCCGTCACGCACCAGGTGATAGGCGGCGTGATTGCTGCGGTACCACGAAGTCTCGTAGTTCACCAGTACATGAATCTTGCCGGCGTGCGCAGCCTGCTCCATGGCTCGCGCGTCGTCCAAACTAACCGCCAGCGGCTTCTCCATCACCACGTGCACGCCGTGCCGCGCGCAAATCTCCACCACGTGCCGGTGATCGTAAGTATTGGTGTAGACGAGAACCGCCTGGGGATGAGCTTTCTGCAGCATCTCTTCCAGGTCCGCGAACAAGATCGCTCGGTCAAAACCATAGCGCGTCCCCGCCTGTGACAGCAGATGCGCATCGGGCTCGGCGACTCCCACGATCTCAATCTCAGTACTGTGCCGCGACTGGTCGAGGAATCCGTGTACGTGTCCATGCACCAGTCCAACAATGCCCACGCGCAGCGGCGGAGGAGTTGGCATAGCCGAAAACGCGTGCCCAACGAACGACAGCGAAACGAGTGCGAAAGATACAATTCGGAACATGATTCCTCCACGATTCAGTCAGACATAGTAAATCCGTCAGCCGGTATAGAAATGGAAATCTGCTGACTGCATGCTCGTCCTCTCGGACATTAATCAACTAGTTAACGCAGCTAAGTACTTCGTAGAGCATGGCTTTGATGCGGCCACTTGCCGCTTCCCGAGCGGAATCCGGACGAGGGGCTTCAGTAATCTGTTACTCGATACCAGCCAATGCCATAGTCATAGAGTTATGACCCACTTCCCCCAACCGCACCCTTCGCGGCGCGCGGCCCGGGTCCAGCTTGGCGATTCGGTCCTGGCTGCGATCCGACTTGAAGACGGCCGACGCACTAAAGCTAAACTCCAAACCATTTCCGTAACTGGCGGCTTGCTTCGCCTAGCGCATTCGCTGGGACGCGGCGACTTCGTCGAAGTTGCCTTTCAGACGCAGGCCGGTCCAGTGCACGGCATGGCCGAGGTTCTGCCTACGATGCGGCAAATGGCCGATAGCGTACTGCAGCCGTTTCGATTCGTCGCGCTCGAAGACGAAGACCATCGCCGCTTGCGCACCTCGCTCGACCACGTTGTCGATCGCAATCAGCTGGGCATGCGGTCCAGCGCTTTTTCCACCCATTGATCCACGTAGGGACAGCCGCCTCGGCCGTCCTGATTGTTATTAAGCAACTCCGTCATCTCTCTCCTCTGTCATCCCGAGCAAAGTTTCGTCCTCCGTTTTGCGGAGGACGAAACGCAGTCGAGGGACCTTGTGTTTGCCGCCGCAGAAGCAAGCCTGGGATCCCGTTATACTGCTCAAGTGAACCCCGAGACCAAGCCGAAGGAAATTTTGCGCGAAATCACCACACACTCCGCGGAAGAAACCATCGCCTTCGGTCGCAAGCTGAAAGAATTGCTAGTCCCTCCGAAGTTAGTGCTGCTGCGCGGTGATCTGGGCGCCGGCAAGACCACGCTGGTGAAGGGAATCGCCGCCGCTTTCGAGGCCGCGGCTGAGGAAGACGTCACCAGCCCCACCTTCACGCTGGTGCACGAGTATCGCGGGCCGCGCGCCAACCTCTACCACATCGACCTTTACCGTATCGACACGCCGCGCGAACTGGACACCCTCGCCCTCGATGATCTGCGTTCCGACAATAGCATTCTGCTGATCGAGTGGGGAGAAAAGTTCCCCCGGCTGGTGAAAGAGCGGGACCTAGAGATTGCGCTGGACCGCGAGAGCGAAAACAGCCGCCGAATCAAAATCACAAGTTAACGTTTAGGTTGTGTCGCGACAGAAGAGATGAATGGCGCCCGTGCGCACACAACCGGAGCTCCCCACTCGCGCACCATCGAGAACAGGATCGAGGCAGAAAAGAACACGAAAACTACCCGCCGTCGTCGCACTCTTCTATTTTCCATAACTGAGCAGAAATTGAAAACAGCATTCAAAATCCCATGATGTTATACCCGCAATCCACGTAGATGACTTCACCCGTGATCCCGCTGCTGGCGTCGGACGCGAGAAAGACCCCTGTGCTGCCGACTTCGCCGACTTCGACATTGCGTCCCAGTGGCGCGCGCTCGGCGTGGGATTTCAGCATGTCCCCTAAGCCGGAGATGCCACGCGCGGCCAGTGTCTTGATCGGTCCCGCAGAAATGGCGTTCACCCGAATCTTTTTCTTCCCCAATTCGTAAGCCAAATAACGCACCGAGCATTCGAGTCCCGCCTTGGCCAGCGCCATCACGTTGTAGCGTGGCACAACTTTCTGAGACGCATAATATGTCATCGTCATGATCGAGCCCCCGTCTTCCATCAGCGGAGCGGCAGCCCGCGCGACCGCGACCAACGAATACACGCTCACGTCCATTGCAACCCGAAAGCCTTCGCGGCTCGTATTGACGAAGTCGCCCTTCAGTTCCTCCGCCGGAGCGTAGGCCACGGAGTGCACCAGGGTGTGCAGCTTGCCCTGCCGTTCTTTCAGCGTGGCGAAGAGGCGCGCGATCTCCTCGTCTTTCGAAACGTCGCACATAAATGCCTCGGCTCCTGGCAGGGATAGAATGAGGTCCTTCGCTTCCTGCTCCAGTCGCTCGTTCTGGTAGGTGATGGCCAGCTTCATTCCGGCGGCGTGCAATCCCTGCGCGATCGACCACGCGATAGAGCGCTTGTTCGCGACTCCAAACACTACGCCATTTCGCCCCTGCAAATCAGAGAACATGTGTGCTCCTTGGAATCAGAAAGCATATCAGGACGGAAATGAGATTTACCACGGAGGCACGGAGACACGGAGAATTAAGAAAAACGAGCATAAGAAATTCGCTCTCCGTGTCTCTGTGTCTCCGTGGTGAGCTTTTCTAATCCGCCGAGACTTCTTCCGCGACTGCGACAGCTCGAATCGGCCAGCTCGCCGCCACGAACGACAAGCCATACACACATGACAGGATCGCGAACCCGCCGACCAAACTTACCCGGTGAGCCATCGCACCCACGCTTAGGGCGAGCACGATCTGGAGGAATGTTCCCGCAAAATAATATGTGTTCTGCACGCGTCCCATTAAATGCTTCGGCACCATCTCCATCAGGCTCGTATTCATTGCGACGCCGCCCACTCCCCGTCCCGAGCCCATTACGAAGTACGCCATGATAGCCAGCACCAGGAATCCGGCAACCGGTGCGCACATGATTGCCACTGAGATCAATGCCATCGAGAAGGAAACCGCGCGTCGCCCACCGAGGTATGCAATCACCTGCGGAGCGTACAACGCGCTGATGAAAGCCCCGGTGCCCCATCCCGCGCTCAACCAGCCGTACCCCACCGGTCCGGCATGAAATACGCGCTCGCTTAGCGATGGTGTGACCACTCCGCCCGTCGACATCGCCCCCAGAAATAGAGCCCAACTGATTCCCAACATCACGGCCGCGCGGTGGTCTCGCAGAAAGTGCAATCCCTCGCGCATCTCGCGCCAGAAGCGCTGCAACTGGCCCTCGGCCGCCACTATGTCGGCCCGCAACTCCTCCGGCCGCATGACTACATGGCGTCCTCTGCGCACCGCGAAGTAGCACAGAAATGAGACCACGTATGTTGAAACGTCGATCAGTAAAACGCCGCCCAGGCCGACATGGTTGTACATGAAGCCCACGATCGAGCCGGCGATCAACCATCCGCCCTGCACGCCTGCCAGCAAGAACGTGTTCGAGTGTACGAACCGGTCCTCCGGTGTGAGTTCCTGGATGAGCGCCGTGATGGTTGGCCAGAACATCCAGAACCCGGCGGCCACCAGCGTGTTCATCAAATAGAGCTGCCAGACCTGCACCCGATGCCGAAAGGCCAGAATGGCCACGGTCACGATGATGATCGCGCGCACAGCGTCGAGCCACATCACCAGGCGCCGTCGGTCTTCCCGGTCAATAATCACGCCGGTGAAAGGAAGCATCAGCATGGCGGGAATCGTCTGCACAACTGCGAGCGTTCCCAGAGCCTGCTCAGAATGCGTCGCCTGCAGAATGTACCAGGCCACCGCGGCCGAGTTCATCCCGCTGCCCAGCATCGAAATCAAGTTGGCCACAAACACGAAACGCAGCGGCCGCTGGTTCATCAGGATGGAACGCATCTTTCTACTTTAGCCGAAGTTGCGAACCTCTGGAATTCACCACGGAGGCACGGAGCCCGTACAACAGATAGAGCAACGTGATCTCAGCCCTTGCGTGCGACGGCGTTCGGCGCTACGATTCGCCTTGTCGAAATTTGAGCCCCAATTTCCTGGCCATACCGGAGGCGGCTATGAAGCGCTGCAGCGGTAAGCTGATCCTGTTCGTCTTCTTTCTTTCTGTCACGGTTTCTATTCCTCAGACGTTCGCTCAGATCGACCGCATTACGCTTGCTGCCGGCACGGATGAGGACCGCGCGCTGCAAGCTATTACCGCAGAGCAAGACCAGCAAAAAAAACTCACCATGTACCAGGATTTCGTACAGAAGTTTTCCTCGAACCCCTCAGCCGTGGCCTACGGTAACTGGCAACTCGCGCAGGCCTACCAGGCCTCGGGCGACCTGCCAAAGGCGCTCGACTACGGCGACAAGGCTCTGGTGGGATCCCCCCGCAACCTCGACATTCTGGTCTCACAGACGAGCATGGCCCAGCAGGCCAAGAACAATTCCAAGGTCATGGATTACGCTGCGAAGGGTGGCGAAGTTTGCCATTCCATTGCCAAGCAGCCCAAGCCTGAGGGCATGAGCGACGACGACTACACGCGGATGGTGGCCGAACAAAAGGAGTCCTCACAGAACAACTGCGATTTCCTGGAAACCTCCGGCTACAACGTGATCACCAGCGAAACCGATCCCAAGAGCCGGATGGCCGACATCGAGAAATTCACGGTGGCATTTCCCGACTCGAAGTTTCAAGAGCCGGTTTCTAACTATGCCATGTACACCCTGGGTCCCGACCAGTTGAATGACAAAGCGCGCCTGGTTTCTTTCGGAGAAAAAGTTCTTGCCTCCAATCCAAACTCACTCGCGGCGCTGCTGCTCCTGGCCAATTTTTACGGAGACGATAACAAGCCGGGCAGTTCAGCCAAAGCAATCACCTATTCGGAAAAAGTCATCGAAGTTGCAAAACCGGACGCCCCTGACGCCGATAAGTCGCGGAAGATTTCTGGAGGGGTAGCGCACAATACTATCGGCTGGGCATATCTGAAGCAGGAGAAAACCGCTGGCGCCATTCCCGAACTCAGAGCCGCAGCGGCCTTGCTCAAAGGGCAGGATGAACAGCAGTATGCCCGCGCTCTCTACGGTCTCGGATTTGCCTACGGCAAATTGAACAAGCTGACCGAGGCCCGCGAAGTGCTCACCGAAGCCGCGAAAATTCAGGGCCCGTTGCAGGCGATGTCGCAGGATTTGCTGACAAAAGTAAACACCGCGAGGGCCAAAGGAAAGTAATCGTCACGTCCCTCTGTGGTGAACGGTTTGATCTCGATTATTGCGAAGGCTTGACCAATTCCTGCGACAGCACCTGAGCTTTCCACGCCAATGTGCGCGCACGATCGAGGTCGCCGTCCCCGGCCGCTGCCTTTGATTGCGCCATAAACTGCCGGATCTGGGTGACCATGTCCTGCTGGGCCGAGCTGAGTTGTTTTCCGGCAATCTGCTTCAGGTTCGCCTCCGTCGTTCCCAGCATTTGCTTGGCGGTGTCCGCGTCCTGAGACGTCTGCTTGCTCCCAGCGCCCCCGGCCAACTGAATGCTCGGCTCGGCAGTTCCACCTTGCTTCACAATCACCTTCGATGGAGGACACTTTGTCGGAGCACTTGCCGTTGCGGGAGTCGAAGTATTCCCGGCCGCCGCCGGGTCCGTCGGCGCTGGATTCGGCGAGGTAGAACCGGTTGCGCCTTGGCCCCCGGCCACGGGAATGCAGTTGGAGTTGGTTGGAACCGCCTTCTTCTTGTGCTTTGGAGCCGTCTGAGCCTTCGGTCCGGAGGGCGCCTTGGCTGGGGGCGCGGCGGAAGGTGCCTGCGACGTGTTCGGAGTCTGCGGTGGCGCTTCCTGCGTCTCCGCAGTATTGGAGGCTTGGCTCGCAGTCGCCGCGCTCCGATAGCTCGATGTAATCCGCGGCAAAGCCGTGCCGAGAACGCTAACCAGAAGAATTGCAGCCAGAGTCATACCCGGGTCTCACATCACCGATTCGACGCAAACACGATTTTACATTCTAGAGCGCGACCTGCGGCGATAGATATTACGTTGTGGCAACACGGTCAGAATCCGTACATTTCACAGATCGATCTCTGCCTTGGGCATTTCTTCATCGGCAATCTGCGCGTCACTCTCCGTCGCAGCACCCGCCGGAATATGGAAACGGAAGACAGTTCCCCGCCCCTCGGCGGATTCGAAGTCAACCGAGCCATAGTGCCATTGCAGAATCTGATAAGTCTGCGCCAATCCAATTCCACTGCCATCTTTCTTGGTCGTGAAATAAAGTTCAAAAATCTTGTCGTGCATGTCTTGCGGAATTCCGCTGCCTTCATCGCGAATCTCCGCCACCACCGCATTGTTTTCCCGTCGCGCGGAGATGGTGAGCAGCCCGCCCTGCGGCATAGCTTGCACGCCGTTAATGACTACGTTAAGCAGAGCCTGCTTCATCAGATCAAGATCAACCTTAATGGGTAGCGCCTGCGCCGGCATATGACGCTCGATGGTCACGCCATGCTGTTCAGCGTCCGGTGCGGCTAGCTGCGCCACGTCTTCCATCAGGCGCCGCAAGTCAATTTCTTCCAGGTGCAGATCGCGCGGCCGGGTGAAATCGACAAGAGTTTGTACCACGCGATCCAGGCGGCGGATTTCCGTGTCGATAATATCCATGTGACGCCGCGTATCCGGTTCCTGCTGCGCCAGTTTGTTCCGCAGCAGTTGCAAGTGCAGCACGATCGCGTTGATCGGATTCTTCACCTCGTGGGCTACGCCCCGCGTCAGGCGTCCGCTGGCAGAGAGCCGCCGTGACATCTCAATCTCGTCTCCAATGCGCCGCACCGACTCCGTGTCGCGCATAATCAGCAGAGCCCCGATCTGCGAATTTCTTTCCTGAACAAAATCAAGCGATACCTGCACCCCTTTCCCACTAGCCGCCTCGAACTCGCGCTGTGAAATCGGACGCCGGCGCTCAAAAGCCTCGAGCAGAGCCGATCCCAGCAGGGAATTGCGGTCAAATATTTCATGAACCGTACGTCCCAGCAGTTCCGCGCGTGGACGCCCAAGAAAAGTTTCCACCGGCGCGCTCACCAGCACTACCCGCGAATCGCGCGCAAAAAGCATCAAGCCATCCTGCAGCTTGGACATCAGTTGATCCACGTTATCTTTGAGCGCTGAGAAAATCTCCCGGCTGTCGCGAATCTGGCGCCCCAGATTGGCAATCTTCAAAGAGACTAACCCGTACTCGTCGCGCCGCGATTCATCTCCGTAGAGCGACTCTGCATCTCCCGCGCTCACACTATCCAAATTGCGGCTGATTTTTTTCAGCGGACCCAGCGCCAGGTTTGAGATGCCCGCCGCCAGGAACAATGACACCAGGATCAGCGTGGCCGATATGTACGCCGATCGCATCAACCGGGTCTGCACTTCGCTCTTCAGAAAAACCGTTTGCACTCCAATCCGAATCGTGCCGAAAGGCTCGCCGTTCAACTCAAGCGGATAAGTTACGTCGTAAACCTCGGCCGGGCTGAAGACCAGACGCATCTGCTCGCGGAAGCGCGCATTTACGACCTGCTGGAAGTCAGAACGCCGTGGAATGACCTTGCCCACCATGCTGGCGTTGGTATGGAGCAACGCCCTGCCATTCACGTCCACGATCGACACGTCGTAAATGAATCTCCAATCTCCAGGATCCGATTGGAGCAGGTTATTAAGGGCGACATCGGTCTGCACGTATTCCGCCAGCGCGCGCCGCACGGCAACTGGGTTGTTCGTATCAATCGTGGTGCTGCTAAAGTCGGGTACGGCGTTCGACGCAGCGTACGCCAACTGGTGTGTCAGGCTGGTTGCCGTGTCCTTCGCATTGGTGATTCGCAGGCGCAGTATTTGCGAGATATACAGGACCGAAAATGCAGTCACCATCACCGTCACCATGAGAGTGATGACCAACACGATGATAGTTTTTCGTCGTAGCATGCAGGAAAAGAAACTGGGCGGTTTAGGATCAACCGCTCCAACCGCACTTAAACGCCGGGAACTTCCTCCTTGCCTGGAACGGCTTCCGCGGCGGCGCTGCCATATTCTTTCAACTTATTATGAAGAGTTTTCAAGCTAATGCCGAGAATTTCTGCGGCCCGAGTCTTGTTGTTGCTGGTAGCCTCCAGCGTCTTCAGAATGAGCATCTTCTCGGCTTCTTCGACCGTCGTTCCCACGCCCAGCCGAACCGCATCGGGGTCGTTCGCCGCAGTACGCAGCGGAGCCTGCCCAAACCCCGGCGGCAAATGCTTCGTCTCGATCACGCCGGCATCGCAGACAATCACGGCGCGCTCAATCGTATTCCGCAACTCGCGCACATTCCCCGGCCACGAGTACTGATTGAACTGGTTCAGCACAGCCTCACTGATCGCAGCAACCTTGCGTCCGTGCTTGGCGCTCATCTCGGCGAGCAATAGCTCCACCAACCCCGCAATGTCCTCCTTATGCTCGCGCAACGGCGGCATATGGATGTTGAACACATTTAGCCGGTAATACAGATCACTGCGCAACTCGCCTCGCGACACCGCCTCGTCTGGCACCTTATTCGTGGCCGCCAGCACCCGCACATCCACCGATGTTTCCACCTTGCTGCCCAACCGCCGCAGTTTTCGATCCTCCAGGACGCGCAGCAGTTTCGCCTGCGTTCCCACCGGCATTTCGCCGATCTCATCCAGCAGCAGCGTTCCGCCCTCGGCCAGTTCGAAGCAGCCGGTGCGGCGTTCGAGTGCTCCGGTAAATGCACCTTTCTCGTGCCCGAAGATTTCACTCTCCATCAGAGTCTCGGGGATCGCGGCGCAGTTAATAGCGACAAAAGGCCGGTCCTTCCGCGGACTGAGTTCATGAATCGTCCGCGCTACCAGTTCTTTGCCCGTCCCGCTGGCACCGGTGATTAACACCGAGGCCGTGCTAGGCGCGACCATCTCGATGAGCCGGAATATTTCCTGCATCTTGCGCGAGGCGCCGTTCAGCCGCCCCAGCGATCCCACATCGCGCAACCTGCGCCGCGTAGCCTCAAGTTCAGCCCGGGTATCCAGCAGCGCCGACGCGTTTGCCAGAATCGTCCGCAGGCGATTGGTATCGATCGGCTTGGTGATGTAATCGTAAGCTCCCATCCGCATGGCTTGCACAGCGCTGTCGATGGTCCCTTGCGCCGTTACGAGAATTACCGCAATCGTCCCCGCCTGCTCGCCTAGATGCCCCAGCAGTTCGATACCGCCCATGCGCGGCATTTTGAGATCGGTGACCACAATCGAAGGCGACCACTGCGTCGCCTTCTCCAACCCTTCCGCGCCATCGCGGGCGGTCTCTACGCGAAATCCCCAGGAAGACACGAGTTCCGCCAGCCCCGATCGCTCGTTCTCTTCGTCTTCGACAATCAAGATTTTTTCGTGGCTCATCGAATTGCTAGCGCCTGTTTACTTCCTCAGCTATTTAGAATTCATGGTTAGCCGGCCGCCCTCCGGCCGATTTTCCACGATACGCGGCCTGCTTCCCGCCCGGCAAGGTCTGGATAGGCACCCTGCAGCCCTCGCAGAATCAATTTGAGACATCCAGCCGTTATCTGACTAGGAACATTTCGAGTCCAACCTTCCGAACTAAATCGCAGTGCGATAGAATTTCTGGTACTTAAGGAAAGGTCTCGTCTCGAAACGATTTTGCAATCCGCTTTCTCCCATCCCATCTCGTTGCCCCGGCCAACGGCCAACGAGCACATTTCGGAGGATTCCATGATACTCAACGCCCCTGCTCGTGGTTGTCGAATTTTTGCGGGCTGCCTCTCAGTTCTGATTGTAGCGGTTTCGATTTCCTCTTCGGCATTCGCGCAGAGCGATTCCAACCCGAAGTGGGATGCGTTTATCGGTTACCAGTATCTGCATCCTGAGGCGACGGTTCCCGCTTTTGGCTTTCCGGTCGACAACCCTGTGGCTTTTCAACTTCCGAACATGACCAAGGGGCTTGGCGCCGCCGTCACTTATAACTTCTCTCCGCACCTCGGTCTCGAGACCGACTTCGGGTACAACTGGGAGTCCGGCGTGACTAATTGGACGGTATCCGCAGGGCCGCGGTTCATGTACCGCCTGAACGACCAGGGAGAAGCCTTCTTCCTGCACGCTATGCCCGGCCTCAATCGCGTCACTTACAACTCCGGCAGCATTATCAGCAATGGCCTTGGTGCCATTCTGGGCGGCGGCATGGATCTCCCGTTATCGAAAAAAGTTACTTGGCGATTAGTCGAAGCGGATTTCCAATGGGGACATCACAACTTTGCCAATCTCGCCGGTCCCGAGTTTCCATACCTGCGGCGATCCGACTTCGAAGGCCTGAGACTGCGCACCGGCCTGCTATTCAATTTTGGCGGCCGGGAAGCCGTGGCGCCCGCCGCCTCCTGCTCGGTGCAGCCGTCCGAAGTTATGGTTGGAGAGCCGATCACGGCCAACGTCACGCCCAGCAATTTCAATCCCAAGCACCCGGTCGCGTACAGTTGGAGCGGAAACGGCGGACAGGTCACTGGAAAAGACACGACCGCCACCATCGATACCACCAACGCTGCGCCCGGTTCCTACACGGTCACAGTACACGTGACCGATCCGAGGGCGAAGACCAACAACGTGGCGAGTTGTTCGGCGAACTACACAGTGAAGCCGTTGCCCCCCAAGAATCCGCCGACTATGTCGCTCTCGGCCGACCCATCGAGCGTCACGCCCGGTGGAACCGTCACCCTGACTGCCAATTGCACGAGCCCCGATGGCGTTCCGGTTTCCATTGCGAATTGGATAGCCACGGGCGGCACCGTTTCTGGCACGGGCAATACGGCGACTTTAAACACCTCTGGTGCTGCGCCGGGCACGGTCACAGTTACAGCGACGTGCAGCGATTCCCGTGGCCTGAACGGTCAAGCTTCCGCTCAGGTCACCGTGCAGAATCCACCCACCAATCCTCAGATCGAAGTCCTGGAACAGCGGTTGGCTCTGCACAGCATTTACTATCCAACCGCGCAACCAGCTACCGATCGCCCGGGCGCTGGCCTCGTGCCCAGTCAACAGCGAATCCTGCAGGCACTGGCCACGGACTTCAAGACTTATCTCCAGTCCAAACCAGATGCTCACCTCATTCTCGAAGGCCACGCCGATATGCGTGGCTCCGACGAATTCAACCAAAGGCTAACGGAACGCCGCGTAAACAGCGTGAAGGCCTACCTGGTCAACCAGGGCATTCCCGAGTCCAACATCGAAACCGTGGCCTACGGCAAGCAGCGTAACTTAACCACGCCGGAAGTACGGGATTCGATCATGAATGACACGGACCTCACCACCGAAGAGCGCCGGCGAGCCCTGGCCAGAATCACGGTCATCCGCTTAGCCAGCAATCGCCGGGTGGACGTCACGCTGAAGTCCGCAGGCCAGACCGAAACCTCGGTCCGTAAATTCCCCTTCAACGCCACCGATGCTCTGAGCCTGATCGGCGGCCGTGAAAGTGAGAAGAAGAAACCGGCCAGGCCCGCGCCGAGAAGGAGACCAGCACCGAAGAAACCATAAAATACCGAAGAAACCATAAAAGAAGTATCAGGCAACTTACGAGGAGGGCAGCCCGCTGCCCTCCTTTTTTTGGTATCGACGCGACAGAGGCTGCCCCACGCTTCGCGATTTTCGAAGCGTGGGAACCGGGACGAGGATATCGAAGGCCAGATATCGCGCACCCGCAGTTGCTCCAAAAACCCATCCCACGGCAGAATCTACACGCATCCCACCAAAGTGCCATCGCCAAGTGATTGATTCAATGAGACTGTGGTTGGTAATCGGGTTGCCACTTCCATCTCCAGGAAACACGGACGAGGATGACTCTGATGAGCCAGTTCCGCGGGCCCCGAGGTCTGACCATTACGGCAATTTTTCTGACCCTACTCTGCGCCTCTGCCTGCTCCCCGCCGGCCGGCATGCAGCCCAGCAATGGCGCTGCCCGGGCCGATCAGCCGCAAGTTCCTTTTCATGACGGGGAAGGAAAACTCTCCCGTTCGAGCGATTCTCCGGGCGCTCAGGACAATGGTGCCCCAGCTGAAAGTGCTCTTCCTTTCCGTGATCCCCAAAATCTACCCGCCGGCACCCTGCTCACCGTACGCCTGAAGAATCCCATCTCCGCCGAAAATCCGGACGCCAACCGCACCTTCCAGGCGGTGGTCGACCAGCCCATCGTGATCGAAGGCAACAAACTTGTTTCCGCCGGCACGGTGGTCTCCGGACGCGTAGAGTCCGCCCGCGCCTCCAATCTCAAGCGCAACAGCGGATATCTACGCCTGACCCTCGATTCCATCGACCTGGCCGGCTCAAAACTGCCCATGCAAACCTCCAGCCTTTTCGTGAGTGGAAACGCCGGTCAGCCTCGAACTCCGCAGGGCTCTCCAGCAAACCAGCCCTCCGCCATCATTCGCCTCGAAAAAGGTCATCGCCTGGTCTTCCGCCTCACCGAGCCGCTCTATGTTGCCGGCAGCCAAGGGCCGCCGGCGGTCCATTAAGTATCCAAACGCGTATGCCTCCGCTATTCCGCCAGAGTTTTCCACAGAAATAATTCCCGTTTTAGTGACATCTGCCCTTACCCGTCACCCGCCAAATTCTCTACAGTGGGCTCGAAATGGGATTTTGATCTGGCTCGATGACCCACGCAGATTCCCATTTCAGGAAAACTAAGGTCTCCGGCGACGCGCTTTCAGGTTCCTTCCGGGAATCGTTCCGCGCAAAGTACCTATATGAGCTCTGCTGCTAAGTTCGCGTGGCCCACGCAATTTTCAAAATCGGAACTGCGACCTCTTTTCGACTGCGCACCCGTCGGATTGGCACAGTGCCAGCCCGAAGGCACCGTCACCGCACTCAATCCCGCTCTGGAACGGATGCTCGGTGGCCGGTCCAGCCTGCCACCGTCTCTTTGTTTTGCCGACCTCATTTCCCCGCAAGATCGTCTCGAGGGCCAACGCTTTTTCCGCGAATTGTTCGAGCGGCAACGTGACAGCTTTCAACTCGATTCGAAAGTCGACGGCGACAACGGCCATTCTCTGCGCTGGACCGCGTGGCGCGTGCCCGGCACGAACGGCGAAGCCGACTACGCGCTCGTCCTGGCAGAGGAAGCTCCTTATGACCAGCAGGCCGCGCAGCGCCTGCGCCAAGCCGAGAAACTGGAAGCCGTAGGCCGTTTAGCCGGAGGTGTCGCCCACGACTTCAACAATCTCCTCACCGGAGTCCTGCTGTATTGCGACCTGCTCATGGCCTATCTCGAACCCAACCATCGCGTGCGCAAGTACGCGGAAGAGATTCGCAAAGCAGGCATGCAGGCTACTGGCTTAGTCCGGCAGTTGCTCGCCGTTGCCCGTCCAGCAAAGTCTGAACCCCGCCTACTCTCCCTCAACGAAGTCGCGGAAGGCATGCGCAACCTGCTGGCGCGCCTGATTGGCGAAAACATCGATCTGCAATTTCATCTTGATCCCAATCTTGGCCTGGTCAAGATGGATCCGACCCAGTCTCAGCAGATCCTGCTGAATCTAGTGCTCAACGCGCGTGACGCAATGCCCGGCGGCGGACACATCATCGTCGAAACCAGCAATTGCAAAGTGCAGGTGCTCACAGAACCGTGCGTCATTGAACCAGGCAACGACCGAGTCCCAACCTCGCTGCCCTGCGCACTCTTCGTTGTCGCCGATGACGGCTGCGGCATGGATGCCGCTACGCGAGCGCACCTCTTCGAAGCTTTCTTCACCACCAAGGCCGGCAAGGGTACAGGCTTGGGATTGGCAACGGTCTACGACATTGTTACCAGTAACGGCGGCCTGATCCACGTCGACAGTGCCCCGGTATGCGGTACACGTGTTTCCGTGCTTCTCCCCCTCGTTCCCTTAGCGCTTTTCGATTCCGGCAGCGCATACGATCTCTCCCCCGAAGGGAACCAGCCCCTACTCATTCCCAATGGATAAAAAGAAAAGGAATAAAACGCCATGACGTCAGCAGCTTTCAGTCCGGTCCCAGCTACACCGCAAATCGAAGCGGCAAATTTCCTTAACCTCCTGATCGTGGACGATGAACGGTCCATCCGCGAAGCCTGCCGCGAAGTAGCACAGTCGCTGGGATTTTCAGCCTTCGTAGCCGATTCCGCCGAGCATGCTTACCGCTTTCTCGACTCCCAACCCTTCGACGCCATTCTTCTCGACCTGCGCCTGCCCGGCGCTGGCGGCCTCGACGCGCTTCGCCGCATCAAGGAACGACGTCCTGAAGCCGTCGTCATTGTGGTCACCGGATACGGAACCGTGCAGTCCGCCGTGCAGGCCATGAAGAATGGCGCCTACGACTACGTCACCAAGCCCTTCAGCGCCGACGAACTTAAGATGCTACTGGAGCGTGTTGCCAGCCACCTGAAGCTGAAGTCCGAAAACCGCCTGCTACGCGAGAAAGTGAAGTCCAAACAAGGATTCGGCGGCATCATCGGTCGCGCCCCTGAAATGGAAAAGCTCTACCGCATCATCGCCAAGGCCGCCAACAGCGTTCATCCGGTATTGATTCTCGGGGAAAGCGGTACCGGCAAGGAGATGGTCGCCCGCTCCATTCACTATTCCGGTCCCTTCCGCGACAAGCCTTTCATCCCCGTCGACTGCGGATCGCTCGTGCCCACCTTGATCGAGAGTGAGCTCTTCGGCTACGTGAAAGGCGCTTTCACAGGGGCCAACCAGTCCAAAGACGGACTGCTGGCCATGGCTGAAGGTGGAACCGTCTTCCTCGACGAAGTTGGAGAGCTTCCCGTCGACCTGCAAGCCAAGATGCTGCGCGCCATCCAGGAAAAGGAAATTCGTCCCGTCGGCAGCACGCGCCGCGTTCCCATTAACGTCCGCATTCTCGCGGCCACCAACCGCGATCTGGAACAGGCCGTCACCCAAGGCGAGTTCCGCCGCGATCTTTATTTCCGGCTGAACGTCCTCAGCCTCCGCATCCCTCCGCTGCGCGAGCGCCGCCAGGACATTCCCCTGCTCATCGCTTACTTCCTGGAGCGCATGGTGCGAACCTCCGGACAGGAGAAAATTCTGAGCGATGATGCCCTGAAGGCCATGCTTGCCCACGACTGGCCCGGCAATGTCCGAGAGTTGGAAAATTGTCTGGAGCGGACCTACGCCTTCACCAGTGGTCCGCTCATTCACACCACAGACTTGCCTCGCGAAGTTGCAAATCTGCCTTTGCCCGATGCTCCCAACAGCGACGGACTTTTCAATGGGAACCGCAAGATCATTCCCATGGCAGAGCTCGAGAGGCAAACCATCTTGAGCGCCATCACCGAACTTAACGGCGACAAGTTGCAAGCCGCGCGCCTGCTAGGCATCGGAAAAACCACGCTCTACCGCAAGCTCAAGGATTACGCGGCCCACGAATTTCAATCCTGAGCCCGATTTTGAACTTGTTGTTTGGAATGCGAGTACCGCAACGGGAAGCCGCTCTGCTGCCGGTATCGCTAAGCGCCATGTTTTCATCGTGCTGTACATGGCGGCAGACGTGCAACTTAAAAGAGCATGATCCTACTCATCACTTCGTCAGCGAGAGGCTCCGAGTGTGTCGATTCCTTGCGCGCCGCCACCGGCTTGGAAACACACTGGGCCCAGTCCCTGCAGGAGGCTGCCACCCGCCTGCGCGAACAAACTTATTCTGCCGTCGTTATCGACCAGTTTCTGCTCGAGAACGACCCCGCCGAAAGCGATCGCATGATCGAACATCTGGGCACCGCTTTCCCGGTCTACCTCAATTTCGCGGTCACCGGAATGGAACGTCTGGTGCGCGAGGTGCGCTCGGCTCTGCATCGCCGCAAGCGCGAGGAAGGTGCGGCCCGGCGCGCCGTGGAGGAACAGATGCGCATCGACATGCGCGAGACTCTCACCGCCCTGCTTCTTTCCTGTGAACTCGCCATGTCGGTTCCCGATGTCCCCGATCCCGCGGTAGAAAGGATTCGCGCCATCGACGGCCTGGCTCGCGAACTCCGCCTCCGCCTGCAAGCAAACTGACGTATTGTATTTCTGTGAGAATGGCCGAGCGCGCCGCAACTCATGTGGGGACGGACGCATTCGTCCGTCCCGCGCAGCCAAAGGCGAGCGCATTCTAGCTTACAAGTCCGACCTCGCGTCACTACGCAATCCGTCTAAATCCGTTTGAAGAGCCAAAAAGTCAAACAGCCAAAACTGAAAGCGCTTAAATTCACTACCCCTTCCTCGCCGATTCGCACTAGAATAGAGCCGCTTGGCCCGCGGAATACCCTAATCCCAGGCAGCATTCCGCAATGCGGCTCCGGAGGTTCTGTGCACGTCCTCGTCACCACCGACTCGCTCTCGGGCTCATGGACCTACGCCCGCGAACTGGTCACCGGCCTCGTTACTCGCGGCGTGCGCGTCACTCTGGTGGGCTTCGGCGAAATCCCGCTCCCCGACCAAACCTCCTGGATGGATCACCTCCACGGCCTCGACTACCGCCCCACCGCCTTCCACCTCGAGTGGATGCAAGAGGCCGAAAAAGATCTGCCGGAATCTTCAGCCTTCCTCGCGGCCCTGGTTCGCGAACTGCGACCCGACGTTCTCCATCTCAATCAATTCTGCTATGGAAATCTGCCGGTAGACGTCCCGCGGGTGGTCATGGCCCACGGCGATTTGATCACCCGCACCCACGCCGTCCACAATCGCGCTCCAAGGCCGGAGGGCTCGTTGAACTGGTATCGCAATACTGTTCTCGAAGGCCTGGCCGGCGCCGATGCAGTCATAGCCCCTTCCGCCTGGATGCTTGATCGCATCTCCGAGTGTTATGCGCGGCCGCGGCGCGCCCACGTGATCTACCCGGGCCGCAATCCGATCTTCTTCAATCCCTACGTGAGCAAAGACGATTGCGTGCTTGCCGTTGGCCGCTTGGTCGACACCAGCAAGCAAGTCTTCCTCCTCACACAACAGACCTATTCCATTCCCGTCTGCATTGTGGGCGCGGAACACACGGTGTCCATGCCTCGCATCCCAATCCGTGCCGACGTGAAAGTTGACACCGAACAGACGTCGGTTGCGATTCGCGGCCCCCAGACCGAAGCGCAGTTGCGCGCGCTCTACAGTCGCGCTTCCATCTATGCCGCCACCGCCCGCTATGAGCCTTTGGGCATCGGCGCCCTCGAAGCGGCATTCTCTCGATGCGCCATCGTCGCCAACGATATTCCGAGCTTCCGCGAAATCTGGCAGGACGCAGCCCTCTATTTCCGCGCTAACGACGCCGCCAGCCTCGCCGAAAACATTAGTATGCTCAACGCCGACCGCGCCATGCGTCGCGCCTACGCCGAGCTCGCCTACACCCGCGCCCGCGATCGCTTCACCACCAAGCGCATGATCGACGATTGCCTGCAACTCTACCGCAGCCTTACGTCAGTACGGGCCGAAGCGGCCTGAACTCAACGCTTCTGTGAGGGTCGCCCGGCGACGACAGCCAGCCTCTATTGGTAATATGGTTTTATTCTTCTAGAAATTGAGTACGACTCGGAGGTTTGAACTCATGGCTCAAGTAAAGATCACTGTTCGCCCCAATGGCCCGTACCGCGTGGAAGCTCCCGAGGGCGCCATCGAACTGGTGGACGTCAACGGCAACAAGTTCGACCTTACCGGCAAGCCTGCCTTCTCCCTGTGTCGCTGCGGCGGATCGGTCAACAAACCGTTCTGCGACGGAACGCACAGCCGCATCGGCTTCCAAGGCGCAGAGCTAGCCGTAAAGAAGGCCGACCCTGGCTCGTCCTCCTAAAAGAATTGGATCCTTAGTTCCCTCTGGATAGCAGGTACGTTGTCATCTTGAGCAAAGCGAAAGATCTCTGCACTCTCCCGCTTTTCTCCGCGAGCTCTGCGAATTCCTTAGCGACCTCAGCGGTGAAATGCTTTTCGCAAGTCCTCGGAGAAGACCGCTTACTTCTCCCCACCCTGCAATTGCACAGCTTTGTTCCGCGCCTCTTGCGCCTGCTGAGTCATGCCTTTCGCCTGGTACGCATCCGCCAAAGCATTCTCTAACTCCCCATCATCGCCACTCTGGTCCTTCTCTTTCGAGAAAGAAGCAATGGCGTCGTCGTACTCCTTCAGCTGCGCCTGCGAAACTCCCATCCGGTAGTAAACGCCCCGGGCCTTCGGGTCCAGCCGCAACGCATTTTTATACTCATCGATGGCTGCCGCATGACTATTCTGCTCGGCCAGCGCCACTCCGAGGGCAGAATGCGCAGTCGCATTGTCCGGCTCCTGCGCCACGAGCTTCGCAAATTGCTCCTGCGCCTCCTTGGGCTGCCCTTGCCGCAAGTAAACAGCCCCTAGCTCCATGCGCGCCTGTGTATTCTCCGGTTGCAGATCGACCACCCGCTTCAATTCGTTTGCGCCATCGGAAAATTCTCCTTTGGCGAAATAAGCGTGAGCGAGGCTGTAATGCGCCGAGGCATCCTGCGGACTCTGCCGAACTTTTTTCTGCAGATCGCCAATCATGCGATCTACATTCCGTCCCGCATCCATCGCGGAGCTGAAATGAATTCCCGCGCCGCGCCATCGGTAGATCCCCAACGCACTGCCCCCCAAGATGAGCACCATGAAGAGCACAACGCCCGCTCGCCGCAATGGCCGATCATATTGCGGCGCCAGCCGCGCAATCAAAGCCCCGACGATCAATCCGCTGATCAGCCCGCCGGCATGGCAAGCGTTGTCGATACCCGGAACAAAAGTTCCGAACAGAACGTTGAAGCCAACGAAGAAAAGAAGACTTCGGAGCGTTCCCGAAAGCGCCTCGCGCGGCACCGAAAACTCACCCAGGTAGAACGACGAAATCAGCGCACCGGCCAATCCGAAGATCGCGCCTGACGCGCCCACAGTTAACACGCCGGGATTCCATCCCACGCTCGCTAATCCACCCGCGATGCCGGTGATGAAATATATCGCCGCATAGCTCCAGCGCCCGTAAAGCGATTCGCACAGCGCTCCCAGGTCCCACAGGCACCACATGTTGAACGCGATGTGCATCAGGCCGCCGTGCAGGAACATGTAGGTCAACAGCCGCCACCACTGGCCCGACAATGTGAGTGGCCCAAAGTTGGCGCCGAAATGTACCATCACCTCTCCGTTGAAATCCAACGAGGGGCCGCTGGCCAGTACCATCGCGATGAAAACCATCACGTTGGCGCCAAGCAGAACTTGGGTGAGACTGATGCTGGATTCGCGCCGCACCCACGGCACCGCCATCACAGGCTGCCGGACGTCGTCGTCTTCTTCGCCGCGCTGAGCCGCCGCGTGCTGCTTACACCACGGACAAATCTTCTTGCCAAACGTCAGCCCAGAAAGCCGCCGCCCACATCGAATACAGTTCGCCATAGGACTAATAAAAGACTATCAGTTTGACCGCAAACACGTAGCCCCGGACGCATTCGTCCGGGGCAGGTTCAAAGGATGGCACTGGAGAAAATTGCTGATTGCTGATTGTTGATTTCTGATTGTTGATTAGAAACCGGTCTCGCGTCCGCCTTTCAATCAACAATCATCAATCAACAATTTCTAATGGATGGTCTTGGTCTTCCGCGACATGTAATCCATCAACAAATACTGCCCCAGCGTATACGGCGTCGTGAAATACGCCTTCCCCCGGCACATCTCGGTAACTTTCTGCACAAACTGCACCAACCCATAATCCGACGCCAGCATAAATGTATTGATCAGCACGCCCGACCGCTTGCACTTCGAGACTTCCTCCAGCGTCTGGCTCACCACCAGGGGATCCAGTCCGAAAGCATTCTTGTAAATTCGCCCATCTTCCAGCGTCAGCGCGGAAGGCTTCCCGTCGGTGATCATTACGATTTGCTTCATATCTTTTCGCTGCCGCTGCAAAATTCTCTGCGCCAGACGCAGTCCCTCGCGCGTGTTGGTGTAGTACGGTCCCACCTTTACCCGCGCCAGTTGCGACAACGGCACTTCTTCCGCCGAATCATGGAACAACACCAGCGAAAGTGAATCCCCGGGATACTGCGTCCGGATCAAATGCGAAAGCGCCATCGCAACTTTCTTCGCCGGAGTAAATCGATCCTCGCCGTAAAGAATCATGGAGTGTGAACAATCGAGCATCAGCACGGTCGCGCACGACGACTGGTACTCGCACTGATGCACCTGCAAATCCGAATATTCAATGTTCAGCGGCAGCGTGAGCCCCTCACGCTGAATCGCACTCGACAATGTAGCCGTGATGTCGAGATTTAAAGTGTCGCCAAACTCGTAAGTCTTCGCCGACCCGCTGGTTTCGATGCCGGTCGCCAGGTCGCGTGTGTCATGCCGTCCAAAGCTCGATTTGCCCAGCGACCCTAGCAGGTTGCGCAGTGCCTTGAAGCCCAAAAAGTCCAGACTCTTATCGGTAATCTCAAACTTGGCCTGTTGCGCTTGCCCAGTCTGTCCACCCACGCTGGATTGCCGCGCCGGATCATGCGGTTCATCGATTGAGATGTAATCTTCCTGCTGCATCCGCTCGATAAGTTTCTCGATCAATTCATCGAGTTGCCCATCCATTTGCATCTGCTCGATCTGTTCTCGCAGGTTCTCGTCAAACATCTCCCCATTCAGCAGTGCCTGCTCGATGGCCCGCTTGAGATCCTCCAGCGTCTGCTCGCCCTCGGGCAACTCGTACCACATCGATTCCTGAAACCCGCTCTGCAGCAGGTAGTCCGACAGGGCCCCGAGCAAATCTTCCATGCTCATTTCGCTAGCCGGGTCCGGCACGTATTTGGAATACCGAATGCGTTTCATAAGACAGTGGTCAGTGGCCAGTGTTTAGTGATCAGTAAAAGAGGGGCTGTTTTTACCGGCCCCTGGCCACTGACCACTTCTTCTAATTAAATTGTCTCCTCTGCCGATAAGGCCTCTCATCCGGCTCGAACGCCTTCTCCCGCGCCGGTTCCACCTTCTTCTCTCCGGCCTTGAACACGCGTTCCTCGCTGCGTCCGATGCGCTTATGCGCATGCAGCCCTTCAAGAATGAACTCCGCCGCCGACACTTGCTGCTCGGCACTTTCTTTCTGTGAAACGCCGAGCGGTCCCAGTTTGTCGACCAGTCCCTGGATCCCCTTCAATTTCTCGAGCGCTTCCCCCGCCGCGACCGAATCCGATAACTGAATCTCTCCCCCCAGGTCGAACCACTGCACGATCTGCTGCACGTTGGCCCCGGTGTAATACTCGTCATAAGTCTTCGCGATGGCGGCCCGGATCAACTCGCGCCCCACGAAATCCGCGCCTTTCATCTCGCCTTCGTATTCCAGTTCGAGCTTGCCGGTAATCGCCGGCAGCGCCGCGTAGACATCGCTGATGCGCGGTACCACCACCTTCTCATCGTTGCGAATCGCCCGCCGCTCCGCGTTCGAGATCACATTCTCCATCGCCGAGATGGGCAGTCGCTGGCTCACGCCCGAGCGCTTGTCGATTTTCTTATCCTCGCGCGCCGCAAACGCCACGCGCTCGATCACCTCCTGCACGTAGTTCGGCAAATGCAGAGGATGCCCGTTGCGCCGCGTCCAAGCTTCCTGCGCCGTGATCGCAATTCCTTCTTCCACGGTCGCCGGATAATGGGTGCGAATCTCGGACCCGATGCGATCCTTCAGCGGCGTAATAATTTTGCCGCGCGCCGTATAGTCCTCCGGATTCGCGCTGAACACCAACGCCACATCCAGCGGCAGCCGGATGGGATAGCCCTTAATCTGCACGTCTCCTTCCTGCATGATGTTGAACAGTCCCACCTGAATCTTTCCCGCCAGGTCGGGCAGTTCATTGATGGCGAAGATCCCGCGATTGGCGCGTGGAAGCAATCCGTAATGAACCGTCAACTCGCTCGACAACTCGTGACCTCCACGCGCCGCCTTGATGGGATCAATGTCTCCAATCAAATCCGCAATCGTCACGTCGGGCGTTGCCAGCTTCTCCACATAACGGTCGTCGGGCGAGAGGTAAGCGACCGGCGTATCCTCCCCGAGCCGCGCAACTTCCTCGCGGCAGCGCCGGCAAATTGGAGTGTAGGGATTATCGTGAACTTCGCATCCCGCGATATATGGCATATGGGGATCGAGCAGCGTCGTCAATGCCCGCAGGATGCGGCTTTTGGCTTGCCCGCGCAGTCCGAGCAAAATGAAATTGTGCCGCGAAAGAATCGCGTTGACGATCTGCGGCACCACCGTGTCGTCATACCCCACAATCCCTGCGAACACCGGAGCGTCGCCAGTAGTCCGCAGCCGTGCCGTCAGGTTCTCGCGCAGTTCGTCCTTCACGTGCCGCGTCCGCAAACGCTCTTCGGAAAAAATGCTGCGTCGCAGTTCACCCACTGTGCGCGGAAGACTACTCATGAAAGGAACCCCCCACAAAGCAAACTTTCCCCGATTATACGCGCCGCGCCGATGAAGCGTTTTGAGGTTCAGTCGGCAAGCCGAACACCTATCACCTAAGAGCCAAGACCGACTTCCTCACCCCGCATGCCCGTTCCCGCCAGCCTTCTGCCGCGTCTTCGCCGCCCGCCGCAGATTAGGAAGAATGGTCTCCAGATACGTTGCCACCGCTTGAATGCGCTCGCTCTCCGACCGCATCGCCAGCAATCTCTGTTTGAAATCCAAATCGAGCGGCAGAGAGCCCGCGAGATAAAAAGAAAGCAGACTCGGATCCGAGGCCGACAAATCCTGCACCGCCCCGGCGAGTGACAGAATCTCCAAGTGTGCCTGAATCGCTCGCGCCCGATCCTCCGGAGCCGCCGAGCCCTGCTCATCCGGAACGATCAATACGTCCGCGCGCAAAAATGAACGCTCTCGGTTGAGTTCCAGTACTTCGAAGCGCTTGCGTCCCTCCGCAACCAAGTCGAGCCGCCCGTCGGGATACTCTTTCGTTACGCTAACGATCTCGGCGGTGCACCCAATCTCCGCCACGCCCTCTTCCACCGCGCGCACCACGCCGAATGGTGCATTGTTGGCCCGGCACTCTCCAATCATCTCCTTGTATCGTGGCTCAAAAATGTGCAACGGCAGAGGGGTGCCGGGTAGCAGGACCACCTCGAGCGGAAACAAGGAAAGCAATGCCAAGAACTCTCCAATATCAGGCGCGCAACGCGCTGCGGGCTGTCCGATTGTACGACACGACTTGAGCGACGTGACCATCGCTTCTTGACTTGCAGCAGCGCAGCGAATACAACCCCAGCATGGAACTCGTCGGCAAAGTGGTGGTGGTTACCGGCGCTTCGATGGGCATTGGCGAAGCAATCGCCAAAATCTTTGCCAAGGAAGGAGCGAGCGTGGTCCTGCTCTCTCGCGACGCCTCACGAGCAGAGGCCGCCCGCGAGCGCATCGGATTTTCCGAACGAACCATCGCCCTTTCCTGCGACGTCCGGCACTCGGAGGAGATCGATCGAGTTCTGGGCCTGACCCTGCATCACTTCAAGCGCGTCGACGTCTGGATCAACAACGCCGGCCACGGCTTGATGGATTCTGTCGCAGAGGTGGAACTACCCGCCAGCCATGAACTGTTCGAAACCAACTTCTTCGGTACACTCTCAGCGATGCAGGCGGTCATCCCGGTCATGCGCCAGCAAGGCGGCGGCACGATCATTAACATCTCCAGCGTCGCCGGCTACATCCCTCTGCCGTTCCACGCGTGCTACAGCGCCAGCAAGTTCGCCATGAATGCTATTGGCAATGCCGCCCGAGTCGAACTGAAAAAGGACGGCATTCACATGCTCACCGTCTGCCCCGGCTACGTACGAACGGCGTTCAGCCAAAATGCCGTCCGAGGAAACCAAATAAAGACGGTGCGTCCGGACGCAATTCGCGGCATCAGCGCCGACCGAGTCGCTCGCGCCACGCTGCGTGGATATTTAAAAGGGAAACGGGAAGTAATTGTCCCGTGGTGGATGCACTTGCCCGTCAAGCTCTACCAACTATTCCCGGCGATGCTGGAGTGGGGAATGGCTCGCATGGCAAAGTAGGACACCCGCGCCGTCGGACTACCCCAGTTCCCCGAGCATGGCTTCCATCTCGGACTGCGCGTGCAAGTTTCCCGTGCGCCGCGCAGACGCGATGCCGTCCTGCAACATTCTCTTCGCGTCTTCGACTCTCTCCGCCCGCACCAGTGTCTGCGCCGCCATGAAATATCCCGCCGTATACTCCGGATGGCCCTCCAGCAAGAGCGCGAACTCGGCCAGCGCCCGGTCGAAGTCGCCCTGCTTCGAATACTCCATGGCAAGCCCATAGCGCGCGAACGCGTCCTTAGGATTCTCCGTCAAAATTTCATTCAGCGCAGCGATGCGGTCCATAAATGTCGGATCAGACCCGAGTGGTTCCTGCTGTCGAGATTACTATAACTGACCAAACTGGCCATCCCCCTTCCAACCCTTTACAATTGCCACTCCCAACAATTCATGACTTGCCCCTACTTCATGCCGGTGGCAAAACTGGAAAACGGCAACTGGCCGCATCCCGCACGTCTTCCTCTGGGATCGGGATGGAGTGGCCACTGCAGCGCTCCCGGGCACGAAGGCAAAATTCCTGCGCAAGATATTCTCGAAGCATTCTGCAATCTGGGATACGCCAGCAGTTGTGGCTGGGCGCCACAGGATCGCCTTTGGGATGCGGTGCGATTTGCCGTTACCACCCCGGACCCGTCTGCGCGGAACAAACCACGCGATGCCGCGGCTTCCGTGCTCCTACTTCGCTATGTCTGCGAACGCGATCACTGCCCCGTCGAGCATGGCGACTTGGAATTTGATTTGTCGCGTGCGGCCTGGCAGCGGCCGCACAGCAATCCCTGCATCCAGAAGATGGCCGAATGCTTTCTCGATTCGTATCTGAAAAAGAAACTATGAGGAGCAGCGCTAACTCAACAACAGCCCATGACCGGTAAAGAGAAAACAATCATGCAAGATGATGCACTGTCCCCCCGCCCGGTTCGAGATTCGCAATCCGAGATGGCAGAAATCGTTTTGCCCAACGACGCCAATCCTCTTGCCGCCCTGCTCGGCGGGCGCTTGATGCACTGGATCGATCTCGCCGGCGCCATGGCCGCGCACCGCCATTCCCGCAACTACGTCGTAACCGCCTCGGTCGATCACATCGATTTCCTCGTTCCTGTGCGCGTAGGAGATCTCGTCATCCTCCGTTCCTCAGTCAATCGCGTCTTCCACAGCTCTATGGAAGTGGGAGTGAAAGTCTTCGTCGAAAACTACATTGCCGACACGTCCCAGCACGTAGCCTCCGCCTATCTGACGTTTGTGGCCATCGATGGCGCCGGCAAGCACCTGAAAGTCGCGCCTGTGATTCCCGAGACCGAAGAGCAGCAACGCCGCTACGACGATGCGGGCAGGCGCCGAGAAATCCGTCGTTCGGAATTGGAACGTCGGCGCAGAGCTCGCTGATTCCCACAGCGGATTGTGATCGTAGTCACATAACGACTTTCCTGTAACCATTTAGCGTAGTAGGGCATCGAGGTTCTTCATGGATAGTGCCCTCTTAGTGCATCGCCTCCACTTCGCGTTCACCGTCACATTCCACTATTTGTTCCCGCAACTCACTATGGGGCTGGCGCCGCTAATCGTCATACTCAAGACCATCGGTCTCCGCCGCAACGATGAGACCTACCATCAGGCGGCGCGTTTCTGGGCCAGGATTTTCGGCATCAACTTCGTCCTCGGGGTGGTCACCGGCATCCCGATGGAATTTCAATTCGGCACGAACTGGTCGCACTTCTCCCGTTTTGCCGGAGGTGTCATCGGCCAAACCCTGGCCATGGAAGGCATGTTCGCCTTCTTCCTGGAGTCGGCATTCCTAGGCCTGTTCTTATACGGCGAAAAGCGACTCAGCCCGCGCGCGCACTGGTGGTCCGCGGTCGCAGTGTTTCTCGGCTCGTGGCTCTCCGGATTTTTCATCATCGCGACCGATGCCTGGATGCAGCATCCAGTTGGCTACATGAAAGCCGCCGACGGTTCCGTACAACTCAGCAGCTTCTGGGCTCTGGTCCTGAATCCCTGGGCGTGGTGGCAATATGCCCACAACATGAGCGGAGCCGTGATCACAGGAGCCTTTGTCATGGCCTCGGTGGGGGCGTTCTACCTGCTCTGGGGAAAGTTCGAAGCCCATGGCCGCATCTTCGTACGCGTCGGAGTCGTGGCCGGCCTGATCTTCAGCGTCCTGCAACTCTTTCCCACCGGCGACGGACAGGGTGTCCTAATCGCGCAAAACCAGCCGGTCACGCTGGCCGCCATGGAAGCTTTGTTTGAGAGCCAGCCCGGAGCGCCGCTCGTGCTCATCGGTCAGCCCAACGTCGACGAGCGCAAGATCGACAATCCCATCATAATTCCCAACGCCCTCAGTTTTCTGACCTACCGCGCTTGGAAGGCAGAAGTAAAGGGCCTGAATGCCTTTCCGGAAGATCAGTGGCCATCGAACATCTCGCTGCTTTACTTCAGCTACCACATCATGGTCGGGCTGGGCACGATTTTCATCGCGATCGCATTTGTGGCGGCTCTTCTGTTGCGGCGCGGCAGATTGTTTTCCAGTCACTGGATGCTGTGGATTCTGCTGCTAGCCCTGCCGTTCCCCTATATCGCAAACACGGCGGGATGGATCACCGCAGAGATCGGCCGACAACCGTGGCTGGTGTATTCGTTGATGCGCACCGCCGACGGTTACTCGAAGACAGTCTCAGCCGGCAACGGCATGTTTACGCTGCTCGGATTCATGGGCATGTACACAGTGCTGGGAATCTTGTTTCTGTTCCTGGTCCGCCGTGAAATCGAGCAAGGCCCAGCAGTCGAAGCCGGAGCGCACTAAGTAGCGCCGCCGTCCCGGCGGCTGTAGTGGCGGCGTCCCGCCGCCACATGGTTTTGAAAGGGCACGGCTTCAGCCGTGCCGTTAGAGGCAAAAAGCCTCCGGGGCTTTAGCCCCTGAGGACAACCGAGGACTAACATGCCAACACTCTGGTTCATGATCGTCGCAGTAATGGTGGCAGCCTACGTAGTGCTTGATGGCTTCGACCTCGGCGCCGGCGTCATCTACCTCGCCGCCGCCCGCACCCCCGAAGAGCGCCGCACGATCATGCGCGCCATCGGCCCCGTCTGGGACGGCAACGAAGTCTGGCTGCTCGCCGCCGGAGGCACTCTCTATTTCGCCTTCCCCCTGCTCTATGCCTCCAGCTTCAGCGGCTTCTACCTGCCGCTCATGATGGTCCTCTGGCTCCTAATGCTCCGCGGCATCGGCATCGAGCTGCGGTCGCACATGACGAACCCGGTCTGGCGCGGATTCTTCGATGTTGTCTTCTGCGTCGCTAGCGCCCTGCTCTGCATCTTCTTCGGCGCCGCCCTCGGAAACGTTGTCCGCGGCGTCCCTCTGGCTGCCGATCAATATTTCTTCGAGCCTCTATGGACGAACTTCCGCGTCGGCCAGGTTAACGGCATCCTCGACTGGTACACCGTTCTCACGGGCGTGATCGCGCTGGTCACGCTCACCGCGCACGGTTCCTTGTACATTGCCGTAAAAACGGAAGGCGACGTGAACCGTCGCGCCCGCATGACAGCCCAATGGGCATGGCCCCTGCAATTGATTCTGACCATCGTCGGATTGGCGGCCACGATCTACGTCCGCCCCGGCGTGCTCGACAACTACAGACAGCATGTCATCGGATACGCAATTCCGGTGATTGTCTTCAGCAGCTTGGCCGTCATGATCTACGCCATGCGCCAGCCCAAGGACGCGGTGCCAGACCCCAAAAAAGAAAAGCTCGCCTTCGTCGCCTCCGCGCTCTACATCGTAGGCATGCTGGTAGGCGCGGCGTTCGCCCTCTATCCCGTAGTGCTTCCGGCGAGCACCGATCCCGCCCGCAACCTGACCATCTACAACAGCGCCGCCGGCCAACACGGCCTGACAGTAGGCCTCACCTGGTGGATCCTAGGCGCTCTCCTAGCCCTCGCCTACTTCACTCTCTTGTTTCGCATGTTTAAAGGCAAAGTGCGTTTGGAAGGCGAAGGCTACTGAAGTCCCTGCCAGAGAAAACGAACGACGACGAAGGACACGAAGTCTACGAAGGGATTCGTCCATAAGGATTTCCTTCGTGAACCTTCGTGCCCTTCGTGGTAGAGGTCTTCTATCCGTACCTCCGCGCCCTACCGGGCTGTATAATCGAAGAAGGCTTTTCCTAATTCTCTGTCATTCTTGGAGTCTAATCTTTTGAACGCACACTTGCCGCATCAGGGACAAGCTCCGCAGGGCCCGCAGCCGCTGCCGGGCGTGGACGCCATCATCGCCGTCGGTTCGGGAAAGGGCGGCGTCGGCAAAACCACGCTGTCGGTGAACCTGGCCGTCGCTCTCGTCAAGATGGGACACAAAGTCGGCCTGCTCGATGCCGATGTCTACGGCCCCAACGTCCCGCTCATGCTGGGCGTCAATACTCAGCCGCGCATGATCGGCGAGAACCGCATTGAGCCGATCCAGGCATTCGGCCTAAAAGTAATTTCAGTCGGATTCCTCAATCCCGGCGACAAGCCCATCATCTGGCGCGGCCCCATGCTGCACCAGATCGTCCGCCAATTTCTGGGCCTGGTGGAGTGGGGAAAGCTCGACTACCTGATCGTCGACCTGCCGCCAGGCACGGGAGACATTGCGCTCTCGCTGGTGCAAACCGTGCCACTCACGGGCGCGGTGGTAGTCTCGACTCCTTCCGACGTTTCTCTGCAAGACGCGCGCAAGGCCATCGAAATGTTCCGTCAGATGAAGGTAGACGTCGTCGGTGTGGTCGAAAACATGAGCTATTTCACCTGCCCGCACTGCCAGCACGAAGTCGACATCTTCTCCCGCGGCGGCGCCGAAAAAATGGCGACACAATTCGGAGTCTCGTTCCTGGGCAATATCGCCCTCGACCCGGAAGTCCGCAAGTCGGGCGACGGCGGCACACCGGTAGTGCTGGAGGGCGAAAACTCTCCGCACGCGAAATCAATCTACGAATTCGCCCAGCGAGTCACAGCGCGCACCGCCGAGATCAAAGCCAACGCCCCAGCCAGCGTGATCCAGATCCAGTAAATCTCAACCACAAAGGGCACAGGGTCTCACAGAGTAATTCCTCTGTGGAACTCTGTGTCCTCTGTGGTTAAGCCTTTTTGAACCGCGCCAAACGGAAGAACGCCTCGGGGGCGCGGTCGTTCAGAATCAACTCCGCCACCATCTCCCCAACAGCCGGCCCGTGCTTAAATCCGTGTCCCGATCCCCCGCCCACAATCCACACGTTCTCCATCGCTGGATGCCGATCAATAATGAAGTGGCTGTCCGGAGTCTGTTCGTACTGACAAACGCGAGTCTCTACCAGCGGCGCATCCTTCAGGGCAGGGAAGCGAAAGCCCACATATTCGCGAATATCTCGTAGAGTTTCCCGACTCACCACACGCTCGCCATTCGTAGGATCGAACACCGCCCCGCGCGTATCGTCCGCAATCTTGAACCCGCGCCTGTCGCTCCCCGGAATTCCGTAGCGAAATCGCCCGCGATGATCCGCCCAAACCGGCAAATGCGCGTCGCTGAAACGATCATCGCCCGCCGGAGTGCCAAAGAAGAAAACATCCTGCTTGGTGGGCTGCACCAAATCGCCGATCGTCTGAGGAAAAAGTTTACTGAGCCAAGGCCCGCAGGCGAACACATAAAAGTCAGCCTTAAGCCGAGAGCCGTCTGAAAGCGAAAGCCCGCGCAGCGTCCCGCTCTCCAGCCCTTCGCCGAGCACAGCCACTTGCCGGTGCTTACCTCCTGCCGCCACGAAAGCTTCGACCACCGCCTGGCAACTCGCCCGTGCATCGAGATATCCGCACTCGGGTTCGAAAATTCCCCACTGAATTCCTTCAAAATTGATCTGCGGCCAGCGCTTCCGCAGTTGCGCCGCCGACATTTCCTGAAACTTGATCTTCGCCGCGCGCAGCATCTCCGCCGATCCACGCTCGAACGCATCGTCGCGCCCCGACGCCATCCACAGCACGCCCGTGCGATGCAGAAATTGCCGCTTCCACCTCCGCTCGTACTTCACCCAAAGCATGAGCGCGCGCGCCGCCATTTCCGTATAAGGTTGATCGGGCCCATACGTCCCGCGCATCACCCGCGTCTCTCCACCCGAAGACGCCCGCGAATTCCCCGGCCCCCAGGCGTCGAGCAGCGTAACCCGCGCTCCGCATTCCAGGAGATGTAGCGCTGTCCACCCGCCGAAGGCCCCAGCACCGATGACCGCAACGTGAAGTTTCGTTCTCATCAATTGCGTTCCATGATAGCTGCACAAGGCCTTGGACCACCGAGACTACTGAGAAAGAAGCCTTCTTCGCGTACTCAGCGGAATTCCTCGGCGACCTCTGCGGTCAAAAGCCTTTCGCGTCACGCACTGATGTCCGACCCCGCACCATCCTGATCACCGCAATTTGATCCAAAACCCAACCTCCTGCATCTAAAATAGTTAGGTAAAATGGATCGGAAGCAGTTTCTCCTCCCGGCCGCCGCTCGTTCGGACCGAGACAACTGATACAGTTTTGTATGCCCGCTGACCCCAATATCGGGAATCGCGAACGCGAAATACTGACCGCCATCGTCGAGACTTTCATCTCGACCGGTGAGCCGGTCGGTTCGCGCACGCTGGCGCGCTCCAACCGCGAAGGCCTGAGCCCCGCGTCCATCCGCAACGTCATGGCCGACCTCTCCGACGCCGGCTTCCTCGAGCAGCCCCACGCCTCTGCCGGCCGCGTCCCGACAACCGAGGCCTATCGATACTACGTCGAACAGATTTCCGGCACGGCCCGGCTCGCGCCCCAGGAACAAACCATGATCTCCGATTCGCTCGCTGGCATCACCGATGTGCAGGAGTTCATGGAGCGCACCTCGCACGTGCTCTCGCTGATTTCGCGCAACGTCGGCGTGACCGTAGCCACCAGCGGCCCCAAGAACGCGCTGGAGCACGTTTACTTCTCGCGCCTCGGCGACCAGAAAGTATTGGCCGTGCTCGTCACGCGGTCTGGACTGGTGCGCGATCGGGTACTCCGCCTCGATTTGTCGCAGTCGGACCTGGACCTGGCCTCGCGCTACATCAACGAAAATTTCCGCGGCTGGACCATGGAATCCGTGCGCTCCGAACTCGCCCGCCGCCTGGAACAGGAACGCAGTGAATACGACCGCCTGATGAATTCGATCGAGCAGCTTTACAAGCAAGGCGCGCTCGCCGCGGAGAAGGGCTCGCAGGTCGTCTTCGTCGAAGGCGCTTCGAATCTGATCACCGGAGACCACGATCGGCAACGTTTGCAGGAGATGCTCAAGACGCTGGAGGAGAAAGAAAAAGTTGTCCAGCTTCTGGGCGCCTATCTCGACGTGAAGCAGGAGGCGGTCCGCGTCGTCATCGGGCTTGACCAGGCCCTGCCGTCCATGCAGAATTTCGTCCTCATCGGCGCCCCCGCGCATTCCGGCAATGAAGTTATGGGTTCGCTGGCCGTGATCGGGCCCACCCGCATGGATTATCAGCACACCATCACTGCCGTCTCATATATCGCGCGGTTATTCGACAAAATACTGAATGAATCAGACTAAGGAACACGCAGTTATGAAGAAAGCAAACGGAAAATCAGAAACGGAAATCGCAGGACTCGATCTGGAACACGAACTCCCTTCCGGGGACGGCGACGAAAACCAGGCGGGATCCTCCGCCAGCGGAACCGCCCAAGCCGAGCCTTCAGAGCTGCAAAAGCTTAAGAGTGAACGCGATTCTCTGCTCGATCGCCTGGCCCGGGCGCAAGCAGAATTCGAAAACGCACGCCGCCGCGCCACCAAGGAACAACAGGAGTTCCGCGACTACGCCGCCGCCGACGCGATTAAGTCGCTGCTCCCGGTCCTCGACAGCTTCGAGCGTGCTCTGCAAGTGAAATCGGAGCCCGGAGACTTCCGTAGCGGCGTCGAGCTCATCTACAAGCAACTGCAGGATGCGCTGCAGAAACTCGGTGTGCGCGCAATTCCCGCCAAAGGCGAGCCCTTCGATCCACGCGTTCATGAGGCGATCGAAATGGTGGAAACCTCCGACGCGCCCGACCATGTAGTGCTCGACGAATTGCAGCGCGGCTACAAAATGAAAGACCGCCTGCTGCGCCCCGCAATGGTCAAGGTCGCGAAAAATCCCTGAGGCTAGCGGGTGCGAAACGCAACCACGAGGCACAGATGTGCCCACAAGTTTGAGAAAGGTTTACTCTGACCACCAACGCAAAACGAGATTACTACGAAGTATTGGGCGTTAGCCGCACGGTGACCGAGGTCGAGCTCAAGAGCGCATATCGCAAGCTGGCGCTGCAGTATCATCCTGACCGCAATCCCAATAATCCGGACGCGGAAGAAAGATTCAAAGAAGTCAGCGAAGCCTACGCCGTGCTCGCCGACTCCGACAAGCGTGCCGCATACGATCGCTACGGCCACGCCGGCCTCGGCGGAGGCGCCCAGGGCGGCGGCTTCGATCCTACGGTCTTCCAGGATTTCAGTGACATTTTCGGCGAATTTTTCGGCTTCGGCGACATGTTCGGCGGAGGAGGCGGTGGACGCCGTCGCAACCGCGTGCAGCGCGGCGCCGATCTCCGTGAAGATTTAACACTGGAGTTCGAGCAAGCTTTCTTCGGCACGCAGGCCCAAGTCACGGTCCGCCGCCACGAGGCCTGCGAAGACTGTCGCGGTTCCGGTTCAGCCCCGGGCAAGAGTCCAACCACTTGCCGATCGTGCGGCGGCCGCGGCCAGGTTCGCTACCAGCAAGGATTCTTCAGCATTGCTCGCACCTGTCCCACGTGCCAAGGCACCGGCAGCGTCATCACCGATCCCTGTCCCAAGTGCAAAGGCGAAGGTCGCATTCTTCGGCAGCGCACCGTCGACGCCAAGGTTCCCGCCGGCGTCGAAGATGGAACTCGCATTCGCTTTTCCGGCGCAGGCGAAGTTGGCGCTTTCGGAGGTCCTGCCGGCGATCTGTATGTAGTCCTGCACGTGAAAGAGCATCCTTTCTTCGCGCGTGAAGGCAACGACCTGCACTGCGTCGTCCCTATTTCTATCGCGCAAGCCGCCATGGGCGCGGAGATTCGCGTGCCCACCATGGACGGCGAGCACACGCTGAAGGTTCCCGAAGGCACGCAGCCCAGCTCAACTTTCCGCATCCGCAACAAGGGCGTGCCGGTAGTGAATGGACACGGCAAGGGCGACTTGTATGTTGAGGTCCGTGTCCAAATCCCGACCAAGCCGAACAAGCGACAGAAAGAGTTGCTGCAAGAGCTCGACGCCCTTTCCAAAGTCGACAATCAGCCCATGCTTCGCTCGCTCCTAGGAAAGATGAAAGACATGTTCGGCTAGTCGGTCGCCTGAATGAGTCGCAGATTCCTTAATGCCCGAGTAAGCAGTGAGCGCTCCCGTTCAGGCGAGCGCCGTCATTTCAACCGTGACGCGCGGTCTCAGCCGCGAAGCGGCGCAAGAATGCAGCCCAAGGCGCAAGCCGTGGGTTACTGCAAGAAACGAATAACCAGCCCCGGAGGGGCGTAAGAACAACTCCCACTCCTCGCCGATAACGTATCCATGACCCGCCGCCGATGGATCGCCGATGAATTCTCCGACAACCACGCCGCCCTCACTAGCACCCACGCCGATCATCTGATCCGCGTCCTCCGCGCGCGCGTAGGCCCAGGAATTCGACATAGTCACCGGCGAGATCGTACGCCGCGGACGCATCGTAACCATCCAACCCGACCGCGTCGAATTCGAGTTGCACGAGGAAATTCCTGCGAAGCCCACCCTCGCCCTAACCCTCCTGCTCGCCATCTTCAAATTCGATCGCATGGAATGGGCGATCGAAAAATGCACCGAGCTGGGTGCCTCCCGAATCATTCCCGTTATCGCCCGCCGCACCGACGCGCACCTCGCCGCAGCCTCGGCAAAGCGCGCCGATCGTTGGCGCCGCATCGCTCTCCAGGCCTCCGAGCAATCGCGCCGTGCCACTCCGCCGGAAATCGCTGATCCCATCAAGCTGCAAGAAGCCATTAGCTTGACTGCTGGCCTGCGCATCGTCCTGGCAGAGTCCGAACAGCAAACTCTCCTCAGCGAAGTTCTAGCTTCCCACCCCCAAGGCGAAGTTCTTCTAGCTATCGGCCCCGAAGGCGGTTGGACAGAGGAAGAGTTAAGCTTATTTCAGAAATCCGGATGGATCTCCGCTTCGTTAGGTTCCACGGTCTTGCGCGCCGAAACCGCCGCCATCGCTGCCACCGCAATCACAATTTCAGAGCTCGCCTAACGTAGCGCCGCCGTCCCGGCGGCTGTCCGGTCGGGCGTCCTCGCCCGCCGTGTTGTTAGCAAGGTTTAAGTATTCCGATCTTCTTAGCGCGTGAACTGTCAGGTTCAAACGAAACCACGCGCCGTCGCGGCTGGGGGCTTCGCAGGTGATATCCTGCTCGCAATGCCGTCTTCGAAGTCTACTCTTCGCCCCGCTCCATTTACTCCCGACGATCGCCAGCGCGAAGCCATCGAACACGTCCACGGGCCCATGCTCGTGGTTGCGGGTGCCGGCACCGGCAAGACCTCGGTCCTCACTCACCGCATCGAGCGCCTGGTACGCGAAGGCCACGCCTACCCGCACGAAATCTTAGCCCTCACCTATACCAGAAACGCGGCCACCGAAATGCGCGACCGCACGCGCAAGCTGCTTGGTGGCAAAGAAGTGAATGCAGCCACCTTCCACGACTACTGCCTCGACCTGCTGAAACGTGTGCACAAAGATTTCGGCGTTCTCGACGACAAAGATCTCTGGATCTATTTGCGCCGCCGCATTCGAGACCTGCGTCTCGAACATTACATCCGCGCCGCCAATGTCGCCCAGTTCCTCAACGACCTGCTGGACTTCGTCAGCCGCTGCCATGACGAACTGATCACGCCCGAAAAATACGAGCGATACGTTGAACGCCTCGAGCGCAAGGAAGTCCCCATCCCGCGCGTTGCGAAATCCAAAAATGTTCTCGATGATGCCGAGGTCCTCGGCCGCTGCCGCGAGATTGCCCGCGTGTTCACCACCATGGAGCGCTGGCTCGCCGAAGAAGATCTCGGCACCTTCAGCCACATGATCACCCGCGCCCACGCCTTGCTACACAGCGACGAAAATGTTCTGGCCGAGGCGCGGGCCCGCGCCCGCTTCATTCTTGCCGACGAATTTCAGGATGCCAACTTCGCCCAGATTCAGATTCTCGCCCGCCTCACGGGAGTCGAGGGCAACATCTTCGCCGTCGGAGATCCCGACCAGGCTATCTATCGTTTTCGCGGCGCCTCCAGCGCGGCCTTCGAACTTTTCAACCGCAACTTTCCCCACGCCAAACGAGTCGTTCTCGAGAAGAATCGCCGCTCCACCACCCCGATCCTCCGCAGCGCCTTCGCTCTCATCGACAAGAATCCGCCGGTATTCGCGACGCGTCCGAACTCCGCCGCCGACTACCGCCGAACTCCGCTCCAGTCAGCCCGAGACGAAGAAGCCGCAAAAGCCAGCGCGCCCCTTCCCATCCGTCCTGTGGAGGTGGTCGTCCTCACCAGCAGAGACGCAGAGGGTCCCGATCTGGTCGGATCCATCCGCGCCGCCCAGAAAAAATCGAAGTGCAAATGGTCCGACTTCGGAATCCTCTACCGCTCTCACTTCCACCGCGACGAAGTCGTCCACGAATTGGCCGAAGCCGACATTCCATTCGTCATCGAGAGCATGGACATCTCCGACACTCCCGAAGCTCGCGACCTCTTCGCCTGCCTCAACGCCGTGGTCACTGCCGGCGACGACGTCAGCCTGTTTCGCGTTGCCGCTCTGCCATGCTTTCACGTGAATCCCGAACAGCTTCGCCAGGTAATGCGCGCGATTGCCCGGGACAACCGTGAAGCCCACGTCGTGCCTCTTTCCTCCGCGCTCGATCGAGTCGACGGCGGCGCCGACGTTCTCGCAGCCGTTCAGCACGCCCGCGAAGAAATTCGCCGCCGCGAAGCGAAGGCCCGCGCCGCGCTCGATATCATCGTCCGCCAGTTTGCGCTCGATGCTTCCTCGCCCATTCTCCAGGCCGCTCTGCATTTCGTAGAAGAGTGGGGAAAGAAGAAAATCAACAAGACGACCGAATTGGCGGAACTCGTCGACTACCTCGTCTATTTTCGCGAAGCCGGCGGCGTGATTCCCCTGGAAGCCCCCGACAGCGAGAATGCCGTTCGCCTCATGACAGTGCACGGCGCCAAGGGCCTGGAGTTCCCCCACGTCTCCATTCTCCGCGCCAATTCCAACTCGTTCCCCTGTTCCTACCGCGAAACCCTGGTCGCCTTTCCCCGTGAATTGCGCGATGCCGATTCCATCACCGAGGCCGACGACAAGACTCTTCACGATCAGGAAGAGCGCCGCCTCTTCTACGTAGCCATGACCCGCGCCCGCGACTCGCTGCAAATCTATGCGCGTGAGGGCACCGGCAAAATCAACAAGACTCCAGCCGGCTATATGCGCGAATTGATCGAGAACAAAACCCTGGCGCCTTGGCTAACCGTGATTCCGGCGCGCGGCTCGCAGAAGAGTCTCGACATCTTCGCCGAGACCTCGCTGGCATATCCGGCTGAGTCGCAAACGAATCTGTGGTTCGAACTGCCGGTGCTTGAGGGTTTGCACACAAGGCTGAGCGCGTCCGCCGTTGACACCTACGAGCGTTGCGGATTGCAATTCAAACTCGACCGCGACTGGCGCCTGTCGGCCAAGCCCGCCGCGGCCATGCAATACGGCGCTGCCATCCACCGCGTACTCAAAACGTATTTCGACTCGGTGAACCTCGGCCGCGCCAAGACCGACGACGAACTCATCGACCTCTTCCGCCTCGACCTTGCCGACGCCAAAATTCAGGAAGCCTACCAGCACGAACTCTACGAGGAGCAGGGCATCGTTCAGTTGCGCGAATTCCTCGCCTCCGCTCGAACGCTCCCATCTCCGCAGGTTCTGCACACCGAACAATCTTTTGAGATTCGTGTGGGTCCGACCTCAGTCGTTGGCCGCATCGATCGCATCGACCGCCGACCTGACGGCACCGTCGCCATCATCGACTACAAGACCGGCAAGGCCCGCGATCAGGAAGACGCCGATGAGAGCCTGCAGTTGTCCCTCTACGCCATCGCCGCCAAAGAAAAGTGGGGGTACACCGTGGGCGCTCTGATTTTTTACAACCTCGAAGAGAACGTCCCGGTCATCACTACTCGCAGCGAAGCCCAACTGCTTGGTGCTCGCAGTCGCGTAGAGGATGCCGCCCAAGGCATCGCCGATGGCATCTTCAAAGCGAAGCCCGGCATGCATTGCAACTTCTGCGCGTATCGGAGTCTATGCCCAGAGAAGGAGAAGCGGATCCCGCATCGAGTGGAAACTGCTGTCAGACAGCCGAACTAAGCTGATGCCCGCCGCATGCCAGTCACAAAAAACTTAGGGGACGCTCTTGAGCGTCCCCTTTTGACTTCGTACTAAGCTTTCTTAGTGCTTCTTTTTCTTCTTTGCCTTTTTCTTGGTTGCCATTGTTCCTATTCTCCCTTCCATTCTTCATGGAAAATGTCGCAGTGGTCTTCTACTGCAACTAGTTGATGTATAGAGTTAATGAAAAATGAAGTCAAGAAAAAAATGATGATCAAACTTCGCAAGTCGTGCCACCAAAGTCACGACCAGCGAGTTTTCGATGGCAAAAGTCAAGAAGTTTTTCGCGTATCACATCGAAGCGCCCTCGATCTTTCTTCCGCGAACACATTCTGGCTCGCCATCAACATCACTGGCGTTGAATTTGCCCCACCCTTTTCACGCTGCAACGCCAACTCTCGCACTCCCACTGTTGCGATACATTCTGCCGCCGCCACATCTATAATGAAGAAAGCGAAATCTTCGCGGGAGCTTGATTCATGGCCTCTTTTGACGACGCAGTCATCATCTCCGGCTGCCGCACTCCGGTAGGAAAATTTCAAGGCAGCCTCTCCGATTTCAGCGCTCCGCAACTCGGCGCCATCGTCGTCCGCGAGGCCGTCAAGCGCGCCGGCATCGACCCCGCCGCAGTCGACGAGTGCATCATGGGCAACGTCGTCTCCGCTGGACTCGGCCAGAATCCCGCGCGACAGGCGGCCATCTTCGGTGGGCTCTCTCCCGCGACAGGTGCCATGACAATCAACAAGGTCTGCGGCTCCGGACTGAAATCTGTCGCGCTCGCCGCACAAGCCGTGCAGACCGGAAACAGTTCCATCGTCGTCGCCGGCGGAATGGAGTCCATGACCAACGCTCCCTACCTGCTGCCGCAAGCGCGCAAGGGTTACCGCTTGGGCAACGCGCAGATCGTCGACTCCATGGTTCACGACGGCCTCTGGGACATTTACAACGACTACCACATGGGTATCACCGGAGAGAACGTCGCCGAGAAATACGGCATCACCCGGGAAGAGCAGGACCAGTTCGCTGTGAACTCGCATCGCAAAGCGCTGTCGGCTATCAAAGAATGCCGTTTCAAGGCGCAGGTTGTTCCAGTCGAGATTCCTGCGAAGAAGAAGGGCGCCCCTCCCACGATTTTCGATAAAGACGAGGGCCCGCGTGAAGACACGACCATCGAAGTGCTGCGATCCCTGAAGCCCGCCTTCAAGAAAGACGGTACCGTCACCGCCGGCAACGCGCCCGGCGTCAACGACGGCGCCGCTGCCCTGGTCGTCACCAGTGCGGAACGCGCCGGCGAACTCGGCGCCAAGCCCATGGTCCGCATCGTAGCCCAGGCCACCAGCGGAGTCGAACCCAAGTGGGTGATGATGGCGCCGGTGGATGCGGTGCGCACCATCTGGCAGAAGACGGGCTGGAAAAACGAAGACGTCGATCTCTACGAACTGAATGAAGCCTTCTCGGTGCAGGCGCTGGGAGTCATGCGTGAGCTGGGCTTGAATCCCGACAAGGTCAACGTAAACGGCGGCGCGGTCGCCATCGGCCATCCCATCGGCGCCAGCGGCGCGCGCGTCCTGGTGACGCTGATCTACGAAATGATCCGCCGCGACGTGAAACGCGGCATCGCCGCCCTGTGCTTAGGCGGAGGCAACGCGGTAGCCATGGCTGTCGAGCGCTAAACACTCGCGTAGCGACAGCCGCCTCGGCTGTCCAAGCGAAGGCGAAGCCGAGCGCCGCATGTTCAGAACCCACGCGGCGGAAAAATTTCCGCCTCACGCCCCCGGCGACATCGGCAGCGTCACCGTAAACACCGCCCCACCGTCGGCAGCATTGGCCGCCTCCACTGTGCCATTGTGCTCCTTCAACACCGACTTGCAGATGCTCAGTCCTAGCCCCGTGCCGCGCCCCGGCCGCTTCGTCGTATAAAACGGATCAAAGATGCTCGGTAAGATTTCCTTCGGAATTCCCGGCCCATCGTCGTGAAAACTGACCCACACTGAACCCTCTCCACTACCTAACCGAATCCTGAGAGTCCCTTTATCCCGCACCTCGCGAATCGCGTGCTCCGCATTCAAAATCAGATTCAGAAAGACCTGCATCAACTGATGAGGATCGCCCAACGCGTAGGGCACGCCAGTCTCTTTCAGAAAGTCCACCGTAATGTTGTTCTTGCGCAGCGAATACGCATGCAGGTTTAAGGTTCGCTCTACCACCTCGGCCAGATTGATCTTGCTCTTGCCCGCCGCCGGTGGCCGCGAAAAATAAGTCAGGTTCTGCACAATCTCGGCCGCGCGTCGCGCCTGTTGCTGCAACATGGCCAGCTGTTTACGCGAGGTTTCGTTGGTCTCAGTATCTTGCAGCAGTTCGCTTACGCCCATAATGCTGGTCAGCGGGTTGTTCAGTTCGTGGGCGACCCCGCCAATCATCGCGCCCATCGCTGCTAAACGCTCGCTTTGCACGATCTGCTGTTCCAGCTTTCGTTCCACCGTAATATCCCGTACCGAGAAAATTACTCCACTGATCTTCCCCTCCGCATCCACCAACTGGCTGCCGGCCGCGCGGATCGTCCGCCAGCTTCCATCCCGGTGTCGTGCGGCATACTCCGCCGACGCGAAGGCCTGCTTCCCGGAAACCACTGTGTGGTATAGCGAAGCCATTTCCGGCGAATGATCTTCTATTTCCGAGATTTTTTTCCCCAGCATCTCGTGCGGCTCGTAGCCCAGAAGCTCGCGCGCCCGCGAACTGACAAACGTATAGCGCTCCTCCAGGTCCGCCACCAGAATCAGGTCGGGGAAACTCTCCAGCAGCCGGCTGCGGAACTCGTCCTGCTGTTCCAGTTGCCGCTCCATCTTCCGCTTCTCGGTGATGTCCACCAGCGTTCCCTGGTAACGGATAATGTTCCCCGACGTGTCCCACACCGCCCGCGACGAATCCAGAAAGATCGCAGCCGATCCATCCTTGCGCCGCAGTTTGATCTCCCGCGTACGCACGCCCCCACGGTCGTCCACCGCCCGCCCCAGCACCGGTTGACCGGCATCGAAATTCAATGCTTCAACCTCCGCGGCCAGGAGTTCTCCTTTTTCAACATATCCCAGCATGTTTACCAGCGCGGGATTAGCGTCCAGCAAACGCCCGTCGGGAGTGCTGAAGTAAACTCCCTCCTGCAGAGTCTCGAACAAGTCGGTGAAGCGCATTTCCTTCTCACGCTGCTCGGTTACGTCGCGCCCAAGCATGCTCGCGCCCACCACCTCATCGCCTTTCACAATTCCGTTCAGTACGCACTCAAAATAGCGGGGCCTCGAACTGTTCTTGAACCGAACCTGCACCGTTCCCGACCATCGTCTTTTTTCCAGAAAACGTCCCAGGTTGCGCTCCAATTCCCCTTGCGTAGGCTCATCGATGAAGTCGTAGATCTTGTGCCCGATCAATTCGGAATAAGTCACGCCGGTGATCTCGGTGATCCGCTTGTTAACCGTCCGCAGCGTGCCATCCAGCGAGGCAGCACACGCCGGATCATCGAACGAATCGATCAACTCCTTGAAGTTGCGCTGCGAGCGCAGGATCACCTGGCTCAACTGGTCGAGTTGCTCTTCCGATGGCGCGACCCCAACGCGATCCTGCAGCCCGTGTAGCAGCCCTTTGAGTTCGCTGACTTCGCGCCGCCGCCCGTAGGCATACACCGCAAACAGGATCGACAAAACCAGAATGCCGATGGGAATGGCGCGAAGTTGAAACGGAATGTTTTCCAGCCGCTCCCACAACAGCCCCGCCAGCGCCACGGCCAGCACGACCATGAAACCTAGAGCCCAGCGCCACAATTGCGATTCTTCCCGTTCCAGATGGTCAGGAGAGCGGGGTGTGCCCGACGCGTTAGGGGGATCCGAATTCATGAGGGAACTACCGATTCTGGGACAGCCACCGTACATTCTATACGCGCACCCCAGTCACCGCAGGGTTAGACATCTTGATTCCTGAAAACCGAAACTTAATGCAGGTTTAGCCGCGTCAAATAGACTGCGACAAACGGTGCCGGCTTTACTGCTGAGGCTCCGCTGTTTTCCACAGGAGCTCGTGACATCCGTCACAGCCAGCACCGCGCCTCAACGCCTAAGGTAGGTATCTGGCACCCTCAGGACCTCGTGTGTCCGGGTGCCCCATTTCTCGCATCCTTTGCGAGAAAACCTGCCCTGAGCGAAGTCGAAGGGTGGGAACTGCCACATGCTCTACAAAACTCTTAGCGCCGCCGTCTACGGCATCGACGCCAACATCATTCAGGTCGAAGTCGACTGCTCCGGCATCAAGTGCGATCAGGACCACTTCCACACCGTGGGCCTGCCCGACGCTGCCGTCCGCGAAAGCCGTGACCGCGTTCGCGCCGCGCTCAAGAACTGCGGTTACGATATCCCGCCCACGCACATCACCATCAATCTCGCTCCCGCCGACATCAAGAAAGAAGGTTCCGGGTTTGACCTGCCCATGGCGCTCGGTATCGTCGGAGCCTACGGCGGTCTCACCAAAAAGGAAATGCCGGACTGCCTCTTCGTCGGCGAACTCTCGCTCGACGGTGGCGTGCGCGGGGTGCGCGGTGCTCTCCCCATCGCCATCGAAGCCCGCGGACAAAAAATTTCTCGCATGGTCGTCCCCGAAGCCAACGCCAAAGAAGCCGCCATGGTCTCCGGCCTCGATGTGTATCCCGTGCGCTCCCTGCTCGATGTGATTCACTTCGTCAACTCGGGCAATGGCATCGTCCCCATCAAGGCCGACGGCGACTCGCTCCTCCGCGAATCCCAGCAATTCTTCGTCGACTTCAAAGACGTCCGCGGCCAGCAAACCGCCAAGCGCGCCATCGAAATCGCCTGCGCCGGAGGCCACAACATCCTCATGATCGGCCCGCCGGGCTCAGGCAAGACAATGCTCGCCAAGCGCATGCCCACCATCCTGCCGCCTTTCACATTTGAAGAAGCGCTGGAAACAACAAAGATTCACAGCGTCGCGGGAGTTCTCGAGCAGGGCAGCGGCCTGGTCGGAACGCGCCCTTACCGCTCGCCGCATCACACCATCTCTGACGCCGGACTGATCGGCGGCGGCGTCATCCCGCGCCCCGGCGAAGTTTCGCTAGCCCACAACGGCCTGCTTTTTCTCGACGAACTCCCCGAATTCCCCCGCAACGTGCTCGAAGTTCTTCGTCAGCCGCTCGAAGACGGCACAGTCAGCATCGCGCGCGCTTCGATGTCACTAACTTTCCCCGCCCGCTTTATGCTAGCCGCGGCCATGAACCCATGCCCCTGCGGCTTTCACAACGACCGCACTCGCGACTGCCAGTGCACCACTCCGATGATCCAGCGTTACGTCTCCAAAATCTCCGGCCCGCTCATGGACCGCATCGACATCCACATCGACGTGCCCGCCGTGAACTACAAGGAAATGCGCTCCACTCACGAGCCGGAAAGCTCAGCCAAAATTCGCGAACGCGTAGTCCGCGCCCGCCAGACCCAACTGCAACGCTTCGCCACCTCCCGCGAAAAGCTTTACTGCAACGCCCAAATGTCGTCGCGCCACATCCGCACCTTCTGCGAACTCTCCGCCGACTGCGAACGCCTCCTCGAACGCGCCATGACCCAGCAAGGCCTGAGCGCCCGCGCCCATGACCGTATCCTGAAAGTAGCCCGCACCGTCGCCGACTTGGAACAATCCCCCAACCTCGAGCCCAAACACATCGCCGAAGCCATCCAATACCGCAGCCTCGACCGCACCTACTGGGCGTAATTCGAAGCGCTCGGCCAACAGCAAAATGTGGGGACAGCCGCCTCGGCTGTCCGTCGAGCGCAGCTCGACTCTGCGTTCTGCAATAAAGAAGCCGCCCCTCGAGGGACGGCTTTTGAAGAAATAGCTAATCGTGCTCCTACGGAACGATCTGCGAAATCCTGGTACCCCAGTTCGCCAGCTGCGTGCGAGTGTTCCCGCACCTGAAGTTGGTCGCCAGGAACGTGCTGAACGTGCAGGTCTGGTTAATGTATTCCGAGGCGATCCAGATGGAATTGCCATCGCTGGCGGCGGCGCCATAGTCGCCCCAACGTGGCCGAGTGCCGAACTGGCTGGTTGGCTTGTAGCCAGTGAAGCCATCATCCGGTCCTTGGCCCACCGCAGCAACGTGAATATCGCCGACCCCGATCTTGGCGTCGATGCCGGCATAGCCAGCGCTGGGATAGAAGTCATCGCCAACGAGAGTGAAGCCCATCACTCCTCTCCCGCTCTGGGTTACGGCGATCGCCGGATACGTCAGGTTGTTCCCCGGCAAGCCCGCATAGCCCTGTTGAGCGACATTCCCCGAATGCGGATTGATCACGAAGAAGGCGACCCCAGCTCTGGGCGTTGGATCGCCAGTGATCGACAGACCCGTATCCAGTGCAGCCCAAAGCTTGCCATTCGCGAGTACGACTTGCTGCATCCGCGAATCGTTGCTGTCAAGCTTTTTCTCAGTATTGGGGAATGGCCCCGCTCCTCCTACTACCAGCCGCCAACATCCAAAGAGCGTCGGTGAAACTTGTAACGCGGAATCGGACAAGCATTGCGCTAGCGGGACGTCGCCCACTTTCTGCGTCGAACGCGGCGGCACCGCATACGGGATCGTATTTACTACTCTCGTGCTCAAGCTAAGTCCCGGAGTGCCGTCGAGCGACTTGGTATTGCTCAGGCTCCACAGCCGCAACCGGCTATCCACACCCGTGTCCTGAAATATGGCCTCGGAACTCAGGAAAAACTCCGTCCCGCCCTGGCTGCCCTCAAACTGGTTTCCGCTGGATACTGCTGGCCAAACTGTAAAGCCGGGGGCTCCGTCCAACTGAACGCCCAGGCTCGGGTCCGCAGTGTCGAATTGCGTTACCCCCACCGAAGCTGCGCCCGCGGCCAGCTGGGCTTTTGACAGTGCATAAATCTGCGCACCGTGGAATCCTGGTGAAACCAGATTGAACTCGTTGGTGCTCAGATAAAAGCCGTTGGCATCGGCGCCGAGGTGCGGATAGTCGCCAAGGCAAGGCCCGTGGTCGGGTTTGTTGCCCAGCGTGCAGTGGTGGTCCGGAGTGCCCTGCGTCCCATCATCTTGCACTGGCAGTCGGTAAATGTTCCAGGCGCCCAGCGGGCTCGAGGTCGCACTCACCGCGATATCCAGGTGATTCGCGCCCGACAGACCTTGGGTAAATACGTTCGCACGATCGAGGGTGAGCACTACATGAAACCAGCGCTGGGTCTGAGCGTCGAACAAGCAGCTTGGATCGGTGATCGAGGGGCCGAATTGCTGAGGATTCTTCGTCCTGTCAATTGCCACGGCGTATCCATAAAAACTGTTGAGGTCGATCGGCCCTGTCAGCGGATTGCCGGCAGTGTCATAGATGCGCAGAACGTCATTCAAGGTCTCGAGCACAAAGCCATTTCCAACGCACAAGCCCTGGTCGGGTGGCTCAATCGAGAATTGGTTGCCATTGGCAGCACCAAAGCGCTGGTCGAAGTGATCGAGCCCATTAATCGACGCAATCAATTCCGGGTTGGATTTCGCTTTGCCATTTCCTCCATGCGACATCGGGCTTCCCGGCCCGTTGGCAATCGTTCGGTTGATCGCGATGCCGGGCCCACCGGCATCACTATCACCACCATCGGCGTCATTGCCAATCAGCGCCGAATCGAGTTCCGGCCCCTGCCCGTTATCTGTGGCTGCAGCAGAGCTTGCCGGAAGGGAACTAACGGTTGCGAGCGGAATTTGCCGCACTGACTGAGCCTGCGTAGACACCGTCAGCGTCAACAGGATCGCGGCGGCTAATGCAAAAATAAACTTAAAGTGAGAGTACATGACTCCTCCTCGGGAGATTGTGGCTGGTGACGTGTGGTAGACGTAAAAGACGCGGAGTCGTTCCCGCAGCATTCTGAACCGGAGCAAAACGAAATTGTCAGCCGGATGTAAAAAAATTGTCATCTCGAGCGACAAATCCAGAGCGGCGGCTGCGGGGGAAGAATGTCTCCGCCTCGGTCTGAAAAAGGCGCCCCAATCCCGCGCAGAACCCGCGCGTATCGGGCGAAGTGAGCCTACCACAGTTTGGCGGCAACTCTCGACCTTATTTCCAAGTTTAAGGTTGGCCGGAGAATCGCTGCCAGCTTCCCGCTGTCAGCGCCGGCCGCCACCGCTCGATGGCCCGGTGGAACAGAGTGCGGCAGCGAACGGTCAAGTCTCCCTAAGAACTCGCACAAACCTTGTCATCCCGACCGCAGCCGGAGCGCCAGCGACGGCGGAGTGGAGGGACCTTGTGTTGAGTCGTAATCAAGGTGAGGAAGGCTTTTCAAACGGCCGTATTCAGCCGCGAAGCGGCGAAAGAATGCAGCCCACAGCTTGCGCTGAGCTTGTCGAAGGGGCGAAAGCCGTGGGAAGTGGAGTCAAAAATGTAATAAGCACCGAAAGGGGCGAAAGAAAAACCGCTACACTCCCCGGGCCTTCAGCATCACATCCAAATCCTGCGGATGCAGCGCCCGCACCATCGCATCTTCTCGTCCCAAATCTTTTTGAAACACCAACTGAGCCAGCGACTCTTCCAGCGTGAACGACCCCTGCTTCCGCGTGATCGTGATCTCCTGCTGCAAATGCTGCAGCGCGTTCTTGCGAATGTGCTGCCGTCCGCCGTATCCAACAATCAACAACTCCGCCGCCGGCACGCGCCCTCCATTCCGCCGCGGAATGAGAGTCTGTGTCAGAATCGCCGCCAACGCCATCGCCATCTCCGCCCGCACCGAGTGCTGTCGCTCCTGAGGAAACGAGTCCGCAATCCGCGAAACCGTCGAAGCCGCATCCGTCGTATGAAGAGTCGTGAACACCAGGTGCCCGGTCTCGGCCGCCGCAAGCGCGATTCTCGCGGTCTCCGGATCCCGCATCTCGCCCACCACAATCACGTCCGGCGCCTGCCGCATCGCCGCTCGCAGCGCGGTAGGGAAGTCCGGCGCATCGATTCCGATTTCCACCTGTTCCACGACACTAAGATTGTGTCGATGCTCATACTCGATCGGATCCTCGATCGTCACAATGTGCCGCGCCTCGTGCTGATTGATCTCATTCACCAGCGCCGCCAAAGTCGTGGTCTTGCCCGACCCCGTCGCTCCGCCAATGATTACCAGCCCACGCTGCAGCTTGGCCAGCGCCCCCACTCCCGCTGGCAAACGAAGCTCCTCTAGTCCCGGCACTTTCGAAGGCAGCGCCCGAACCGTGGCCGCCGCCCGTCCCCGCTCGCGATGCAAATTAATTCGAAACCGCCCCGCGCCCTCGATGCGATATGACGAATCCGCAATGTGATTGCTCTGGTACTCTTCACGCGCATGTGGCGCCAGCATCGGCAATACCGCGGCTTCGATCTCATCCCCGGTGAGGGGGCTGGATCCAATCGTCACCAGCGCACCCTCCACGCGTATCGCCGCCGGAGCCTGCGGCACCAGCAGCAAATCACTGCCGTTCCGTGAGATCAGTTCACCTAACCACGCATTCACCCGAGCCAAATCATGCATCCGATTCCTCGCACAAAAATACTCACGTAGCGACAGCCGCCTCGGCTGTCAGTCAAGCGCAGTTCGACTACCAATATCAACCACGCCCTACATGATAAAGAAAGCCGATTCCCGATGTTCTGCGCTATCCCGTGGCTCGACTTTGGAAATCCCTTGACCGCTGCCCACTCCAAGGGTAGCCTCGCCAAGACGTCCCCAATACCTCGTCCCAGGAGGCTCCCCTATGCTCGCCGCTCTCTGGCTTCCTATCGTGCTCTCTACCGTCATCGTCTTCATCGCCAGTTCCATCCTCCACATGGTGCTGCCCTATCACAAAAGCGATTACCAAAAGCTCCCCGATGAAGATAAACTCCTCCCCGTCCTTCGCGGCGCGGGCCTCAAGCGCGGCCTCTATGTCTTCCCCTTCTGCACCCACAAAGAAATGAAGTCGCCGGAAATGATCGAAAAATACAAGCAGGGACCCGTCGGCTTCATGACCATCTTCCATAACGGCCCGCCCGCCATGCCGAAATTTCTCGGCCTCTGGTTTGTTTATTGTCTCGTGATCAGCCTTATCGTCGCTGATCTGGCCGTGCACTCGGTCTATCCGTTCGCAACCCAACGCCACATTTTTCGCGTCGTCGGAGTACCAGCGTTCCTCGCCTACGGCTTGGGAAACATCGTCAACAGCATCTGGAAGGGCCAGACCTGGAGCGTGACCACCAAAGAAGTAATCGATGGCCTGATCTACGCGGCGTTAACGGCGGCCACCTTCGCCTGGCTCTGGCCGCGTTAAATTCAGGGATGAAAGCATTCGCACAAGTAAAGCGCGCCACGTAGGGACGGACGCATTCGTCCGTCCAGCGAGCAACGCGAGCGTTCAGTCTTCAAGATGGCGCACCCGGGGAAAAAGTTAAACAGCGGCGTCAGAGTGGCATAAGGCACCGTCCGCCGTCCCAGCCGCGAAGCGCCGTAAGCCGTAGGTGAAAGGCGGAAAATGAACAAGCCCCGAAGGGGCGAAAGAAAACTGCGAGACAAACTCCAACGCCGACCAGTTACTCCTCCCGCACCCGCATACTCCCCGCCCGCAGATAACGGTTGTGCCAGGCCAACGACTCTGTCAGCAAATGCGGCGTATGCTTCCCGTACGACAACCGCTCCGCCCGCGCCAGATAATCCGTCAGCATCGGCCTATACTCCGGATTCGAACACTTCTCGATAATCAGCTTCGCCCGCTCCTTCGGCGACAGCCCGCGCAGATCGGCTAATCCTTGTTCGGTGACGATGACCTGCACATCGTGCTCGGTGTGGTCCACATGCGACACCATCGGAACCACCGTCGAGATCATCCCCTTCTGCGCCGTCGAAGGCGCCATAAAGATCGACAGATACCCGTTGCGCGCAAAGTCGCCCGAGCCGCCAATGCCGTTCTGAATGCGCGATCCCATTACATGCGTCGAATTCACGTTGCCGTAAATGTCGGCCTCAATCATGCCGTTCATGGCGATCACGCCCAGCCGCCGAATAATTTCTGGATGGTTCGAAATTTCCTGCGGCCGCAGCACAATTCGTTCCCGGTAGCTTGCCATATCGGCATTCACTTCGTTGAGCATCTCTGGACTCAACGAGAATGCGGTCGCCGATGCCGACGTGACTTTCCCCGACTTCAGCAGCCGGATCATCCCATCCTGAATTACCTCGGTATAGGAAGAAAGGTTTTCAAATGGACCTTCCTCCAGGCCAAACAAAACTGCGTTGGCAATGTTGCCCACGCCGGATTGCAGCGGCAGCAGATTCGCCGGCATCCGTCCCTTCTGCACCTCCCAACTCAGAAACTCCAGAATGTGTCCCGCAATGCGCTTTGACGCCTCATCCGGCGGCTTGAACGCGCTATTGCGGTCGGGAGAATCCGTCAGCACGATCGCCACAACTTTCTCCGCCGGAAGCTCCAGGTACGGGGTCCCGATGCGCTGCCCGGTCCGGACCAGCGGAATCGGCCCGCGATTCGGCGGCGCCTGCAACCCGTAATAAATATCGTGCATCCCCTCGAGCGCCGCCGGCTGCCACGAATTCACCTCCAGAATCACGCGCTCCGCCTGATCGATCCAGGTTTTGTTGTTGCCGATCGAAGAGCTCGGCACCAGGCGGCCATCTTCGAGCACTGCCGTAACTTCGATCAGCGCGACGTCGAGCTTGCCTAGAAATCCGTACTCCACAAACTGCGCCACATGGCTCAGATGAATGTCCATGTAATCCATCTCGCCGGCGTTGATGCGTTTGCGCGTCTCCGGATCGGACTGGTAAGGCAGCCGCAGATGAATGCCCCCGGCCATCGCCAACGCCCCATCCAACTCCGGCCCGGTCGATGCCCCGGTGAACACGCTGACCTGAAATTTTTGTCCGCGGAAATTTGCGTCGGCAATGCGGCGCGCCAGTTCAATCGGCACCGCTTTTGGATATCCCGAGCCAGTGAAACCGCTCATGCCAATCTGGTCGCCGGAGCGAATCAAAGCAGCGGCCTCGCCGGCGCTCATAATCTTCCGCTCCAAACCAGGATTCAAAACGCGCGTGCTGGCTGAGATTGCACTGCTCATGGATAAAGCCCTCCCGATCGATGTGGAGACAGCCGCCCTCAGCTGTCCGGCATAAGTTGGAGACAGCCGGCCCTCGGCTGTCCGGACCGTGTGGGGACAGCCGCCTCGGCTGTCTAGCCTCTAACCGTATCTGTGCGTATATGACCGGTCTGTGATTTCAATCACAGCCAACGGTGGCGACTGAACATGAGACGCATATCGCGCAGGGGCTTTGAAAATGCGGTTTTGAGCGCTATGGCCTGGTCACGACAGTTACGAGCTGACAAAAAAGCCGCCCCTTAGGGCGGCTCCTTTTCATCTTCCTATCAGTCATTTCAAGGTTACTTCGCGGGCGAGTGAAGTGCTGAGAGTGGGCGCCATCTCGTTGCGCTTCTTCGCGGCATCCGCCATAGCCGGACGGCCGCCGTAATGTTTTTCCGCAATCCCAGCGGCCTTTTCCCCCATTTCGTCCAGAGTTCCCCAGTTCTTGTATTCAATTGCTATCGCAACGCTCCAATCATTGGGGTGCTGGGCGACAGGGTTTGTGTAGAACTTATAATCCGTAACCCAACCCTGCTTTTTGAACTCGTCATAGATTGGTTTGAAATTCTGCCGAATGTCGGTCCAGAAAGCGTCGCCCATGCCTGGTTTTACGTCAATGTAAATGACGCGCCAAACGGGGCCGTTATTGTAATTGGGATTCTGCGCAATAAGCGCTGGTACCGTGAGTAACAGCGGCAACATCACAGACAACAACCACAACCCACGCCTTTTCATTTTCGTCACTCCCTTTGCCTATGATTAGGCCGCAAGAACAGGAAGGAAGACCCCACTCGCCAATGAAACGGCGAGACAGCGTACCACGGCAGCCGCGCACACGCCACACTCGTGATGTGTTTGGGTGGTGTCCTAGGACAAAACGGTGGTTTCGGCTGCCGATAGGGCGGCGTAACAGCGCGATGGCGCTCGGAACCGGGTCAATGAGTCAAATCGCCTGTTAGCGGAAATCATCGTGGCAAGCCTTGCCGTTTGAGAGTAAAGTGCTCGCCATGCGCTAAGTTGCGCTGCTGACCTAAGTTCATGCGAATTATAGACATCCTCGTCCCGATAGTCCTTATTGCCCTTTGGCTGATGCCAATCGGATTGCCGAAAAAGATATGGCATTTATTTCGAGGGGAAATAGAGGACGAGGATCAGAGACGTTGAACTAGAACCAACTGGCGAAACATCCCGATAGCACTCATTTAGACCGCCGCCTCCGGTGTCCAGACCCGAGGCCCGAAAGTCGGATGCCGGGCTAGCCAGGCCGTAAGAAAAAAGGCCGAACCCTTTGCCGGTTCGACCTCCGCTCGACACAACAGTAAAGTGAAGCTGTCTCTCCGCTACAAACAGACGACCGCGTTCACTCAGCTACCGGATAACATAATTGTTAACAATCCCAATGACAGTTCAATTCTGAACAGTTTTCAAAAAATACGCATCTGGACCAGCTAAAGAACGCAATGCGGAGGGCAAGGGCAGCTTGGCTACGGCTTTACACTTCCTTGGCTAGGAACATGGCGCAGTTATGCTCGTTGAAATCCTTCTTCACGTGCGTCGGCGGTTTCTCGGACAATTCCGTTCCCGGATTCGTTAGGAGCCAGTTGCACTCCGAACATCCCCAAGCGGCAAAGTTTCTGTCTTCTAGCCAGACAAGCTCTCTAGCCATGGCCGAACATTCTCCCACGGGACCGTGCAGATTACCACTCCTGCCATTTAGTCGAGGGATGAGCTTAATAGCTCAGCTTTCAAGCCCAAGAAAGGCTAATGTCGTGACTGTTCCTCTCCCAGGAGGCATTTATGTCCGACTTTGGTTGGGTTCCACGCTGTGCGGTCTGCCGAAATTCCGTAAATTTAAAGGTAAGCAAGACAGATGAACATGGGCGGGCAGTCCATGAAAAGTGCTACGTCTGGAGCCTTCTATCAAAGAAGCCCACTTCTGAAACGACGTCCGCCCACGCCGGTCCAGTTGCAACTCGCCGGTCATACCTAGGTGGGCCGCTGCTCGGCTAACTGTTGAAATATCCCCATTATGCTCAGAACCCGTCAATGAAATTGCTTCACTACCTTCAGACCCGCATCGTTGAGTTGTGGTCACTATCGCTCAGTTTTTACGACGGCTGAAGGCTAAGGTTTGAAAGAGGTCAAATCGTTGCAGCTCTACGGAGGACAAAACACATTGACAACAAGAATCGTTATTGCCATCAGTCTGTTCTGGTGCCTGGCTCTCTGCCTCAACCTTAACGCCCAGGCGGGCGGCGACGTCGCCGACCAGATCAAGCAACTGCAGCAGGAGTCTAGAGATGCACAGATGAAAAACGACGCCTCATGGGCTCAGCAGCATCTGGCTGACGGATTCGTCGCGGGAAACAGCTGGGGCGATTGGGAAACCAAAGAGGCCTTCACGAAGGATTTGCAGAACAAGACAAACAAGTGGAAAAGTGGCACCATTAGCGACGTGAAGGTGGCGACCTTCGGCCCGAACGCCGCCGTATCGCATTACACGTTCACCTATGATGCCGAACTCCAGGGCAAGCACCGGGCGCGAACCGTTATCTGCAGCGACACCTGGGTCAATGATTCCGGCACATGGAAAACGGCTTCGACCCACTGCTCGCTGGTAAAGGGCCAATAGGAGCGAGAGCCACAACCCAGAGGCTGGCCGCGAGGTCGGCCTTTTTCTTTCGTAGTCGCTAAATGCTCACCCTGAATCTGTAGTTGACGAAAAATCCCCATAACACTCAGAACCCCCGCCAAGCGTTTGCAGCGACGTTCGCATCGCCCCGGAATTCATGACTAGGACGTAGAATTCAAGGCGCAGGATGAAGCTGTCCATTCGAGGCTACATAGCGTATGACAAACTGGTTCGCGCGCCCCGTTCTACACGTGACGGACGTTGAGGCCTCGCTTCGCTTTTACGTTGACTTGCTCGGCTTCACTTGTCCCTGGCACTACGACGACGAGGATGGCAGAGCGTATGTCGCACAGGTGGATCGACAGGGCTGCGCGCTTATCCTTGCTAAAACGTGGCCGGAGAAGATCGGCAAGGGGCTGATGTTCATTTCTCTGAACGTCGAGCCCGCTACACGCGAGGCCGCAATCGCCGCGGTAGACGCTCTGCGCGCGGAACTCAAGGCCAAGGGCGTTCCGGTGAAGGACGGTTCTTGGGGCTACCGGCTCCTAGTGGTCGATGATCCAGACGGTAATGAGCTCTTCTTCAACTATCCGAGCGAGACTGCATCTTGACGCAACATGTATGTCCTCAGAAGTAGAATTTCCCGCTTAGTTCCAACACGCGGTTTCCATCTCCTACGCTTCCGGCGCCGTTTTGGTCTCCTGTGCCTTTGATGAATCCGAAGCTTGGAGATGTGAAGCTGGTTTGCGGGTTACTGAAATGTGGCGTGTTGGTTATGCTGAAGGCCTCAGCGCGGAATTCGAGTCCCATCCTTTCTCGAATAGGGAAATTGCGGTACAGGGCCGCGTCCAGATTGAAGAACCCGGGCCCCGTGAACTCATAACGCTTCATGTTCCCAAGTACGCCTGGCGTGGTGACGTGCGCAAACGAACTGGGATCGAACCACAGCTTGGTGTCGATGCCGCCTAAACGATGAAAGGGCGCAACGAGTTCGGGATACTGCGTGGAACCTGGTGCATTAAGCGTGTTTCCGCTATCGCTGAAGTGCAGCGGAGTGCCGCTCATGCGGGAGAGCACGCCGCTCACTCCCCATCCGCCGACAATCCAGCTGGCAACGCCCGACTTCAGCAGCGACTTGTTCCGCCCGAACGGCAATTCGTACACGTAGCTCTGCACGAAGGTGTGGGTTCGATTGCGGCTTGTCGGCGTGTAATTGCGCCGAAAATCGATGTAGTTGTCCGGTATGCCGTCATCGGCACCCATGTCGGAGCGATAGGCTAAGGCTTTCGCCCAGGTATAGGAGGTGGTCAGCAGGAACCCATTCTTCCATCTGTGGTCCAACCTGGCTTGCAACGAGTTGTAGTTCGAGACCGTGGGCTTAAACAGGAAGTTTGTGCCAGCGGTACGGCCGAAAGCGGCGCAGAGTGGGCGAACGCTGCAGGTGTTCTTGGCCACGGTGCCATCAGGATTGAGCGCTGGAATAGTGGCGGCGTTCAAGTCGTAGCTTACGGGGATCTTCACGCCGTGGTTGCCCACATATGCCACTTCGAGCACGAAATTCTTGGGCAGGGATTGCTGTACGGCGAAATTGTAGGATTCGACGTAGGGCTGCTGGAAATGCTTGTCGACGACGATATAGTTTTCGGCAGGATTTGGAGTGACCGTTCCATCGGAGGCGATGGCGACCGCAATCGGCGCAGGAAATCCATTGGCCATGGTTGCCGGGACTCCGTTGATCGTCGGCAGGGCAAAGCTGTTGGTTTGATTCGAACCTTCGTTCTGGCGGATGGGGAAGTTGAACGCGTACTGATTATTGGTGAAAGGCTCATAGCTCATGCCGAAGCCGCCGCGCACCACGGTTTGTTCGGAGAGGCGATAGGCGAGGCCGACGCGGGGAGCAAAGTATTTGTAGTAGGTCTGGCGACCGAGGTTAAGTGGGTTGCCATCGATCCCGGCGAGAACCAGACGGTTCCTTCCGGAATCGTAGTTGGAGTAGCCGCCGGCATGGCTCGGTGTCGCTGGTACATACAGCTCCCATCGCAGCCCGGCATCGACGGTTAGCTTCCGGCTCGCGTGCCATGTATCTTGCCCGTAGAAGAAAGCCTCCGTTTCGCGCCATGAACCGGAGATGATAGAGATGTCGCGGCCGATTTGCGTCGGCGCATCAATCAGGAATGATGCGAAGTTATTGGCAATACTTGTCTTCGAGCTTCCAGAACCAGTGTTCAAGGAAGTGGTTCCAGTCCCGAAAAAGAAGTGGCCGCGCGGTCCAAAGGTCTGGGCCTGCACCAGATCGTCGCGCAACCGCCGTACGTCGGCGCCCCATTTGAAGGTGTGATTGCCCCTGATCTTCGTCCAGTTGTTCACGACATCGATATTGGTCTCAGCGCGATTCCACGGCTGCGAAGCCGAGTACCCAACGTACGGATTGCCGTAACCTCCCTGGATTTCGATCTGGGTCATGCCGCTGGTGAATGCATTCAAATTCACGCCAGGAATTCCGAGCGCGGCGGTGGAAGTCGAGCCGTAATCCGAGGTCTGTGTCACATTGTGATAGTGGCTTATGCCAGCCCGCGTTTCTACGATTAGATTCGAGGAGAAGACGTGCGTCCAATTCAGCGCGCCGCTTTGTTCGTGCTGGTTGCCGGGACCCTGGAATCCGATGGGGCCGCCAGCCAGGCCGAACATCGGCTGCTGAAAAGGATTCTGCACCGCACGGCTGAACCGGAACGATAGTCGGTCGTTCTGTGTCCAGTTGTGGTCGAGTTTGATGTCGAAAGAAGTGCTGTGCTTTCTGAACTGCGTATTCTCCTGATAGTTATTGGTAAGACCCGGCAAATTGGTGTGCGGCACCAAAGCAAGGATCTTAAGCGCAATGGGGCTGAACCGATTTGGGCAGATCGTGTTCAATACACCATTACAGGAGAACTGCTGGCGACCAGTGCCGTCGGGATTGCCGGTGGTCGGGTCGTAGATATTGGTGCCGCCCGCTCTCAGGTCTCCGGCGAGGAATGGGTCGGTAGCGAGTGTCGTAAGTTGGAACTGGCCACGGATGTCATCGATGCGCAGGATGTCGCCAAAGAAGAATGTCTTGTTTTTTATGATTCGTCCGCCGAAAGTCCCACCGTAATAGTTGTATGTAGTGTGTGCGAGCTTCGCCGGCGGCCGGTTGAAGTAAGAGCGCGCTTGCAGGGCGCTCACGCGGTTGTATTCGTAAAGCGAGCCGTGAAAATCATTGGTGCCGGATTTCAGCACTACATTAGTTACGGCGCCCCCGGCGCGGCCGAACTCGGCATCGTAGTTGCTGGTGCTTACGTCCACGGTCTCGATGGCCTCTGCGGGCGGCACGTAAATTTGAAGCAGGCCCGTGCGCTCATCGTCATTCACGCCTTCGATGGATAACTGGTCGAACTCGCGCGATTGGCCATTAACTTCGGTGGAAAGCGTGTCTTGCGCATTGAAGAACTCAGAGTGGTCACGGTGCGGGCGCACGGTACCGGGAACCAGAGCGAGAAGACCTTGGAAATTGCGGTTGGCGCCGCCTACCGGTAACTGCTCCAGTTGCGCCTCCTGAATCTTCTGCGCCACGTCGGCGCGATCAGTCTGCAAGGTTGGAGCGGCTCCTGTGACCTCGACCGTCTCCGATACGGCGCCGGGTTGCATGGTTAAGTCGGCGCGCACCGTGCTGTTGACGTCGAGACGGAGATCGGAGCGGGTCTCTTTCTTGAATCCTTTCGCTTCGGCGAGAACCCTATACGTGCCGGGGGCCATATCGGGAAATACATAGTTGCCGCTAGCGTTGGTGTCTGTGCCGCGAGCGATTCCCGTGCTAGTTTCGGTGGCAGTGACTTTGGCTCCCGCTACGGCCGCTCCTGAAGAATCGGTCAGCGTTCCCAGCAGCGTGCCGTTGACGGCTTGTCCGAACAACGAAACTGCTGTGAATGAGATCATGCTGGCTACAATACGAAGTACTGTACGAACTTTTCGGGGGCTGGGCATCTCGGTTCTCCCATCTCGTTGGACATCTCGGTCCACCGACGCATTTTGTACTGAAGAAAATCGTTCTCTCACGCGGCACGTTCTACGAGAAGGGCATAATCTACGAGAAGAATGTCAACTGTCAAGGTATGTAAACAATTGTGTTGTCAGCTCAATGCGACATCGGTCGCACCTCAGCCGTCACATGCCATAACTTATTGATTCAAATAGACTACCGAGCTTGAGAGTGGGGGGAGGTCCGCCAATCCCTGCGAGGTAGCCTCCTCCTCTACCGGAAGACAAATTAATACTTGACCTGTACCGCCCGTGTGCTACATTAACCAGTTCCCGGGACACAAGGAATCCGCTGGGCTTTTTTGAGTTGTTGCGCATAGGAACCTAGGCCCAGAAAATCGAGCATCTTCAGTGTCCTGTCGCGCATCTATTCAAAAAGTGAGTTTTTACGCTAACTCCTTTACAACCTACTAGGATTTCAGTGACTTAGGCCGTACTCCGGGGTTTACGGTCATCTCCTGGCAGAAGGACGAATGCGGAAGGCCACAATCATAAAGTAAGGAGATAGAAAGCACATGCGCTCTGATCGTGTGTTTGATGCTTTACAGACTCTACGCAATCGGTATATGCTGTGTCAGCTTGCCTCCAAGGCCACGCGTAAGTTCCACCGGCCCAGCACCCGCATCCAGGAAACCATGAACGGCGTATTGGACCGGATCGCCGACTCGGAGCGGCAAGAAATTTTGTCGGAACCAGAGAATTTTGCTGAGGCACAACGGCGGGCTGCTTAACCAGCCCCGCCTTCCTGCCTGGTAATACGTGCGTCTTCCCTGAGTCCCCTTCCTTTTGAAAATCACCCGCTGACACGAACGAATAAGTTCCAGTGCGCGGGTTCCAGGTGAAATTCATGACCATCGCTGAACTGAAAGAAAAGAACATCACCGAGTTGACCAAGATCGCAAGGACCTTGGATCTGCCCGGTGCCAGCGGTATGCGCAAGCAGGACCTCATCTTTAAAATCCTGCAGGCGCAGAGCGAAAAAGAAGGCCACATCTTCGCCGAGGGCGTGCTTGAAATCCTGCCCGACGGCTACGGCTTCCTCCGCTCTCCCGACTACAATTACCTGCCCGGGCCCGACGACATCTACGTCTCGCCCTCACAAATCCGCAAATTTGACCTCAAGACCGGCGACACCATCAGCGGCCAGGTGCGTCCTCCCCACGAGGGCGAAAAATATTTCGCGCTGGTGAAGATTGAAGCTGTGAATTTTGAGTCTCCCGACGAGGCTCGCAACAAGATTCTGTTTGACAACCTGACGCCGCTCTATCCGCAGGAGCGCATCAAGCTTGAGACCACCCGCGAGAATTCCAGTGCCCGCGTGATGGACCTGCTCACTCCGCTCGGCAAGGGACAGCGCGGCCTCATCGTCTCGCCGCCACGCGCCGGCAAAACCATGTTGCTGCAGAACGTCGCCAACTCGATTACAGCCAACCATCCTGAAGTTGTGTTGATGGTGCTGCTGATCGACGAGCGCCCGGAAGAAGTTACCGACATGCAGCGCTCGGTCAAAGGCGAAGTTATTTCCTCGACCTTCGACGAGCCTGCGGCGCGCCACGTGCAAGTCGCCGAAATGGTGATCGAAAAAGCCAAGCGCCTGGTCGAGCACAAGCGCGACGTCGTCATTCTGCTCGACTCCATCACGCGTCTCGCGCGTGCCTACAACACGATTGTTCCGCCTTCGGGCAAGGTGCTCTCGGGCGGCGTCGATTCCAATGCGTTGCAGCGTCCGAAGCGGTTCTTCGGTTCCGCGCGCAACATTGAAGAAGGCGGCTCGCTGACCATCATTGCGACGGCCTTGATCGACACCGGTTCGCGAATGGATGACGTGATCTTTGAAGAGTTCAAAGGCACGGGCAATTCGGAAATCATTCTGGAGCGCAAACTGGTCGACAAGCGCGTCTTTCCGGCCATCGACATTCAGCGCTCCGGCACGCGTAAGGAAGAACTGCTCATCCCCAAAGAGGATCTGTCCCGCATCTGGGTTCTCCGCAAAGTCCTGAACCCGCTCTCTCCGGTGGAAGCCATGGAATTGCTGATCGACAAGCTCAGCAAGACTCGGGGGAACAGCGAGTTCCTGGCCAACATGAGCGCTCTCTGATCACTTCTAAACACGAGAAATAGAAAAGCCAGAGCCCAAATGCTCTGGCTTTTTTCGTGAACTCAGTTTTCCTTCGTGTCCCTTCGTGCCATTCGTGGTAGAAGTTTTGAACCATGCCACAGACGTATAATTTCCCCGGAGTAGCGCGCGCTTGGCTCTCTGCGAGGTTTCCGTGCGAACCCGACTTCCGGTGTGGATGCTCTTGCTTTGCGTTTCGTGCATGACCGTTTTGTCCCGGCCAGGGTTTGCGCAGACCTCAATCCCCGCGCAGTCTCCAAGGCAGGATGTCACCGCCCCCCTCGCCAATGAAGATGAAGCGCGCGCCCGAATCGCCAATGAGATGGCCAAAAAAGCCGCCAAAGAGCGTGTCGCCGCACTCAAGCACGACACCGACAAGTTGCTCAAGTTATCTCAGGAACTGAAAGAGTCCGTGGACAAATCTGACGAGAACGTGCTCTCCGTCGACGTCATCAAAAAAGCCGACGAGATTGAGAAGTTGGCGAAAAGCGTAAAGGAAAAAATGAAAGGGCCGAATTGAGCATTGCTTAGGTCCGCTGGGATTCGTCCTGCGTGGGATGGCGGAGGCAGATGTCGCTATGTGAGCCGTCACCCAAGTGAGTCGCCTGTGACACGATGTTCGCTTCTTGTATCGGGTTGCCTGCCGTTCATTCCTATTGAGCGTTCTGCTCACGGAACTCCTCTTTGCGCCGCGTGTTTACATCACTAGCCGCGAATTGCGGTCGGAGGACAAAATATATGAAACGCGCGATTGCTGGATTTCTCTTGTTAGTGGGAATGGCCGTGTCGCCGGCGCTGGCCTATGATGGCGACCGTGGTATGCACCGAGATGTTCGTCACGATCAGGCCAAGATCGCACGTGACCGCTCGGAACTGCGCCGCGATGTCTACCGTGGGGACTACGCTGCCGCGCGCCACGAGCGCAGAGAATTGCGGCCGGAGTATCGCGATGTAAATCGGGACCGGCGTGACATTTACTGGGATCGCCGCTGAGGTTTAAATCTAATCTGAAGCTCAGGCGTGACTGGCGCGGACGTACGATGCCAGTCACGCTTTTTCATTTGCGACGAGATCGAAATCAGTTGTTTCCGCGTTCACTCCGCGCCATAATGCCCCGACCGATTTTGCTTCGATCCTTGCATCGAGTCAGGAGGGTCATCATGCTGAGGGCAACTTCCATGGGCTTCGTGCTGGTCGCATCATTGAGCGTCGTCCCGTTTTCGTCAGCGCAGGATGTCCACATCCCCATCCCTCCATCCGCACCGCAGGCACAGGATCTGCACACGCCAATTCCTCCTTCCACTATTCCGGGACTAGGCGCAGCCACGATTCCCGAAGGCAGCGACATTCAACGGCAGCAGGCAATCGCTGCCAACGCTCAACGCCAGATCGAGATCCGCCGCGATACCGACAAGATGCTGCAGCTTACTGCGGAGTTGAAAGATTACCTTCAGAAAGCCGAGCAAGGAGTCATGTCGGTCGATGCCATCAAGAAAGCCGAACAGATCGAAAAACTAGCACACAGCGTAAAGTCAAAAATGAAGCAGGCCTTCTGAGCGTGATCATGTGGGGACAGCCGCCCCCGGCTGTCCTTCGAGCGCAGCTCGAAGAAGTTGCTCCCAAACAAAACGCCATCCGAATCGCTTCGGATGGCGTTACTGTTTTCCGCGTCTTTGCTACTCCGCCCCAGCCTTGATGCGCATCCCGTAGAACGACCGGTACACGAAGAAGAACGACACCACGAAGAATGCCAGCGCCAGTATTCGCGTCAGCGTCGTCCCTTGGTCGCTGGCCAGCTTCACCGCCAGTTCCACCGCCAGCAACCCGAACAGCGTCGTGAACTTGATCACCGGATTCAGCGCCACCGACGAGGTGTCTTTGAACGGATCGCCGACCGTGTCGCCAATGACTGTCGCGTCGTGTAGCGGCGTTCCCTTCTGCTTCATCTCGACTTCTACGATCTTCTTGGCGTTGTCCCACGCGGCACCGGCGTTGGCCATAAAGATTGCCTGGTAAAGCCCGAACACCGCAATCGAAATCAGGTAGCCCACAAAGTAAAACGGATCGAGGAAAGCGAATGCCAACGTCCCGAAGAACACCGCAATAAAAATGTTCAGCATCCCCTTCTGGGCATACTTGGTGCAGATCGCGACCACTTTCTTGCTGTCGGCAACCGAAGCCTTCTCTACGCCTTCGAGTTTGATGTTCGCCTTAATGAACTCAACTGCGCGATAAGCTCCAGTGGTCACGGCTTGCGTGGACGCGCCCGTGAACCAGTAAATCATCGCGCCACCCGTGATCAGCCCGAGGAAGAACGGCGCGTACAGCAGCGACAGCTTGGCCACGTTCTCTGTATCGGTAAGTCCGTTGGTCAGCGCCATGATGATCGAAAAAATCATCGTCGTCGCGCCAACGACTGCGGTGCCGATAAGCACCGGTTTCGCCGTCGCCTTGAAGGTGTTGCCCGCGCCGTCGTTGGCTTCGAGCAAGTGCTTGGCGCGCTCGAAATCAACATTGAGGTTGAAATCTTTCTTGATCTCCCCTTGCACGTTCGGCACCGCCTCGATCAGCGACAACTCATATACCGATTGCGCGTTGTCGGTTACTGGGCCGTAAGAATCCACTGCGATCGTTACCGGTCCCATCCCGAGGAATCCGAAGGCCACCAACCCGAACGCGAACACCGCGGGAGCCAGCATTCCCGCCGCCACGGCCAGACCCATCGTGCTCATGTAATAACCAATGGCCATCAGGATCATCATCGCCAACCCGAGATAGTAGCCAGAGAAATTGCCCGCTACGAATCCTGAAAGGATGCCCAGCGATGCTCCGCCTTCCTGCGCGGAGATCACAACCTCCTTCACGTGCCGCGACTCGGTTGATGTAAACACTTTGACCAGTTCCGGAATCAACGCGCCCGCCAGCGTGCCGCAAGATATGATCGTCGCCAGCTTCCACCACTGAGTCGAATCGCTGCCCAGTTGCGGAATGATGAAATAAGAGATTAGATACGTCAGGGCGATCGACACGATCGACGTAATCCACACCAGCGAGGTCAACGGCGCTTCAAAGTTCATTTCCGCCGCATTGCCATACTTCCCTTTGGCAATCGCTCCGTTCAGGAAGTAAGAGAGAGCGCTTGAAATCAGCATCATTACGCGCATCACGAAGATCCAGACGAGCAGTTGCACTTGCACTGCCGGATCCTTCACGCCGAGTAGAATAAAAGTAATCAGCGCGACCCCGGTTACGCCATAGGTCTCAAACCCATCCGCCGACGGCCCCACAGAATCGCCAGCATTGTCGCCGGTGCAGTCGGCAATCACGCCAGGATTGCGCGCATCATCTTCCTTGATCTTGAAAACAATCTTCATCAAGTCCGACCCGATGTCGGCGATCTTGGTGAAGATGCCGCCCGCGATGCGCAGCGCCGCCGCGCCCAGCGACTCGCCAATCGCGAAGCCGATGAAGCACGGTCCCGCATAGTCGCCCGGAATAAACAGCAGAATGAAGAGCATGATCAGCAGTTCAACGCTGATCAGCATCATGCCGATGCTCATGCCGGCTTCCAACGGAATCTGGTAGACGGGATATGGCTTGCCGGGTAACGACGCGAACGCTGTCCGCGAATTAGCGAACGTGTTCACGCGAATGCCAAACCACGCCACGCCGTAGCTGCCCGCGATTCCAACCAGGCTGAAGGCGAGAATGATCGGCAGCGTTAGCCCCACAGACTTGTCCGGCACCGGCGACAACCATCCAAAATAAGCGGCAATAATGACGGCGATGAATGCCCACAGCAGCAGAATGAATTTGCCTTGCGTTACCAAATACGTTTTGCAGGTCTCATAGATCAGTTCCGAAATCTCGCGCATCGAACGATGGACGGGCAGGTTCTTCAGCCGCACAAAAATCGTCATGCCAAAGCTGAGCCCGAACAAGCAGAACAGGATTCCGATCAGCAGCAGTTTATGGCCGTCAATTGCGCCGTTGAAGAAGCTGACCTGCGAAAGGTCGGGGAGTTTGAGGGAAGCTTCGCCGCCAACCGATTCGCCGGCCGGTTGAGCCAAAGCCGTAGCGGCGCCCAGCATAAGCAGCGCGGCTGCAGCCGGAATTTTTGTAGCCAGGCGGCGTGTGAAAAACGCCGCCGTGGCGAGACATGTGCGCATATATGAGTCCTCCGAACAAAAACGGTTTTTAGGGATTGCAAACGTGCTTAGGCACTGCCTTCCGGAAGCAGACTGGAAACTCGCATCCCGGGCAACGGTATGCACGCTCATTCGAGCCTCAAAATAAAATTGTTTCCGGAGTTCCGAACACGCTTCCACCGCCAGACCTGAAGGTGTGTTGAGTTTGGCCGCGTCGGGTTTCGCGCCGGGATCAGCTTGTAATGGTGGACCGGAGAAGAAGACCCTGGTCCCGCCCTCCCTGCACAAAACAGGCGTTTATAACACGTCGGGGAAGCGCGGTCAAACCCACAAAAGGAGGATGCGAAGATGCTTCCGCGATTGAGGTGTCCTGCGCGCTGTTGATTGTTCAAGGGTTGCCAGCGTCATCCCAGGTATTTCCGCAGAGGCTCCCAGTAATGCGTCCACCATCCCGGCGCGAGGTGCACCGCTGCGCCTTGAGGGAAGCCGGTATGATCGAAAACCAGTTTCGTTTCGGCACCCTGGCCCTCGAGTTGGAACTTAACAATTGAATACACGCCCGCGGGCCAATCCTTCTCGCGCCAGGCTTGAACGATGCGCTCGTCCGGCACCAGTTCCACATGGCGGCCGGTGATGACTCCGCCGAAAATAGAAAACGAACCGCCTACTTCGCGGCTGATCTCCGTCGAGGCGCCTTTCATGATGAAGTCGGTGACCTGACTGAATTTCTTCTCGTCTGTCAGCGCTTCGTATATGCGCTTCCGCGGCGCCTTGAACGCGACTTCTTGATGTATGGTCTCGCAGTTATGTGAGATTCCATTGTGATCCGCCTGCGGAGTAGGCAAGCCGAAGGCCCGATGCGTCATTCCGAATGCAGGCAGAGTCGCCGCTAAGCCAACCGAGAAATCTCTTCGTGTATAGCGCATGATTTTCATTTGTGGGACAGGAGTCTATCACGATCTCAGCAGCAGATTCAGCGTAGCCTGAGTCCGCATCATTTTGACGTAGCCGATCCGGATGCGGTCTTGCACGCGCGGTCAAGGCCGAAGCTGCGCCGGTTTATCTGGTCGGAGAAGAATGTGGATGGCGCTTAGGACGCGTAGTCGCCCCCTTCGGACATCACTGGGAGATCGGACGCCCACTGCCGTAATTGGCCTTCAGTTCGGCATTCCACTCGCGACCACCCGGCGCGAAATCTAACTTGGATTTCGTATTCCGTTTCGCAATTCTGTCGTAGTGACGCTTGCAGGAAGAGCTCAAGTCCGGATCGCAGCGTTGGTGGAAGGTGTAGGTGCCGATGGCGAGCCCGAGGCCCGTGCCTACCCACATATCCGAGGCCCAGTGATCGCGTGCCAGGAAGCGGGTTAGCGTGACCGTGAAGGCCGCTGTGTAATTCAGAACTCTCACCCAGGGCTGCGAGTACTCGTGCGCGACAACCGTGGCCATGGCCCAGGTAAACATCGCATGCCCGCCGGGGAACGACGTGTTGATCATAGGATGTTTGAGAAAGTCGCCGTGGCCATTGCCCTCGCCCGGGCGCTCCCGCCCCGCAATAAACTGCATGGGGGTGTAGACCAGAAACGTGTTGACTAGTGTCTCGAGCTCAATTTCACCTGTTTCCCGGGCGTGCGGATGATCACCCTTAATGCCATATAGCCAGACTCCGCCCAGCGTGGCGGCAAGGCCGCCAATCGCAATATTGGAACTGTCCTGATAAAGCTGGTAATGCCCGCCGGGTAGATTGTTTTCAATACGGTGATCGGTCACGAAGAATACAGCCGATCCGCCCAGCACGATCGCGTCGTATTTGAGATGAGCGGGCTCGAAGGGAGCAAGATAGATTCCTTTTTGATCTTCCAAAATTCGCTTCACGGAACGATGAACCAGGCCGGGTTGGTGATCGGCAGGCTGAATGGAAGCCGTTCCTCCGGCGTCGGCGTCGAATGCCCCTGCCTGCAATGACGACACGTCAAAGCTTGGCACGGCAAAATTTGGGACGGCGTGCACGTCGGCCGGACTTTCCAGCATAGCAACGGCGGTCGGCGTTATTGGCTCCGAAGCCTCCTCCGGTGCCAAGTTAATTGTCGCTGTCTGGCAAAATGCGGTGGCGGAAAACAGCGCGGTCGCAAAGGTTGCGATCATTGGTTTGCAGAACTGCTTTGCAGTTGGGTGCAAGCGAATCTCCCGTACGCCTTCTTCCCACACGAATGCGCTTGAATAAGATGCAATCTGCGGAAAAGAGTGAGCCGGATTTTTCGCCCCCGAAGGCCCAAAACTGAGAACCGATCTCGCCAACCCCCAAATAGGGCGTGGCATCTCATTTTTGCGATCTGGGTTCTCCGCCGTCTGGCTGTTGGCTGCCAGTATTTCTTCCAGTCGCAGTGAGGCGGTGCTGGCTGTGTGTCTATGGTGGCGTCCCTGCGCTTTTCCTCGCCCGTATCGTGATTCCCTCCGTATTCATGCAACTCGCCCCTTTCACATTCCCATCGCTTTTCACCAACCGCGCCGGCAGATTTGCAGAAGATACATTCGAAGCAGGGTTCCGGTTATCAGACATTCGCGGGACTAGGATCGGGGGGTGAGTATTCAGTTCTGAAAAACCTCTTGACCGCACAAATCGCGAAGCCACGACGGCGCTGCGGGCGCGATGGTTGCCGGAATCTTCCCGCTCATTTCTTCTTCAATTCGTGGCCGATGCGGTTGGACTCGCGATCCATAGCGGGAAGAAGGTTGTCCGACATACTTCCCGAGGGCTGCGCCAGTATCACGGTTTCGACGACTGGTTTGATCCGGTCTACGGAAAATAGCGCGAAGCTGATTTGCAGGTTATCGCGGTAAACCGGGCCCGAGGAGCCACCCAGAGGATCGCTCGCATCAATGCTGGGAACTCTTCCTCCGATCGAAATCTGGGGACTCTGCGGATCGAATGGATGTTTCTTCGGGTCCATGATCTGGCTGAGCAACACGTAATCACACTCGTTGCCCTTCGCTTCTTCGCCGTTTTCGCGGGTAGGATGAAGTTTGTGGTCCATCGTCGTGCTGGAATCCATACTCACTGCATCGATTTTGTCATCCCTCAGATTCTTCGACAGGCGCTCGGTCAGCCGGTCGAGCATGGCCGCGCGTGCGCTCGTGTTCGAAACCGTCGCCACGCAAACCTTGGCGCCAGGCTTTGGGTGAAACGGAACATCCTGAGGCCATACTGAGAGCGTCGTCGCAGAAAGGAAGAGAAGGAACAAACCGGGAGTGCTGATCATAAAGGCTCCTGGTATGGAAACTATATCACCCGCCAACGCGGTGCTGCTCAGACGGAACAGTTGCATATTTTCCAGATCGGCGGCGGACCCGACTGCTAAATAGCCTTTGAACGCCGAGTGCGCGAAGGGAAGACGCAGAGCACGCCGAAAAAGATGGAGAGAGATTAAATTTGAAATCTGGGATCAATAATCTGCAATCTACGACCTACGCTCCGAAATCTACAATCTGAAATCTGCAATCTGAAATCTACAATCTGAAATCAACCATCTGCAATCTGCAATCCGCAATGCCGCCAGCCGATGTCATTTTGCCTTGAGCCCCGAAAGCTGCCTCCCGCGCGCCTCCAGCAGCAACATGCGTTGGTTACTGCTGTGGGAGTCATGACACTCCACGCACGTTCCTCTCACCGCCGGCACGTGCTGCTGTAATGCCGCCGATTTCTCGTGACACGCAAAACAAATCTGCTCCTTCGGCATCGCCAGGTTCAGCGTGGTCATGTCGCCTTGTGTTTTCGCCACATGGCAAACCGTGCACGAAATCGCCATCGCCGAGTGCACCGACCTTCCGCTGATCTGCTTGGTGTGACAAGACGAGCATTCCGCATCTTTGGGAAGAACGCCAGGATGCTCGACCGCCCAGGTCGGCAGCCCAGCCAGCAGCACAAATGCGAAAAGCGATCTTGGCATCGATCTCATAACCGTCGCGCCATTGTAGTGAGCTGCAAGCCCGCGATCATTACTAAGAATCTATTAGCCACCGAAGAAAGACTTGAAGAAAACACCGTCGGCCAGAAAAATGCGACGCATAAGTCATTTGGATAGAAACAAAAGCAGAGCATTTGTGATCTCCATCACAGATCGTAAATTCCGCATCTAAACAATAAGGAGAAACATTCTGATTTCGAACGGGTTATTACCAAGTATCGTCAGCCTGACTGGGAAACTCCGCACCCAAGATTTCTGTTGAAGGGCGCATCCACGCGAGAAAAGGGGAATATCATCGGGCTCTACCAAGCAGGCACGAACTGGAGGCTCATAGTGCAAGCGAAATTGTTTAGGCGAATTCTTAACAGCATTGCGGCCGTCATCCTTGCGCTAACGGTCGGCCTCACCTCGCAAGCCCTCGCCATGCAAGAGCCACAACAAGACCCAGGCCCTCCGCCGCAGGATCAGCCGCAAGATCAAGGACCGTCGCAAGATGAAGACGCGCCCGATCAGGGCCCACCGCCTGCTCCGCCACGGGCGCACTCGGCGACTTTAAGTCCCGAACAATTGCAGCAGTTGGTCGCTCCTATTGCGCTGTATCCCGACGCTCTGCTGGCCCAGATTCTTGCGGCGTCTGCCTATCCTACGCAGATTGTCGAGGCGCAACGGTTCTTGCAGGAAAATCCCAACCTCAAAGGCAAGGACTTGGCTGACGCGGTCGACAAACAAGATTGGGATCCCAGCGTGAAGGCCCTGACGCAGTTTCCCTCCGTGTTGAGCAACCTTGATAAAGATCTTTCGTGGACTTCCGAACTCGGCGACGCCAACTACAACCAGCAGGCCGACCTGATGCAAGCCGTTCAAGAAATGCGCCGGAAAGCGGAAGAAGCCGGACATTTGAAATCGACTCCCCAGCAAACCGTGACCAACCAGGGACCACAGGTCGTCATTCAACCCGCGAATCCAGAAGTCGTGTATGTGCCGGAATACGATCCTGAATATATTTATGGTTATCCGGTTGGACTGTGGCCTGGCTTTTATCCCTGGTGGGGTGTTGGAGGCCCATACCTTTCTTTCGGAATCGGTTTCCCCATCGGTCCATTTTTCGGCTTTGGCTGGGGCTGGCCTCGATGGGGATTTGATTGGTACCACCATGGCCTGGTCTATGGTGGGCGTCCTTACGCATTTCATAGCCGCGCCTTCTATGACCGCAACGCTTACTTCCATGGGGATTACCGCGGCTACGCGCCCTATGGTCGGGGCGATCGCTTCGCCCGCGGTTATAGCTCTCCGGGTCGTGCTGGTGGATATGGCGCGCCTGCACGGGCAGGGAATTATCGAGCACCTGAGACCCGAGGTTATGCCGGAACCCGCTCCGGCGCTTTCAGCGGATATAGTCGCGGCGGAGAAGCGCGCGGTTACTCCTCCCGCGGACAATCCAGCTTTGGCGGCGGTGGCTCCCACGGCGGCGGAGGGTTCCATGGTGGAGGCGGCTCCCGCGGTGGCGGCGGAGGACACGGGGGTGGCAGGCACTAACGCGCAGCCATTCGCAAAATTATTCAAACTGAAAGCGCGCCGAAAAGGATGGGGAAGTAATGACGTTTGAAGCAGGCAGTTCAAAAAAATATCCCAAGGGCATTTCATTCTTGTTTGCCGTCGGCACTCTCGCCGCCCTGGGAATTTCTTCCAACGTTTCGACGGCGCAGTCTGCTCCGCCAAAATCTGCGTCGCAGGGCCAACAATCCAGTGCGCAAGCATCGGCGCCCGGCAAATCCAGCGAACTGCAGCCGGATCAACAATCGTTTCCTTCGGCTTCGGAAGCCGTCGAGGCTTTGGTGACTGCGGTTCACAAGGATGATCAGCAGGCATTGTTGAAAGTTCTGGGGCCGAATGCGAAAGAACTTATCTCGTCGGGCGACGACGCGGAAGACAAGGCCGCCCGAGCGCAATTCATGAAGAGGTATCGCCAGATGCATCGCCTGGTGAACGAACCCGATGGGACCACGACTTTATACATCGGCGCGGAAAACTGGCCCACGCCGATTCCCATCGTCCACAAGGGTGACCAGTGGTATTTCGATACTGCAGCCGGAAAACAGGAAATTCTATATCGCAGAATCGGCAAGAACGAACTGGCTGCAATCCAGGTTTGTCGCGAACTGGTGGACGCGCAAAAAGAATATTACGGCCAATCCCACGACGGCGAAGAGCATGTCTATGCTCAGCAAATCTATAGTGATCCGGGTAAGCAAAACGGACTCTACTGGACCGCTTCTTCTGGCCAGGCCGCGAGCCCCATCGGCCCGCTGCTCGCCGTGGCTGCCAAGCACGGTTACGGCAAACCTGAGGACCAGGAGCGCCAACCTTTCCATGGATATTACTTCCACATCCTCAAAGGGGAGAAACTCGGTGGTCACACGCAGAGTTACATTGTCGATGGCAAGATGACCCGCGGCTTCGCCTTCGTCGCCTATCCCGCGGAATATCGCTCTTCGGGAGTCATGACCTTCATCGTGAATCAGGACGGCATCGTGTACGAGAAAGATCTAGGCTCGCGCACCGCCGACATCGTGAAAAACTTGACCCAATACCAACGCGACAAAACCTGGCGCAAAGCAGATTAATGTTGATGTGGAGCGGGCAATCTTGCCCGCTGCTTTTGACCTTGCTTCGTTTTTGTAACCCCCATCACCGCTGCGGTGGCGGCAGCGGATCCGGCGGCGGAATCGGCGTCGTATCCTGATTCCCAGCTCTCGGCAACGGCTCCGGTGGTGGTATGGGAGTCGTGCGAGTCGTGCCCTGCTGTTGAGCCTTCGGCAAAGGCTCAGGCGCTGGTGCGGGCGCTGCAGTCTCGCTTCCCGGTCTGAGCAACGGATCCGTCTCCGCGCTAGTCTTCAACAAATTCGTCTTCACCTCGACTTTTTGTTTAGGCAGCGCATTCACTTCCGTCTCAAACGTCTGATACCCGGGCAGCGCCACTCTGATCTTGTGCGGACCGGGAGCCACCAGCATGCCTCGGCCTACGCCTTCAAACTCTGCGACGTGTCCCACAAATAGACCGTCGACAAACACCGCCGCTCTCGGCGGATTGACCTCAAGTTTCACGGTTGACGTGATTGCAGGCATCACTCCCGTGGGCGCCTTTGCCATCGCGACACGTACCACCTGTTTCTTTCCCGGCTGCACATTCACGCGTTCGGTAAAATCCTGATAGCCGTCCTGCCGCACCGTAATCACGTGTTCGCCGGGCAGCAGCAAAACCCTCTTCGATCCCTTGAGTTCCTTGAGGTAGCCGACGTAGCCTCCGTCAACCCACACGCCAGAAGTCTTTTCGACCTTCGATTTCCCCTCAAACTGAATCTCCCCCATCACCTGATTCCCAGCGTAAATCGCCGGGGTGAGCACCAACGCGCCAAACACCAGCAGCGCCCACAACCATCGACTTACCCCACGCAGTTTGCTACGCATCTCTCCTCCTTATTCATTCTTCTATTCTCTACAACTGAAGGTGCATAATCCATGCCAACCGCGCAACCCACTGAAATCAAAGGGGAGGAGACAGGCCGCGCCATGCAAATTGTTCGCCTGCAAGGGCAACAATTGCGGAGTCTGGCGCCACGAGTTTTCGCCCTCGGGCTCTGGATTTCCACCTTCACTTTCAACCTCATTGCCCTTTGGTCTCAGACTTTATCCGGTTGACTTGGAACCTCCTGCGGACGAGTAACCTGGCAGAAATTCTTTGCGAATTTGCTCGCTAATCTGCTTCCGAGTTTCTTTTGAGTCGAGGCTGGCTGCGGGTTTTTTCGGTGGAGCTGCAGTAGCTACTATGGCGCTTCCAGCGGCTGTCGGATTGGCGATCTTTCTTGGATCTGGATATTGAGCTTCGGCCCATTTCATCCATTTCGCGTCTTCTTCTTTTTTCTTGCGCACGGTTTCGAGGGCGGCGATGGCGCGGTCGGCGTCGGTTTCTTCTTCCTCTTCTTCTTCATAATCTTCGTCGTCCCAGATATGGGAGTCGAGCGGCGTGTTGGCGGCGTCGCGTGGATCGAGGATAACGTCGTTGGTGAGGGGCGTGAAAGTGGTCATGCGCAGGTTGGTGCTGGCGGTTTGCAGGGCGTAGAGCAGGAGGCTGGCGGTTTTGTGGTCGATCTGCTGAGAGACGAGCAGGCGCATGACTTGCATGAGGGCGATCTGGATGGCGTTGGCGTCTTCGAGGACGGGGAGAACGAAGGTAGCGACGCCGCGACGGGCGCGGTCGGCGCTGAGCTTGATTTGTTCGTCCTGAAAACGTTTGTGGAAAAAACAGAAACGGTTGCGGCGCAGGGCGGGCGAACCGCACTGGGTGCCGTTGATTTTGAGGTGCTGGCAGCGATTAGGAAAACTTTGCATTTTGGTACCGCCCCTCCTCTAGTGATCTATTGGAATCACCGGGTTAGCAGAAAATCGAGATTCAATCCATGAGCTGCAACAAGTTGCGGGCAAAATCTTGAGCGGATGGGAGTTACGGCGTCGAATTCTTTTCTGTCGTCCAAAATCCCCCACTCCATCCAAAATCCCCCCACTCTAAACGTCGCAAAGTAAGCGACGTTTAGAATGAGGCACCCGCTCTCTGCTTCGCTTTCGCTTGTGGCTGGCTCGTGAGGTTAGTATTCGAGAATGTTGGAGCTTGGGTCAAGGTTGGATGAACATAGGGCGACTGTGGAAATTCCGTGTCTTTTGAACGGTGCTTCCTAGGTCCGACGGTGCCCAGCCCAAGCTTTGCTTGGGCGGGGTTTTTGATGTTCATCGGTCACAGACTGATTCGCTTTCCCAGAAGGAGCATCCCCCACGCCCTGAGGATTGAAACGCATCCGCGAATCTCGGCAGGTCCACTTCCTCACGTTTAGTTGTTATCACCGCCGTCCCCATTTCCTGAGTGCGCAGGCTTGCGCTACGTTCGTCTCGGCGCTGGAACGCGTTCGACAACAGTACGGACTTTTGCGTTTTCGGTAGGTGAGAACACCCGGACAAGTTCAGGGTTCATAATCTCTTGTGAATACTAAAGTGGGCTACCCGCAGGCAGTCACTTGAGTGTGACTGCAAATGCGTCGTAGTTGTCGCTCGGGCAAAGATGCGGAGAAAATGAATTATCGTTGATGTAGGCACACAAGGTGCTCTCGAGGCCGCCCGCGTCATCGACATACCTGAGAAGTACCATTAGGTAGAGGGTTTTCTTGCCCAATTGAAGTTCCGCCACGTCTTGGTCGCCTTTGATGGGTTGCGCGTAGTCAGTGAAGGACGTTTGCTGCCCTGCCGCCAGGTGAATTGTTTTTGAGCCAGCTAGCTGCATGTCATGCAGCGCCCTCATTTCGGCAAAGTGGCTATCAACCTCTGCTTGCGACAGCGCCTCGGTCGTGATTACGAAATCAGCGTAATGTTTGAGGCCATACGCTTCCGAGGCACCCATGTTCGTTATTGAGAATGAAATGGGAAGTCCCTTTTCCCGATCTAGTGCCAAGTATGTCAATCGGTCTATGTGTAAGCGCGGCCTAAGCATGTCAGCCTTGCCTATCTGGCCGCCGGAAGCCCTCGACGAGAGGAACACATGACCACCCTTGTCATTTACGTCTTTGAGCACGTGGATTTGGCTCGGGTCCAGTGCTCGTGGAACCAGGCAAAGGTAGAATTCAAATGTCAAATCAGTTCCGATAGTCTGCTCGGCATGGAGCAAGAGTGGCTGATTTACCGGGAATTTTATCTCGACCCTTCGTTCCCCAGTGATGTTGAAGGTTGGGCTCTTCTCAAGGAATGGATCCGTGGTCCAATCAACCTTAGGGTCATGCACTCGAACGACAACGACCATCAGGAATTTGGACTGATAAGGAAGCAACTTCTCAGTATCAACAGTTGCTGTCGCGGTGGCCGGAGGCTCAATTCCCCAGGCTGTGATAAGCATAGTGAAATCTTTGTCATTAATTCGTGACAGGTCGTCAAGGTGCGGACTGTAGGCAGTGGTTTTTCTTGGTTTGGGTGAGATGGGATTAGCAAGGATTGCGTTTCGGAAGATGATATAGGACTGGTGTCTCACGGAGCTCGGCTTGACAATTCCTAAGTGGTCTTCATTGATTGGGATAGGCACCGTGTCACAGTTTCGGGTACCACTTAATCTGTCGACGACTAGCACTCCTTTATATTTCTTTTTTTCGTAGGCACAGAAGCGCTGAATGTGAAATGCTGCCGCCTTCCAGTCGGTCTCCATAGACTGAAGGTATTCGTTCGCATCGCCGGGAAGTAGAACTCTCAAGAGGGGGTCTGAGCTGAAAAGGCTCGCGAGTTTGGCGACCTCGGCCCCTGTCTCCGGGGTGGCGAAAAAATAGATGAAGGGAACCTGTTGATGGTACTCCCTGAACTTAAGTAGGAGGCGCTGCACAACGAGTCCACCTACACTATGACAGATGAAAATAACTTCGCGGTGCTTGGAGAACACGCTATCCGCGACTAGGCGGGTGTTGAGATCGGTGGCGATCTCGTCTAAGTTCATCGTGTTCCCTAGATATGGCGAGGGGTATGCGGCAACGTAAATATCCGAATCTTGGAAAGCGATATCGCCGAGTAGCAGCTTAGGCCAGTATACGTTGGCTGAATACCGCCACGTTGAGTCCGCATCTCCAAACAGGCCGTGCACGAACACAATCACGCGTTCTTTGTAGGGGCCGCCCTGGGCGCTGGGGCGTTCGTAGTGGGATTGAGTGGACGCGTCAGTTGGGGCTGGGGCGGCGAGGGTTACCCTGCATCCGAGTACGGCGAGCGCGCAATTCACAGCGGCTAAGGCCAGTGAGCGTTTCCACGTTCTCATGTGTTGTTTCTTGAATCTTACACTCTGCCCCAGACATTTGCTTGATGTCCTGTAGCCTATCCGCGGCTTCCGGTTATGGGTTGGCCAACCTTTACGGTGCTAGTACAAGGCTGCCGAACCCTTCGCGGCGTTTTCGGCGCACCTGTTGTGAAAGACTTACGGTTTCACGCCCAACTGCCAAAACAGAAATGAATAGATATCCGTGAACTCTTCAATCTGCTTGGTGACGGGTTTTCCAGCGCCGTGGCCGGCTTTGGTTTCGATGCGCAGCAGAATCGGACGCGTGCGGCTCGCGCCGTTTTTGGCTTCGGCCTGCATCTCAGCCGCCATTTTTTTGGCGTGCATCGGGTCGACTCGCGTGTCGGTGTCGGCGGTCATGAATAAGATCGCCGGATACTCGGTGCCGCTCTTGACGTGATGATAGGGCGAGTAAGCGAAGAGCCACTTGAAGTCGGCGGCCTTTTCGGCGGTGCCGTATTCGGGGATCCACAATTTGGCGATCTGGAAATCCTGGTAGTGGAGCATGTCGAGCAGCGGCACCTGGCAGATGACGGCGCGGAACAGGTCAGGACGCTGCGTGATCATGGCGCCCATGAGCAGGCCTCCGTTGGAGCCGCCCTGGATGGCAAGGTGATTGCGGTCGGTGTATTTTTCGGCGATCAGATGTTCTGCGGCGGCGATCATATCGTCGAAGACGTTTTGCTTTTTGTCGAGCATGCCGGCGCGATGCCAGTCTTCGCCGAACTCGGCGCCGCCCCGCAGGTTGGCGACGGCGTAGATGCCGCCGTGCTCCATCCAGAGATATGCGGCACGGTTGAAGGCGGGTGTCAGGCTCAGGTTGAATCCGCCATAAGCGGTGAGCAGCGTGGGATTGCGGCCGTTTTTCTGCACACCTTTTTTGTGCACGACAAACATGGGGACGCGCGTGCCGTCTTTGGAGTTGAACCATTCCTGCTTGACTTCGTAAACGTCGGGATCGATGGAAGGCGCGTCGACCTTGGTCCAGAGGGAAGGATTCGCGATCTGGTCGTAGCTATTCTTTCCGCTGACAAATTGCACAGGCTTCAGATCGACGCGATAGATGCTCGGTGGCACGGTGAACGACTGGAAGCCGAAGAAAATTTCGTCGCGATCCCAGCGGCCGCCGGAGCCGTAGACGCTGCCGATGGCCGGAAGCGAGATGTCGTTGAGTTTCTTGCCGTCGAGATCGAAGAGCCTCAGTTGCGAACTGGCGTTTTGTTCGTAATGGGCGAAGAGCTTGCCACCGAACACGGCGGTGCCTTGCAGCACGGCGTCGGATTGCGGAATGAGTTCTTTCCACGCTTCGCGATCGTAGTTGCCGGCTTCGGCGACGAGGACGCGGTAGCGCGGAGCGTCTTCATTGCTGGTGATGAAGATCTTGTCGTCGTAGACTTCGCCGTTATAGAGAAAATTCTTACCGGTGGTAATGCGCGTGGGTGGAGTGCCGGCTTTCACGTCCGTCAGGAAAAGTTCAGACTTGGTCCAGCCTTGCTGGACATTGATGAGTAGCCAGCGGCCGTCGTTGGAAACGGAAACGCTGGGCCAGTCTTCGGGGTCGCGTCCCTGGCCGAAGATCAGCGGGTCGCTGTCTTCCGGATGGTCCTCGGGATCGTTGGTGAGTTCGTGATAGTAGACGTGGCGGTTGTACATCTCCTGACCGCCGGGAACGTCGCCCTTTTTAGGATAGCGTGTGTAATAAAAACCGGAGTTGTCGAGCTTCCACGCGACCGAGGCGGCGCGCGTGCGTTCGATGGTGTCGGGAAGAATTCTGCCGGTTTTAGTTTCGATGATGTGCAGCGTGCTCATCTCGGAGCCGCTGGGCGAGGTGCCATAGGCGACATACTTGCCGGTTTCGCTCGGATAGTACCAGTCGAGCGCAATGGTGCCGTCGGCGGAAAGTTTGTTAGCGTCGACCAGGACGCGGTCGGGTCCGTCGAGCGAGTCGCGCACGTAAAGCACAGGCTGGTTCTGCGTGCCTTCGCGCCGAGTGTAGAAATAATGTCGGCCGGCGAGCATGGGCGGCGAAACGCTGCCAATCGAAAGCAATTCGGTGAGGCGCTTGTTAGTCGCCTCGCGGCGGGGGAGGCGATCGAGGATGCCACGGGTGTAAGCCATCTCCTGCTCGACCCATTTTTGCGTTTCGGGGTTTTTTCCATCTTCCAGCCAGCGATAGTTGTCGAGAACTTTTGTGCCGTGAAAAATATCAATGATGGGCTTTTCTTCCGCAGTGGGCGGCGCGGAAGGAGGAGAAGAAGTTTTAGAGTCGTCACCCGCATAGACTGCCGCAGCCAGAAGAAAAATAAAAGAAAGCGCGGAGAACAGACGCATAAGCACCTCGAACAATTGCAGTAAATGCATAGCGGCGGAACAGCTAGCCTACCAGAGTTGGAAGTTTCCAGAAGGCGTCTGGGATGCTATGATGATGCTGATAAATCGAAAGGGCCGCCCGGCCCAACGACACTCCTCAGTAGCTCAATGGCAGAGCATTCGGCTGTTAACCGAAGGGTTGTAGGTTCGAGTCCTACCTGAGGAGCCAATTTTTTTCATAGACTTAGTGCACGGCGACATTTTCCACCTCGACCGACTTTGGGGACTTCTTGAGGGACCCCGCAGGAATTTCGATTCGCCCCAGAACATCGGCTGCTTCGCGGAGAGCTTGGCTTCCGATGTGGCCGTAACGTTTAGCCATTCGGATGGCGGTTGCAGCCGACCACCCCATCATGCTCGCCACGACGGGGTAGGGAATACCTGCTCCCAGCAAACGGGTGACCGCGGTGTGACGTAGGTCATGGAAGCGGCAATTGAGTGATTCCGTTTTCCGCTTCTTCTCGATCGATTTGCTTTTGTATCTTCGTTTGGTGGCAGGCTCAGATTCAAGCGTCACTTGCGTTTCTCTGGTCTCCACCTTGTTTCCTTTGAGAATGGCCGCGGCGCGCTCCTTGGCTTTTTCCCATGCTTCCTTCCAATCGCCAATGGGCCGCATTGGTTCGGTGCCGTAGAAAATGACGCCGGCAGTGAAACCGAACGTATCCTCTTCGCCCCTGGCACCGCACTTCTCAAAGGGGAATACGTAATGAGTTAGCTCGCGATCGGGGAAGTGCGCTGCCCACATTTCCAGGACGTTCAGGATTCGTGCATTCAGTGGTATGAAACGTCCGGTGCCGGCCCGGGTCTTGGACTTTCCAACCGTAAGCATCTTGCTCGTGAAGTCCAGTTGCTTCCATTGCAGCAATCGAATTTCGCTGTACCTCATTCCGGTATTCAGGGCCAGCATGACAGCAGGGTAGAGCGAGCGCGATCGGCTCCGGAGACACGCGGATAGCACGGCGGCTTCTTCTTTGGTGGTCAGAGCGTGGCCAATATCGTCGAGAGTTGCGAGCATACGAACGTCCTGTTGTATTTCGGCCCACACCCGATGACGCCGCAGATTTGCCCGGAGAGTCCCGACTTCGAGATTGATGGTTTTTGGCGACGCCTTCTCCCCGGTTCGGGCGTGCTGATAACGGCTTACATCTCTGGCCTGGATGTCGGTGATCAAGCGCCTCTCGAAATGCGGACGCAGATGCTTCAGGTTGCTACGCTCGATTCGTTGCGAGGAGACCGAAAGCGTGAGATCTTTCAGTTGAAGCCATTCATCGGCGGCGATTGAGAAGAGTTTGGCGCGATCGCGGCGCTTGATTCCGTTGTAGCTCTCCTCCAGTTCACGGCGCCGCGCTTTTTCTGCATCCTTCGCGATGGTCTTGGACCGGGTCTTTGCGCTCTCCCGCACTCTCTGACCTTCGAAGATGAAGTCGTACCACCAGACTTTAGAACTCGCTGGACGATAAACGCTCATTGTTCTTTCTCCTTCCGTCCTTTGTGGTTCTCTGTGCTGCTTTTGCTCTTCGTGAGTCTACGCCTCCTCAGTTTTTTCCCTCGAATATTCCAGTATTCCCTTTGTCTTTGCAGACGTGAGCACGCCTCACCACAGAATTCTTGCCCTGAACGTTCAATCTCGAAAATGGCTCGACAATCAGAATTTCGACAAATGCCTATTCCCGCTGCACTTAAGTATTCGCGCCTAAGCATCTAATAGAGAACAGGCCGAATGCCCGCCGCTATATCCGAGGATGGTGCCTCGACAGGAGCCTTGCCCCACGGATAAACAACGGGCGGAAACGCATTAATGAGTTCGCATGTTACGAGGTGGCCCTGATGTAGCGGATCGAAACCCATTATTGCGTCTCTCACAGAATCACCTGTACGTTCTCGCATAGCGTCCCACATCCAAAACCTCAGGTACTGTAGGTTTGTTTCTTCGAATCTCCATTCGGGTTGAGGCGCATACCCGAGGCCTTCATCTCGCATTCGTTGCTCGCGTTTCCATTGGCTGGGCCATTCAGAGACGTTGCTAACGATTTTCGAAATGCACTCTCGAACCGTGGAGATGTCGGCTTCTTTGCCGCGATGCAGCTCCGAGATTAAGACCAGCGCTGATCGGTATACCAAGCGCTCTCTCTCCAGTTCGGACACGTTCTGTCGAGCGACGATGACTGTTTCAGTGAGTCCGAAATCAAATGGACCTTGAGAGCCTATCGCTCGTTCGTCCGTATGCCACGAACTTACGACGACCGGGCCGTAATGCTTGATGAACAAGATTTGCTTTTGAATGGTGTCCGCTTTGGCAAACTGAACGTGTGGGGAATTCTTTCCCCGTCGCTTTGCGCCTGCGTAGCGACTGATCGCTTGCCTGTATGCGCGAAGCGAATCGGGGGCCGCATCTCGTTCTCCTTCGAGAATTGGGATGACGCCCGAGACCTCGATTTCCTGACTGCCAACATTGACCTTGATGTTCTTAGCCCAAACGAATGAAGGGTATTTCGGTCATTCCCGAACAGCAACTCTTGGGAGAGTTGTCTGGCGAGCCGTTCATGGTCATGGCCACTCAACGTCCGCCAGATTGGAAATCAAGCCTGCTATCAGCGTCAGGCGGAATCTGTAATCAAAAATCGAGTCTTCGCGTCCGGCGTGGGGATCCGCTGCCATTCGAGTTCACGAAATTGATTTTTGATTTTCCTATAGATCAAGAACGGCAGACCGAACCTTCAATTTAGCAAGAACGGATTCGTTCAGTGTCCGGAAGGATTTGAAACTCGTTTCCTTTCCGAGAGATGAGCCTGCACTTCCCCTGCTCGATGCGAATGAGCGACCGGAATCCATCCCATTTGATCTCGAAAAGATAATCGGGATGCGAAAAGGGCTCAGGAGTACGCCCGAGCGCTAAGGGCTGGAATCTTGGGACAAGCACAAGTGATAGTCTAAAGAATTTAGAACTGGCCCGATACCAAACAAAAGGCGAAATCCCTATACTCTGACCTGATGCACAAAAACAAGATCAACCTAGCGAAGGTTCTCGCCGCGCTGAATATCGTTTGTCCGTTGTGCGGGGCTTCGATTTCTCCGGCAGAGATTGTGCGGGTTGATACCGAGCAGATACGGTGTCCGAAATGTGGAACAGTTTTCAAGGCTGGCAAGAATCGTTCTGAGCGTTGACCGCCGAGTGACATACTCCCTCTTGATTCATTCTCGGATGCTATGCGTTCGCGGTACAACGCCTTTTTCTGCCGGTTGAAGGGTGTCTACAGCCGCCTTCGGCCCGTTCGGATTTCGTAACAAATTGCACTCAGCTGCTCAACCCAAAGGACGCTCTGATACTTTATCGCCGCTGTCCTCCCCCCAAAACTCTGCATCACGGGCTCTGGAATTTTCTGGATTAGATACATCTTTCCTGTCCGAAAGATTATTTCATTCACAACTGAAGGAGATCAGTATGGCTAGCTTATTGCGCCCCGGAAAGGCGATGCAGACGCTCGGCATGGCGCTCCTCGCTTTTGTTTGGTTTGTGACGTTTTCAGAATGCGTGCACGCTCAGACCTTCAATCAGATTCAGTTTGTCATTGGTACCGGCGACGATGATCTCCGCGGGGATAGCACGGCCACGGCCACTCTGCTCGGACCCGGCGGCGCCACTCTCCAGACCATCACTCTAAAATCCCAGCACCAGCCGGGTTGGGGCAATAATACCTCCCACACCGTGACCGTTGCTTTAACCCCTCCCCTCAGTCAGTCCGCCATTGGTCACATTGTTCTGCGCCTCACGTCGCACAACTCCTTCCCCGAGACTGATGACAATTGGAACGTTCAATCCGTCGTGATCAAGCTCTCTAACGGCGGCACCGGCTCCGTCGAAATTGTCAATGTTTCCGGTACCCCCTTCATACGTCTGACCGGAAGTCAGCCCACCGTGACTTTAACTCCTTTACCCGTCGGCCCGGCGGGTACCTTTAACGAGATCCAGTTCGTCATTACCACCGGCGGAGACGACCTCCGCGGCGACAGCTCGGCTACCGCAAAGCTGCTGAACGCCAGCGGTGGCACGATGCAGACCATCACTCTGAAGTCGCAGAGCCAGGCGGCATGGGGCAATAACTCAACTCACACTGTTTCTGCTCCTCTCAGCTCTCCCGTCAGGCTCTTTGAGATCGCCGACATCGTCATTACCCTTACGTCGCACAACGGCCTCCTCGAAACCGATGACAACTGGAACGTTCAAAACGTCATCGTAAGCCTCTCCAACAATGGCTCTGCTGCACAACGGATTCTTCATGCTTTCGGCGATCCCATGGTTCGACTGACGGGCAGCATTCCCAGCGTCTCCTTCCCGCTTCCTCCGATCCTCCTCGGCCCGGTCTGCAGAGGAGCGGTCACCGGCTGTGTCAATGTGACCACCTATCACAACGACTCCATGCGCACCGGCTGGAATTCTCAGGAGAGAGTTTTGAATGCCGCGAACGTTACTCCCACATCCTTTGGCCATATTGCCACCCTGACAGTTGACGATCAGGTCGACGCGCAACCGCTCATCGTTGGTGGTGTTTCGTTCATCGCTACCGAGAACAATACCCTCTACGCCATCGACTTTTGGAATGGATCAAGCGTCATCCGTCATATCGGCGATCCTGTGCCCAAGCCGCTCGGCTGCGGCAACAACGGCCCTAATGTCGGAATCAACGGCACGCCGGTCATTGATCTTGCGTCGCGCACGCTCTTTGTCGACGCCTATTTGATGGAGAATGGCAGTTCCACGCACAAGATCCATGCGCTCGACCTTGGCAACCTTCAGGACCGAGTGCACTCCCCGGTCACGGTAGCTGCTACACACGCTCTGCAGGGAGGCGGCAGTTTTTCGTTCAATGCTACTTATCAGCGCCAGCGTCCTGGCCTATTGCTTGCAAACGGCAATGTTTACGCCGGCTACGGTAGCTTCTGTGACTTCGGTCATTCCAATTCCCGCGGGTGGCTGATCGGCTGGAACCAGACAACGCTAGCCGCTGTTCCCGCGAAACAACTGAACGATCGCTTGACCTCGGGCTCCATGTTCCTCTCTTCTATCTGGATGTCCGGCTATGGGGTTGCAGCCGACGCCCAGAGGGCCCTCTATTTCATTACGGGTAACACGCAGAGCGGCACTTACAATTCGTCCGCCAACATAAGCGAGAGCGCTGTGAAGATTTCTGCCGATCTCGCTACGATCGATTCCTTCTTCACGCCTTCCGACGTGAATGGCCTGGACGGTGCCGATACTGACTACGGCTCCGGAGGTTTGATGGTTCTTCCCGATCTGCCCGGAGCCTTTCCGCACGTTGCTGTGGGTGCAGGCAAGGATGGCCGCATGTTCGTCTTTGATCGCTCGAATCTTTCCGGCTTCCATTCGACTGACCTTCCCGAACACGTGAATATCGGCGATTGCTGGTGCGGCCCCTCCTTCTTCCAATCCGGCAGTGCCGCGCAGCCCGCAAATCAAGTCGTCAGCAGCGGCGGCCACACCATCATATTGTGGAAGACCGCGGTGACCTCCGGCAGCCCTGCCAAGCCCACTTTGACGCAAGTGGCTTCGGCCGATCTTACCTTCAACACCGGTCAGGATGGCGGCTTCTTCACTTCCGTCTCGTCCAACGCCCTTGCGGCACGGTCAGCCGTCATTTGGGCCGTTGGCCGTCCCGAGGGTAGTGACCATCACATTACGCTCTATGCCTTTGACGGAACGCCTTCCGGATCGACGCTGCCTTTGCTGTGGTCCAGTCCCCACCCTGCCGGCTTCTGGCAGAACGACGGCGGCAACGCCGATATCGTTCCCACCATTGACAATGGTCATGTGTTTGTTGCCAGCAACAAGCAAGTCCAGATATTTGCTCTGACCAGCCGGCCATTTGCTCCGCGTGGCCCCTTTCCGATTCCAGAGCTGGCTGGCATGACGCCTCCGCCAACCGGCGCACAGTTTTGGGGCACAGTGAAGTCCGTCTCCGGCAATCGTCTCACCGTGGAGCTACGCAGTGGCGCCGAACTGCAAGTGGACATCACCCCAGCCGCGCAACAAGGCCGCGTTGCCGAACCGCGACCTGGCATGCTCGTGGTTATCAGCGGCAAAATGAACGACGATGGTTCGCTGCAAGCGGACACCGTGGCCCGGGCCAAGGGCAAAGCCACTTGGGGCGAAGACCGCCGACAATGAATGAACGAGTGATCCGTGGAGAATCAAACCCGGCACGGCCGATGTGCGATTCACTTCGTAAAGACCAAGACACGAGGTTCAGTCCTCTAATAGCGAGCTATCGTGAAATCGACCTAGACACCGGGGATATTTGGGGCCTGGTGACCGAGATTCACGCTGTGAGACCCCAAATTGTTATTGTCCTAGGCTATCAGGAATTCGCGCGCGACTTGCTTGAGGAGCTAAAGGAGCGCGCTGCCGGTACAACGCAAAAAATGACAGACCTGAAGTTCGTGATGTCTGACGCATGTTTCACCGACGATCTTACGAGATTCGGTTCGGAGGTTTACGTTACTTCTCCTATCGATCCAGCGGCCGTCCGTTGCGGCAGTGATGCTGCCAAAATGCTTACAGCAGAGGTCCACGCCGTCGACAAAGATAAAGAAGAACCGACAGACGAATCTTATACATTTGACGCTGTTCTCATACTAGCTAGCGCGGTTAAAGGGTGCGAGCAAAGCTTGGATCGTCGCTGCATCATTCAGTTCCTTGAGACCAATCACGATGCTCTATCCGGTGCTTGCGAGAAATATTTCTTGGACAAGGGAGAACGAAAGAATGCTTCGTATAGGGTCTACCACAGTTGTCCCGATCACAAGATGACGCAGTATTGGTCGGTCCATAAAGGCAATACGGAGGCCCAAGATGATGAAAGCTGCAGTAAACAGTTATTGGCGGGCCGGAGTGGTAAGCGCTCTGCTGATCATTGACGTCGCTGTTTTGGGTCTTTGCGCAATTGACAGCGTGAGATTTCTGGGACGGGGTCTTTCGGTTGGAAGTGCAATCGGCGTGGCCGCACGGGCCGCGACGGACGGGAATTGCGTAGGGCTCGCTGTTATTGTGGGCTTGTTTTTCGCGGTTGCCCTACCCACGTTGTTGGCGCTACTCTCGGTCGCTGTACCGCAAGAACGCTGGCCGCAACTCTTGGCGTTCCGAGGGAGGACATTGCTCCCGATCCATCTGCTGCTGAGCGTTGCAATCTCGCTGTTCACATTGACGGCAGTGACGATGGAGGTGCTTTCGGGCTGGTCGAAGGAAGGCACTATTATCAAGTACAGCTTTGAGTCCTACTGGCTGGCGATCGTGTTTCTCGGCCAGCCAGCTTACGTGATCTTTATTTCACCCATAGTCCGCAAATTCCTAATACGATTTGCAGCGGACCGCAAAACCAAGCTATCCCACGTTGTCGAGGAAGTCGTCACCGAAGAGTCGGGGAACGCGGCCTGATCGTGGACCGAAATGAAGATTGCAGCGAATTCTTGAAAACTTCGGAGCCACTTAAGTTCGGTTCCGATCTCTTAAGAATCACATGGGTGCAGCGACTCCAGTCACAATGCGGGTCCGGTGTGTCAGACAAGCGAGCTCTGGGTTTCGGCACGTTCTTCGCTGTGCTACTAACGGCGGGACTCTGGCTACTTGCTATCCCTTTTTATCCCAAACGGTGCATCACTTGCGGGCTGGGCAAGTCAGAATCCGTTCCATGGCATACACCCAGGCGTTTAGCCGTTTAGCCGCAGTCTTGGTCGCCGGAGGATTACTCGCAGTGATCCTCGTTCATGAGTTTTCGTCGGTCTCGGTCGGTCCCACGACCGCGAAAATTGATGATTTGTCGAGCACTAAACGTGTTAGAGCGCAGATGATCGCACGCGATGACTGGAAACAACCGTCCCTCGATCTGGACACCCAGCTTACCGCCACGCTTGCGGAAGCCCCCCCCCTTACGGGCGAAGAGCGAGCGCAGGTATACAAGGTGATTGTAAACTTCGCCGTTAGCGAGAAGCGAAAAGAAGAACCCGAAACCCTGATGAGCGCTCGCGTAGGGACAATCGGCTTCGCTACGGATGGCAGTAGGCAGGTCTTAGTGCAAGGAGTCAGGCGGCAACGGGCGGTTTTTCTGAACCGGAGAAATCCGTGGCGGGAATTAGTTTGGGTGCAAGAGCGCGCAACGTAGAGCGCTGGTCCCAGTCCCCACCTGCCACTTCAGGATGACCTGAGTCCCTGGATCGCAATTGATCCGGGCCGACTCTGGGGCGCGGTCGTGGCGGTATTCGAAGAAACATCCTTGTGCAACTGCTGCAACACAGCAATTACTAAATTCGTAAATAGCAGCAACTCACCCACCGGAAGTCTTAAGACTTTGATAGAATCTGCGGCTATTTCTCAGTTAGGTTCAGGGATTGGAGTACCCCATGCATCGCGCCATCCCCCTCCCTCTGTTGCTATTCTTCATTTGCATTCTGCAGTTCGCGACGAGTGGCTACGCGGCTGATCCGGAGCAAACACCTAATCCGGCGCAGATCCCGAATCCTCCGAAGATGGACGCTCGGGGCATTGCCGTCGGCGCTCCTAAGGCGTTCGATAACCGCACTCTCAACCTTATGTTAGAACGACTCAATCGTCAGTTGGCGGGAATTAACGTCATCGATCAAAATGCCTTGGCCAAGGCAATTGGCGCAGTCCAGGGCTCGAGAATACAAGAAACTTCCCGCTCTCTTACGATCCAAGGCCCTGCCACGCCATCACTGCAGACTGAACATGATACGAGCAGCAACCTCACACCTCCCGCCACCGTTCCAACCACCACTGATTCAACCAAGCAGACGTCGACGACTCCCGGCATAACTCCTGCCGCTCCGGCGCTGCCGGACTTAAATTCGGTCCCAACGGCGCTCACGAACCTTCAGTACAGCATGAGTGCATCAGACCTGCTTAACGAGCAGGTCGATCTCACCTATGAAGTCATCAACATTCAAATGCTGCTGGACCGGTCGCTTTCGGATCGATTGCTCACCCCGGGCCTAAAGCCGCGTCTCCAATCGGTGATTGGGTTAAACGTTACGATTGATCCGCCACGTGATGCCGAGAACGCCGAGGCCGTCGTTGAGATTACCTTGCGCTGCAAGGTCGCAGCCGAGTGCAAAACAGATGCCGGCGAGCCCTCCTTGGTTGCGGCCATGCCGCAAGAGCATACCTATAACTCCGTTGCCCTAAATTCGAAGTCGAATGCATTCGGCGGCTCGGCAGTTATAAAGCTGGTCACGGTTGGATACTCCGAGCGGCATCGTGGGCAGACCTATTACATGTTCCGAGACAACGACACAATTTCATTCCAAAAGCAGTCTGCCCCGGGCTCGGGAGGAATTACGTTTGGCTGGGCTTTTCGTCCTGTGCTGGGGCGCAAATCGGTTTCGCCGGGCACACGACAATTATTTGCGGTGGTATCACTTCCGAAAGATGATGAACCTCAATCTGACGCGACCAAGACGGAACACTTCTCAGTTGACGTGAAGGCCTATTGGAGAAAGTACGATCCTGGTTCGTTGACGAGCTCAAATGATAAGGAAATCCGGCCATGGTCGAAGATTGGCCACATACTTTCTTTGGGAACCAGCCTGACTTACGCTCCGAGTGGCAACACTGATATCACTGGGTACGACCTCGCAGTCCCACTTACTTCGTCATATCTCAGTGCCCTGCGTCCGATTATTCAGTCTGTAACCTGGCGTCGTGTTGGGAACAAACAAGCTGTTGTGGCGGTCACCGGCCAGCACTTCTTCAGGAGACGAAGGTTGCAATGGGGGACAAGATTCTGGCGGGCCCCCAAGATGGGTTGCGTCTCATTCCAGACCAAGCTTTCGATATCACTACCGATGTTTCGGCGCTGACTTCTGATGCCGTCATTCTCGGACGGTACGGTCCTGCCTGGCCGCTTGAGCAGCCGGAAGACTCCTGTTGCACCAAGAAGAAACTGGCCATTATTCAGGCCACGAGTAATCTGGCGGCCGTGGGCGGATACGTGGACCTTACGATTGTGCCGCAGTTCGAAAATAATGGATGCCTGGAACCAGCGGACTTGGCTGACACCAGGTTCGGAACACCCATCCTTTTCTTGAATGGAGTGCCTGTTCCAGAACCCTACCAGTATCCTCCGCTCTCCGGCGCAGATAAAGCCGCGTTTCAAATGGAAGCGGAGGCGGAGTGTTTAGCGGTCTTTGGCGGTGTGCCTGAGGCGATGTTCCCGAAACTTTCTGGCGCAGTGTTGCTGAAATTTCCGTTTCGGCACGGCTTTTCGGCTTCCCAGGTAGTCTACGATCCGAATTCGATCTACAAGCTGCAAATATTGAGGTCTGGCGTAGATTATGTTCTTCAAAAAGCCAACGGACCCTTTGTCCCACCAGGTGCCGAACATATCAGCACAAGGAATTGGCGCCTCCTTGTCGCTGATGACCCGCCGCTCGAAATGAGTGCGACGTGTCCGAATTCACCGCCCAGGAACAGCAACGTGTTTTGTCCGCTTACTCCGAACGACAATCTGGCGCGCATCAGTATTGGAAAGTCCTACTCGTGTTCCGATACAGAGAATTCACCGAAGCCGAAGGTCGTCCCTCCGGTGGCCCAGGGGCGAAAGCCAAAGCAGGCACCCAAGACCGTTTCGTCTAACCAACCCGAGGCAAAGGCAAAATCGTGCCTGCCCAAGATCGTTTTGCTGCAGCAGGCATATTGGGACACTGGCAAACAAATGCTTCTCTGGCAGGGGACGTATTCCTTGAGCGTGCCGAAGGACGACAGCGATTCCCAAAAACCCAGTTTAGACAAGGATCAGAGCGGATCCGTAACTCAGCACGATGCGGTGTGGGTTTCATTCTCCGGAACTGCCCTATCAGGCGTTGGCGCGGTGACGGTTTCAGGCACGGAACTCGACATCAATGCGGCAAAGGATGGAAAGTCCATCGCAGTACTGGTTCCCAAGTGGGTCACCAAAGATGCGGCAACCATAGATCTGACGTTCATGGATAAGCAGGGCAGTCAGATCGGTACGGCTCGCTTGACCGTGAAAGCAAATCCATCAGGAGCAAATAAATGACAAGAAAAACAACCTCGTCGAAGCGGAGCGGGAGTTCAAGAAGCACACTGACATCCAATCGGGACGTTAGCATCGAGAAACACCTTCCCAAGATGAACGAGATCCATTCTGAACTGCGCAAACTGGTAAACACGTTTCTAGAGGAGAGGAACGTTCCCCTCAAGGTACATGCCATGCATTTCGCGTCGACAGCGGCAGAGGAGTCCAAGTGCTGCATCATCAACGGCAAGGTGGTTTGTGGTCCGCAATGTTTTTGACAACCGGAACGCAGTCTCAAAAGGCTAAACGACGGATCGAAAGCCCGCGACTCGGCCACGTTGTCTGCGGAGACAATTGTCTATGACTAAACGAGAGTCGCAAGTGATTGTCAGATCTATTCTGGCCGGAATGACCAAGCAGTTTTCAGTGGCTGATATTCGTGCGACGAAGCCACTGCGCGATTTCGGAATCGACGAGCGCCAGGTCGCTCGATTCGAGCAACGCCTGCTGCTGGCGCTCTCCGGCGAAATCAGACCTGACTCCCGACGGTTTTCCGGCGCTCTCAACATTACCTCGACCTCCACGGTTGCTGAAGTGGCGGCGCAACTCACTAAGGCTTACAAGGTGTCGCTGCCGGCGGAGGCAGGGCGCAAACACCCTCTGAGATTCACGGATGTGCGGAAGGGAGATGCTGAAATCGCAGTGCGCACGGCACTAGGGCAGAGTTCCAGAAAACATTCCGCCCTGCACATCACGCCTACCATGGATCTTGGCGATCTTGGGCTGGACCAAGCGGCCATCAACAAAGCCAAAACATCGATCTACAACGTCTTCACAGGGTCGAAGGGCCGCATCAGGTATGCTGAGTTTGCACGTGCTGTCCCCACAAACAAGTCGACCAAGGTGGAAGAGCTCGTGCACACATCAATCGACGCTTTCTCACTTTCTGGCACCGGGACAATAAAGCCAAGAGCGTTGCGGGAGAGCGTAGGCGGTTCCGAGCGAACGGCGTCGCTCTCCGGCGACCGCGCAAAGGGGCCGCGCGGATTCGGTGTCGAGCGAGCGAGGGCGCTCCTCAGGAACAGGCGAAAGATATCGCTCTCCGGCGACCGCACAAAGGGGCCGCGTGGCTGATTCCCGTCTTGCGATAAGACCGCGATGTTCACATTGACGATGTCTACGGTTTGCGCAGCATAATGTAAGCGTCGGCAGAGCCAAGCCACTTGGCTGCTTCGGATTGCTGGCCGGAAGAGATCTGCAGGGTGGCAACCCTAACCTTGCCGTTCGTTTCTATCTTGGACAACAGGGCTGGAATCGCCACCCCGCCAGTCGCCGGTTGACGCGAGGACAAAACCAGTAGCACGGGCTGGGACAGGGTTGCGTTGTCGGCCAGAGCGGTGCTCTTGACTTCGACACGAAGCTCTACCAGCACCGCAACCAGATCCGTGCCAGAAAGCTGACTATTCTTAGATATACGGGACAAGGAATACTTGCCTGTGTACTGATCGGTAGTGTCGTGTTCGCCGTTCCGAGACGGTTCTTCTCGCAGGTCGTCGCTCTGGATTTGCTGAAACGGAGGAATATCTCGCGCTGCAATGACGTGAGACAGTCTCTCAGGCGGGAAATAAAACTCCGCTGCAAACAGTAAGAGTACCGCTACCAGGAAGAAGTCCATCGCGTGGTTGTGAGAGCGGCGCAACAAGGGAGGCCGGGCGCATAGCTCCAGCGATTGCTGAATCAGTTGGAGGAGCCTCGGTTTGCTCAGCTGGGTGCTGGCCTGCAGGCTCTGAAACATCGAACCGGACTCTCCATCGACCTTTTCCTGCAGCGCCTCCTGATCCAAAATTCCAGCCCGTTGCAGGCGGGTAATTTCGTCCGGTTTGATCTTGGGAATTCGCCGCAGACAATAGCGGCTGAGCGGGGTTTGTCTAAATCTGGCCCGCATACAATTTACCATCTTTTCAACAATTGGCTTCATTGGGTTGCGCTTTTAGGCTGCGCTTTCAGGCAGTAAACCACCGTCCGAACATCGTTGTACGCCAGCGGCCCAAGCCGAACCTTCAGCGGGCTGTCTGCTTCTAGTGTCACGGGCGCGCCGTTCACAACCGCCGTATCACGCAAGTAGGTAAAACCCGCGGGGATCTCGTCTTTCAGGAGGATGGAGTCAACGCCGAGTCTGGTGGGATCGAGGTTGGAAATGACAATGCGAACCTGGATGGTGGAATCATCGATCGGAGTCACGGTGCGGCTGCAAGAGAGCTTCGCACAGGCCGGCTCGGTTATTACCCAAAGTTGCGGGGAGCGGTATGGGAGGTCACAGCAAAGACCGTCGCCAGGATATCCTAAGTGGTAGCCAACGATGTCCCACATTTGCCGCTCTTCGGTCAAGTTGTTTGGTTTGATCTCATAGCCAAGCTTCTGCAACAGGGGCAAGCGATAGAGGTCAAATGCAGTTTCGACGGTAAGTCCCCATTCTACCGCCCGGGTAATCGCGCCTTCATAGGCAAGCCAGGACAGAACCAGCAAAACTACTACCCAGAGTTCCCAGCCCTGGAACCATCCCAGGTAGCCCGGGTACCGCCAGTGCAGCCCGACGGCCGCCAAGAAAAAGGCGAGCAGGGTGCTCAGAAAGGACAAGTTGAGCATGAAACTAAACGCCGACTGGACGCCATCGACAGCCTGGGCATAGTTCGTATCGAGGACGGCCTGCAGCCGCGGCCAGAGAACGATGGCATCAAGGTTGTACTGCTGGATCGTGTAGGTCTCGAAGGCCCGGATCACATTGCCGAGGCGTGTTGGGAGGATGAATTCCGGGGCATAGGGAAACTCTTTCGACAGCTCAAGCGTGAAATCGGAGTATTTTGTACTAAGGCTCTGCTTGAGCTCTCCCCTGACTCTCTCGAGACGTGCAGCCTGGCTTACGCCGAAGATCCCATCTCGCATGGCTGTGGCGTGTTTCCAACGTCTCTTCTGCTTCCGGATCAGTAATCGGCCGATGAGGGATTCTTTCCACGGATAGCCTTCGTACAGGCGAATCAGCGGGTTGTTTAGTTGATACATGACCACTGTCAGCAGCAGGAGGATCAGAGTTGCCACCACAGCGTAAATGCCCTTCCAGTTCTGTGGATCTTTGAGCAGATCAGCGTATTGGTGACCATAGGGGGTAACCGGCAGCACCACCAGCACGAGAATGAGAAGGAACAGCAGGACCGGAAACAATGTTCCGATGATCATGGCCCCAGTCACTTGGCCTGAAAGCTTCGTCAAGAAGTCATTCATGATCGCCTCACGGTGTGCGACGAGTTAGAGATCACGCGCGAAAAATGGCAAATCGTTCGGCCCTTCCCATTGGTCGCCGGCCTGGCGGTAATGTTTCAGTCCCAGACCGGGTTCAGCGTTCTGCCACGCGCCGGCGGGATCGCCGCGATAACGTGAGGAGATGTATCGAGCCACGACTTCAGCACGACCGAAGCTGCTCTTCATTAACGTCACGTCATCGAACTTAAAGCCTTGACTGTCGGGCGCCTTTCCGAATCGCTTACCGACCTGTTTCCATTGACCCGCGCTTCGGCGAAAGCAAGCCAGCCCCCCGCTGGCAAGGGCGGCAACGCTCATCAAACTGGATTCGGGGAACTCGGTATCCTGAATGAGTCCAGGGCGGCCTTTAAATCCCGTAGCTATTCTTTGGTGTGGCTGCCATGCGCCACCAGCGCCGTGTTGGCGTATGTGAACCAGATCGTCATCGACGACGCCAACAATCTCCAGAGCGCCCTCACTATTGTGAATGAGTCCAAGGCCTTCCCAATTCCCCGTTTGCGAAGGCCGGTGCGCGGCTACTTGCCAATTAGCCAAGTGGTCGTTATCGCGCCAGAGGTGCAAGAGCCCCCCCGCCATTTGCGGCACAACGACTTCAAAATTGCCCAAGTCGCCGTATCGGCTCTGGATGAACGCTGGAAAACCGGTGGCCTGGCCGGGAAGGAACACCGGACCGTGCCACGCAAGGATGCCTTGCCGCCAGAAGTGCGCCAGCGCGCCGTCGACCCGCGCAACAACAACCTCAAGGTTGCCGTACCGACTGAGAATGCAAGCTGCTCCATACAAGGGCCCCAGGAAATTGGGGCTGCGAATCCGGTCGACCTCGCTCCACAATTCCAAGCTTGGGAACGGCAAGAGCTGATCGTGACAGATGTGTATGATTCCCCGGGCGGGCGGAGGACAAGCAGCAATCACTTCGAAGTTGCCGTGCGGGAAAGGGTTCAACAAGAATTGCTGGAGAATGAAATACTGGCTCGCGAAGAAGAGCGCCGGCGAATCGCCCGGGAACTGCACGATGAGTCCGGCCAGATGATGGCTTCGCTGCTGGCAGGTCTTCGCTTGATTGACGACGCCAAAAACCTCAAAGAGGCGAAATCTCAGGCACAAACTCTTCGTAAGATTGCTTCGTCGGCGATCACTGAACTGGGACGGCTTTCGCACGGGTTACACCCGCTCGCCCTCGATGACCATGGGCTTCAGATCGCATTGAAGTACTACGCCAAGGAATACGAGAGGGCCCACAAGATTAAGGTGAAGCTGAAGATTTCAGGTCTAGCCTCGAAGCGGTTGTCCAGAAATACCGAGGCCGGACTGTACCGGATCGCACAAGAAGCTTTGACGAACATTTCGAAACACGCGAATGCCAGAACCGCTGAGATATTACTCACCGTAAAAGATGGCCTGCTGGACTTCAAGATCGCCGATGACGGCCGCGGTTTCGATGCAGACAGCGTCATGACGAAGCCTTCACGCCAGCATCTCGGATTGCAAGGCATGCGGGAACGCGCCTCGATGTTGGGCGGCGAGCTTTCGGTCAAGTCGCGAAAGGGTGGGGGTACAATCAAGACTCTACGGATCCCCGCGACATTCGCTGAACGCTAGAGAGGATCGATCCAGAACAATATGGCTAAGAAACCACCAATCACCGTGGTCGTTGCCGACGATCACGCTATTTTGCGGACTGGATTGCGCATGCTGCTAAACGCGCAACCCGACATGAAGGTAGTCGGAGAGGCCGCGGACGGCGAGGAAGCTCTGGAGCAAGTGCGTTTGCGGAAGCCTAATGTTCTCTTATTGGACATTAGTATGCCGGGCACTGGCGGAGTGGAAGCGGCCATTGAGATAAGGAAAAGATGGCCACATACGCGGGTGGTGATTTTGACCATGCACGCGGGGGCGCCCTATCTCGATTAGGCGCTGGCGGCGGGCGCATCCGGATATGTTCTGAAGAAAGCTCTGGACTCGGATCTGGTATCGGCGATCCGTGCCGCGAACGAAGGCAGCACGTTCATTGACTCAGGAGTAGCGGGCCACCTCGTTGCAAGAGCTCTCGGAGCCGGAGACAATGGTCGAACCGACGCTCGACAAGTCCGCGATCTCTTAAGCCGGCGCGAGTTGCAGGTCTTGCGATTGGCAGCTGCTGGATTGACAAACCGCCAGATTGCATCGAAGGTCTTCGTCGGAGTGAAGAGCGTTGAGACCTATCGCTCCCGTGTATTGAAGAAACTTAATATTAAGACACGCCAGGATTTGGTTCGATTCGCGCTCGATGCAGGACTACTCACCGGGCAAGATCCACGCAAAGCTTTTTAGTTGCACGTGTCAGGTTTCCCCTGACAATTTTTTGACGGCTCCGCCCGACGTGCAAACTTTGACCTTTGCTCCCATACTAACGGAGGCATTCACCACTATCTTCCCAATTCAAAATCTCTATAATATCGATGGACGACACCAGGAACGCATCAGCATGGAAGCAACTCCTCGAGGCTGCTCTCCTGGAATTTGACAACGCCAAACTGCCGCAGCGGATTGAAACGGCGCGAATCACCATCTTGCAGCGTTTGGAAGCGTGGCGAGATGGTCAGCAAGGCGATGAACGTGAGCAACTGGCTCTGCGAGATGCTTTGAGTACATTGCGGACTCTGGAGAACATGAGCCGCAGAGACTCAATGGAATCGTAAGTCGCCGCCTTTGAACTTTCGGCGACTCGATTGAGCTGCTGAGTCGGCAGCACTGCCCGTTTGGTAAGCGAAAGAATTCATGATCCCAAGAGAGGCAGAATCGCTTCCGCGTATTGTTCCCCAGTCGATCATGGCGGAGCTAAAGCAAAGGATTGCGCCGTACCACCAGGCCCTTGAGATGGATGCGAATATCTGGGCCTCGCTCACATCCCGTCTTGCATACCGTCATTTAATTTGCAGGTTCTTCGGTTTTATAGCTGCCGTGGAAGGCAGGCTTGCGTTAATCGATGGTTTACAGCTCTGGTTGCCGGATATTTCCGAGCGTTGGAAGACACCATTGCTCATGCAGGACTTGACACTTGCGGGCATCTCTTCCGGACAGTGTCCGATTTGCACATTCATTCCGAATATCCGATCCGTTGGCGCCGCCTTTGGCTGTCTGTATGTTCTGGAGGGCAGCACGTTAGGCGGTCAAATCATTGCCCGGCAGGTTTACAATCATCTTGGGCTCACTCCTGAAAACGGCTGCCGGTTCTTTTCCAGCTATGGCGCCGCTGTCGGTCCAATGTGGAAAAACTTTGGAGGACATCTGGAAGCCTGGTGTGTTGCGAATGAGTCCTGCCGGGGCGAAGTCATCCGAAGTGCCGCAGAAACATTCGAGTGTTTCTCTCGCTGGCTGACCTGTAAAGAGCATCTTGGGATGGACGCTGACGCCTGACGCGCGGTTACCGACGTAGCCTTGTGGTGCTGCCACGACGCAGTCAAATGGGGCACTATTCCGCTTGCACTCGGAACTATTGTGAGGTTACGCAAATGATGGCGACGGTTACGGCGAAAAACGTTGACCTTAGCAATTGCGATCGAGAACAGATCCAGTTCTCGGGAGCAATTCTACCGCACGGTTTTCTCCTGACCATACGTGAACCCGAGTTCACCATTCTCCAAGCAAGTCAGAACGCTGGATTGAGTTTTAACATGCAGTCGAGTGAATTGCTTGGTCTCCCACTAACCAGCTTGCTGGATCCCAAGCAAGTGGATACGGTACGGGAGAAAACCCAGCAGGATGCGCTTGATGGCGCGCCCACTCGTATTGCCATCTTTCAACTCCAGGGTCAAGAGTGGAATGTGCTGGCCCACCGCTACGATCAGGTTCTCTTTCTTGAGTTCGAGCCAAGATCAACCCACGGTGAACCTTCGGTCGAAGATCTGTATTCTGAACTTCGAAAGGCCATTGCCAAAATTCAGCACGCGAAGTCTTCCCAGGAATTCCTGGATCTTGCAGTCCGCCGGATTCGCGCTTTCACCGGCTTCGACCGCGTCATGGCTTACAAATTTCTGCAGGATGGAAGTGGCTGGGTGCGCTCGGAATCCGTGATTGAGGGCCAAACGGAGTACATGGGCCTTCACTTCCCGCCGTCCGACATTCCCGCGCCAGCCAAGCGTCTTTTTACCTTGAGTTGGTTGCGACACCAGCCTGACATTCATTACACGCCCGTCCCAATCGTTCCTGAAAACAACCCGGTCACGGGAGGCCCACTCGACCTTAGTTACGCAGTGTTGCGCAGCGTCTCGGTCATGTACACCGGATACCTCAAGAATATGGGTACCGACGCAAGCATGGTGATGACCCTGCTGAAGGACGGGCGGCTCTGGGGACTGATTGCATGCCACCATCACAGCGGCCCCAAGCATGTTCCTTATGAAGTGCGCGCCGCCTGCGAGTTCCTGGCCAACATGGTGTCGCTGTTGATTTCCGAGAAAGAAGATCTCGAATTCTCCGGCTACAAACTTAAACTCAAAGATACGCAGGCACGTCTCGTGGAGGCGATGTCTAGGAGTGGCGAGTTCGCAGAGGTACTGATCAAGGGCAAGCCAAATTTACTCGACTTGTTACGGTCAGAAGGAGCCGCGGTTGTTAGCGATGGAAAGATTTCCTTGATTGGCAAAGCGCCTACTGAAGATCAAGTCAAATCACTGGTGGAGTGGTTGGCGTCTCATAATGCCGATGAAGTGTTCGCGACCGATTCGGTCGTCACCGTTTTCCCTGAGGCTGAAGACTTTAAGGAAGTTGCCAGCGGGATCTTGGCAATCCGGTTTGCCGCCACGAAAAAGGATTATCTCTTGTGGTTTCGCCCCGAAGTGTTGCAAGCGGTGCACTGGGCAGGCGATCCCCACAAACCGGTCGACATTTCCGACGATGGACAACGACTACTGCCGCGGACGTCCTTTGCGCTGTGGAAGGAATCTGTGCGGTTGAAGTCTGAGCCGTGGCTGGACCTCGAGATTCAAGCCGCCCACGAACTCCGAATTGCGATTCTGGAGGTCATTCTGCGGCAGTCCGAAAAACTTGGGGACCTCTATAAAAATCTCGAACGAAGTCATATGGAACTGGATGCCTTCGCCTACGTTGCCTCCCATGATTTGAAGGAACCACTACGCGGGATCCACAACTACTCACGGTTTCTTCTGGAAGACTGTGCAGATCGACTCCGGCCGGATGAGGTTGACAAACTCCGTTCGATGGCGCGCCTGACTCAGAGAATGGAAGACCTGCTGGATTCTCTTTTGCATTACTCGCGCATCAGCCGCAACGAACTGAAACCGAAACTTTGTGACCTAAATAAAACCGTTGCAGAAGTTCTCGAATCCCTACAACTTCGCATCGCCGAAACAGGGACCGAAATCCGCATTCCCCGTGCACTTCCTTCCATAGAAATTGATGCTTCCTCAATCAGCGAAGTCTTCAGCAATCTCATTTCGAACGCACTCAAGTACAACGACAAGCCCGAAAAATGGGTCGAGATTGGTTACAAACAGAGCGATGGAGGATCGCTCACGTTTTATGTTCGGGATAACGGAATTGGAATCGCTCCAGAGCACTTCGCCCCGATTTTCATGATCTTTCGCCGTTTGCACGGGCCGAAGGAGTTCGGAGGCGGCACTGGCGCTGGGCTCACGATTGCGCGGAAGATTGTGCAGCGTCATGGCGGACACATGTGGGTCGAATCGGCGCCGGGCGAAGGGTCAACCTTTTACTTCACGGTACCCGCTGCAGAAAGCGAAGCAAAGGGAGCGAACTGATGCATCGAAATGATCCAATCCTGATCGTGGAAGATAACGACGAGGATTATTACGCGACTGCGCGTGTCCTGGCCAAGTTCGGCTCCTTTCCCGTAAGCCGTTGCAGCCGGGGAGCCGAGGTGATCGACAATCTGAATGCCGACAAATCGCACCGTCCCCCCAGCTTGATTTTCCTGGACTTGAATCTTATCGGAAAGCGAGACGGGCGCACAGTTTTGACCGATCTCAAAGCCGATCCCCGATATCGGAGAATTCCAGTGGTCGTCATGACCACCTCATCCAATCCTTCCGATGTTCGCCACTGTTTCGATCACGGCGCCGCAGGTTATATGGTCAAACCCGTGAATCTCGATAAATTCGTTGAATCGATCGAAGGCATCATCAAGTATTGGTTCGAGATCATGACCTTGCCCGCAAAAGTAGAGGGTGCATCATGAACAGTCCTGTGGCCAACGATCTGCAAACCATCTTAGTCGTGGATGATTCTCAGCACGATTATGAAACCTACGTTCGCTACCTCAACAAAGCCCGGCCCAACACGTATCGAACGAAGTTCTTGTCTATCGGAAGACAAGTGTTTTCATCGCTCACTGAACGTCCTTACTGCTTGCTTTTGGATTTGAGTCTGCCTGACATGACCGGTCTGGATATTATCCAAAAGCTTACGAAGGACAACGGAGGTGCACTACCCTGCCCAATCGTAATCGTAACCGGCTCGGGAGATGAATCCACGGGGAGGAAAGCAGTCTCGCTCGGCGCACAAGATTACTTGGTGAAACAAGAAGTGACACAAGAATCACTTTCAAGGGCAATCGAATTTGCGGTAACCCGCTTTCACCTGGAACAACAGTTGCGCGCCAGTGAAACCCGATATCGCCAAATATCGGCGCATATGAAGTTAGCTGCCGACGCAGCTGCCCTGGGCTATTGGTCTTGGGATGTAAAAACCGGCGCAATCACTCCAGACGACAACAACCGACGGATGCTCGGACTCCCTCTCACTGGGCCGGTTTCATTAGCGAATTTCCTGGATACCGTCGGTTCACGGGATCGGTCAATTCTGGGGGCTGCAATTGATAAATGTCTTCGTACTGGAGCTAATTACGACGAGGAATTCCGCGTGAGGCACGCGGACGGTTCCATCCATTGGATCTCAAGCAGGGGTTCGGTGATTTGTGACTCACAGGGCGCTGCCACCGGTATGGCCGGAATCGCGATCGATATCACTGAGCGAAAAAAAATCCAAGAGCAACTAGTCGCAGCTACTGCCAAATTCCGCGCGGTGTTCGACCAAACTTCGGTCTTTGCGGGGATTACGACTCTCGTGGGCACGGTGATCGATGCGAATCGTATGTCACTGGACGCTTGCGGCTACCGTGCCGAAGATGTAATCGGCCGCCCCTTGTGGGAAAGCAGGTGGTGGCAAGGTTCTCAGCAAGTACAAGACAAGATTCGCAATGCCACATTGCAGGCCGCACAAGGCAGCCCCTATCGAGAGATCCTGGGGTACAAGTGGGCAGATGGCACCGAAAGATTGGTCGATTTTGCCCTTCATCCGATTCGAGATGAGGGCAACCAGATCATCTTTCTTCATCTAACCGGAGTCGACATTACCGATCTGAAGCGAGTGGAAGAGGACTTACAAAGGTCCCGAGAAGAATTAGAGCAAAAGGTAGCGGAGCGGACACGCGAACTTGCTTCCAGCTTGAAAAAAGTCGAATCGGAAATTGCTATCCGAAAGATCACCGAACGGGAGCTTCAGGAACTTTCAGCCCGTGTGCTCCGCCTGCAGGATGAAGAGCACCGCCGGATCGCACGGGAGTTGCACGACAGCACCGGCCAGATCCTAACTGGCATAAAGATGGCTGTCGCGTCTTTGGAAGCACTGGTGAAGGATATACCGACAGCCGACAGGTTGATCGACGACCTGAACGCCCTGACCGACGATGCGATCAAAGATATTCGCACGACCTCGCACCTCCTGCATCCACCGCTTTTGGATGAAGTGGGTTTCAAGTCTGCCGCGCAATGGTACGTAGATGAATTGGCGACGCGCAGTGGAATCCAGGCGAATCTCGAATTGTCGCCTACCCCTCCCTTGACGAAAGGCGCGGAACTTGCGTTGTTTCGCGTACTGCAAGAGAGTCTAACCAACGTTCTCCGGCATTCAGGCAGCACGTCGGTCGATGTACGCCTACACTCTGACGGTGCGAATACTCTTCTGACCGTTCGAGACTACGGGAAGGGCATCCCCTCCGACAAGTTAATAAGCTTCCGCGAAACCGGCGCTGGCGTGGGTATTGGATTGGGCGGAATGAAACAGCGGCTCAGAGAACTGCGCGGCCAACTCAAGGTTGATAGCGACAGTACCGGCACCTGTATCACCGCGTCGCTGCCAGCCACCGTGCCAGAACTAACTGACGGACATGAAGATCTAGGCAGCGTACAAGACCTCCCCGCCGCATAGATCGACTCGATGACAGGACGCCTTCAGCCGACGAGCAATGAAGTTTTTCCAAGCGAAGTTTCCTTCGCGGGTTTGTCGCACCGGGCATAATTGTCTGTACAAAGGAACGAAGGCTTGCCGCCTGAGAGAATTTGCTGATCAACGCAAATTGACACTGACTGCGGATTGGCGGACCCAGAGCAGTAGAGTCCGCGGCTTAACCTTGAGGTAGGCTGCCGCTTCAGCAGCCGTAAGCCAATCGGATTGTAAGAGTGTGCCCATTTTCGGGTGTCCGGTTCGAGCGCAGGCAGGTGCGGTTGTGGTCAGAGTCGCACCATCGGTCGGTCCTGTATCTCCTATTGAGATTGAAGTTTAGCCTTCAAATCGTTTGTGGCCTTTATCACATCGTCCAACCACTGCCCCCAGAGGCTTCCGAATTCGAGTCCAGCTTCGTACTCTGCTAAGAACGGCGCAAAGATGTCCAGCAGCGCCCAGTCGATGGCCTGAGTCTTTTGGCAGTAATCCTGTATTCCCTGGATTATTTCGCCGCCACGAATTACCCACTTCTTGGAGTAGCTGTATTGCTCGTCGCGGAATGTGAGCAAGAAGACCGCTGTGGGAACCGCCTCTGAGACTCCAAGAACGTGAGATTCAACCATACTCGGTGTCTATCCTTGGACTCGTTCCGAAACTTGCGCGCACTGTTGACGCTGGGATCGACGTATCCGAGGTTGCATACCACCTCGAACCTAACCAAATCCTTCAACGAATCAGCAATCTCGTTTGCAGGTAGTCCGAAGTTTGCAGAAACCCAGTTCGTCAGTTCTGGTGACGGTTGGCTTAGTTTTGTAGCGATTTGATCTATTTCTGTCGGATTGGAGCGCTTCGCAAATCACTTAAAATCAGTTCTCTGTTTTTCATGCATTTCCGTGGACTAACATTGCTGACCGTGCTCGGTTAAGTCCTTTGTTTGACGTCTGGAAGCGGTTTCGAGTCCTACCTGAGGAGCCAATTTTTCAATTCCTTACAGGGCGAGCAGTCTCGAGCCGCAAAGTCGATTCTGAGTGTAAACGGGGATTTTTCATTAGTTGACGGTTGATTGGAGCGTACAATCATCGTCTTGGGCGTTGAAACGCTGCGAGGCCGCGATGCTCGGTCAATCTCCTGGGCGACACGGAACTGGAACGTTGATCCGATCTGCCCTGTGCTTTATCATCCTGCTTGTCACGCCGCATGGGACACGCGCTGACGTCGGTATTCCTGATACTCCGGCCGGTCATACCCTGCAAGCATTTCTCGACGCATTTAATAGTGCGGACCACGAGCGGATTGCTGCCTACGTGAAGCAATACGATCCGGAAAACAGCGCAGACGGTTTAACTTCTTTCAGCAATCAAACCGGCGGGTTCACACTCGTCTCGATTATCCACACCGCCCCAGATGAGCTCTCTTTTCTGGTTCACGGGCGCGGAGATAACATCGATGCCTACGGCACACTGCGTCTTACCAGCACCTCACCGCCACTTGTAAAGCGGCTCAACATTCGCGCGATTCCGCCGGGCGCAAAACTCGATGACATTCAACTCGACGAGGCCACTCGAAAGAAGGCTATTGATGCAATTAGTGAAAGGCTGACCGATTATTACGTCTATTCCGAGGTAGCTGCGAAGATGGTGCAGGCTATCCACGATCATCAGAAGCACGGCGACTATAGTTCGATTACGGATGGTAGCGAATTCGCGGATGCACTAGCGCGTGACCTGCGCGCTGTCAGCCATGACCAACATCTGCATGTCTCATACGATCCGTTCACTGTGCCCGGTCAGACCGGTTCTTCTGCCGGGCCGAGGCCGCCAGACCCTGCTGAAGAGGCACGGTTTCGCAGTATGATTGAGCGTCAGAACTGTACCTTCTCCAAGCTTGAAGTTCTCGATCACAATATTGGCTACATCAAGTTCGGCGCGTTTCCTCCGCCAGATATCTGTGGACCCACGGTCGTGGCCGCAATGAACTTCCTGGCGCATACCGATGCTCTTATCTTCGACCTGCGCGAGAATCACGGCGGCGATCCCAATATGGTCGATTTCATGGTCTCGTATCTCTTTCGGCAGTCCACGCACGTGAACGATCTTACGAACCGGCACGATAACGAGACCCACCAATACTGGACGCTTCCCTGGGTTCCCGGGGCGCGGCTGATCGACCAGCCTGTCTACGTACTCACCTCTCATCAGACCTTCTCTGGAGGCGAGGAGTTCACGTTCGATTTGCAAACGCAAAAACGCGCCACTATCGTGGGCGAAACGACGGGCGGCGGCGCTCACCCGGTGCGAGGTTTGTCTGCCGGGGACCATTTCTCGATTGGTGTTCCCTTCGGACGGCCTATCAACCCTGTCACGCACGGAGACTGGGAAGGAAAAGGCGTAGAGCCAGATATAAAGGTCAGCGCCGCCGATGCGTTGGCCACAGCACAAAAACTAGCCACCGATAAGTTGGCAACCAAGGACATCCCGACAACAGGTCGTTGAGCCGTAGCGATTTTCAAAATAGCCGGTCAGGTTTTCTGTCAGGCGTTAGTGTCTCAGCGAAAGTCCATGATGAGTGTAATGGCGACGTTTCACCAATTGACGGTGAGGCTGTCAACCGAGGCCTCTATTGTCGGTGACCGAACCGCGGCACGCTAGAGGCTCGCGATCCAGCGGGGCTCTCGCCCGTTACCGTCCCTGAAAGTGCAAGGTGATGGAAGCCTCGTGGACATCGGCTCTGCCGTCACACATCGCCGGCGTGAAGATCCACTGCTTCGCCTGCGCGAGCGCCTCCGTATTCAACTCCGGGCGTTCGGAGTTTTGTACCGCCAGGTCGTACAGTTTGCCATCGACACCCACCCGCCCGCGCACGACAATGTCCGTAGTTCCCGCGCCATTGCCCGGCTTGGGCTGTGGCATCGACACTCCGAACGGTCGCCGGTACGTCGTGCAGATCTTGTGCATCTGGGCATTCTCTGGGGCAACCAGCACATTGGCGTCAGCGTCCGTCAATGGCGTCATTGTCTGCGTGATTTCGACAGTGCGCACGCCCGCGAAGGAGTATCTGATTCTGGCCGGCATCAACGCTCCAGCGAAAGCAAAGAAGTCGCTGTTCTCGATCACTTCGCCTCCGAGCTTTTCTAACACCAACGTGCCAGTAGCTGCGTCCACGCAGAGTTCATTATTGTCAGTTCGTTCTCCTTTGACGGTGTCAAATAGGATGCAACGCGCCGCATCTCCATTCACCTTCCGATCGGTAATGGTGTGAATGACATCTTCGCTATCAAAACGGACAAGCCAGATGGGTGTAATGCGCAGCACATTGACCAATTCGGGCGGCAGAAGATGCGGGCTGCCCACAACGGCGACCTGTTTTTCAGTCCACACATTCAAGAGATGGAAGTCGCCATAGGTATATTCATCCCGGCGACCCGTCCCTTGAACGACCACGCGGGTGAAGCTCCCTTCCTTCACGTCCCCTTCCCCAAACACGCGGAACGTATCCATACGCTCCAGGTCGGGGAGATGCGGAGAGGAACTGACGGCGTTGGCGCGCTCGAGCAGGTGCTCAGCTTGCTCGCGAACCTTCACATCCTGACCAAAGCTAGGCTGGATTCCAGCCAGCAGTATTACGAGTGCCAGGGCCGGCTTCATAGGCAAACAACCTCCAGCCGCATGCGCGTCGAGGGTTGGGCGACTAGCGCGAATCGAATCCAACGCATTATAGCCGCAAATTTGTGTGTAGGGCCTACTGCTGCTTTTCCGGTAGCTCCCACAACTGCGAAGCCCACAAACCAGTCAATTAGTGTAATGGCGATCTTTCAACAACTACTTGGCCGCGCCCGACCAATCGCATTCGATCTCGACTCTGGTCACGGATTTTGCTGCGACGCGAACCCGTACATGGCTACTCAAAAGTGAATATTTGGAAATCTGGGTGGGGGCCGAAGGAGGCCACGGGGAGACTTAGCCCATCTTCAGATCGCTAGGGAGATTCCTGATGTTGCTCCACGCCGATCCCCTGAGGTTCTTGAATTGTGATGTCCTGATCAAAGTCGTAAAACCGAAAGACTGCGTCATCATGTTTTGCCTGCAAAATCCGATGGCTCACTGCCTCAATACAAACGATACTTGCCCAATGCGGCGTAGGATCATGGAACTGTGCCTCGTGCGGCACTTCGTATGTCTCCAGCGGAATTCCCCAAGAATCGCACGTTTGACTGCCGACGGCCTCTCGTCCCATATACCTGAACTCTCTGGACCTCTCGGTGATGATAGCTGCTGCCATACCGAAAGCTCCGCCAGTTGCTGCCACTAAAATTCTCTTGCATGGTGCAATATCCGTTGAGGGTTGGCGTCTCGCAGGGGATTCCTCGAGCCAACCGCCGTCTGGACCACTTCGGCTGAAAACCCTGTTTGCGATACCGATTTCTTCCATCTCACTGCCAGTGCCTTTTAGTGTCACGTGAACACGGTCGGGACAGACATACTCGTAACTTGTAGAAACGGAGTTCGCGTTAACCGTCGCGCGAAAGCTTTTGAGCCTTTGCATAGCGTCTAGCGCCTGCCAGACTTCGTGAAACCCACTCTTGCGGCATGATACAGATGCGACCATCATCGCTATAACAGTCAAAACCAGAGCTCTTTTGAGCATGTGGATTCCTGATCAGAGAATCTCGCTTGATACTATAGAAGCTCCGCCTTTAGTGAAGAGCAGGCAATCGCATAGGGCTAGTTACTTTAGTTGCTCATCGTAAGCGGGGATGATGAGCGCTATGGAGATTTTTCGCCAACGACTGGCACAGCCCGTCGATCAAGGACAGCCCTTAAACCGAGAATACTCGTCTGGCACGGCTATACCATATTTTTCGCAGATTGCTGAAACATCCCGGTAGTCCTTCTCAGTCAATTCGTAGCCGCTATGGAATTTCACTATCCAGTGAGGAGAGATACAGCGAACCGCACAGCCACCGACGGCGCCGGTGCCCGTCAACGAGTCCGCAGGATACATGAAACCATTTTCCGGAGGACCATAGATACCGTTGCCATTTTCGTCGAGTGAGATTACATGAACGTCGATTTCCCTACCACCATGATCTGCCAAAACGAAGTTGAAGGGTCTTTCGATCTCACGTTTCGTCCGACGATAGCCGCGCGATGCCAAGAACCGCTCGAACCGTACCAAGTGCTGGTCTTCAAGCGCAATATCTAGGTCTTTATGAGGACGAGTCTGCCTGCCGAGCAGGGCATCGACGCCCCATCCGCCGTCGATCCAGATCTGAATGCCCAGTCCATCCAAGGTCGAGTAGATGTCGATCACATCCGCCGCCGTCATGGCTTCTATTCTGACAGAGAAGTCGCGGCGGAGCCTTTTTGAGCGCTAATTGATTCCATGACAATGTCGGCTCCTTTCTCCCGAGCCTGTTGGTTGGATTCAGCACCACCAACTTTACTCG